>NZ_CP187956.1:0-1415000 GCF_047402955.1 Methanobrevibacter intestini
TTTATTGCAAAATTGACACATCCTATGTTTGATATGTTTGACATGTCATCACTTAGAACAGGAATCATGGCGGGATCAACATGTCCTGTTGAAACCATGAAAGAAGTAATAGACAAAATGAACATGACTGAAATCACCAGTGTATACGGTCTAACAGAAGCATCTCCGGGAATGACACAAACAAATGCTTCAGATACATTTGAGAAAAAGGTAAACACTGTAGGAACTCCGTTTCCGAATGTTGAAGTTAAGCTTATAGATCCGGATACTGGTGAAGACATAACTGAAGTAGGTAAAAAAGGAGAAATAGTCTGCAGAGGATTTAATGTAATGAAAGGATATTATAAAAATCCTGAAAAAACAAAAGAAGTCATAGAAGATGACGGATTTTTACACTCCGGAGACTTGGCTACCATTGATGAAGACGGATACTATTCTATTGTCGGAAGAATTAAAGACATGATTATCCGTGGAGGAGAAAACATCTACCCACGTGAAATCGAAGAGTTCATATATACAATAGATGGAGTTCAGGACGTTCAGGTAGCAGGAATACCTGATGAAAAATACGGTGAAATCGTAGGAGCATTCATAATCAAAGAAGAAGGCTCAGATTTAACTGAAGAAGATGTAAGGGACTATGCAATAAGTAAAATAGCCAGATATAAAGTTCCAAAACATGTATTCTTTATTGATGAATTCCCATTGACAACAAGCGGAAAAATCCAAAAATACAAACTGGGAGACATAGGTCTGGAATTACTTAAAAAACGTGAAAATTAAAAATATAAAAATTAGAAAAAAACTGCTTAAGTTTCGATGAATGAATTGATTTTCTAAATACATAATAGTGATTATATGATTTCAAAAAAACTTTTAATATCTTTACTTTTTATTAGTTTAATAGTTTCAATTAATTGTGTAAATGCAGTAGATAGTTCTGATTGGAAAACAGTAAAAATAAATAATGTTGATTTTAAATTACCTCCTAAATATCAGGAGGGTAAACTTAATAAAGGTACTTATATGATTAATAATATTTTTACATTTGGTATTAGATGTGTTGATAGTAATATTTCATATATGTACGGAAGTGATTATAATTTTAAGGCTAAAAATTTAACTGTTGGAACACATGATGTGTCATATATTACTGAATATGTAGATGTTGTAAATCATAATGTATCTTATGCATATTTTGCTTCAGGAGATTCATTTTATTGTATATCCTGGGATGGTCAAATGAATGAAGAAATTGAAGAAATGATAATTAACACTCCAGATTCTTCTTATGATACTGATGCATTTTATGGGATATTAGATGAAGCAAGACATAAATATGATGATAAACAAGCTGATAAAGAAAAATCTATTGAGTATGAGGATAGGTTAATTAGAGAAAAGTATTATAATCATTTTTACTATTATCCTTATGGATATTATTGGTATTGAATAAAATAACAGAACAATAAGTTTATTAGAAAAAATATCTAATAAACTTTTAAAATTCTGATATAAGTCTGGAATTACTTAGATATTAATTAAAAAAAATGTGATTCGATTGAAGTATGTTTGCTTCAAAAAGATGCAATTAAAATTTAACTGCAAATAAAGTGTGGGGAAGATATAAATCTAATAAAGTTCTAAATAAATATATGTCTTTCAGGAGGATTAGAAAATGAATTCTCAAAAAAAAGTAAAACCTTTTAATCCATTTGGTGGTGAAATTTTTGATGATCAATCTGTAATGGATTTGAATCAAAAGTTGATTAATGGAGATATTACTCTTGAGGAATATAATCAAAGAATAAAAGAATTATGAAATAATTCTTTTTTGAACATTTTACCACATAAACCATCATATTAATCCATAACCATAAATTGGAGGATTCACCATGTCGGATAATGAAACATTAAACCGAGACAAATTATTACTTGAATTAATGACTCATGTATATGAAGAAGATGAACGTAGAAATGAGCTAGTTGATTCAAAAAATAGCCAAATGATTATTTTATCGGGAGCAATGTTAACCCTTCAATCTACATTAATAACTAAATTATTGATTGATGATGTTTTATTAAATACTGATTTGGCTGTGGCATTATGTTGTAAATTGATTTTATCTGGGTTAATGTTAGTATCTATTATAGGTTATTTCATTTCAATGTATCTATTTATTGATGCATATACTTTCAAAGATGATTATCAAATGATTCCACATCATGAATCAGTAATTGAAGCTAGAGAGGACAATGATTCTGAGTATGTTTGCTTCAAAAAGATGCAATTAAACTTTGACCTAATTAACCGTCCCATTTTTTTAACTAACTTTTTGTATACATTATAGCAACATTTATATATCAATTCCAACAGAATAATATTTACTTGTGTTTATCTTGATTAAAAGATATACAAACTAGGTGAAAATTATGAAGAATTTTGAATTTTTAAAAGATTTTGACAGTGACATGTGTATGTTTGCTTCAAAAAGATGCAATTAAACTTTGACTTAAAACAGTAGATAGAGATGATTATAATTTAGATGAATTTTTAAAACTACTTCAATTATTACCTAAAGATTCAAATGAAGATATCATTAAAGATTTTAAAGAAAGATTTAAAAAAGACTATAATGAAACTTCTGAAGCTTTAGAATGGCATATAGAAACTTTAGTCAATTTTGGTGGCGATTCAACCCATAAAATCTATAAAGCAATGATTGAAGTAATTAATGACATACTTAATGATATGCCATCAACTGATAAAGATGGCATGATTGAATACTTACAAGAGATGATATAATGTTAGGAATATTCGCTTTAGCAGGAATGATAGCAACTCCAATAATTGCAGGAAAAATGCTTAAAAAAGATATTAGCGACTATACTGTTGATTCTGTAGTTAAACCTTGCATACAATACAATCCTATTAGTAATACTATAAAAAATAAGAAAACTATTGAAAGAAATTTTTTAAACATCTGTAAAAGATGCGAAATGACTATAAACAAACAAGATGAACTATTAGATATAAGAGAATGTAAAATAGGAGAAGAATATTTAATGTATCAAGGATTCGATGAAGAATCAATTGAATACTTTAAAGAACTATTTAATGAAAACATGGAAATGGGTAAAAGCAGACAAAGAAGAGAAATAAGAGAAAAACATGAAAAATATTTAGAAATGTTAGAAAGCGACACACAAGACTGGAACGGAACAATTTATCGCAAAAATTACTACGGAAACGAACAAATCGATTATCGAATCAATAAATTAATGGAAAACGAATTATGGAAAAAAATCGTATGCGATAAACCAAGATATATCGATGGTGAAGGTACTGCAAAATATATGGAACTCCATGTTATAAAAGCACCTAAACCAATCATAAATGATTTAAACAACATATACAAAGAAGTTTGTTGGTTACAAGGATTAGAAGATGGGAAGTGGTAAAATGAGAATATATGATTATTATAAAGAAAGATATCCTCAATTTGACTGGGAATCATTAAACCATCATGGATTCACTATGGCAATACTGAAGATGGGATTATGCAAAACACATGAAAGAGATGATGATGAAGGACTATACAGATGCGAAATAGTTGATAATCAAATATATGGTTATCTCGGTACTACTGGCATCAAAGTAAAAGGATACATCGACAAAGAAGTAGAAAAAGAATTTATTGAATCATTAGCAGATGGTTCTTTTTACAGATTTGCCAATGAATGTCGCTATATAGTATGGGGATAAACTATGACAAACTGGGAATTTGATGATAGTGTGGATTTTGCTCCACCACACTATCGAAAATCAAAATATCAAAAAGTTGAGCAATTAGGTAAGCAAATAACTAATGAAGCAACTGCTTTAGAATATTTAGAAGCATTTGAATATGTAGCATATTTATATGTTTGCTTCAAAAAGATGCAATTAAAATTTAACCAATAAAAAAATAAGGGTATGATAATAATGAAGTCTAAAAATGATAAAGAATCAAAATATCCAATGACATATAAAGAATTCGAAAAAAGAGTCACTGAATTATTTTTAGATCGAGCAGACTCCCCATCTGATTTAGAATTTAGACAATACATTCTAAACAAAGAAGTAGATGATCTTATAGAATGCGAATATAAAAGTGCTTGTTCTGATTATGTTAATCCTAATTATCATTCTAATCAATTTACTGATGAAGGTTTACTCAGACAACCTGTTCGTATACTTGAAATGATTTAAAGTAGAAGTAATGATATTATTTTTCAATGTTTATGTATCCTTTCTCAATCAGTATGTTTGCTTCAAAAAGATGCAATTAAAATTTAACAACAAAGTGTAAACTATATTATAAAATTATTATTAATTTAACTAAAATGGTGGTATTATGGGAGAAAATATAATGGATTATTCAAATAAACGTCCGATTGGTGGATTGAATGTTGATTATTTTTTAGAACATGCTGAAGAAATAATAAACGATACTGAACATTTATCTAACCCTTATGATTTTGGAGTATTGCGTATTGATGATGATAGTCTTGTACGCTATTATTATCATGAATTAGAAAAAACACATAGGAGTATGTGGATGGCGTTTGGAAGAAATAATTCTTTTATGAATCCTGGTGAAACTTCATATGCTAAAGCTTTAGATAGAGTTACACGTGAATATTGTGAAGCAACAGGACACTGGGACTTATTCAATTGGGAAAACATAGAAGATCATCCATACCCGGAAGAGGAAAAATTCAATTACTAAAAAAAATCCTGGAGGATTTAAATTATGCATGTATATACTGAGGGTTTGGATAAAAGTAAGACTATTGATTTTGATAATGGTATGAAATTAATTGTAAATTATGGTACTCGAAACGATGATGGAGTCTGTGACTGGAATCAACAAAGAATAGAAGGAGACTTCAGAAAATCCATATTATATGATAAAAATGGTGAAGTTATTGAAAAATTAATAGAACCCAACCCATTTGTAGATAGAAGTTATGAAAATAACAGATATCAAAACCAAGGCAATAACTGGAAAAATGAAAAAATTTATTTCAATAATGGAATGAGAATAACATTCGATTTTGGATCCAAACTAAGAGACGGCACATATAATGGATGGGGTATGGACAATAACCATGGAAGCGGCATGCGAGTTATTATTTATGATGAACATATAAACACCATCACAGAAAAACACATGGAAAACAATGTCAGTAAAAGCATACCTGATGATTATGATGAAGGCGAAGATTTTTCATACCTAAGAAGAATTTTTTAAATGAAAAAAAACATCAATTACCCTAGGTAAATTACCAATTTACCCCACTTTTTACCATTTTATCTAACCCTCACCCCACCTTTCAAAGAAGTTTTCTAATTGCTCACGGTATAATATGAAGAAGACCTCAAAAAAAAATAAAAAATGTTTTTTTATTCTAATGTGGTATGTTTCTTAATGAAAGATACAATTAAAATTTAACTTATCGATATTAAGACCCTTTTTTAATAAACTAAAAATTATACAGATGTATTTTTACAAAACACCAAAAAATTACCATTATAAATAATAAAAACAAAACAAATTAACTATATTTATCACTAAAAAAAATTTAGATTCTCTAAAAATTATTTAATAATATTCAGTTTTAAAATCTAATTTTTGATAAGATTTAAATATAATGAACCTAAATAATTATTTGTTTATACTTAACTTAATTAAGTATTTACATAGTTAAGTTTTAAATTGAAATAAATAATTAAAATGGGGATATGAAAATGGAATCTGAAAATGAGATGGATATGGAAAAATTAGTAAAAACATTTCAACATATTGTCAATAATAAATTATCTAAAAAATTATTGAACAAATCCTTAAAGTACTGTGATAAATGCGGTAAAAGCAGATTGCAATCTTCATTAGACTATTATTTAGGTAAACAAGATGATATATGTTTTAAATGTAAAGCAAGTTATGAAGTAATTTCTAAAATTATTCACAGTGCATTAAAAAGTTTTGAAACTTCTGAAGAAAGTTTTATAAGAGCTATGCAGGATGATTATTGGGAACTTGGTTTAATCAGTACATTTAAAGGATTAGCTAAATTTGGAGCTGTAAAACCATTTACTCCAGGAGCTCCTTACCAAATTGTTTGGAACATAACAAAAGCATGTAATTTCAGATGTATTCATTGTTATGAAAATGCTGGTAAAAAAGATGAAAATGAATTATCCTCTGAAGAAATTCTAGATGGAATTGATAGACTAGCTGATTTAGGAGTAGCTTCAATTGCTTTTAGTGGTGGAGAACCGTCAATACATCCAGATATTAAGAAATTCATTAAACATGCAACAGATAGAGGTATGTATGTTAGTATGGCAACTAATGGATATATCTTTAATAATTATGAAACAGCAAAAGAATTTTCAGATTTAGGTTTGAAATTTGTACAAATAAGTTTAGATGGATTAAATCCTAAAACACATGATGAATTCCGTCAAGTTAAAGGATCATGGGAACATGCCGTAAATGCTATTAAAAACTTTAACAAAACAGATACTTTTGTAGAAGTATCTACAACTGTAACTAAAAAGAATAAAGATGAAATTCCTGAAATGATTGACTTTTTAGCTGATTTAAAAGTTGGATGGTTTATGTTATATAATTTTATACCAACAGGAAAAGGTGCAGATATTAAAGAAGTAGATTTAAGTCCAGATGAAAGACTTGAAATACTTGAATTAATTTATGAGAAAAATGGTATAGAAGATATGCAAATACTATCTACAGCTCCACAATTTGCGGATGTTGTAACTCATACTTATGATAATAAAGAAATGATTCCAACACATTTCTATAATGTAGAATATCAAAATCCAGCAATGATGCAACTTGCAGAGTTTGTAGGCGGATGTGGTGCTGGAAGATTTTATATGAGTGTAGAACCTGATGGAAAAATATATCCTTGTGTTTTCTTCCCACATGATAAAGAAGTTTGTTTAGGAAATATAAATGATGATTTAAATGATTTATGGCTTAATAATGAACTTTTAAAAGTATTCAGAGATAAAGATATACTTGAAGGACATTGTGGAGAATGTGAATCTCGTTATATTTGTGGAGGATGTAGAGCAAGAGCTTACAATTATTTCCATGACATTAAATATGGGGATCCGGGTTGTGTTAAAAACATGAAAGAATGGGAAGAAATATAATAAATAATTTTTCTTATTTTTTATTATTGAAATTTCAAAGAATCAGTTCCTATGGTTGCCATAATATGTGCTACATATTTTATTTGGTCTTTGCCATATTTTTGAAATAGTAATTCTTCAAATTCATTAAAAATTTCAATCATTTCTTCAAAAACTTTTTTTCCTTTTTCTGTTAAAAATAATTGTCTACGAGTATTATTCTTTGGATCAATTGATTTTTTAACTAAATTTTTATTATTTAAACTTTTAAACATTTTTGTAACATATGCTTCAGAAACAAGCATTTGATTTGCAATTGCTTTTTGGCTAATACCTTTATTATAATAAATTTTTGATAAAAACATTACCTCATTAGGACTTATATTTAAGTTTCCTATTCTATTGGCAAAAAATTTATCAAAGTATTTGGTTATATTATACCAAGAATTGAAATAACTTGATTCATCATTAAAAACAGAGTCTTTCATAATATCTCCATCAGTGTTTATATTATATATAAAATTAATAGGATTTATATTTTCTTTATAAAAGTAGATTGAGTTATAATTTCTTAAAACTATTTTTTTTTAATATGCCTAAACTTTTTATTTAATCATATGTAACTATAATATATGAAAGTAGATTTTAGTCTGGCTATACTGTTCGGTCCTGATTTTTCCAAAGCTTACTGGATTGTTGGAGATGACGGAAGAAAATATACCATAAGCGAAGGAATGCATAATAAATTAAATGCAGAATATAATAATTCAGTTGCAGGCCATAAACTAAACATATTTTTCAATGTTAAAAAAACAGCCAGAAACGGTCATATCAATATGGCAGATAACATAACAACGGATAGGAAATAATAATTAAAGAGTTAATGATTCAATAGCTAAGTTATGGCTGGATTGAACATTATTGAGTTTGAATTTAGGTAATTTTTTAATCATATGGACTGTCTGAAGGGCATTGTTTGTATCTACAGTTGTTTCAAATCCCATTTTTTTCCAAAAGTTTAATCCCCCATTTAAATTTTTATGGGTGTGGAGATAAATTTCTTTATAGCTGTTTAAATAGCTAAATGACTCTACTACTTTGAACAGTTTTGTTGCAAGACCCAGTCTTCTGTATTTTTCATCAACATATAATCTCCAAATACTTGCAGTATCTTTTTTATTATATAATCCTTCAAATTCTCTGAATTTTTTGTCATAGCCTCTTACAGCTATTGTAGCTATTATTTCATCATTTTCAGGATTTTTTGCCAGGAACAAATTATTTTTTCTCGGATTTATGTAATATTCATTTAGTTTCATTATGTCTTTATGATATTCCGGCACATATCCGTATCCGTATTCTTTTTTAATCTGCTTAAATAAAAACTCCTGAGTCCTGGTTTTTTCACAAATATTGTCAGACAGTTGAATAATTTTAAAGTTCACTTTTTGCTCCTCCATTAAATGTATTACTTTTTTGAAAATTTTAATCTATTTTTAATACTTTATTTTTTAAAAAAATGAAAGTATTACTTTATTTCTTAAATTGAAGCTTTAGTAATACTTTATTATCATATACTAAACTTTAATATATAATAAACTAGAAAATACTATATATAATTTGTTATTTAATTTGAAAAAATATCGTGATATTATGAGTTGTTATAAATATTGGGGTAAAATTGAAGAAATAGCTGATAAACTTTCCAATTTCGGCAATCTTGATGATGATATGGACGCTTTGGATGATGTTGCTATCGATGAGGTTATTGAGATTTTAGATGAAGTTGAAGTTATTGCACATGATAAAACAATCGATTTTGACTCTGCTAAACATATTCTTGATGATGAAAAGATGAACCGTGCATTAAAATTAATCCGTAAGTTTTATGTTTATGTCGGTGCCAGACTGGAAATGGAAAATGCATTAAAAATACTTAACTCAGATAATCCAAGAGAAGTACTTGACTCTTTTCACTTTTATGAGCGTTATATAGGATTAATTAATAATGAAAGTAAATTAGCTAAATTCAATGATGAAAAAACCTTTTTATTTCTGGGAAGCGGACCGCTGCCTTTAACTTTAATTATGTTCAATGAAGTATTCGGATGTAAATGTATTGGAATTGAACAGCAGGAAGATGTAGCCCAGTTATCCAGAAAAGTTTTGAAAAAATTAAACCTTGATAACGATATTAAAATTGTTATAGGTAATGAAAATACAATAGCTGATTTGGATTATGATATTTTGATGGTAGCAGCTTTTGCAGAACCTAAAGAAAGAGTATTTTCCAATATTTGGGATGTGGTAAGTGAAAAAACACCTGTTCTTTATAGAACTTATACAGGTATGAGAGCTATTTTATACTCTCCTGTTACTGAAAAAGACACCAGAGGATTCCATAAGGAAGTAATGCTCCTGCCTACAGGCAATACAAACAATACTTCAGTATTAATCAGAAAAATTACCTAAGATATTTTTTCTACCTTTTTTATATTTTTAATTTTTGTTAAATCAGACAAAATGCTGTTTTGACAGTTTCTGTTTTTTAAAAAAGCCCTGCTCTGCAATATCATTAAATGAAAATCATGTTTTTTCCTGTTTTCAAAACATAATTATTATATATTGTTAACAAGATAAATAAAAACAATTGGGGGGATGTTTTTATGGTTAATTGTCCTAATTGCGGTGTATTAGTTGAAAAAGATTCTAAATTCTGCCAGGAATGTGGAACAAAAATAGATAATTCTGATTCAAATACTCAAACTGATGCAGGCAGTGATTATGAAAAAAATAAAAGATACGCATTAATAGGAATCGGTTATTTGACAGTTTTAATTCTTTTAATTTCTGTACTTTCCGCGTGGTATAATGTTAAAGTAATAAATGCCGACAGGCTATTGCTATATCCGTTATTGTCAATTATGCTGTCTGTTTATGTGTCACTAAAATTAATCAGTGATGAAAAAACTTTTAAACATGGAATAATTATACCAATCGTTTCATTTATAATATTTATTTTTGGAATTTAAGAGAATTTGGAGCATATATAACATAATAGGTGTAACTTAATGAAAATTACTGTATATCTTGGATCACATGAAGGTAGTGACCCCTTTCTGAAAGAAGCTGTAAGGGAACTTGGAGTGTGGATTGCTGAAAATAATCATATACTTGTTTATGGCGGTTCAAAAATAGGATTGATGGGGGAACTTGCAGACAGTGTCCTGAATGCTGAAGGTATGGCAATTGGTGTTGAACCTGAGTTTTTTATAGACGATAACCTGCAGCATGAAAATTTAAGCGAACTTATAATAACCAGTGATCTGCAGGATAGAAAGAGAAAAATGATTGAACTTGGAGATGCTTTCATTGCTTTTCCGGGAGGTACCGGTACTTTAGATGAAATAACTGAAATAATGACTAAAGTTGCCCTAAAACAGATAAATGCTCCATGTATTATATATAATCTTAATGGATATTATGATAACCTGAAAGTTCTTTTGGATCATATGATTGAAATGGGTTTATCTACATCAGATAAGCAGAAAAAAATCTATTTTCCCAATAATCTTTTGGAAATAGAAGAGATTTTAACTGATGCTAATGAATAATATGTGTTTAAATAGTATAAACAATATAATAATAATATTGTAAGTATGATATTTTTTATTATATTTTAAATATGTAATTTTGGTGACAAGATGGACAATGAAAGAACTATTATAGCTATACTTATACTGATTGTGTGCTGCCTTATCGGTGGTTTGATTTATACTGTTTCACTAAGCAGTGAACCGGTAAATAATACAACATTAAATAATACTGCTAATATTACTAATAACACTACTAATGATACTGCGGATGTTTGCCAAGTATCTGATGAACATGAATCATATTCTTCTGCATCTTCACAATCCAAAGATCCTCATTCTGATTGGGTTTGTGAAGGTGATACATGGTACAGTAAACAGGATAGTGATGGAAAAGGTTATGTTTTATATGATAAAGCTTCTGGAAGACCTATAGGTAGTGGAGACATGCCTGACAGACATGGATACCATAGCCAGGATTATATTAATACTTATGGTTCAACAGTAAAATACAGAAGTAATGGAGAATATTATGATGATTAAGGGATTTCATAATTCCTTTTTTTCTTTTTTTGTGGGAAATTATTTTACACTACAGCCAGTAAAATAAAATTTAATAAATTCTATAAAAATTAATAAATTTAATAAAAAGTACTCAAATTATTGGTTGGAAGTATTGGTTTAATGAAAGTATTGATTAAAATAGTATTTTTATATTAGTTACATATATATGGGGCTAATGATTTAGACCAATTTTTACTTAAAATTTCAGTTAAAAATTAATAAAATATGATTTAAGTATTAGTGGTATAATATATTATTTATATACTTTACAGAAAATAGTTATTTAATATAAATAGCTATAATATATATTAATAGTAGTATTAGTGTTTTACTTATTATAGTAATTATACTTATAATAGCTATTTAACTAATTTATCTTATTTACATTTTATCTGTAAATACAGAAGTATTCGGCATACTAATGCCGACTCATATAATATTTAAGATTTAATAAATTTTATAAAAAATGGCCTAAAATAAACCTATTTTATATTTAAATATTTAATTAATGATATTTAAATAGAATGAATATTATTATACTAATTTTAAAGATAAAAACAAATATTATATTGTTATTTAGCTTAAATCAGAATATGAACAGATATTCAACTAAAAATTTATAATTTTCATGAAATTTATAAAAGAAAAACTTGCTAAATGGGTTAATATGATATAGGTCAGGCTGTTAATATATGGCAGTTTCATAAAAAAAGATTTAAAAGAAAGCTAAATTACATAGCTTTCATATTATTAAGTTTTAATTTTTGTTTAATATGCTCACGATCAACGTGAATATATTTGTCAGTTGTTTGGCTGTTACTATGTCCTGCTATACTTTGAACCTCAGCTACTGTAAGGATTTCAGCATAATGGCTTAGTGCAGTGTGTCTGAGAATATGAACACTAACATTTTTCCCGTAATTTACCGGACAATCTATATTTTCATTAGCTATTCTCTCATCACTTAACTTAGCATACTTTTTTATCACATCTTGAACTGCACGTTTTCCTATACGTTTTCCCTTTTGATTTAAAAAAAGTTCTTCACGGGTTTTCTCAGCTTCAGCTTTTTTTCGCTGAATAACAGGTCTGTAGACATCATAAGTATTTTTTCTAAGTTTTGTTATACGGTCATAAATCATATCATTAATACTGGCTAATGTATCATAGGTTATAAATGTAGTGCGGTCTTTAGACTGTCCTTTTGTTGTTTTTGCACGTAGATGTAGTTCTATATAGCTATTTACGTCATCAGGTAATATATAAAAACCATTTTCATCTAATGGAACTTGAATGTCACTTTTATTAAGCCCAACCAACTCTTTTAACCTAATTCCAGAGTCAAGAAATGTAGAACAGATTGCATAATCCCTTGCATTTCCGCTTAATTTTATTGTTTCAAGTAGGAAATCACTTTGCTGGCTATTTAAGCTTATTTTTTCAATTCTTTTTTTAGCAGTTTCAGGATCTTCGACTTTAACTTCAATAATATCCTTCATTTTAATGGGATCATGCTGTATTTCTTCTTGAACTTCCTCAGAGTTGATGAATTCTAAAATATTCATCATGTATGTTTTTACTGTTGTCCTTTTATTGCCTCTACCTTTAAGACAGTATCTACGGTAGTGTCTTAGTTGTTTTTTAACATTTGTGCTGTCCAGTTCTTCAATTCCTTCATTTTCAAGGTAATTGATAAACTGATTAATATTAAATGTTTGTTTTTTAATTGTTTCTGAGGTTAGGTTCTTTATCTCTTGTTTTTCTTCAAGATATTCATCTAAATATCCTGAAAGTTCTTTTGTAGCAATCATAATCTTTTTTCACCTAGTTTATGATTTTTTAATCCCAATTTTTGCTACATTTTATTCTTTGTTTTTTTAGTATATAAAATATTCGTATCTTTCTTTTACTTACGTATATTATTACATAAAATATACGTTCTCTTTATATATAAAATCGGGTTGAAAATCTCTTTTCTGAGAAGGTGTCAAAAAACTACCAAGACATGTAGGTTAGCTGCTACAAAAAGACCATTTTCTTCAATTTCTGAATTTGTAATAAAAAATTTTTTTAAAGTAATAATTTTTCAGTTGACACAATTAAATAACAATGATTAAATCAGATTAATGATAAAACATTATTACAAGTTAAATTCAATATTAAATTTAACCTGTATGGTGTTTTGATGGAAGAAAATGATATTTACTCAATCAGTGCAATCAATAATTTGATTGATAAAAAAATTAGCTACTGTGATGATTTTAAAAAGATCAAAATCAGAGGTGAAATAACTAATTTTAACGGATCATATAATTCAGGACACTACTATTTCTCCCTAAAAGACAAAAACTCTTCAATTTCCTGTGTAATGTTTAAATTATCTACAAAATCTTTGGATTTCGAACCTAAAAATGGTGTGGATGTTGTAGCCAGTGGTGAAGTTTCATTTTATAAAGTACGTGGAAACCTGCAATTCCGAGTAAGAAAAATGCAGGAAGCAGGATTGGGAGATTTATACATTGCTTTTGAAAAGCTTAAAAAGAAATTAGATAAAGAAGGATTATTTAAAGACAAAAAAGCAATTCCACAATATCCTAAAAAAATAGGAGTAATAACCTCTGCAAGCGGAAAAGCCGTTAAAGACATTGTAAACAACATTGAAAAAAGATGGCCTGCAGAAATAATTGTCTGGAACACTACAGTACAGGGAGCCAACTCTACCCGAAGCATAACTAAAAATATTGCATTGGCAAACAAAACAGATGTTGATGTGATAATTGTAGGTCGTGGAGGAGGAAGTACTCAGGATTTATGGGATTTTAACAAAGAGGAAGTTGTACGTTCAATAGCTAATTCTAAAAAACCGGTTATAACAGCTATTGGTCACTCAACAGACAAAACACTTTCAGATTTGGCATCCGATAAAGTTGCAGCAACACCTACAAAAGCAGCTGAGCTGGTTGTTCCAAATAAAGTTGAACTTAATGAAAAGCTAAAAAATATTGAAACAAGATTAAATGATTTAATAAATTCCAAATTAGATAATTTAACACATAAACTCAATATTTCCAAAAACAATAAAACCTTAAAAGATCCTTTATCAAAATATAAGAATCATCACACAAATTTGGTTTTATTAAAAACAACTGCTGAGAAATCATTAAATCAGCTGATTCAGTCAAATGAACTGCAGCTTGATAACTTTAATAATTCATATCTTCTGAATAATCCTGATTATATCTTAAATAAAAAAGTCGGTAAAATTACTTTATTTAAAAATGAATTGGATAACAGCATATCTAACTGTCTGTTAGAATATGAAAATAAACTTAACCTGCATTTTAAAAATTTGAAATCCCTGAATTTCCTTGAATCTTTTGAATTAAAAAGAAATTCTTTAAATTTAATTGAGAATAATTTAAATAATTCAATTAATGTCACATTGAATTCGCATATTCATGATTTGGAAATAATTAAAAATAATCATGTTTTCAGCAATCCGTGTCATGTATTGGACGATAAATTTGTTAAAATGACTCAAATAAATAAAAGTTTAGATGCAGAAATTACCAAGACATTAGACAGCAATGAAAATAAATTAAGGATTCTTGAAGAAAAATTAAAGATTTTAAATCCTGATGAATTGATGGAAAAGGGATATGTTGTAAAAGATCCTGATGAAATAAGAAAATCCAAAGCTAAAAATGTAATTATAATACTGTTTTTAGCTATTGTTATAGTACTGTTAATATTACTTAGTTTAAAATAAAATAAAAGGTGATAATATGACTAAAAGTTTTGAAGAAAAGTTAGAAGAATTGGAAAAATTAGTTAAGCAATTAGAATCAGATAATGTTCCGTTAAAAGAAGCTGTTGAGTTGTATACTCAGGCAAATATATTACTTAAAGAGTGCAATACTGAATTGAATGATACAAAAGCAACAATTCAAAAAATAAGTGAAGATGGAGCCTTGGAAGAGTTTTAATTATTTCTATTTATTTTTAGTTTATATTTTATTATTGCAAAAGTGTAACTGGAGTATTATAGTAAAAAAATCAGATGTCATGCAAAAGGTTTGTTTACATTGAAAAAGACGAAATTAAATTACCGCCTCTTTGATACTTAAGATAATTTCATTTTTAAATTATATATTGATGATTTTTTTAATTATTTGTATTTTTAAATCATATAATGAATAAAAATTATGATTTTATTAATTTTGTTCATTATACAATTTAAAATTAGAAAAATTTATTATTAATTAAAAATATAAATAATATCACGAGATGATTTTTATGATAAAAAGAGAATTATATTTATCAAAAATACGTAAATTCATTGATAAAGAAGAAATTAAAGCTATAACTGGAGTTAGAAGATGTGGTAAAACTTGTTTACTTAAACAAATTATTGATGAACTTGAAAAACGTGGGGTAAATAATGAAAACATTCTATATGTATCATTAGAATCATCTAAATACGACAACATTAAAGATTATGTGGATCTAAATGAATATATATTTAAACAAACTGAAAATCTCAAAGGAAAAATATATTTACTTTTTGATGAAATCCAATTAGTTTCCAATTGGGAAAAAAGTATTAATGCATATAGAATTGATTTAAATTGTGATATTTACATTACAGGTTCAAATTCCAAATTATTATCTGGAGAATTAGCTACTTTAATTTCTGGCAGATATATCAAAATAGACCTATATCCATTTTCATTTAATGAAATATTAGAATATTACAAAGTAACTAATGGAAATTTAACAAAAGATAATGAAAAATCAATATTTAATAAATATCTTAAATATGGAGGCCTTCCAAGAGTTCTTGATTTTGATGATGATGAAAAAATAGATTATTTAACAGATATCTATAGTACTATTGTTCTTAAAGATATAATTTATAGAAATAATATGCGAAATATTGGTTTTTTAGAAAGGCTAATAAAATTTTTAATAACAAACACAGGTCAGATATTTTCTGTTAACTCTATTAAAAAATATTTGAAGCATGAAAATATAAATGTATCAACAAATACCATCAGTACATACTTAAAACATATTACTGAAGCTTATATTTTATTAAAAGCACAAAGAGAAGAAATAAAAACAAAAAAACTTCTTAGTGTTAATGAAAAATATTATTGTATTGATCCAGGATTTTATCAATTACAGGCTGGAGTTAATAAGTCAAGAGGGCAAATATTGGAAAATGTAGTATTTTTAGAGTTAATCAGAAGAAAATATTGGGTTACTGTTGGAAATATTGGAAAACAAGAAATTGATTTTATATGTAGAAAACATAATAAAACTATTTATATTCAAGTATCAGAGTCAATTTTAGATGAAAATACACGTGAAAGAGAATTTAATCCTTTAGAGAAAATATCTGACAATTATCCTAAATATGTATTAACATTAGATGAATGGGACTACTCAAAAAATGGAATAACTCATTTAAATGTAATTGATTTTTTAAAAAATGAAAATATATGAAAATTGAATCTTTTGTATTAATAATGTATTAAAAACAAACTTGAATCTGTTGAAAATGGAACAACTATATATTATAATCAAAATACCGGAACCTATACAATATTTATAGAAAGCTCTTCAGAACATGCAGAAGTTATTAATATCGATTAGCAACAATTTATAAATAAGTTTTTAAGGTAATGGAATTTATCGCTCAGCTTTTTTCAATTACCTTTTTTTTAAGGTCCATATTGTATGAATTCATCATCTATAACCATTCCGCATCTTCTGCATATTAATTCACACCTGCAATCGTCCATTACAAAATCAACTGATCCGCAACCTGGACAGTGCTTTACACTTTTAGTACTGTTTGTTTTATATTTTAATCCGTTACATTCATAATTAGTCATTTTTATTCCTCCTAATTAAATTAACATATTGTCTGTTTATTATTTTGAATGTTTTTTATAATTTCATTATTTACTGTAGGAATTTCAATTTTTTTAAAGAAACTGGTATGCACCATATTATTTTCATAGATTAAAATATGTCCGTTACCGTAGCTGTTTGAAATTTTATAATATTTTCCTAAACCTACTGCATCTTTTTTAATAAATGAGTCAGAATTTATACTGGCCAATATATTTTCAAGCTCCTTATCGGATATATTTATTTTTTCACTGCTGGAACTGTCAATAATGTAGCTTCTAAGTAGCATTTCATCATACTTTTCATATAATGAATGATTGTTAAATATTTCAATTCCTACTTTGTTTTCTATAATGCATATTACTCCTATCTGGTTGTTTTCCATTTTGAAGTGCTTTAAATAGCTGTCAATATCATATTTGTTTTTTTCATAGCTGTCTCTAAGTGCTTTTGTTTTGGAGGAGGTGTTTTTATCCGTTTCCAAATCATCAATGGAATTCCAAACAACTTCCTGAAGGGGATTGTTCTTATTGTATGCTTTTTTTCTTCGGGTATTTGAGTTAGCTATGTAATCTGAATATTGAAACTCTGATTTATATTCATTTCTTCCTTTTTCAGAACAGTTTACAGGTATTTCCATTTCACTTTTAGGAGCTATTATCATTGTTTGTGAGATAATTCTGTTCTGGAGAGATCCTGCAATTTCTTCACCGTCAAGTAAAATTAATGGAGATACTGAGTTATTTTTTAATTTTACCTTTTCCACATTTGTGCTGTCACATTCCCCAATCGTTACAAGCCCCATTTTAAGCCCTTTTTTTAAATCTAAAACATCAAAGGGAGTATTGGTATCACTTAAAATAGGAACTACTGTTATGTTTTCGTAATCCTGCCTTTTGGCCAAACTCAAATGTTTTAAATTCATTTTTAATCACCTATATAAAGTTCAAATCATTTTCAGAATCTTTTTTTAATTCATCTATTTCATCAGAAGTTAATATTTTAGCTATTCCAATATCTCTGTTGTAGAATTTGATTTGTGCATAATCTTCATCTAAAATTTTATCATAAATTCTACCTGCACTCATTGTTCCTCTGATTACCGTATTTGTACTGTTTGATACATATGCTACCTGTCCTGCATGTCTCATTTCAACTTTAATGGCTTCATCATCATAGTTGTTGTCCTTTTCTTTTATTAATTTAAGAATTCCGTCTTTTTTAAAAGGCTTCACTCCAAAAAAGTGTCTCATACTTACTAAAGTGATATACATATCTTCTTTCATTTTATCTATTCCTTATGTAGGTTAGTGCTCTGTTTTTAATATCACTGAATTTTTCTTCTCTGGTTAATTCACCATTTTTAAAGACAGTCTGCAGATAGTCTTTTCTTTCATCAGATATTGGAACAGTTTTAAAGTGGCTGTTTTCCTTTACTAATTTTAATCTTCCTGTTTTTGATTTTTTGCTGCTGTCCAATGGGTTTTTAAAGATGTCATACCATGTTCCGTTTCTTAACTGTGCTGAACATTTAAATGCATTTCTTTGAGTGTCTCTGTTTACTGAAGAATGGAGGCCACCTCCCATTCCAAATATGATGTTTTGTGCTGCCCAGCCGTTTGACTTCATTCCAAATAGAATATCCCTTATTTTATGATAGTTCAGACCGTCTCCCCACAGCAGTCCGATGTTTTTTGCAAAGATTTTATAACCTTCTGTGGTTTTTACAGTTCCAAAACCTTCTCCAAGAATATTCAAACAGTCCAGTGTTGTTGAAACTGGTTCTCCACTGTCGGGTCTAAATACTACTTTATTTCCATCAGTTTTTTCTAAAAATTCATTAATTTTATCATTTAATTTATTGCCTTTTGTACTGGCTTGTTTTAAGAATTCTCTGTAGTTATAACTGTCAATTACCATAGATAATATTCCGTCTTTTGCATTATCAATTACATTAACTGTCTGTTTTATTTCACCTTCTTCTCCCAATGAAGTCATTACACTGTGTTCAGTTGCCTGTACTGACAGGCCGTATATATTATTGTCATTATAGTAGTTTTCAGGTATTGTTAATGCCGGAATTGTATCAGTTCCCTTAAAGCTTAGAAGATGTGCACTTCCGCACAGTTCTGCAGATTCTGTTGAGGTAGCTCCCCTATATCCAAAATCATGTAACATAAAGTCCAGGTTTTCTTTGCCTGATCCTGTTACTTCCAAATAAAAGTTACAGAGTTTTCTTACCTCTGCTGACAATGTAGCTACTGTTGACGGATACCATACCTGCAATAATAATGATTCCAGGTAATTCGGTAACCAGTAGCACTGTTTATCTGTGTTTTCAACAGTCATTAAAACATTTCCCACTTCTACAGGTGTTCCTTCTGCTACTGCTTTTATTTCTATCGGCAATTTTCCGTCAAGTTCATCAGCTATATACATCCATCCGTCATAGTTGAATATATCTTCACCAATGTGGGTCTTAATCAGACTGTTTGCCTGGTTTACTTTTTCTGGAGTTACAACTTCTCCTTTCAAATACTTTTTTATTATGTATTGGAGACCATAAAAGATTGTTTTGTTAAACTCTGATCCTACCCTGCTTTCCAAGTATGAATATAGTTTTTCAGTATTTTTTGGGTAAAATGCATGATGGGTAACTTTGTAACTGTCTGTCAGTAAACAGATATTGTTTTCAATCATTTTTAGTACCTCTTTTATAATATAATGTGTATATATTGTGAGTTTATACTATATAAATGTGTTTAATTAGTATTTAAAAAAAGTAAAAATGATGGTTTTTTTGATACGTGTTTGTCCCTTTTTAAGTAGGAGATATTATGCGGGGTGTGATGTTTAATTTCCAGTGTTTTTATCGTGTAAAAGGTGATATTTTTAATTTGAGAGCCAATACAATATATTTACAGTTTTAGGTTTATTAATCTGTTATTATAAAAGAAATTAGCATGTATCAACTCATTTTCATAGATTAATGAGGTTCCTGATCCGTTATTTGTTTTGATGAAATAAGACTGACCTAAACCAACAGTATTTCTTTTATTAAAATATTTTTCATTTATATTGTCTAAAACAGCCTCAAAGTCAAAGTCATCTTTTATAAGTGAATTATTTCCAACATCATCAATAATATAACTTTTAAGAATCATATCACTGTACTGTTCATATAAACTATGATTAGCAAATACATCCAAACCTACTTTATTTTCTAACCTGGCTATTACACCAACCTGATTATCATAAATCCCGAAGTGTTTCAAATAATCATCATTTGTTTTTTCTATTTTTTCATAATTATCCCTTAAAGCAGAGGTTTTGGAAAAACTGTTTCTTTTTACTTGAAGGTCTTCAATAGAATCCCATACTGCACCTTGTGAAGCTCTTATTGAATTGTCCATATTATATTCTGCTTTTCTGCATCGAGTTTCTGAATTTGCCATATAATTTGAATGTTTAAATTCAGATTTGTAATTCCACCTTCCCTGTTCAGAGCAATTAACTGGAATTGGTATGCTTGTATTCGGAGGAATTAACATACTTTGTCCAATAATTCTGTTTTGTTTTGCTCCAGCTACTTCTTCCCCATCTACTAAAAGTAATGGAGAGGTAGCATTATTTTTAACCATAATTGTTCCAACTGTACTTTGTTCACACTCAGATACTTCAACAAGACCCATTTTAAATCCTGTTGTTAAATCTAAAATATCTAATTTCAAAGGTGAATCATTTAAAATAGGAACTATAGTTATATTTCCACATTCTTGTTTTTTACCTAATAGCAATGTCATTTAAATCAATTTTTTAATATTTTTATAACAACTTATGTTATTACATAGTTATATTGTATTATTCTAGTATATAAATGTATCTAAAAAGTAACTAATTGGTTATAAATATGTATATTAATTTGATTCTTTTATATAGTTGGTAAAAAATTTAACCAACAGTATATAAAGGGTCGGTCAAAAAAATAACCAACTATATATAAAAGGTCGGTCAAAAAAATAACCAACTACTTGAAAAAGCTGATAAAAATGGAAATTGAAACACAATCATATATTACAAATTTACTTAAGACAAATCCTAAAATAGTTGAAAATAATTTAAACTATAATGATAAAAAATTTAACAAAAAAAAAGAATATTACCAACTTAAAGAACATATTGACACATTTTTGGAAAAAGAAAGTGGTGACCGATTTTTTATAATGCCCGGATTAAGAGGTGTTGGGAAAACAACAATCATATACCAATTATTCAGTTATCTGCTTAATGAAAAACAAATTCCAAAAAACAGAATATTATATCTTAATTTAGAAAACCTAAAAGATGTTCCTAACTTTAATATTAAAGAATACATTGATGTTTTCCTAAAAGATGTAAATGAAGCATATCCAACTGTAAAAAATCAGGTATTCATATTTGTAGATGAATCACAATATTCAAAAAATTGGGCATCTTTAGGTAAAATAATATTTGATGAAGATAAAAATGTTTTTATGATTTTCACAGGATCCGATGCATTGAATTTAGAGTATAACAATGATTCAGCTAGAAGATCTCTTAAAAAAGAAATTTATCCATTAAATTTTGCAGAATATCTTTATTTAAAATATGATATTAATTATCCGGACATGTTAAGTGAAACTTTTAGAGACATGATTTTCACAGGAAAAGTCAAAGAATCTCAAAAAATCGAAAATATGATGTATAATCAAAATCTAATAAATTTAAACCGGAATTACTTAAAAGAATGGGAATATTATATTCAATATGGATGTTTTCCATTTACTTTAAATAGAACAGAAGAATCAATTGTGCAATTGACTTTGGATATGAAAGACAGAATAATTGAAAAAGACCTTGATATAATAACTTCTTTTACAACTCCAATACGTTTAGCTACATACAAATTAATAAATATTATAGCAATGTCAAAACCTTCAGAGTTATCATCCAATAAACTATCCAATATATTAAATATTTCAAAAACTTCCATACAATCAATATTTCATGCATTGGAAAAAACACATTTATTATTTCATGTTGAACCTTATGGATCTTGTGTTAAAAGACAGCGAAAATCCTGGGAATATTACTTCTTAACTAGTCAAATAAAAGCAAGTATCTATATAAAAAATGGATTAGCTACACAAAATCCAAAAGAATACATTGCAAACCTTTCTGAAAATCTTGTTGCAGCTAGTTTATTTAAACTGCAGCAAAACAGAGATTTTGGAATATTTTATGACCCTGAAAAAGGTGGAGTAGACTTTCTGTTAAACACTATAATGGGAGATATAATTCCTATAGAAGTTGGAATTGGTGCTAAAAATACAAAACAGGTTAAAAAAGCTATTTCAAGATACAACTCTGATTATGGAATTATAGTTTCAAATAGAAGCAGCAGAATTCAAAAAGAAGATAATATAATAAGCATTCCCCTTTCTACATTTTCATTTATGTAGTTTCATATGTAAGAAAAGGTTCTTAATGGAATATAAATAATATTATTTTCCTTTTTTATGCTAAATGTTCTATTAGATATTAAAATACCATAATCTTTCATGAATTTGAAAATCTTGCATTTTTAAAGAAAATGGGAATGAATGTTGTGTTAAAAACTTTTTGAATTCAATATCTGGATCATTATCTAAGTTAATCATACTTTCTTGGATTTTTCTTTCATTAGTTATAGCTAAATCAACATTTCCATTTAGTATTAAATCTTGCAATGCAAAAGACATCTCCTTTGGAAAATGTATGTTCTGTTTTAAAAAAAGATATTCTGGAAATGTACATGGAAATATTGGTTCTTTTTCCATTCTTCTAATTGCATCAGCATGAATTTGTAATTCAATAGCAGATAAACCAGTAAAAATCATAAAAATATTATTGTTATTATCATATACTATTTTACCAGTTAATGCCCAATTTTTATCAAAATGAACTTCATCAATTAATAAGAATATTGGTTTATTTAATTCCACCATTGTTGTTTGATGTATGTTTTCAATAAAATTAGTTATTACATCCAATATATTAACATCATAAAAACTTTTCAACTCACTTACATCAAAATAAAGAATATCTGAATTAGGAACATCATTTTTAATTAAATATTCATACAATTGCAATAAAATTGTTGTTTTACCTACTCCTCTAAGACCAGGCATTACAATAAATCTATTTTGATTATTGCCATTTAAAAAGTTGTCAATGTATTCTTTTATTCTGAAATAATCAGTACGATGATTTAATTTTTTATTATTTGAGGATAATTTAGAAGATATAATTTTAGGCATTAATCTTTGTTTAGCTAAAATATATTGCATTAATTCTTCTTATAATTTCATAGTTTTACCTCCCAATTTTTATAGCCTATTATATTTTCATACTATTTTTCGTATAAGATACAAAAATGAAAAAAATAAAATAGCTATTTTTGAGCTATTTTATATTTAATCAATTGTTTTAATCCATTTGCATCACAATTTTCAGGTTCTAATTCCAATGCATAATTACAATATTTTAAAGCTTCTTCATATTTATTTAATATTAACAATGATGCTGATTTAAAAAATAAAACATTAAAGTTATTAGTTACTTCCAGGATTTTATCATAGCACTCAATAGCTTCATTATAAATGTTTAGTTTATATAATGTGGTGGCTTTTGCATATATTATTACTAAATCATTTGGTTCTAATTCTAGGAGTTTATCACAGGTTTTCAATGCTTCTGTATACTTGGTGAGTTCAAATTGGGCTGAGAATTTAATAGCTAATGCGTTAAAATTGTTTTTGTCTTTTTTTAATATTTTATTGCATTCTTTTATCGTTTCATCGTATTTTCCGTGTTCATACAACTCTGCAAGTTTAAGATTAACATTTAATTTTTCTTCGTACTTGTTTATCAGATTACTGTCTTCAAATGAGTTTAAATAATGTATACAAATTATTTTTCCAATTGTAGCCAGATTGTTGGTAGGATTTATATTTAACACACATTCAAAACCGTCAAGCGCTTTATAATAATCCTTTTTGTTTAATAATTTATTTGCTTCAATCAATGCAGATATTATTACATCCATATGCATCACACCTATTTAATTATTAAATAAAGAAATATTAAACCTTATTGTTATATTTAAAGACAATTTTTCAGTTTCGAGTCAATATTTCACCCCCATTACAATTAAGTGCTCTATACAATGCTTTTGGAGCTTCATCAATATCACCTAATAAATAAACGGCATTCATCATTAAAGCTGCAGCTTCTTCATTATCCTTATCAACATCCAAAACATCATAACAAAGATTTAAACATTCTCTATATTCCATACAGTGAAATCTATTAATTGCTTTTTTAAGAGAACCGTCAACTTTATCGTTAGCTATTTCCAAATCAAAAATTAAATCCTGAACTTCCTTTGCTTCAATCAATCTGTCCAGTTCAAGTAAAGCACAGAATTTATTTTTCCATAAATGCGTATTTGTTCTATCAATTTTTAATCCTTCATCAACACATTCCAATGCCTCTTCATGTTTTTCCATTTCCATTAAACATTCAGATTTTGATATTAAAGTTATAATATTTGATTTATCTTTTTTTAAAGATTTATTTAATATTTCAAGAGCTTTAGGGAATCTTTCAAGTTTCATAAACATACATGCTTTAGCATTTAGTGTAACACTATCTGCATCATCACTGATTTTATCCAAATATTCAACGGATTCATCAGTTCTGTCAAGATTATATAAGAATGTAGCTATTGAAATAAGAACTGCATCATCATCAGGATTATCTTTCAAATCATCAAAGCACAACCCCAATTCTTTTTCATAAATTTCTGCCGGAATAGTCTCGTCAATCTGATCTTTTGGCAGATAGATTGCAAATTTATTAAATGTCTTTAAATTTGAAATTGTTTTTTCCACTTCATTTGCATCATTTTTGCGGTTTAATTCTTCTAAAGCCAATTTTTTATTAGTTAAAACATCAAGATTATCTCCAAAACTTTCCAAGTATTCATCAGCTGTTTTAATTACCTCTTCAAACTTTTCTAAAAGAAATAAACAGTCAACTTTTAAATCCAAAATGCTTTTGTTATAATCAGCATCTAAAATTTCATTAAACAGCTCTAAAGCTTCATTATAATAATCCAAATCCATATAAACAATTGCTTTTACTTCTTTTAATTCTATATTTTCACCATTTGGCGCATTTTTTAATAATTTAAGTGATTTTTGTTTTTCATCAATGAAATAAAACATTGATGCAACAATAATTCTTAGTCTCACATCATCAGGTGATTCTCTTAAAAGATTACACCATGCAGGTATTTGTTTTTTTAATTCTTCCTTGTCAATATCCTCTTTTCTGAATTCCTTTATTTGATGTTCCATATTATTAACCTCAGATATTGCAATTTAAACCTAATCTTAAAAGTTTTTCTTTAACTTTTAAAGCTTCTTTTGTGCTGTTAAGTTCAACTAAAGAACAGAACTTATTTATTAAGATAGATTGATGGTTTTTATCAATTTTCAAGGCTACATTGGCAGTATCTACAACTTCATTAAAACGTTTTAATTGAAAAAGGCATTCAGTTTTATAGTAAAGTGCACTGATATTGCCGTTATCCACTTTCAAAACTTCGTTTAACAATTCCAGTGCCTGTTTATAGTTTTCCAGTCCCATTAAAATAACAGCTTTTAACTCTATAATAGAAACATTTCTAATATTTTCAATCTGATTTAAACAATTAAGAGATTCATTTAATTTACCTAGTTTATATAATAAAACAGATTTCCCAACAATGGTGGCTTCATCATCAGGATTTTCTTTTAAATCTTCATCAAATTTCAAAATTGCATTTTCAATATCTGCTTTCTTTTCTAAATTTTTACCATTAATTCTAATATTCAAATAGGAGTTCATATCTAAAACACCTCTACTCTAATCTTGGTAATAAGAAATATAAAAGCTTATTGTTAAATTTAAAGACAATTTAACCAGTAAAAAACAATTTAACAAAGTATAAACAATATTTATTTTAAATTAAAAATAATATTTATTTAACTTTAAAATATTGATTTCAGCCTTAAAAATTGTTCTTTTTTACAACAAAGCATTTAAATACTTGATATATCATAATAATTGCTATAAAAATTGATTAGCGTGATAACATGTCGAATCAGGCAGAAGACAAACTGTTTAAATATGCTGCAAAAGAAGACGGATTTAGTTTTATAAATTTAATTGAAGAATTAAATTCAGACATGAAAAAATATGACTTTGAATCTGAAAATTTAATATTCAACCCAACAGAATTAATAGAACTTGATCCTACCGTCTATAAATCAGATATGATAATGGAATTGGATAATATAATAGTAATAACTGAATTTCAATCAACAGTAGTAAAAAAATTCGATGAAAAAAGATATCGTTTATATACAGCAATTGTTGATTATGCAAAGCAAAACAACAAACCAATACTTTTAATAGTATTTAGTACAGCTGAAAAAACAAAAATTAAACAATATAAATTAAATAAGGACTGTGTATTTACAATTCCAATAATATCTCTAAAAGATTTTGACGGTGATGAAATTATAAATAATATTGAAAATAAAATAAAAAACAATACAAAAATAACCAGACGGGAATTAATATATCTATCACTAGCTCCATTTATGAGTTCAAGAAATCCTCTTGATGAACAAATAGAAAAAACTGTGCAAACACTAAATAAAGTACGAAATTCCATAGGAAGTACTAAGAATTTTGCTTTTGGAATTGAATTTCTAATTGTAGATAAATTTATAAACGAAACATCAAGAAGAAAAAGATTAAGAAACATATTGAGGGATAATATGAGATTAATGGAAGAATATGGGCAAGAAAGATACGATGAAGGATATGAAAAAGGAATTAAAAAAGGAATTGAAAAAGGAATTGAAAAAGGGCATGCTGAGGGAGCTAATAATGAAAAATGGAAAATAGCAAAATCATTATTAACTAGAAACATATCTCCTGAAGACATAGCTATTTCAACAAAATTAAGCATAGAAGAAATAAAACAGCTAAACACACAAACAGGAAAATAAAAACACTTTACCTGGAGTTTAAAAAATGAGAAAACTAATGGAAGAATATGGGCAGGAAAGATACGATGAAGGATATGAAAAAGGAATTGAAAAAGGGTATGCTGAGGGAGCTAATAATGAAAAATGGAAAATAGCAAAATCATTATTAACTAGAAACATATCTCCTGAAGACATAGCTATTTCAACAAAATTAAGCATAGAAGAAATAAAACAGCTAAATTTAAAAAATTAAATGGATTAAATAGTGATTAAAAATGACCGAAATATATTGCTCAAAATGCGGAGAAAAAAACTCACCGACAAAAGATTATTGTATCAACTGTGGAAGCGTACTTAGAAAACTTGATAACTTTAAAGTAGGTGATAAAATAACCTCATTTGAAGACATGTTTACACAAAAACACAAAGAGCAATTAAATGAAATACCATTAACCAATGAGATTTATGAACTTATATTGAATAATATATATGAAACAGGTAAAAAATCTCTTAAAAACAAAGGGTCCACAGCTTTAGAAAAAGTAGCTGATGTTGTTGAAGCATATGCCAAATGGTCATATAAATCCAAAGGAGGAGAACTTGGATTTTATAGTGCAAACAATATAAAACTAGATGACCGGCTAAATGATTCAGTACAAATAGCTACACTAATTCATGAGTTATCACACCATCTGCTTGCTGAAATTCATGAACAAATTCTAATGTATTTCTGGGAAGTTGAAAAAACCTATGAAATTGAAGTATTTGTCCAATACATTCTTGCATCTGGAACAGTACATTTAATGAATGAATACTGTGCCCATACTGTTGAAGGAAGATTCATTCCACATGGTTATCAAAATTACGGGTCATTTAATTCAATACTTGAAGAACAGAAAGATGAACTTGATCATGACACAGTTGTTATTTCACTTGTTTTAGGAAATACAATAGCTGAAGACATAATCCATTTACTTGAGCATTTTATTGATGAAGATTTGAGACGCGAAATAAAACAGCAATACAATAAAGACCAGTTACCTCCCAGCTATTCTCAGATAGGTATGGAAACTACAGATATGATGGATGAAAACAGCAGAAACGAACTGATTATGGGATCTCTTGCAGGTTCATTTGATGCAGCTATGAAAAATCCGGATTTTAAAAATGTGCTAAATGAATTTTTAGACACTTTTAAATCATTTAATCAGTGAATTTCATTTAAATCTTCACCATTAAATGCTAAAATTAATTTTTTAAAAGTATCTGCTTTTGTGACTGTATAGGAAGGTATTTTAACTTCACTCCATGCTTCATTAAATATTTCCTGAAGTTCATTTAATTCTAATTTTAAACTAGCTATTAAATCATTTCTGGATTTGTTAAATTCCAAATTAAAAGAAGGATTATAATAATCACTGTAATCATCACAAATCCAATTATTAGCTTCTAAAATAAAATACTTAATGTGTAATTTAAGTAATTTTAAATCACTGATATTGTCAACTGATATGTTAATGATATGGCCTATAGATGTTTTGTAGTGATCCCATTGTTTATTATTTACAGATTCATTAGCTAAATTAGTATAATACCTATATAAAACCTCATAAATAGAATCAGTTACTTTAGATTTCTTAAATAATGACTCGTATTTTTCTAGAGAAATAAATTCATCTAACTGTTATCATAATAATAGACAATGTATTTATTTTCTTTTAAAAATTTTTCAGCTTCAGATGTTAAAACAAAAGTGCTGTTTTCAAATTCATTATTAATCTCATCATCTGATAAATTTTTACTTATTCTTTCAATCAGTTCATCTTTTTTACCTGAAACTTTCAAATCATACTTTTTTAAAACTTTTTTAATATCTGAAATAGTATAATTGGAAATACTGTAAACAGGATCACCTAATGTGAAATAATTATCTTTAACAGCCTGTTTTTTTAATTTAAACCCGTCAATATTATTAAATACCGGAAACTCAACTTTCCCAGGATTTTCATTGACATATCTTAAAAAACAAACATAAGCATATTTAAAATTAAGGGGATATTTCTCATATAATTTGGCACAATATATCTCATTTAAGTTCAAATCATCATCTTTCGGTGCTTTAATAGCTATTGATTGCATATTTTTAGCACCACATTTATAGCAAAATTTATCTGTTAAAAAAAGGCTGCTTTGACAATTCGGACAAAAAGTTATATTGTCTTTCAGATTTAAAAGGAAAATAAGTTCTTTTTTAGCTATTAATTCTTTAGAGGGTACAACATATTTTGTAATTTCTGGAGCTAACTGTTTTAAAAGATAATTTAATCTAATTGGAATAGCTTCCAAACAACATTCACCAGTAGTTATTTCATGTTTAATCTGATTAATAACAATATTAGCTTCTTTAACTGTTAAATTTAAGGAATTTAACTTATCCATAAATTCCTGGGAAAAATAATCTCCGCCAGTAAGCTCTCTTAATTTATTTTCTTCAGGTGTGTACTCAGAAGTCATTAAAATCAATTAGGTTATTAAATATTTAGAAAAGATATCCTTTGTATACAAGAAATATGAAAACAGCTATTAATATTCCAAGGTTTATATAAGTACTTGTGTCTTTAATCTTCTTTTTTACTAAAATAGCACAATATAAGATAATAGTTATAATATAAATTATTCCAATAATTAACTTAAACATATTTTCTCCTTAAAATGATTTTAGTATTTGAAAATATTTAAGTGTATTTACCTTCTTCTATATATGGCAGCTATAAAACAGCCAGCTATCGGAGGTATAAAACACATCAATAAATAATATATATTTTGCATTGTGATAATAAATAAAATACCTGGAATTACAGCAACTAAAATACTATTAAGAAATGCATTGTCTGATTTAAATTCAAAAAGAAACCCCGCTGCAAATAAACAAAGAACTAATACAAGCCTACTTGCGAAAAGTATTGCAATTAAAAGGAAGATAAATCCTAAAATAATGGGATAAAGATTAGTTTTATTAAAACTTAACAAATTCCTATTATCAGATTTACCATTTATTTTTGCACCGCATTTTTGGCAAAATTTATCTTTTATACTAGTTTCAAAACCGCACTCTGGACAGTAATGTTTATTTTCTTTTGAAGTATGATTAAGTTTAAGTCCGCATTCAGAACAAAAATCATCTCCACTAACTTCATTTCCACACTTTGGACATCTTATCATATTTTGCCTCATGGGTTTAAGCTAAAAATTCACATGAACTTATTGAAAAACATTATATCTTCAACACTTTCACCATTAGTTATTTTTTTAATTGATTTATATGAATCATAAATTGAATATACATGTAAAGTTAAACATGCTAAAATACCTAATAATAATACAATCACAGCTAACATATACCATAGATATCCCAATAGTAGTGTAAATATAGCTACTAATACTACAAGCACTATTTGAGATATTAAAAAGGATATGCCTCTTTTAAATAATCCTAAATAAATATGTCCCGCACCGGTAGTGTATATAGATATTAAAAATGCAGTTCCAGGATTAAAAGTAGCAACAAGATTATTGCCTACCTGATTATTTGCCTTTAATTCATGAGTTCCGCAATTAGAACAAAATTTATCTTCACTGGCCATTTCACTTCCACAGTTAGCACAAAATTTCTTTTCCTGCTTTTCATTATTATTATTTATAACCTTTTCTTTTTTATTCTTTTTTTGAGAAGGAATTTTAGATCCGCAATTTTCACAAAAAATTGCATTTCCAATTTCTTCACCACAAACTTGACATTTAACCATTTGACATCCCTTTTTTACTTATTTGAAAATATTAGTTCATTTTTAAGCTTTTTAAACTCTTCAGGAGTTATTATCTCATTTTTTAATAGTTTTTGGTATTCTTTTAATAATTGAGTTTTACTTTGTTGGGAATTTTGATTTTCAATAATAACATTAGCAACTTGATTCTTTGAAACTTCAAATAAATCAACTAATTTTTGACCAAATTCATAACTAGGAAGTCTAATTTCATAATAAGTATTATCAACTAATTTGATTAATAATCTATCAAACATATCCTTACTATCATTATTTGCAATTAAATCTTTAAATTTCATAGCTTTAAAATGTTGAATTTCATTTTTAATTGATTTTTTAATATCATGAGATGATGTCCATACTCTTTTAGTAATATCTTCAAATTTACTTTCATCATCAAGACTTTTAGTTACTCTCATTGATACAATGTTGTCAAAATACAATGTTCTATCTAAGTAGACCTTATTCATTCCAGCATTTGTTTTTTTAAAGTCTCTATTATCAATTTCCATAAAAACAAATTTTTTATCTTTTATTATAAAAAATCCATCAATAGTAATTTTATTTCCTTTAGAATTAGCAATCTGATTACCAATTGAGTCATAATGGGTTTTATTTCCTTTAAAATTAGCAATCTGATTACCAATTAAATCATGATTTAAAACTTTATTATATACATGATTTGTTAATAAATCACTTTCAATATTAACTACTGATGATAGTTTAGATGCATGATTTTTAAGTGAATTTAACTTAGAAACACCATCTAAAACCGTGCTAATTTTACTATTATCTTTTTCTAGTTTATTAAATCGAACAACACTTGTTAAAAAGTAATCTTCATCTCCAATTCCAAATTCTTCTGCAAGTTTATCATATCTCTCAACAATTTCATCTCTTTTTTTGTCCGATTCACTTTTAGAAGAGTTTAAATTACACCCGCAATTACTGCAAAATTCATTCATTATGTTGTTTTCAGCACTGCATTTTTGACAAAAATTAGTATCATTAGATACATCTACTTTTTCACCACATTGAAAACAAAAAGTGGAATCTATAATTTCAGCACCACAATTGTTACATTTATTCATACTGCACCTGACTAATTTTTATCAGAATACCATTAATTTTATAATTTCTATTTAATTAAATAAAGTTTCTTGTTTAAGTTTATCATATTCTTCCTGAGTAATTGCACCACTATTTAATAATTCTTGATATTCACTTAAAAGTTGAGCTTTATTTGGTTGAGAATTTTGATTTTCAATAATGACTTTTTGTGGTTGGCCTTTTAAACTTTCAAATAGATCAACTAATTTTTGACCAAAATCATAACTAGGAAGTCTAATTTCATAAGAAGTATTATCGACTAATTTAATTAATAATCTATCAAACATATCTGCACTGTCATTGTTTATAATTAAGTCTTTAAATCGTATTGCTTTTAAACTTTGAATATCATTTTGAATAGATCTTTTAATATCATGTGGAGAAGTCCAAGCTCTTTTTGTAATATCTTCGTACTTACTTTCATCACCAAGACTTTTAGTTACTCTCATTGAGACAATTTTATCAAAATAAAAATTATTTATTCCTGCATTAACTTTTTTAAAATCCCTATTATCAATTTCCATAAAAACAAATTTATCTTCTTTTATTAAGAAAAATCCATCAATGATGGTTTCATTTCCTAAATATAATCCGGGATTGTATCCTAAAACAGCATTAATTTTTTTATGTTTAGTAGTACCTGGTTCTAAGAAATTATATCTTTTAACACTTGTTAAAAAGTAATCTTCATTTTTAATTCCAAATTCTTCTGCAAGTTTATCATATCTTTCAATTATTTCATCTCTTCTAGCATTCCATTCTCTTTGTTTTTCAGATATTGATGCTCCATTTTCTATTTTGTGTCCACAGTTTCTACAAAAATTAGTGTTTTTATCATTAGCAATGCCACATTTTGGGCACATATTTTTATCGGTCTGAGGTGAAGATACTTTTTCACCACATTGGAAACAAAAAGCAGAATCTGTAACTTCAGCACCACAATTACTGCATTTAACCATAATATCACTTCATTATTGTGAATCAAGAGCTTTTTTAAGTTTATTACCCCAATCTTTTTCTTCAATATCATTAACCGTATGCTGCAAATTATTAGAAACATCTGCAATAGATTCATTAAGAGAATTGATTTTGGTATCCATAATATCCAATTCTAGTTTCATAAATCCTTTTTCAATATCAGAATAAATTTTAGAGTTTTCTTCAGAAATTAACTCAATATTATCTCCATCAGTTAACATGTCCATTAATCTTAAAAATACATGTTCTTGATGTTGTTTTTCATATTCTTTTATTGTGTACTCACTATAAACTTTTTCTAACAGCATTTTGATAACATTTATAAAATCTTCTTTATCATTATTTTCATTAATATTATTTGGAGTTAAACTAGTTTTTAATAAAAATACAGAATCAATATGTTCATCATCTTTTAAAACTAATGAATAACCCTTATTTTCAACAAAAACTAATGCTATTGATTTATTATCATAGATATTAGTTTCAACTTTCTTAAATTCTTTTGGAATTGATAAATAATCTAAATTACGAACTAACATTTGAAATACCTTATAATTTAATTAATTATATTTTATTAATATGTAGTATATTAATGTTGTTATTAAAAATGGATATTAATTAATATTTTATTAATAACATAATAGTTAAATATTTATTTTAAGCTAATAATAAGCTTATTATATGTTTCCAATAATATATATAAAGTTATAACCTCATTATTAATTAAATAATACATATGAACAAAAAAGAACTTTATTCAGCTATTGGATTTATAAAAATATCAAAAACACGTCAAAAAATATTAAAATGTCTTGAAAATAATTATATGTTGCCTTCTGAAATTGCACTAAAAACAGATTTAGGAACTACACAAGTATCTAATGCACTTTCAGACTTAAAAAACAAAAGATTAGTTGAATGTATTAATGAAGAAGACAAAAAAGGAAGAATATATGAAATAACTAAACTTGGATTGGAAGTTTTAAACCAAATAAAAAAATTATAATCTATGTTTTAAATCATTAATTTTAGTTAAAACTTCTTCATCATGAGTTAAGTTATATAAAACACCATAAAAATACAAGGACTGATTTAAAAGATTTTTCTTTTCAAAATCCAAAGCTAAAAACATTGATATTTCCAAAATATCATCATTAATATTTGTCGGAATATTTTCATCATTTAAAACTTTTTTAATGTCTGTTTCATCAATATGCAGATAGCTGTTTATTAATTGCAGCTCTATTTGTGCCCTCGGATGATTTTCATAGTTTAAACTTTGTTCATATAATGCCTTTGATATGTTACACTTCTTATTTTCATAGTAGCAGTATCCCAAATCCCTATACGCTTTAGCTATTTCTCTTGGATCATAGCTAAACTTTAAAATTTCAACTGTTGTTTTCTTCAAATTATTCAAATCATAATTTCCATCATATAATGCAGATAATGTAGATAAAATCTCACCAGAAACAGGATTATAGGATAGAGCTTTTTTAAGTGCACTTTCAGCCCTGTCAAATTCAGATAAATTCATAAGTACAACACCATACAAGTAAAACACTCTTGGATATTCATCACCAAATGGAATTACTTTCATTTGTTTTGGTGTTTTAAAATATTTCCGGAATAACTTCTCTTCCAAAGGATTATTAAAGTAAAAATAATCAAATTGAGGATCTTCCCTAAATTTAAATGGTAAAATTTCCATAAAGTCTTCAAGCTCTTTTAGGGCTGTTTCAAAATCCCCATAATTCAGATAACTGTAAACTGATTTTATGAATTCGTCAACTGGTATATCCTGAATAACAGCTTTTTTATACGCATTTTGTTCTTCATCACTCATCAAATCCCAAAGCAATCTGCCAAGTTCCAAATGGATTTCCTTTGAGTTATGAATCTTAAATTGCTTAATCAGATAAGCTTTATCTTTATCTGTATTTCCAGTTAAATCAGATTTAATTTTAGCTATTATATCATCATAAGACATGTTTTATCATTTTTTAATTGGATTTATTTGCATTATATTCAGCTATTTGCTTTTTAAATTCTCTTTCCTGAGCTCGTTCTATTGCATCCATTTCAGCTATTTGCTTTTTAAATTTTCTTTCCTGAGCTTCTTGTTCTGTTGCATCCATTTCAGCTATTTTCTTCTGATAATATTCTTCTTCCCCATAATCATCCATTTCTGATTTAAAATCTGATCCATAAATTTCTGATTCCATTTCAAAAGTTAAATTATCTTCAAAGTCATATTCTTCCATAAATGAACGTTCATCATAATCAGAATTACTGGACTCATCCATATAATAACCACGTTCAAAACAGCTCATAGGACCTTCAATAGAGTCTTCTTTTCTGAACTGTTCCTGTTGATACTTTTTATATTCCAAATCAGAATCAATACAATCTGAATAATCATCCCATTTATCATATTCCTGTTCTAAATCAAAATGTTCATCAATTTTATCCATAAATTGTTCTTCTATTGGATAATCATCACAGGAATTATATTTATAATAGTTATCCATCAATTGATTCATAAATTTTTCATACTTTAACAATTCCAAATCAATACGGTTAGCCAGTTCCATCTGTTCCACATCTTCATCAGATATTTCATGAATTTCAGGTGCTTGTGTAGCTATAAATTTTTTAAATTGTATTTCAGAATCAAGAGATTCATCATAACTTATTTTTTCAAACATTTTTATCCCATAAGTGTTAAAATCATTTGAGAAACTTGCCAGAAGATAATTAAAGTTATAACAGTTAATAAAAACCATTTCATCCATTCTTCAAGTTTATTTAATTCATCAACAAAGTACTTGCTTTTATTATTGAATTTTTTCATTTTATTAAACATTCCTTTTATAATATCAAATTTTCATTTACAAATTTATAAAAAATCCATGTTTCTTTAGGTTTTAAAAATAGTTTTTTTCTTGTTAATTATTAATTTGTAAAACATAGTATATAAACTTGTGTATATGATGATTTAAAAAAAGTTAAAAAATAGTGATGAATTTATAAAAATTTAATATAGTATAAATAACTAATACACATAACTCCAATAGCTATAATGATAATGCAGGTTCCATGTTTATGGACATCTTCATTTTTCTGAGTTAACAAGTAAATACCGGCAACAATAGCTGCTAAAGGAATTAAAAAAGAAAATATATATCCAATTGCAATAGCAACACTATGCTTATCATTTGCAGATTCATCTAAATATCTGCCACATTTAGGACATCTTATGGCTCCTTTAGGGATAGTTGAGCCACAATGTTTGCAATATTCATTATTTAACTTTATGTGGTCAATAGGAAATTTAGCTCCACATTTCTGGCAAAATTTTGTATTATTTTTTACTTCACTACCACATTTAGGACAATACTTCATAGTTCACTCATTTAATTTTATTTCCGCATTCCGGACAGAATTTAGAATCCTTACTTACTTTAGCTCCGCAATTGGAACAGCTTTTTTCAGGGTTATTATCTTCTTTAGATTTCTCTTTAGATTCTTCTTTAGCTTCTTCCTTAGAATTATCTTCTTTAGATTTATCTTTAGATTCTTCTTTTGAAGATTTGTCTTCTTCTTTAGAGTCATCTTCTAATTTATGACCGCATTCAGGACAAAATGCACCATCTTCATCTAATTTTGCACCACATTCCGGACAATGTATAAAATTAAACTTATGACCGCATTCCGGACAGAATATATTATCAGCATTGACTTCAACACCGCACTCTTGGCAGGTAACAGTGGGTATTTTTCCTAAATTCAAGTTAACTGACCCCAAAGGATTAATATCTAAATAATTATCACGGATATAGTTAACAATAACAGCTACAATAATACAAATTCCTGTAAACTGATAAATTAGCAATGAAGAATTCATAGCTACTTTCAATGCACTAGTAAATATTAAATGTATACTTACATATGAACCAAAGAATGCAAAAACAGCATTGGTTATGATTAAATCCAAGTCATTTTCAAAAATATCCAATTTTATAAATAGAAATCCATAAATTGCTCCTAAAATTATAAAACCCACATACATTTCAATTCCATTTACTGAATACATTACAGAATATAAAATGCCAGTTATAATAAATCCTATAATTAATGCTATAACTCCATTTTTAACAATATTTCCGATATATTCATCTTGATTCAATAAAACACCTCATTTTTTTATACTTATTTATAATTTTTAATTAAACTAGTATTTAAAATATGTATAAAACAGAAATACTTTTCAAACACTCTTAGGAAAGCTATTTTTAAATGTTAATAAAAAATATATATTATGGATTTTTGTAGTGAATGCGGATCAATGATATTAAATGGAAATAAATGCCCAATGTGCGGATGTAGGAAAATTACCGAAAATAATGAAGTTAAAAAAGCAGTACCACCAAAAAACAAAGCAAAAACAAATAAAAAGCCCATTATTGAAACATTCACCCAAGATATTAAATTAGAAGCTAAAAAAATACCTGACAAAAATGGAAAATACTTAAAAAAAGACTATAGCAGCATAGATGATTTAGATGATAAAACTAAAGAAGAACTGCTGGCTAATGAAGATTTTTTTAAGACAATAAACAGCAAACCTTTAGATATGCAACAGAAAATAGCCTGTGTTTTAGATTCCAAAAATGTTCAAATCATTGCAGGAGCAGGAACCGGAAAAACATTTACTTTAATTGCTAAAATAAAATATTTAATAGCTAAAAAGCATGTTAAAGCAGAAGATATTTTATGTCTGTCATTTTCAAATACTTCTGTCAGGGATTTAAAAGAAAAACTTCCTGAAAATGTTGAAGTAAGGACATTTCACAGTTTAGGAAGATCAATCATTAAACAGCATCATAAAGTGTCAGTTATTGAAAATAATGAAATATTAGCTATAATAAATGATTATATTGATAATGCCAGCACAGATACCTTAAAAGACATACTTGAATTTTGCGATTCCTATTTTTTAGGTATTGACAGTTATATTGTTAGAAGAAACAACAGAAAAGAGTTGCTGAATGAAGTGAAAGAAGCATTTACAAAAGTGACATTTAAATCCTTGCTTGCAGATTTTATAAATTTATTTAAGGGCAACAATTTTACAAAAAATCATTTCAGCTATTTCAGAAGCAATAATGATGATAAGAACCATGACATCTTCCTAAAAATCGCTGAAGAATTCTACATTTACTATCAGGAATACCTGGATATGCACAGACAGATTGATTTTAATGATATGATAAATGAATCTAGTAAGTTAATTAAAAAATACGGATTGAAAAAACATTACAGATACATACTGGTTGATGAATATCAGGACACTACATATACCAATTATAATCTGATTAAAAACCTTCAGGACAAAACAGATGCACACCTGACAGTTGTAGGAGATGACTGGCAATCAATATATGCTTTTAGAGGTACAAATATTGAATTTTTCTCACATTTTGAAGAGTATTTTGAAAATCCCCAAAGAATATTCATTGAAAAAACATACAGGAACCCTCAGGAGCTAATTGACATAGCAGGCAGCTTCATTATGAAAAACCCTAAACAAATTAAGAAATCTCTTAAGTCTCCTAAAAATCTGAAAAAACCAGTTAAAATAATTTATCCTCAAAAAAATCCTATAGAAAAAAGAGAAATGATTTATAATCTTATAAAAGACCTGTCTGAAAAATCCGAAGATGTATTAATTTTAGGCAGAACAAACAACAACATCAACCAGTTTATAAAACACAGGAATTTAGTTAAAAAAGGCAATCTGAAAAAAGATAAATTCTTACGAATTTTAGACAAAACAGACAAATCAATGAATAATGTTTACTACAGAACCCTGCATTCAGCTAAAGGTCTGGAAGCAGATAATGTAATTATAATCAATATGATTGATGATTATTTAGGTTTTCCATCAAAATTAAAAACACACAGTGTTTTAAGTTATGTAAACACTAAAAATTATGATTATAAATATTCAGAAGAACGAAGACTATTCTATGTTGGCCTTACACGTTCCAAAAATAATGTTTATTTGATAAGTGATAAAAATAACCCTTCGGAATTCATTGAAGAGCTTATAGATGATAATCCTGAAAATTTAGAAATAATTGAGTATAACTGATTCTGTTTTAAAAACAACAAAAGGAATTGAAAAGCCACACAATAAACCTGTAATAAATCTTAAAGTATTATTGCTGGTTCTTAAACCATAATATTGTGTAGTTCCGTCAACAATTAAAGGAACAAATCCTAAAACAAAAATTAAATTAGGTTGGGTTAAAATAGCTAAAACAAACCCAATAACTGCACCTATAACAATTCCGGTACATCTGCTGCAAACTGGAAACTGCCTTTCCTTATAGAAAAATGATCTTTCAGGTTTCTGATGGCACAAATATTTGCAGATATTCATCATACACTCATAAATCAAAATATCAATCCTATAATGTATAATATAAATACAATAACTACAATTAAACCACAGCAGCCCCAACAGTCACTGTCACTTGAGCTGGTACTGCTTGTTTGTGAAGCTGATGAAGAAGTGTAAGTTGATGAAGAATTCGGATTAGATCCGCAATATGGGCAAATTCTTAAATTGCTGTCTATCAGATTGTTACAGCTGCGACACTTTACTTTTGAAGTTGTATCTGAAACTAAAGTAGCTTTTTTAACTTCCTGATCTGCTAATTTAAAACCACATTTTCTGCAAAATTTCTCATTATCTGATAATACTTCAGCTCCACAATTAGGACAATTCATTTTAAAGACCTCGTTGTATTTAAGTTATGTTTATTTTAGGTAATAAACTTTAAGGATTACAAACCTGACATGGAATCCTTCCATCAGATATAGCTGCATCTCTGGAATTATAAGTAATTTTATTTTTCGGACTTATCTTTTGAGCCCACTCACAGTCAGGCAAATGAAACTTATCAGACTTTTGAGAACAGACATAAGTAACATTTGAACTAGCAGGAGCAGGATTTACATCTTCAGCAACATCCTTAGTCTCAGTAGTATTATTTACAACAGGTGCTGATTCATCTCCGCTGCCACCTAAAAGCAGACCGGCACCTAATGCAACAATAGCTACAATAGCTATTATAGCAACAATTAAAATAGGATTAAATCCACCTTTCTTATCACTAGCTATTTTAGGGCTTTTAGGAGTATCTTCATTACTTTTTAAGGGAGTTCTACATTTAGGACAGAACTTTGCCTTATCTGAAACTTCACTATTACATTCACGACATTGAACCATTAGCTAACCTCACCTAAATTTTACAAAAACAGGTAAAAATTATTAATTAATGATTAATTTATACAAAGATGATAATAAAGTTGTTTAATTGATTTTAGGAAAAAACAACTATGGAATGAATAACCCGCAGTGAGGGCAAATCATATCCTCTTCATCTATATGGTGTCCGCAGAAAGGACAGTGTTTGTGTTCTTTTTCATCATGATCTTCAGACATTTAAATACACCTACAATATTAAATATGTTTTTTTAGCTATTAAGAATTTTTTAATTGACTATTTTAACATTTCATCCAAATTTACCTTTTAAAACATTATTTCTCAATTTTAATGCAATAATATTATTCGGATTTAACTCTAAAGCTTTATTAACACATTTTATACCTTCATCATATTTATGAGCCCTCAATAAAATCATAGCTTTTGTTGCATAAATGGAATCATCATCAGGATTAATCTTCAAACCTTCATCAATAACAGCTAATGCTTCTTCAAAGTTATCTGAAATCATTAAAATCTTTGTTTTAAGTGAATAAACATTTGAATCAAAAACATTAACTGAAGTGATTTTTAAATAATCATCACATGCCGTTAAAGCTTTTTTATAGTTTTTAAGTGCGAAATAAGATTCTGCCTTAAAATATAATGCATTTTTATCTTTAGGATTCAATTCCAGTGCTTTATCAAATGAGTTAATTGCTTCTATAAACTGACCATATCTGTTAATTAATAAAAAACCTCTTTTTGTCCATGTTTTGGACTGTTTTGAGTTAATCTGCAAAGACAAATCAAAGCAGTGCAGAGCTTCCCTGTTTTTATTCAGCCTTCTGAAGATTTCTCCTTTAGTTACCCATGCCTCATAATTTGATGAATCAATCTCCAATGAGCTGGAAATACATAACAAGGCTTCATCCAATCTGTTTAAATCCATTAAAGCCAGTGCTTTAAGACCTAAAACAATGCTGTTTTTTGAATCAGCTTCCAGCTCTTTATTAAAACATTCAAGTGCATTATCATATTCCTTCTGATTGACAAATATAATTCCTTTTTTAATATATTCAGTGCTCAATCCAAACACCTCACATATTTCAGTTAATTAAAAGTTTAAATAAAGTAATTAATACATTTTTATAAAAAAGTTTCCCTGATTATAAACTATTTATTTCATTTAAAACAAATGATTTATGCTTTAATTATTGTTTTAATAAAAAACTAATGGTTATATAAATATTAAAGACTAATCAATTAGTATGAAAGAAAATAAGATATATCGTGGATACCACCATGAAGATTTAACACTGAAATTTCTAAAGGAAAATACTGCAAAGTATATTGCAAAAATTACAAATGCCGAGGTTTCTGATGAAATAAATGTTAAACTAATAAACCTAAAACCGAAAGTTCTTAGAATAGATTACGGCATAAAAGAAAAGGACAAAATAATTATTTACGAGTTTTTATCAACCAAAACCAATATTGCAAACATCCTGAGAAGAATATTCTTATATGTAGCTAGAATTGGATATGATTACCAATTAAAGGTAAAGATAAATCTTGTAATAACTCCTGAAATTGATAAAAACAATATATTTCTGGAATACTCACCCGGACAGTTTTTCAGACCTGAAGTAATATCCTTTAAAGACTATGACGGAGACAAATTATTAAGTAATATAACATATAAAATTAAAAATAACATAAAACTAACCTACAATGAGTTTCTTACATTAGGAATATTGCCGTTAATGCAAACTGAACACGAACCTGGAGTGCAAGTTGTAAAAACTCTGGAAATTGCTAGAAAAATAACTGATATTGATGATGAATTAAAAGATTCAGTACTTGGTATGCTAATAGTACTTGCAGATAAATTCATTGACAATCAGGATTTGAAAAATAAAGTAATAGATGTGATAAAAATGGAAATAACAATACTGCATGACTATGTAACATCACATGAACAGAAATGGTTAGAAGAAGGAAAACTAGAAGGGAAAGTAGAAGGAAAATTAGAAGGGAAAGTAGAAGGAAAAGAAGAAGGAAAACTAGAAATAGCAAAAAACATGCAAAAAGAAAACTATCCAATTAAAGAAATTGCAAAAATAACAAAACTAGACTACAAAACAATAGAAAAACTAAAATAGAGGAAAAACAAAACCTCTATTTTAATAAACCCAATTCACAACACAACAAAACCATTTTAATCTCAATATCTATGTCACTCACACCATAATATTTTAAATAAACATCTTTAGGACATAATAATGAAGTAAAAATCTTAATAACAGACAGTGATAATGAAAACTATTTGAAAAATAAAGTAATAGATGTGATAAAAATGGAAATAACAATACTGCATGACTATGTAACATCACATGAACAGAAATGGTTAGAAGAAGGAAAACTAGAAGGAAAAGAAGAAGGAAAACTAGAAGAAAAACTAGAAATAGCAAAAAACATGCAAAAAGAAAACTATCCAATTAAAGAAATTGCAAAAATAACAAAACTAGACTGCAAAACAATAGAAAAACTAAAATAGAGGAAAAACAAAACCTCTATTTTAATAAACTTACAACACTTTTTAACCCCGTCCATTATGTCTCCAGTCATGAAATTTTAAATGAACATCTTTCGGATAATAACAAAACAATACTTTTTTATTTACTGCTATATCAGCTGACTTTTCAGATTTTTCTTTTTAATATTGTATTTATAACTATTATCCAAGTAATCTGCATAACCGCAGGAACATTCTAATATATTATTTTCATCTGGAAAGAAAATTGAACAGTATTTATGATGGAATTTTCTAATTAGACACTCTCCATAATATTAACAACAGATGATACTTAAACCTGAAAGAGATTTCTCCTCTTTTTGTCTGAAGCCGCCATTTTTGATTTTTTCTTTAATTTCATCTTCTGTGTAGAGTTTAGCTTCAACATTTTTATCAGTTATCAGATTGTTTTTAATCCAGAATTCATAATCTTCTTTGGTTATGTCTTCATTCATGATTTTCATAATCTGTTCAGGTGTTTTTCCTTTGCTTAAGAAATTTTGGAAAATTTCACAGCCTGCTTCAACATAAAATTCATGATAATCATCTGCAAAGTCTTCAAATTTCTCATTTCCTTTTTTACCTTCAAGATACCATCTGTAAACTTCATCAATTTTAACATTGGCTTTTTTAGCTGCCTGCTTTGTAGTTCTGTTTCTTGTAATCTCACCGATAACAATGCTCATCTGTTTATTCAGGATTTTACTGTCAATTTCTTCCAGATTGTCTTTAAGTTCCACATCTGTTAAGTTGGAATTTTTTAAAGCGTTTTTAGTAGTTTTTCCTTTGATAATCTGGCTGATGTAACAGCTTATTTTAAAATTCAGGTAGTCATTATAAAATTTAGTGAAGCGTTCATCACCGTTTTTGCCTAAGTTATATGTTTTATCCAGTTCTGCCTTTTCAATTCCTGATGTTTTCAGTGCTTTTTTCAAGTTTTTATTTTTAATTTCCTTTAAAAAGACCTCCAAATGTTTTGAAAGATAAAATGATTCATATTCTTCATATACTTTCCTGTAGATTTTATCGTTCTGTGATCCCAAAACAAGGATTTTATTTAATTCACTGACTGTTATATCTGAGTTTTCAGCTATTTTATCTTTGGATTTACCGTTTTTAATTGCATCAACTATTAAATCAGCAGTGATTTTCTTGCTGTTTTCTTTGAAATCTATAAATAAACCGCTTTCATTCCATTTACACCATCTTTTAACTTCATTTAAGTCTGTGTTTATTTTTTTGCAGGCTTCCGTTTTTGTTTTGCCTTCACTTCTCAGTTTCAGATACCTGTCCATCAGTACACGTGTTACATTAATGTAAAAATTCAGACAGAATTCATCATCATCTTTTTTAAGCAGACACTGCTTTTTGCCTTTGGCATACCATCTGTTATAGTCCTCTTCAGATATGTTGGCCCTTTTAAGAGCTTTATCAAAACTCATTGTTTTTAGAGATTTCAGAAGTTTGTCTACACGGTTTTCATAGTATTCCTTTTTATATTCAGTTTCAAAATCCTTATTCTTAAGCAGTTCTTCAAAATTGGTAATTTCAGCTATTTCAAGTGCCTCTTCTTTTGATTTGCCTTCTTTCAGGTTGTTTAAAAATATGTTCATTTTAATTTCCCTGAGATTTCTTTTGAAAATACCTGACTCCATATCAAATGAATCCGTCCAGAAGCTGATAATTTCATCATTTATCTGCAGTTCAGCTTTAATCTCATCATCTGAGTACTGTTTTCTTTTTAAAGTCAGGTATTCATCTATTAAAAGTTTATTATATGTTATGAATTCTGAGTTGTGCTCCCCTTTAATGAATCTGTCTCTGTTTTTGATGTACCAGCTGTTTATGTAAGATTTACTTACCTGTGTTTTTTCAAGAACTTCATTAATAGGGATTTTCATAGCAATCTGGTCCAGAAAATCATTGAATAGCTGATTTTCAACAATTTGGTAAAACTCCACAAATGGGCTGATGCTTTTCTGACCGCATTTATAATATCTTGTCTCTTTGATTTGCTTTGATGTGTATTTGCCATTTAGAAATTCAGTTAAAGTCTTTTCCATATCATAACAGTCATTGGTAAATTCAATAAGCTTTTCATATTCTGCTTCGTTTAGACTGTAGTGTCTGTTTGTTTTTTTAAGAAGGTTCTTGGTTGTAAGCTCAATAAGCAGCTGACTGGTATACATGCCGGAATGGATCTGGTTAACTTCCTCTTTAGTAAAATGATTAATGTCCAGATTGTTTTTCAGGTTGATAATTTCATTTTGATATTCAAGTTCATTGCTGCAGCTTCTGCAAAAATTAGAGTTTTTGGAATCGTTTGTTTTACCGCATATTATGCAGTGTCTGAAATTTCTGTTATCTGAGGGTTTTGGTGTGATTTCTTCTGTTTTTGAGTTCAGATTATAAATTGGTGTGTATTCAGGTTTTTCGAAGCAATAATAATTTTCATTATACAATTCAAAGTATTTCCATGCAATGTCAAAAAGACTTCTGTGGAGCTGGAAGGGTATTCTGTTGTCCTGTCTTAAGAAATCTTCAATGGACTTGTGGGTGATTGCATTTCTCATCTGATATGCTTCAAGCAACATACATTTAAACTTATAGTCAATAATTTTTAATTCATATAATTTATCAACTCTTTTAGAAAATCCAACATATGGATTATCAATTGCATTATTGTTCCTTTGGAGCATATCATTTACTACTTTTTCCAAAAAAGGAGTAACATATGACTCTGCTGTTTTTGGATTTTTTACAGCTTCCATTTCAAATTCACTAAGAAGAGTGTACATGTCGTTGTCAAAATCTTTTAAAAATTCAAAATTCTTCATAATTTTCACCTAGTTTGCATATCTTTTAATCAAGATAAACACAACTAAATATTATTATGTTGGAATTGATATATAAATGTTACTATAATGTATATAAAAGGTTAGTTAAAAAATGGGACGGTTAATTAAGAAATTCTCTGAAGCTTAAAAATATTACTTCCAGATACCGCTGCTGTCCAAAAGGGAATATATTTTTTCTTTAATAATATCATCATCTCTGGCATCTTTAAAATCATGGAATTCAGTATAGCCTGCACCATGTCCGCATGCAGGAGCTTCTGTTGTATAATACCCGTATTCCACATTCAAATCCTTGTCAAGATAAATTCCATATCCTCCAACCACGAATTTATATTTGTCATAGTAATCATCTTTTAAATCATCTATGGATTCATTCGCATCAAACATGAAATAAGGTTCATCACCATACTCATCATCATATCCGTAAAATCCGATTTCTAAAAATATTTTATCATGACTGTTTAGCGCCTCCTTAATGGAATCCAAATCCCTGTTAACTGCTCTTACAGGAACATCATTACTGAATGCGACAAATTCATACAAGTCTGAATCATTTATCTTTTCGGCAAGTATTTCAAAATCAATTTCTCTTTTCATAGTATCACCTAACCCGAAATAAAAAAGCTGTAGATATATGCAATTATGAAAAAAACTGCAATCAGAATACAGCAGGTAGAAGTATTGTCCTGTTTTTTGCGTTTTGTTGTTTTAGAAGAGCTGTGTGAAACCCCCGTGGCAGGATGATAATTAAAATTGGGATGACCGCAGTAAGGACAATACTTATCCTTGCTGAAATCCAGAGTTCTTCCACACCTTTCACAACAGTTTGACATAAACGCTTTTTGAATTGAATTCATTTTAAAAACTCCTTATTGCATAGCTTTACCTAAAATACATAAAATCAGAAAAACAACAAACATCAGCATACAGCATCTGTTCCATTCCTTATCTTCCTGTTCTTTGGATTTGGGAGGTTTGACATTCCTTAACGGAGGCATGTAATTGTCATTGGGACATCCGCAAACAGGACAGTATCTGTCTCTGCCGTCATTTAAATATGCACCGCATGCCCAGCAGCAGTTACCTTCTATTCTATCTCTCTGATCTCTGTTCATTTTATGACCTTTTCATACTTAAAATAGGATTTAAATGCTCTGGAACATCGAAATTAACATTTAAATAAGTAAGATATGTTTCACTTTTCCATCTGGTATATACAACTTTAAATTTTGATAACTGCTCATCATATATTCTGCGTCTCTTAGCACTTTTTTTCCAGACCATATCTCCCTGCTGGTCAAATAATTTCTTTAATTTCATTCTAATTTCATTCATCTGTTTGTATGACTTAATATTTTGCAAATTAAAGTTGGGATTATAAACAGCACTTGTAAAATTGTTTAATAAATAATTGATTTCCTGTTCTCTGTTGTAATAAGCTGTTCCCTGCTTTCTTAATCGTTTTTTAGGATTAATATTACCTGCTTTTCTTCGCTTTCCCATCAAATTACCTCCTTATTCCCTAATAAAATATTGATTATCATCCGATTGAATATATTTTTAAATCAATATATTCACAATTAAATATATTTATGTCAGAGATGACATATAAATGTTGTTATAATGTTATTAAAAACTATGAAAGAATCTCCTGTTTCAGCTCCAGAAACTCCCATGCATCAGGATATATCTTTAAAGTATTATCAATAAGTTCCAAAGAATCTTCAAAATCCTGTCGGTATGCCAGACATTGGGCTTTCATAAGAAGAGCATTGTAATCCTTTTGATTTAACTTCAAGGCATTGTCAATATTGACAATTGCTTCATCAAAGTTTTCAGACAATATTAACAAACAGCCTTTTAACAGATACAAATTAACATTCAGCTCTACGGAACCGCCCTCCAATCCTAATGCTTCATTACAATACTTAATTGACTTATCCAATTCATCCAAATACAGATATGCATCCGCTTTTAGATATATTGCTTCCTTATCATTTGGTTTTACAGATAAAACTGCATCAAAACATTTGACTGCTTCATCATATTTTTTTGCAATTTTCAGAAATCCGCCTTTATACAGCCAGCCATTAGCATCACCGGAATCAATATGCAATCCAACATCATAACAGTCAATTCCTTTTTCGACATCTCCCATAAATCCATAATAAAGACCTTTCAAAAACCATCCCTGAGCAATATCTGAATCCAAATCCAATGCCAAATCAATACACTCACATGCTTCATCATATCTGCCATACTCAATCAGCAGTATTTCTGCTTTGTACAGCAGAATATCTGCTCTTTCAGGATCAGTTTCCAGAGCCAAATCATAATACTTCAAAGCTTCTTTTTTCTGATTTAAATCTTTTAAACAATTTGCCTTTAATTTTAAAGCATTGACATTATCAGATTCATTTTTTAAAATTTTATTGCATAATTTAATGGCTTTTTCGTGTTTTTCATTTTCAGCCAGCTTAATGGCTTTTGTAAGTTTGTCTTCAAACATTTTATAAAACCCCCAAATATTTGAAAAAAAAACAAATGGCGGATTATGCCCGCCATCTGCTTAAACAGGTGATAAACTTAAAAATCAGTCATATAAATCAAGTTCATTCAACCAGTAATCAATATCCTCATTAATTCCGTCCAGTTTCTTATCCAATCGAAGTTTTTTGGACAATACTTCATTCAAATCAACAGTATCTTCTTCAAAAGTATCAATATATCTTGAAACTGTTAAATTATAATCGTTTTCCCTAATTTCATCAATGCCCGCCAAATAAGAAAATTTATCTATAACTTTTTTACTGGCATATGCATCAGCAATTTTTTCTATATTTTCATCAGTCAGTTTATCATCGAAGTCTTTGGAAGCATCAATGAAAAATATGTCTTTAGAAGACCTGTTTTTTTTAAATATCAGAATAGAAAAATTATCAAAAGAATGTCTCAATAATTTTCCAGACAATAATATTACTGTATCCAAATAGTTTTTTTCATTGATCAGACATTCCCTTATATCCTCATCAAATGTTCTGAACAGCATATTCTGACGAACAAGAACTGCCATGACTCCGTCATCCTTTAATTGATGCAGCATATGTATAATAAAAGGAAATTCACTGCGCCGTAAATTTCTTTTAAATTTTTCCACACCATATAATTTAGTAAAAAATGATCTGTCCTTTGAATTCATATCATAAATTATAGAAGATGGTATTTCAGACAGAACTACATCAAACCGTTCATTGAAAAATTTGGGATTGGTAATGCAATTGTCCCTAGCAATATCGATTTTTTTAAAATCAGCTCCGTTCATAACAATATTTATCAAATCAAATTTATACTTATCCCAATTTGCTTCATGACCATAAACTTTGGAAATGTTGCATTTTTGCAGAATATTTGTTAAAAGGAATCCTCCATTTACATTAGGGTTATAAATTGAATCTGCATGTTTTTTATCTGCTGAAACAATTTGAGCCAGTAAATTATATATGCCTGAATTATTTATATTTCTGGAAAAACGATGGGGCGGATAAATCCAATATTCATAAAGAAATTCAAAAAGTTCAGAGACAGATAATTCATTAAAATCTATCCCGTCAATAATATTTACTAATTTTGAAACTGATTCCTCATTAATATCTGAACCTTCATCATAAAAATCAACATCCCGGAAAATGGAATTTAATATTTTTTCACCGTCATACCCCATGGAACTGATTAAAATCTGGTTGTATGCATCTTCCAATTTTCTTATAATAAAATGATTGGAATTAGCCAGAGAACTGAAATAGCATTCAGGTTCAATATAATATCCCTTATCTTTCAGTGCGAATTCTTTTACATCAGTACTGGATTCAATATAACTTTCCAAATCCTCTGAAAGATATTTGTAAAACAGCAATAAGCAGACATGGATAACTAAATCCGGAGAATTTTTGTATGGTAGAATTTCTCTTTTTAAATCATCAACAGGTGTTTTTTTAACCATTTAATTTCCTCCTAAAAGTTTATTTAAAATTCCTTCTTTCAGCCGAGTGTCATTATCAATAATTTCATAATTTGTGTAGATTCTTTCATCAATCAGATTCAATATTTTGGCATATCTTTTCTGAGTTTCCAAATCAGGAATTTGAAGTTTCACTTCCTTAAGATCCTTAATTGAAAGCTGAGGAATTCTTTCAGAACTTGTCAGTTTAGTTAACTGTTTTCTGACAGAAACATTATCCAACAAATGAGCTATAAATGAAGAGTCAAAACCGTCACTTACACGAATTATAGCTATCCTGTCTCCAACAACCAAACCTTCCTGAGATATGTGGACTACATCATTGGGATAAGGGGTTTTCATTAATATATCTCCCTTAACAGTGAAATATCTTTCATTGAGCTTTGAAGACATCTCCATTTTTTGCAGATCAGATAATTTTCTGCCCTTCTGAATTGACTTTTGAACAATGACTTCTTTAAAATTATTGCTGCCCTCATCAATATAACGTCTGACTGTAACTCCTGAATTAACTTCAGCTATTTCTTTAAGTTTAAATGTATTCATAATAAATTCACCTTCAGGATGCCATTTTAGCATTTTTAAAAATTTCATTACCTCTTTCATCAATCAGATAATCCTTTAAAACAATTATTTCAAATTGGCTGATTGGCGGTGCATTTTCTTCCAGAAAACTGTTTTGCATTTCCATAATATTACCTCATATATTAGTGCAGCATCTGCTCAAATACAAAAACTTTAAATGCAAACAAAAATAAAAAATTAGATTGCAGTTTGAAAATTTTTACTTTAGATTTGCTTCATTTGAAATAAGCAGATGTTGCTTATCTAAAGTATATAATTTAACTAGTATATATATTTTTCTGTTTTTTCGTGCTAATTTAGAAATAAGCAAATATTTTTTGTGAAATTTATTGATTAAAATTAGTTTTACAAAAAAATAAGTATATAAAGAAAAAAAATAAACCATTTATTTGCCTAACAACCGATTTATTCCCAATGTATCATAACGTAGCAGATGAAATAGAAGTAAAACATCAATTGTGCATATTTCATTTGTTCCAAACAATAAAACATAAATTAAAAGTATATTACAGAAGAAACAAGATTAATGGAAAAACAAAGAGACCATATTTACGAAAATGCACAATAATTAAAAAACTGTTCAGACAAAACTCAAAAAAAGAAGCAATAGAACAATTTAAACAATATTTTACAAAAATATACATAAAAATTTCCTCAAATATATGAGTTTTATGTATATTATGTATCTTTTAACTCTTTTATTCCAATACTTTTTAAATATTCATATGTTCCATCATAGTATTCACTTAGTCGAGTTGCATCTTCATCATCCCCTTCAGGTACAAATATTACCATTCCTTGACGTGCACGAGTTAATAAAACCCTATACGAATTTATTAGATAATTTTTTTCTATTTCATTTGAATCTCTAATCGTGTTCCATTTTGTTCCTTTAAATTTATAATGTTCAAATTTTCCATTTATATATCTAAGATTTGCATCCCATGCCACAATTGCATAATCGATTTCTAATCCTTGAATATCAAATTCTGTAGCAGGTATTTCTAAATGATTGGAACTTCTTACATCTTTAGTTTCATTTAAAAACCATGCCTTTTGATTTATATTATTTTTTACAAATATTCCTTCTGGAATTAATCGCAATCCATTTGATTGAGCTAATAATCCATATCTTATAGATTCCGATTCATTAGCAGTTTTTTGTTTAATCCACTTTTTAGCATTATTTAAATCTCTTGTAATATATAATGGATATTCATCATTAAATTCTTTAAGCATGTCAATAGATTTATCTTTTTCATTATTTAATAAATATTCTATGAAATTAGGAATATTTGGAGCATCAAGAGACCGTATAGTACTATATAAAAATAGTTTTTCATTATCATTTATCTTTAAATTGTCAAATTGATTATTAATGTCTAAACTATCTTTGGAAGCATATACATTCCAATTTTGAAACTTGTTGTTCAATGCTTTAAACCATTCGTTTATTCCTGCTTCACCTTTATTTATTTCTTGACCTTGACCCACTAAACAGATTATCACTGCCCAATCTTTTTGACGGTCCATTATAGTTATTAAAAATTCTGGTTCAGACATTCCAAAGTTTTCAATTTGCTTTTTGTTTTTCATAAATGTTTCAGTTTGATCTTGTGTCCATGCTCTTTGAGCTTCATCAAAAATTACAATTTTTTCATGTTGCACATCATCATTATCTATTGCATCATCTCTAAATTGGTGAATTGGTTGTATAAATGAAATTACTTTTAGTTTAGCAGCCTCTTTGGTAATATCATTTCTTTTATGACTATCTCTTGCTAAAGCTTCTTGTAAAACTTCCACTAAAGGACCATTTCCTGATAAAAATACAGCAGGTTCATCATCAGTTACACTTCTTTTTGTTGCAGTATTAAGACCTATTAATGTTTTTCCAGCTCCTGGAACCCCAGTTAAAAAAATTATTGATTTTTCATTGTTATTTTTTGAATTAGCAATTATTTCATCAATACTATGTTCAGTTTCGGCTAAAAATAAATCATCAGAATTATATGTTTTTATATCTATTGACTTCATGAGTTTCATATAATTTTATTGCAGCTTCTAAAATACTAGGTGTAGGAGCATATTTTGATTTGAACCAATTACTCAAATCAGTATCTGTTTTGTATTCATCACAAATTTTTGAAATGAATTGGTGTAAATTTTTTTTATTAGATTTAATGGGATTAAATATGTTATTTTCAAGAAGTTCAATTGGGTTATTAATTGTTTCAGCTTCAGTTGCTACAATAATAGGTACAATAACACTAGCCCTACTTTCATAGTGGTAATTTTTCAATATTTTTATATATTTTTCTAATTGATCCATATCTGCTTTTTTGTATTCAGTTTCACCAACTTTAAATTCAATTATAAATACTAAGCCATCAATCAAAAGAACATTATCTATTATTGAACCCATCCTAGGAATAGCATATTCAAATATAATCTCCCCATTATCTATTTGTGAAAGTTGTTCTTTTAAAATGTCTATTTGTGATATCCATGCATTTTTCTGTAGATCACCTAACTCAAAGTTATAATTTCGAGTCAATTCACCTAGAATATAATTATTGTCATTATTTTTAAATTCATTTATTGAACTTTTATAACCTAATTTAACCATATTTACACTATTCCCCCTCTAAATTTTAATTAGTTTTATATTTTAATTCATTTAAAGTTATATATTTCAATTTTATACTATATTACTCTCAAAAACTTGTTTGATTTGAACTTTTCATAATTTTTGAGTTTTATTTCTTTTTTATTCGTTTCAGAAAATTTTTCAAATTTAAATTTCTCTTTTAAATTTTACCAAATATTTACAATTATTTTAACAGTTATAATCGTCTATATCTTGTAATAATATTTATAAATTACTATTTTTTTCACAATCACAACAATTTTCCACAAACACATAAATATTCAATAAACACAACATTAATTATGGACGAATTAAAAGAAACAATAATTAAATTTCAAAAGGACAGGAACTGGAAACAATTTCATACACCTGAAAATCTTGCCAAATCAATTTCCATTGAAGCAGGAGAGCTGCTGGAACATTTCCAGTGGGACAACACCTACGAGTTAGAGGAAGTGGCTGATGAACTTGCGGATGTTTTTAATTATTGCATTTTAATGGCCGACAGTCTGAATTTGGATATTAAAGAAATAACATTAAATAAAATCAGAAAAAATGAATTGAAATATCCCATATCCAAATCAAAAAATAATTCAGCAAAATACACTAAATTATAGAGGTTATGGCCTTGATTATTTATGAATCAACCAAGGAAAGTTTTCTGAACTCCGTTACAAATGACAGCATTACAGATGACATATACAAGATTTATCAAAAAAAGCTTGGAAAATCGCCTGAAGCTCAAATCAGATCATGGACTAATTCTATGGAATATATGTACAAAGTTTTAAATGACTCTGAAATTCCGGACAATGCAGGAGTAGCTATTGAATTTACCATTCCAACCACTTCAAAAAGAATTGATTTTATAATTTCAGGTTTTGATGAAAAAGACTCAGACAGTGTCATAATCATTGAACTGAAACAGTGGGAAAGTGCCAAAAAAGTAGATAAGGACGGTATTGTCCAGACTTTTGTTGGAAAAAGACAAAGGGAAGTTGCTCATCCTTCTTATCAGGCCTGGTCTTATGCTTCACTGATTGAAGACTTCAATGAATCTGTTCAGGAAGATAAAATTAGCCTATATCCATGTGCATATCTCCATAACTATAAAATATCTGAAGATGACCCTATATCTGATGATTTCTATAAAGAATATATTGATAAAGCACCATTATATGGTAATGGAGATGTCATTAAACTTAGGAATTTCATTAAAAAATACATTAAAAAAGGTGACAATGAAAGAATTCTATACAAAATAGAGCATGGAAAAATAAGGCCTTCAAAAAGACTTCAGGATGTTTTAAATGGAATGCTTGAAAACAGTGAACATTTCATAATGGTCGATGAACAGAAAGTAACCTATGAACTGGCAAAAGAGATGGCAAGAGATTCATATATTGATGATAAAAAAAGAGTGCTGATTGTTGAAGGAGGGCCTGGAACAGGCAAATCAGTTGTAGCTGTTAATCTGCTTGTAAACCTAATCGGTGATGATCTGGTGTCACTGTATGTTACTAAAAACAGTGCTCCCCGCAATGTCTACTTCAAGCAGCTGAAAGGCAGTTACACTCAGAAATATATCAGTAACCTCTTTAAAAGTTCCGGATCATTCATCAATGCCGAAAGCAATGAAATTGATGCTGTAATTGTAGATGAAGCTCACAGATTAAATAAAAAATCAGGATTATATGGAAATCAGGGCGAAAACCAGATAAAAGAACTGATTAATGCAGGAAAATTCTCAATATTTTTTATAGATCCTCATCAGAAAGTCCATATAAAAGATTACGGCAGCATTGAAGAAATTGAAAAGTGTGCAGAAGAGTTAAATGCAGAAGTCAGAAAAATCAGACTGCATTCACAATTCAGATGCAACGGGTCTGACGGATACCTGTCCTGGCTTGATGATGTTTTGGAAATTGAAGATACTGCCAATTATGACGGATTTGACTATGATTATGATTTTGAAGTTATTGACAGCCCAAATGAATTAAGAGACTTGATTTTTGAAAAAAATAAAATCAACAATAAATCAAGACTGCTTGCAGGATACTGCTGGAAATGGGAAAAGGAAGGCCGTGAAAATACTGATATCCATGATATAGAAATTGACGGATTGTCCATGAGCTGGAATCTTGGAAATACTGATACCTGGGCTATTGATGAAGATTCCGTAAATGAAATAGGCTGCATACACACATCACAGGGTCTGGAATTTGATTATGTCGGAGTCATCATCGGAGAGGACATGCGTTTTGAAAACGGTAAAATCATAACTGATTTCAATAAAAGAGCAGTAACAGACCAGTCTTTAAGAGGAATCAAGAAAATGTATAAAGAAAATCCGGATAAGGCTCAAAAAACAGCTGATGAAATTATTAAAAATACATATAAAACTCTGATGACCCGCGGAATGAAAGGCTGCTACATCTATTGTGCTGATAATAATTTGCAAAATTACTTTAAAAATAGATTAAATTCAATAAAAATGTCTTAGTAAGTGTTTAATTACTTACTAAGAAAACATTGGAAATTTAGTTTCTTCAATAAACCTTCCCATATTTTTATTTAATAAATCGGCTGCTTTTAAAACAATTTCTTTAAACTCTTCAAAATCCTCTTCGGAACAGAATTCAAATCCATGAGCTAAAATGGAATTATTTCTAAATTTAATAATATTCCTAATTTTATTTTCATTTTCCAAATAAAATTTACCTAAATCATCATTTAACTGTTCAAGCAGAATATAATCCTTAATTAAACCTAATTTAATATCATTATATTTTTTATCTCTTGAATTTTCTAATTCTGCCAAATAATTTTCATCCAACTTATATTCTTTTAAAACATCAGTATCAACATTGGAACTATCAATATTATACTTTTCTAAAAGTCTAATTTGGGCAATCAGCTCAAATGAACGATATAATCTAGCTACTGCATCATCAAACTTATTTTCTTTTCCTCTACGTTTAGAATTATTAATTATTGAAGCCAGCATATAATATTTCTTTTGTTTATGATCAACAAATCTTGTTTTATCATTTGAATCCTGATTCTGCTTATTTAAGATATTTAAAGCAATGATATTTTTTTGAAAATCAGCAGCTAACTCCGGCCAGGTCTCTTTAAATATTTTTAAATCAAAATTTTCTAATGCTTTTTTGTAATTTACATTGTCAAAATAATAGTATGTGTTGAATAATTTAGAATAAATCACTTTATTTTCATTCGTACTAATCATATCATCAATAAGTAACTTTCCAGCTTCAAAACGATTGCTATTAAATAAATCTTTAAGTTTATCCATTATTAATTCATCATAAATTGGATAAAGATTTTGGGAAATACATTTTTCAGTTCCTTTAACAACAACTCCATCTTTCCTATCACCGGCAACTAAAAATAATTCTTTTCCAAATATCATTGAAGCAAAAGCAGCAGACATAGTCATTGTTTTAGTACCTGATGTATAATCAATTATTATTTTATAATCATTTTCCAGTTCAAGAATTTTAGATTTAAATTCAAAAAAATAATCTTTAAACTCATCAATATTATCATTTTCTATAAATTTAGTTTCAAAATAATCATCAAAATCCTCATCATTAGATTCGTTAAAAATTTGTTTAAGAGTGTCTATTGTTGATTTTGATTTCCTTGAACCGAAAAAACAAATTAAATCCGGATCTTTTGAAACAATAGAACACATCAAACCATGTGCCAAACTCTTTTGATTATCTTTAAATCCAGTCCCCACAGTCATGAATAATGCTCGTTTTTTCCTTGCCATAAAATCACTTTTTAAAATTTATAATCATCAAAACTAATTTGTTAATAATAAAATATACAACTTATGGTTAAAATAAATTTTAAAAATTCACTTCAATTAACCTGAAATAACTTTTAATTAAGCGAATAGTTTTAATATATGGTTTTCTGCAATAACACCTCAATTGTCCGTAAAAAGCAGAATGCTTTGTCACAATCCTTATTTTAATAGATGGTTTTCTGCAATTGATACAAGAACAAAAGAACAAAAAATAACAGAAATGTCACAATCCTTATTTTAATAGATGGTTTTCTGCAATATAATCTATAGTATCCATTTTTATATTTTTGATTTGTCACAATCCTTATTTTAATAGATGGTTTTCTGCAATGTCGAAGAAGATTATGTTGTATATGACCTTGGAAGTGTCACAATCCTTATTTTAATAGATGGTTTTCTGCAATTCAGACATTCACAAAACTATGGAGGGGAGTGCCTATGTCACAATCCTTATTTTAATAGATGGTTTTCTGCAATTTAAATATTTTAACGGTGCTAACACCGATAAATTAGTCACAATCCTTATTTTAATAGATGGTTTTCTGCAATATAGTGCTCAAGAATTATTTAAGGGGATTAATTGTTTGTCACAATCCTTATTTTAATAGATGGTTTTCTGCAATACTGGGAACTCTGTTTACACAACACTCTGTTTACCAGTCACAATCCTTATTTTAATAGATGGTTTTCTGCAATTAAAAGAGGTGATGAATAACTATGAGAAATACGCAGGGTCACAATCCTTATTTTAATAGATGGTTTTCTGCAATATCTTGAAGGTTTAGAGTTTACTGCTAAATACGGCAGTCACAATCCTTATTTTAATAGATGGTTTTCTGCAATATAGTTTCTCAAGATTAGAGCAAATATTATTATCTGAGTCACAATCCTTATTTTAATAGATGGTTTTCTGCAATTTAATAGAAAAATCAGTACAAAAGATAGAGAAATGTCACAATCCTTATTTTAATAGATGGTTTTCTGCAATCTTTATTAATGGGATTGAAACTGTTAAAGTAAAAAAGTCACAATCCTTATTTTAATAGATGGTTTTCTGCAATATTAGGACAAATTATACACTTGAATGTTCAGATGGTCACAATCCTTATTTTAATAGATGGTTTTCTGCAATACCGAATTTCCTGAGTTCAGTAGAATGGATGTTCTCGTCACAATCCTTATTTTAATAGATGGTTTTCTGCAATATTACTAAAACAGGTACTTATAGTACTGCTTATGTTGTCACAATCCTTATTTTAATAGATGGTTTTCTGCAATGCATTAAGTTTCTTTTGGGATGAAGACCCAGGTGAAAGTCACAATCCTTATTTTAATAGATGGTTTTCTGCAATATTTTATTGTGCTTTTGAAGATCAGTTTTCCGAACAGTCACAATCCTTATTTTAATAGATGGTTTTCTGCAATAATACTTTCGTGCATACATCTAAAAAGTTAGCGTCTGTCACAATCCTTATTTTAATAGATGGTTTTCTGCAATCTCTTAGTAATATGTATAACTGAAAAAGCTACATATGTCACAATCCTTATTTTAATAGATGGTTTTCTGCAATAAAAATGTTTGAAAACTATACATTAATTAACATAAAGTCACAATCCTTATTTTAATAGATGGTTTTCTGCAATAGAGTACAGACGAAGATACATGGAGTAATAATCCTGTCACAATCCTTATTTTAATAGATGGTTTTCTGCAATTTAAACAAGATGTTTGGTCAGAAAAAGAAAAAGAAGTCACAATCCTTATTTTAATAGATGGTTTTCTGCAATAAATACACACAAAAAGCACAAAAGCATCAAAATTCGGTCACAATCCTTATTTTAATAGATGGTTTTCTGCAATAACAAAACGATACCTATATAACTGCATACTGCAGAAGTCACAATCCTTATTTTAATAGATGGTTTTCTGCAATGGTAATAAAGAAAAAAAACATATGATTTGTTAAAAAGTCACAATCCTTATTTTAATAGATGGTTTTCTGCAATTTTTGGAAGATTTTAATTTAAAAACTAATAATGATAGTCACAATCCTTATTTTAATAGATGGTTTTCTGCAATAGTCTTACAAGGGATTAACAAAATACGAAAGAAAAGGTCACAATCCTTATTTTAATAGATGGTTTTCTGCAATATTATAATGATTATGATAATTACCATAATCAAACAGTCACAATCCTTATTTTAATAGATGGTTTTCTGCAATATGTCTAATGCAATCTACAGATATCATCATGGTATGTCACAATCCTTATTTTAATAGATGGTTTTCTGCAATCTCAAACTCCTTAGGAGGGTAAACTACTGAATATGTGGGTCACAATCCTTATTTTAATAGATGGTTTTCTGCAATATACAAACAGTAGATACTTACGACGACTATACAAATTGTCACAATCCTTATTTTAATAGATGGTTTTCTGCAATAATAATGTAGTTGTAGTTAGAATAGGAAATAACGATTTGTCACAATCCTTATTTTAATAGATGGTTTTCTGCAATAAAAACTATAACAGCTTAAGGGATTTAAGTAAATTAGTCACAATCCTTATTTTAATAGATGGTTTTCTGCAATTAATATATTTGTTAAATATGCTAATAGTAGTGAAAAGTCACAATCCTTATTTTAATAGATGGTTTTCTGCAATAAAGTATGTGTAGAAAGTATTACTGGACGTGGTAAAAGTCACAATCCTTATTTTAATAGATGGTTTTCTGCAATATCTTTAAGAATATGTATCTGCTGCATCTGAATAAAGTCACAATCCTTATTTTAATAGATGGTTTTCTGCAATTTAAAATGGAATCTTATTACGAAGCAAAAGAAAATTGTCACAATCCTTATTTTAATAGATGGTTTTCTGCAATTCAAAACCAAGGAAATATACCAGGAAAAGGAATCAGTCACAATCCTTATTTTAATAGATGGTTTTCTGCAATATATTACACCTCCTTTTTTTAATAATATTCGATTGTCACAATCCTTATTTTAATAGATGGTTTTCTGCAATAAATAATTAAATAAATAAATCATTAAAGGAGATGACAGTCACAATCCTTATTTTAATAGATGGTTTTCTGCAATATGGCGATGGAAGGGTTCAATGTTGTAGTGTTTAAGTCACAATCCTTATTTTAATAGATGGTTTTCTGCAATCAAAATTATAGAAAATGTTTCTGTTGAGGAATTACAAGTCACAATCCTTATTTTAATAGATGGTTTTCTGCAATAAAGAGGGGAAAAAAAAACATACCATCTGCTAAATGTCACAATCCTTATTTTAATAGATGGTTTTCTGCAATAGCCTCAAAAATTTCTCAAAATTTCACTTTTTTATGCAAAAAACTTGTATTTAGTGACAGTTTCTGTGAACTTTACTTTATCCAACCTCTGTTATAAATTATTGCACAAATTATTTAAATACTTTTCTATTAAAACTAGCTAAAATTAAAGCAATAATTAATATAATATAAGAGCATACTCATCAAAACCACATGATAAAAATAATCTAAAGAAAACTAGCTGAAATACTGATTTATCTGAAAAATAAAAAGTATTAATTAGTTATAAAAAAATATTATCTAAAGAAAAATTAGGCAATCTTCACCACCTTCTTGAAAATCCAACATAATTTTTCTCTTCTCCTGTCAAATATTTTCCAAGTAATCTGCCCTGATAAAGAATTATATCTTCATAACTCATTTTTTTATCATTAAAGTTAATTTTAGAGTTTAGTTTATCCATTATTTTAGCTATTAATAGTTTACGAGCTTTATCCTGAATCCTGATTTGACCTTCATCAAATTCAAAATCATCAACATCAACCTGATTTTTATTTACAATAGCTAAAACTGTTTTATCAACTATCTGCTGTCTGAATTCTTCAATTAAATCAAATACCAAACTTGCTCTTCCATATCTGTCAGAGTGTAAAAAACCGCAGTACGGATCAAGACCTGCCAAATATATGGATTTCCACATTTCACTTTGAAGTACTGCGTATCCGTAATTAAGAAGGGAATTAACAGGATCTGTTGCACCACGACCACTTCTTAGGTTAAAACCCCATTTTTCATCTAAAACATGGTGAAATCCAATCCAGTATTCAACTGATGCTTGTCCTTCAAAACCTAATATTTTACTTCTTAAATTATCGCTTGTATCTTTTTTTAATCCATCTAATTTATCTAAATAATAATTCAGTTTATCCCTTTGTGCAGTTAAAAATTCATCATTTGACCTTGATTTTGCAAGTGTTCCTAAAACTGCTTTTTGGTTTTCAATTTTAGCATTGATAAAAGCTTTTGCTATTTGGCCGCTTCTTTTATCAGCCAATGCAAAAAATTGTTCTTTTTTAACTATCACATTTTTCTTTTCTGGAGGAGTTAATCTGTAATCGACATATCCTTTCCAATTTATTGATACACAGTCTATATCATGATTAGCCAGTAATGTTAATGCATCAAAAGTTATTGAACCTTTTCCAGTTAATAATATCTGAGATACATCTTCTGCTCTGAAATAGTCAACTTCTTTACCATTTTCTTTTATAACAATTTGATTGTCTCTTTTTGCAACAGATTTCCCAAAACCGTCTACAACTAATTTCATTAAAAATCACCTCAAACAAATACATATTCTTCTTTTTGCGGCAGTGACATAGCCCCTTCAATCAAGATGGAATCAACACAGGATTCACAAATTGGAAAAAGAGCTATACTGTCTTTATCTGAAGATAAGTAAAAATCAAACTCACTTGCAAGTTCAAATCTCTCTTCAATTTCCAGCAGCCCACAAAATACTGATTTTTGAATTCTTCTAAGTCCATAGTACCTTAATCTTTTTATAAGATTATTTCTTGGAGCATCTTCTGAAATATCATACATTACAATAACCATCATTTTTATAGAAACCTACTCTTCGTCAATAATTTGTTTAACAGATCCAAAACCCTGTGAAACTCCTTTACCAAATCCAAAGTAGTCAGGGATTTTAAATCTTACTTTAAACTCTCCTGTAAAACCAAGCATTTTAACTGATTTATAATTAACACTAACTGGTTCTAAGTGAGTTTTAACATAAATTCTACGGTTTACAATAATTCCTAAACCTTTTGCCATAGATAATATATTACCTATAAGAATTTTGTTTAAGAATAGTTTCCTTTCCTTCCAGTCATCCATTTTTTTATATTTTTTAAAATTTTGTGTGTTAAGTGCTAACCAAGGAGTTATAAATTTGTAATGAAACTCTTCATTAGATGTATTGATATCAAATTCTTTTTCATGCATAATTTTTTCCTCAATTAAATAATTTTTATCTAATTTAAACTCATATAAATCAGAAGAAATATCTTTTAATACTTTAGCACCTTCACCAACACCTAAAATTAAAGGTTGACCATTGATAATTTTATATTGAACCAATGGATAAGAATATAAAAATCTTTCATTACCATAATGATTATGTAATATAGATTTATCTTTAAACTGATTTCCAATATAACCCCTAATTTTACTAGCAGGAACATTTATCTCTTTATCTGTTTTAATCATAAGACTGCAAATATCAACTTTCATATTATTCTCCCATCACCTAAATTTTGGAAACTCTGCAAGTTTCATATATTTTTCTATATCTGGATAAAATAATTTGGAATTATTTAAAACTTTTTTATATAAATCAACTGCATCATCTTTATTCATAGGATTTAAACCATGAGCCAATATAGAATTATTTCTTTTATTTACTGCTATATTCAGCTGCCTATCTTTTATTGATTGATTGGATAAATTATCATCTAATTTTTCCAATATATTATATGCTTGAGATTTATGAACTTTAAAAGAATCCTTATTGTTTTTATAATCATTAATTCCAAAAGATTCGACCAAATATTTAACATCATCTCCTGTTTTTTTATTGAAATTATTTCTATTAATATGGAATATTTTACTTGTTTGAAATCTATTTAAATCTATTAAACCAAAATCATTTAACCTAATTTGAGCTATTAATTCAATAACACGATATAATCTTGCTACAGCATCATCATAAAAACCTTCTTCAATTTTTCTACAAGCATTATTCAATAAATCCGGAAGATAATAAAACATGGAATCTTTAGCATCTGTTAAAATTTTCAATTTTAAAAACTTTAAATTATTTTCTAATTGATTAATAAATCCATTTACATCCTCAAAGTCATGTTTTAAAAGATTTATAGGGCAATTATTAATAATTTCATTTTCTAAATAAACTGGAAGTTTAGATTTTTCATATCTTTTTGTAGTTTTATTATAATATTTAATTTTATTATTGAATATATCCCAACACTGATAAAATTTAACTAAATTAATATAATACTCTGCTTGTTTTTTTAAATTTGAATCAGATAATTTTAATTTAGCATTTTCAAAATTTTTTAAAGCTGCTTCAAACTGATAATGATTAAAAAAGTTTTTACCTCTTTTAAATTCTAAAAGAGCATAAGTTTTATAAGGATCATATTGGATTTTTATAGATTCAAAACCATTTTTAACAGTTCCAACACCACCTTTATTTCTAGATTTCAAATCAGATTCATCTTTAGAACCTACATAAATATATTCAAAAGAGTTGGTATATTTATCACCAGTTGAAGCTAAAATTAAACCAGTTACCATAGGTTTAGTTCCACCCGTAAAATCAATAGTTATATTATCAAAACCCCTATCGTGCAAATTCCTAAGAACCTCTTTAGATACTTTGTAAGCCTCATCCAAACTTTCATGAAATTTTAATTCTTTTCTTACATATTTATAACCTTTCGTTTCATGAATTATTAAATCAATACTTTTGAAAGATTCTTTTGTATGAATAAAATAAACTAAATCTGGTTTTATTTCATTAATAGAATAAATAAGAGGTTTAGGAGAACCTCCTACAGTCATAACAAGAACTTTTTTATTTGACATTGAACCATATTTCCCCCTTAATTATCTTTAGATAATTGAACCCATCCTAAAGGCATGTCTGAATTGACAATTAATTTTTTAGTTTTGGGAAAATCATAATTATAAAATTTACCTATTCCATTATCATTCCTAAATTTAGTGAAATCATTTAAAGATTTTCTTGAATTTTTAATATTTAACATTTGACTAACTGCTAAAACACCAGACCCCTGTCCTAATCTAATAAACGGTCTTTCAATACTATTTAACTTATAAATGTCATTATAAAAATCTTCAAGATTATATAATCCATTTTTTTCTGCAAAATTAATTTCTTCATCAAATAAATCCATTGAAAAATCATAGACACATTTAAAAATATCATCAATACCATAATTAGATGTTTTTCTATCTAAATTAGGATTTGCTGAATTATAATATTTAAATTTTAAAATTGAACCTCTATCAATTGTTTCTAAAAAAGTAAAAGTATTTCTTTTAGTTCCAAATGATTCAACACCATAAATAGCAGGTTCTTTAATTCCATTAAATGTATCTGTAAAATTTAAATTTCGCATAAAACTATCCAACTTTTTATTTTGAGTCTTAATTAGTTTTTCAACATCAAAATTCCTTTTATCAATCAAATTTAATTTAGAATATAAAATGGAATTCCTAATAGCTCCCTTAATTGAAGACCCCGGAATATAAGATTCATTTTTTGTTTTAATATTTTCTTTAATACAACCAATATTATACTTATCTTCAATATCATTACCATAACATAAATTACATTCATATAATGAATTTTTTAAAAAATTAAAATACAAATTTTTATTAGCTGTTTTAACAGAATTTAAAAGAAATTTATGCAATCCTCTTGGTTCTTCATTATTTCGTTGATTTTTAAAATTATCACCATTTTTTAAAACATCCAAAAAATCCATAAATAACTCAAAATCAAGATTATAAAGTTTTCGAGCAATAAAATCCAAATTTGATCTTGATAATTTAGTTATGCCTTTTCTTTTAATGAAATAAAATTCAGAACAGTAATATTCATTTCCAGTCCCTATAAAAACAGGTGAAAAAACTTCTAATTTAATGTTTTCAGAATTATCATTAAACATGTTAATCCTCCAAATTATATGGAATGTTAAATGCATAGCCAATTTCTACAGATTTTGAACTAGTATCCACTACTGAACCATAAATATTAGCAAAATTAGGGAAAACAGATCCTTCTTTAAAAAATCTAGTTTGTTTCCTTAAGCCATAAGTATCCCTTGATCTTTTCAAACCTAAATCATAATAAGAATTACCAAATTTAGAAATATTTTCTAAATCTAATTTATTTGGAATAAATCTGGATAATGTTACAAAATAGGAATAACTTTTATTAAACTTATTAAACATATCATAATCTTCAATTATAAACTCAAAATGACCATTTCCTGTTGAAATATCTTTTCCAAAACCTCTATCTCTTAAAAAATTTAAAGCAGCGATAAATAAGTTTTCTGAAGATGAATCATTAAAATCTACTAAAAAGAATAAACCTTTATTGTCATTGAATCTATAATTCTCTGAATAAAATATATTTACAGATTCATTAGTAATTCTATTTATAACATTATGGTTGTTAATTTCTTTAGAAAAAAACCCATCGTTTAACAATTCATTTGAATCATAAGTCAATAAAAATTTCTCATTATATTCATTTATAATAAACTCATTACCAATATTATCTAAAACATACCCATAATCATAATTACCATTTAATAAATTTAAAAATATATTTTCTTCGATAAACTCAATTTTTTTAAATTTTTTTAATAAACTAATATCCTTACAAATAGGATCATTAATAATTATTTTAGGATAAAATCTAATGTACTTATTATCATCAATTTTTAAAAATGGGAAAGTCGAAGATACTTTAAATGGAATTTCATCTTTATTTTTAAACATTTGCAAAATATCATTTAACTTATCTGGAAATAATTCTGAAAATGCATAAATTATTGCACCATACAAACTATCTGATGATAAAAATGGGAATCTAGATTTAGGTTCTAAATAAACAATTTTCATTTTTATCCCAACTATATTTATAAATTAAACTCTTGTATATCAAATTCAGAAAGTAAACCTATGTCATAATGACTAATTTCTGCATTATTTGAGATATAACACTCTCGAGATTTAAAACAACATGTTAAATTATCAAAATGAACCTGACCATATCCTCTAGAGCCACTACCTCCCAAATAATTTTCTTCAAGTAGCTTCATTGCTGTGAATATTTCTTTAAAGTTTTCTTTATCTTCATCACAATAAATGCCAAATACTATTTCAAAATCAAATTTCGAAGATTTTGGAATTCTTTCTGAAGGTCTTGGGTTAAAAGCTGATCCTTTAACTCTATTAATCGTATTTTCAACTTTTAATTCTGTACCTCTATTAATATCGTTATTGACATTCCAAAATTCTTCTTTAGTTTCATTATCTGGAAATGCATCTCTAACTATAATTCTTGTGGGGCCTTCATAAATACCATTATCATTTGAGAATCCAAAAATTTTACATGGTAAGCATTTACCACAATTACATGGACCAACATCTTTTTTATCAATCATTTCACTTCTTATATTATTTAAAGAATCTTTATTAAATAATTCAAATAATGATCGTAATTTTCCTTTTAATGAAGAACCTGGAATATATGGCAAATCTGTCTTTTTATCACGCATAACCATTCTATCAATCCCACCAATTTCTAAAGAGTCATTAGATTCTCCGATATATAATCCAGTATCACAAACAATTTTTCCTTTTAATATAATATTTCCTTTAAATTCAATTTCCATATTTATTCCCCCATTATAAAGAACGTGGTTTATTTGCTTTATAAAATGCAACAATAGCTTCTAAAAATTCTACAAACCTATTAAAATCCTCTTTAGATTGTACTTTATTCATTGCTGATTCTAATAAATTATAAAAATCTTCACTGATTAATTTTCTACCTTTAGCATATGCCAATTTAGGCATTAATAAAAAAAATTTAACTTTTAATTCATTCCAATTTTTAGTTTTAGTCTCTAAATTTATTTCTTTAACTGCTGCGAAGAATTTTCTTAATTGTGTTGTTTTTATGTCATCATTTTTTAACTGCCTAGTTAAAATATCAACATCACCATCAAATCTAACAAAATCATCAACATTATACTCTTTTAAACTATTTAACTTATTAATTTTTTTTGTAACTTCAACTATCTTTTTAGTCATTTAATCACCTTAATCTTAAGCTAACCCATGAAACAGGAATTTTAATCCATGGCATAAAACATTTACACTTTTTCATGAACCGATCCCTTAAATTATCATCTTTTATTAATCTTAATTTATACACAAATTTTGGAATAAAACCATTGAACTCTTTTTTATGGCAGTTTTCATCAACCCATTTATCTTCATCATTGATAACCTTTGAATTATATTGAAATGAATTTTGCCATGCAAATAACAATGAATAAACAAATCCTTTTGATACTTTTTCATCAATAACAAGTTTCTCTAAATATGAACTAAATTTCCTAATTTCATCAAAACTTTTAAATTGATTATTATCCCATGGTAAAACTTCATTGAATAAAGTAATTTTACTTTTTCCACAAGATTTTGATCTTTCTAAATAACTTTCAGAAAAATTAACAGCTTTACCAATAGGGAATTTAGGAGCTACAATACTTATCCCTGCAGATAAATCAATTGAAGGATTACATGCAGTCCATTGCTTAAATTCCTTTCTCAATTTACTTGCAAAATCAATGATATCATCATAAGGGCCTAAAACTAATAAATCATCCCCTCCAGAATAAGTTATATGAATTGTTGGAATTGCATATTCTCCCAATTTCTTTTTTTCATTATCATTTAATTCTTCTTTTGGCTTAAAAACATGAATTACATCTTCTGATTTATTATCATTTTGAATATTTAATTTGATTTCATCAAACTTTTCATTATCAAAAACCTTTGAATAAACTTTAAAATCAGATGCAATGTTATTTACAAATCCTGAAAAAAACATGTCCAATTGAGAACTTAATGAAGAAATTCTTGAAATTGAACAATTATTTCCATAAACCTCTCTTAAACCTTCAGATAATATCAAACCTAAATTATCCACATCCATTTTTAAAACACCTAATTTATTAGACCCTTTACTAATTTCTGCTAAATGTTCAAAATATAATGGCATATGATAATATTTTTTAAAATTAGGAACTGTATTGCCCATAAAACTAAAACTAAATGAAACATTATCATTAAATTCATAATTGGCTAAATTTAAAAAGTTTGTATCATTTAACTTTATAACTTCCACTTGTTTACACTTTTTGGATAATCCATTAACTGTATCAACTAATTTAGAATCATTTTTTATAAAATAATAACCTATTTTAATAGGGCGTATAATATAAATCCCTTTATAATTATCATTATTAATAACATCTTCAGAAATATCAATACATTTAATCATATACTTTGCATTAACTGAATTTTGACCTAATTTTTCATGAGATTCACACATATCACAAGTTTTTTCATCAAAGTTACGATTATAAGGCATTCCACAAACTGAACATAAATCATCATATTTAATTTCCTCATCGAAATTAAAGACCTCATCAAGATTATCTGAAAATTTATGTTTTTTATCTTCATTTAATTTATTGGATAATTTTCTAGTTATCTGACCAAATTTATCTAAATCATTACCGCAACATTCTATTGAAACTAAAGCTAAGTATAATTCAGCATTAAACTCATCAATAAAGAATTTATTAATTTTTGATTTGATTTCAGCTAATTTTTCTTTTGCCATTTTGGTATTTGGTCCAATTATTGTAAATCTTCCACCACCACAGAATAAAATGTTAGCTTCGCATAATTCAAGTTCTTCTGCAATATGTGTAGCTATTGCATCACAAAGCAGTGTCAGATAAAGAGATCTTCCTCTTAAACGTTTACTCATTCCGCTTTGTGCTTCCTGAGGTGAAGAGATTTTGAAAATAAATTTTTGAATTCCTGAAATATCTCCTTCAATAGCTAAATAACAGTTTAAATCATTAGTTTGAGTTAATTTAACATCACCATCACGATTAAATAAATATCTGGAAACTGCCAGAGCTGCAGTTGTTTTTGAGTGATCATATAATGAAATATCACTTTTTGATTTATATGCTGCTGAAGGCATAGTTGAAGCATATTTTTTTAATAAAGCAAGTAATGTATTAAAATCAGTTTTATTTTGAATTAATTCAAATTCAGAGTTAAATTCATCCCATAAATTATTATATTCAGGTACTAAATTCCACCCTCCCATAGTGTCCTTTTTAGCTGCAGGTTTTAAATTATTAAAACTTCCATCATCTAAAGACAATTTATTTAATGGGATATACTGTTCGTCAACTTTGTCATTACCTTCCAAAACAATTTTAGAAAATAATGAAATTAAAGGAGTTTTATTAACTTCTTGCGTATCGTCAATATCTTCCCTTTCAGAAGCAGAGTGATGGTCTGCTTTTTTTAAAATACTGCACAAATCAGGATAATTAGATTTTGTATGGTTATGATGATATAAAACCAAATCCACAATATCATCATTGTAGTATTTATCTAAAAAGTCGCAGGACCATTTGGCATGTGCTCCATTTTTACCATAATCATCCTGAGAATATTTTTTATATTCTTCAGAGTGACTCTTGTCTGTTCTTTGATAGAACTTTCCAATATCATGGAGTAATGCAGCAATTTTTAAATTTTCTACATTTTTAATTTTAAATTCCTCCTATCTTATTTAATATAATTCTAGTTTAAATTAATAAACATATAAATTTTTTTAATTGATTTTAAAGACAGATAATAAATTTTCAGCAATTTTACAATTAATTAAAACATTATATAATCCATTAATTCTAACACGTTAATAACAATTATGTACCTTTATTGTATATAAATATTACTAAAATTATTTAAAAAAAGTTATATCCTAAAAATTGAATAACTATCATTAGGGAGTTAAAGCATATGTTTTGTGACAATTGCGGATGTGAACTTGCAGATAATGCAACTTTCTGCTCCAAATGCGGAAAGAAACTAAAAAATAAAAACATATACATTGCACTGATACTGACATTCATACTGACAGGACTTGGTTCAATCTATGCAGGAAATACCAAAAAAGGATTAACATTACTGATACTCAGAGTACTTTTTGCTGCTTTGGCATTTTTTTCAAATATATTCGGCATTTTATCCGTTTTGGTTTGGGTTTACGGATTTTATGAAGTATATAACGATGTTCAAATTGCCAACAGAAATTCCAGTCCGAATCTGATTAATGATTTTAAAAACTGGAATCAGCAAAATAAGATAATAGCTATTTTAATAATATGTGCAATTTTAATCTTAACCCTCAACAGTTTTACCATTTTTTCATCAACAGACAGCTATTCTCCAGGTGATTCAGACACTTCCAACTATGGAAGCTACAGCTATGATAGCTATCCGTCACATTACAGAGGAGTGGATACATCACCGGATACACTTGCCAAAAATGATCCTGACTCATATTATGACTATTATGAATATGGGGACAATCCTGATGTTGATGATTATCTGGAATCAGAAGGTTATGATTAAAATTATAAGCAGTTATTCATATATCATTGAATTTTAAGTAGGAGTACATTTTTAGAAACATACTTCCTACAAGGACCTGCCATAACTTTAATAATTTTGGTGCAGATTATTAAATCAGGTCTATGTTACAATATTGTGTTTAATTAGTATTTAAATATTGTTATTAACAAGCACATAAATAACAGACATGAATGAAAAAAATCTGGTAAAAATATTGGCAGCTGCTGCAGTCATTTTAATGATTGTATTTATATCTCTTTTTTGTATAGATACTCATGAAAGCACCAGCCTAACTGTAAAATCACAGGACACTCTTAAAGACGGTGACTCATACAGTGTAGAGTTATGTGACTCCAAAGGAAATCCCATAGCTAATCAGGACATTTCCATTTCATTTGGATCAAATTCATTTAATGTTACAACTGATGAAAACGGAATAGCTATCCTGAAAATCAATAATGTTCCTGCCGGAGAGTATGATATTAAAATCCAGTATGACGGAAACAGCCACTATAAAAATACTTCAGCTGTTCATCATGCGGTTATCCTGAAAATCGAAAAAACCCGCAGCCTAGATGAAATTCTTCAAAGCGGAGAATACAAAAAAAAGATTGGTGATTACCAAATTGTTGAATACAATTATATGGGAGATATGGAATCTGCACTGGTTGAAGATTCAAACGGCAAAAAATGGATAATGGGCGGAGACGGGTTTACATCTGTTTAAAAAAAGGAGTTTACCATCCCATTTCTCCAATCATGCTGACAACATTTTTGCCCTCATCAGTCAGACGATACAGACGGCCTTTGTGGGCGTCTTCATTAATGCAGACTATTAGGTTGTGTTCTTTTAAATCTGTCAGTACATTGCTGACATGTTTTATTCCTACTCCTGATTCTTCACTGATTTTTGTTGGTATTTTAACATCGTTTTTTAAGGTTTCCAGTACTTTTCGCCTGTAGCTAGAAATTGCAACATAGCTACATTTTTTCAATAATTCATCATTGCTATTCACAGTTACCACATTTTCTCTAAAGTTGCTTTTTAAAAATAAGACCTAATTTTTAATAATCTGCACCTTGCTTTATATTTTATATTAGCATGTAATATATACTTTGTGGTAATATTGTTTTATAAGATATGATAAATTGTCCATGTTTTAGATATTATTTATATGAAAACAACTAAAAATTCATTTGAAAATTGCTGATATGATAAACAAATTTAAGCTTTATCTAAAAAATGTAAAATTAAACAAAACAATACTATTTTTGCAGACAACTATATAATAATTAGAATATTACAAGAATATCGCTATATTAACACAATATATTCTATTAATTTTAACACAGTTGTACAATTCCCGAAGCTGTTCAAAAAAAGCCAGTAATACTTTGACAAAACCCGAAGAATATTTTAAAGAAATTAGAAAATGAAACAAATTTTAAATAAGCAAATTAAAAATGAATATAAATGCTAAAAATAAATTACAATTTGAATATACATCCTAAAAAAACCGAAAGAAACTGAACTTAAATATAAAAACTTATAAAGCATTATTTAAAAAAGATAATAATATGTCTAAGTTAGATGCTTTTTTTAAATTTAAAGAAAATAATACAGACGTGAAAACTGAAATCATTGCAGGTATTACAATTTTTCTGGCTATGGCTTACATATTAATTGTAAACCCTGCAATGTTAAGTGAAACTGGAATGGACATACAAGGAGTATTTATTGCAACTGCACTTTCAGCTGCAATAGCTACAATATTGATGGGATACATAGCAAATTACCCATATGCACTGGCTGCAGGAATGGGTCTTAACGCATTTTTCACATATACCGTAGTACTGACTATGGGATACAGCTGGGAATATGCACTTTTAGCTATTTTTGTCTCAGGTATAATCTTTCTGGTTATCTCACTTACTTCCCTGCGTGAAAAACTATTTTACTCAATTCCCGACTCTTTAAGATTCGGTATATCAATAGGTATCGGTTTATTTATCCTTGCATTAGGTTTAAGCAACCTCGGAATCCTGTCATACTCTTCACAGGTAATAAATATCGGAGATGCAAACTGGGCCACACAGCTAATCGGACTTGGAAGCGCTTCTACTATTTTTACTCTCGGAAACCTTTTGGCATTAATCTGTTTTGTCATCATAATGGTACTGATGAAGAAAAATGTAAAAGGAAATATTTTAATCGGTATTATTGTAACATACCTTATCGGAGTTGTTTTAGAACTGGCAGGATGTCCTGTTTTACCTGACCAGTCATTAATACCAACAGCTATAATCAACAGCAATCTGGGCGGATCACTTGGTAATGTTGCATTTAAATTCGGAGAAGCTACCGGAGTATTTACCGGAGTAAGGGCATTTATTGACTTTATAATTATTGCTGTCACATTTCTGGTAATTTCCCTATTTGATACAATGGGAACCCTGACTGCACTTACTACAAAAGTTGACGGATATGATGAAAACGGAAAACTGCCAAGACTTAAAAAAGTTTTAAGTGTAGATGCACTCGGACCAATGATCGGATCCCTTTTAGGTACTTCACCTGTAGTTACATATATTGAAAGTTCCACAGGTATTATGGAAGGAGGAAGAACCGGCCTTACAGCTATTGTAGTCGGTATTTTATTCCTGCTTGCAATTCCGTTTGCACCAGTATTTACAATCATTCCAACCTTTGCAGTAGCTCCTGCACTTATTGTTGTAGGTATTTTAATGTGCGGACTGTACAAAAACCTTGATACAGGTAATCTTTCTGATTTAATCCCAGCACTGGCTGCCATTATTGTAACTCCACTTACACAAAGTATTACAACAGGTATTATTGCCGGTGTATTTGCATTTGTTATTGTCAAAGTTCTATTTGGTAAAGCAAAAGAAATATCCAAAGCAATGTGGATTTTATTTGCATTATTATTCATTTATATGGTTTTAGAGTTCATAATGTAGGAACTCTAACTTTTTTTATTTTTTGTCAAAATTTTTTTATTAATTAAATTGGAAAATCAGTTAATTAAATGAGTGTTATTAAAAAATTAGCTTGTTTAATTAAAGAAAGTTTAAATATTTTAAAGCAGCTAATTGAAAATAAGATATTTTATATTATATTATGCATATGAGTGTAAATAAAAATTTTTAAAAGAAATGATATAACAAAAAAGAAAAAAAAGGTTTATTTAAAAAACCTTATTGAATTTTAATTGTATTTCCAGTTTCAAATCCATTATACATTGAAGTAATAATGTATTCCCCTTTCATTAACTTAATGTTTAAGGATGCAACACCCTCATCATTAGTAACTTTATTATAGAATACACCATTTACATTAAATGTAACATTTTGGTTAGCTAACGGATTACCCTGACCATCTACAACTTTTGCCCTAAATGCAGAACCATCATTATACTTCATGTTTAAATCACTAGTTTCTAAAGTTGGTAAAACTGTAACAGTGTTTCCTACTTCATACTGACCGTACATAGTAGTGATTACATATTTGCCAGGTCTTAAATTAATACCTAAACTAGCTATACCTTTTGAATCAGTTTCTTTGTAGTAGAATACACCGTTGATGTTAAATGTTACAATAGTTCCTTCAACAGGATATCCCTGATTATCTAAGATTTTAACTGAGAATCTTGAAGCATTTTGATAGTATTTAACTAAGTCATAATTTTCAACAATTTTAGACAATACAGTAACATTATTACCTGTCTGTTCACCAGTAACTAAATTAAATACAGTAATAATATAGTTTCCAGGTCTTAACTGGATGTTTAATTTAGCAGTACCGTTTTCATCAGTAGTTTTGTTGTAGAATACACCGTGAATATTGAATCTGACAGTTGTATTAGCTAATGGGTTTCCATTAAAGTCTAAAACAGTTACATAGAATTGTGTACCGTTTCTGTAGTATTTAACTATGTTTTTACTGATGATTGTTGGTAAAATAGATACTGTGTTATTTGCACTGGTTCCAAAGTATTTGGAAGTTCCATTAAATGTAGTAACAACAGTATAATTTTTACTGTCTAAATTAAGACCCATAAAAGCAGTACCGTTTTCATCAGTCTGTTTGATATAGTCCCTGCCGTTTATTGAAATAGTCACATTCATATTAGCTAATGGATTGCCGTCAATATCTTTTAGGACAACTACAAATCTTGTACCGTTTTTATAGTACATTACAACATTTTCTGTTTCTAAAACTGTTTTAATAGAGTTTATTTCAACATTTTCAGATACATTGATGCTTTGGTAATTGTCTTTTGTGAAAGTTACATTAATTGTGTAATTTCCATAAGTTAGGTTTTTGAAGATTAATGAACCGGTTCCATTAATGTAAGTTAATGTGTAAGATGTATTATTTACAAGAACTGTTAAATTTCCATCAAGTTTTTCAGATAAGTTAACATTTACGGTTATATCTCTGTAATCTTTATCAATAGTTACATTCATGTTGATTTCTTTTTTAGCTACTGTGAAATTAACGCTATTATTAGCTAAATTATATTTTTCACTGCCTAAATAGGATACAATAGCCTGATATTCTCCGGCAGTTAAAATTTCAGGAACACTGAAAACAGCTGAACCATTGATAACTTTAACAGAATATTTTTTATTGTTAACTGTTAAAACAACATCATCAGTTACGTTGATGCCAGCTATTGAAGTTAAATTAATATTAGCTACCGGATTTTCACCATAAATAATGTCATCAATATTAACAGTTAAATTAACATCGGTTTTAGTAACACTGACAGTTTTCTGAACAGAAGATCCATTATATAATCCGTTATCCTGATAGTTAGCTGAAATTATATAATCTCCAACTTCATCAAAGTATACACTGATTTTTGCACTGCCATTAACTACACTGGCTGTATAATTAGTTCCGTTAATGTTGAAAATAACACTGCCTATTTTAGCTAATTTACCATTAGCATCAATTACAGTAGCTATAATTTCACTAAATTCCTGAACTTTAGGAGTAAGGTTATTTAAAGTAACTGTTGTATTCTGTTTATCAGCAACAGTAAATGCTTTAAGGCAGGCTACCTGTGAACTGTATGAATGATCATATCCTGAAAAAGTAAAATCATATAAATCTGTCCATTTTTCACCGTCATGACTGAAGTATGATACTCCAGGAGCATAATAACATCTGGTTGTTGAAACCTGTTCTGAAACAGGAACAACTGCATATCCTTTTTGAGGATTTGTAAGTTTTACAACAATTTTAAAGATATCTCCAACAGCTACAGGAACATATTCTTTTAATGGAATGGTGTAATATCCGCTGCCTTCATGTTTACTGTTTTGGGTAAGCTGCAATACATCATTTACATAAACAGAGATTTCATAATCAACAGTTGTATTGAAAAATGTTGATACAGCAGCAATTGCTTCATTACCTATTGCATTGTAAATATTCTGATACCAGATGGTTTTTTTACCGGTTACCAGGTAATCAGTCATTCCTGCAACATCATACTGGTAGTTTTTAGTATATCTTACAGTATCATTTAAAATATAGGTAAATGCCTGATTATCTTTATTTACAGCAAATAAAACTCTATCATAGTAAGAGATGTAGAAGTAACCATTATCTCCCCATGAAGATCCCCAGCTGTTTTTAACTATAAATGCACCGTTTCCTGCAGGACTATTGTAGAAATTACTTCTTGAATAATTGTCATCCCAACCAACTACAGTAATTGCATGGTTTCCACCGCCGGTGTATGGATCATAATAAGCATTAGTTCTGGAGTTAAGATAATTTGCTGAATGATAATATGAAGCATATAATCCGCCATATTTTAAAATAGCTTCTTTTATAGCATCATTATCAGTATAGCTGGTACGTGCAGGTAAAACATAAATATTTTGAACATGTATTTCACTATCTAAAAGTGGAGATAAAGTTCCCATATCATCAAACGGATCTAAAGTAGCATTAACAGGACCTAACCAGCTAGCCAAATAACCCATCGGCATTCCATTGTATCCTCCATTGTTAGTTTCCATTTGCCATCCATAAGCAGAATACATTTCAATTAAATTTTTCATATTTTCCACAGAGAAATTGAATGTTTTATTACTTGCTTTTAAAACACAGGTTTCAAGAGAAGCAAGTGCTGCAAATGCCCAGCAGTTACCTGAAGCTTGCTGATCTTTAACTTCAGTTACAAAGCCGTGTTCAGCTAAATTATATCTTGCTGGTAATGTACCATTGAATAATGATTTGTAAACAAATAATGAATAATTGTTACTGCTTGATACAATAGGGCTGAAATTAGATTGATTTAAGATATTAGCATTGTAACTGGCTTTATTATCACTAAATATAACTCCATCAACAGTCAATTTAGGATTTGCATTGGAAAATATTGCTCCTCCAAATCCGGTTGCTGCATTTGATACAAATTCAGAGTTTCTAATTTCAAAAGAAGTACAGTTATCACTAAATAATGCACCACCATTTAAAGCTGCATTTTTAGTAAAATTGGATTTAATAACAGTTCCAGAACCATACATCTTATATATAGCTCCACCTTCATATCTGGCAAGGTTATTTGTAAAATTAGAATAAGAAATTAACATTTCAGAATTTAAACTACAGATAGCTCCTGCAAAGTTTGCAGAACAGTTATTGAAAATACTGTCCTTAACTTCCAAATCAGTAGAAAACGCATAAATAGCTCCACCAGCATCATCTACAGATCTGCAGTTTTCAAAAGTTGTGCCGGTAATAGAAATTCCACATTCATTTTCAGAAGCTATAGCTCCACCAAACCAATGTGCAGAGTTATTAATAAACTTACAGTTTGAAATAGACAATTCTCCATATGGCAGGTAAATAGCTCCACCATACATTGCACTGTTATTTAAAAATGTACAGTTATATAATGTATTTTTAGGTGTATTAGTTACATAACCTGAATAATCAGTATTAACATAATTGTAGATAGCTCCACCATATGCATTGTTATATCCGTAACCTGTATCATCAACAGCTACACCATTTTTAAATATCACATTAGTTGCACTGACAGTACCAAAATTCTTAACAGTAGCATGATTTAAGGTTAAATCTTTTAAAGTTAAAGTATAACCAGTTCCAACATTAAATGCAATACCGTTAAACTTAATTATAGTATTTTGAGCACTTTGACCAATGAGTGTCATAGATGAATATATTCCTTTTTTAGCATCTAAATTATAAGTACCGTCTGCAAAATGAGCAGTACATCCTGAAGTTAATCTGTTATACTGCAAGTACTTATATGGACTAGACTGTGTTCCTCTTCCATCACTGTCTGCAGATGCATTGAAATAGATGTCATTAGAACCAGTAAGAACATCAGAAGTATCCCCACTATGACTATAAATAACTCCGCCATCATTAACAGCAGATATTTCAATTTGTTCATCACTGCTAACGACTGTCTGGTTATCAACAGCATCACTAGCAAAAGTAGATGGAACAATTATTAATAATAACAAAAATACTAAAAAAAGTACAATTGACTTATTAACATATTTAACCAATTTTTGTTCCTCCAAAATTTAATTTTATAATATCGTATAAACATATATGAAATATAATTTTATACATTAATACATTAGATTTACTAATATAAAAATACATACAACATTCATTTTAAAAAATAATAACAATGTATACAAATTAGTATTACAACTAAATAAATAAGTTATTAAGAAAAATATCGATGAACACCATATTTCACTTTACGGTTTAATAAAAATAAATATATTATAAAAGAAACTAAAATTAAAATAACTGATTTAAGGAATTATTTTATTATGCTATCTATTAATCAATGCTATTTAGATTTTGTTAAAAAAATCTTAAAGGAAGGAAAAGAAACTTATAAAGACAGCAATCATCATTTAAAAGAAAGTTTAGGTAATTTTTACATAATTGACGACCCGTTAAACTTAAAATTTGCTGCTAAATACCAGCATATGACTACTGATATGATGCTAAATGAAATCAAATCCGGAAAATATGATATTGAAGGATGTCCTATTAAAAGTGATGCATTATATGAATATGTCAGGTCATTTGAAAACAGTGATGATCAGGGATTCGTATACACTTACCCAAACCGTATATTGGCCCATTTTGACACAGACCAATTTGAAGTAATGAAAAAAAGAATGCTTCATGCAATTGGAAGTAACCGTGCAGTAGCTATTACCTATGATCCGAAATTAGACCAGAACCGTGAAGATATTCCATGTTTACAGTTCCTGCAATGTATTGTTCGTAACAATGAATTGACAATCCACTGTTTATTCAGATCCAATGACATTTTCGGTGCTTTTTATTCAAATATGTTTTTTATAGCTTATATTGGAATTAAAATGAAAGAAGAGCTTAACAAAGAATTATTAGGTGAAAAAGTAAACTTCGGAGGCATCCATTACCACTCCACAAGCGGCCATATCTACAGCAATGATATGAAAGCTGCTAAAAAATTAATAGCTATTAACAAATAGCTGATTTTTAACTTTTTTTAAATTGAAATTATTTTTATAATAAAAAAAAGAAGAAAAAAAGTCCAGATTTTAAAAATCTAGAGATAATTATCTGCCCTTTTTTCAAAGTATGCTTTTGGATGAGCGCAAACCGGACATTTTTCAGGCGCTTCTTTTCCTTTAAAGATATGTCCGCAGTTTCCACAAATCCAAACAATTTCTTCTTCTTTTACAAATACGCTGCCTTCCTCAACTTTTTTGAGTAAAACATCATAACGTTCGTTGTGTTCTTTTTCAATAGCTCCAACAGCATCAAATAGATAAGCTATTTCATCAAATCCTTCTTCTCTGGCTTCTTTTGCAAAAGTTGGATACATACTGGTCCATTCGTGATTTTCGCCTTCAGCTGCATCTTTAAGATTAGATGCAGTATCCAGAATACTGCCACCATGCAAGAGTTTAAACCAGATTTTAGCATGTTCCTTTTCATTATGTGAAGTTTCTGAAAAGATATTTGAAATTTGAACATAACCGTCTTTTTTTGCCTGACTTGCATAGTATTCATATTTGGTATGAGCCTGTGACTCACCTGCAAAAGCAGCTTTCAAGTTTGCTTCAGTTTTTGTTCCTTTTAATTCTACCATATAAAAAACCTCTTTAATTAAGAATAAACAATTATTATAAATAAATTTTTCGAAAATTTTTCATTGCTGTCAAGTTAAGGTTTTGCATTTTTTTAAAAGCTGTTTTGGATGTTTGATTTGCATTTTTTGTGATAATATTTCTTTTTATCTCTTTCTTTGTTTGTTGGTGCTTTGATTTTTGTGTATACTAGGTCTTTTCTTGCTATGTCTAGTATTTCTTCTACTATTTGTTTTATTTCTTCTTTATCGTCTGTTAGGAGCCGGGGCATTTCTTCTTTTATGTTTCCGATAAGTGTGTTTACATTGCTTTTGTAAACATATTTGTATTTTGTTGTTTCTTTTGGTTTTCGTGTTATTTCTTCTTCTGCGTCATGTTTGAGTGCTATTAGTATATTTAATAGGTATATGTGGCTGTAGAAGTCTTGTTCGATGATTATTTTCTTTTTTCCTGTGAATTTTTCAATGTGGAGTTTGTTTTTTAATCTGTCGTAGTTTTTTTCTATTGTCCATCTTGTGCCATATAATTCTTTTAATTCTTCTGGTGTTGCTATTTCTTTGGGTAAATTGGTAAATAGTGTTTCTGTTTCTCCGGTTTTGAGTTTTACGAATACTATTCTGACTTTTATTTCTCGTGTTTTTCTTGCGAATTTTTTTACTTCTTCTGTGAAAAAATTGTTGATTTGTGCTTTTTTTATGTTGATTTCGTGTGTTTCGTCGGTTTTTCCTTCTTTTTTCATTTTATTTTGTTGTTTTTTAAATGTGTGTGTTTTTCCACGTATTATGAAGTAAGAGTCTAATAGCATGGTTTTGAACATTATTTCTATGGAGTTATAGAATCTATCATAGGTTGTTATTGTCTTTGTGAGGTCTATTTTATTTTTTGCATCGTCTAAGTGCATTAATGCGTGTTCTATTTCGCTGGTGCTTTTATTGGTTATGTTTGATGAGATTATGAAGTCCCATTTTGTATCGGCCATGCAAGAGATTCTTGCAGTTGATGTATCTTTATTTAGTTCAGTTTTTTCTGGAATTTCAAATTCTTCTCTTGTTATTTTTGTGTTTGGGATTTCAACAATTGATCCATCAATTGCATAGACGTTAAAACCTTTGAAAGTTGTCATTTCGTCTTTATGAGCATATATTTTTGAAATTAAGCTGTCATTCATGTCAATATAAACTTGAGGATCAATAAATTGTCTTTTTTCAGAAACTGCTTGTTTAGTAATTCTAACACCTCTATCGTTCAATTCGTTTCTTAAAAAACGATTAATCTCAATAGATGTTGTTTTTTTATTATTGCACAATGGATATTTAATAATTGACTCTAAACTCAATTTTCCTTTTCGAGTAAAAGCAACATCACTTAATACATATTTTCGTTCAACAAAATTATTAAAATTTCCGAATTCATCTGAAACTATCCTACTTAAAAACATGCCTAAATCAACTCCAATTTAACTATATCAAACTAAAATAAACTAACATACTTAAATAAATATATATAATTACTAATAAATAAAATTAACTATAAAAAATACTTAAAATTAAATATAATTAAAATAAAAATAGATACAATTAAAATAAAAAGAATATAACAAGTTATAAAATAAATAAGCAAAAAATAAGAATAATTAAATGAAAAAAAACTAAAAATCAAAAAAAGCTTAGCTTGACAGCAATGAAAATTTTTAAAAAGAAATATCAATAACAATTTATATACATATTTATACAGATTCAATTTACAATAGAGGTGAAAACAAATGAGCAAATATTGCCCAAAATGTGGAAATGAACTACCTGATGATGCACAATTTTGTAATGAATGCGGATATTCTGTTTTAGTCGATGACAATTCTCCAGTGAAAGAAACTCCTAAAAAAGTTCAAAAAACCGAAGAAACTGAAACTTCTAAAAAAGATATAGATGAATTATTATTTAATGAAGCTCCGGCTGAAGCTAAATCCGACGACAATATGGATTCCAAAATATTCAGCAGCAAAGCTTCATTTAATCTCTCTAAAAATAAAATATTAATTCCTGTTGCAGTTATAGTTATTATAATTATAGGAATAGCCATTTTTAGCAGTAATCTATTTTACAATCCAGACAGTATCTCCATAACAATTACAGATATTTCAGGAACTAGTGATGAAAGCGGTTATTATTACAATGTCAATGCTATTTTTAATAATCTTCCATCAAATACTCAAGGTTACTTCTTAAAAACAACATATTATGACAGTAATGGAAACGCATTAGCTACTACAACTGAAGGATTAAATACGGTAGATAATAGTGAATATGGTTCTTATTTCGGATTTTACAACAGTCATAAATATTTAGCTATAGATCATGCCAAAATTGAGATTATACATGACGGCAATGTCGTAAAAGAAGCTACCGGTAATTTTGATATGAACAAATCAGATTTCTCAATAGATAATAACAACACTACTCAATCCTAAGAGAAATCTTTTAATTTACTTTTTTATAAAAATATTCTGTTTTTTTAAACACATGTTTAAATTTTATTCTATAAAATTAAATAAGACACATAATCCATCATTAATGAAAATAAAACAATACAACTTATTTTAAGAAAAATCAATAAGCAAATTTTATATAATACAAAAGGCATATTATAAATCGTGATAAATATACTTCGTTATATTTATATTAAGAGGCGAGTATTTATGAACAACGATATGAATGGAAAAGTAACGATAATAACTGGTGGAGGAAAAGGAATCGGATTTGGTATAGCTACAGCATTTGCAAAAGCAGGGTCAAACCTTGTAATTACAGGCAGAACTGAATCCACACTTTTAAAAGCAAAAGAAGAACTTGAAGACAAATATGATATAAAAGTATTGGCTATTGTAGCTGACGGTGGATATGAAGACCAGGTAAAAGATGCAATAAAACAAGTTGTTGATGAATATGGAAGAATTGATGTATTAATAAACAATGCACAAGCTTCCAAATCAGGATTAAAACTTGTAGAACATACAAAAGAAGACTTTGATTTAGCCATCAACTCAGGATTATATGCAGTATTTAATTTTATGAAATATGCTCACCCATATCTTAAAGAAAGCAAAGGTTCTGTAATCAACTTTGCATCAGGTGCAGGATTGTTTGGAAGAGACGGACAATCATCATATGCTGCTGCAAAAGAAGGAATCAGAGGTATGTCAAGAGTAGCTGCAACAGAATGGGGTTGTGACGGAATCAACATCAATGTTGTATGTCCACTTGTAATGACTGCCCAATTAGAACAATGGAAGGAAGAATATCCTGAAATTTATGAAAAAACAATACAAGGCATACCATTACAAAGATTTGGTGATGCTGAAAAAGATATTGGTGGAACCTGCTTATTCTTAGCATCGGAAGCTGCAAGCTACATCTCTGGAGAAACAATAACTCTCCAAGGCGGATCAGGTTTAAGACCATAAAGAAAAGATTCCTTTCTTTTCTTTTAAAACTTTTTTTTACATTGAAATTTTACTCCAGACATGTAACATAAACCATACATTTATATATGATGTAAACTTAATTTTACATGAGTAACATATATTTTACATAGTTGCTGAAAAATACTGGAGGAAGAAATATGATACTTGACATATACAATGACAGCATCAAATACTCAATAAAAAACTCAAAATCACTGTTTTACTTTGGACTAACATTATTTTCAATATTTATCCTATGGATGGCATATCTCTTAATATTAATCCATTATCAGAATGCAAATTTAAATTTAAAATTTGCCAGTTTAATTGTACCGGCAGTACTTACATTAATCCCAGGATTTTTATTTTTAGGATATGAATACAAAATACTAGAAATTTCCACCTGCGGAATGATTAATGGAACAGATAAAGTGCCTGAATTCAATAACTTAAAGGAAATGTTAATAAACGGAGCAAAAGTATTTCTTGTTAAATTCATATACTTTGCAATTCCTATAATAATATTAGCTGTTAGCAATATAGCATTTTTAAATCACATCTCCGGAGGAATAATCGGAACGGCAGGAGCAATCATATCCATAATATTGGGAATCATATTATACTTTGTAAGTTTCATAAGCCTGTCAAATATGGCTGCTCATAATAACTTTAAAAAAGCATTTGACTTTAAAGAAATAAAAGAAGTAATCTTAACAATAGGTCCTGCCAGATATATTTTATTTTACATAGGATTAACAGTAATAGAATGTGTAATTGCATTTGTACTGTTTACAATCACCATGATAGCTATGATGATTATCGGAACTTCAGGAATAAATACACTAACATCACTAGAACCTCTCTGGTGGGCAATGTTTATTATTACAAATCTTATATTTACACTGATAATTGCATTAACTGAATTATTTAAAACACGTGGAATCGGTCTTATTTATGAACCAATAGAAGAATAAAAAAAGTGTTATCTTTAATCAGATAACACCTAATTAATATTTACATTTTGAGTATAAATCGGATCACTATTAATCTCATTATATACTTCAATTACTGCTTTTGTAGGGATTTCATTTCCAAAATAAAATGCATCAATTGAATATTTGCCCGGATGAACATTATTTCCATTATAAGCATATGATTCATATAGTGTTAAATTATTAGAATTATAAAAACTAACTTTAACTTCCAAATAATCAAAATCTTTATCAACATTTAATGTTCCAGTTAAATCACCAGAAGTGGTGCCGTATTCATTAGATATAGATGCGCTTAAATCATTGAAAGATACAGAATCTGAAGCAGCCATACTATCTAAAATGCCTAAACCAACACTAACAAGTAAAAATAAAACAATTATGATAATAGTTAAAACAGGAATTAAAAAAAGCTTTTTATCTGTTGTAACTTCCTCTTTAGTTTGCATATATTCAACAATTGCTAAAACACCAGCAACAACAAATATAACACAGCCAATTACGCCATAATAACCAATAGTTATAAAAAGACCAAGTCCAATAATTATATATTGGATTGCAGCTATTCTAATATCCATCTTAGAAATATAAACTCCTAAAAGACCTAGAATAGCTATAATTATTGCTAAAGAACCATAAAATACAAAATCTGAAACCAATCCAGATAAACTAAAAACATTTAACCCTTCAATTATACCAATAATTACAGCTATAACAGCTACAATTGTAGAAATTGTTTTTAAATTTAGAGTAATCTCCATAAAAAATCACCATATTACATAGTATTTATATGAAACATAGATAATATAGCTTTTTAAATAGAAATTATTCTGCATCTACTTCAACAAAGATGTTTCTTCCCATTTCCTGAAGATATTCACTAACGTCTTCCTCAAATTCACCAATATAACTTAATTCATAAGGACTAACATTAGCATCTTCATAAACAATAACAAGTGAGTTCCATTTTTGATAATAGTATATTTTATTTTTTAAAATAGACGTAGTTAGTGGACATCCTTCATCATTAACAGTACTTGGCAATTTAGTAAAGTATTCATGATGAAGATGCTGTTTATAAGTACTTTCAAAAGGACACATGTCAGCTATCTGATTTACTAACTCACAATCCACCATATCTGCATGATACTCATTATCATTAATGGTTATTTTAAATTTCATTTACTTCACCTTATTACATAATATGTTTTAAACAATATTTAATACTATCTTAAAAAAAACAGTAAAGTGAAGTTAAAAATAGTAAATAAATGTGAAATTAATCACAAATTAAATGTTTTTTCCAAATTCAAAAGCTTGCTTTAAAGCATTTTCATTATGGTTAATTTCACCTTCACTTTCAGCATTTAAACCAAAAACAATGCCTTTTTCAGATTCAACACCAATGCAATTTAAAAATCCTCTTAACTCACAAACTGCAGAATCCAATGATTTTTGATTATCAGTAGCTGCTGAAAATAAGAAATAATAATCTTTATCACATAACTGTTTAGCTTTTGGAGTTAATCTGTCAATCATTGTTTTCATTTGTCCGCTGATTGTATTGAAATAAATAGGACTTGCAAATACAATAATGTCTGCATCTGCCATATCCTCTAAAATCTCAGACATATCATCATGAATAACACATTCTCCAGAAGATACACAACCTAAACAGCCTTTACAATAATTAATAAATCTCATTGGAAATGAAATTTTTTTAACTTCATTTCCAGCATCTTCTGCTCCTTTTTTAAATTCTTTAGCTAATATATCACTATTTCCACTTACACGGGGACTGCCATGTAATATAACTACTTTTTTACTCATCTTTTTCACCATACATACTGTCTATTGTATCTTCCTTTTTACTTTCAATAATTTTTTCATATTCCTCTAAAACATCAGTCTTTTCAGCCTTTGAAGTATCTTCTAAAACATTATCTTTAATATTCTCCTGATTTTTATTGATTTTATAAGCATCAGAATATAATAAACCTACTGAATATGAATTAAATAATCTTGTAAATGTTAACATGAAAAATGCGGCTATAATAACTCCAACATATGGAATAAGCATTATTCCTACTGAAATTATAAAAAATATCATATCTAAAACACATATTACAATAAACCATCCGACAGTTTTAAACCAGCCTATTTTTCCAATATCATTAAAAACTTCAAATAAGTCCAATCCGTCAGTTATACTGTTGTTAGCTAACATTCTTGCAATTCCCAAATTAGTAAAAATTATTTGAATAACCAAAACAATAACAGTTACTGAAAATGTAATGAAAACAGCAAACATGAAACTGGAAAGCAATGCTGGCGGAATATCTGCATTTCCATACTGAATATAAGGAGCTATATTAGTCCATATTTCCAATATCCCAGTTCCAAAAACTGTAATAAAAATAATAATCAACGGAATAATTGTATAAACTAAACCTATAACAAGATATTTGAAAAAGTTTAAAATATCTCTACCTACTTTAAAATCAGGAATTTCCTCTTTAACATCAATCCCACATTTGATTACAGAAACAGAATAACCTGTAAGATACATTGAAATTATACCTCCAATTAAAGTAGCTACAATAACTACCCACGGATTATCCGCACCAAATGAAGAGCAAATTGAACTTAAAAAAGAAAAAACAGTTAAAACTCCAAGCATTGCAAACTTGTTATAGTCACATAACGGATATAAAAATGATTTTTTAATATTTTCCCCTAAATTCATATTAACAACCTCTTAAAAATAAAAAGTTCCGTATGTAAATATTTAATAGTAAAGCTATATTAAATTTTAGATAAAAAAATAAATGGTTTATATATTTGAATATAATAAACCAACACATCTGTAATAAAATAAATAGAAATAAGATATAACAATAAATGAAGCAATAATTGAACCGGCAAATGGAATAATCATTGAAATTCCAACTCCAGCAAGGATTATAATAAAACCAGCAATCATCAATACAATTAACCATCCGATGCTTTTAGCTATTCCTATCTTTTTTAAATCTTTAAAAACTTTAGAAAGATTCACTGCTTCAAAAATATCATCATATTTAGCCAGTCTGGCCATTCCAATATTAGCAAATAACATGAAAACTATAGAAAGTACAACTGCTATAATAAATGTAACTGCCATTGAAGTTAAAAATGAATTTGAAATTGAATACATTCCAGTTTCATAATATGATTTCATTATTCCAGCTAAAGACTGTAAAAATCCTGATAAATAAGCTGTAACATATATAAGAATTAATGGAACTATCAAGTAACAGAACTGAATTACAAAGAGTTTTAAACCGTTAACAAAACCTGTTTTAAAATCAAAATCAGGTAACTCATTATCCTGCTTAAATCCATATTTCACAACATCCAATCCATAACCTAAAACTAAAATAATTGCAACAAATGAAACAACATTTAAAATTATCTGTAAAACTGAACTGTTAGCTGCTGAAACATTAAGAGTAGCTAAAACAACAACAATACCGAATATTGCAAATTTTTTAATATCAATAATTGGATATTTAAATGAATCACTAAAAATCTCACTTATATTCATCTAAAACACTCTCCAATGAAATATTATTGCTAATTAACTATTTAAAATTAATCATCAAAAAAAGAAAAAAATTGGTTTTATTCAATAGCTGAATATAATAAACCAACTGATCTGTATACAATAAATAAATTATATGTTGAAATTAAAAATGCTGAAATTAAAATACCTACATATGGAATTGATGAAATAAACATTTCAATAAAGGTAATAACAGCTATAATGACAAATAATAAAATCATCCAACCAATAACTTTACCAATACCAATCCTTGCTAAATCACGAGCTGCTTCAGGAATATCAGCACCTTCAGACAAACTGTTATACTTGGCAAATCTGCAAAGACCCATATAAAACAACAAGGTGAAAATAACAAATAATATTATACCTATAATAATAGTTATTGCTGCAGAACTTACTAAAGACAACATTACATCTTCAGGAATCACATTTACAAAATTAGGACCATATTGGGAAGCATAAGTTGCAATTTCTACAATTTGATTAAAGAAACCAGATGCAAAAGCTACAATAACAGCAATTACAAATGGAATGATATAGTATACAATACTTATTACTGCCATTTTTAATCCATCAACAATATTTGTTTGCAAATCAAAATCAGGAATTTCATCAGATTTTATAATAGCATTTTTTACAACACTTACACCATATCCCAATGTTATAAGAGAAGCTATAACACCAATAAGACCTAAAACAGAAGAAATTATTTCATTTCCAAGTTCTAAAGAACCTAATGAAGATATAACCATTATAACTCCAAGTATGCAAAATTTAGTCATATCGGAAAATGGATATTTTAAAGCATCATTGAAAATCTCAGTTAAACTCATTTTAAAGTCCTCCTTTTTAAATTAATTTAAATAAAAATCACTCAAACTGTGAGTTAATATTTATTTATTGAAAAATAAGTATTTAAACATATTGTATAAAATATTCAGGAAAACTTAAAAAAAGCCTCAAACAGGCCAGAAAAAAATAAAAAAAAGTTATCTGATAAAAGATAATTAAATTTAGTTATCTACACCAAAGGATTTTTTAAGCAAATCTACGTTTACATATCCTTCTTTGTAGACTTTACCAGTAGTTAAATCATTAATAACTACTTCTGCAGGAGCAAACATTCCTTTGTCGATTTTGTAGAAGTCAAATTCAGCTTCTTTAAATACATCGAAGAATGGTTTACCATATCCGTCAGCTGCAGATGAAGGTAATTTAGCTGCAACATCAGCTACATCATCATTTTCATCAGATTCAACATAGTAGTAAGTTCTTCCACCAAATAAAACTGCATCGTTAGTTTTACCCATAGCTTTAAGTCCGTCAGGGTCAATTGGTGCAATAGGAGCAATACCTGCAGCATGTTTTACTTTAGTTACATCAAATTTAATAGCTTCCAACATTTTGTAGGTTCCGTTTTCAACAACCCTTCCGGAAATTTGGATAGAACCAACAAGAGAAGAGGTAGGAGCTACAAGTAAATAAACATCTTTAACATCCACATTACATTCATCAGCAATGTATTGTGCAACATCTTCACCAGGCAATACATCAGCTTCTAAAGTTAAAATAGCTAAATCAGCTTCTGTGTCTTCATAACCAATTTCTTCATAGGTTTCAGCCGGTTTTTTACAGATTGCTCTAGCAGGACCGGAACCAAGTGCAAAGAAATCTCCTACAGATACAGACCATCCTGCTTTTTGAGATCCTAATGTGGAAATAGCTGGAGAATCTGTTTTAATTTTTACGGAAGGAAGAGCGAATTTTTCAGATAAATCACCAGGAATAGAAATTCCAACATCAGCAAGACCACCAAGACAAACTTTAGTGTAAAGTTCACCTGCTTTGAAACTTCCATCAACATTTACACCACAATCAATAATTGTAGCACCATTTGACAATTGACTAACAGCAATGTTTAATTCATCTTGTTTTTCAATCATTACATCTACGGTTTTTTTAGCTTCTAAGTTTACACTTACCATTATTTAACCTCATAATTTACTAAAATAAAATATATTTTTATTACTATTAATATTTACCTAAATGAATTTTAGATTCATCATATCTGTTTTCAGGTTCTTTATCTTCTTTAGGATAACCAATAGCTATTACTGAAAATGGAATAATATAATCAGGAATATTAAAATACTGTCTTAAACTATCTACTCTATCTTCAATTGGGTAAAATCCCAACCAGACTGCACCAAGGCCCTCAGCAACTGCCTGAAGCAGTATGTTTTGTGTACAGGCAGACAGATCCTGCTGAATCATAGGCATTACAACATTATCTTTTGTTGTATTTCCCAAAACAATAATCAGTTTTTGAGCATTTTCAGCTGGTCTTGCATATCTGCTCATTTTAGAAACAGCTTTTAAATCCTCTTCATCAGATACAATAATAAATTCCCATGGCTGGGAGTTGAAAGCTGAAGGAGCCTGCATTCCTGCTCTGATTAAATTTTTTATTTTATCAGTACTGACTTCATCATCACTAAAATTTCTGATGCTTTTTCTTTTAAATATCATGTTCACTGTATCACCTTACTCATTAATTCACCCATTTCATCATTTTTAAAAGGATAAGTTTTGCTGTCCATCAGCATGTGAATCTGATCTGCATAATTTATAGTAATATCCTCATCAGCCAGTATATATTCTCCACCTCTGGTAATTGAAACTACAATACATCCTTTAGGAAAAGGAATTTCCTTAATTGGCTTACCTGTATACTTCCAGCCAGAAGGAACAACATATTCTGATAAAATATGCTTTGAATGGTCTTTTATAAAATCATGACTGTTTTTAGCCAGTAATCTTTCAAATAAAGACTCATAAATCGGGCGGTTATTTAGCAGCATAGGAACTGCATATGCAATAATAGCTACTATCAGCATAGCTACTAATGATTCTGTTGACCCGCACATCTCAGAGAGCAAAACAACACCTGTAATTGGAGATCTTACAGTAGCTGCAAAAAAGCCGGCCATTGAAATAACAATAAACTTGTATATCAGATAGCTTTCAAGACCAAAAATCGGAATTACAACAGAACCGAAAATAGCTCCAATAAATGCTCCTAAAACTAAAAGCGGTAAAAATATTCCTCCAGGAGTTCCGGTTGAAAAGGAAACTACTGAAAAGAGATACTTAGCTACAAGTAAAAATATCAAAATACCCAATGACGGAATAGCTACATCAAGCATATTTAACATATAATGCCCTCCATCCAAGATTTCAGGAATAAACAATGCTACAACACCGGATATTAAAAATACACATACGAATTTAATTTCAAGTGGAACATTCGAGAGTTTAGCCAATCTGTCATTTGCCCTGATCATTCCAACATTATAAACATAACCTAAAATACCTAAAAGCAAACCTAAAACAATCAAAAGCCAGTAAGATGACAGCGGAAGATTATGTAATGGGAAATTCAGAACTGTTGCCTGTCCAAAAAAGGATTTGGATATAAAATCAGCAACAACAGATGCAGTCAGTGCTATAAAAATTAACGTTTTATCAAAACTGTGATTGATTTCTTCAATTATAAAAATTACTCCTGCTAACGGAGCATTAAAAGCAGCTGTAATACCTACAGTTGAACCGGCTAAAATAAGTCTCAGTTCATCTGTTCTTGATTCTTTAAAAATTCTTGAGATTCCCTTTCCGGCCATTCCCCCTATTTGAACAGAAGGACCTTCAGGACCTAAAGACAGACCACCCAGTGCAGTTAAGACTCCTGCACTAATCTTAGCTGTTAAAATTTTCAGCCAGTTAGTGTTTAAAAAACCTTTAACCTCTGCATTGATTTGAGGAATACCACTGCCAATACTATCAGGTTCCCATTTTACTAAAAAAGCTGTAAATAATCCTAAAATAGTTAATATAATAAACCAAAGTATAATTAAAAAAATATTTCCATTAATGAATTCCAAAAAATTTCTTAAAATACTTTCTGAGGAATATAAAAGAAATCTGTATAAACAGACCATTATTCCGGCAAAAATACCTACAAATATTCCCTGAACAGCTAGTTTGAAAATATGTTTGGGATTATCTACAACTGACCTTAATGTCTTCTGAAGCATTTTCATAGTATAATAGTTTATACCTAATAATATTTAAAAAATTAGTTAGAGGATCTCCATGTGTTTCCGCATTTTGCACATCTGATAAAGTTTGTTGGAGCTTCATCTGCAGACCTTGTTTGTACTGTCCACCAGTAACCTTTAGTTCCGCCACATTTATAACAGGTAATTGTTGTAGTAGGCAATGCTACATTCTTATTATCAGTAACTATTACTTCTGCTTTAGGATTTGTTTCTCCCTTAACTTCATACTGGTCTTTAACTTCATCAGATAAAGATTTTTCATATCCGCATTTACATTTTAATTTTTTATTCATAGGAAGTAATATAGCTCCGCATTCAGGACAAAATTCCATTACTTAATCACCTTATCTTATTTTATTTAATTGATTGAGTATTTATAATTTATTATGTTTATGCTGCTGATAGAATAAGAAGAAAATATTGCTTAATTTTTATGTAAAAATGTTTAAAGAAATACTGATAAATAAAATTTTAAAAAAAAAAGAAGTTAAATGTAGAAGGATTAACCTTCTACCATAATCAGTTTCCCTGACGATGGATCTTTATAGACTTTTCCCAGCTCAGTAAAACCTTGTCCAGAACTTTGAGATGTGTCTGGAGTATCATTTAATTCTTGACCTTGAGTAACTTCTGAAACCTGTTTCATAGAATCCATAACTTGCTGCTTTTGGTCTTGGCTCATGTCGGAAAAAATAACACTTTGCATATTCCAACTAATTACAACAAATATTAAAAAACCTAATGCAAGAACAAGCATTGCATCAACAAGGTTTGTTGTACCTGCCATAGGATCTATGTCATCATCAGAAGCTCTTCTCCTTCTCTGTTTTCTTCTAACCATAAAATCACTGTTTATTCATGAAAAAAAGAACTGCATCAGATAATGCATCTAAATCAGAAAGATATTGGTCATACCAACCTCTTCTAATTTTAGAGATGAAATAACATAACGCACCGGAACCGATACCTACAACAGTAGTATCAAATGCAATAGTTAATGCATCTGCAAGGGTATTTACATCCCCAGCACCTAATGCTGCAAGACCAGGACCTAATGGAATTAAAGTACCCATTAACCCTAATGTTGGTCCGACACGGGTAATAATATCTGTATTTCTTAAACTTTTATCAATTTTTTCTTCTTCATGTTCTACTAATTTACGAGCTAAAGCTTCTCTAGAATCACTATCTAGTGCTTCTGATTTTGCAATCTCAGTTAAAACTTTCTTTTGAGATTTTGGAATATCAGAACTAGATATAACATTCATTAAATCATCAATAGAACTTGCTGTATTAATTTTAAATATTAAATCCCTTATTTTTCCGACACCTACTTTTTTCATTGATGTGTATTCAGATATAAATCCACCTAAAGCAATAACAGAAATAATAGCAATTATTAATAATAAAACCATTACAGGAATTGTTAAACTTTGAGATATAACATTTAAAGCTCCGCTTAAATATTCTGTACCAGGTATTGAACTCATTTAATATCACCTAAATCTTATTTTAAGAGATTATCGCTCCTTTTATATAAAACTACACCTACAATTACTAATGCTGCTAAAGCAACCAAAATAGCAATTAAAGATTGAGAACTAATCATAGTTACTCCGCCAAAATGCCCCTGCATTGCTTGAGCAATACTTGGTATTACAATAGCAGACAATAAGAAATAAGCACCTAAAAATAACATGAAGTTTCCCAATATAATCGGATATGGTTTATCAGTTAATTTAACGATTATATTTGATGCAAAATAAGTAACAATCATTACAATCATTAAAGCAACCGCAACAACTATACTAAGTTTTTTAAATCCAAAACCTATAGTTGGTGCTACAATTAAAACAGAAGCAATAATTGATCCAAAACAACATGGACAAGGAGCAACAACAGCTAAACAGGTAGCAGTAGTTGTATTTTTATCATGAACTTTCCATTCTCTTATAGTAAATAATCCTGCAATAATCATAATAGATGCCATGATTATGTAAAAAACAGTATTGTAACTATAAATAGCTTCAGTAATCTGTTCGGCAAAGAATGATGCAATATATGTACATAATAAAACACCACCACCATAACCTATACAGATACCTGCGAATAATTTTTTTGACAAGTTAGCAAGACCGGATGCTAAACCAATTTTTATCCCAAAAATGATTACAGCCGCCAATACACCAAATTGCCATAATACACTCATCATATCCATATTAATTTCCTCGATATAATCAATAACAAATTAATTACACATAACCATTTCTACTTTAAAGTATATAAAATTTATCATTGCTGTCAAGCTAAGCTTTTTTTGATTTTTAGTTTTTTTTCATTTAATTATTCTTATTTTTTGCTTATTTATTTTATAACTTGTTATATTCTTTTTATTTTAATTGTATCTATTTTTATTTTAATTATATTTAATTTTAAGTATTTTTTATAGTTAATTTTATTTATTAGTAATTATATATATTTATTTAAGTATGTTAGTTTATTTTAGTTTGATATAGTTAAATTGGAGTTGATTTAGGCATGTTTTTAAGTAGGATAGTTTCAGATGAATTCGGAAATTTTAATAATTTTGTTGAACGAAAATATGTATTAAGTGATGTTGCTTTTACTCGAAAAGGAAAATTGAGTTTAGAGTCAATTATTAAATATCCATTGTGCAATAATAAAAAAACAACATCTATTGAGATTAATCGTTTTTTAAGAAACGAATTGAACGATAGAGGTGTTAGAATTACTAAACAAGCAGTTTCTGAAAAAAGACAATTTATTGATCCTCAAGTTTATATTGACATGAATGACAGCTTAATTTCAAAAATATATGCTCATAAAGACGAAATGACAACTTTCAAAGGTTTTAACGTCTATGCAATTGATGGATCAATTGTTGAAATCCCAAACACAAAAATAACAAGAGAAGAATTTGAAATTCCAGAAAAAACTGAACTAAATAAAGATACATCAACTGCAAGAATCTCTTGCATGGCCGATACAAAATGGGACTTCATAATCTCATCAAACATAACCAATAAAAGCACCAGCGAAATAGAACACGCATTAATGCACTTAGACGATGCAAAAAATAAAATAGACCTCACAAAGACAATAACAACCTATGATAGATTCTATAACTCCATAGAAATAATGTTCAAAACCATGCTATTAGACTCTTACTTCATAATACGTGGAAAAACACACACATTTAAAAAACAACAAAATAAAATGAAAAAAGAAGGAAAAACCGACGAAACACACGAAATCAACATAAAAAAAGCACAAATCAACAATTTTTTCACAGAAGAAGTAAAAAAATTCGCAAGAAAAACACGAGAAATAAAAGTCAGAATAGTATTCGTAAAACTCAAAACCGGAGAAACAGAAACACTATTTACCAATTTACCCAAAGAAATAGCAACACCAGAAGAATTAAAAGAATTATATGGCACAAGATGGACAATAGAAAAAAACTACGACAGATTAAAAAACAAACTCCACATTGAAAAATTCACAGGAAAAAAGAAAATAATCATCGAACAAGACTTCTACAGCCACATATACCTATTAAATATACTAATAGCACTCAAACATGACGCAGAAGAAGAAATAACACGAAAACCAAAAGAAACAACAAAATACAAATATGTTTACAAAAGCAATGTAAACACACTTATCGGAAACATAAAAGAAGAAATGCCCCGGCTCCTAACAGACGATAAAGAAGAAATAAAACAAATAGTAGAAGAAATACTAGACATAGCAAGAAAAGACCTAGTATACACAAAAATCAAAGCACCAACAAACAAAGAAAGAGATAAAAAGAAATATTATCACAAAAAATGCAAATCAAACATCCAAAACAGCTTTTAAAAAAATGCAAAACCTTAACTTGACAGCAATGAAAATTTATTTTAAAAATGTATAATATTCAATAAAAAATATATTTAAAGCTAATAAAACATAATATAATATTATTAAAAATAAAATGAGGCCAATTTATGTTTTGGAATGAGAAAATCGAATGTATGCCAAGGGAAGAACTTGAAGAACTACAATTGAAAAAGCTTCAAAAAACAGTAAAACGAGCTTTTGACAAAATTCCATATTACAATAAAAAATATACAGCATGTGAAGTTTTCCCTGAAGATATTGAAACTTTAAAAGATATAGAAAAATTACCGTTCATCACAAAAGATGATTTAAGAGAAAGCTATCCTTATGGTCTTTTTGCAGTTGATATGAAAGACATAAAAGAAATACATTCCTCTTCAGGAACTACCGGAAAACCTGTAGTATCAGGATATACCAAAAAAGACTTGGATACCTGGGCAGAAACAACTGCAAGAGGTTTGGGAATGATGGGCATCGGTGAAAATGACATTATCCAAAATACTCATGGATACGGATTATTTACTGGCGGATTTGGTGTTCATTACGGATCACATAAAGTTGGAGCAACAATAGTGCCTATATCAACAGGACAGACCAGAAGACAAATTGAAATAATGAAAGACTTTGGAGTAACCTGTTTAATTGCAACACCATCTTACGGAATTCATTTGGCTGAAGTAGCTGAAGATGACGGAATCAATCCCAAAGATATGAATCTTAAAGCTATCGGATTTGGAGCTGAAATGTGGAGTGAAGAAATCAGACAAAAACTAGAAAATCTCTTTGGAGCACCTGCATACAACATTTACGGATTAACTGAACTTATGGGACCAGGTGTAGGAATGGAATGCAGTGCTCAAAAAGGATTGCATATAGCTGAAGATATTTACTATCCCGAAATAATTGATTCAGCAACCGGCAAAACCTTAGGAGAAAATCAGAAAGGAGAACTTGTATTAACAAACCTTGAAAGAGAAGGAATGCCTATAATCAGATTTAGAACAAAAGACCTGACTTCACTTAACTACGAACCATGTGAATGCGGAAGAACCAGTGCAAGAATGAGCAGAATAACCGGCAGAGCAGATGATATGATTAAAGTAAAAGGAGTAGCTATATTCCCATCTCAAATAGAAAAAGCATTACTTAAAGTAGGTGATGTAGAGCCTCATTATTTAATTATAGTTACAAGACCTGGAACTTTAGACCAAATAGAAGTAAAAGTGGAAGCTTCTAAAAACCTTTTCTTTGATGGAGTAAAGGAAATGGTTAATATTCAAAGCAAAATAGCCAAATCTATTGAAAATGAAACTGGAATAAGAGTAAAAGTAACATTAGTTGAACCAAAAAGCCTTCCAAGATATGAAGGAAAAGCTAAAAGAGTTATAGATAAAAGAAATTTACATTAAGGGGATTAAAATGAACAGTATGAAAGTAAAACAATTATCAATATTCTTGCAAAACAAAAAAGGAAGCTTATATGATGCTCTTGAAACTTTATCTGAAAATGATATAAATATAAGAGCTCTTTCACTTGCAGATACTTCTGATTTTGGTATTTTAAGAGTTGTAGTAGATAATCCTCAAAAAGGAGAAAAAGTACTTGAAGAAAACTATCTGGTCAAAACAACTGACATAGTAGCTATTGAAATGACAGATTCACCTGGCGGATTGTCATTTGTTTTAAAAACTATAAAAGAAAATAACTTAGATTTAGAGTATTTATATGCATTTACTCATGATAAAAAAGATAAAGCAATCTTACTTTTGCATACAGATAATTTAGATGCATTAATAGATGCTTTAATTAAAAATGAAATAGTTATAGTACCTCCAGAGGAAGTCTATAACTTATAAAAAAAGGTAAAATATTACCTTTTTAATTTTCATCATCTGCTGGTGGAGTGTAAACACGGCTAGCAAGTTCACTGTCAAGTGTATACATCAAATCAACAGAATTTTGTGCTCTTTTTACTTTACCTACCAATTCCATTGCATTTTCTTCCTCTTCAACTTGTTCTTCAACAAACCACTGCAGGAAATTATTGGTAGCATGATCTTTTTCTGTAATAGCAATATCAACTAAATTATTAATAAGACCAGTTACAGTTTGTTCATGAGATAATACATGTTCAAATGCAGCTAATGGAGAGTCCCATTTAGTTTGAGGTCCTTCAATAGCTTCCAAAGTAACAGAAGCTCCTCTCCTAATTATATAGTCATAGATTTTCATTCCATGTTCCAGTTCTTCCTGAGCTTGTACTCTCATCCAATTTGCAAAACCAGGCAAATCTTCATCTTCAAAATAAGAAGCCATTGACAAATAGAGATATCCAGAATACAATTCTGCATTTACTTGTTTATTTAATTCTAATTCCATATTATTAGAAAGCATATTATCACCTTTACTAAATAATTGGAAATACCTATTATATAAAATTTGAGATTATACGAATAAAAATAAACAAAATATATTAAATTAAAAAATTAAAAAATCACATAGTGTGTGGTAATATGGTTAAATGTAATAACTGTGGAACATCAATTGAAGAAAGCGACAATTTTTGTATGAATTGTGGAAATAAAATTGAAAAAAACAATGAAAATGACATACTTCCATTAGTAACCTTAATTAAATGTCCTAACTGTAAAAAACAGATATTGAATGAATGGAAATACTGTCGTTTTTGTGGATATGACACAAATCAACCAAAAGGAACATCATTAATTAAAAAAATAGTTGATGATGTGGCTTATGATTCAAATGTTTTAAGATTTTGCACTTCCTGCGGTAAAAAATATCATGATGATTCAAGTATCTGTCAAAATTGTGGAAATGAAATTCCAAAACCAAAAGAGAATTATTTCGGAGACTTATCTTATGAAAACTTCCAATTACTTTATATAAACCAGATTCTTATTCCATTATCCACACATTACAGTACAAACTTTAGAAAAATTCTTATAAAAGACCATTTTAACATTTCATATGATGAAGAATCCCATATACTGTATTTACTAATTGAATATGCAATACATAATCCTAATGAAAATATCATCCCATATTTTGAAAAAATATTAAATGAAACAAAAGAAAATTTTAAAGATATTGAAAATGCTGCTTTAAATAAAATAAAACCTCAAATAGAAGAATTATTTAATACAAAAGGATTAACCTTTAAAAACAAAAAACAGATTAGTGCTGCTGAATACCAAACTATTAAAACACCGATTACAACAGATAAACACGGGGGAGGTACAAAAGCACTGGCAACATTTGGTTTCGGACTTTTAGGATATGCAGCTTCTTCAGGTGTAAAAACTGAAGTAAAAACTGAGAAAATTAAAACACAGGATGCAAAATACTGTTATACAACCATCAATATTTCAAAAAAATATGTGGATATTGATATTGCCGTATCCAGAGAAAATAACACTAAATTTATTCTAAAATGGAAAAATATATCCCTATTTAGCGATGATAACTACTTTGTATTAGATTCAGGAGAAACCTTTAAATGTGAACTTTACAGTGATGAAATTAATGAAATAATCACATCATCACTTCTTGACATTGCAGTTACCCATGATTCCAGATTAATTCACAAATACCGTCCAGAAATATTATTAAAAGTACAAAAATTTTTAAATGAACTAATAAACCGGGAAATTAACAGTTCTAAAATAAATGAATCTTCAAAATCAACTGTTAATCTTGAAAAACTAATTGAAATGTATGATAAAGGATTATTAACTGATGAAGAATTTATTGCTATGAAGAAAAAAATTAATTAAAAAAAGAGGGTTTATTTAACTGCATTAATTACAGTTCTTCCACCCATATAAGGAACTAAAACATCAGGAACTTTAACACTTCCATCTTCCTGCTGATAATTTTCAAGTAAACAGCAGATAGTCCTTTCAGTAGCTATTGCAGTACTGTTTAAAGTATGTAGAGTCTGTGCATCTCCGGAACCTGCTTTTCCAAAACGTGTTTTGGTTTTTCTTGCCTGATAATCCTTACAGTTAGTACATGAAACTAATTCTCTGTAAGCTTTGGAACCGGGAAACCATGCCTCAAGATCATATTTGATAGCTGCATTATCATTAAGTGCTGAGGACACAATAGCTACTACCTGATAATGTAGGCCTAATTTCTGATATATTTCTTCAGTTACTTCAAGCAACTTTTTATGAGCATTTTTGGACTCTTCCGGAGTTGTGTAAATAAACTGTTCAATTTTTTCAAACTGATGAACTCTGAATATTCCTAAAGTATCTTTACCGTGAGATCCTGCTTCTTTTCTAAAACAGGTTGAAAGAGCACAATACTGAATAGGCAAATCTTCAGGAGCAATAATTTCATCTCTGTGAAGTGCAGCTAAAGTCTGTTCTGCAGTAGCTATCAAATATAAATCTTCATCAGCTACTTTATATAAAGTTTCTTCAAATTCACCTAATTCAGAAGTTTCTGCAGCTACTTCACCTTTAACGAAAAATGGAGTCTGAAGAGGAATATAACCTTTAGATTCCAATTCATTTAGAGCAAATTGAATCAAAGCTAAATTAAGATGTAAAATATCCTGCTTTAAATAATAAAACCTTGCACCAGCTATTTGAGCTGCTGTTTTCATGTCTGCACCGTCAATTTTTTCAATTAAATCTACATGATTCAACGGTTCAAAATCAAATTCAGGAATTTCACCGTATTTCTTTACAATTTCATTATCATCTTCAGTATCGGAAATCGGCACATCTTCATCAATAATATTTCCTACTTTATATCTGTAATCATCGCGTAATTTTTTATATTCCTCAATTTTAGGCCCTAATTCTTTAATTTCATTAGCTACTTCCTTAGATTGGGCAATGACTTCTTCTAAATTACCTTCTTCTTTAGCTTTTTTAAATGATTTAGATAATCTGTTTTTTTCAGAACGTAAAAAGTTTAATCTTTTTTCCCCTTCTCTCCATAAAGTATCATATTCAATAACTTTTTCAGCAGTTTCTGTTCCTCTAAATCTTTTTTTCTCAGAATCAAAAATTAATTCCGGATTTTCTCTGAATAATTTTATATCTAACAAATATGTGTCCCCTAATTAGTTAATCATATTATAATTTATTTTTTTTATTTTTTATATTTAATGATTTTATAAAAAAAGCTTGAAAAGTTTTTAGACATATAAACTTGAAAAAATTTTAAAAAAATCTTTTAAAAGTTTGTATTTAGAAATAAAAGACATTTTAAAGTGATAATGTAAAAAATTTAAAGTTGAAAGAAGAGATTAATTAAAATCTCTTATAATTATTGTGTTTCCTGTTTGGAAGTCATTCCAGTAAGATGTAATAATGTATTTTCCACTCATTAATCTGATTCCTAAGCTTGCAATACCATCTTTATTAGTAACTTTGTGATATAAGACACCATTTACATTAAATGATACATTTTGATTAGCTAATGGTTTACCTTGACCATCTAGAGTTAAAGCAGTGAAATTGCTGCCATCTAAATATTTCATATCTAAATCTTTAGTTACTAAAGTCGAAATAACAGTTACATTATTACCTACATCCAAAGCATCATACATTGTTGTAATGGTATAGTTTCCTGGTCTTAAAGCTATTCCTAAGCTTGCAACACCATTTGGATCAGTTGTTTTAGTGTAAAATACACCATTGATGTTAAATGTTACATTTTTACCTACTGCTAAGGATCCGTTTTTATCATAGATAGTTGCTTGAAAAGCAGATGCATTCATATAATATTTAGTTATATCATGAGCCGCAATTAATGATTTTACTGTTATGTTAAATCCTTTTTCTTCACCAGTTACAGGGTTGTAAGCAGTTAAAATGTAAGTTCCAGGTCTTAACATAATACCTAAATCAGTTACACCATCTTTATTAGTTGTTTTAGTGTAGAATACTCCATGGATGTTAAATTTAACAGTAGTGTTAGCTAGTGCTTTTCCAGTGCTGTCAGTGAATTTAGTGTAGAATCTTGTAGCGTTCTGATACATTTTAACTAAATTATCAGCTACAATAGTTGGATTAATAGTTACAGTGATATTTTTGGAGATTTTGCTGTATATATCAGATTCATTATAAGTTACAGTTACTGGATATATACCAGATTCTAAATTAAGTCCCATAGATGCAGTACCATTAGCATCAGTAGATTTAGCATAGTCCACACCATTAATATTGAAGTATATAGTAGCATTAACTATTGGTTTACCTTGAGAATCTGTTAATTTAGCAACTAAAGGAGTTCCATCATGATAAAACATTGCAACATCATCAGCACTTAAATTAAAATTAGGGACAACTGTTATGTTTCCTTTTTTAGCCATCAAATCATATTTAGCATCACCAGAGTAAGTTGTAGTGATATTATACTCTCCAACACCCAATCCAGGAATATTTACTTTTGCAGTTCCCTTAGTTACATTTGCAGTGTAATTTTCACCGTCAATTTCAACAGTGACGGTTCCAGTTGCATCTTCAGGCAAATCTACAACAACAGTAGAATTTACTCCCTCTTTAGCTTCAGGAACAGCAACATCCATATTATAATCAGATATTTTTAATACAGTAAATTTAGTTGTGTTTTGAGCACTATTATAATTGTCATCACCTATATATTTAACAAATACATCATAAATACCCGCTTTAAAATCAGATATCGTTTTAACTACACTGCCATTTTCAATAGCTACATTATAAACTTGATTATCAACACTAATGGTTACATTTCCAGTAGTATCACTAGCTAAAGAAACTGTGACAGTTACATTTTCACCAACTCTAATATCGTCAGCACCAACACTAACTGTTGAATTTATTTTATTAATCTTAAACTTGCCAGAATCAGCAGTTAAATTGTAATTATCATTTCCATCCCAAATAGCGCTAAAATTATAAACACCTGCTCCTAATTTATCTCCTAAAAGAGTACCTTTACCATTAACAACTTCTACAGTGTAATTTTTATTATTAATAGTGACAAATATGTTTTCAGTTAATTTAGCATTATTAACACCAGTTAAAACAGTGTCAATAACATATACATTACCATAATCAACATCATTAACAATGACATTTAAAGAGGCATTTGCTTTAGCTACTTTAATATTTTTAGTTGCATTAACTGAAGTGTATTTATCACTACCTTCATATTTAACCACAATCATATGATTGCCAGAATCTAAATCTTTAACAGCATAATTAGCTTTACCATTTACAATAACAAGAGTTTTTTCAACATCATCAACAGAAAAAATGACATTATCATTAACATCCTCAGGCAAAACAATATTAACAATTGCATTTTGGCCAAAAACAATATCATTAACAAGTACATCTATTCTAGGAGCTATTTTATTAACTTTAAAACTACCTGAAGTATTCGTTCCATTATAATTATCATTTCCGCTCCAAGCAGCACTAAAATTATAAACTCCCGCAGGTAATTTATCACCAATAGCTATGCCTCTACCATTAACAACTCCCACAGTGTAATTTTTATTATTAATCGTCACATCTACCATGCCTGTTAATTTATCATTATTTGCACCATTTAATATAACCTCAATAATTAAATTTTCACCATAATCCACATTTTTAATAGCTACCTCAAGCTTTGGTGATGCTTTAGCTACATTAATGTTTTTAGTAGAATTAACACTAGCATATTCTTTATTGCCCCCATATTTAACTAAAAGTGCATAATTATCAGAAGATAAATTAGAAATAACTTGGCGGGCTTTACCATTTTTAACAACAGAAATGTAATCTTTATTATCAATAGTAATAGTTACATTACCACTAGCTTCTTTAGGTAAAATAACATCAACAGTTAAATTTTGGCCAAATGTAATATTATTAACAATTACATCCATTGTAGGAACCATTATAGATACTGTAAAAGTTGCATTAACATTTACTGCATTATAATTGTTATCACCACCATATTTAACAGCTACATTATAATCACCTACTTTAAGTCCGCCTATTACTTTAATTGCCTGACCTTCATTAATAGCTACTGTATAGTTCTGATTATCAAGCGTAATAGTTACATTGCCTGTAGCATCACTATCTAAATTAACACTAATAGTTGCGTTTTCCCCAACTTTAATATCTTTAACATCAACAACAAGTGCAGGATCTATTTTATTAACTTTAAAACCGCCAGAAATATCAGTTCCATTATAGTTATCATTTCCAGCCCAGGTAGCACTGAAATTATACAATCCCACAGGCAGCTTATCAGCAGAAACATTTCCCTTACCGTTAATAACCACTACAGAGTAATTTTTATTATTAATTGTTACAATTACATTACCGGTTAAATTAGTATTATTTACACCTTTTAAAGTAGCATAAATAGTTAAATTTTCACCATAGTTAACATCTTTAATAAATACATTAAGATTTGGATTAGCTTTAATAACATTTACAGTATGAAAAACTTCAACTGCTTCATATTTATTATTGCCCCGATATCCAATTTTAATATATTGAATACCTGCTTCTAAATCAGTCATATTCCATAATGATACGCCTTCATCGTCAATTTTAACATAATAATAAATTTCACCAACAGACATCAGCACCCAACTAGGATTAGCATCCTTAGGTAATTCAACTTTAACAGTTAAATTTTCACCAAAGATTATACTGTCCTCAGCAATTACATTCATTTTAGGCTTTTCTTTAGATACAACAGTATTATTCCCATCATACTTAAAAAAAGCATTATTACTGTTTTTATTTTCTAAAACGCTTCCATCTTTTCCATCATATAACACATTAGAAGTGGCATTTAAATTTTTCCCATCAGTTATGTGAAACTCATCATTTACTGTGTCATTAACCATACTGGAAGTTACATTTTCTGCATTAACTGCCGAAATAGATAGTATGAATAAAATCATAGTTGAAATTATTAAAATTTTACTTTTAAGCATTTTCTACCTCCCAAAATAATAAAAAAATATTATTTCTCAATATACTTATTCCTTTAAAAAAATGTAGAAACAAATATCGTAAAAAAACATGAATAACAAAACATCATAAAAACAATCTTCTTATACAAACAAATGTATATGCATTTAAATATTTATATATTGTTAAAAATAATAGTATATGGCTTTAAAAAAGTAAAAGAGATATTATAAATTTATTCTAAAAATGATTTGAAAAATTTTTCAAAATCCTCATCATCCATAGGTTCCGGTGTTGTGAAAACTTTATTCTCCATAATATTTGTAGCTAAGACATCATATTCATTAGCTTCCTTAGATTCAGGGTATTTTTCTACAACGGTTTTTGCATCTAATTCACTTTCCTGAATTAAATTACTTCTATTGATAGTTCCAATAATACGAGTGCCTATCTTTGATGCAAATTCACTGACAATTTCCTTTTCATGATCAACATTTCTGCAGTTGCAGATTATTCCGCTTAAATTTCCTTTAAGTTTTTTAATTCCTTTAACAATATTATTGGCCGCATATAAAGACATATATTCTCCGGAAGTTACAATTATTACTTCATCAGCGTACTTTTCACGTAAAGGTACTGAAAAACCTCCGCAAACAACATCTCCAAGTACATCATAAATGACTACATCCAAATCCTTATCAAAAACCCCTAAGTTTTCAAGTCTTTTCATAGCTACTATTACACCACGTCCTGCACAGCCAACACCGGGTTCAGGACCTCCGCTTTCAACACATAAAATATCATTGTATCCTTTTACAACAATATCCTCTTCAGCAGGTTTTCTGTTATTTTTAAGTGTGTCTACAACTGTCGGGATTCTTCTGCCACATAATGTACGTGTTGTATCAGCTTTTGGGTCACATCCTATAACCAAACAGTTCAAATCATTATTTGCATAAACTGCAGATAAATTAGCTACTGTTGTACTTTTTCCAATTCCGCCTTTTCCATAAATAGCTATCTTTTTAATCAATTTAATTTCTCCTTTTATGTATTATTCTTAGACCTGATGATATAATTGCACATGCTGTAATAAATATGCATAACATTAAATTTACAGTTACAGAAACTTTAAAGAAGTTTAATAAAACAATTACACATGGAAGAGCATAAAACATTAAAGCTACTAAAGTTCCAAATTTTTCATATTCCAAGCCTTCAGAGCTTGTTTTGAAAAACTCTATTAATTTCAAGGTTATTATAATTAAAAACCAAAAGGGCAGTAAATTTGCATAACATAATGCAAAAGAGCTTAATATAATAAATGCAAAATCTGATAAAACATCTACTTTTGCCCCATTATTTTTATTATCTATTTTGTATCTGCGAGCTATTCTGCCATCTAAAACATCACTTAAAACAGCTAAAAAGTAAATAACCAGTATAACGAACAGATTGCTGTTTAAATAAAAAACACCATAAGCAAATAAAATTCCGAAAATTATCCTGGACAAACTTAAAGTATCTGCCAAATGCCGTTTATTCATAAATATTACCTTTTAACTAGTTTATAAACAAAATCATGCTCCCTTACTTTTGTTGAAATAGCTACTCCCACATTATTACCTTTTTCAACATTTTCAACATTTTCACCATTGATTTGCATTGAATCAATTTTATGTTTTATGGAACCTGTAGTTTTTCCCTGTATTAAAATTTCATCTCCAATAGCTAAATCATCCCATATTTTAAGTTCTGCGACTTTTACTTTGTTAAAATAATTAACAACCTGACCAATATCTTTTTTAATGAATTTTGACTGGTTATTTTCACTTGTTTCAAAAGGAGTGTTGAAGTAAAATCCGGTGTCAAAACCGCGGTTAAATACACTTTTAAGCTCTTCAATCCATTGAGGATTTATTTTGTACTCTTTAGGACATTCATAATACTTATCAATAGCCTGCCTGTAAACATCAGTTACCATTGCACCATAATCAGGACTTCTGGCTCTTCCTTCTATTTTAAATGAATCAATTCCCGCTTCAATTAGCTCCGGAATATGTTCTATCATCATCATATCCTTTGGTGAAAAGAAGTTCGTTCTGTAGCTGTCGTCATATGATTTGGATATTACAAATGACTCGTCATTAACTTCAGAGAGGTTTATTACACTGTCATTATTATCCTCTTCAAAAGTCATCGTCCAGTTTTTACGGCATGGCTGCAGACAGTCACCACAGTTTGCACTACGGCCATATAATCCTGAACTTAAAAAACATCTGCCAGATATTGCCATGCACATTGCACCATGTATAAAAACTTCTGTTTCAATTGGAGAATTTTTAACTGTCTTTTTAATATCTTCCAAACTAAGTTCCCTTGATAAAATAGCTCTTTTAGCACCTAACTTCTTAAGTGTTTTTAAGATGAAAGAATTGGAAATATTTTCCTGAACACTTATATGTGCTTCAAGTCCGTTGCCGACAACTTCTTCTATTAATCCTATATCTGATAAAATAATCCCATCAATTTCAGATGCTGCAATTTCCCCCAGGTTATTTTTCAATTCCATAGCTCTATCTTCATTTAAAACAACATTGCTGCACAAATAAGTTTTGGCTGAATATTCTTTAGCTATTTTAGAAACTTCAGATAAATCATTTAAAGAAAAATTTTTAGCATTTGCCCTCATATTAAAGTCATCAAGACCAAAATAAGTGGCATCCGCCCCATTTTCTAAAACTGCCCTAAGGGAAATAAAATTTCCTGCAGGAGATAACAATTCAACCATAATATCTTAAGGTTTATAATATGTTTCAGCTTCAATATCATCAGGAAGCTCTGTCGGATAACATTCATTTAAACAGCCCAAACATAAATCTTCTTTAGGCATTCCAATAGCTTTTACCAGTGATTCCAAACTGATATATCCTAAAGTATCAATATCTAACTGTTGCCTTATCTCTTCAACAGAATAATTAGCTGCAATTAATTCTTTTTTACTTGCCATAGCTACACCATAATAACACGGAGCTATAACCGGAGGACAGCCTACCAAGAAGTGTATTTCAGCAGGTTCTGATTCCTTTACAAAATCAATTAAAGATTTGGAAGTTGTTCCTCGAACAATACTGTCATCAATTAAAACTATTTTTTTACCTTTAATAGCTTCTTTAATTGGATTTAATTTAAGTCTGACAGCCAGTTCACGTTCTTCCTGAGTAGGCATGATAAAAGTCCTTCCAACATACCTGTTTTTAATTAAACCTTCACCATAAGTAATTCCAGAAGCTCTTGAATACCCGATAGCTGCAGGAATTGAAGAATCAGGTACAGGAATAACTACATCAGCATCAATCGGAAACTGTTCATATAACTGTTTTCCAATGTTTAATCGTGTCTGATATACATTAACATTATCAATTGTACTGTCAGGTCTTGCAAAGTAAACATATTCAAACATGCAATGAGCAAGAGGAGTTGAATCGGCCAATTCCAGCATGGAACTGCGAATTTCATTATTTTCAAAATATATAATTTCTCCAGGTTTTACATCCCTTATGAATTCAGCATTAATTACATCAAAAGCAACAGTTTCAGAAGCTATAATAAAATCATCCCCTCTTTTAGCTATTGCTAAAGGTTTTATTCCAGCAGGACCTCGAACCCCATATAACTCACCATTAACAAGTATAGTTAATGCATATGATCCTACTAATTTTTTAGAAACTGCTTCAATGGATTCTATAATACTTTTACCATTAGCATAATGTTCCTTTCTTAACATATAACAGATTACTTCAGAATCTGTACCTGATTTAAACTCATAACCTTCACGAATAAGCTCATCTCTTAATTCAGCGGAATTTACAATATCTCCATTATGAGCCATAGCTATAAACCCATCATCAAAATCAGTTACAAAAGGTTGTGAATTTTCAAGTTTGGATTCGCCTGTAGTTGAATACCTTACATGACCAATAGCCATGTTTCCCTGAAGATTATTAATTTCATAATCCTTAAAAACATCAGTCACTAAACCCATACCACAGTAATAATTTAATCCCTTATCTGGACTAAAAGTAGCCATTCCTGCAGATTCCTGACCCCTATGCTGAAGAGCATATAAACAATAATAAACCAAAGAAGAAACATCCTTAGAATCATCTACAGAATGTATTCCCACAACACCACATTTATCTTGCATTTCCCCTTGCATTGACAATCTCCCATATATCATATAATATTAATTATAAATTTTCTTTTTAGTAGTATAAAATTATAGTGATTTAATCCCAAAAATTTTCAAAATTATTTGAGATATCATAATCATCTTCAACTTCTGAAGTTTTATTTAAATCTTTTTTTAAATCCTCTTCATCATTTCCAACAAAGATTAAAGCTGTTTTAATAATTTTCAGCCAGTCTATTGCATCCTGTCTTGACTGAGCACCAATATAACCCTGACCAACAATAATATTTTCCGGTTTAAACTTATTTGTAGCTATTGTAACTTTATCTGCATCTGCAAGATTTTCTCTAAAGACTTCCTGCCACAAATCATTTAAATTGTAAATTTCAAGAAATTCCTTTGAGTAAATATCCTCATAACGGGACTTGAAAGAAGTAAAATCAGATTTTAAATTATCAATAGTTTCCTGCAATTCCTTATTTTTTAAAGATACAACATCATAATCTTCAATAAGTTTATTGTAATCATCAAGTAAGCTATTGTATTTATGAGTTAAATTTAATAATTTATTTTCTAAAGTATGTACATTAACTAAATTTAAAGAATAAGATAAAGCTGCACGTATAATTGAATTCAATATTTCATTAGCGGCTAAATTTGAGTCAACAGTTTCATTTTTAATAATGTTATTATAATCAAATAATCCAACATGATTAAAATCAGTTTTTAAATCATTGAAAAGTAAATTGTAATTCTCATCCTGGCCATAACCTCCAATGAGAATAATATCTCCACCAGCAGCTACTTTTTTTGCTATTTCAAAATTATTTGTAGGAATAATTGAAGAAACAATTATATTATAATCATTTTCAAGCTGAGTATTATCTACAGATTTAGATACAACTTCAGCAATATCCAATCCGGACACAATTATACGTACATCAACTTTTGAAATTACGCTATTTTCATTTTCCATAGCTATAACCTAGTCCTGATATATTTTTTTATGCCAGTTCCAAGCAGATTCAACAATAGTTTCCAAATCGTACTGTGGAGTCCAACCTAATTTATCTTTAATTTTTGTTGCATCAGCTATTAAAATATCAGGATCTCCTTCACGGCGTTCATCTAATTTAACCGGGAAATCTTTTCCAGTTACTTTTTTAACCATGTCAATTACTTCTTTAACAGAAAATCCTTTTCCATTACCTAAATTAAATACATTAGATTCGTTTTCATTACATAAATATTCATAAGCATCAATGTGAGCTTTAGCCAAATCATTTACATGAATATAATCACGGACACATGTTCCATCAGGAGTATTATAATCAGTTCCAAAAATAGAAATGGAATCTCTTCTTCCAATAGCTGCATCTAATACTAAAGGAATTAAATGAGTTTCCGGTTCATGTAATTCCCCAATTTCACAATCAAAATCACATCCTGCAGCATTGAAATATCTTAAAGCCACATAATTAAAATCTCCTTTTGCAGCTTCACGTTCCAATGCCTTTTCAGTTATGAATTTAGAATGACCGTATGGATTAATTGGTTTTAATTCCTGATCTTCTGTAATAGGAACCTTTTCAGGGTTTCCATATACTGCAGCAGTAGATGAGAGAATAAACTTATTAACACCAAATTCTCTCATTATTTGTAAAAGATTAATTGTATTTTTATAGTTATTTTTAAAATATTTTTGAGGTAATTCAACGGATTCAGCTACTGATGAAAATGCTCCAAAGTGCAAGACCCCATCAATATCATACTTTTCAAAAACTTCTCTTAAATCTTTACTTCCAAAGTTGTAGTTTTCAAAATGTCCCCATTTAACAAAGTCTTCATAACCTTTAACAAGATTATCAACAACGACAGTTTCATAACCTGCCTGATTTAGGGCTTTATTAGTATGAGCACCTATGTAACCTGCTCCACCAGTAACTAGAATCACAAAATCACCTTAAATAAATTTACCTAATTTCAATAAAGCTTTAGGAGACACTTTAACTAAAGCTTTAACAAGTTCAGTAGTTGAAATTTTCTCAAAGTTAACATCCTGGAATGCATGAGCAATATTGTCAAGTTCTTCATCAGATAAAGTTAACATGTACTCCTGAACTTTTTTATATTTGTCAATTTCATGAGATAAATCATCACGAGCTATTTTGTCATATTTTTTAAGGAATTTTTTAGAATGATTACCTTCTTTAATAGATTCAGCAGCGACCTGACCTGCATACATTCCTCCAGTCATACCGCTGATGATTCCTCCACCGGTTAATGGGTTTACCTGACCTGCTGCATCCCCACAAACCAAAATGTTATCATCATACATTTTTTTAGGCATTCCACCAACAGGGTCTCCACCAACATTTAATTCAACAGCCTGAGCATTTTTAGTTGCTGGACATTTAGCTATAAAATCATCTAAGTATTCAATAGCTGGTTTTGTTGCTTTATGCTGGAGAATAGCTAAACCTACATTAGCTATGTCATCACCTTTAGGGAAAATCCATACATATCCTCCAGGTGCACATGAACCGAAATAGAATTCAATAACTGCTTCCCTGTCAAATTCAACATTTACCATTTCATATTGAACTCCAGATTCCATTTCTTTAGCTTTAGCACTACCTTTAAGACCAGCCCATCTTGCAACATGACCTTCAGGACCATCTGCAGCAATTACTATTTTAGCTTTAATTTCTTCAGTTTTACCCATAGATTCTGTAGAAACAATGAAACCATCTTCAATTTTATCCATTCCAGTAGCTAAAGTTTTGATTCTGATTTCAGCTCCAGCTCTTGCAGCATCCATAGCCATATGTTTATCAAATACTTTTCTTTCAAGAATGTAACCTGCTTCAGGCAATTCAATTTCTTCTTCTGTTAACCATACATCAGTTCCATCAGGAGAAGTAAGTCTTACTCCATCAATTTCTTTAGTAATCCAGCGTGGGCTTGGTTCAATACCAAGTTTTGCAAGACCTTTTTTAGAAACACCTTCAGCACATCTTTTTGGAGCACCTATTTCAGATCTTTTATCAACTAAAATAACTTTTGCTCCACCAAGAGCTGCATGTTTTGCTGCTGAAGAACCTGCTGGTCCTCCACCAATTACTAATACATCAGTTTCAATCATAGAATAATCTCCCTAATCTTCTTTCTCCAAAGCATTAATAGGACAAGCATCAACGCATGTACTACATTCTCTACACTCACTTTCATCAAATACTAAGCTATACTCTTTAACTTGTATTAAATTTCTCGGACAAACACCTGCACATTCTCCACAGAATGAGCACCAATCTTTTACAATCATAAATTAAGAGTCTCCTTTTTTTATAAAAAATAAAATAGTTTATGTTATGAATAATTAAGTTTATTATAATATTTAAATTCTTTTACACAACTTTTTATCTAACTAAAACAACAGGAACATCAGAAGTTCTTAAAAGCCTTTCACTAACGGAACCAATCTGATTTTGAGATACTTCATTTTCTTCAAAAGAAACAAATCTTTTGTTATCTGAACCAAATGCATGAATAACAACTAAATCAGCACAGGTCTGATTAATAATAAATTTCATGTCTCTTAAAGCATCAGCAGTTAATAAATGCTCAACAGTTTCTATTCCTTCAGCATTAGCTTTCTCAGTAACTTTTGCTAAAATTTCATCACCGCTGTCTTCTGATTCATCATAACTGCTAAAAGAAAATTCTTCCAAAACATGAATAGCAGCTATTTTGGAACCAAATTTTTTAGCTATTTCAATAGCTACGTCAGCTGCCTCATATCCATATTCAGACCCATCAACAGGAACTGCAATAATATCAAACATTTAATTAATTCTCCTTTAAATAATCAGCATGACATAAGTTAATAAAGTTGTCAACAGCCTTATCAACATCTTCACTATCATCTACTATTTTGCCGTCTTCCATAAGGAGAGTTCTATTACTTACTTCCTTAACAAAGTCAGTATTATGTGAAATCATTATAATGGTAATATTATATTCCTTAGATATTTTTTTAAGAGAGTTGGCTACAATCCTTAAAGTAATTGGATCTAAATCACCAAACGGTTCATCTAAAAGTAGGAATTCAGGTTTTGAAATTAAAATCAAAGCAAGCATTACTCTAACTTCCTGACCACCGGATAATTCATATGATTTTCTATATAAAATATCCAAAGGCAAATCAAGCAATTCAAAAATATCTTTTACTGCTTCTTTAGTAGCTGTTTCCGGGAATTTAGGGAATAAATCTTCTAAAATATCTGGCATTAAACCAATTTTAGCTAAAAGGTCTCTTGCTTCACTTTCAGGCAAATCAATTAAAGCATAAAGTGAGTCCAATAATTCTTCGCCTAATCCTAATTTTTCAGCTTTTTTTCTTGCCTGTTTTACAACATTCTGATTTTTATAACCTAAACGAGTAGCTAATTGACTTAAAACAGTTGCATAATAACTTAGGGCAAATTCCTGATACATAAAACCTAATTTTCTTCTTACATCCATACGTTGCATACTTGGCATTGAAATATCTACCCAATCGCCATCTACTTCATAAACAACCTTTCCTTTATCAGACAATTCCAAATCAGCCAGCATTCTAAGTAAAACTGTTTTACCTGCTCCACTAGGACCAATAAGACTTACAATATTTTCATTTTTGACATCAAAGTTTACATCCTTAATCTGTAAAACTTCTCCTCCAGAGAACAGATAGAACCTTTTATAAATATTTTCTACTTTAATAACGGTTTTATCAGTTGAAATGTTTTCAATATCTACAGGGGCTTCCATTTTACTTAAAAACTCATCAATAATATCATCAGGATTGCCGTCTTTTTTAATTTCACCATTTTCAAGTAAAATAACTCTATCCGCCAAATATCTTTGAATTTCAGGTAAATGAGACACAACAACAACTGTAATATTTAATTCTTCATTAATCTTTTTAACAGCATCAAGAATTTCTTGTTTTGTTTTAGGGCATGCCATTGTAGCAGGTTCATCAAGAAGCAATACTTTTGGCTGTTTTGCAAGCTGTCTAGCTATAATCAATCTTTGTTTTTCACCACCACTTAATACGGCAGCATAATGATCAGCTTTATCAGTTAAAGAAACCATGTCCAATATCTTATCTGCTTCATCACCAAATTCACTTTCAGCTACATTAAAATCCGTGCTTTCTTCATCAAAATATTTACGAGCATATAATTTTCTTAAAACATTTTCACGAACTGTTTCCGGCCATATACCGAATGACCTTTGAAGATGAATAGCTGTTTCTTTTTTAAGTTGATTATAATAAAATTGAGAATCACCAGCATGAACAGTTGCATCACCAACAGTTATGCATCCTTCATCGAGTTCTTCAACTCCTCTAAGCAATCTTAAAAGAGTAGTTTTACCAGAACCGCTTCTTCCCATTATTCCAAGGATTTCTCCTTCTTTAACTTCAAAACTAATATTTTTAATTCCGATAACTTTATCTTTGTTATCTAATTCATATGTTTTACTAATATTGTCAACTTTAATCATTTTTTATGCCCCAACAATAATATAAATAATTTTATAATTGAAGCTATATATATTTTAATTAAATATATTTTAAAATAAGTGATTAAAATGACTAATAACAATAAAATTCAAGAATATATTGACACTTTAGAAAATGACAAGCTAATGATTGAAACACATTTTGCAAATATTGAAAGAATATTAAAAGAAAATAGTGATTTGAACCAGGAAAAAGTAATTGCCTTATTGTCTAATTTCAATACTTTCAATATCCAATATGATCAGTTATGCCATGATTTAATTACATTTATAAAAATATTCCAACCAGATAAAGAAGAAATAAGGATATATAAAACTGAAGAGCTTATTGAATTATTAGAAGCTAAAGTTAATGAAGTTTCCAACTAATAATTATAATTAATAACCACACTACCTGTTGAACTAGTAGTTGAGTTTTCAGCTACTACATTTCCATTTTTAAGAAGTTCTACTTTAAGTTCATTAGAACTGCCGTCTGATTTTTCAATTACAATATTTACTTTATCCCATGGTGCACAATCTAAATTGTATGATTCATCACCATGACCTGATACTTCACGAATATAATTTGGATCTCCTACTTTACCTGACCAGGTTCCATTATACATTATATGTGCCTGATAAGGATAATTGGAACCTTCCTGTACTTTTTCATCAGCAGAAATAACATTTAATGAACTTTTATTATCCGGCTGAGTTGAGTTATAAATAAATGAAAATAATAATAATGCTATTACCACAATTCCTAAAACAATAGCTATTTTTTTACCTGTGCTAATATTCCATCCATTGTCTGATTTATTATCAGAATTAGCAGTTTGTGGATTTTTAATAGGATATGTACAATTTTCACAATATACTGAAATATCGTTATTTTCATATCCACATCTCGGACACTTAACCATAGTATCTAATTCCCAATAAATTGTTTTTACTGTATAAAACTTATTAAAATTCATCATATTTAAATCTAATTGAAAAAAAACATTGCTGTCAAGCTAAGCTTTTTTTGATTTTTAGTTTTTTTTCATTTAATTATTCTTATTTTTTGCTTATTTATTTTATAACTTGTTATATTCTTTTTATTTTAATTGTATCTATTTTTATTTTAATTATATTTAATTTTAAGTATTTTTTATAGTTAATTTTATTTATTAGTAATTATATATATTTATTTAAGTATGTTAGTTTATTTTAGTTTGATATAGTTAAATTGGAGTTGATTTAGGCATGTTTTTAAGTAGGATAGTTTCAGATGAATTCGGAAATTTTAATAATTTTGTTGAACGAAAATATGTATTAAGTGATGTTGCTTTTACTCGAAAAGGAAAATTGAGTTTAGAGTCAATTATTAAATATCCATTGTGCAATAATAAAAAAACAACATCTATTGAGATTAATCGTTTTTTAAGAAACGAATTGAACGATAGAGGTGTTAGAATTACTAAACAAGCAGTTTCTGAAAAAAGACAATTTATTGATCCTCAAGTTTATATTGACATGAATGACAGCTTAATTTCAAAAATATATGCTCATAAAGACGAAATGACAACTTTCAAAGGTTTTAACGTCTATGCAATTGATGGATCAATTGTTGAAATCCCAAACACAAAAATAACAAGAGAAGAATTTGAAATTCCAGAAAAAACTGAACTAAATAAAGATACATCAACTGCAAGAATCTCTTGCATGGCCGATACAAAATGGGACTTCATAATCTCATCAAACATAACCAATAAAAGCACCAGCGAAATAGAACACGCATTAATGCACTTAGACGATGCAAAAAATAAAATAGACCTCACAAAGACAATAACAACCTATGATAGATTCTATAACTCCATAGAAATAATGTTCAAAACCATGCTATTAGACTCTTACTTCATAATACGTGGAAAAACACACACATTTAAAAAACAACAAAATAAAATGAAAAAAGAAGGAAAAACCGACGAAACACACGAAATCAACATAAAAAAAGCACAAATCAACAATTTTTTCACAGAAGAAGTAAAAAAATTCGCAAGAAAAACACGAGAAATAAAAGTCAGAATAGTATTCGTAAAACTCAAAACCGGAGAAACAGAAACACTATTTACCAATTTACCCAAAGAAATAGCAACACCAGAAGAATTAAAAGAATTATATGGCACAAGATGGACAATAGAAAAAAACTACGACAGATTAAAAAACAAACTCCACATTGAAAAATTCACAGGAAAAAAGAAAATAATCATCGAACAAGACTTCTACAGCCACATATACCTATTAAATATACTAATAGCACTCAAACATGACGCAGAAGAAGAAATAACACGAAAACCAAAAGAAACAACAAAATACAAATATGTTTACAAAAGCAATGTAAACACACTTATCGGAAACATAAAAGAAGAAATGCCCCGGCTCCTAACAGACGATAAAGAAGAAATAAAACAAATAGTAGAAGAAATACTAGACATAGCAAGAAAAGACCTAGTATACACAAAAATCAAAGCACCAACAAACAAAGAAAGAGATAAAAAGAAATATTATCACAAAAAATGCAAATCAAACATCCAAAACAGCTTTTAAAAAAATGCAAAACCTTAACTTGACAGCAATGGAAAAAAAATAGAATTTTATAAAAAATCAAATAAGAATGACTAATGATAATAATCATAAACATTAGCAGCTGCTTTCTTATTCATACCTTTTATTTTAGCTAATTCATCAACAGAAGCATTTTTAACATTGTCAATAGTTCCAAATTCCTTTAAAATATTAATCTTACGTTTTTTACCAATGCCCGGAATATCATCTAATGAAGATTCACTTATATTATCACTTCTTAATTTTCTATGGTATGTGATTGCAAATCTGTGAGATTCATCTCTAACCTGCTGAAGCAAATGCAAAGCTTTATTATTTTTAGGAATAATAATTGGCCGTTTAGAATTAGGAATATAAATTTCTTCAAATTCCTTAGCTAGCCCAATAATAGGAATGTGGGCCAAATTAAGCTCATCTAAAACCTCACAAGCCATACCTAACTGACCTTTACCACCATCAATAACAATTAAATCAGGCTCTTCATCTGTGTCAATCATTTTTAAACGACGTGTTAACAATTCTTTCATCATAGCAAAATCATTAGGTCCCGGAGTTTCAATTTTAAAACGTTTATATTTCTTTTTATTTGGTTTCGCATTTTTAAAAGAAACTTTTGAACCAACAGCAAATTTACCTGAAATATTACTTATATCATAACCCTCAATAATTCTTGGAAGTTTATCAAGCTTCAGATACTTTTTAAGTTCGATCAATGAATTTTCCATAGCTTTCTTCTGATGCTTGATAATTTCAGCATTTTTTTGAGCCATATTAACAAGTCTGAGCTTTACACCTTTCATAGGCACTTTAATATAAACTTTATTACCTCTTAAGTCACCTAACCATTCTTCAAGCAATTCAGCATCATCAATAGGTTCATTTAAAAGAATCTGTTTTGGAATATGGCGATTAAATCCATAATATTGCTGAATAAATGCAAATAATATTTCAGAATTTGATTCGTATTGTGATCCGCTCATTAAAAAGTCATCACGCCCAACAATTTTACCGTTTCTGATAGGCATTATAATAACTACAACTTCGTTATCATTAGGAGCAATAGCTATTACATCCTGATCCAAATCATCATCTACCAAATCAACAAACTGCTTTTCCATAATTTCTTCAATGGAAGTTATCTGATCTCTTAAAACAGCTGCCTTTTCAAACTGCTCATTTTCAGCTGCCTTCGCCATTTCTTTTTTAAGATTTTTAACAATGACAGAATACTTTCCCTGAAAAAACAAATCAATTTTACTGATTATTTCATCATACTCCTCTTTTGAAATTTCACCGGAACATGGAGCATAACATAAATCAATCTGAGAATTTAAGCAAGGCCCATCCATATTTCGACAAGTTCTAATTTTAAATAATGATTTTAAGAATTTTACTGTCTTTTTAACAGAAGTTACATCTGTAAATGGGCCATAATATATTCCATTTTTTGTAATGTTTCTTGTGATAATTAACCTTGGATATTTCTCAGTTGTAATTTTAACATAAGGATATCTTTTATCATCCTTAAGCTGTATATTATACCTTGGACGATGTTTTTTAATAAGATTAGCTTCTAATATAAGAGCTTCCTTTTCAGAATTAGTTACAATATATTCCAAACTGTCAAAATGACTCATTAAAATTTGAGTTTTGGGCCTGTCCAGTTTTTCTCTGAAATAAGACCTGACTCTGTTAATAAGGTTTTTAGCTTTGCCAATGTAAATAATTTCATCATTGGCATCTCTCATTATATAAACACCCGGTTTTTTAGGTAAATTTTCCGGAGATTTAACTTTTGTTGACATGATTTTACACTATTTTAACTCAAGAGTATCATTATCTAACTTGACTTTATTATCAGCTATCATTAAATCTAAAACACTGTTAATTTTATTAGCTGTCTTTTTGGAAGTTGATTTAAATCCAAAATTCCTTGAAACTTCTTTTGGTAATGTTTTTGCAGAGATTGATTGTTTATGAACTAAAATTCTTTCAATATTTTTAGCTATTTCCTCATCAGAAATTAAATCAATATTAGGTTTATGTCTTTTTCTGATGCATACATCATTGCTTGCAGAATCATATAAAAAGTCACCAATTTTAATAATGTTTCCCGCATCTTCAGATGCACTAATAGCACCATTAACTGCTTTTTTCAAATTAGCACCAGCTCTTTTAATATTACAGCTGTCTTTAACTCTTTTAATAACTTCACTAACATGAACTGGACCTTCTATTCTTACAATTTTATCAATAGACTTAGCTACTTCTTCACTGGACTTTTTAAATAAATCCTCCTGTGATGTTAAACCAATATCTTCAGCCTGTTTATACTCTGCAATTTCATCTTTAAGTTTGACTTTTCCTGGAAGTTTTTTATCATCAAATGCTTTTAATGTATTGTTATTTTTAAATCTTTCCTTTTCAATTTCAACATAATCTTCATTAGCTGTTTGAATAATATCTTCCAAAGCTTGATCTTGCATTTGCTGTCTTCTTTTCTCTTCATGAATCGGAATAATAACATTTTCATCACTAGCTATTTCTTTTTTAAGTGCTTCCATCAATTTTTCCTGTTCATATCTTTTTTCTTCAGCTTCAGCAAAAGTTAATTCTTCTGTTTCATCATTGGAAAAGACATACTCATCTTCATCATGTTCAGGAGTTATATAATCATCTGGATTATATTCTTCAGTTCTGTCAATTACAGCTACATATTCTGCAGGTGTTGGATTTTCAATTTCTTTTAATGATTTATTAATATATTTTACTTCATTTTTTAAATCAACAAGAGAATCTTTAACAGATTTGTTTTTATTATCATTTGTTTTATGGTAAACATTGTTCTTTTTAAGAGGATTGGTAATGCCACTTACTCCCTGATAATAATCATCTTGATTAACTGATGTAGATGTAGTTGATGTTTCCTGTGAAATATTATCATCCTGTTGAGTATACTGATTTTCATCATCATAATCTTGATAATTATCTTTATCAATTATATTTACTTCAATGTCTTTTTCATTATTAATATCTGAAATTACTTCTTCAAAAGCATTAGCTACAATATCAGAAGCTACATTATGAATATCTTCATCATCTAAATCTACATTAGATTTAAATTTTAGATTTTCATATAATTTCTCACCATCTTGTGAATTTTCATCAATAATTTCAGGTTCTACAACATACTCATCCTTAGGAGTTGGCCTATGTAACTTAGGATTTTCATTCTCCATTATTTCACCACCTACAGTTTCAATTTCCTCTTTTTCCAATTTAGATTTACCAATAATCGCACTAGCTATTGTTCCATGTTCTTTGTTTTCCAATCTTTCATTATCAAAGAAAATACTTTTAATAGAATTATTTTTAGATTTCTTATTATCTGATTCTATAGGATTTACTTCTTCATCAAAAGATTCATTAACCTCTTCTTTAGATTTTAACTCGTCCTCTTTAGAATCAACATTATCATTATTAATATCTTCTTCAGGTTCCAAAGCTTTTAATTCCTCTTCTTTATCATTATCACTATTTTTAGCATTAACTTTTATATCTTCTGCTTTTTCTTCAGGTTTTGAATCAGTTTTATCATTTTTAAAATCTAATTCATCTTCATTTTCAATATTTTTACTAAATTTAATATCATTTATTTTTTCAGTATTTTTACCTGCATTTTTCTTTTTAGATTTGAAAATTGAACTAATACCAAAACCTTTTGATAAAGATTTTTTAGATTTATTTTTATCTTTAATATCTTTAGTTTCATCATTTATAGACTCTTGAGAACTTTCTTCTTTAACTTCAGAGAAATCTTCTTTTTTAGATTTTAAAGAATCATCATCTTCCTCAGAAGAAACAACCCCAACATCAGAAACTACACTCTCCTCAAATTCAGAATCATCATCTTCCCCAGAAGAAACAACCCCAACATCAGAAACTACACTCTCCTCAAATTCAGAATCATCATCTTCCTCAGGAAGAATAACCTCAACATCAGAAATTTCATCTTCTCCAGATTCAGATTCAGTACTATTTCCTTCAAATAAATAATCATCATCTTCAACATCCGAAGAATCATTTTTATTTTCATTAAATTCCAAATCCTCTTCAGGAGGAATAACTTCAATATTTTCATCCTCACCAATATCAGAAGTTGATTTTTCATTTTCTTTTTGTTCTTCAAGCTCCTTTTGTTTTGCAAGACGTAATTCTTCAGCTAATTTTTCAGCTTCTTTTTTCCTTTTTTCAGCCAGTTTTTTAGCTTCTTCAGATTTGCGTTTTTCCTCTTCACGTGTTTCTTTAATAGCTATTTCAACAGCTTCAAGTAATCTTTTACGTCCCAAATCCCTATTTCTATACCAGTCTGTAGACCATAAATGATAAAGTTTCCATCCAAGACCTTTTAGAACCTGTTCTCTTAGCCTATCTCTATCTCTAGCTACTTTACTTGATGCATACATTTTTCCGTCAGTTGTAATTCCCAGAATATACTTTCCGGGATTTTCATCATCAACAATAGCCAAATCCACTCTAAATCCTGCACATCCAATTTGTTTATCTACTGTATAACCGTTTTCAGCTAAAAAACTGGCAATTGCATCTTCAAATGGTTCACTGGACTGTTGAGTTATTTGTGATGCTCCTAAAGTCAAATTCTCAGCATATGACAGGAATTCTTTTAGAGCTTTTACACCATATGGCGGATTTGCTGTTAAATGCATATCATAAGCTTTAAAGTTGGAAAATACTACACATTTTTCCCTTGCACGTGTAATTAATACATTTAACCTTCTTTCCCCACCGTCCTGATTTAATGGACCGAAATTTAGAGACATTTTTCCTGCTTGGTCATGACCATATCCTACACTTATTAAGATAACATCTCTTTCATCCCCCTGTATTGTTTCAAGGTTTTTAACAAAGAAACGTTCATCTTTATTTTCTGAGAATAATGGCTCTAATTCCGGACGGTTTTTACGTTCAATTTCCAGTTCTTCAAGAATTGCATTTTTTTGAGCAACAGAAAATGTTCCAACACCTAAGCTTTTAGTATCTCCATACTTATCAAAATGATTGAAAATTTCCTTTACAACATCACGGGCTTCCAGATGGTTTGCAGATGATGAACCTCTGTCATAAACAGTATTTGGATTATAATGGAATTTTAATCCCAGTTCCGGATCATCATGGGACGGAGAAGGATATACCAACAACTCATTATTATAGAATTCTTTATTTGAAACAGAAATTAAAGATTCATGACGACTTCTATAATGCCATTTAAGCATTTTAACAGGGAATGACAATTTACATAAATGCAATATGCTCTCCATATCCAAGGAAGTAGCTACCTCTTCTTCACTTTCACCGGTTGCCATTTGGTCAAAGAAGGATGTTGGAGGTAACTGCTGAGTATCTCCCATTACAACTGCAGTTTTGCCTCTCATAAATGCACCTAATGCATCTTCAGGTTTAACTTGACTTGCTTCGTCAAAAATAACAACATCAAACTGCAATTCTTCATTTGTAGGGTCAAGATACTGTGCAACAGATAACGGACTCATCATAAAACATGGTTTTATCCTTTTAATGATTCCTCCAGCTTTTTCCAATAATTTTCTAACTGGCAGATGCCCGCTTTTTCTTGTAAATTCTCCGGCTAATATTTTAGCTTCCGGATTTTCAGTAGCTCCAAATATTTGTGGAATATTATTATTTAACTTTTGGAAAATTCTTTTACGGTTTAGGGATAATATTTTTTTATCTAAATCTTCAAACTCTTTTATTCTATTTTCATGTAATTCTCCAATAAATGTAGCCAGTTCCTGATTTTCAACAAATAAAATATTTAATAATGAATCTGCAAAGTTTCCCTGAACCAGTGCTTTAACATCATCTTTTTTAATGTCTCTTCTTTCAATTGAATCAATAAACTGTTCAGAATCTGTTCCTTTACAAGCATTTTTAGTATTTAAATATTGTGACCATAAATGAAGACTGGATAACTGTCCTCTCCAGTTATATAATTGTTCCTGCCATTTTTCAAAAGCAACATCTCCAGTATCCCTTTTAAAAATCAGTTTACTTCTAGGGTTTAATTTAGATTCTAATTTTTTAAGTTCACTTTCAAATAAATTTCCGGATTCAATGTACTCAGTCAAATCCTCTTTAGGATTTATACTAAACATATCTTTAGATAAAATATCAATAGTGTTTTGTGAAAAGATTCCGTCACGGGTTAAAGCTACGAATTCATTCATCCATTTTGCTATTTCTTTTAAATCATTAATGTTTGCACCTAAATACCAATAATCACCATAATATTTACGAGCTAATGATTTATTAGCATCCAATTGATTTTTAATAAGAATTACCTGTTTTGCCTGTTCCAAATCAAATATAACATCTTCTGGAGATTTAGGAACTGGACCTTGATAATATCTTTCAACTAACTCAATGTGAGGTTTATTACCGAATAATCTGGATAATTTCTTATGAGCACTTTCTTGAACCTGTCCAATCAGTCTGTCAATATCTGCAGAAAATATGCCTGAATTAAATTTGTCTAATGATTTAGCTGCTTTTTGATATTTATCCAATTCTTTTATTAACCTATAAGCATCATCATTGTTATTATTCCAGGCTCCTGATTTTAATATGTCACCATCAATCAATTCAGAATTTTTAGAACTGATTATATCAAATGCTGAAAGAGACTTTTCAAATTCATTAAGTGTCTCTGGTTTTTTGATACCATAAATATCATAAACTCTTCCCCTTTCAACTAAAAAGTCATCTAAAGCATGTAATGTATCATTAATTAATTGCTCGATTTCCCTTAAATCTGCAGGAAGTAAACTTTTTGGAGCACATTTACTCCAGGGATTTTCCTTAGAAATTGTCTGATATAACTCAGCCAGGTTTTCTAAAGATATAGTTATGTCATCCAAATCTTTTAAAGTCAAAGTTTCAGGATGAGAAAACCTGACTAATGGAATTATACGGTTACTTCTTGAAAAATGCTCATCAGCTGCTTCTTTTAAACCATATAACTGAAATGCAGATAATTGAACCTCATACAATGGTTTATGAATAATTTCTGCATAATCATCAAGCTGCTGTCTTAATGTTTCAAGCTTTCTTATAGTCTGATCTATATTCATTGGTTCCTGAGATCTTACTGTTGTAGCCTTTTCCAAATCTTTCAAGAATTTTTTACGCCTTGTTTTATGTGAATGCAATTCCAATATAAACTTACCTAATCCGACACCTGTTAATCTGTCTTTTACTACATCTAAAGCAGCCATTTTTTCACTGACAAATAAAACAGATTTTCCTTCAGCAAGAAGTTCAGCTATTAAATTTACAATTGTCTGAGACTTACCAGTTCCAGGAGGTCCTTCTACAACTAAATTTCTTCCGGCTTTAACATCCTGAATAGCTGCAATCTGTGAAGAATCAGCATCTAAAACCTGATACATTTTAGAGTATTCCAATTGGGAATCAATGTCTTCTTCCTTAAATGCCTCTTTATCATTAATACTTGGATTAAATATAGCTTGTATTAACTCATTTTTAGTTAAATCCACATTATTTTCCCATGCTTCAGGATTTAAATCATTATACATTACAAACTTGGTAAAACTAAAGAAACCTAAAGCTATATTAGTATTAACTTTCCATTCATTCATTCCTCTAACAGAATCCCTAACTTCTCTTAAATAATGGTCAATAGCTTCACCATATTTTTTAAATTCAAAATCCGGAAAATCAATACCGTTTTCTTTTAATTTAGCTTTAATAGATATATTTGTTTGAATATCTTCTCCTGTCCACTCTAAATTAAATGATTTACCTACTTTTTTACGCTCCATTGCAACTGGAATAAGAACTAATGGAGCATGATTTACCTGTTTTGGTTTGGTATTATCTCTCCATTCTAAAAATCCGACAGCCAAATAAAGAATATTATAACCTTGTTCCTGCAACATTGTTTTAGCTTGGTTATTAATATAAAACAATCTTTTTTGAAGTTCATTAGGAGTTAAATCTGTAGATAATGTTTTATCCCCATCAGTGAACCTTGAAAGATCAAATGGAGCATGATCCCAAATTGAAAATCCTGATTTTTCCTCTTTTTTCTCTTTTTTATTAGCTACAAAATACATTTTATTATTTTGCAAAACTAATGTTTGATAAATGTTAATTGGTGATTGATTTGAAATAGTAATTGTTCTGGCTCTGGTTTTAAAATTAAGAAGCTGATTTCTTAAAGTTAAATCTAAAAGCTCATTACGTAAGTTTTCAAACTCCTTTTTGATTTTATCTGATGAATTATTTAACATGCTGCCCCTTTATTATATAAACTAAAAAAATTCAGAAATCATATATAATTATTTTTTCATTAATTAATAAAGTTTTCTAATTAAATAAAATTTAAATAAAAGCTTAAAAAAACAGGTAATATTATTATAAATATATATAATCATAATACAAGTAAATTAAAGTTATATTAAAGATTTGTACGGTCCAAAGGACATCAATTTTTCACTAGCTATTAATGAAGCGAATTCTCCAGCTTCTTTTGGTGAATCTAAAAGCAATCTCTTTAGAATATAAGCTGCCATATATGTATCTCCACAGCCAGTAGCATCCATTATATTATCAACTTCTACAGCCTCAATTTTAATTTCATCACCATTGCTGATAATTCTGGAGCCATCACTGCCATTTGTAATTACAATTTCATCAATATCATACTTATTATAATTACCGTCATCAAATACAATTTTAGCTTCGCTTTCATCTAAAAATATACCTGTAACTCCATTTAAAATATCCTCTAAATCATTATACATTTCTAATTTAATTGAATAATTTTTATCATCAATTTTTTCATCTGGAAGACGTAAAAAACCCTGAACAGATAAATAAATTGGCACATTGAAAGTTTTTAGATAATCAACTGTTTCAACAGGAAAATCATTTCTATTTAGAGGATTTAAAATAAATGCATCAATTTCAAAAATATCATCTAAAACAAACTCCAGCTGATTTTTTAAAAGTGGAATATCTGCAAAATTAGTGTACTGTTTTCTAATATCCAAATTATCGTTTTCAGGATATTCATTAATAAAATAATGAGTATCGTCTCCAACAATAGGAATTAAATTACCTAAATTTGGAAAATCCTTAATTAAATCTAGATTATTAAAGTTTGCAACTGCAACATAATCCATATTAAACTCTTCAAAAACAAATGATTGAAAATAACTGGCTCCTCCAGCAGCAGATGTTTTTGAATTTGAAGTAATGATTTGGTCTTGTGTTAGCGGACCAATAACCACAATTGTCATAAAAAAAAGTAAAAATAAGGAATTTAAATTCCTCTGTCTTGCATTCTGTCAGCTTCAGATAATGTAGACATTTCTAAACCTTTCATAGCTTCCCCAAGTCCTTTTGAAACTTCAGCTAATACTTCAGGTTTATCATAATTTGCAGTTGCTTCAACAATAGCTTTAGCAAATGCTTCCGGATTATTGGATTTGAATATTCCAGAACCTACAAAAATACCGTCAGAACCTAACTGCATCATTAAAGAAGCATCTGCAGGAGTAGCAATACCTCCAGCTGCAAAGTTAACTACAGGTAATTTACCAAGTTGTGCAGTTTCTTTAACAAGATCAATTGGAGCTTCTATTTTTCTTGCATATTTCCATAATTCTTCTTCATCTAAACCTTGAATAGTTCTGATTTCTCCTAAAACCATCCTCATATGGCGAACTGCTTCAACAATATTTCCTGTACCTGGTTCACCTTTGGTACGAATCATTGCAGCACCTTCATCAATTCTCCTTAAAGCTTCCCCTAAGTTACGTGCACCACATACAAAAGGAATAGTGAATTCTTTTTTGTTTAAATGATATTCTTCATCAGCAGGTGTAAGTACTTCACTTTCATCAATCATATCTACACCTAATGTTTCTAAAATTTGTGCTTCTGCAATATGACCAATTCTAGCTTTAGCCATAACAGGAATTGAAACTGCATCTACAACTTCTTCAACAATAGTAGGATCAGCCATCCTAGCTACTCCTCCAGCAGCACGAATATCAGCAGGCACTTTTTCTAAAGCCATAACAGCTACTGCACCAGCATCTTCAGCAATTCCTGCTTGTTCTGCATTTACAACATCCATAATAACTCCGCCTTTTGTCATTTTAGCGAAGCCTTCTTTTAAAACATCTGTTCCTTTTTCCATGAAAAGATTCTCCATAACTAATTTATAAAAATATAACACTTTATATATTTTTCATAACTTATAATTGTTTACATAAATTCAACTGTCGTGTCTATTATATGATATTTAGAAGCAATAGTCTGAATCTCGTTTTTAACTTCATCACCATTATTAACATCATCAATGATTATTTTTAATGTTAAAATAGAATCAATACCGTCTAAAGACCATAAGTGCATATCTGAAATATTATCAACATGATTTAAACTTTCTATTTGGGATTTGACTTCACTAACATCAATATTTTTAGGTGATTTTTGAAGTAAAACACAGACAGACTCATGTAATGCTTTACCCATATTATATAATAACCATAAGCTAATTATTAATGAAAGTAACGGATCTAAAAATGATACATTCCAAAACATTAATATTACACTAATAATTAAAATAGCTACCCATCCGAATACATCTCCTAAAAGATGAAATAGAATAACTTTTTCATTAATGGTTTCTCCTTTATGAAGTTTAAAAACAGAAACACCTTTAAATATAATCCCGACAATAGCTACTAAAAGCATCCATCCTGCTTCCGGTGCTACAGGATTTAATAAACGTGAAACTGATTCATAAACTACAACAACTGAAACAATAATTACAAAAATTGAAGTTATGACTGCTCCTAAAATAGAAAACCTCTGATAACCATAAGTATAGCTTTCATTTGGATTTTTTTGAGATATATGCTCTAATACCCAAGCCAATCCAACAGATATAGTATCTGATAAATCATGTAAACAATCAGCAAGAATAGCTACACTATTTGTAATTAATCCTCCGAAGATAACTACCACATTAAAAATAATATTTAAAATGAAAACAAAAAGGAGATTACCTGTAGCTTTTTCATGATGTTCATGATTGTGTTCTATTTTCATACACTATTATAAGTTTGATTAAATTAAAAAAGGTTATGATAACACCACAAATATCTTTATATAATTAAATAGACAATATGTATAATAGTGATAAAAAATGGCTTTTGCAGGAATTACTTTATTTTCACATATTTTACCGGTAATATTCGGGTTCTTTGGAGTTTTATTATTAATATCCGGAACATTAGATGAAAATAAATACAAATTCAGTATTGGAATAGTATTATTTGTCTTAGCGGCTATATTACCATATATAATTTTAAGATTTTTGTTATTATAAAATAACATTTTACTCTTTTTACAATTTTGAGTCTGTAAAATTTTATAGGCTTATTTGATTTTGAATTTTTTACAAATGAACTTTCATTCTAATTTTTCTTTAATTTCAATATAAATGATTTAAAAATAGTAAAATACTTTAATAAATGAGGACAAATAATGTTTACGACAAAACAAAACAAATCTGTCCTCAATAGTAATATAAACTTCATGCAACTTAAACTTCATGATTTTTCTGATGAAAAAATTGATCAAGAAAAAAATCATTTTCAAAAAGACTGAATAAAACACCTGATTTTGAAAATACTAACCATAAAACTATTTTTAGATGAAAATAATACTTTAAAATATGATGATCCTATTTGTCCAGTTTGTGGAAGCCACAAAATAATCAAAAAAGGCACAATAAAAGAACAGCAATATCAATGCAAAAAATGTGGAAAAAAATTCTAAAATATACAATAATCCTTTAATTGGTAAAAATAAACAATTCTTACAAGAAATAATGGATAAAATTTCAGGAATAATGAAAATATGGTATCAATCACCTCGTAAAATAAGTAAATACTTTGAAATATTCCTTGGAATCAGAATATCCCATCAAACAATCAAGAACTGATTCCGGCAAAAATCACGAAGAAAACACCAGCAATGAAAAATTTGAATATTCTGACTATTATCAATGGAATTCTAATATTTTTAGACTATCAAATGCAAAATTAGACCGAAAGACACATTAAAATCAATAAACCTATAAAATTTTACAGACTCCAAAAATTTAGAAATCCTTCTTCGAAGATTTCCCAGTACAAATTTATCATTCATATGTCGCCATTGCAACATTTACATGAGATCCTGACAAAGTCATACAATTAAATCTTACTCTTACCAATTAAGATTAAGAAGAGGCATTCATATCTCCAAAAATAATGCACTGAAATAGACACTTGATAAGTCCCTAAATTATGCAAAAAATGTTTCATGAATTTGTACATACTTATCCAATTAGTATGGTGTGGTTTTCTCATAATTGGAATAACATTCACTATACTATATTATATTTAATTACTATAATATTAAATTTTCTAATAAAAATTTATTATCATATATATTATATCCTATTAGAAAGAGATAATATCATAGATACTAAAAACCAAGAGGTGAAAAAAATGCTGATATTAGCTACAAGTAAAATTCAAAGCAATTACCAAACCACAATACCAAAAGAAATAAGAAAAAATTATGAAATTGACAATGAAACTGTTGTAGAATGGTTTATAAATAAAAATGGAAATCCTGAAATAAATTTTAGAAAGAAAAGAAACTTTAAAAATCTAGCTGGTGCTTTTAAAACTGATGAAAAAACCAATGCTGTAGAATTGAAAAGAGGTTTGTACGAATGAGAAAAATATTCCTAGATACATCTTTCATCTTAGCCTATATCAATTCAAATGATGACTTGCATGAAAACGCTTTAAAACTAGAAGAAGCTGAAAACATTCTCTCACAGAATGTATACATTAATAATAACGTGCTAAACGAAGTTTTAACATTAACAGGCAGAAAAATGAACATAGATGCTGCTGAAGAAATATATTACAGTCTGGTTGACAGCTTTGAGATATTAAATGAATACACGATTTTAAACTACACAGCTAAAACATTTGATATCTTCAAAAAAATTGTTGGAGACAACAGTAAAAAGACAAAACTAAGTTTCACCGATTCAAGCATTATCTTAACCATGAAAGAATCAAACATTACTGAATTGGTCAGCTTTAATCAACAATTCAAAAATTTCAATAAAATTAGTTTAATTGGTTTAGATTATCTATAATTATCAAAATTATTATATATTCTGATAGCATCAACAGGATACTAAAACACGCCCAATACTATCACTTAATTTTTATATCACTATTATGCCCCTCAGTAACCTTATTTATGATACCTATTCTTTTTTTTAAACTTCCCCTCTCCTCAAGTTCATTTCTAATATTCCTTACTTCTGATTTTAATGCTATGTTTTCTTTTTCCATTTGAATGAACTGTAGTGATTTAACAGACAGCTTTTCAACTATCTAAAAATCATTTAAAACAAAAAATAAATATTTAACAACACTATTTATATAAAATAATTGTTAAAATTAATTAAAAATAAAAATTAATGAAATGTAGATTGAATAATATAAAAATAATAAAAAATTAAGCTAAAAATTTTTTGACAAAAAATCAAAAATCAATTTTAGCAGACACAATAATTTTAAAAAAAAAGATGGATAAGAATTATCAATAACCGTAAGTTACAACATAACCGCGGTCATCACAGACTCTGAAGTAACCGTCGTCATAATTAATTCTATGATATCCGTTTCCAAGGTCACTACGGGAAACTTCATGTTGTTTTGGATCCCATCCACTATCTAAAACATCAGATTCATGGGCAGTTAAGTATTCTTCACCACCATAAATTCTTGTAGGTCTTTCATAACCATCATCTGCAGATTTAGATGATGAACCGCTACTTTTAGATCCGGATGATGAATCAGAATCTGAAGTTACATTACCTACAGACACATTAGTATTATTCGTATTATTAACTGTTGTGCTATTATATGTTTCCTGAGTATTTCCAAAGACAAGTATTGCTCCACAGATTACAACACTTAAACAGATAATAACCAGTACAATAATTAAAGTATCTTTATTAACCACAATATCTTCCTCCATTTATAATTTTTAATCAGTCAAGTAATTTCATTTCACCAGAGTGCAAAGCAGTTCCTACTAAAACCTTTTTTATACCAATATTTTCAAGTTCACTAACTGCTTTGTTATTTAAACCACCTGCTATAATCAGTTTATCTTTCAAATCTTCAAAATCATCCAATAATTCCTGATTATAACCTTTTTGTGTTCCAACACTTGTAATATCCAAAAGAATTATTTCATCAGGATCCAATTCTTTCAAAATTTCTTTAAATTCAGCTAATGAAATGTCTAAATTCCTGGAATATAATTCATTGTCTTTAACATCTACACTTACAACAATCCTTTCTTTAGGATACTTTTCAAAAATCTTTTTAATCTCATCAATGCTTTTTATAGTTTCTGTCGGAACAATTATCTTATATGCATAGTCTAAAAAGAAAGTAAATGATTCAAAATCCTTAACACCAGCATCCAGCATGACAGGTATAATTGTATTTACCATTTTAATATCATGAATATTATGGCCTTTACTTTCAATTAAATCCAAATCCGCAATATATAACTCATCTGCTCCATTAATTAATAATCCATTAGCTATATCAATAGGATTGGATGATGGGGCGAAAACTGTTTGCAATGGAGTATATGTATCCCTTAATCCAGATTTTCCACTAACAGCAACATTATCTTTTAAATCTAAAACAGGAACTTTTTTAATCATGATTAAATATTTGATAATGTCTAACTATTAATATTTTTGAAAAAAAGTTGTTGATATATAAGGAGGTGAAATTAGGTAGGAACACCTAATTTCCAAATAAAAAAAATAATGATCAATTATAAGGGTTTAACAAAAAATATGTTATGAACCTTACACATAGATTTAACTTCGTAGTATATAAACTTTACTTTATTTTATAAAAATTAAAGTATAATTGATAACTAAATTATACAATAAAGCAGGCTAAATATTAAATAAAATTAGAATATCTAATTTTTAAATTAAACAGAAATATGAAATTTAATAAAAATTTGAATAAATGCAATTTCTGATAAAAGAAAAATCCAAGATATGCTAAATTAAGCTTGAAAAGAAAAATTAAAGATATTTTTTAATACATAACAATCAACAGTGCATCCTAAGTAAAATATTAGTAAAAAATAGCTTGAAGTAATGTATAAAAGAGGAGAACTGAAAGACAATACATTATGTATCTTAAATAGGATGACTTAATGAATAATATAAAACATTACTCCAAACTGTATATTATACATCAACTTCCATAGTATAAATACTTTTTTATAAAAAAGTATTACTTCATTAATATAAAAAATAAAAAAAGTATTAATAAAAATTAAAAAATAAAATTACTGCCTATAATTCTCATCAATATATGAATCAAATTTTAAATAAGCTTCATCAATAGCACCAGCTATCTGATCTTGAGTAATCTCTGAAAGTTTATCAAAAGTAACTCCCACATCAACATCAACATCTAACTGATTATCCTCATAGCTAATGACAATATCCAAATCCAAATCATCTAATTCCTTAGTAGAAATAGCCTTTGAAACTTCAACTTCTAAAATTTCACCAAAATCATCAGAAATAGTAGCTAAATCAGCAGATGATAATTTTTTAAGTTTAGACATAATAATCTATAAAAAAAGAATTTTATAGGAGAATTATTCTCCTTGTAAACCTTGCATAGCAGCTTGAATGTTAGTTTGCATTTCTTCAAGTTTTTTCATGACTCTTTCTTCCTGACGAGCCATAGTTTGTTTTCTTAACTTAAGAGTTTCTAATTTTTCATTCATATCTTCAACTGCTTGTGCATAATCAACTTTAATAAGTAAGTTTCCAGCTTGTTTGAAAACTTCAGCATTTTCATCAGTTTTGTTAAGTTCTTCAAGAGCAGTTTCACTTTCCTGAATTTGAACTTCAACATTTTGAATTTGCATAGTTACAGCTTGAGCTTGTTGTTGTAATTGTTGAAATTGATTTAATTGATGTTGTATATTTTCTGGAATTTCCATTTTACCACCTATTATGTTTTAATAACTAAAAGTTGTTTTTTATAATATTTAAAAATATTGTATTAAATAGTTAAATTATTAATCTCTAAAGACAATTTAATCCATTTAATAGCAGAATTAACAGAAGCTCTAAAAGAAGTAGAATCTTCTGCATTTATTCTAATTAGAATCCTGGATTCATCTAAAGTCAGATTCATAGATGATCTGTAATCAGGAGCAGTTTCAAATTCTAAAACAATAGCATCATAAATTATTTTAGCCTGCTTTTGATTTTCAAATTCAATAGCTATATCACTTTTAACTGATTCAAGAGGACTGTCAAAGTTCATAATTCCCCATCTAAAATCTTTTTAACATTAATTTGCAAATCAGTTTTATCTCCAAATTTATTTACAAAATTAATTTTAGCTATTAAATCTTCTTCCTTAGAAATAAGAATATAATTTTCACCAGCTTTATCTACTAATTCAAAACCTAAAATTTCACTTAAAACATTAAGTTCTTCAACTTTAGAAACTATTTTCAAATTTTTAGGCAGAATATGGCATCTTTCATTAGAAGTATTAACACCAATCAATATTATAAGCAAAACTTCCCCTTTATTTGAATAAAAAGTTACTCTACTAGGATTACCCTTAATCTCATTAACAATAGCCAAATTATGCTCCTCTAATTCAAGAGCTTTTAAAAGTAACTCACGCATATTACTTTTTCCCCTATTTACACTAGTAGAACCAGTTGCATGAGCAAGATTTTTACAAAACTTTCTTGTTTTTTGAGAAGGTTTTCTAGAAGTTGAAATTAACATTTTAAATCATAAAAAATAGTTTTAAAAAATATTAGATAAAAGCAAAATGATTATCTTGCTTTTATAATTCTTGTTACTTCTGGAACATTTTTAAATAAAATCCTATATCTGCATTTAGGACATTTATTTTCCATGTAGCTTTTGTGATCTACTTCAGTTCCACAATGTGGACATCTATACAAGGATTATTCCTCCACGTTAACATTTCTTATGTTACGTGCTGCAGATTTTGCCATAGGAGTTTCTGGTACATATGCTCCTCCAGTAAATACTGCACCACATTTTCTACATTTCCAAATTCCAGCAGCTTGTCTTTTTACATAAGGTCTATCACATCTAGGACAAACATGATTTTTTTTCATGTTTTCTTCGATCATTTTTACAGATCTTTTTGCTTTTCTTCCGTATCTTGCACCGAACCTACCTGTAATACCCACTTTTTTTGTTCTTGCCATTTAAATTCTCTCCACATCAAAATAAATATGTAATAATGTAAATATTCAAAATTATTTACACAGATTATAAAATAATCTTAAAATTATCTAATATAATAATATTATAGATACTAATATTTAAAGTTAATGGTATTTTAACTTAAAAAAGGATTATAACACAAAAATGAGAAAAAATTCAATCATTTTTGCGAATTAAATTACTGCCAACTAATCAAGAGTTGGATAATTAGGACTTTCGTTAGTAATTAATAAATCATGAGGATGGGATTCTTTAATACCACTGCTTGTGATTCTAACGAATTTTGCTTTTTCCTGCATAGCTGCAATATCTTTAGCGCCGCAATATCCCATGGAAGATTTTAAACCTCCAACAAGTTGGAATAAAATCTCATTAACAGTTCCTCTGTAAGGCACAGCTCCTTCAATTCCTTCAGGAACATATTTGGTATGATTCATTTTACTTTTAGATCCTTGGAAGTATCTGTCTGCTCCACCATCATACTCACTGGTCATTGCTCCCATGGAACCCATTCCACGGTATTTTTTGTATTGTTTACCATTCATAACAACAACTTCACCAGGAGCTTCATAGGATGCTGCAAGTAAATTACCAAGCATTACTGCATCTGCACCTGCACCAATAGCTTTTGCAATATCTCCAGAGTATCTGATTCCACCGTCAGCTATTACCGGAATATCATATTCACGAGCTACATCAGCAACTTCGGAAATAGCTGTAAGCTGTGGTACACCAACACCAGCTACAATACGAGTAGTACACATTGAACCTGGTCCAATACCTACTTTAAGACCGTCTACACCCATAGATGCTAAGTCTTCAGCAGCTTCTGCAGTAGCTATATTACCTACACATAAATCAGCATCAATATTATCTTTAATAGTTTCAGTAAACTTAACTACATTCATATTATGAGCATGAGCACAGTCAATAGAAATAATATCTGCACCAGCCTGATCTAAAGCCATAGCCCTATCTAAATCAAAAGGACCAGATGCAGCTGCCACTAAATAGTTGCCGTCTTTATCACGAGCAGCATTAGGATATTGAGCCTGATTTAAAATATCCTTAATAGTAATGATTCCAACCAGTTTACCGTCACGAAGAACAGGAAGTCTTTCAACTTTATTTTCATAAGCAATGTTTAAAGCTTCTTCTGCAGTAATTGGTTCTTCAACAGTTACAACATCAGATGTCATGATGTCCTTTACAGTTTTATCAACACCTTTTTTCAATACAGGTCTGATATCTCTTTTAGAGATTATACCAATAATTTCATCATTATCTACAACTGGAAGACCGCTGATTAATTCATCATTCATTTTTGCCTGAACATCGGCAATTGTAGAATCCGGAGTAATAGTTATAACATCACGTATTGTTAAATCTTCAGCTGACTTGACTTTTTTAACTTCTTCCACTTGTTTTTCCTGAGTAATATTTCTGTGAATTACTCCAATACCACCTTCCTGTGCCATAGCTATTGCCAAATCTGCTTCAGTAACAGTGTCCATAGCAGCACTTAAAATTGGTATATTTAACTTAATACCTTTTCCTAATTTAATTCTAGTATCAATATCCTTTGGTTCCACATAACTTGCATTAGGAGTTAATAAAAAATCATCAAAAGTATAAGCTACCTTTGCTTCTTGAACTTTTTTTGAAAACATTTAAAAATCACCTTATTTAAAATGAATCACATAATTCTTTAAGCTCAGCTACAGCACTATGATGTATTTTACCAGTGTTACGATCACCACCTACACAAGCAGCTCCCCTAATACCTACAACATCACAACCAATGTCATTTAAAGGTTTTAACTGTTCTTTTTTAACAGAACCTGCAAGAGCTGTTTTCAAACCATAACTATGAGCTTCATTAACAAATTTTTCTAAATCTTCAATACTTAAATAATCAAATAATGTATGACCGTCTTTAACAGCAGTATCAAGCATAGCTAAATCACATCCAGCATCTTTAGCTACTTTTGGAATTTCCATAGGGTCAACTGCACCAACACGGTGTGCATCTGCATAACCTGCAGCTACAACAATAGTGTCATTATCAACATCTTTAATTGTTTTAGCTACATTTTCCATAACTTCAACTGCTTCATCATAATCTTTTGTTCCATATAATCCTACTTTAATATAATCTGCTCCAGAAACATGAGCCCCCATCGCCGCAAGAGAAACAGTACCTGGCTTATACGGTACATCACCTAAAGTTGCACTAACTAATTTGTCTTCAGGAGTTATCTCCCTAATATCCCTAATAACCCAAGGGAAATTAGCACCTAAAGATCCTTCTTTAGGATTTTTCACATCGACAATATCTGCTCCGCCTTTAATAGATTCGAGAGCTTCTTCATGATTTATAGGACTTATTAATAGAAGCATGTATTTCCTCCGTTTTTACATTTTAAATATAATAATTAAATATAGTATAACCTTACTTATAAATATTTATTATTTTTACTGGCAAAAAATTAAAAGTTGATAATAAATTATTTAAACACTAATTTAAAAAATACTTTAATATGAAAACATTAGACATAGTTGTTCCATGTTATAATGAAGAAGAAATGCTTCAAATATTCTACAAAGAAGTTTCAGATAATCTGAAAAACATAAAATGGAATGTTATTTTTGTAAATGACGGGTCAAATGACAACACTTTAGAAGTTATCAGAGAACTTGAAAACAGCTATGATAATGTTAAATACATCTCATTTTCAAGAAACTTCGGTAAGGAATCTGCAATATATGCCGGATTAGACTATTCCACTGAAGATTATGTTGTACTAATGGATGCTGATCTGCAAGACCCCCCATCTTTAATTCCTAAAATGATGGAATATATCAAAGAATATGATATTGTAGGAACACGCAGAGTCACAAGAAAAGGAGAACCTTTTATAAGATCATTTTTTGCAAGATTATTCTATAAAATAGCTAATAAAATAACTAAAATAGAACTTGTTGACGGTGCAAGAGACTTTAGATTAATGAAAAGAGAAGTTGTAAATGCAATCCTTGATTTGAAAGAGTATAACCGTTTTTCAAAAGGAATTTTCCAATGGGTCGGATTTGAAACAAAATGGCTGGAATATGAAAATATTGAAAGACAAAAAGGAGAAAGTAGCTGGTCATTTTGGGAACTGTTCAAATACTCCATTGAAGGAATTGTTTCTTTTACAACAGCTCCTCTTCATATAGCTACCATTACAGGGATTTTCTTTTCAATCATTGCATTTTTAGCTATTATAGTTATTGTTATAAAAACTCTTTTATTTGGAGAGCATGTAGAAGGTTGGCCTTCAACTGTTTCAATTATTCTGTTTTTAAGCGGAATTCAGCTATTTGCTGCAGGAATAATTGGAGAATATTTAGCTAAAATTTATCTGGAAAGTAAAAAAAGACCAATTTATATTATAAAAGAAAAAGATTAATATGGAGAATCTTTTTCTATAACAGATTTACTTATTTTTTCATGAGCTTTTGGATGAAGCTGTGAAGATTTTCTCATTTTTTCAATTATGTCATTTGTGGGAATAGATACGGGACAATTGACAGTACATAATCCGCATAAAGTACATTTATACAATCCTGATTCAAAACATTTTTCATCATCTTCAATGAATTTACTCATAGCTACTCCACGACCGCCTAAATAATTGTTGAATCCGAATTCGTTTCCAACAGCATTATATACCGGACAGTTAACTATACAGTTTCCACATCCAATACACCATAAGCATTCTTCTCTAGCTTCACTTCTTCCATTGTCAAGCAGGATAACAACTACCTTTTCAGCACCATACATATTTTTAAGAAGTTTTTTCTCAATATCTGCTGTTTTTGACGGTCCTGAAATTACATTAATATATGAAGTTACATAATTTCCAGTTGCATAAACTGTTTCAAGTTTTGCAACAGACATGGCATCTTCCAGAGCAGGTACAAATTTATCAATTCCTGCTACAATAATATGCAAATCTTTTAGAGAAACTAATGAAATATTGCCCTCATTATGAACTAAAACAATAGATCCCTCTTCAGCCGCTACAACATTAGCTCCACTTATACCTACAGTTGAATTTTCAAGACGTTTTAATACATCTGCCCTTACAACTTCCATAATTTCACGGGGAACCCTTCCCACATTAGTTTTCATGGATTCATTAACAATACTGGCTATTTCATCTACATTTAAATGAGATGCCGGACCTGTTGGATGCACTGGTTTGTTATCTTCTTTTTTAAGTTGTAAAATCCTATCTCCCAAGTCAGTTTCAACAACATCATAACCTTTAGCAGCCAAATTACTTTTAAGTTCAATTTCACCTAAAGTATTGGATTTGGCTTTAGCGATTACATTAGAACCGTTATCATCTAACAAATCATAAATAATATCCAACGCATCGTCCTTGGTTTTGGCATATTCAACATCAATGCCATTTCGCTTAAATGATTCAACAGCCACTTCCATCAGTTCCTCTTTATGGGCAATTGACTCTTTTTCAATTTCCTTAACTCTTTTTTCCAATCGTTTAATGGAAGAGGAATTTTTAATTTTGGAAGATCTGTCTTTAACTGTTTTAAATGACTTCCTCATTGTTTTAAGTTCACTTTCCTTCATTATTCTCCCCCATATTTAATTAAAAATTCTGTTAAATCCAAAACCTCTAAACCATAATCTTTTAAATTAAGTTTACAAAAAGGACATGGTGTAATCAGTATATCACAATTAGTATCCTTAGCCTGACTGATTCTGGCTTCTGCAAGTTCTGATGCAATTTGAGGATAAGCTGACTTTACTCCACCTCCAGCTCCACAGCATAAACTATTTTCTTTAATATTTTCCATTTCAATTAAATTAGCTACTGATTCAATAGCTTCCCTCGGTTCATCAAATACTTTACAATGCCTTCCCAAATGACATGAATCATGATATGTAACATCCAGATCTTTTTTATTGAACTTTAACCTGCCTTCATCAATTAAAATAGCCAGCAGTTCCGAAATATGAATAACATCCAGCCCTTCATAATCCTGAAGTAAAGTCTTATAACATCCCGCACATGAAGTCAGTATTGTTTCATCACCAAAAACTTCAGTATTTTTAGCTATTTGCTTTTTAGCCTCATCTTCAAAACCTGTTCGAAGTAAAACTGAACCGCAACATTTCTCATCATCCAATATATGATAATCCACATTAGCCAATCCCAATAGCTTTTCTGTAGCCTCAGCAATACCTGTTTCTTTTTCTCTTGCAGTACATCCTCTAAAATATAACATTGTAATTATTACTTATGATGTTATTACTAAATATATATGATGGATTTTAAAAGCTAATCTGAAAGTATTTTTTTAGAAAAATAAGAATTAAATAAAGTTAAAATAAAAAAAATAAGCTGATTAATCTTCATCATCAGATAATGAAATTTCATTATCCAATGCGATTTCTTTAACCATTTTGTTGATGTCATTTTCCAATTTATCCAACTTGTAATATAATTTGAATATAATATAAGCCATTACAGCAAATACTACAATAAAAATAAAATCAAGTCCCCTTGTTATTCCAAATAAATTAGCAAAGACCATACTGACATCCGGAGCCAGTGCAAAGAGCACTAAGAAAACCCATAATATAATCCACAGCACTAATGTACTAATTGTATTTTTTCCATTTCTAACACGTACAACAAACCATAAAATAGCCAATACTGCAATTATAGGAAATACTAAAGAATAAAAAAACATTAAAATCACCTTTTTAATCGAATAATTTATGTCTAATCATTGTAAACAATATTTTAATTCCGACTTTGTAATTGGTTCCTTTTGCCTGTGTTTCAGGAGTGTAAATAGTCTCAATTGTCACTTCTTCAAAAGGAATATTATTATCATTGATTTCTCGTATAAATTCTGAAGAAATTAAATAACCCTGAGCATTAATAGATATTTTATTTAATGCACTTTTAGTTAATGCCCTAAATCCTGTCTGAGAGTCAGAAACCTCAACACCATAAAAAATATGTGTCAATATATTCATTACAGAATTTCCAAAATTTTTAGATGTAGGCATATCTTTTAAAGAACGTACACCAATAACCGCTTCAGCCCTACCTGTAATTAACGGTTCAAGGACACTTTCCAAATCATCTACAGAGTGTTGCCCGTCAGCATCAATATTTACAATATATTTCGGATTATGTTTTAAAACAGCTTCAAAACCTGTCTGCATAGCTAATCCGACACCACGATTAATAACATGAGAATAAATAAAAATATTTTCAGGATATTTCCTTTGAACATCCTTTAGAATATCTAAAGTACCGTCAGTTGATCCGTCATTAACCAGAATTATCTTAAACCCCATATCAGCTATAGCTTCAATTACCGGTCTGACTCTTGTTTCTTCATTATAAGCTGGAATAATAACATAAGTCTGTTTTCTGTCTTCCATCGATACTTTAAATTCATTTTCAACAGTCATATAAATACACTTTTTATAATGGTCCTACATTAGGCTTTCCTTCACGGACTCCAGTTCCGGCTTCTTTTCTCATAGCTTTTGGATGATACATCATTTTAATAAGATTTTGTGCATGTTCACGTGCTCTGTTTTCAGCCAATACCTTAAGGTCTTCAGGATTATCCTCTTCATCTTCATGGACAAATACTTCCAAAATATGTTTATTAGTCATCAATTGTGCATTAATAAGACCTGTAGATGCTTCATGAGCACATACTTTATCTTTTTCCATAGGTCCCGGCATTCCAAGTGCCATTACAATGTCACAATTTTCCTCTTCAATTAGAATTTTAGCTGTAACAGGCAAATCTTTAACTCCAGGAACTGTCTGGCGAATAATAGTTAAATCTGTAGCATTATTCTTTAATTCATCAATAGCTGCAGCTCCCATATCAAAACGAGCAAAAGTTGTATCACAAATTCCAATCCTCATAAGTTCACCTTAAGCTAAAATCTGTTATTTTTAATATATAACTTTTTATTAATTTTTTATCAGTTCTGAAATTTTATCTACTGCTTCATTAATTGTCAAAGGATAATCATTATTTTTAATACTTACTTTATTTTTAATATTCAGTACTTTAAAAAGTTCAGATATTATTGGAAGCTTCAGATTAGCTTTTTTAATTAAATCTTCATTGGAAAATATTTCATTAGGAGTTCCGTCACCTATAATTTCACCGTCAGCCATAACAAATATTTTATTTACATACTGGGAAATCAAATCAACATCATGTGTTGAAATTACAATTGTAATTCCTTCTTTGTTAAGCTCAGATAATAAATTCATGATTTTTAATGCTCCCTGAGGATCCAAACCTGCAGTAGGTTCATCTAAAATCATTATTTCAGGTTTCATAGCCAATATTCCTGCAATGGCTATTCTTTTTTTCTGCCCGCCGCTTAAATGATGTGGTGCTTTTTTCTCAAATCCTTCCATTCCTACTCTTTTTAAAGCTTCTTCTACTCTATGCTGAACTTCATCCATAGGTAATTTTAAATTCAGCGGTCCAAATGCCACGTCTTCCTCTACACTTGGAGCAAATATTTGATTATCCGGATTTTGAAAAACTATTCCTACTTTTTGTCTGCATTTAAGTAATGCTTTTTTGTTATACTTTAATTTTTCACCATCAATTAAAATTTCACCATCATCAGGTTCGTAAATTCCATTGAAATGTAGGAATAATGTTGATTTGCCTGCTCCGTTTTTACCAAGTATTGCTACCATTTCACCATCATCTATTTTTAAGCTCACATTTTTTAGAGCTTGTGAATCATTATCATAAGAATAACTAATATTCCTTGCTTCTAACACTAATAATCACCTTCTATTTTGAGGTTTGTAAATTGGAATTTCACCATCATATCCTCTGGAATCCAGAGAATGTTGTAATGATTCTGCTTTATCCATAGATCTTAAAAATATATTGCTTCCCAGCATTGCTACAGATTTAAATGAAGTTTTATATCCATTATAACCTAATCTTGTTTCCTGTGCTTTTTTCATTACATCAAGTTCATTTAAAAATATGAAAATTGTATTATACATAAGCAATGCAATTTCTATTACTATTTTAGGTACTTTTATAACTTCCAAGGAATGTAAAACCTCGGCTATTGGAGTAGTTAAACCTAAAAATCCTAAACATGAAAAACATGCGAAAATTCTAAAAAAGGTATAAATTGCCAGATTAACGGCATCTTTTCTTATTGCAATTCCATAAAAATGGCTGTCCCAAACAATATTTCCTGTTCCAAAGAAAAACAATAAGAATACACAGGTTATTATTGTAAATACTGCTGGAATAGAAATGAACTTCAAATATGATTTAAATGAGATTCTGGCTACTCCCACTATTAAAATTAACATTAAAGCAAATATAATAACATCAAAGTATAGATTATCTAAAAATAATGTAATTATCATTAATCCAATAGCAATAGCTATTTTATAATAGGAATTCATTAAAGTTAATCTATTATGATGAGCAATGTAGTCCATGTCAAATTTCATAAAAATCACTAAAAAAAATAAAAAATGAGGAAATTAATCCTCTTTTTTAGACTGACCTTTCCAATAACCAAATGCATATCCGATTATCAATGCCCCGATAGCTGCCTGAAGTGCAAAAAGCAAACTTTCAATTTCACCACTTGGAGGTTCCCAGATAGAAGAAAACCATGGTTCATAACCGGTTTCTTCAATAGCTTCTCCAGCCTGACCGTCAGCTCCACCAAAGTAGCCTTCGTCTTCACCATATCCATTATACATTACTAATGGTGCAATAAACAAAATAATTACAACTGCTAATAAAATAATTAATGTTGATTTTTTCATAATAATCACCTAATTTTCCTTAGCACTTAATACATCAAGTTTTTTCAACAATTTTGGTTTATATACTTTCAATCTATCCCAAATAATCACAGTCAAAATACCTTCACCAATTGCCAACGGTATTTGAGTAACAGCAAATATTATTAAAAATTTGTATAATGCTGCTCCAAAAGTAGGAAGTGGGAAAGCAAGAGCTAACTGGAATGATGTAGCTACATAAGTCAATAAATCTCCTAAAAATGCTGCAAAGAAAACTGCAATAGTTGATGAAACATCAGATTTTATTAAAGATTTATAAACAATCCATGCTACAAATGGGCCTACAATACCCATTGAAAATATATTTGCTCCTAAAGTTGTAATTCCACCATGTGCAAGTAATAATGCTTGAAAAATTAAAACTATTGAAGCTAACACTGCAGTAACTGCAGGTCCAAATAATACTGCACCAAATCCATTACCGGTCGGATGTGAACAACTTCCAGTAACAGAAGGTAATTTCAATGAAGATAAAATAAACATAAACGCTCCGCTTACAGCAATTAAAGCTTTAGATTCGGGAGTAGTTTCTGTAATCTTCTTTATCTGATATACACCATAGAGTACTATTGGTATTGATATAATAAACCAAACAGCACACCATTCTGCAGGTAAAAAACCTTCCATAATATGCATACTTATATTCCTCCAAAATAAGCCAAAAACATACTCATACTCTCTATCCAATTCAATAAAAAATCAAATTGGTATTACTCTATTTTAATATTATAATATATAAACTTTGCCTGAATAGATGAACTAAATATAAAAATTTAATAAAAAAAATAAAAAAAATATAATAAACTTAAAAATAAAATTTAAACTACACAAAAATTGTATAAAAAGTATTAATAAAGTTATGTACTGCAAAAAACAATTCCTAATTTATATAACCATTAAAAGACAATAAATATAAAGTAACTATAAATCAATAAAGGCGATTCCAAATGAATATTAAAAATAACTTAATATTAGCACTTGATGTAACCAATAAAGACAAAGCACTTGAAATATGTAAACAGGTAAAACCTTATATCAACACAATAAAAATAGGATATCCGTTAACATTAGCTGAAGGATTAAAAATCATTAAAATTATAAAAGATGAATTTAATGCAAATATTATCTGCGATTATAAAGTTGCTGATATTGATGCTACCAATTCCAAAATCTGCGATTTAACATTTGATGCTGGAGCAGATGCAATAATCTGCCATGGTTTTGTAGGATCCGACAGTGTTCGGGCCTGTCTGGACAGTGCAAATGACCATGGAAAAGAAATATTTTTACTTACTGAAATGTCACATCCCGGAGCCAAAATGTTTTTACAGAAAGATGCTGAAGCCATAGCTAAAATGGGAGTCGACATGGGAATTACCAATTATGTTGCACCGGCTACCCGATTAGACAGATTAAGTAAAATAAGAGACATTGCAGGTGATGATGCCTGTATTATTTCTCCAGGTGTTGGAAAACAGGGAGGAGATGCTAAAAAAACTCTTGAATTTGCAAGTGCAATTATCGTTGGGAGAAGCATTTATGAATCTGATAATCCTGCACTAGCTTGTGAAAAAATAATAAAGGATTAAAAATCCTTTTTAAATTCTACTTTTTTTAAATAAACCATTTTCAGATATTGAACCTGCAATCAAGTATGCAAACTCAAATAATATAAACAGTACAAAGAACCATATATTAAATATGCCGCAAAGAGCCAGTAAAAATATTGCTACTTTCATTGCAAATCTATACTCAAAAAAACAATTTAAAAATTTATTTTCAGTTAATTTACTTATTAATTCATGACCTACTTCATCTAAAAGTGCTGAAAATATACATATCAATAAAATAACTAAATTTAGCTCAGGAATACCCATAATCAGTGAAATCAGCACAAAGAGTATTAAAGTTATAATATGATGAAACCCGTCTACTTTTAGGGCAAGGAGATTACCAATTAAAATTCCAATAAATATACATGCTGCAGATGCACTTGATACTGTTGCAAATGCAGAAGTTATTGCACATAATATGCCCAGTGCAATAGCTAATGACTTATCATCACCTATATCACAGGCATCATCTGACAGTTTCATGAAAAATCCGCTTAAGAAAAATAAAACAGCTAAAATAACATAACTCACTTAAAATCACCAAAAAAGAAAATTAAATTTTATCTAATGCTGCTGCATAGATTAATGGAAATATAATTGTAACATCTCCAACAACAGTAGCTAAATTAGATCCGCATTTTGCTTTTGACCAGGATTTAGCTTCTTCTAGTGGAGCTCCACCTAAACTACCTGCTTCCGGCCTATCCATTGTTATTTGAATTGCACAATCAAGACCACCATTTAAAATGTTTGAAGCTAAAGTATAGTGTTTTGTAAGGCCCCCTCCAAGTAAGATTCCACCTACTTTTTTGCTGCCAAATACAATATCTGATAAATAAGGCATGTCTCCTGCAGCACTTATTGTAAAATCATGGTCCTGTGAAAAAATCCATAGCTGCAGACCAATCATACAATCAATAATACCCGGAGCAAAAATCGGAACATTGTTTCTAGCTGCAGTAGCTATAAAAGAATTTTCATCATCAATTAACATTCCAATTTCATAAATCAATTCCTGAATAGATATTACCGGTTTTTTAGCAGATATTATTTCAAATAATTTAATTATTTCTTTTTCAAAGACTTCAAAATCATTAGATCCTACATTAATATCAGCTATCCTACCAATTCCTTCAGCATTAAGTTCCTCATCATCTTTTCCTTCATCTCTGTAATGAGCACCACCAAATGCTTCAAGTAAATCATGAGTAAGATTAGCTCCACTTGATACAATCAAATCTACATAACCTTCCCTTATCATTTGAGAAACAATATTTCTCATTCCACCTGGAATTAATGGACCTCCAAGGCTCATAAACACATTTGTATCTTCATCTTTAATCATATTAGCTAGAATATCAGTAGCTCTTGCAACTCTGCCAGCACCTAAAACATCAGATGCTTCAAATTGAGCTATTAAATCACTTACTTTCATATCTTTGGAAATATCTATTTGATTTACTTTCATTAAATCACTTGTAAAAAAATAATTATTGGGTAATAATAGGAAATTGACTTAAATTAGTTATAGAATTAATTAAATCTGTTCTTGTAACAATTCCAAGTAAATTATTATCTTTATCAGCAATAAGCACCCTACTAATTGCTTTTTTAAGCATTATTTCAATAGCATTAGCTATTCTCATGTCTTCATTAACAATTACAATATTTGTAGTCATCAAATCTCCAACAAGCAAATCCTCTTTATCATCAGCTATTGCTCGAACAAAGTCAGTTACAGTAAATACTCCTATTGCTTTACCATCTTTCATTACAGGAGCTCCTTTAATATCATTAAAAGCAAAAACTTTTGCAGCTTCTTTTAAAGTAGAATTGACTTTTAAAGATACAACATTGCGACTAGCTATATCACCTACAGTATTTTTAGGAATGCTTCTGATTGTAGTAGTATCTACAAGTAAAATATTGTCCATATCATCCCTGCCTACAATTTTGCCCATTACTCCTAAATTATTAACTGGTGTAGGACCTATTCTGATAGTATCTCCTAAATTTAAATCCTTAATGTTTCCTAAAACTTTAATAGCTGCCTCACATTCACCAGGCTGCGGAATACTGGTAAATTCAATTTTAGCAACTGAAATATCTTTTAATTTTTCCCCACCTTTATAAATAGGTACATTAAAATCCTTATCAGTAACTGAAATGTTTAAAGAATGATATGCTTCAACAGTAGGTTTATAACCACCACGAGGTCCCGGTACTCCTTTAACTAAACCTAAACTTCTAAGAGACTGCATCTGATTACGAATTGTTCCCGGATTTCTACTCATAATTTCAGCAATGTCTTCCCCCTTAATAGATTTACCATTAGCAGATTGGTACAAATTAATCAATGTTTGTAAAATTTCTTTTTGTACTGAGGTTAACATGAAAACACCTAAATATTATTATAAAAATTAATATTATATCTGTAAAATAATGTTTATAAATATAATGATTTATCATAACAAATCCAAAATTAAAAACCATTCAAAAAATATAATTTAAAAATGAAATAATTTTAAAATAACAGTTAAATAAAAAAATAAAAGGTGAAAAACAAAAATTAAAAAGTCATAATTTTGAACAATGAGATTTTAATTTTAAAGAATGTCTGTGAGAATGAATATGTTTAACACCTTCAGATGTATGAATTTCACCAAGTATTTCTACATTTTCATGAGAATGTAAATGTTTACCGTCATCATGATAATGGTAGTGACTATGAATCCTATTTTTATCAAAGTTTCTGTCATATAATAATGCTGCATTTAAAACAACTAAACATGACCCTGCATTATGAACAATAGCTCCAGTTACTGGATTTAACAGTCCCAATACAGAACAGATAATAGCAATAGCATTAATCATCATTGATAAAGCTATATTAAACTTAATTGTAAATAATGTAGAATTAGATAACCTTTTAAGATAGGGTATTTTTTCTATATCATCACCTAAAAGTGCAATATCTGCTGCATCAATAGCTATATCACTACCAATTGAACCCATAGCTACACTTACATTAGCTGTCTTAAGTGCGGGAGCATCATTAACACCATCACCAACCATACAAACTTTATTTCCTGATTTTTTAAATTTTTCAACCCACTGAAGCTTTTCATTAGGCAGTAAATTTCCATGAACTTCTGAAATTCCTACCTGTTTTGCAAAGTAATTAGCTGTTTTAACATTATCCCCAGTTAAAAGAACTGTTTTAACACCTAACTCATGTAAATTTTCAACCACAGACTGTGAGTCTTCACGAATACTATCTGATAATGCAATTATTCCAATAACCTGATTATTTAATCCTACAATGATAATTGCTTTACCTTCACTGTTTAAATTATCCAAATAGGTGTTAGTTTTATCTGAAATTTCAAAGTTTTCTTTAATGTAATTTAAATTACCTGCATAAATTTTTCCTTTTGAATTTATTCCAAAAACTCCTCTGCCTGGATACATTTTAAAATTACTTACTTTTTCAACTGCAATATGTTCATCATTGGCTTTATCTGCAATAGCTTTAGCTAATGGATGTTCACTTAAATTTTCCACAGCCGAAGCAATAGCTAAAACTTCATTTTCAGTAAAATCACCTGTTGGAATTATATCAGATACTTTTAAATCACCATAAGTTAATGTTCCTGTTTTGTCAAAAGTTATAGTACTTAATTCTCCTAAATTTTCCAGAGCTTCACCTGATTTAATCAGTATTCCATGTTTTGTAGCCTGGCCAATAGCTGCCATAACTGCAGTTGGTGTAGCTAATATTAAAGCACATGGACAAAATACGACTAAAACTGTAACTCCTCTTTCAATATTTCCTGTAGCAACCCATGCTGCTGCGGCTATTATTAAAGCAACCGGAACCAGCCATGTTGCCCATTTATCAGCTATTCTTTGAGTTGGTGCCTGCTTTTCATCAGCCTGTTTTACTAAATCAATTAATTTTTGAAGTGATGAATTTTCACCTAAACTTGTTGTTTTAATATCAAGTACACCATACATATTTAAAGTACCGCAGAAAACTTCATCACCATCTGATTTATCAACAGGCAGAGATTCACCAGTTATTACAGATTGGTCAATAGAACTGTCTCCATCAATTACTACTCCATCAACCGGAATTTTTTCACCAGGAAGTACTCTTAAAACATCATCAATTTTAATTTCATCAACTGAAATTATTTTTTCCTGTTTTTTTCCGTTTTTCTCATAAATTAATCTGCCTGTTTGAGGAGTAAGTTCTATTAAGTTTTTTAAACCTTTTTTAGCTCTCTCAACTGTCCAGTCTTCAAGAAGTGCTCCCAGTGCCATTATCCATGCTACTTCTGCAGCTGCAAATATTTCTCCAATAGCCAGTGAAGCTATCATAGCTATTGTAATTAATAATGCTGATGAAACCCATTTTTCAAATATTAACCTATCTAAAGCCAGATAAAATAAAGGGATTCCGCTAATTATTACAGCTCCCCATGCCGGATCTATAGGACTTTCAATTCCAGATACCATACAAATAATAGCACATAAAAGAAAAACACCTGAAACTATTGTCATTTTAAGTCCTGCAAGGATATCCATTATTTTTATTAACATGTTTTCTCACCTGAAGTATTACTTTTTTTAGTTTTATTTATATATTGAGTATTACTAACCTTCAATGAAGAATTACTTTTCATGAAAAAATAATTTAAAAAAATAGAAAAGTATTACTTTTTTGGATTTTATTTAAATACTCAGTATTACTTATTAGTTATGGACAACAATATTAATAAAAGTTTTCAAAATTGTTTCAGCAGCCGATCTGATATAACTCAAAACCAGCTTTTCTAATTTTAGGTGAATAAATATTCCGGCCGTCAAAAATAATCTTCTGATTTAATCTTTTAGCTAATTCATCTAAATCAAGAGCTCTGAATTCTTTCCACTCAGTAATTAAAACAAGAGCATCAGCATCATTTAAAACATCATATTTGGAGTTTTCATAAACAATATTTTCAGAATCAAAGTTCTGTTGGAAATTATCAGTAGCTTTCGGATCATATGCCTGTATTTTTCCGCCTCTTTCAATAATTTCAGAAGCTATTACTAAAGAAGGTGCACACCTTACATCATCAGTTTGAGGTTTAAAGGAAAGCCCCCAAATAGCAAAAGTAAGACCGGATAAATCCTCTCCAAACCTGTCAACAATCTTGTTTACTAAAACAAGCTTTTGATTTTCATTGACCTCATCAACATTAGCCAAAATCTTAGGTTCATAACCATTATCAGCAGCAGTGTTAATTAATCCTTTTACATCTTTAGGAAAACAGCTTCCACCATAACCGCATCCTGCATAAATAAAGTCATAACCAATTCTTTTATCGCTGCCAATACCTAAACGAACATTCTTAACATTTGCACCAACTTTCTCGCAGATATTAGCTATTTCATTCATGAAAGATATTTTAGTGGCGAGAAGAGCATTAGCAACATATTTGCTCATTTCAGCACTTTTAACATCCATTAAAACAAATCTGTCACTATTAACAATAAATGATGAATATAACTCTTTTAAAGTATCAAAAACTTCATCATTTTGAGCTCCAATAATAACACGGTCAGGATGCATGCAATCATCAATAGCTACACCTTCCTTTAAAAATTCAGGATTGCTGGCTATGTCAATTTTAATGTCTTTATCCAAATTAGATTCAATTAACTCCTTAACCTTAAAAGCAGTACCTACAGGAACAGTGGATTTAATAACAATTAATGAATCATGACTAATAACTTCAGCTATTTCTAAAGCTACATTATAAACATAATCTAAGTTAACACTGCCGTCCTCTTTTTCAGGAGTTCCAACAGCTATAAAAATAACATTGGAACTGTCTAAAGCCTCTTTTAAATCACCAGTAAAAATCAAATCTCCTTTTTCCTGATTAGATTTAACTAATGATGCTAAATTAGGTTCATAAATCGGCAATATATTATTTTTTAAATTAGCTATTTTTTCCAGATTATTATCAACACAGTAAACATTATTTCCCATTTCTGCAAAACAGGTTCCGGTAACAAGACCTACATAGCCGGTTCCAATAATTGTCAGTTTCATACAATTTATATATATCATTTAAATAATTTAAAGTTTATTAATAATTAATTATGGAAAAGAGGATTATCAAAAAAACCGGGGAAAAACTCTCACCAATAGGACTCGGAGCTATGAGATTACCTTCAAAAAACGGTAAAATCAACTATGCAGAATCTGAAAAGTTAATACACCATGCAATAGACAATGGAATAAACATTATTGATACTGCAGCAATCTATAATAATGGAGAAAGTGAAAAAGTCCTTGGAAAAGCTCTAAAAGGAGAATACAGAAATAAAGTTAAAATTTCTACAAAATTACCTGCAATAAACATTAAAAAATACGAAGATATGGAAAAAATATTAAATGAACAGCTGGAAAGACTGCAAACTGATTGCATTGACTATTACTTCCTCCACAATGTTGATTTAAAAGCTATGAACCGTTTACTTAAAAAAGATGTTTTAAAATTCCTGTCAAAAGCAAAGCAGGAGGGAAAAATAAAATATGTCGGTTTTTCATATCACGGCACTACTGAAGAATTTCCATTATTGCTTGATGCATATGACTGGGATATGGTAATGATTCAGTACAACTACTTTGATAATAATGTACAGGCAGATATTGAAGGCATTCACCATGCAGCATCAAAAGGAATGGGAATTTTTGTAATGGAACCTTTAAAAGGTGGAATTTTAGCTGGAAAAATGCCTGCTGAAGTTGAAGACATATTCAAAAAAGCTAACCCCTCTAAAACAAATGCTGAGTGGAGCTTATCCTGGATTTTAAATCATCCTGAAATAACCTGTGTATTTTCAGGAATGAATACATTATCTCAAATTGATGAAAATATAGCTGTCGGAAACCGTGCTGAACCTCATTCCATGACTCTGGAAGAATTGGAAACAATTGATTATGCAAAAAGAGCATTAAAGGAACTGCTTCAGATTAACTGTACAAGCTGCGGATATTGCCTGCCATGCCCCAAGGGAGTAAATATTCCTGAATGTATGAAAATATATAATGAAAAATATTTGTTTAATCAGAAAGGCCTTTTAAATCAAAGCTTAATCGACTATTATTTGACTGTAGGAGGGATTATGATAAACAAATCAAATGCCGGTTTATGTAACGGATGCGGAAAATGTTTAAGAAAATGTCCTCAACACCTGGATATTCCCAAAGAACTTGACAAAGTTAAAAAAGAATTTGAAGGTCATTTCTTTGGATTTAAAGTGTTATTTGTAAAAACTATCGGTATGAAAATATATCAGAAATTTTTTTAAATAATAAAATAAAAAGTGATAAATATGAAACTCGAAGAAATATTGGCTCCATGCCCAAAATGCGGTTCAAAAGATAAACATATACATAGAAAAATGTTAGACAATCACAGAGCACATGCAGAGTTAGACACTGTAAAATGTGAAGATTGCGGATATATTTTCTTTGTAAATGACAGTATGGATGAAGATGAGAAAAAAGAACTTTTAAAAGAATTAAATAAATACTACGGATAAAATGACTTTTCATGTAATGATAATCCCTACTTTAGGTTGCCAATGTAACTGCAAATACTGTTGGGGTTCCGAATCAACAAAAGAAATAATGGACATTAGTGTAATTGATGATATTATCACCTGGTTAAAGGATTTTAGAGATGATAAAGTTCATTTTACATTCCATGGAGGAGAACCCCTTCTTGCAGGCTATGATTTCTATGCACAAGCTTTAGAAAAATTATCCAAAATAGATAATGTGGAAGGCTTTTCCCTTCAAAGTAATATTTGGTTACTTTCAGATGAGTTAATTGATTTATTTTTAAAGTACAATGTTGTTGTAAGTACCAGTATTGACGGACCTGAAGAAATTAATGATTATCAAAGAGCAGAAGGTTATTTTGAAAAAACCATGTCCAGATATGAAAGAGCAAAAGAAAAAGGATTAAACATTAACTTTGTTTTAACAGTAACTCAATATTCTAAAGACTATAGTGATGAGTTATATGACTTTTTCAAATCAAATGGGATGAATTTAAAAATACATGCAGCACTTCCGTCACTACGTGGAGATAATGCTGATCCATGGGCTCTTGATCAGGAAGAACATGGAAAACTTTTAATTGATTGGCTGGATAAGTATCTTTACGATTTAGATAAATTCAGTGTAATGGATTTGGATCATATTGCTAAAAGTACATTCAGAAGAAGAGGAACATTATGTACCTTTGCAGATTGTATAGGTACAACATTAGCTGTTGGTGCAGATGGTTCAATTTATCCATGCTACAGATTTGTAGGAATGGATGAGTATATTTTAGGCAATGTCAAAGAAAATCCAAGTTTTGATAAGCTAAAAGAGTCTGATGCATGGACAAAACTTCAGGAGTTTAGAGAATATGTTGATGAAAACTGTGCTAAATGCAGATATGTCAAATATTGTGAAGGCGGATGTCCATATAATGCCATTGTAGCCAGTAAAACTCCAAAAGCTGTTGATCCACAATGTGTAGCTTATAAAATGATTTTTGGTGAAGTTTCTAAAAGACTTAACAAAGAATTTGCAAAAAATGCATTAGGCGGATTAAACGGACCAAGTGTTAAAAAAGAAAATGAAGCTTTCAGCATTATGGATTTAATGATGAAACCCTAATATTTTTCTTATTTCTAATTCCCTATAACCAATACAAAGTAACTGTTCGATAGCTAATCTTAATTTACCATCAGGTGCAGGCATTTTCAACTGGCTACAATCTGTAGCCACTTCAAGACATTCATTACTCTTTTTTATACAAATCTTTCAAATATCCTCTTTCAATACACCAATCCTTAAATTCATTGTATTTTACTGGATCTTTTCTGAGATATAACTGTTCATAAAATAATTTATCATTATGACTCTTCATTTTTTTGATAGCATTCACTATCTGATAATTCATATCTTCACCATAACCCATTTTATCCATTTTTTTAAGCATATAAATCAACTCATACTAAATATATTATATTTACATATAAAGCATAATTTATACACAAAAATATATAAATGTTGTGGTAAAATTAAGTTTAAAAAAAAAGAAGTTATGGGAAATATTTAATTTGAAGCTATAATATCTTTCATATAACTGATTAAATCGTTTTTAGATTCTTCATCATCCATTGCAAATTCTATAGATGTTTTTAACCATTCTAAACGATTTCCTATATCATAGGTTTTTCCTTCAAAGGTATTTCCATAAATTTTATCTAATTTAGCCAGTGCATCAGTAAGCTGAATTTCTCCTCCAACTCCAGCTCCGGTTTCTTTGATTTTATCGAAAATGTCTGGAGTGAGTACATATCTTCCCATAATAGCTAAGTTAGACGGTGCCTGATCAACTGGTGGTTTTTCAACAAGTTCATCAATCTGATAAACATCTGTTTCTATTTCTTCTCCTTTAATTATACCGTATCTTTCCACTTTTTCCTGAGGTACCTTTTCAAGAGAAATAGCTGATGCTTCATATTTGTTGTAAATATCTATTAACTGTTTTGTACATGGAGTTTTTCCTTTTGTTATTGTATCTCCAAGCATTACTGCAAAAGGTTCATCTCCTACATGTTTTTTGGCGCAATAAATTGCATCACCTAATCCTTTTTGCTCTTTTTGACGAATATAACAAATATCAGCCAAATCAGTGATATCCTGAACCTGTTTTAAATATTTAGTCTTACCAGCCTGCTTTAAAGTATACTCCAATTCAAATGATTTATCAAAATGATCTTCAATAGAACGTTTATTTTTACCAGTTACAATTAAAATATCATCAATACCTGAAGCTACAGCTTCCTCAATAACATACTGAATAGTAGGTTTATCAAAAACAGGCAACATTTCTTTAGGTTGTGCTTTAGTAGCTGGCAAAAACCTAGTCCCAAAACCAGCTGCCGGAATTACTGCTTTCATCTAATTATCACCCTCTTAATTTAATTAATACTAACTTATGTTTTAATTGGTTAAATAGTTAATTATTTTTTACATTTATAAAATTTCACTTAATTTTTCCAATATACAATCAATACTGACATTATAACAGACAATTGTTTTTTGAGAAGATTTCTCACCTTTTGAAATACTAACATCACAATTAAATATTTTAGATAATTCTTTTACAATTTCCTTATTGGCCTTGCCTTTTTGAGGAGCTTGCTTAATACGTATTTCAAATCTGTTTCTCCATTCGTTAAATCCTGAAATTTGAAATTTATTGGAATTTGGAGAAACCTCAATATCTATAAAAACATTATTATCTAATGAAGAAATTGCATTTAAGTATTTATTAGACATAATAATCAGAAAAATAGTTTATTAATTAAAGTGCGGGAGACGGGACTTGAACCCGCGAAGGGACTAACCCAATAGGCCCTCAACCTATCGCCTTTGACCACTCGACCACCCCCGCATCACACATAACAAAAGTAGTTATTAAAAAATGTGTTTTTTAAAGTATATAAAGTTAACGATTTTAATATAAACAGTAAAAACTGATTTTTTAATTTCATTATCCAGTTACTCATAATCCATCTTTTTAATAGCCTCATAGACTCTTTTACAATTATTTTTATCATTAAACTCAAAGAAATCATCGACTCTTTTAATATACTGATTTTTCATTTCACATTCATTTTCAATATATTCCATTATCAAATCAATTAATTCTTCATGATTATCAACAACTTCTCCAAAACCCATTGTTTTATAATCAAAATAGCTCTCTTCAATATCAAAATGATAATCCTGAGCATAATGATAATAAATAACTGGCTTTTTTAAATAAGCAAAATCAAAAGCTATTGAAGAATAATCTGTTATTACTAAAGAAGCATGTGTGAAAATATTATTATAACTATTGGAAGTTGAATCAATTGTTACATAATCATTAGTTTCAAATAATTCAATGAATCTGTAAACATTTGGATGTGGTTTAAAAATCAATTTATAACCATGTTCTTTACAAAAATCAATTAAACGAGAATCATTAATTAAAGTATTGTATATTTTGAAGTAATTTGATTTTAATATTTTTTCTTTAGTTGAATGATGGAAATGCCTCCTCCAGGAAGGCATAATTACAATTTCTTTATAATCTTCCTTTTTTTCAAGAGCATCATATCTGGGAAACCCCAATAACTGAGGAACATCTTTATGATAGTTATAAGGGTACTTAAAAAATGATTTCAATTCCAGTTTTGATGCAGTTACAATTAATGAAATGTTTTTATCCGCTTTATTAAGCCACATTGAAATATTATCCTTTGTAATACCATGCTGTAAAAATACAAGCCTAAATTTAACAAGACCTGATAAAAAAGGATAATTGCCCCAAAATGGATATACTAAACCATTATCCGGATGGGAGGATATGACCTTTTCTGCAAATAAAGCATATATCCTATGTTTAATAGAACCGTATTCAATGGTTTTTCCAATTTGAGAAACTTCATCAAATGCAAAATTATCTTTATTTAAAACAAAAACCTTTTCAATACCATCATTTATACCAACAGCATATTTAAAAAGATTAATACCATTATCATCAGCCAAATAAGGTAAATCCATAAAAATCCAAATTCTTCTAGATGATAAAAACGGATATAAAATAAAATAAACAATTCTAAATATCACACCAGTTCTCCAGCCCTGATTAGTTTCACGCAACATTGTGTAAATAGTTGAAATCTCATTTTTCAATATTCTTACCCAATTTTTTGGTTTGACAGTTATTACACTTCCTTTAACCTTAGCAATGTGATTTTTTGAAAGTGAATATTTAGAAGTATTTGAAAGTCTGCAAGGCCTATTAAATTTTATTTCAAGATCTTTAAAATCATTAACATCCGTTTTAAATTGGATTTTAAGATTTTTTGAAGTAATTGGAATAAAAAGCTCAAAATCATTATTGTAAGCATATTCAAAATTTAGAGAAAACCTATCTCTTTGTGGATATTTCAACTCTTTAGTTTCAAAAATCTTATCATTAACAAAGGCAAAAACCTTACCTTTTTTATTGAAAAATGTAGTAATAAATCCTGAAACATAAATAACATCATTTTGTATCTCAAAAATATCAATAAAAACCTGATTTAATGATAACTTATCAAGAATATCATTATAAACTTGTTTTCTATATTTACAATCACAATTAGCTAAATAATCATTACCTAAATATTTTAAAAAGAATATATGTGTTTTAAGCTGATTTTGAATATTTTTTTGATTATATATCACATCATCATCAATATTTTGCAAAATAAAAATCAGATTGATGTAAAGTTCATAAATTTCATCATAACTTAAAATATGGTCAATTTTTTTAATTTTGAAAAGCCATTGCAAATCATACATCAATACATATTGAATAAACTTTAAAACTTCACCATAATCTCTTTTAGAACATTCAATTAATTTAAAATGAAACTGTTTAATTCTAGAAATATAATATTCTTTAGTTTTACTTGAATAATCAAGAAGAGAATTTTTAGCTTCAAATTTTCTATAAAAATAAGATCCGCTTTTAACAAGCCCTAATTTTAGTTTATTTAAAAGAACCTGATTAACAAAAAATGCATCTTCAGCAGTTTGTAATTTATCATTAAATTTAATATTTTCAATAGCTTCTGCTTTAAAAAATGAAGAAGGTCCAGATAATTGAATAAATTCCGGTTGTTTCAATAAATCAACAACTTCTGTTTTTTTAAATTTAAAATTTAAAGGGTGATTACCTTTTTGTGATCCAAAATAATATATTGGAATTGAAACAACATCAATTTCTGAATAATGTTTTTCAAAGAAATTATAAACATCTTTAAATGTATTACGGCTTATATAATCATCACTGTCTAAAAAATTAATATATTTTCCTTGTGCTTCTTTTAATCCCTGATTTCTAGCATGTGCTGGGCCAAAACAATCTTTAGTTGATATATACTTAATATTTTGAGGATATCTAACCCTATATTTCAAACACATTTCTTCTGTATTATCCGTACTTCCATCATTAACTACAATAATTTGAATATTTTTTTCAAAATCCAAACTTTGACTAATAACAGAATCAAATGCTTTTTTTAAATACAAATCAGAGTTATGTGCTGCAATTATAACAGAAAATAAAAATTTATCATGAATTTTTATAGCCCCCCACTATTTTAAAAAATAATCCCAAAAATATATCAGATATAACCATTAATATAATAATATATCTACCAAAGATAATAAAGCTTTTGATGGTGAGAATTATGAAAAAACTATATTTATTATTAATTATACTGATTTTATTAATGGTAGAGGTCAATTTATACAATTACAATGGTTTTGATTTTAATTCAAACAAAATAGAATTCGAAGGTGCCAAGTTTGATTTGCCTGACAATTTCAATATTACTAATGAAAGTAAAAATACAATAAGCCTCTACGATAAAAGTAACAATATAACTATAAATATAACTCATTTAAATGACAATGTTTCAATTAAAACCTATTTCCAAAAAGCTCTAAAAGATAATTTTACAGTAGGCAATGAAACTCAAAAAATAGATGATATTAATGTATATGTAACCTATCGTGAAACAAATTATACTAATTCAACACAATTATTCTTTGAAAAAGATAATACAAATTATCGTATGTGGATACTGAACTATGATAATAAAAATGATTATTCTTCAAAAATAGCTGCTGAAATTATTACAAGCCTAAGACCTGCAAATCAAGGATATATAGGTTAAAAATAACCTTCAAATCCTTATTTTATTGCAAATCTATTTTTTCTTTTATTTTGGACAAATAATTTCTGAATAAAATCCAGAGAATCATCAACATTCAAACATTTTAATGTTTCGTCAATTTTAGGAAAGTAAAGTGATTCATTTGGAATGACATTATAAATAAAAACATCACTTACATAACTATTAACACTTTCAGACTCTGATTCACTGAAAGCACCTAAATAATCTTTAGTAAAAAAAACATTTTCTTGAATAATTTGTACAGGATTACCGCTCAAAAAAGAATTAGACAATCCTTTACAGTTAGGAGGGACAAATGCATTATTATCTACAATAGAACCAGAACCTAAAACAACTCCTGAAGATATATAAGCCAAATGACCTAACCACACATGATCCCCAATAAGAACAGAACCCGGAAAATTAATCCTTTCTTTAGTTTTGGATAAATATATCGGATAAGCAAAAGAAGTTCTAATATTTGCACCACTACCAATATTACAATCATCACCAATAACTAAATTCTGATGTTCCTGAACATTGATGTTTAAAGGAGCAGTCATATTATTATCACGACCAAAAAAGACAACTGAATCATGATAAACCTGTAAATTCAAAGGATATTGTGAATTAGGAGTGGAAGATAAATAAACTAACGAATTATTACCTTCAAAACGTATATTTGCATTAACTAACTTAACCTCACGTTCACAATAAAATAAATTACCTTTACCTCTAAAAGTAACATTGGAATTAACAAATTCTGGTCTACCAATAAAATTATTTTGCTTTAAATTCCCGATTTGATCAATATTACTAACTGACTCCATAAAAACCACAATAATTATTTTTTAATTGAATTTAGAATCGCATCTAATTTATTTTCAAGATTATTCATTCTTCTTTCTAAATTATCTCCGCTATTTACTAAAGAACCTGTTTTTTTAGCAACAAGACATGTATCACACCAAGGTTTAGCATCAGCATTTGTAGAAACATGAATAACTTCAAAATCAACATATTTAGCTAATGCACTCATACCATCTTCATAAAAACGATAGCAGTCAGTATCTGCATCACCATGTTTAGGTCCTCCACTAGGAGCAATAATACAGCAAAAACCACCAGGCCTTAAAACTCTGTCAATTTCAGCCATTGTAAGCCAGAAGAAACCTAAATGTTCAAAAAATTGACCTGAAACAACAACATCATAGCTATTGTCTTCAACTTCATACCAATTGTAAATATCATCAACAACAATATCCACATTAGCCCCTTTTTCAAAATCTAAACCCTGATAAGTCCAATTAGAACTATTAAAAATAGATTTATAATTATAATTAGTACCACTTGTATCTAAAGAACCAACATCCAATATATCTAAAAAATCATTATCATTAAGATAAGTATTTTTAAACCAACTCATTTTATCATGACTAGACTTATGCATGTTATCACCAATTAATTCTCTCTAAAATTAAGACTAAATTATACCAATTTTATTCGACCTTTGATATAAATTATATCCATTACAATTATTTTGTTTTTTAGCTATAAAAACATTATTTAATTACATTTAAAAAAATTATTAAAATTATAAGTTTTCTCCTAATTTTTTCTTTAAAAACATATTTTCTTTTCTTAAAACACCATTATTTTTACAATAAAACTTTTTTTGATCACGTATTTTAATTAATTTTTCTTTTAAAATTTTCTGTTGGAAAAGTAACTGCTCAATTTCTTTTTCATAATTTAAATTCTTATCTGTCAAAAATTGATAATTTTTTGAAATATTATCAAATTCAACAATATGTTTAAGCTGATTAAATTTATCTGAATAATAAGACTTTTCATAATGTGTTCTACCAGAACCCCAAATATGAGATTCATCAGCTAAATAATCTCTACCAAAATACATAATTTCAACATCATAATTATTTTCTATGTATAACTCCAAATCTTCAATATAACTATTAACATTTAACAAATAACTATTTCCACTTTCATCAACAATTGTCTTGTCTTTTTTTAATATTTTTGTTGCATATCTTGCAGAATTCAAAATAATCTTTGAAGATTGACAATTATTTTTTAAAAAATTAAAAAATAAATCTATACTTTCTTCATATAATTTGAAATAAGTTTTTGAATCCTCAATTATTGTCAATGCAGTTGATTTGTCTTTGATAGTTTCATAAAACTTAGTTTTTGGTAAATCCCAATAATTATTTGTAATAATATTTCCATCATCTAAAATTAAAATTCCAAAAATCAATTCATAAATAACATCCATAATAATATAATCTGGAGGATTATTTGCTATTTCGGAAAGCCAACATTTACTTAAATCATACCTAATAGAATCATTGTAATTATTTTCAAATATTATGTCTTTTTCATCAAATTTTATGTTATTTTGCATCAAACTAATGATAGATGTTCTTTGTGAATAAGAAATTATTTGAAAAAAAGTTTTATAATTTGGAACAATTTGTGAATTAAATAAATCCCTTGACACACATGATCCAAAAACACCAACTGTAAAAACCAAAAAGAAACCTCCTTAATTAACTAACAATGAAAGAAAATTAACTTATTCATTAATTTTTTTTAAAATTAAATCTAATTTATTTTCAAGATTATCCATTCTTTTTTCTAGATTATTATTAACACCATACTGTTTTCTAGCTATTAAAACACAATCATACCACGGATAAGAAATTTCATCATCATTAACATAGCATTCCAATATTTGCAATCCTACATAATTAGCTATCTGTTTCATACCATCATCAGTGAATCTGAAACAGTCATAAGGATTTTTGTGAACCGGCCCTGCACTAGGAGCAATAATACAACATAATCCTCCAGGTTTTAAGATTCTTTCAATTTCTTTTATAGCTTTCCAAAAGAATTCCATATGTTCAAAAGCCTGACCAGAAACAACAACATCAAAAGAATTATCTTCAATTTCAATCCAATTATAAATATCTGAAACAACAATGTCTACATTAGGACCTTCCTGAATATCCATACCCTGATATTTCCAGTTATCTTCTCTTAAAAATCTGCCGTAATTATAAGAAGTATCACTAGCATCATAAGACCCAATGTCTAAAATATTTAATGAATCTTCAGTGTTCAAATAATTATCTTTAAATTTTTCCATTGATTGAAACGAACTTTTATGCATATTATCCCATTAAATATTATTGATTAACTATCATATAATTTATAATTAATTATATTTAATAATTAATTTCCTATTTTAAGTTTATTTAAAGAAAATAACTTTAAATCAGAACTTGAATATTCTTTCAATTTATCTATTTAATTTTCTATCCTATTTAAAGATTAATCTCTTAATTTTGGGAAAAAAGTTATTCACCGGTTAATTTCCTATTTTTTGCAATTAATTTCTAATTTTCAATTAATGATTTTCCATTTTCTTTTTTAAACTTGTAAATTTTATTCTTTAAAATTACAATTTTAATATCTATGGTTCAGAAAATTTTATTTTAATAAAATAATTAATCAATAAAAATTATTTTTTATTTGAACTTTGATTTTATTTGTTTAAAAAAACCCTTATTATTTAATTTTAATTCATTTAATTCTTTTTTTAACATTTTATTACAATAATTCAAATATCTAATCTTATCTTCATATTTATTTATATTAAAATTTGATGAAGAAACTCTTTGCCCTAATTTATTATTATGAACATTAAAATTATCCAATGGCATTGTCTGTTCATTCAAATTAGAGTTAAAAAGATAATTTTGAACATTATATTTAATATTCTTTAACTTTAATAACATTATTAAATTAAATTCTTTAAATGTATCTGATTCTATAATAGATTTATAAAAATCAAAATTTTCTTTAGTCAACTTATCTTCAACAAGAACATTGTTAATATATTTATTTTTCTCAAAATTTTCTTTAATACATTTATAAAAATCATATTTATACTCATTGTCTAATCGTTCATACCACATTTTAATTACAGATACCTTATGGTTAAACAGAATATGATCAAACTCTTCAAAGATATTGTGTTTTAAAAAAATTGAAATAACCTCATCCAAAACAGGTACAATATCAAAAATCTTATTATTTCTATTTTGCATTATTGAATCATCATGAACACGCCTAAAATAAAAAGGATTTGAAATAAATGACACTTTATTAGCTAATAAAAATACTTCATAGAAAAATGGATTATCTTCAAACATAGAATAAACTTCTGGGAAAGAAATATTATTCTCTTTTAAAATAGAAGTTTTATAAATCTTATTAACCGGACCGACAGGAATTGAAAATAATTTATTTAATAAATCTTTATAATTAAAAATCTCTTTTTCATTTTTAAGGAAATTTATATTATAATAATCTGTTTCATAAAATTCTTTTGAAACACAATTATAATTAATTAATTTAAAAATAACCATATCTAAATTGTTTTTTTTAGCACTTGAATATGTTGATTCAAAAGCATCCAATTCAATCCAATCATCAGCATCAATAAATGATAAATATTCACCTTTAGCATATTTAATACCTACATTTCTTGCAAAACCCTGACCATGATTTTCATTTAAAGAAATTATTTTAATTCTCTCATCACGAGCTGCAAATTCATATAACCTCTCTAAAGAATTATCTGTAGAACAATCATCAATACAAATAATCTCAATTTCTTTTAGTGACTGATTCATAATACTGCTTAAACATTTATCAATATATTCACCAGTATTATAAACTGGAATTACAACTGATAATTTAATTGATGATTCTTCAATATGTTTATCTATTATATCTTTAAATAATTGTTCCCATTTTAAAATTACAACATCATCGACAAAATTATTTAAAACCTTTTTTCTAGCTAATTTACCTAGTTTAATAGCTTTATTTGGATTATCCAATAAATCTATAATTGATTTTGCTAATGCATCAATATCATACTGATTAACAATAATTCCATCTTTACCATTTGAAATTATATCTGATGGCCCATAATTAAAATTAAATGCAATAGCGGGTGTAGCACATAGCATAGACTCTAAAATACCCAAACAAAAACCTTCAGAATGAGAAGTAAAAACAGTACACAGCGAATCTTCCACTTCCTCATAAATATTATCAACATAACCTCTAAAAGTAATATTGTTTTCCATATTATTTTCTTTAATAAATGATTTGATTTTATTTAACTCATCAATTTCCCATTGAAGATAAGCACGACCAAAAATTTCAAGTTTGGCCTCTTTTTTTGATTTAATAACTATTTGAAATGCTTTAACTAAATCAAAAAGATTTTTATGAAAAGAAATGCTTGAAGTAAAACTAATTTTATTGAAATTTTTTTCAACATTTTTTAAATTAATAGGCTCCACAAAATTAGGAATTGAAGTAAACCTTTCATAACCAAATTCATCAATTAAATCCTTTTTTTGACTTTCAGTTAATGTAACAACACTATCTAAATTATCTTTATCATTAATAGCTGAAAAAGATTGAATATCACTACCTTTAACATATGGTTCTTTAAAGATATTTCCGTGTAATTGCCCTATTTTATATGCAATATCTGAAGACACATTTCCAATACTTGGAATATGTCCTGTAGATTCTATAATTAAAAATGGTTTTTCTTCACAATTACGACATATTTCTTCAACAAAAAACGTCTGAAAATGTAACTGCTTATTATATTCATGGGCTGCACCAATACAGACAGAATTACAATCCTTTCGATTATTTAAACAATAAAACTCCCTATTATTTTTTATAAACATCTCATAAAAACAAAAACCGTCTTTAGTAAATGCTTTTTCTCTAATACATTTATCATTCTGGAAATATTTTTCAATAGCTAAATAATTATCAAAATATCTCTCAGTTTTTATTTTAACACCATTTTCAAAATAATTTCTATCAACAGATTCATCATTATTATGAACTAACTTATAATTTGATTTAAGATTTACGTCAATTAAATTATCATTTTTTGATGATACTTCATTTTTATTTCTATAATAATCAAATAAATTAACTATATCAACTTTATCATCCAAATAACCGCTTTCACATAATTTTTTAATAACAAACTCATAATTTTGTCCAAAATCAACAGTTAAAATAGTTACTTTATAACCTAATTCTGATAATTTTTTAGATCTTGTTAAAACTGCTTTTGCAAGACCTCCAATCTGGGGCTCTAATGCATAACATAATAAAAATATATTTTTATTTTTTATAAGTAAATCTAACTTAGATGAATTACCATTTAATTTTACTAATTCAACAACAACTTTATCATAATCTTTATTTGAAATAGCTTTAAAAAGAGAAAATTTATCCTTTGAAACTTGAAGATTTTCATTTTCTAAAAATTTCTGAAATAAAATAGATGATAAATTAACAACTTCTTTAATTTCATTTAAATCCAAATTAGAATCAATAAATTTTGTAATCCAATAATATAAAGATTTTAGTACAATATCAATATTATTTGGAGCATATTTTTCAAAAAGGCTCAAATGTTTATAGTATAACTTAATAAGACCAATTAATACTTTTTTTGAATTATTACAAGATACTGATATTTCATCATCATCCCCATCTCTTGCATCATAATAAACAATTTCTTTATTTATAAAAACAATCCCCTTTGCTTTAAATAATGCATGATGAACAAAAAACAGATCTTGACCTGGAAGATGTTCTGGAAACCAAATATTATTTGACAAAATAAAATCTTTTTTAAATATTTTAGCCCATACTGATGGATAAACATTAAATAAGTTCATGTTTTCCTTAATAGAATTAACTTTTATTTCATCTCCTTTTAATTCAAATTTATCTTCCCAGTCATATTTTTTGCCATCCTGGAAAAAAGAATCAATAAAATTACCTGAAACAATATCTGCATTTTCATTAGTGATTTTTTCATATAAAACATTACAAGCATCTTCAAAATAAGAATCATCTGGATCTAAAAACATCACATAATCTGCAGATGCATATCTTAAACCAATATTTCTAGGTTTGCCAGCAAAACCACTATTTTCTTTAAGAAAAACACTTTTAATATTGTCATACTTTTCGCAATATTCCTCAATAATCTTTCTAGAATTATCACTAGAACAATCATCAACTAAAATTACTTCTAACTTATTAAATCCAAATGATTGGTTGATAATTGAATCAATAGCCCTTGTTAAAAAATTTTCCATATTATAAACAGGAATTATTATAGATATCCTAAAAAATGTATCAATATCTTTCATTGAATATTTTTGAGGGACATTTTTCTTTTCGTAAGTACAATACTCCATATAAGAATTACTAAATAAAATATTAAGAACCTTTGATTTATATGAGCCATACACTAAATTTAAATCATTTCGTGTTTTCAAAAATGATTGAAAATCTGATTTTACCTTTAAAAAGAATTCATTTTTAAATTCATCAGTAGTTTCATTAAATCTGGTAAATATTGAATAAAAAAACTTATTAAAAAGAAATTTTTTATATTCATAATCATAATTATTTGTTTTAATAAATTCTTGCCTAATTAACCTAAATGCATCAACAATATCCATGAATTTATTATCTTTTCTAACCATCGTAGAATTTCTTCTGTTCACCCTATAATAATATAAATAATTATCCAATATGGAAACTCGTTTAGCATTTAAATATACCCTATAAAAAAAGACTTCATCTTCAAAAATAATATCTTCAGGAAACCTAATATTATTTTCAACTAAAAAATCGTTTTTATAAAGTTTACACCAGGGAGCTACAGAAATATTACAAGTAACTTCCTTAGTATCATAATGAGAAAAAACTAGTTTATCAATATTATCTAAACAATTCAAAGATAAATAATTTTTATTAAAATCTGTTAATTCTTTTAACTCATTATCAAAAGCAAATGTTTTAAATAGCAATACATCTAAATCCAATTTTTTAGCTTTTTTAAAAGAAATTTCAAACAAATTTAAATCAATGAAATCATCAGAATCAACAAAACCAATATACTCCCCAGTAGCTTTTTTGATACCTTCATTTCTTGAAAAGCCCTGACCACTATTTTTTTCATTTTTAATTATTTTTATTCTATCATCATTATTTGCATATTCCTGTAAAATTTTCAAAGAATCATCTGTAGAACAGTCATCAACACAAATAACTTCAATATCTTTTAGTGTTTGACTTAACACAGAATCTAAACATTCCTTTAAATAATCTTCAACATTATAAACTGGAATAATAACTGAAACTTTAACCATGAAAAACCTCCCCTATTCAAATAAATTTTTAAATCTCCAAATTTTTGATGATTCTACATTATTAACCTTCAAATTCAATTCCACGTTTCTATTTTTAAGATAAATATTATCTGCTTCTTTAATCCTCAAACTTTTTAATAATTTTTCATTTTCTCTTTTGTACTCTTTTAATAAACTTGTAATATTATCATAATTATAATAAATTTCTTTTTTAATATTATATTCAATATATTTAATTAAATCAATATTATCAAAGATTCCATTTTCAATATTTTTAAATATTAGTCTAAATTCAGCAGCCTGATTAAAAAATTCATGATTTTTAAAATTTTCAAAATTTGATGAAACAAATATTGAAGACAATTCATCTAAACTTAAGCTATCCTTTAATATTTGATTTGTAAAAAACTGCAAATGAGATAGCAAGATTAATTTAATTAAATTTTTATTAACATGATTATTCATACAAACATCTAATGTTAAATTATATGCTTCAATTAAACCTAAAATATATTTAGAAGTTACATTTAATGAAATTGATTTATCATTATCATCAAATCTTAAAATTCTATTATAAACAATGAAATTATTTAATGATAACACATTTTTCGCATTAAAAAAAGCATCTAAGAAAAAAACTAAATCCTGACCAGGAATACCCTCTGGAAATTTAATATTATTCTCAACTAAAAAAGATGTTCTGAATATTTTAGCAGAAATAGCTGGATTTATCTTAACCAAATCAATGCAATTAGTCGTGTCCTCAAAATAAGATTCATCTGAATTTTTAAAAGGCAATACAATCTGTTTGTTATCTCCATGAATATTTTGATATCCTCCCAAAACAATATCCAATTCAGCATTACCATTAATTTGATTGTATAAAACTTCAATTGCATTTTCTACAAAAAAATCATCAGAATCTAAAAACATTACAAAATCACAGGATGCTTCCTCAAGACCAATATTACGAGGCTTACCTGCAGCACCACTATTTTCATCTAAATGAACAGCTTTAAAATTATCATATTTCTTGGAATATTCATCAATAATTTTTCCACTGCCATCAGTTGAACAATCGTCAACCATAATTACTTCAACATCATTTACATTAAATGTTTGATTTAATATACTATTTAATGATTTTCTGATATGCTTTTCAACATTAAACACAGGAATTATAATTGAAACTAGTTTCGACATAATATCTTTAAAATAAATTATAATAATCTAATTATCAATATTTAATTTTGTGAATCATACTATTTATATTTATCTTATAAACAATATGAACACAAATCGAATTGATTTTAATCAATTGATTTTAAAAATATAATCTTCTTATGAATCTACAACAATTCATTTGATATTTCTAAAGAGATATCTTACATACATAAATCACACTACTCCCCTTAATTGAAAAATTAATAATTATTCATCATCTATTTTGCATTTTAAAATAGTATCCGCAATAAATGTCCAGGGCTGTTCTTTAATAATCTCAAATTTATAACCTAAATCTAAATTCTCAATCCAAGGTTTTATTTCAAAGAAATCTTCGACACTATGATATATACTAATAAACAGCATTGGTTTTTGACTTTTTATTGTTTCAATAGCTCCACTTAAAAGATCCTTTTCCGCTCCTTCAACATCAATAGTAATCAAACCAACATCCAAGTTATTTTCCTTGACAAATTGATCAACAGTTACTTCTTGAACTTTTAGCTCTTCTGTATATTTTCTTAAGTTAGAATCAGAGGTAATTCCCTGAAAATTATCATTAGCTAAATATAAACTTCGCTCACCATTAATATTTCCTAAAGATTTGTTTACAGGTTTTATATTTGAAATATTATTAATTTCAACATTTTCTTTTAATAATTTAAAAGACTCTTCAAATGGTTCAAAAGCAAAAACATTTTTATGAGTAACTTCAGATAATGGAATTGCAGTATCTCCAGTAAATGCTCCTGCATCAATTATATCTTTATTTTCAAGAAAATTCTTATCTTCTTCACTTAAATTTAAATCCATAAAACCATGAAGATTATATCCACCTTTAAAGTTATATTTTCCTATTTTATCCTCAGATATATTATTTATTTTAAAATCTGTCCACTGTTTTTGTTTTTCCAGTTCATCATCAAAAAATAAAGTTTCTCTTCTATTATAATTAATAGCTAAACTTCTTAAAAAAAGCCATTTAAAGTAGTTTTTTGATTCTTTAGGTAAATTTTCAACCATTTTCTTGAATTTTTCCTCAAAATCATCTCTAAAATAATAATTTATATAAGACCAATTACAAAAGCTAGCTGCAGTATGTTCATTAGCTCTAATTTTACTAAGATTGTTATATTTATCGTTAAGAGAATCAATCTCTTTATGTAAATTTTCTATTTCTTGTTTAAGAACTTTATTTTCCTGAATCAGCTTTTTTTTATTTCCAAAAATGTTATCCTTAATTGTCATAGTATGCCTTAATGTAATTAATTTTCATAAATCCAGTCATAAACTCTTTTAGAGTTATTTTGATCATTATATTTGTAGAACTTGTCAACTCTTTTTTTATAATTTTCTTTCATTTCACAATCATTATCCAAATAATCTTTAATTAGCTTTATTAAATCATCCTCTTTTTTGATAACTTCTCCAAATCCCATTGTTTTATAATCAAAATAGCTTTTGGATAAATCAAAGTTATAGTCATCTGAGTATTGATAATATATAACTGGCTTTTTAAGATATGAAAAATCAAAAGCAACAGATGAATAATCAGTTATAAGTAATTCTGATTCATTAAATAGCTCCTGATAAGTCTTTTTATCATCTACAATAATGCTTCTATCTAAATCAAACAAATATCGGAATTTAGCTAAATTCGGATGCGGTTTAAAAATTATTTTATAACCTTTATCTTTAGCATAGTCAATTAACTCTTCATTATTTAATAAATCATTTAATCCTTTAAAGTATTTGGAATTTTTAAGAGCAAATTCACTTTTTTGCAAATATTCTCTCCAGGAAGGCATTATTAATATCTGTTTTTTGAGATTATTATTTTCCAAATTATCAAAACGTGGAAATCCAAGTGTTTGAATAATTTCAGGAGAATAATTATAATCTTCACCTAAAAAGGACTTTCTTTCTAAAGGAGAAACTGTTAAAATTAAAGATAAATCCTTATCATATTTTCTAATCCATTTAGAAATATTATCTTTTGTAACTCCATGCTGTAAGAAGTATTTCTCTGATGTAATCAGTCCACTGTATAAATCTCCATTTTTGGCATAAAAAGGATTTAAAATGTTTTCATCAGGATGTGAAGAGATTATTTTATCTGCAAATAAATAGATTAATCTTTGTTTTAATGAATAAAATGGTAAAACATTTTTATATTTGTTTGTTAATCTGGAATAATCTTTACTATCCTTTGAAACCGTGAAATATTTTTTAACATGATCTTTTCTGGATAGTGCATACTTAAATAATTGTTCAGCATTATCATCAGCCTCATTTCGCCTATCCATAAATAACCAGATTTTTTTATTTTTTAAAAATGGATATAAAAAAAGATACATTAATCTAAAAGCCAATGCAGAAGTATAATACGGGCCTTTATCATTATAGATTTTCATTAAACATTTATACTCCAATTTTAACATTTTAATAAATGAATATGATGTTATATAAAAAGAATTATCTTTAAAAACCACAATATTATTGTCTTTAATTAAGTAATTGCTGCTAGATGATAATCTTGCATGCTTTTCAAAAGTAATGGGAATATTAAACGATTCATCACCATTTAAAACATAAACAGTTACTTTTTTATTTTTAATTTCATCTACCGGAATCTCCAAATCAAAATCATAAGGAAATTTATATTCAACTGATAAAAATTTTAATGTTTTTCTTGTAGGATAAACAAATCGTTTAGATGTAAATTCCTTATTTTCACACTTAGCTACTATTTCAATATTGTCCGGATTAAAATTACTCATTAAAAGACCGGATATGTTTAAAGAACCATTTTTTATATTAACTATATCAATGTAAAACCTGTGAATACCTAAACGGTCATTAAGCTGTAACTCATTAATTGTTTTAGCAGTTAAATCAGACTGTTTGATAGTTAATAAAAACTCGCGAACATTATTATCTAAAGTTTTATAGTTTTTAATAATATCTTCATCAATATAAGATAAGACATCTAAGAAAACTTCCCAAAATTCATTAATTTCATCTTTATTTAAAATATTCTCAATTTCTTCAACTTTTACCATCCATTGAAGATCATAAAGTAAAGTATACTGGATAAACTTTGGAGTTTTACCATATTTTTTAACTGAATAATCAATAAGTTCCTTAAAGTAATATTTTAACCTGTCTGTAAAAAATCCTTTCTTTTTTTGAGAATTATCAATTGTAGATGACTCATCAAAGCGTTTTCTATATAAGTAATTGGCATTTTTAACCAAACCTAATTTCGGATTATCAATAAGAATTTTATTAATGAATAATGCATCTTCAGAATTAACAATACATGTATTAAATCTTAAATTACCAATAGCTTCCCTTTTAATAAAAGCTGATGAAGCTGAAAGCTGCGGATAATCAGGTTCATCTAAAAGATTAACTACTTTTTCGTTTTTATATTTATAATTAAGAATATGTGCTCCTTTCTGATTGTCAAAAAAAGTTATAGGTATTGATATAACATCTGCAGCAGGATTTTTCACTAAAAAATCATAAACTGCTTTAAAAGTATTTGGAGACAGTTTATCATCACTGTCAAGAAAGTTTATATAATCTCCCTTAGCATATTCTAATCCTAAATTACGTGCACTTGCCTGACCGCCGTTTTCTTTAGAGATTACCTGAATATTATAAGGATAATTTTTCTGATATTTCCTAGCTATTTTTAAAGAATCATCACTACTTCCATCATCAACTATAATAAGTTCCACATTATGTTCGAATCCAAAATTTTGAACTGTTAAAGATTCAACTGCATCTTCAAGATATTTGTCATTATTATAAGATGCCATTATAACTGAAAATGGCTTATATGAATCCAATTTTTCAAATTCTTCAAGATTTTTGGAATTCAATACTTTTAAAGTTCTTGATTTTATTTTAAAATCCAGTTCATCAACATTTAATGAAAAATCTTTTGAATTTTCATTTAATATTTCATTAAATTCTTTTTTCATCAGATTAAAGAAATTTTTTCTATATTTTGGAGCTGTCTGGCTGAATCTCCATAAAATAAGATGGATGAATCTGTTGTAAACCTGTTTTTTATAGACATTTATATAATTAGTTTCAACTAATAAGTCACGAATTAATCTGAAAATATGAATAATATCACTATAATCTTTATCCAAACCTTTAGAAACTGTTGAACCTTTTCTGTTTGTCCTATAACAATATAAGTTTTCATCAATTAAAGAAATCCTTTTAGCTTTAAGATAAACATTGTAAAAAAAGACTTCATCTTCAAATATATATTTTTCCGGAAATCTGATATTATTTTTTTCAACAAAAGACCTTCGATATAACTTGTTGTAAGGAGTTACCGAAATTAATGAAGTGAACTCTTTAGTATCTAAATTATTAAATACCTCTTTTTTAAACCCGCTGAAACATTTAAGAGAATAATACCATAAATTATCATCAATTACATGTGTTTCATTATCAAAAGAAGAAACCTTACACATTACCAAATCCAAATTTCCATTAACTGATTTATTATACAATTTCTCAAGCATGTCTTTTTTTATAAAATCATCTGCATCAACAAAGGATATAAATTCACCGCAAGCATTGTCCAATCCAACATTACGTGCAGTTCCCTGTCCTTCATTTTCTTTAGAGATTATTTTAATTCGGTTATCTTTTTTAGCATAATTTTCTAAAATTTTTAAAGAATCATCAGTTGACCCATCATTAATGCAAATAATTTCAATATCTTCTAAACTCTGGTTTAAAATACTATCTAATGATGTTGATAAATAATCTCCAACATTAAAAACCGGAACTATTACAGAAACTTTAACTTTCGACATGATTCAGTAACCTATAAATGATATTTAAATTAAATATTAGTATATTGATACTAATTTATAAATTTTTGTGTGGAAGTTATGTTTAAAGAAATGATTAAAAGAAATACAAGTGAGCATTTCCTACTTAAACAATTAATTAAAAAAAATTTCACTGCTAAATACAAAGATTCAATACTTGGAATCTTATGGAGTTTTATAAACCCATTGTTAACTATGCTTTTATTAACTGCAATTTTTTCAACAATATTTTCCGGAAATATTGCAAATTATCCAGTTTATTTTTTAGCAGGCCGATGTTTATTTGATTTTTTTAGTGCCGGGACAAAAATAGCTATGAATTCCCTAAAAGGAAACAGCGGTATCTTAAAAAGAATATTCGTTCCAAGATACATCTTTGCTTTTGGAGGAATATGTTCAGAGTTTATCAATTTCATAATTTCATTAATAATACTTGTTGCCGTAATGTATTTAACAGGCCTTCATTTAACCTTAATGTCAGTATTAGCTATTATTCCTATGATAATACTCTTTGTTATGGTAGTGGGAATCGGATTAATATTATCAATCGTATGTACATACTTTAGAGATATTGAATACCTTTACAACATATTTACAATATTATTGATGTATGCATCCGCTATATTTTATCCTGCAGAGATTATTCCAGAAGCATTAAGACAATATTTATATCTTAATCCTGTGTATTTACTAATTGATCAATTCAGAGACATTATAATGTATAATACATTACCAAATATCATGAGTGTTATTAATACCAGTTTATTTGCTCTTATTGTATTAGTTGCCGGAGTTATAATATTTACAAAATACCAAAGGAAAATTACATTAGAATTGTAGGTTGTTTATTATGAAAAAGAATTTAAGATTTAAAAATAATATAAATAGTGATTCCAACAATCAAAACAGAAATTTTAATCAGAGAAAACAACCAAAAGAAGTTATCTTTGACCTGCAAGATGATTACAACAGAATCCCAAATGATATGCAACAGCCTAAATCTCTACACCCTAATGGTTGGCAGCCATCAAAAAATAATGAAGTTCCAGATTACATAGAACCAATTCATAATAATATATTAGAAAAAGAAACTGCAAAACAACATCAGGATGTTGATAATCTAGTTTCACAATTTATTCCAGACTATCATGAAAAAGTTGCAGTTGAACTTAAAAATGTTTCTTTAAGTTTTAAAATATCTAATGATAAAATTGACAATTTAAAGGAATATGTAATACGTACTATTAAAAGAAACAAAGAAAAAAGCAGAAAATTCAAAGCTCTTGATAATGTTTCATTTAAAATCTACCAGGGAGAAAAAGTTGGAGTAATCGGTTTTAACGGTGCTGGAAAAAGTACTTTACTTAAAATAGTATCTGGTGTTTATGACTGTGACAGTGGAGAAGTAACTACTAACGGAATAATCGCACCGTTACTTTCTTTAGGTGCCGGTTTTGATTATAACTATTCAGGAAAAGACAACATCTTTCTAAATGGTGCTATTTTAGGATATACTGAAAAATTTTTAAAATCAAAATATAATGAAATTGTTGAATTTTCAGAACTTGAAGAGTTTATTAACTTTCCTGTTAAAAACTATTCCTCAGGAATGCTTGCAAAACTTGGTTTCTCAATAGCTACTGTTGTAAATCCGGATATTTTAATTATTGATGAAATCCTGTCTGTCGGTGATGTTAAATTCCAGAAAAAAAGTAATGATAAACTTAAATCACTAATGGGCTCAGGTACTACTGTTTTACTTGTATCACACTCAATTCAACAAATCAGAAACATATGTGATAAAGCATTATGGATTAATGAAGGAAAAGTTGTAGCTTTTGATGAAGTAAATAAGGTCTGTGATGCTTATATTAAAGCAGCTGAAAGTGCAAGTAAAGACCAGCTTAAAAACATCAGTCTAGAATAATTGTAACTTCCATTTCTTTTTCATTTTTCAAATCTTCAATTAAATCCAAATCAAGATCTCTGGCGGCTTTGTCTGCATTTATCATTAAAGTACGGGAACAGACATAATCACTGGTTCTGCAGACAATATCTGTCGGATGAGTTAAAGTCAAATCTTCATGACCAAAGCCGACAATCTCATCATGGCCGTTTTCAGTATCTAATATAACAGTTATTTTAGTGTTTTTATTGGCTATTTTAGCTTTAAACTCATCTGAAAAATCATTCATGGAATTATCCATAGCCACTCCAACAATACAATCTGCAGTAGGTCCAATTTCTGGATCTTTAGTTATTTCAAAAGTGGATCTGTGCATGGAAGATACATTTTTGTGACCTTTGGTTCTAATTTTAAAAATCATAATTGTAATTTTAAACTGTAAAACTAATAAATATTTTCATTGAATATAATTAAAAATAAGTACCATAATATTAGTGATATATTAGTTAACATGTTGAAAAATTAAATGTTATTTTTATTAAATTAATAGCTATGTTAAAAAATAATAAACATATAAAGTTAAATCTACATGTAAAAAAGAAAAAAAGTAAGAGAATTATGAATTCTCTTTAAGGACTGATTTTTATTGTGTTTCCAGTTTGGAAGTCATTCCAGTAGGAAGTTATAATGTATTCGCCGCTCATTAACCTGATTCCCAAGCTTGCAATACCATCTTTATTAGTAACTTTATGATAGAAAACACCGTTTACATTAAATGATACGTTTTGGTTAGCTAATGGTTTACCTTGACCATCTAAAGTTAAAGCAGTGAAATTGCTGCCGTCTAAATGTTTCATATTTAAATCCTTAGTTACTAAAGTTGGCAAGACACTGACTCTGTTTCCAATATCCAATCCGTCATACATTGTTGTAATAGTGTAATTTCCCGGTCTTAAAGCAATTCCCAAGCTTGCAACACCATTTTCATCTGTTTTTTTGTGATAGAACACACCGTTGATGTTAAATGTTACTTCTTTGTTTACTGCTAAAGATCCGTCTTTGTTGTAGACAGTTGCTTCAAATCTGGAAGCATTTAAGTAATATTTGGTTAAGTCATTTTGCATGATTAATGATTTTACAGTTATGTTAAATCCTTTTTCTTCGCCGGTTACAGGGTTGTAAGCAGTTAAAATGTAATTTCCAGGTCTTAACATAATGCCTAAATCAGCTACACCATCTTTATCAGTCTTTTTAGTATAGAAAACACCATTAATATTAAATCTGATTTCCTTATTAGCTATTGCTTTTCCAGTGCTGTCAGTAAACTTAGCATAGAATCTTGTAGCGTTCTGATACATTTTAACTAAATCTTTACTTATAATAGTCGGATTAATAGTTACAGTAATGTTTTTAGAAACTGCATTATACTTATCTGAACCTTTATATGAAACAGTAGCTTTGTACACATTAGACGCTAAGTTTAATCCCATGGAAGCAGTACCGTTAACATCAGTAGTTTTATTGTAAGTTTGACCATTGATAGTAAAGTATACAATAGCATTAGCAATAGGATTACCTAAATAATCAGTTAAAACAGCAACCATTCTGGTACCGTCTTTGTAAATCATTACAATATCTGAAATGTTTAATACTGGATTTCTATCAGGAGATATGTTAACTGCAACAGTTTTATTAACAACACCATTATATGAAACAATAGCATCATATTTGCCTACAGCTAATGGAGGTACAATAACTTTAGCTTCTTTACCTGAAACAGTAGCATTGTAAGTTACACCACCAATAGTTACAAATACAAAACCATTAGCTACATGATCAAAGTCCACAGTAAAAGTAACATTGCTTGCAGAATCTGAATCAGAAACAGAAACATTCATTTGTGTATTTTTAACTGAAACAATAGTCATATTACTTGAGTAAGAATTATCTAAATCTCCAGTATAATTAACAAATATTTCACAAGGACCAGTTTTTTCTGCTAACACATCAAAGGAACCCATACCATTTATTAAACTGATAGTTCCTTTTAAAACACTATTAAGATAAACATTCACACTACCATTTAAAAGTTTACCATTCTTATCACGAACAACAACATTAACAGTAATATAATCTCCAGTTTGCGGAGCATTATTTGAAATAGTCATATTTGTAAATGTATCAATTCTGTAGAAAGTTACATTTAATTTTAAAATATTTCCATCACTTAAAGTTGCAGTTACAGTCTGATTACCAACACCATTATATGTATAATTAGCAGTTAAACCATTAGAGTTAAGAACACCTTTATTTGGAGTAATTACACCATTAGAAACTGTTAAACTAGCATTAACATCAAAAATAGGTACTTTAGAAACATCATAATAAGAATAATCAGTTCCATTAAATGCTAAATATACAAGTTTAATAGTTTGAACCGGACCAGAAGCATTGTCTGTAACTAATGCTGGAACTAACCAACTATCACAATAAACAGTAGCTCTAGCAGGAGTAGTAACATTATATATAGGTACTGAACTATTCCAGAAATTATTGTTTAAGTAAACAATACATGCAGGAGGTTGACTACCATCAGTTAAAGATACAAATACTGGGGTATTATAGAAACTAGATCCTGAAATATTACCATTACCAAATTCAACACCGTTTTTATTGTTTAAGAATAATGAATTCATAATAGTTACAGTATTATTAACTCCTAAAGGTAATGGATTATCCTTATAAGAACTAGATACTGACCCTTTAAATATCATCATGTTGGTCATGTTAATAAATTTAGTATTGTTAACAACCCACCATGCATTTTGATAACGAGGATCTGGCCATGTAAATGCTCCACTATTAACAAATGTTGAATTATTTAATATAATAATTGGACGATAATCACCTTGAGAATAGTATCCATAAATAATATCTCTTGTATTGTTTTCAAAATAAGTATTATAAATAGTTACATTACATCCAGTATCATAACTACTAGATGCACGGATGGCTGAAATATCTTTTTGATTTGTAAACTTAGAATTAATTATAGTAGTATTTGTACCTACTAAATAAAGAGCTCCAGGCTTAGCAGTACCAGTAACATTATGATTTCCGTCAAAAGTCACGTTATCAAATAACACTTGTGTAATATTAAAATGATGATCATAATTACTACTACCTTTTGAAAGAATATCCCTAATTGAAATTAAACCATTTAAACAAACTAATTTTCCCCTATTATTTTCTACAACCAAATTATTTTTTAAAAATTCAGTATTTGATATAACAATATTTAATGCTGCTTGATAAGAATAGAATGCTCCACGAGATTCTATAAATTTAGTATTATTAATTACAATAGTTGAGAATAATTTATCTGCGGAAATTCCATAACCTGTATTATTCATAAATATACAGTTATTAACATTTAAATAAAAACCAGTACTACGAACAAGACCAGTGTCCACTGTAGAACTAACACCTCCAGAAGGATACCTGTTAGTTACACCATTTTTAATTGTTAAGTTTGATAAATAAACTTTAACATCATCATACATTGGTACAAAATCAAATACATAAATATTTTTTTCTGCATCAATAATTGAAGTTTCTTTATTCTCACCAACAATAGTTAAATCCACATATGGTTTTAAATCAAGTTTAACATTACCTTCACCTTTTAAAGTGCCAATTAAATGGATTGTTAAACTTAATGCATTTTGATTCATTCCATAATCAAATGCTTTTTTAATAGTTGCAAATGGTTTAGCTAATGAACCATCACCTGATTCATCACTACCTTTTTCAGAAACATAAACATCAAAAACACTTGCAGGATTAGCATTAACATTTAAAATACCAGTAACAACATTAGTTTTATTAACTTGATCAACAGAACCGGAAATTTCGTATTTTCCATCTTCAGCAATAGCTATTAAAGTAGCTACATTATCAATTAAAGGAGCTGAGCCTTTGTAAGTTCCATTTAAATAGAATTTAACATTATAACCACTTACTTGAATACCGCCTAAATCAAAAATAGCTTTTAATTCAGACTTAACATTTGAAGAATTGGTAGATACGAATTTCAAAGAATTAGACATATTTAAAAGCGGATTAATTCTAGCACGAGTACTCATAAAACCATATATATCATTACCGTCATCTGCTTTATTGTTTTCAAAAATACAATCTTTTAAAACTAAAACCATAGCATTATGGTAAATAGCTCCACCTTTTTGAGTAGCTGTATTATTAATAAATTTAGCATTAATAAAAGTTCCGCCACCACTAACAGCACCACCATTTTTTGCAACATTATTTTTAAAAGTATCATTTATACTTGTAAAATTAATATCCCCATATGCTGAAATATATAGTGCTTTAATTGTATTATTTTCAAATATATTATTGCTTGATACAAAGTTTTTGGAAGATATATCGAATAATCCATAATCATTACCCTGATTAATTTTGTTGTTTATGAAAGTAGAATTGTAAACTCCTTTTTTAATGTTTGTGAAATAAGCGGAACCAGAATTATTTTCAAATAAAAGATTAGTTATACTAGTACCTCCACTAATAACACATCCAGTTATAATATTCTCTCTCATTATTACATTATTTATCTCACCATTAGTAATATAAATTATATACTTTGTATTACATTTTTCAAAGACACAATTATCAATGTTTACAGTATAATCATTTCCACTTGCTTTAATTAAACCTACATAATTATTTTGATATAAATTAGCAAATGTAATATTTATAATATTAACATTTAATGTACTTCCAAAATTAAATGCCCAATCTTTATTAGAACCGTTAATGATTGTTTTACCGTCTACACCAATTATGTTAAGGTAACCTAAGTTATTAAATGTTAAATTAAGATTTCCAGCACCTACATAAGTTCCTTCTAAAAGATGTATGTTTACATAGATATTTTTAGCAAAAGCTTCAGTTATTGCTTTATTAATGGTTTTAAATGGATTATCTTTTGAACCAGTATTATTATCATCACCATTAGGTGATACATAATAATCCACATAGTCACGGTCAATTTTAACATTTACAGTAGCTGTTTTAACAACTGCATTATCATTTAAAGGACCTGAAACTGTAACAGTATATTTACCATTATCAAATAATTTAGAAAATGTACCATTTATAAATCCATTAACAGAGTTTGCACCGCCAACAAAAACATCATTAAATTTAAAGGTATAATATCCACCATGAATTGGATGACCCATATCATCAGTTGCAGTTGCATTAAGAGTAAAAGTAGAACTAGTTATATCTACATTTTTACCATCAAGAACTGTAACTACCCCATTAAAGCTAGAAGTTGACCAAATGTAATTTCCATATCCACTTTTAGATACACAATTAGTCATAGTGTTGTTTTTAAGATTAAAGTTAGAACCATAAATAGCTCCACCACCATTACTTGAACCTGTAGAAGTAATTGATGCATTTTCAAAAATACAATTAGTAACATTTGCATAATTTACATAAAGTGCACCGCCATTTCTTAAAGCCTGAGTATCTTTAAATTTATTTCTATTCAAAATGGAATATTTATCATTATTACCACTAATATAAACAGAACCTCCATTTGAAGATGTGCCAGTACCTATATTTCTTAAAAAAGTAGAATTATAGATGCCCACATAACTATAAGAACAAATAGCACCACCACTATATTTAACAAAATTATCTTCAAAAGTAGAATAATATATGTCTAAATTGCCATTGTTGTATATTGCTCCACCTGAATTAGCGGAGTTATTTTTAAAGTTACAATTTTGAATAGTTAAATTACCGTCATTATAAATAGCTCCACCATAATTTGAATAACCGTTTATTATAGTTAAATTAGTTAAAACTACAGAACTAGTAGATTTAATATTCATAAATTGAGTTCCGTTTAAATCAATTATAGTTTTATCAATACCAGCACCCGCAATAGTTATGGTTTTATTTTCAATTGTTAAACCATTATTACCAGTACCAGTGAATTTTCCTTCGGATAAATGAATATTAGTTGCAGTTGAATTAATTGCTTTATTAATTGTAGCAACAGGATTATTCATATCTCCAGCATTAGCATCATTTCCAGATGGGCTAACATAAATATCAGAAGCACCATCAGTTAGAATATTAGAAGAATCATTATCTTCTGCACTAACACAAGAAATAGATACCATAAACAATATTAACAAAATTAATATTGCAAATTTATTTTTCAAGTTTTTATTCCTCCTTAACATTAATTTCGCCAAATAAAATTGACAATTATTATATTACTTTTTAATAATATAAAAGTTATACTAAGTAAAGGAAACTTTATAAATTGAATGTTAGCAGAAATTATTAAGATTTAAACATTTTTTTCATTTTGACATCTTATATATTTTAACATATTTTTTAACTCGTTGATACGAATCTTATTGAACTGATAACTGAATGTAAGTCTAAATTATGTTCTTTTATGAGGTTGAATAACCGTATTAAATTATAGGCTGCCACAATTGTGTACATTAAGTTTTGAACTCTTTTTAATCCAGTTATGGGGAGCTTGTCATAGTGATAAACATTTTTGAAAGTATCCATTGTGTGCTTCAACAGTCTTGGAACGTTTTTTATATTCTTTTATTCCTTCTTCTGTGGACATTAATCTCTCAGTTTTATATGAAACTTCATGTACATATCTTGTTATTGTTCTATGGTTCTTATTGTAACATATTCCTTTGTATTCACAGTTTTTACATGCAAAGTAGTTGGAATAGACTAATTTGATTTTATTTCCCCCTCCTTTTTCTTGTGGAGCTGGATATGCTCCATCAAGAGTTAATTCTTTATTATTGGGACAAATGAAAACATTTTTATATTCATCAAAAACAAAGTAATCAATAGCAAATGGATTGTCAGGTTGTTTACCTGAATTCTCTCTATTTTGCTGTAATGTTGGAATTAAGGCAGTTATACCCAAGTTATCTAAATATCGCAAATTCGCTAGTGTTGAATAAATTGTATCTGCGCTAATTTTTTGGGGTTTGATTTGTAAATTAACGAGGATTTGATTCATTAATGCAGGAATTTGATAATGATCCGTGGGATTTTGAACTGCATTAACTCCACAAATTAACTTAGATTCTGTATCAGTTCCCAATTGAATGTTAAATGAAAATTTAGGATACTTCTGCCCTTTATCTTTAGTTTTCATTAATCTAGCATCATAATCATTCAAAGCAAGCGACACCTGACCTGAATAATCGAGCAAAAGCCACCAATAAAAAAGAATATCAACTTTTTCTTCATCAGATTTTGATTTGTCATTTAAAAATTTCCTTGCAGTCCTTCTAAGTTTTTTAATCTCATCCTTTGTTAATTCTTGAATCACATAATGCCTTATTAACAAACTAATGTCTTTTTCTTTGATTATATTGAAAGGAGAGTTATAAGCTTCTTTAATAGTACCATCAATTGAAACATGTTCAAAATCAGTCAAAACCATCCTATTTGCCACAATTAATATAAAACTCATTACCAATCGATAGATCGGTTGAAAATAAACACAATAATCTCTTATTGTCCTATCACTCGGTTCTATACCATGTGAAATAATATTATACAAATAATTATGCTTAGCATTATAAGCCAACACTATAGAACTTGTTATTTTATTAATATACCCATAAAAAATAAGTTTAATTATATCCTTCAGATTAAAAGGTGGTTTTCCGGGACCTGATGTGTCACGTTCAATTTTAAAGAAATTAAAAGTACCATCAATGATTTCTGAAGCAAGATACATGAGTTGAAATTCTTCCTCCATTTTTTCAATTTCTCCACTAAAATCATTCAAAATATATCTATTCAAAATCATATATATCAAAACTCCAAATACTCCATTAAATAATTATAAAATTAATTATATGTTCGTATTTTTTTAATATAAATAGATTTTAATTACTTTTATTAAGAATAACATTACATATAATCTAATTATTAATTATTACTAAAAATACATTAGATTTAGCAAAAATCAATAAAAATTTCATAGTCAAATGTAAAAAATAAGGTATATTTTATCAAAAAATTAGTTCAATATATTAATTGAACCTTTTTAAAAAAAATAAGGTAAAAATTAGTATTAAATTAAACATTAATCAAATGCTAATAATTTCTGCCAACACTCATAAAAAAAGAAAAAAAGTAAGAGAATTATGAATTCTCTTTAAGGACTGATTTTTATTGTGTTTCCTGTTTGGAAATCATTCCAGTAGGAAGTTATGATGTATTCGCCGCTCATTAATCTGATTCCTAAGCTTGCTATACCGTCTTTATTAGTAACTTTATGATAGAAAACACCGTTTACATTAAATGATACGTTTTGGTTAGCTAATGGCTTACCTTGACCATCTAAAGTTAAAGCAGTGAAATTGCTGCCGTCTAAATGTTTCATATTTAAATCCTTAGTTACTAAAGTTGGCAAGACACTGACTCTGTTTCCAATATCCAATCCGTCATACATTGTTGTAATAGTGTAATTTCCCGGTCTTAAAGCAATTCCCAAGCTTGCAACACCATTTTCATCTGTTTTTTTGTGATAGAACACACCGTTGATGTTAAATGTTACTTCTTTGTTTACTGCTAAAGATCCGTCTTTATTGTAGACAGTTGCTTCAAATCTGGAAGCATTTAAGTAATATTTGGTTAAATCGTTTTGCATGATTAATGATTTTACAGTTATGTTAAATCCTTTTTCTTCGCCGGTTACAGGGTTGTAAGCAGTTAAAATGTAAGATCCAGGTCTTAACATAATACCTAAATCAGCTACACCATCCTTATCAGTCTTTTTAGTATAGAAAACACCATTAATATTAAATCTGATTTCCTTATTAGCTATTGCTTTTCCAGTGCTGTCAGTAAACTTAGCATAGAACCTTGTAGCATTCTGATACATTTTAACCAAATCATCAGCTACAATAGTCGGATTAATAGTTACAGTAATGTTTTTAGAAACTGCATTATACTTATCTGAACCATTATATGAAACAGTAGCTTGATAAACATTAGATACTAAGTTTAATCCCATAGAAGCAGTACCGTTAGCATCAGTAGATTTAACATAAGTTTTACCATTAATAGTAAAGTACACAGTAGCATTAGCAATAGGATTACCTAAATAATCAGTTAAAACAACAACAAACCTAGTACCATCATGATAAAACATGATAATATTATCTACAATTAAAATTGGACTCATATTTTCTGATACAGTAAATGTGGTTGTTTTATTAACTACTCCATTATATGATACATTAACATCATATTTTCCTGAAGGTAAAACAGGTAAAGTAATTTCTGCACTATTACCTGAAACTGTTACTCTGTAGATTTTACCATTAACAGTCACATCAACATAACCATCAGTGATATCATGATCGAATTTTATAGTGATTGTAGCATTTTCATCATAACCCACATCAGAAACAATAACATCCATAACAGTATCTTTAACAGAAACAATAGTCATATTACTAGAATCAGACTCATCCAATGTTCCAGTATAATTAACAAAAATCTCACAAGGACCATTATTAACCATTAAAAGTTTTAATGAACCTACACCATTAACCAACTTAATAGTTCCTTTTAAAACACTATTAATATAAACATTAACAGTACCATTCACAAGCTTACCATTCTTATCACGAACAACAACATTAATTGTAATGTAGTCTCCTGTTTGAATAATATCACTAGAAACAGTCATATTTATGAATGTGTCTATTCTATAGAAGCTTACATTCAATTTTAAAACAGTACCCTCACTTAAAGTCGCAGTTACAACTTGATCACCAACACCATCATAAGTATAATCAGCACTCAAACCCTCACGAGTAAAAATACCCTCACCAGGACTAATCACACCACCACTAACACTAAAAGTAGCATTAACATCCAAAATAGGCACTTTAGAAACATCATAATAAGAATAATCAGTTCCATTAAAAGCCATATAAACAAGCCTAATAACCTGAACAGGACCAGAAGCATTATCCCCAACCAAAACAGGAACAATCCAACTACCACAAGAAATAGTAGAACTATAAACATAAGTAGGCTCAGAACTATTCCAGAAATTATTATCCAAATAAAGAATATATGTTTTTCCATCAAAAGGACCTTTATTAACAGTGACTACAGTATTATAAAAACTAGATCCAGTAACATTACCTCCAACAAACTGAACACCTTTTTCATTGTTTAAGAATAATGAATTAATAATAGTTACAAGATTGTTAACACCATCAGGTAATGGATCATCATCATGAGTAGAAGATCTAGCTCCACTAAATATCACAGGATTAGTCATGTTAATAAATTTAGTATTATTAACAATCCACCATGCATATTGATAAGGAGGGTGAGAGTATGCAAATGCACCACTATTAATAAATGTTGAATTAACTAACCAGATTATTGGAAGATAAGCTCTAAGATTATTATAACCATAAGCAATATCCCTTGTATTGTTTTCAAAGTAAGAATTAATAATAGTTACATTACATTGCTCTTTATCACTACTATATGCATAAAGAACTGAAATATCTTTTTGGTTTATAAATTTAGAATTAATTATAGTAGTATTTGCACCAACTAACTTAAGAGCAGCAGCAGCTACTTGAGTACCATTATAATTTCCATCAAAAGTTACATTATCCAACAATACTTGAGTGATATTAGATATTTTTAAAGAAGAATCACTGAAAACATCCCTAATTGAAATTAATGCAGGCAAATAAATAAATTTTCCATTGTTATTTATACCTAAATTACAGTTTATAAATTCAGTATTTGCTATTACTATATTTAATGCCTTACTTGAATAAATTCCACCACGAGATTCGATGAATTTTGTATTGTTAACTATAAGCGTTGAAAATAATTTATTTACAGAAATTCCATGACCAGTAGTATTTCTAAATACACAATTATCCACACTTAAATAATAACCATCAATACCAATAAGACCAAGATTACCTCCAGGACTACTACTTTCACTAGGGTATTTTGTAGTTACTCCGTTTTTAATTGTTAAGTTTTTTAAGTAAACTTTAACGCTGTCATATGCTGGGGTAAAGTCAAATATGTATTTATTTTTTTCTGCATCGATAATTGAGGTTTCTTTATTTTCACCAACAATAGTTAAATCTATAAGTGGTGCTAAATCAAGTTTAACATTACCTTCACCTTTTAAGGTACCAATTATGTGGATTATTAAGCTTAAGGTGTTTTGTGACATTCCGTATTCAAATGCTTTTTTAATAGTTGCAAATGGTTTAGCTAATGAACCATCACCAGATTCATCACTACCTGTTCCAGAAACATAAACATCAAAAACAGACACAGGATTAGCATCAACATTCAACACACCTTTAACAACAGTAGTCTTATTAATATAATCTGATGAAACTGAAATTTCGTATTTTCCATCATTAGCAACAGCAACAAAAGTAGCTACACTATTAACTAATGGAGTAGATCCTTTATAAACACCATTTAAATAAAATTTAATATTATATCCACTTACTTTAAGACCACCTAAATCAAAAATAGCATTCAATTCAGACTTAATACTAGAAGAATTAATAGATGCTAAAGTTAAAGTATTAGACATATTTAAACATAAATTCCAATTCATATTAGTAGCTATGAAACCATATATATCATCACCATCGTCTGCTTTGTTATTTTCAAAAATACAATCTTTTAAAGTTAAAGCACCAGAATCATGATAAATAGCTCCACCTTTGGTAGCTGTGTTATTTATGAATTTAGCATTGATAAATGTTCCTCCACCTTTAACAGCACCACCAGATACACCAGCATTATTTATAAAAGTATCATTTACACTTGTAAAATTAGTACGTCCTCTACTAATAGAGAATCCTTTAACAGTGTTGTTTTCGAAAACATTATTGACAGATAGGAAATCATTACTATTAATATTTACTATTCCAAGATCAGATTTAGAAATAATTTTGTTATTTATAAATGTAGAATTATATATTCCTTTCTTAATACTGCTAATTTGACCATTACCTGAGTTATTTTCAAATAAAAGATTGTTTATACTAACAGCATTACTAATAAAGCTAGAAGAAACAACATTTTCTATTATGATAACATTATTTATTTCACCATTAATCTGAATTAAAAATCTTGCATTACATTTTTCGAATGTACAATTATCAATATTTACAATGTAATCACCAGAACCTCCTTTAACTAAACCTGCTGCCTTAGTACTGTATAAATTAGTGAATATGATATTTTTAAGGTTGACATTTAATGTAGTTCCAAAATTAAATGCATAATCTTTACCATTACCATCAATTATTGTTTTACCATCTACACCAATTATATTAAGATAACCTAATAATTTAGTTAACTCTAAATTAACATTTCCAGTACCTGAATAAGTTCCTTCTAAGAGATAGATGTTTACATAGATATTTTTAGCAAATGCTTCAGTTATTGCTTTATTAATGGTTTTAAATGGTTTATCTTTTGAACCATCATTATTAACATCATCACCACCAGGTGATACATAATAATCTACATAATCACGATTAATTTTAACATTTGCAGTAGCTTTTTTAACAACTGCATTATCATTTAAAGGACCTGAAACTGTAACAGTATATTTACCATCATCCAATAATTTAGAAAATGTACCAGCTATAAATCCATTTACAGATTTTGCAGAACCTATTGCAATATCATTAAGTTTAAATGTGTAAGAACCGCCATGAATTGGATGACCCATATCATCAGTTACAGTTGCATTAAGAGTAAAAGTAGAACTAGTTATATCAACAGTTTTACCTTCAAGAATTGTAACTACTCCATTAAAGTCATAAGATGCAAATATATAGTTCCCATTTCCACTTTTAGCTACACAATTAGTCATAGTATTATTTTTTAAGTTGAAACTAGATCCATAAATAGCTCCACCACCATTACTTGACCCAGTAGCAGTAGTTGATGCATTTTCAAATATACAATTAGTAACATTTACATAACTTAAATAAAGTGCACCACCCTTTTGCACAACAAAAGTATCTTTAAATATATTCCTATTTAAAACAGAATATTTATCGCTTTTACCACTAATATAAATGGAACCTCCATTTGAAGATGTACCTGTACCTCTATTTCTTATAAAAGTAGAATCATAGATACCTACATAACTATAAGAACAAATAGCACCACCATTAATGGTAATTATATTATCTTCAAAAGTAGAACCCCTTACCTCTAAATTACCAGAATTGTATATTGCTCCACCTGAATTAGCAGAGTTGTTTTTAAAGTTACAATTTTGGATAGTTAAATTACCAGAATTGTCTATAGCTCCACCATATTTATCATAACCGTTTATTATAGTTAAATTAGTTAAAACTACAGAACTAGTGGACTTAATATCCATAAATTGAGTTTTGTTTAAATCTATTATAGTTTTATCGACGCCAGCTCCTATAATGGTTATTGTTTTGTTTTCAATTGTTAAACCATTATTGCCAGTACCAATAAATTTTCCTTCAGATAGGTGTATGTTACTTACATTGGAATCTATCGCTTTGTTGATTGTAGCAAATGGATTATTAACATCACCTACATTATTATCATTTCCTGTTGGACTAACATAAACATCAGAGTTAGAACCACTTAGAACACTGACAGAAGAATTATCCTCAGCACTAACACAAGAAATAGATACAATAAATAATATCAATAAAGTCAATATTGCGAGTTTATTTCTCAAAAATTAATCCTCCATTAATTAATTATGCCAATTTAAATTGACAATTAATATATTTATCTTTGTGGTATAAAACTGTTCACAAAGAAATACAATACTGATTTAACAATAACTCATGAAATATTAATATTATTTGAGCAATTACCCCCCCCCAAATAATTTTTTACCAGAAAATTGTAAATATAACTAAAAAATAAACATTTTTAGGGATTAAAATTTTTAGTTTTCGGATAATTGTTGTATGGCTATTTTTGAGTAGAATTCTCGTGATATGATTAGTGATCCTAAAAAATACATTCAAATATGCTGTTCTTTTGACTGATTTTGGTGTATATTTGTGTATTTGTTTCATGTTGAGTCCTTGTTGGAGTAATTTGAAAAAGTCTTCTATTTTTCTTAGTATTAGTTTGAATTTTTTCCATTTGTCTAATTTTTTGAATAATTCATGTTTTAAGTTGTTGTAGAATTGTTTTTCTTTCATAATTCTTTTTGTTTGGTTAAATACTTGTAATGGGTAAGATAATTGATCGTTAAACTTTGTTTTGTTGAAATTATTTTTTGAGTAAATAAAAGGAACGGTTTTATATTTACTAATTCTTAATTGGTAGTTTTTATAACTGTAATATCCTTTATCAAAAAGTATAGTGTCTCCTTTTTGGATTATTCGTCTTTTTTGAAGTGTTTCCATAATTTCATCAAAAAGTTTTGCATCATTTGGAGCTCCTGAGCAGATTAAAATACAAACAGGATTCATACTATCAAAATCAAGGACAAGTGTTGCCTTAAAACCAATATAAAAACCTTTGGAGGATGAATAACTCCATTTTAAATTCAATGATTTAAGATGTTCTTTTGTCTTTTTATTTCTATTAAAATTAAAATCTAAATCTACAGGAGATACATCTACAATAAATATCCTTTTCCTCTTCTTTTAACATTATTTATTGAATTTAAGATGCAATTTAAAGATTTAATAAGATTTTCAGGATTTTGAAGTGAAAAAAATTTATAAACTTGATTGGCACTTAAAACTTCAGAAATATTAAAGTATTTTACGAAGCTTTTTTTTAGATTTAAGTTCATTTAATATGAATGGACTATCTAAATCAAAGAACATACTTATAAATATGATTTTAAAAACAAATATTTGTTTATTTAAGTTTTTAAAACCAAATGATGGTAAAATTTCAAAGGTTTTTCTAGAATTCATAATTTTAAATATTTCTTTCAACAAAGTATAATTTGGGTCTTTAATATCTAAATTTAATCTGTGTTTCATTTTTATCTCAAAATAAATATATGTAACACATTATACTTAAATTTACCAATATTAAGGCCATTTTTTAATAAACTAAAAATTATACAGATGTATTTTTGCAAAACACCAAAAATTACCATTACAAATAATAAAAACAAAATAAATTAACCATATTTATCACTGACAAAAATTCAGACCACTAAACATTTTATTGTTAAAAATTTTAAATTACAGTAAATTTAAATGAATTAATAAAAAATAAGAAAAAATAAATCAGAAAATTAAAATTTAAAAAGTATCCTACATAAAAAAAATAAGAAATTTATTCATTAAATGAATAAATTAATGACTTGTCACATTTAATGTATTATAAACTAGTTTATCTTCATAGTTTCTAATAGAAAATGCTGTGATAATTTTATATACTCCAGGGTTAAGATTAATATTTAATTTTGCATAACCTGTTTCATTAACCTGTTTAATATATGAAACTCCGTTAACTTTAAATGTCACTTGTCCACCAGACAATACATTTCCATTAACATCACTTAATTTTACACAAAAAGAATTGCCCCTTTCAACTGTTTCATTAACAGCACCTATATTAACTGCCATATTATAAATCCAAATTTGATTAGTATTAACAATACCATTATATTCAGTCGTTATTGTATAAATATTGGAATTTAAATTAATGCTTAAAGCCGCTATACCATCATTATCAGTAGTTTTAACATAAGAAACACCATTAATGGTAAATTTAACCGTTGCATTAGGTTTAACTTTACCTTCACTATCATAGATAACTACTTTAAATTTAGACCCATCTTTATAGTACATTGAAAGATCATCACTTTCTATGTTAGATAAAACATTAACCATATTATGATTAACAAAATCACCACAAGAAGTTATAACTTCATATTTACCGGGATTAAGATTAATATTTAATTTAGCCTCACCAGAACTATTAGTAATACGGGAATAAACAATTCCATTAATAGAAATGTCTATTGTTTTGCCTTCAATAGGATTTCCCTCATTATCAACAAATTTAACAATAAATTGACTTCCATTTCTTAAAATTTTAGTTAAATCATGTGAAATAATTTGAGATAAAACTGTAACTGAACTATTAACAAATGATTTAGTCCAGTTTCCATAACCTCCAAAACTGGTACTTACATGATACATTCCAGGATACAAATTAATATTTAATTTAGCCTCACCAGAACTATTGGTTATCCTATTATAATTTACACCATTAACACAAATAACAACATCCATATCTGAAATAGGATTGCCATAAATATCCTGCAAACGAACAACATATTGAGTAGCATTCTTATAATACTTATTAAAGTCATCAGCAACTAAAATAGTTGCATATGGATTAAAATCACTAACAGTATCAGTTACAATTAAAGTACTTGCATAATTACTACCATCATACCATTCATTATCCTCAAAGTTAACTTTCAATAAATAATAACCAATATCTAAATTACATGTTAAATTAGCTATTCCTTCATCATTTGTTTTAACTTTAAATATCTGTTTAACCCCAGTACTTTGACTAATTGATGTAATAACAACAGTCTCATTAACAAGCAAACGTCCATAAATATCTGTTAATTTAACAAGATAATTATTAACCGTTCTATTAAAAATAACAACGGAATCTGCAGAAATTTGAGTGCCAACAGGATTAATAATTAAATCACCTTCACTAGAAGATGCAAAGTTTAACTTATCTCCACCATATTTCACATAAACATTGTATTTACCCGGAAGTAAATTAACAATAATCCCTGCACGTCCATTTTCATTAGTAGTAACATCAAATGTTTGTGCAATTTTACCATCAGATAAAGTAATAGATAAAGTTTCATTAAATAAAACCCTATAGTTATTATCTCTAAGTAATACTGTTAAAGTATTACCCCTACCATTAAATAAAGACTGTTCAATGATTACATTAGTTCCAATAGATAATATATTAAATAAACCAGTACTTGAAGACCCATAATGCCAATTATCACCAGAATAACTTACATTAACATTATAATTTCCACCAGATAAATTAAGGTAGAATCCTGCTTGACCTTCCCAATTAGTAAGAGCATACTTCTTATAAACAATACCATTTGAACTAGTTATAGTAAATAAAACTATTTGATTAACAACAGCATCACCTAAATTATCATAAAGATACATATATAAGAAATTACCATTACCATAAAATGTTTGATTACTTTTAACAAATACAGAAGTATAATAAGGCATTACAACCAAATTAGCACTATTCTGAACAGGTTTAAAGTAATCATCACCCTTATAACTAGCTTTAAAAGTATAATTACCCATACTACAATTAAGAATTAAACTAGCTACACCAAAACTATTAGTTATTAATGTATGATTTTGATAAACATCAGTTCCGTTTAAAATTAATAAATTAACTGTTTTATTAGATATAACATAACCATTTACACTTTTTAAAACAAATGAATATGCAGTTCCTTTACCATAAACAATAATATCTTTTAAATCAATTATAGTGTTTTTATTATAAAATATTAAACTGATTGTTTGATTATCTATACTAACTGTAGCTGAAATATCTTCACCATTAAATGAAATATTTACTTTAGCTTGATTATTGATTAATGGAATAACATTTGGATTTATTTTAACCATTGAAGAGTTAAAGATAGCTATTCTAGAAGGTAAATTTCCACTTATATTATAAATATTACTTTTATTGTCCGTTACTTTATTTAAACTAGCAATTAATGTATTATCCTGAATATCAAATGTCAATATAACCCAATTTTTAACTTCAACACTACCTGCAGCATTATAAATATTCGCATCATTTGGTCCTCTGTTAGATCCCCACCAACAATCAGAAACAACTAAATTACCACCTCTATGAAATATATCTTTACCTAAAACAGCATTATTTTTATAAAATACTGAACGAGTAATGTTTAATGTAGAATAATAAATTCCACCTGCACCCATAGCTGTTCCATCATTATAAAACACTCCACCATAGAATACTGAATTGTTTTCAAAAGTACAGTAATCTACAGTCATATTTCCACCATTTAATATTAATCCTTTTCCACTAGTATTTCCATAACCTTGAGCATGGTTATTACTATTATTCCAAAAAGAACAATTATACAAATAGACATTATCTGAATAAGAATACCATGTATTTATAATAACATCATTATTTTTAGTGAAATTTGAATTAATAACATTTTGCATATTTCTAATTATTGAAAGAGTATGGCCAGTTACAAATCTTAAAACTGGACCATTATCTTCACTTATCAATGTATTATTCATCACACCATTTGTTAAAGAATAAATAGAACCTCTATTATTTATAAATTTAGAAGCATTTACTAAAAATGATTTAGAGGCATTAACACGCATAACAGATGCTAAATTGTTTTTAAAAGTACAATTATTAATTAAAACATTTTCTGCACCTACATTAATTATAAATGATGGAGATACAACATCCAATTTATCAGCATATGTTTGGCTATCCCATACAGTTTCCCAAGCATAACCTTTACAATTAGTAAATACTGAATTTTCAATATTCACGTCAAAATGTTTAAAATAATTATCTCCAGTATAAAAGTATGATCTAATAACAATATCTTCTAAATCCGTGAATAATGAATTATTAATAAATAAATCATTACTAGTGTAAATTACACTTTGATTAGAATAATACTGATAAGATAATGCTTGATATGATTTATATTTATATTTATCTCCCCCATCAATATTTTTAATAATACAATTATCTATAATTGTTTTTCCAGAGTTATTTACAAGTGGGAAGAATTTTGATTTGTCTTCAGCTGTTAAGGTCAATTTCATTAAATTTAAATTTCCTCTTAGTGTAACTGTAAACATTGTATGAAAATTATCTCTGTATAATATAACCTCACCATTATAACTGGAAAATGTTAAAGTTTTATTAATTAAAAGTCCAGAATTATTCCAACCATAATAACTTCCTTTTGCAATCAAAATAGTGTCACCATTTAAAGCTACATTAACTGCTTTAACTAATGACTTATATGGATTATTAATAGATCCATCTCCTTTTTCATCAGAACCTGAATTTGAAACATATATTTTCCCATTATTAACACCAGATCCCACTGTTAAAGTAGCAAAATAATCATCAATCATTGCAAATAATAATGTGTCTTTAGAATTACCATAATAAGTAGTTGAAAATACATTATTTACTAAAAATCCACCATTTTCTTTAAATTTACCATTATCTGCTTCAAGTTGAATATAAACATGAGGTAAATTAACACTAGAAGGCAAACTATATGTAGATTTTCCATTACATGTTTTAAAACTAACTAAAACATCAGTAACGGTTTTAGATGGAATTATGGAACTTCCAGTATTTTTATCAGTAAAAGTCATTATTAACCATCTATTAGCTTGTTTAGGAATGTTTTCATTAGAACACCATAAATTATCATCAACATTGATTTTTGAGTTAATAAAATCATAAGTATTGATAAATGAATAGCTAATATCAACAATAGAGTTTGTTGTATTAATTAAAGTCAAATAAGATTCTTTAATATGTATACCACTATCTTTAACAAAGATACCTGAATTTTCCATAAAGTATGAAGATGAAATATCTATTAAACTTTCAGCATCCTGATATTTACTTGATGAAATATTATTATTAACAAATCTTGAATTTGAAATAAACATGTCATAACTGTTTAAAATAGCCTCACCTTCAGCAGCAGTGTTGGATTCAAATAATGAATTAACAATATTTGCAAAACCAAAGTTGGTTATAGCTCCACCATAATATTTTGCAGTATTATTCTTAAATTCAGAATTAGTAACAGTTAAATTTCCATAATTTAATATAATACCTGCTCTTAAACCAGTTGCATTATCAAAGAAACTATTTTCCACAGTAAGATTACCATAATTTATAATAGCTCCATATGTTTTAACATTTAAATAATTTGTATTAGCAAAGCTAATGTTTTTTAAAGTTAAACAACCTTTATCTCCAATGTAAAATATATAATCTTTATAATCACCATTAATAATAGCCAGTCCATCACAAGAAGTAATAGTTAATGTTTTATTAATGATTATCCCATTATTTTCTACACCAGAATAATTTCCACCTTTAAGATAAATTGTAGAATCATTATTTGCTAAATCAACAGCATTTTTAATATTACTTATAGGATTATCAATAGTCCCATTTCCATTAGCAACTATATTTGAATCAACATATACTGAATTATCTACTTGAGAATCACTTATAACTGTAACATTTACATCTTCAGCAGATATAGCTCCTAATGAAACCATAAATAATACAAATAAAGACAAAATTAAAATTGGTTTAAAATTGCTCATTTATTCATCCTCCTCTTTAGAATTACGTTTATATCCAAATATAATTAATAATATAATGACTATTAAAAATATAATTCCATAAATTATATTATATCCAGACAATGCTTTTTTAACATCTTTATTAAGTTCATAAATTGCATTATTTGATGAAGCTGAAGATGGAGATCCTGCTTCACTCCCACCAGCTCCAGAACTTGAAGATGAACCTAAATCACCTAATGTGCCTTGGTTAGAATAGGCTGTTCCATTAAATCCACTACCAGAACCAAATCTTCCACCATGACTTCCGGAACTTCCACCAGCATTAGTTCCACTTCCAGAACCCATACCATTACCAGATCCAGAACCAAAACCACTTCCAGTTCCTGTTCCAATACCCGTTCCAAATCCATTTTGTCCAGGTCTCCCTGGGTTTAATAATCCTCCAGTACTTGGACCTACAATTGGATTATTATTTGATTGACCAGGTCTTGTATTGCTTCCAGGTTTATTAGGATTAGGATTAGGATTCGGATTAAGTACATCCCATGAAATTTTATCTTTAATCCATTCCCTGTAATATTGTGCATTTAACCAAACATCTTCTCCAGGGCCACTATTACTACCCCACCAATTACCATTTAAATCAATATTGTTAACTGGTTTTGTAGGATAATTTATTTCAACTGAAAGAGTATGTTTACCATCTCCTCCAAAGTTATCATAAATATTAGAATTTTTAACATTCATGTTTAAATTTCTAACATAAAATGCTCCACCACTATCAAATCCTTTATTATTATAAATTGTTGAATTATAAATATTTAGAGAACCTACAACATGATTTCCAATACGTTGACCATAATAAGATATAGCACCACCTCTTCCAGCATTATTATCAGTAATATTACATAAATCCATAGTTATATCAGAAGACCAAAATTGTATTGCACCACCACCAAAACTTGCAGAGTTTTTAAAGAATGTGGAATTATAAATTTTACCTTCAGATTCACTTATGCATAAAGCTCCACCACTATTTTCTCCAATTTCATTTGATGTAAATGATGAATTAGCAATGTCTAAATTTGCATTAACAATATACATAGCTCCTCCACCACCTGCAAAACAGGTATTTTTATCAAATGTTGAATTGATTACTTTAAGATCGTGTTTTTGAGTAGATGCACTTAAAATAGCTCCACCATAATTAAATGCTCTATTAGATTTGAAATTTGAATTAATAATATATAAATTTCCACGATTGTAAATAGCTCCTCCAGATCCTAAACGAACACCAAAATCATCTTCTTCAATAAGATATTCAGCATCAACTTTATTATTTACAAAATTACAATCTTCAATACTAAGAGTAGCTTTTTCTAAATTATAAATAGCCCCTCCAGAGCCTTTAATATAACAACTATTATTAGTAAAATTTGATGATTTAATATCTAATTTATTATAATTAGTGATAGCTCCACCATTTTTAGCTTTATTTGATGAAAATGTAGAGTTTCTTATAATTAACTCACCATAATTAACAATAGCTCCACCATAAGTTAAAGCTGTGGAATTGATTACTGAAACATTTTCTAAGTATAGTTTTCCTAAATTGTAAAATGTTGAACCTGTAGTTGCATTTGCATTCATAAATTTAATATTAAAAACTTTTAATGAACCGGATTTAGTAATATTAAATAAACTACCTTTACAATCAACTATAACCTTACCTAATCCTTTAAGAGTAAGTGTTTTTGAAATTGTAATATAATCTTCAGTATAATTACCTCCCAGTACATAAACTATTCCTTTATTAATTACCTTATTTAGTGCATGTTTTATTGTTTTAAATGGATTATTAATAGACCCATTACCTAATTCATCACTACCTCCAGGTGATACATAAACATAATAAAGTTCATTATTAGTTAAAGTAGCTGATGGAGCATATATTGCATTATCAGCGTATCTGTTCCAATTATCACTAATTAAATAATTATCAACAATAGAAATTTTGCTAGAATTAACCTCTACATAAATTGCATAATCATTTCCAGGAGCATAATTAGAAATAATACTATTTTCCAAAATCAATGCATTAGAAGAACTATTTGATAAATAAATACCAGTTTGACTTACATTAGATATAAATAAATCATTATTTCCAGTTCCATTTATTGTAAAATCATTATATCTTAATACATCCCCTGATGTTTTATATCCTACATAACCATAAGAACCATTAGCTATAGCTATTAATGTATTATTATCAACTAATGTGTTTTTAGCTTCAATTGAATTAATTAAACAAACAATAGATCCATTTCCTTCAATAATATTGTGGATAATTTTTGTGTTTGTAGTCCAAATAGTACTCATGAATACTTTGAAATCTTGTGAATAAATATTATAAACACCATAAGCATGATCACGTGCATCTATTCTAATATTATTGTTTCTAATAATTGTATTATCAGCCATTGCATTATAAATAGCAATTACATCATTATTTGAATTGATTACAATATCATTATTTGAAATTACATTATTTTTTGGACTTAAACCATAATATTCATCATAATAATTATAAATAGTAATTCCAGTTAGGGTACCATTACCCCTTATTTTAACAGTATTGTTGTTAATTAAATTATTAAAACTTTCTCCAGTAATAATGATAGCTGAAACATCTTTAGAAGACACTAAATTAATATTATTATTTTCAATAGTAATATTTAATGCAAAATATAAATTAAATGCAACATTTTCAACTAAATCAAAGTTTAAATTTTTAATAGTTGAATTACTTGATTTTGAATTGAAATTTAAAGTTGCATCAATTAATGAATTCTTATAATAAGAAGTTAAAATAACCACCTGATTAAAAGTCAAAGTATAATGTTTTGATTTTAAATTATCAAACATCAACACATCTTTTTGGGTTATTAACTTATTACTAAACATACCATTTGAATCAAAGTAAGTTTCAACATTATCATCATAGATTACATATTTATTTTCTTTTAATGTGATATTTCCACTGATCAAACCTAAAGCATTGGAATAAATTACACAATTAGTTATTTCAATATTATTTAAATCATCATTTGCAAAAATCACCTCTGTTTTACTTAATCCTATTAAGTTAATAAAACTAGATTCTATAACAACATTAGATGTATTTGAGAAATTTAATGATTTTACTAAATCACCAATTGCACTAATATTATTTTTATCCAAAACAATATCTTTAGAACTAGAAATTGCTAATGGTGAAATAACATTAGAAATAGACCTAGCTATAATATTATTGCCTAAAATATTCAAATTATTAGACCCATTAATTAAAACACAATCAAAAACACCATTTCCTTGAAGATGGATTGTATTATTAACTAAATTAGATGAATTTAATAAATTTATAATAATTCCCTGAGCTATTTTATTAGCTTCTAAAATCACACTATTTTTTACAAATGTAAGATTATCAGAATTATTAAGTAAAATACCTTGAATTAATGTATTTTCACCAGTAATATATACATCATTATCAATAAGTTCGGTATTATTTGATAAATTTAAAGAAATTCCAAAAATATCTTTCATTTGAGAAACAGACATTATATTATTGTCTTCTAAAGTTATATCACTTACATTATTTATGATAATCGCATTTTTATCTGTGTTTTTAAAATTCAATGATTTAATTAATGTTCCATTTGATCCAGTTACTAAAGAAATAGTAACATTGGTTAATATATTAACTAAACCTCCATTTAATAAAGTCATTTTTTGATTAATCAACATGTCCTTATTAGAAAGTTTTGTAATTACCAAAACAATAGAATTAATATCTTCAAATTTAAAACATCCTTTTTCATCAAAATAGACATTAAAATTATCATCACTGATAACTATACCACTATAATTTAAAAGAACACCATTAACAACATTGTCTTTAATATTATTTGAAAATGGATCAGTAATATTCTCAACAATACCTACAGCTGCATTTGTAGTAATATTATTATTTATAATAGTTGTATTATACACAGTCCCTACCAGATAAACTCCGTAAGAAGCTGAATTGATTATATTGTTTGTAATATTATTATGATTTATTTTACCTTGATCAATTTTAGCATAATAAGAAACACCTAGTACACCACGAGTATAATAATATAAATCAGATACTGCATCAATATAAACTCCATATAAATTAGAAGATATCCTATTTCCACTAATAACATTATTAGAAGACAATATATAAATTCCAGAGTCAACAGCAGTTCTTATAGTATTATTTATTATAGATACATTATTTTCAGCAACTCTAATTCCTTCACCAAAATTACTCACTTTAATATTATTATTTAAAATTAAAACATTTTCACTTTCAACATTAACTGCATAATATCCATCAACTAAACTAATAGTATTAGATATTAAAGATGCATTTTTTCCAAATACCCAAATTCCAATTGAAGAATTTTCGATTATATTATTTTTAACAGTTATATTGCTACTTAAAATAGCTATAGCCATAGATGTATCTGAAAATGAATTATTCTCAATAGTTAAATTAGCACTACTTATGGATAAAGCTAAATTAGACACACCAATAAATTTATTTCCATTTATTGTAGAATTAACACCTAAACCACTAACACCATCACGAACATTAAAAATAGTGTTGTTTACAATATTTACATTACAATTACTTAAAAGAGACATTCCAATAACCCAAGGAGAGTTTCTATTTAAAGAACACATGTAATTATTGATAAATGAATTATTAAAACACTTACCAGAACCACTATAACCTGCATGACCCCATGGATTATAATAAATTACATTAGCTGCAGTTGATTGGAAATAATTATCATAAAATAGATTATTATCACATTCACTCATAGGTGCACAAGTACTTAATGTACTTACAAATTTATTTTTATATATCTTATTATTAGATGATGAACCCATAGGAAGTGCAAATACTCCCCTACTATCTGCTAATTGAACAGAATTATTATATACATAATTATTATTTGTATAAAATAAACCAATACCACTTAAATCAATACTAGGTATACCATCTACAACATAATTTACTTTATCATTAATAATAGTTAACCCATGAATACTAGAACCATCACTACCTTTAACTAATTTAATATAACCATTTTTAATAATATCACCATTATGCATAGTAGTGATTTCTAGTTGTTTATTGATAACAAATGTTTTATCTGTAACATTACCAATATGTATTCTATCTCCATCATTGATATTAGACTCGGGATTCATCTCACCTGAATAAACATCAAAATAATCACCATAATTATCATCAGTAATATTAATTACATTACCAGTATAAACATTATCACATACAATAACATCATCACTTGGTAAAGTAAATATAGTATTATTACTATTTTCAGCATATAATGGTGTGAATACTATAATAGCTATAATTGCATATATTACTAATAATATACATTTATTAAACCTCATAAGTAACCTCCACTAACTGTTATAATATTATTCATAGTTTTAGCTTCATATGCATTAGATAATAAACCAGAAGTTATCATATAATGACCCGGATTAAGATTAATCTTAAGAGATGCAACACCTAAATCATCAGTTTCACGATAATACATTACTCCATTAACAAGCATTCCCACTTTTTGTCCGATGATTGGATTTGACAAAGCATCAGAAAATTTAACATTATAAAATGTACCTTGTTGAATATTAACACTAGATGAAACTATAGTAACAGGCATAGCTGCAATTGAAATGGTATTATAAACAGTTTTTCCATCATAACTTGCTGAAATACCATAAACACCAGGATTAAGATTTATATTTAAATAAGCAACACCATTAGAGTCTGTTAATTTATTATAAGTAACTCCATTAACTGTAATTGCCACTTTTTTATTAGATACAATTTTTCCATTAGAATCATATAATTTAGCTGCAAATCTTGTTCCATCTTTATAAAACATTGAAATATCACTAGTTTCAATTGTTGATAAAACATTAACAGAACTTGAAACAACTTCCTGACCATCAGTTACAGCAAAAATATAATTATTCGGATTTAATCTAACATTAAGTCTAGCTTCACCACTACCATTAGTAATACGATTATATTGAACACCATTTGCAATAATAGCTAATGAAGCATTTGTTTTTGGAGTTCCATCATCATTTACCAATTTAACAATAAATTTATTGTTATCTACAAATTTTGTAATTATCTTGGATAAAACAACTATTTTATTGGTATTTAATGATTTAACATAATTATCATCATCTTCAAATAAAACAGTTATATTATAAACACCTGGGAAAAGGTTTATAGACAATCTGGCTTCTCCTTTATCATTAGTTATTTTATTATAAGTAACACCATTAATTGTGATTTTAACTATTTTACCAACTAGAACATTACCTAAAACATCTTTAAGGACAACATCAAACTGGGATCCGTTTTTATAATATTTAGTTAAATCTTTAGAAATAATAACTGTTTCTAGAGGAATTGAAGATATTCTTAATATAGCTGAATTTGAAGAATCTGCATATTTATTATTTCCTTTATAAATAACTGAAATATTATAAAATGATTTACTTTCATCAACTGTGATAGATTTACTGATAGCTAATCCAGTAACATTATTTGAACTTATTAATTTATTATTTAAATAAATTTCAACAATACCGAAATCAACTGCCAATCCTGTTTTATTATCCTTAATATTTACATTAATTTCAACTATGTCTCCTATTTTAGCTGTTTTTTGAGATAAATCTATATTAGTATCTACTTTATGTTGATTATAAAGAGTTATATTTAATTTAGTATTATCTGTAAAGCTAACTACTACATTTCTATCATCATTAGCCGTATTAATAAATTCAAAGATATCATTAATTAATGTACCAGAATCTAAAGAATTAGTTCCTTTGGAAGTTATTAAAGTAAATCTAACAGGTTTTATTGGAACATATCTAACATCATAATTTTTATAATTACTTCCATCAAATAATTTATAAGAAATAACTACTTTATAGCTATCATTAAATAAGTTTTCTGCAGATAAATGTTTAACAATCCAATAATTTAATTTAACATTTGCAGTTGTATCAATCATATTTTTAGGATTGTTATTATTCCAATAATTATAATCAAAATCTAAATCTCCATTATTGTTATCACTTTGAATAGTTATCCTATTATTATAAAAACTTGAATTTTTAACATTAATTAAATTACCTTTAAATACTACGCTTTCACCATCAAATAGACATCCATTAAAATTACTTTTATAATCATTAATTGAACTGAAAGTTAAAGAGTTTATATTTATAAAAGAGGAATTATAAACATTCCATATCATTCCATTAACAGACCCGCTTAACCAGTTACTATTTTTAAATACAGAATTATCTATTTTCACAGAGGATTTATCATAAGCAACTGCAAAATTGCAATCATTATCTATGTAATTAATATGGCTCATAGTAACATTTGTATTACTTGCTCCTAAAAACTTACATCTGGAATCAAAGCTTTTTAAATTTTTAAATGTTGAATTAAAAAACTCCAAATAAACATTTTCTGTATTTACTGCTGTAGAATAAAAAATATCTGTTGAAGAATAATTATTTACAATACAATTATAAAATCTTGCATTAGCATCATAATTAAATAAAACACCACCATAGAATCCCAAGTGTTTTGAATCTACAAATGATGAACTAATAACCTTTAAATTAGCCAAATCATAATTGGATATTGAAGAACCTATAATATTTTTAAAAATACAATTATCAATAGTTAAATCTGCATAATTAGAAATAACCCCAATATTATTTTCTTTTTTATATCCTGTGCTTTTAGCTTTAAAATTAATTAAAGTTAAATTAGATAAAACATATTTAAATCCAGAAATTGATCTTTCATTAGCTGCAAACCAATTAGAACCACTTCCATCAATTATGACTTTAGAACCAATACCTGCAATTTGAATATTCATACTACTTGGCAAACTGATATTAGTATTGCCTGCTCCACTATAAACTCCATCTAACAAATACACTTTCAAGTTATATACATTACCCGCTGATTTAGCAATTGCATTAGCTATTGTAGCATAAGGATTATTAAAAGACCCGTTACCATTTTCATCATTACCATTAACAGAAACATACACTACAACTTCATTAGAGTACTTTCCATCATAATCAGCAGGATAAATATTACTTTCCAAAACACCATTAACAGTTGAGTTAATTCTCAAAATATTGGAAATACTATTTAAGTATTTAGGTTCAGAATAATAAGATCCACCTACTCCATTATTTCCTGTAACACTAGAATTAATAAAAGAATCATTAAATAAGTTACAGTTTATCATATAAATAGATCCGCCTTTGGCATATTCCCAGTTTGTTCTGAAGTTTGTTGAAACAACATAATTATTAATAAAATTACTGTTTTTCACAGAAGGAACATTATTTAAATAAGTACCTACATAAATAGCTCCTCCAGAAATTGCATTTAAACAGTTACCCTTTGCAAAATTACCTACAAATCTGCAGGAATCAACTAATAAATCACTTTTTAATGAATAAACAGCTCCACCATTAGCATTCCCATATTCATCATTACAGGTAACTGAATTATTAATAAATACTGAGTTATAAATTTTACAATCCCCATTTTCTATAGAAGATATAGCTCCTCCGGCATTAAATGCAAAATTATTCCTGAAAATACAGTTATCAACTAACAATGTACCAGAATTGCATATTGCACCACCTTCAACACTTTTACAATCAACAATAGATAAATCTCTTAAAGTAACTACAGAATCAGCATATATATTAAATGCATAATATGCACTACTTCCTTTAATTATAGTTTTATCAGCTCCTGCACCAACAATAGTTATTGAACCACCTTGGCTTAAATGAGCTTTATTGATTGATATCATCACATTTCCATTTCCTTCAAATGTACCTTCCCCTAAATGAATAACAACATTATCACGAGGATTAGATACTTCTACTGCTTTATTTATTGAATTAAATGGGCTATTAAGTTGACCTGAGTTACTATCATCTCCACCTAAATCAACATAAAATTCATTTCCATCATAATCCTGAGCAACTATGCTGGAATTAGTATTTTCATCAGTTGCAGAAACTACAGACAAACATAGTAAAAACAATAAAATAAAAAATACTGTTAAGAATTTTTTCCTCATAAAACACCTCATAATTTTATATAATAATAAAATAACTTTATTATGAAGTCAATTATGTTTTTATTAATAAATAAAGTTAATTGAAATATATTTAAAAAAGCATTAAGAAAATAAAAAAAATATATAATAAATTTAGAAAATCTGAATTTTTTTAGTGATAAATAAAGTCAATTCATTTTGTTTTTATTATTTATCATGGTAATTTTTGGTATTTTGTAAAAATACATATGTATAATTTTTAGTTTATTAAAAAAAAAGTTCTACTATCAATGAATTTAAGCAAAGAAAAATAGAAGACTTTTTCAAATTCATGTGGAAAAAAGAAAAAAAAGTAAGAGAATTATGAATTCTCTTTAAGGACTGATTTTTATTGTGTTTCCAGTTTGGAAGTCATTCCAGTAGGAAGTTATAATGTATTCCCCAGCCATTAATCTGATTCCTAAGCTTGCTATACCGTCTTTATTAGTAACTTTGTGATAGAAGACACCATTTACGTTAAATGATACATTTTGATTAGCTAATGGCTTACCTTGACCATCCAAAGTTTGTGCAGTAAAGTTGCTGCCGTCAAGGTACTTCATAGAGAGATCTTTAGTTACTAATGTTGATAAGACACTGACTTTGTTTCCAATATCTAAACCGTCATACATTGTTGTAATAGTATAGTTTCCTGGTCTTAAAGCAATTCCCAAGCTTGCAACACCGTTTTTATCAGTGGTTTTAGTATAAAATACCCCATTGATGTTAAAGGTTACATTCTTGTTTACTGCTAAAGATCCGTCTTTATTGTAGACAGTTGCTTCAAATCTGGAAGCATTTAAGTAGTATTTGGTTAAATCACTTTGAACTATTAAAGATTTAACAGTTATGTTGAATCCTTTTTCTTCGCCGGTTACAGGGTTGTAAGCTGTTAAAATGTAATTTCCAGGTCTTAACATAATACCTAAATCAGCTACACCATCTTTATCAGTTGTTTTATTGTAGAAAACACCGTGAATGTTAAATCTAACAGTAGTGTTAGCTAATGCTTTTCCGGTGCTGTCAGTGAATTTAGCATAGAATCTGGTAGCATTCTGATACATTTTAACCAAATCATCAGCTACAATAGTCGGATTAATAGTTACAGTAATATTCTTACTTATTTTATTATACTTATCAGAACCGTTATAAGAAACAGTAGCACCATAGATATTAGATACTAAGTTCAATCCCATGGAAGCAGTACCGTTAGCATCAGTAGGTTTAGCATAAGTTTTACCATTAATAGTAAAGTATACAGTAGCATTAGCTATAGGATTACCTAAATAATCAGTTAAAACAGCAACCATTTTAGTACCGTCTTTGTAAATCATCACAATATCAGAAATGTTCAAATTAACATTCTTATTAGCTTCTACAGTTATATTGAAGTTAGCAGATGATTGAGTGTATTTATCATCACCACTATAATTTACGCTCATATTGTATTTACCGGCAGTTAATCCAGGAATTATAACTTTTGCACTGCCATTTAAAACAGCAGCAGTGTATTTCTTATTGTTAATTACAACAGTTACATTGTTAGTTGCATCTTTAGGTAAAGATACTTCAATTACAGCATTTTCACCGGCAGCTATTGTAGGAACAGTAACATTCATTTTATAGTCAGACACTTTAGAAACAACAAATGAAGCATTTGCTTTAGCCACATTGTAATTATCATTGCCATTGTAAATAGCACGGACATCATATTTATTGGCTGCTAAATTAGCAACTTTTAAAGTAGCATTGCCATCAGTAACATTTACTGTTTCAGATTTGCCATTAACAATAACTGTAACATTACCTGCTACACTTGGAGATAAATTAACAGTAATAACTGCAGTTTCACCAACCTTAATATCACCAACATTAATTTTTACATCCACATCAGCTTTAGCTACATTAAATTTAGCAGTACTGTTGGAAGATTTATAATTGGAATCACCAGCATAACTGGCAACAACACTATAATCACCAGCACCTAAACCAGCAAAAGTAGCACTAGCCACACCATCAACAACAACAGCAGACTTATTAACACCATTTACAGTAAAAATAACATTACCTGCAGCATCACCAGGAACAGTAGCTACAATACTTATATTATTGCCATAAACAATATCAGTTACATTAATTTTGACATTAGAATCTATTTTAGCTACATTAAATAATTTAGTACTGTTAATTGCTTTGTAATTTTTATCACCATTATATACAACAGTAACATTATGATTACCTGCAGTTAAAGCTGCAACATTAAAGGTTGCAACACCATTATCAATAACAGCAGAGTTACTAACACCATCAATAATAAAAACAACCTTACCAGTAGCATCCTTAGCTAAATTAGCAACAATAGTAGCATTATCACCAAATTTAAGATTATCCGGAACAACAACTTCAATATAACCATCAGCTTTACTTACACTGAATTTAGTAGAATTATTTGAAGCTTTATAATTATTATCACCTGCATAACTGGCAACAACACTATAATCACCAGCACCTAAACCAGCAAAAGTAGCACTAGCCACACCCTCAACAACAACAGCAGACTTATTAACACCATTTACAGTAAAAATAACATTACCAGTAGCATCCTTAGCTAAATTAGCAACAACAGTTACATCATCGCCATAAACAATATCATTAATATTTAAAACAATATCAGATTTAGCTTTAATAACATTGAATTTAGTATTGTTAGTTGAAATTAAATATTTGTCATCACCGCTGTAAGTTGCAGTTACTTGATATTCTCCAACAGTTAAACCAGCAAAAGTAGCACTAGCCACACCATTATCAATAACAGCTGTTTTATTAACACCATTTACAGTAAAAATAACATTACCTGCAGCATCACTAGGAACATTAGCTACAACAACAACATCTTTACCATAAACAGTATCATCTGCATTAACATTTATACTAGAGTTAATTTTTAAAACTGTAATGTTGTAAGTAGCTAAATTCTTATATTCTTGACCAATAACAAGGGTAAAGTTACCTGCTTTATTAATTAAAATACCAACACTGGATTTATTGTTAAGTGAAATATTACTTGGCTTTAAAGTTCCTGCATTAGGAATTAAAGTAACATCAGTATTGAATAAAGGTAGTTTATCTGCATTTTCACCTTGGAATGCTATATTATAAAGAGCTTCACTACCTGCATAAATTGTAGAATTACCTTCAATTCCTATTGTAATCCATTTATTTAAAATAGTTTTTTCTCCTTTTTTGATTAAAGAATTAGGATCACTGTTTACACCCCAATAATTATAATCTAAATTTATAGAATCTGATGTTCCTGCAGCAGATAAAATATTTTCACCAGTATTATTGATAAAAATATTGTAATTTACATTACCGCCACCCATTGCATAGATTAAACTAATAACTGAAGATTTATTCGCTTTATTATTGATAAATGTAGAATTATAAATATATTCATGAGATTGAACAGATATTGCACCACCATTATCTGCAATATTATTTACAAAAGTAGAATTTTCCAAATGAAGAACAAATGCATAAATAGCTCCACCTTCTTTAATTTCACCACTTAACGCACTGTTGTTTTCAAAATAAGAATTTTTAACATTACAGCCAGATGTAGCAACTATTGCTCCACCCATATTAGCACTATTATTAATAAATGTAGAGTTACTAACATCTCCACTTGAAGTGCCGTCTGTAAATATAGCTCCTCCAGCAGTAGCATTATTATTTTTGAAACAAGAATCTTTAACAGACATTGGAACTGATCCTTCTTTAGAGTATATTGCTCCACCATTTCTAGCTGAGTTGTTTACAAATAATGAATCAGTTATAATGAAATTAGAATTTCCTTGAGCATATAATGCTCCACCTTTGTTAACCGCAGCATTTTCTTTAAATATTGAATTAACAATATTTACAGTAGCACTATTTTGTGCAAATATTGCTCCTCCAAGGTTTTTATCATCATCAGTAGACATTGCTTCATTTCTTACAGAATTATTAACAAATGTGGAATTAACAATGCCAAAAGTTGCTCCTGAAAACATTCCAACTCCACCCCATGGATTAGAACCAGAAGCAAAGTTATTCATAAATTCAGAGTTTATAATTTCAATTGGAGTTGATTGACTGTTGAAAACCCCTCCAAAACCATAAGAACCAGAAACTCCATTACTTATGAACTTTGAATTATTAATAGTAAGTTTTTTACTTTGATCTGCAGCAATTCCTGCAGCTTCATATGCTTCATTATTCATAAATGTACAATTATCAATTAATGATTCTGAATTTAACTTAAGTTCTATTATTCCTCTCATTAATAAACATTTATTATCTGTAAAATCAGAATTAGTTATTTTTGCACCAGATTTATAAATATTAACTACAGCACCATTGGTAGATTTTTGTGTACCCATATTACTGCTGAATTTTGAATTATCAATTATTACATCAGTAGCAGAATCAACGAAAATTGCTGCACCCCTATTTGCAGTATTATTTTCAAAAATAGTGTTATTTATTAATATATTACCATATTGAACATAAATTCCACCATTGCTATTTCCAGTTACATTTTTAAAAATAGTATTTTCAATTGTTAAATTAGAATTATATGAATAAATTCCATTTCCAGAAGTTGAAGCAGCTATTTTAATATTACCATAATAATTCATAAATTCAGGAAACTGATTATTTTTGCCATAATATGATAATGCTCTTGCAAATGATTCAACCATTGAAGAATAATAAAGATTTCCATTTGTTGAACCTACATAATTAGCTGGCTCATTATGACTATTACACCAATTAATATACCTTTGTGTAAATCCTCCCCTTTCAATACCTTCAGTATTAGAAATATATGCTTTTTGAGTATAATTAATTGAAGAATTATAAGAACCTACACCATTGCCCGGATTACCCAATAATTTTGTTACAGAAACATCATTCATATTATTAGCATAATAATTTAAAATAGCCTGTCCAAGCAATTGAGAAATAACCGGCAATCCATAACTTTTACCATTGTAAATTACATTATTAGGTAAAACATTAGTTTCAACATAATAATTTTCAACATGATTTGCAATGGCTATTATATCATTAACACTGAAACCATCCCCAATTGCACCTTCAACAGGAATAATCCTATTAACGTTCTGAATAGAACAATTTAAAAGTGTTAATTGTCCATTTTCCACAGCAATAACCGGTCCAAATGAATCCCCTTTAAAATTAATATTTTTTAAAGTCACATTTGCATTTTTAATCATAAATGCAGAATCTGCACCAGTTACTAAAATATTATGATTATTACCATTAATTGTTATATTTTCAACTATTGGTATTCCTTTTTGATAATTTTGGAAATCAGAATTATTATATGCATAATCTTTATCTAAAGATATTGTAGAATTAACTTCAGCATTTTTAATTACATTAGATAAATCTGTATAAGTATTTCCATTATCTTGTGGATTTTCATTATAATCACCAATTGCAATATTATCATTAGCACCATTTACAGCAGATATATCATCTACTGCAGATACGGCAGATAATGATAATATAAAGATTAACAATATTAATACAACATTAATCTTTTTTACCATTGATTTTACCTCCATAAATTAGTTTATATTAAATGATATGATAAAATTATTTTTACCATATACATAATATATTTTTAAATAGTTAATATAAATCATTTTCTATTTAATATGATGAAAAAATAACTTTTGAGGCTACCAATAAATTTAAAACATCAACTTACAAACTTACAGCAAAAAAATAATATTCAATAACTTAAACAAAAAAATTAGCAATTTTAGTATAATGCCCTTAGACATATCATAAACTACCAATAACATCATTTTCTTAATTGAAACAATTAAAATAAAGAAAATATGTCTGATAAAATAAAAATTTAACTAAAAAAAGAAAAAGTTAAGAGAATTGTGAATTCTCTTTAAGAACTGATTTTTATTGTGTTTCCTGTTTGGAAGTCGTTCCAGTAGGAAGTTATAATGTATTCGCCGCTCATTAATCTGATTCCTAAGCTTGCAATACCATCTTTATTAGTAACTTTGTGATAGAAGACACCGTTTACGTTAAATGATACATTTTGATTAGCTAATGGCTTACCTTGACCATCCAAAGTTTGTGCAGTAAAGTTACTGCCGTCAAGGTACTTCATAGAGAGATCTTTAGTTACTAAAGTTGGTAAAACAGTGACTTTGTTTCCAATATCTAAACCGTCATACATTGTTGTAATAGTGTAATTTCCTGGTCTTAAACTGATTCCTAAGCTTGCAACACCGTTTTTATCAGTAGTTTTAGTGTAGAATACTCCGTTGATGTTAAAGGTTACATTCTTGTTTACTGCTAAAGATCCGTCTTTGTTGTAGACAGTTGCTTCAAATCTGGAAGCATTTAAGTAGTATTTGGTTAAATCACTTTGAACTATTAAAGATTTAACAGTTATGTTGAATCCTTTTTCTTCACCAGTTACAGGGTTGTAAGCTGTTAAAATGTAATTTCCAGGTCTTAACATAATACCTAAATCAGCTACACCGTCTTTATCAGTTGTTTTATTGTAGAAAACACCGTGAATGTTAAATTTAACTTCAGTGTTAGCCAGTGCTTTTCCAGTACTGTCAGTGAATTTAGCATAGAATCTGGTAGCGTTCTGATACATTTTAACCAAATCATCAGCTACAATAGTCGGATTAATAGTTACAGTAATATTCTTACTTATTTTATTATACTTATCAGAACCGTTATAAGAAATGACAGCATTATAGATGTTAGATACTAAGTTTAATCCCATGGAAGCAGTACCGTTAGCATCAGTGGTTTTAGCATAAGTTTGACCATTAATAGTGAAGTACACAGTAGCATTAGCTATAGGATTACCTAAATAATCAGTTAAAACAGCAACCATCCTTGTACCGTCTTTGTAAATCATCACAATGTCAGAAATGTTTAAATTAACTTTTTTATTAATATCTACAGTGAAATTAGTCCTGATTACTTGTTTTTCATAGTTTTTATCACCAGAATAAGTAACAGTAACATTATAGTTTCCTGCAGCTAAATCATTAATGGTTAATTTTGCAGATCCATTAACAAGAACTACATTATAAGATTTGCCATTTACCAATACAGTTACATTACCTGTTGCATCTTTAGGACCAACAACATTAATTACACTATCCTCACCAGCAACACTGGCATTAACATCTACTTTTAAAGAGTCTTTAGCTTTATTAACAGTTAAAGTTGAAGAATTAGTCATATCAGAAATAACTTTACTGCCACTTACAGAGTAAACTAAAGTGTATTTTCCGGCATTTAATTGTCCAATTACAAAACTGACAGTACCATTTTCATCAGTAACTAAAGTATAAGTTTTACCGTTGACTTTCAAGGTCACATTAACATTAGCCAATACATTGCCTTTATTATCTATTAAAGTAGCATTAGCAATTATAACATCACCATAATCAGCAACAATATCATTAACTTCAATAATACCTTTACCAATGCTTGCAACACCATTATAAGTTACACTCTGACCGTCAACAGTAGCAGAAATGGTATAATTACCTTCTTTAGCTTCAAAAGCATTAACAACATTATTAGCTATTGTACCATTAGCAATACTTAAAGTACCATTAACCATAGACATATTGAAATTACGTAATGGTAAAGAACCATTATAATCAGTTAAATTAGTTCCATTAAAGACTTTGAAAGCTAAAACAGCATCCTGCAACAAACCGGTGTTATTAGTAACATCTAAAGTTAAAACCAACCAGGTATCTGGAGTCATATTTTTCATAACCGCCGTGTTATATGTATAATAATATACTGGCTCAGTATTATTACCCCACCAATTATTATTTAATATAACTTTTGGATTAGCATATGTAGATGTTGTTCTTATAGATACATCTGATAAAAATATAGAATCTGAAACTGTTAAATTATAATCCCAATTTGAAGTTGCTAAATAACTAAAGTTTTCAAAAATACATCCTTTAAGACTTGCATCCCCTACTGATTGTAAGACATAAATAACATTTAAGAAAATTGAATTATTAACAGTCAAATGTTTAGGAGTATCCACCCCTAAAGAACTTCCAGCACCAATGGCAGCTAATTTATAAGAAGATTGATTATAACCATCAAAAATACAATTATTAATAGTTACATATTCTCCACCACCAATAGTCATTGAAACAGCAGGCATATCTGCCCAGGTAGATCCTTTTCCAATTAAATCAATTGGATTTTTACCAGAAATCCAAAATTTAGAGCTATCCAAAGTTACATTACCTGAACCACCAATAATTGCATAATTTCCAGTCCAGCCATTTACACGAAGACTATCTTGAATTTCAGAATTAACAAATATTAAAGTACCTGTATTATAAATAGTTCCATAATATTTAGCATGATTTAAAACAAATTTAGAATTATCAATTGTTAAATAACCAACATTATAAATAGCTCCACCCTGATTTGAATCACCGCAATTAAAGAAATATGAATTATTTATTTTTAGATTACCCCTATTATTGATAGCTCCTCCAGAATAACCATGGCCTGCAGTAAAGTTTACACCATCAATAATAACATTACAACTATCTTCAACACTAATTGGAGATTGTAGAGATATTACCCTATTAGATACATAATTAGTAGACATATTATTTATGGTCATATTAGCTATTATAATAGTTTCCCAACCAGATAAAATTTTAGTAAAGAAATTTTTATTATCCCCATGAATAAATGTTTTATTCATTCCAGCACCAATAATACTTATTTTGGTAGTAGCTTGAAGAGTAATATTTGTATTTTCAATTCCACTATAATTACCTTCCAAAATATGAATTGTAATACTGTTAGATTTAGTATAAGCATAATTTAAAGCAAATTTAATAGTTTTAAATGGTTTAACTAAACTGCCATCACCTGTTTCATCATTACCATTAACAGAAGATACATACACCTCAACATTATCTAAAACACCAGTAATATTAATATTTAAAGTTCCATTATTGTAAATTGTAGAATTAGTTTCAGCATCATAGACACCAGACAATGTATAAGTTCCATTTTTAAATCCAACATAATTAAATGTAGCTATTCCATTAACAACATTACTTACACCAACATATTTACCGTCAATTAAAAATTTAACAATACCTCCACTGACAATAGCTCCAGATTTAAGAGAAATATTAGCAGATAATACATCACTTAAAGTTGTTATATTTTTACTTTTAAATGTTATAACAAGATCAGGTAAAGTAGCTAATGAATTAGATAAGTAAATATCTTTACCATCATTATTTGCAGTATTATTTTTAAATAAACAATTATCTAATGTAAAATTAGAATAACGATATTGATTACCATTATGTGCAACATAAATAGCTCCACCATTATGACCTGCAGTATTATTTTCAAATATAGAATCAGAAATAGATGTAGGATTTATTAATATAGCCCCACCATCATTAATAGCAGAATTATTTATAAATTTAACTCCTTTTATAGTACAATTAGGCTCACCAGCATTAGATGAATAAATACCTACACTTAAAGAAGCTGCACCATAATTTTTTGCAGAATTGTTAATGAAAGTATCATTAATTAGAATTGCAAAATTACTGTTGAAAACATAAACTGCACCAGAAGAAGCTTGTGCATAATTAGATTCATAAATATTATTTTCACTATAAAGTCCTAACTGAGCATAAATAGCACCACCTTCAACATTATATGATTGACTAAGTCCAACAACTCGATTATTTATAAATTTAGAGTTTAAAACTGTTAAATTAATAGCATAAATTGCTCCACCATTACCCTGACCAGAGTTATTTGCAAAATAGGAATTGTTAATTATTGCATGGTTCACTTCCAAATGACCAAAATTATTAATATAAGTCAAATTATCAATTATTGGTGCATTTGATGAAGATAATACACATCCCCCATAAGATTGATTACAATTAGAAATTATACAATCTTTTATTTTAAGATTAGGAATATTAAATTCATAATATTTTCCATTATTATAACTTCCAGAATAACCATTTACAAAAGTTAAATTTCTTAAAATAACATTAGTATAAGTACCAAAATCAAGGAATCTATCTTTATTTTGACCATCAATTAATACTTTATTATATCCTTCACCGACTAAAGTCAAGTTACCAAGATTAGAAAAAGTTAAATTAGTATTATTAACACCACTATAAGTTCCACTATTTATATGGATAGTTGGATATAAAGATTTTCCAAAACCGTGGTTTATAGCATACCCTATTGTTTTAAATGGATTAAGTTTAGAACCGTCACCAGTTAAATCACTACCACGTGCACCGTCAACCCATAAATCAATAGGAGTTTGATCAATATTAACAGATAAAATACCCGGAGTCATAGAAACATTATTATTACCCCAAGTACCATTAATAACTAAATCCCCATTAGGAATTAATTTAGTTAGAGATAAAACAGCTAAACCATTATTAACTGCTGCTTGACCTACCTGTTCACCATTAATATAAAAAGTAACACCATTATATGCCTGAGTTTGACCTGAAACATTGTTTCCGTCAACATCAGTTACCCTACATGAAACTTTAAAAGTAGGAGAAGTTGTAGAATTATTTAAAAAAGTAATAATTACATTCATACTTCCACCATTAAATATTTGACCTTTACTTGCAGAAGTAGAATTAACAAAAGCATTACCTTTAACAAAATTCTTACCATTAATATTAATTACAGCACTACTTTGCCCTTTATTGTTACAGTTGATAAAAGTATTGTTTACAATAATACCATTTCCATTATAGCCGGAATTAGCATATAATGCAGCATCTTTTGCATTACCTGAAGTAGATATATTAACAAACCTATTATTCTTAATTATAGTACTATTAGATACAGAAATATATGCACCTGCACCACTGCAATAAGAGCTTCTAGCAATAGAATTTTCAAATACACAATTCATAAGTTGTGCATTTTGCATACTACTTGCAAAAATTGATCCACCATAACTATTAACACTATTATTCCTAAAAATAGTGTTAATTACTTTAAAATCATTAGATCGCTGATAAATTGCACCACCATTAGAACCTGTTGCATAATTATCCTCAAACAAACAATTATCAATAGTTAAAACAGCATTACTTGTAATAGCACCACCTGTATTGGATTTACCATTAATAAATGCAATATTTTTAAAAACAATTATAGAATCCCCACTCATTGACTTAAAAATAGGAGCCATCTGCTCCCCATCAATAAAAGTCTTATCATATCCTCGACCAATAAAAGTCAAAGAACCATTATAATTTTTATGAGCCAAATTAATACTTAAATCAGTATTATTATCCCCAGTGAATGTTCCTTTACTTAAATAAATAACTGCATTATCAGAAGCATTGACACTTGAAATACCCTTATTTATTGTAGCATAAGGACTAGTCTGACTACCGGAATTTGAATCATCGCCAGTAGTATTCACATAAATCGTCTTATCATAACTTATCCCATCACCTAAAACAGGAGATGAAGCACTATCAACTGCCAAAACATCAGCAGAAGAACCCTCCTGTGCACTAACTGCACCAAGAGTCAAAATAGCCAGTAAAAAAATACCAACTAACATCACTTTATTCAATTTCATTAAAATTTCACCAAAAAAATTTAAATTATACTCAAAAAACTCAAGTATAATTAAAATATACCTATATCTAAAATAATATTTAAAAATTATCAAAGTAAATTACAATAAAAAGAGTATTAGAGGGTGGGAAGAAAGTAATTTGATCTTATTTTTCACATACTTTTGTTTTTATTTTTTTGTTTATTTTAGATTCATTTTGTGTATTAATGTTCTTACGTGTTTTTCTGAAAAATTTACTTGATATTCATCTTCTATTATTTGTTTTATTTCTTTTGTGTTTGTTATATTGTTTTTTATTAAGTATTTTTTTAGTTCTTCTAATTGTTCTGAAGATATTTTTGATTGTTTTCCGCCTTTATATCTTGGTTTTAAGCCTTCAATGCCTTCTTTGTTCCATCGCTCTTGCCATATGTATCCGACTCGTTTAGTAACACCAATTAGGGCTACTGCTTCATCTACACTTTTTCCTTGATATCTGTAATTAATAAATTTTAAGCGTTCTAATACTTTTAATTCTTTTTCTAAATCTTTTATTTTTTGTGTAAGTTCTTTTTGAGTTATTTTTCTCTCAATGGGTATTTGTTCTTGGTTTGTCATTAGTTTAATATTTATAGTATGAAGTATAAATATATTAGTATAAAAAGATAGGTTAATATAATGTATTTAAATAACATTATTAATAATTCAATGGATTTAAATGAACTTAAAAAGTTATTAGATTTTGAAGATATAAAAACAAAGCATGAAAAATTTGTATTTTTCATTGATTACTTTGTAAACTGGTTTTTCAACAATCATGATATTGAAAAACGAACCAATAAAATTGGCCGACCAAGATATAGTGAAATTTCACTTTGTAAAGTGCTTATTTTGGCATCAAGCGAAGGCATAACAAGTGGAAGAAAAATAAACACGAAATTATTATTTGATACAAGATATCAAAAGCTAATGAACTATGAAACACCATCTTATCATTTGATAAATGATTTCAAAAGAAAATCACATCAAATCATAAGTGATTTATTTGTTGACTGCGTTAAATTCGCCCAATATTATCAATTCTTAGATTTATCAACTATTGCAATTGATGGAAGTAAAATACGGGCCAATGCATCAAAATCAAAAATATTAAAAATGGAAGACATCTATTTCCTCCAATATATCTTTAAACAAGAAAAAACACAACAATTCACCAATCAAATCGAAAAATCACACACTATTTCAAGAAAAGACAAATTAATAAAAGAAGCACAAAAATATTTAATTGAAACTAAAAAAGAAATAAACAAAAACAACTCAAAACAAAAAAAGAAAGTACGAAAAGGCTGTATAAACTATTTTACAAAAGCAATAAAATCAATAAATCATTACACACATGCAATAATCGAATTAGATGAAATGGAGCAAATTTTAACTAAAAGCAAACAAAGAAGCATAAGCACAACAGACAAAGAAGCACTTTGGATGCTAAATAAAAAAGGAGGAACGGACTTCAATTACAACATACAATCAGTAAATGACACAAAAACAGGAATAATAATAGATATAAACTTAATACGAGACCCCATAGATTTAAACTCATTAATACCTGAAATAAACAATGTTCAAAAAAATTTAAACATCACACTCAAAAACACAGTAATACTAGCAGATAATGGATATTACTCAGAATATGCACTTGATTACATGGAAAACCACAATCTAACAGCAATAATACCAAATAGAACACAATCAATGAAAGTAAAACCAAAAAACAAAGAAAATAAACCATTTGGAAAAGTAAACTTCACATACAAAGCAGAAGAAGACACTTATATATGCCCAAATAACAAAATACTCCCATTTCAAAAAGAATACTTCTCTAATGGCACAACTAAAAAATTATATTACACAACAGAATGCAAATACTGTCACAATCAAACAAAATGTGCAGGATACAACCAATACAAAACAATAACCGAATATGGAACAGAATCAAGAAAAAACATGGCCATTAAATTCGAAGATCCAAAAGAAAAAGAAACCTACAAAAAAAGAAGCACAATAGAAATAGTCTTTGGAAACCTAATAAAAAACCTAGAATACAGACAAACAAACTCATACGGACTACAAAACGTCAAAACAGAACTAACACTACTTATAATAGCAATAAACCTCAAAAAAATATTCAACAAAATAACCGAAAATTAAAAAAAAACATAATCAATGGATAAAAATAACCCTAAAACAACCATCAAATAAAAATATAACAATTGATATAAACTTATTTTACCAATACAAAAATAACAAAACAATTAACGAAAAATAAAAGAATTTAAGATAGTAAAACAATCAAATACCAAAAAATATTAAAAAACAAATCAACTCAAAAAGTTAATTTTTTCCCATCCTCTATTAAAAAAAGAAAAAAAAGTAAGAGAATTGGGAATTCTCTTTAAGGACTTATTTTTATTGTGTTTCCTGTTTGGAAGTCATTCCAGTAGGAAGTTATAATGTATTCACCGCTCATTAATCTGATTCCCAAGCTTGCAATACCATCTTTATTAGTAACTTTATGATAGAAAACACCATTTACATTAAATGATACATTTTGATTAGCTAATGGCTTACCTTGACCATCTAAAGTTAAAGCAGTAAAGTTACTGCCGTCTAAGTGTTTCATGGAGAGATCTTTTGTTACTAAAGTTGGCATGACAGTGACTTTGTTTCCAATGTCTAATCCGTCATACATTGTTGTAATGGTATAGTTTCCTGGTCTTAAAGCAATTCCTAAGCTTGCAACACCGTTTTTATCAGTGGTTTTAGTGTAGAATACTCCGTTGATGTTAAAGGTTACATTCTTGTTTACTGCTAAAGATCCGTCTTTGTTGTAGACAGTTGCTTCAAACTTAGAAGCATTTAAGTAGTATTTGGTTAAATCGTTTTGCATGATTAATGATTTTACAGTTATGTTAAATCCTTTTTCTTCACCGGTTAACGGGTTGTAAGCTGTTAAAATGTAGGATCCAGGTCTTAACATAATACTCAAATCAGCTACACCGTCTTTGTCAGTTGTTTTATTGTAGAATACACCATGGATGTTAAATTTAACAAGAGTGTTAGCTAATGCTTTTCCTGTACTGTCAGTAAACTTAGCATAGAATCTGGTAGCATTCTGATACATTTTAACCAAATCATCAGCTACAATAGTCGGATTAATAGTTACAGTAATATTCTTACTTATTTTATTATACATATCTGAACCATTATATGAAACAGTAGCATTATAGACATTAGATACTAAGTTTAATCCCATAGAAGCAGTACCGTTAGCATCAGTGGTTTTATTGTAAGTTTGACCATTAATAGTAAAGTACACAATAGCATTAGCAATAGGATTATCTAAATAATCAGTTAAAACAGCAACCATTCTAGTACCATCATGATAAATCATCAAAATGTCAGAAATGTTTAAATTAACTTTTTTATTAATATCTACTGTTACATTAAATTTAGCAGATGATTGAGTGTATTTATCATCCCCACTGTAACTTACGCTCATATTGTATTTGCCGGCGGTTAATCCAGGAATTATAACTTTTGCACTGCCATTTAAAACAGCGGCAGTGTATTTCTTATTGTTAATTACAACAGTTACATTGTTAGTTGCATCTTTAGGTAAAGATACTTCAATTACAGCATTTTCACCGGCAATTATTGTAGGAACAGTAACATTCATTTTATAGTCAGAAACTTTAGAAACAACAAATGAAGCATTTGCTTTAGCCACATTATAATTATCATTACCATTGTAAATAACAGTAACATCATATTTATTGGCTGCTAAATTAGCAACTTTTAAAGTAGCATTGCCATCAGTAACATTTACTGTTTCAGATTTGCCATTAACAATAACTGTAACATTACCTGTTACACCTGGAGATAAATTAACAGCAATAACTGCAGTTTCTCCAACTTTAATATCATGAACATTAATTTTTACATCCACATCAGCTTTAGCTACATTAAATTTAGCAGTACTGTTAGAAGCTTTATAATTATTATCACCAGCATAACTAGCAACAACACTATAATTACCCGCATCTAAACCAGAAACAACAACTTTGACAGAACCATTACTAATTGCAGCATTATAAACATCTTTACCAACACTAACAGTAACATTACCTGAAGCGTCTTTAGGGACGTTTACTATAATAACTGCATCTTCTCCAACTTTAACATTACCAGGAACAGTAATGTTCATGTTATAGTCTGATATTTTGGATACTGTGAATTTGGTTGTGTTTTGATTAGGATTATAATTGTTGTCTCCAGCGTATTTAACAGTTACAGTGTAATTGTTTGCTTTAAGATCAGCTATTGTTTTAACTGCTTTACCATTTTCAATAGCTACAGTGTAATTTTTACCGTCAACAGTAATAATTACATCACCTGTAGCATCAGAAGACACATTTACGGTTACTGTTGCATTTTCACCGACTTTAATGTCATCAGCATTAACAGTGATATTTGAATCTATTTTGTTAACTTTGAAAACACCTTCAGATTTAATATTGTTATAGTTGTCATTTCCTGCCCATGTAGCAGTGAAGTTATAAGAACCAACGATTAATGTATCACCAGCAAAAGTGCCGTTACCATCAACAACTTTAACAGTAAATAAAAGGATATTATTAATACTAACCATTACATCACCAGTTAATTTAGCACCATTAATACCAGTTAAAACAGCTTCAATAGTAAATATGTTCTGGTAATCAACATCTGCAATAGATACATCAAGATTTGCATCTGCTTTAGCTACATTAAATTTAGCAGTACTGTTAGAAGCTTTATAATTATTATCACCCTCATAACTAGCAACAACACTATAATCACCAGCACCTAAATTACTGAAAGTAGCATTAGCTTTACCGTCAGCAACAGCAGCAGACTTATTAACACCATTTACAGTAAAAGTAACATTACCTGTAGCACCACTAGAAACAGCAGCTACAACAGTTACATCATCACCATAAACAACATCATCAACAGAAATAACAACACTAGAATCAGCTTTAGCTACATTAAATGAAGTAGAATTAGTACTACCATCACAAGCATCATCACCATCATAATTAACATTTACAATGTAATCACCAGGAGTTAAATCTTTAAAAGTAGCACTAGCCACACCATCAACAATGTTTGCATTTTCGGTTTTGCCATTAATAGTAAATGTAACATTTCCTGTTGCAGTAGTTGGTGTTAAAGTAGCAGTAATAACTGCATCATTACCATATTTAATATTTTCGGCAGCAACAACCATAGAAGATTGTATTTTACTATAATTAATGGAAATAGCTTTAGTATTTGAATCTTTTATTAAATCAGGACCTACCGTTAAAGTAGCATTACCTGTTGCTTTAGGAGTTACAGTTACAGTTCCCACACCATTTTTAATAGTTACTGTGGTATTTACAGTTGCATATTCATTAGTAATGGATACTGGAAGAGTAAATGTAGGTAAATTAGTGTTTCCAAATGAAAATTGATAATTTGCTACTTCAGAAATAGAGTCATCACCAGTTATGGTTAATTTTGCAGCACTAAAAGAATTACACTCATCAAATGTACCTACATTAGATTTAGAAGCAGAATTAGATCCCCAATAATTATTATTACAGTTTATTACATAATAAACATTTATTTTATTCTTATTATTTAGGAATACATTATTACTAATACTGCTGAAAGTAGATGCCTCATCATTTATTAAACAACCCATCTCAATAGAGTTATTTAAAAATATATTATTATCCATTTTCATATTTACTTGAGTAATACCAATCAAATTTGCAACTTTATTATCTAAAAAAGCACAATTTACCATATTTAAATTTCCTTGTCCAGGTGCGGAAATCATCGTATTAACAGAACATTTTTGGAAAGTCAAATTGTCTAATGATAATGTGCCTCCATTAAGTCTAATTACACCAACATCTAAAGGAAATGATGAAATTCCAGTCCAAAATGTTACATTAACAATATTTAAGTTCTTTAAAGTAAAAGACCCTGTATTAAGAACAAATAACCTTGAAACACTATTTCCAAATACAGAATTACCGCTTCCATCAATAGTATGTCCTGCTCCATCAATAGTAATATCTTTAGAAATAACAATACCTGAAGTAGCTAATCCACTATCAGAAGTAGAATTATATTTATAATCTTTATCCAATATTAGAGTACTTCCAGCATTATTAATTTCATTATTTAAATCAGTATAAGTTCCAACATTGTTGGATACATTACCTACAGCTTCATCACCAGCATTACCTGAGTCATATATTATAGGTTCATCATTACTAACTCCAACAATGTCTGAGGAATTATCTGAAATAATACTTGAATCACTAGCACTAACACAGGACAATGATAGTGCAATGATAATTATAACAAACAAACTAAAAAGTTTCTTATTCATTTTTACCCCCACACATAAGTTTTTTATTTATATGTGCTCATTTACTAAAAAAAACATCAGAAAAATACATTTAAATCATATATTAAACCAATGAAATCTTTTTTCATAACTTGCATAAACAAAACACTTAAAATATTTCCTAATTACACATGATGAGCACCATTAATATATATTAAAACCATATTTAATATATTTTTAGCTATTTCAAAAAAATACCTGGTTTTTTCATGTATTATTCCAGCAATCTTGTTTTAGAATATATTTTTTTAAAAATTTCTATTCCTTTTATTTTCTATAAAAAATGTTATATTCCTATTTAAATCTCTCTTAACTGAAATCATCTTTCAGTTTATTTAAAAAAAATAATAAGATACAGTAAAATCTTTTTGGAGTCAAATTATCTAATTTAATAAAAAGTGTTAATTTTAAAATATGTAAAAAAAGTGTTAATTCATATTAAAAATAAAAAAAAGGAGGTTAAATAATTAAACCTCTTTTCAAGCTATTTTAATTGTATTTCCAACTTGGTAATCATTCCAGATTGAAGTAATGATATATTCACCAGACATCAACCTAATACCTAATTTAGCAATACCATTATTATCAGTTACTTTATGATAGAAAACACCATTTACATTAAATGATACGTTTTGGTTAGCTAATGGGTTACCTTGACCATCTACGGTTTGAGCTGTAAAACTGCTACCGTCCAAGTATTTCATGTCTAAATTTTTAGTAATTAATGTAGGTAACACAGTTACATTATTTCCAACAGCATAATCATTATACATGGAGGTAATAATATAATTACCAGGACGTAAACTGATTTTTAAAGTAGCTATGCCATCATTACCAGTAATACGTGTGTAAAATACACCATTAATATTAAATGTAACTTTTTCACCAGCTCCTGCAACACTTCCGTCAGGTTTTATTACTTTAACAGAGAATTGGGAATCGTTTTTATAATATTTAATCAAATCACTGGTAATTAAAGGAGGTAAAACCTTAACAAGATTTGCTCTAGCTTGACCGTTTGGATGCATAGCTGTTAAAATATATTCTCCAGGCCATAAACTAATTGTTAATTTAGCTACACCATCATCACCTGTGAAACGATAATAAAATACACCATTAATATTAAATGTAACTTTTTGATTGATTAATGGAGATCCGTCACTATTTAAAAATTTAGCATAATACTGTGTTCCATTTCTGAAAATTTTAGTAATATTATTAGCTAAAATAGTTGATTTAACAGTTATGCCTGATTTAACTGTAATATTTTCATAAGATGCTGTGACATTGTAAATTCCAGGAATTAGACCAATACCCATAGATGCCTTACCTTCATTATCTGTGACACGTGTATAGTTTACATTATTTATGCAAAATGTAACATTTTTGCCAACAATAGGATTTCCTAAGCCATCAGTTAAAATAGCTACAAGTTTATCGCTTGAAGAATAATATTTTACAAGATATGGAACTTCTAAATTAATAGAAGGTACTTCAAAAGTGCCGTTAACAATACTTTTAATAAATACATTTGTACCTTCAAATAATGCTGAATAATTGTATATTCCTCCAGGTAATTTACCTATATCAAGATATCCTGTTCCATTAAATACAGGAACTTTATAAACATTATCTTTTATTGTAACATAGACCCAAGCAGTTATCTTTTGACCATCAACAGATGTAAGATTAGCTTTTATAATAACACTACCTTTAACTTCAACATCAACATCCAAAATAGTTTTAGTCTGATTATAACTTATGATTTTAGATATGTTTGAAGATAGGTAATTATTATCCCCATTATATTTTGCAATAAACATATATTCTCCAGAAGTTAACGGTGCAATTACCCATAATGAAGAACCGTTGATGATGCTTTTATCTCTAGGAGTGTAGAGACCAGGAATTTCAAAAGTAACATTTCCAGTTGCATCTTTATTGACAATAGCAGTAATATTAACTGCTTTACCTTCAATTATATCACCAATAATAAGGTCAATAGTGGATTGAGCTTTATTTACCTTGACTGTAGCATTAGTTTGAGTAGATACATAATATTTATCTCCAGAATATTTGGCAAGGACATTATAATTGCCCGCATTTAATCCTTTAAATGTAGCAACAGCTTTACCATTGACAATTTTAACATCTTGAGAAAGACCATTTACTGCAAATATAATGTTTCCTGCAGCATCTGAATTAACTGAACCTACAACAACCAAATCATCACCATAAACGATATTTTTAACATTTATTGCAAGATTTGAAGTACCTGCTTTAACAATAAATGTTGAATTTACAGATGTTGAATTATAATTTTCATCACCTGAATATATTACAGATAAATTATGTTCACCTTTAGACAAACCAGGAACTGTTATAACAACACTTCCGTTAGAAATAACCCCTTCATACTTAACATCATCAACAATTACTGTTATATTGCCTGTTGCATCTTCAGGAACAGAAATTCTGATAATTTCATCATTTCCAACAACAATATCATCTACACTGACATTTAAAAATGAACCTGTTTTAGTTACATTAAATGCTGTGCTATTAACAACTGAATTTGTATTTGAATTTCCACTATAATTAGCTAAAACATTATAGGAACCAACAGACAAAGCACCAATAGTAATATTTCCATTACCATTAACGACATTCACTTCATAAGTTTTATCTTTGATATTAAGTACAACAGTTCCATTTAATTTAATGTTTCCAGTTATTAAAGAAACATTAGCTATAATCTCATCACCATAATTAACATTGGAAATATTTACTGTTAATTGTGGATTTGACTTAACTACTGAAAAGGCAGTAGTTGTATTTATTGCATTGTATCTGTCATTACCACTGTAAATAGTAATAATTTCATAATCCCCTACATTTAAAATAGGCAATATACAGGAAACATATCCTAATTTAACGTCTGAAGTTTTATTTAACACATCTTTAATTATAAATGTAACATTTCCATCAGCTAATACAGGTAACTTAACAACAACAGCTCCATTTTCACCATAATAGATATTTGAAACATTCACATCCATAACAACCTCAGATTTAGTTACATTAAATGCTTTAACTACAGACAGATTATTATAGAATAAATCCTTAGAAACATAATCAATTAAAATAGTATACTCATTAGCATCAAGTTTACCTAACTCTATACTTCCCATACCATCCTTAAGTTCCACAGATTTTGTTTCATTATTGAATGTATAATTTACAACTCCATTAATTCCTTTTCCATTTACATCAACCAATTTAATATCAAATGATACGTCATCATCACAGGTGAAATTATTACCCATTACATCAATAGTATAATTCTTTTTAATTAATTGTTTAATTTCAATATCCAAAGTAGTTAAATTATTAAATTCGGGACCTACAATCAAAGTTAAATTGCCTACCTGATTAGAAATTAATAAAACTTTAAAATCATTACTGGAAACATTAACTATTGAACAGTTTAATGAAGCCAAATTAGGAATTAATTTAATTAAAGTATTAAACTCAGGTAATTTATCACTGTTTTTACCATCAAACTTAATTATATATTCAGTAGGAATTGTAGTGTAGGTTACATTATCACCAATCACTTTTAATGTAATGTAGTCACCAATATCTGATCCGAAAACAACATTATCCAAATCAGAGTTGCTTCCCCAATAATTATCATTAATAATTCTTTTATTAAAATAAACAAAAACTGCAGAACCTCTATTTGCATTATTATTTATAAAAATATTATAATAACAATTAATTTCAGAATCATCAGAAATTGCTCCACCATATTCTAAAGATTTATTGGAAGATAATGCACTGTTATTAATAAATACTGATTTAATACAAGTAGCATTAGATCCCTGACCAATACAAAGTGCACCACCCATACCTTCTCTACTACCATTAACATAATTATTAATAAAAATGGAATTATCAATATCCACTACACCAAAACTGGATAAAGCACCACCATCGGAATTAGAACCTATAGCATAATTATTTTCAAAAACAGAGTTTGAAATTCCTGCAATACCTCCGAAATTATTAAAAATTGCTCCTGACCTAGCATAGGATTTGTTGGAAATAACAGAATTATTTTTAAATACACTATCTGAAACATTCAAAATACCTTTATTATAAATTGCACCGCCCCAAATATAAGATTCTCCTTTTAAGGAATTATTTTCAAAAGTACAATTATTTAATGTTAAAATTCCCATATAATCATTTAAAACAGCACCATAATCTAAAGCATTATTAAAATAACTTCCTGCATTACTTATATAAAGGTTGGATAAAGTAATATTGGAGTTCAGTATATGGAATATCCTAGCTAAACTATTTCCATCAATTCTATGACCATTACCATTAATAGTAAAATGTCTGTTATTAATTAAAATTCCATTAATATAATCTGCATCTGAAAAATTATTGAAAATATAATCTTTTGCTAAATTTAATGTATCACCTTCATCTAATGCATCAATCATAAATGCAAGAGTTAAAAATGAATTATCCTTAGAAACTGCAATTTTAAGAATATCAGAGTATGCAGAATAATATTTCATAGAAACTGGTAATACTGCTTTAATTTTTAATATGCCAAAATCACTTTGAGAATATACAAAATCAGCACTACCATTTTCATCAGTAATTAAATTAGTCCATATTGACTCATCATTATATAATATGACTGATTCATTAGCTATCGGACTATTATTGCCATCAACTAATTTAACTGTAAACTTAATTTTATCATTTAAATTTACATTATTAGTAGTATTTGATGTTAATGTTAATTTAGTATGTATTTTATCATTTACATACACATTAATTTGATTACTTTGAGCATTTTCAAAAAGTTTTGAAGCATAATAATATGCAGTATAACTATGACTACCTGCATTAGGATATATAGTACCTATAGCCACACCTTTGTCATTAGTTGTTATATTAAGTATATTTTTATCATTATCATTAATACATATTAATGCATTAGCTACAAAATTACTATAACTATTAGTAACAGCAGCAGTTAAATTTATAGGATATTCATCATTAATTGTGTTATTAGAAGTAGTTAAATTAATATTTAATTTACCTAAATTAACCTTAGCTTCACCAATAATAGTAGTATTACGATAACCCGGATTAGTTGAAATTACTTTAGCTATTATTTTATAGTTACCTGGCAATAAATCAGGAATACTCATAAATCCAGTTCCATTAACTATATTCAAAGTATATGAACTACCATTAATATCCACATGCACTTTTTCAGAAACTAAATTTCCATCAATATCTTTTAATGCAATATTTATTCCAAGATTTCCACCATATAATACATCATCACTAACCAATGTCATATTATAATTATTTAATTTAGATTTAGTTATTTCAATGTCCTTAGTAGCTAAAATACCGTATTTAGATGACACAACAAGTGCAGTATTACCATAAGTTACAGGAGTAAATGCTACATTAACCTGCTTATTGCTAAGTGTAATCATATTAGGATTAACTTTTCCATAATTTTCATCATATTCCACAACAGCATCAAATGCATAAGTACCCTCTACCCTGTTGGTAAGATATAATTTATAATTAGGCAAATCATCTTCAGAAAAGGTATCTGGACCTGAAATATCTAATTTAGAATCTTTCCATTGACTAATTTGCCCAATAAGATAATTATCTATAGAATAATATGATTTCATCTTTGCATCATCATTTGTACCAAAATAATTACCTATTATACTATCACAGTAATTAGAAACCTTTAAAATGGTATTCCCATCATTAAAAAATGTATTATAAGAAAATGAATTTATACCCATTTCAGAACCTACAATACTACTTGCTGCAGTATTATTAATAAAAACAGATTTTTGAACATTCCAAACCTCAGATAATAAATAAGTGGCAGCAAGATTGTTGTTTAAAAAAGTACAATTAATTATATTTATTGGACCACGGGAAGAGAAAAACAATGGAGTAGCATAAGTATTTCTCGTGTTTTTAATTATTGCATTTTCTATGTTTAGTTTACCATTAACAAGATGAACTATTTGACCGGAATCTGGACCCAAATCCCCAGAAAATCTATTTAAAACTATATTTTTTAATAAAAGAGTAGATTCAGATTTAACAGCACCTAAACAAGTTTTGTCTAAACCATTTATTTCAAATCCATTACCATTAATAACCATAGAATTAGAAAAAGAAATTCCTCTTTCTAAAGGAGAATCTTTACTATAATCATATTTAATATCATACTCCAAATTTATAGATTTCTGATCATAATATGTTAAAATATAAATATCCATAAAAGAAAGTTTTCCAAAAGTAAATCCCATAATAAAATCATTAGATGAAGAATTAGTATAATTATCATTTCCTTCATAAAATGCATAAACATCTAACATTGTACTTTTTTCAGGAACATATGAAAAATTACCTGTACCATTAATTACTTTTATCGTACCGATAATTACAGGTTTTTCAAAGTGTTTATTCACCAATTTAACAATGGAATTATTCATAGGTGTTCCATTTTCATCGGTTAAAGAAACATTAAAAACAACTTTTGAATTTGATTTTATTAATCCGGATGCATTAGAAGATAACTGAATTTCAGTATTTATTTTTGTAATATTACTCTTATTAGTACCATTATCAGATAATATGTGATGATTATTTTGATTATATCCTAATACATTTGAATTATCCTGATTTAATAGTGAATCATCAATATTAAAATCATCATTTTGAATATTTGTATCATTTACATCATTTGCACAAACAGTAGAAACTGATATTGCCAAAATAAACAATGCAAGCAATATAAAAATTTTCTTATTCATCATAAACCCCCCAATTTTTTTAATTTAATTTATCAAATTTTATTTATAAAATATTAGTTATTTGGTAAATAAGGAAATTCTTATAAAAACCAAATTTATGTAAAATATATAAAAAAATAAAAAATTAAAATAATTAAATAATAATTATTTTAATGACAACTGTTCAATTTAATAATTAAACCTCATTTATTATTATCCTTTTGTCTACGATATCCAACAATCAATAATAAAACACAAATAATTAATGCAAGTATACCATAAACAAAAGTATTAGCATCAATTTGTTTATTAACATTTTTATCAATTTCATATGCTTTTGAATCATCCGCAGCACTTGATTGTTGAGCATTATTACTATCTTGTATTCCTACATTACTGCTAGCTTGAGATGCAACATTATTATTACTGGAACCTACTAAAGCATTTTGAAGTTGTGCATTTTGATTATTTGAATTAATAGCATCAGATTCTCCACCACTGTTTGTACTTTCAGAAGGTGTAGGTGTATTATCATCACTTCCACTATTTGAATCTGAATTACTTGAGTCTCCTTGATTTTCAGAACTATCTGGAACAGAATCTGGTGAAAATGGATCAAATGGATTTACAGGACCTACAGGATTATCTGGACCAACTGGACTTACAGGACCTACAGGACCAATAGGACCAATAGGGCCTACAGGACCAACTGGCACATCAGGACTGTCCGGACCAGTAGGCACATTAGGACGATCCGGAGTAATTGGATCAGGTTTTACAGGATCAGGAGTTGGATCTGCAGGATCAGGAACAATTGGGCTTGGAGGATTAACTGGGTCTGGATTACTTTGTTTTGAAACATAGAAATATGCATTGGTTTTAAAAGAATTATAATTACTATCTCCATAATAAGAGATAAGAACACTTTTTGAACCAACTGACAAACCAGAAAATGATTTTTTAGCCACTCCATCAACTATTTTAGTTTCACCACCACTACCTGAAATAACAATAGAAATGCTTCTTTCTAAATCAGAAGGAAGATTACTTACAGTAACTACTTCCACTTGGCCAACATTAATATCATAAACATTAATTAAAGGAGCCAAATTAGCTTTAGCTACATTAAATGTTTTAATTAAATTAGCATCATTATAGAAATAAGTAGTATCTTCATAAGTAGCATTTAAATTATGTTCACCTGCAGATACTTTACTGACTTGTAAAGTTCCTTTACCATCAATAAGAGTTAAATTATAATAAATACCACCAATGTTAATTTTAACAATACCAGATACGGAATTTCCATTTTCATCAACAACAGATGAATTAATATTTAAAATATCTCCATAAGTAATATCATCAACATCAACATCAAGAGTATAATTTTTTAATATAATATATTCAACCGTAAAATTGAAAATATTAAATGGAACATCATAATTTGACCCTATTACAATAGAACCGGCACCACTTTTAATAGGTAAAAAATCTATTTGAGCAGGTATGTTGTCTTTAAATGTAATTTGTGATTGATTCAATTTAATTTTTGAATTGGAAGCAATATTTACATTAAATACAGGTAATTTATCAGTATTACCTGACAAATAAGCAAAAACATGAGTATAATTTGCTATTGATAAATTATTATAATCAATATTATTTTCTCCAACAATATGTAATTGAATATTATCAATAGGAGTGGAACCTATAACTTTATTGGATGCATCATTGGTTCCAAAGTAATTATTTGAAATAACCGCTGATTTGTGAGAATTGATAACTACACCGTTATTCTTATTATTCCCAATGAAAACATTACTATCAATATAACTGTCCTCTCTAACATAATCAATTACAGCATTTTTAACATCATTATCCATGAACAATGTACTAACTAATTTAAAATTAGCCATAGTTGGGGAAATTAAAGAATCCCTTTTGTTGTTCATGAAAGTACATGAATCAACAATAAATTCATTAACACTTTGAACTTGTATAATAGGCATAAATGCACCGGTATTATTTTCAAAAACAGAATTATAGACTGAAATATATCTGGATGTATCTGAATATATTGCAGCAATATGAACATTATTTTTAAAAATAGAATCAGATACGTACAATTTTGCATTAAATGTATCAGTACATATTACTGAACCAAATACCGTCATATCTTTAGCATCCATATCCCTAAATGTGGAATTTTGTACAATAGCAGTACCTGAATTATATATTGCAGACCCTAAAAATGCTTTAGAATTAACAAAAGTAACATTAGTAACAGTCAGTTTACCAGTAGAAGTAACATAAATAACTCCTCCCATATCAGAACCGCTTACATGACCATTATTAATCTCAAGATTTTTTAAAGTCAAATTACCCGATACATAAAAAGCTCTTGAACTTTCAGACTGAAACACTGAAAGTAAATTTATTTTATGATTATTACCTTCAATAGTTACAGATTTATCAATAACAATACCATTATCATGATTATGATCCTGATAACTTGCCTGTATATCTCCACTTAAAGACACTTGTCCATCATCACTATTTTTAATAGCATTATCTAAATCACTTAAGTTCCCACCGCTTACATCAGTAGCAGAAACACTTGAAATCGACAATATGCAAATAAATGAAAGAATAATTATAATCAACAACAAAACTCTGTTATTTTTCATTTTATTACCCCAATATTTATTAATACATATTTTACATCATATATACAATTTTAAAATGTAAAAAACTATATACACTATTTAATATAATAAACATATTATATAAATGTGTTTATTCACTATAAAAAGTGTGGGAAACATGAAAGGAAGCTACTGTCTAATAATCAACATTAAAAAAGATACTGAAATTAAAATCGGCAAAAAATTAGGATTTATCAACTTTAAAAAAGGATGTTATGTTTATGTCGGTTCAGCTATGAACTGCCTTGAATCCAGAGTTAAAAGACACCTGTCAGACAATAAGAAAAAGCACTGGCATATTGATTACCTTTTATTAAATAAAAACAGCGAAATTGAAAAGGTTTATACAAAAGAGTCCTGTGAAAAACTGGAATGTGAAATAGCTAAAAAAATAATTGAAAATGAGGAATCAATAGCTGATTTCGGCTGCAGTGACTGCAAATGCCACTCCCATTTAATTTATTTTAAAAACTCAAAATTGGCTAATTTAAAAGTTTCATCCGTTCTCGATAGCTTTGATTAATTTATGTGCCTCTCTTTCAACTTTTTTACGGTTAAATGCTTTAGCTATTCTTTTTATTGCATCTAAATTTTTAACATAGCTATCTAACCATGAAAATATATCTCCGGGATAGACCTGTATCTGATACTTTCTAAACAGTTTGTTTGATATATCAATCGGATCTTTTCCTTTAAGCCTTTCATTTATTATTACTTCAGATATTCCTTTCTGCAGGCAGGCACAAAATGGTCTGTCCTCACATTTGCATTTTAAGAAATCTGATTGAATATTAATTAGAGCATCCTGAAATTTCTTGTCCAGCTTGCCGATTGCTTCACCTGATGAAATAATATCCAGTGTTGACTCTGCAAAAAGCCTTGTTGAAAATTTAATTTTTAAAGCATTTGCTATCTGATTATGAACAACTGAAGATAAATATGCATTTTCAAACATTTCCAGCTGCAGTCCAATAGCCAATATTTTTACCTTTAATTTATTGAATTTGTCTTTTTTCTTATAATACGGAGATTTTCTTAAATAGATTTTTAAATATCCCTTGTCGTCAATTGATTTTTTAATATAGCAGGCATCATCAAGTGATAAAAATGATACTGATACGGCACGGCCATATTTTGTTATGTTTAATTTATTTCCTACAATATCTATTAATCCCAAATCTTCCATTTCATTAATAGCTGTTTTAATATCTACAGGAATATTTATATTTCTATAGAATTTATTTAACTCGTCAATCGTTTTTATTGATCTTGAGGAAATATCTGCCAATATCTGTTCATATGAGCTTTCCTCATCATATTCTATAAATACATCTTCGCTGTCGCTTTCAAGTAAATCCAGGGCTTTTGCCTCTTCACTTTCACCGTCAAAGTCATGCCCTACTTCAGGTAAGAGATAAACTATTCCTCTGTCATGATAGCTTGGTCTTCCTGCACGTCCAAGCATTTGTAAAAATTCATTTGGGCCAATCCATTTGTTTCCCATGACCAATGAGTCAAATATAACCTGAGATGCTGGAAAATCAACTCCCGCTGCCAGTGCTGCTGTAGTTACAACAACTGATATTTTTCCCCTGTCAAAGTCCTTTTCTATTTTTTCCTTTTTATAATATGACAGACCTGCATGATAAGCAGCTGCATTAACTTTTTTATTTTGCAGGAAATTAGCTATTTTGTGAGTTTTTCGCCTTGAATTGGTAAAAATTATAGTTTGTCCTCTGTAACCTTTTTTAGATTTGGTATTGTATTCCCTTTTAGCCAGTTTTTGCATTATATGATGTTTTGATGATTCTGATCTGATATAAACCAAATGACGCTCCAATGGAACAGGCCTTTGAGAATATTCAACTAATTTCATATTAAATTCATCAGCTAAAAAATCAGGATTTTTAACAGTAGCAGATAATCCTATAATTTGTGATTTGGGATATAAATGCTTGATACGTTTTATTAATCCGTTAAGTCTTGTTCCCCTGTCTTCATCATCAATCATATGAATTTCATCAATTAAAACTACACCTAAATTAGATAATAAAGCTGAATTCCCGTTTCTTAAAAGATAATCCAGACCTTCATATGTTCCAACAATTATATCTGCATCTTTAACATCACTGTCAGGTAATTTTAATTCACCTTTAGCTTTAACTCTATTCCTACCAACTTTAATAGCTACCTTTAAGCCTAATTTTTTATATTTTCTTTTAAAATCACGGTATTTCTGATTAGCCAGTGCCACCAAAGGTGTCAGGAATATAAATTTTTGGCCTTTCAGTGCTTTAGTTATTCCTGCAAGCTCACCAACTAAAGTTTTTCCGCTTCCTGTTGCACTTACAACCAGCAAATCCTGATTTTTTAAAAGACCTTCCTTAATGGCCAGATACTGAACAGGCAATAACTTTTCATTTCCATTTTTAATTAAAATATCCCTGAACTTATGAGGTATTTTAAGCCTTTTCATTGATACATCAGGTATTTTATACTTGGATTTTGTATCTACCCTGTCAAATAATGTTAAATTTCTGTTAGAAAGGGGATCAAACTTAGGTGATAAAACAGATAATGTTTTTTCCAGGTTTCCTGTTTTATCTAAAATATCTTTAAGGTTTCTGAATATTTTTTTATCAAAACCCTGAAGTTTAATTTCTCTTTTTATTGTTTCATATGCGCACTGTTCACATATTAACTGATTATTATGTTTATATGAAAATTCAGAGTTTACAATTGTAATATTTCCTTCAAATGCACAAAAATCACAAACTCTAGTGTGTCTTACCTTAATATTCAGTGATTTAAGATAATTCCCAACTTCTTCATCCTTACTTGCTAAAAAAACAGCCTGACTCCTTAAAAGTTTAATTACTTCCTGAGGTGGAATCAGTTTCTCGGACAAATTAGATAAATCAGAATAATTATAGTCAGCTACAAATCTGGAAATAGCTATTGAACCATCATATTTTTTAAATTTAACAGTTCCAACATATTCAGGTTCTCGTTTATTGTTTAATGCACCTTTTGGAGAACCGATTGGGTATAATTTCCACTGTTTTTTTATTTTTTTAAGAATTATCATTATATAATATTATGTTGTTAAAGTTAATAATACTTTAAAAAAAAGTAGAAATTTATTCGATATAATCGAATTTAGTTTCCATAACAACAATTATACCAAATCCAATAACCGCCAGGATAATACAAGGCAGTAATGCAGTAAATGTAAGTGGAGTTGTATTTACAATATTTACAAAAGGAAGTTTCAGTGTACCGATCATGACACCAATAAGAAATGCCATTGTAATACCTTCATGATGTTCAAGCAAATAATTTAAGATTTTGGAAAATCCTAAAATACCAATAATGGCACCTGCACAAAATACAACAATTTCACTTAAACTCATGGTCTTTAAAGCATTTAACATATACTCATACTGACCTAACAATAAAAGCAAAAATGATCCTGAAATACCCGGTAAAATCATTGCACAGATAGCTATTAAACCTGACATGAACAGTATCGGCAAAGTGTGATTCATAGCTATTGGATTTAAACTTACAAAAATATATGCCAAAACAGCTCCAATAATAGTAAATACTAAATGTTTAAGAGTAAGTTCATCCATTTGTCTGTATAACACATATGATGAAGCTATAATTAATCCTAAAAAGAAGGAATAGGTTAAAGCAGTGTATACATCCATACAATAGGATATAACATTAGCTAATGTCAACATTGCAAGTCCAATACCACATAATAACGGTATGAAAAATTTAAAGTCAATTTCATAGAATAATCTTTCTTTAAAACCCTTTAAATCTCCTTTAAGTAATGGTTTTATGAAAGTAAAATTAATTGTACTGATTGAATGTACCAAACGTTCGTAAATACCTGTGATTAATGCAATTGTTCCTCCGGAAATTCCCGGAACAATATCTGCAGAACCCATAAGTATTCCCCGAATAAAAATTGAGAAAAAATCCATAAATTTCAAAATATTTCACCTTAAATATTAGTTACTTCTAAAAAAGTGAACTTAAAATTAATATGTTATAACTTTATTAAATACTTTGTTGAAAAGAGAAAATTTATTTGCTCATTTTCTCTTTAACAAGCTGTTTGGCATAAGGCGTGATGTTTTCACTAAGGATTTTTTGTAAGAACTCACCAGTATATGTTCCTGATTTAGCTATTTCTTCAGGAGTTCCGGTAGCTATTACTTTTCCACCACCATCTCCACCTTCAGGACCTAAATCAATAATATAATCAGCTGTTTTAATAACATCCAAATTATGTTCAATAACAACAACTGAATTACCGGCATCAGTTAATCTGGCAAGTACTGATAATAATCTTTTAATATCTGCAAAATGAAGACCTGTTGTAGGTTCATCTAAAATATATAATGTATTGCCCGTATTTGACCTTGAAAGCTCTTTAGCTAATTTGATTCTTTGAGCTTCACCACCAGATAAGGTAGTGGCTGGCTGACCTATTTTCATATATCCTAAACCTACATCAAGCAAGGTTTTAAGTTTCTTATGTATTTTAGGGATATGCTCAAAAAATTCCAATGCTTCTTCAACAGTCATTTCCAAAACTTCATAGATATTTTTACCTTTGTAGCGAATATCCAAAGTTTCCTCATTGTACCTTTTACCTCCACATACTTCACATGGAACAAATACATCAGCTAAAAAGTGCATTTCAATTTGTACAATTCCATCACCGGAACATGCTTCACATCTTCCTCCTTTTACATTGAAACTAAATCTGCCAGGTTTATATCCTCTGGCTTTAGCTTCAGGAGTTTCTGCAAATAAATCACGAATATCAGTGAAAACTCCAGTATAAGTTGCAGGATTTGATCTTGGAGTACGTCCTATCGGTTTTTGGTCAATAGCTATGATTTTGTCAATGTTACTTACACCCTCAATTTTATCATAATCCCCGGCAAAAGTGAATTTGTTGTTTAATTTTCCGCTTAACCCTTTATATAGAATTTCATTGATTAAACTACTTTTACCAGATCCACTTACTCCAGTAACACATGTAAACTTACCTAAAGGTATTTCAACATCAATATTTTTAAGATTGTTTTGTCTAGCTCCTCTGATTATAAGTGATTCACCATTCCCTGACCTGCGTGTTTGTGGAATTGGTATTGTTTCACGTCTTGAAATATACTGACCTGTAACAGATTCATGAGACTCCATAATCTCTTCCGGAGTTCCGCAAGCAACTACTTTTCCACCGTGTTCTCCTGCTCCAGGACCTATATCTACAACATAATCTGCAGACAATATTGTTTCTTCATCGTGTTCTACAACAATTAAAGTATTTCCCAAGTTTTTAAGTCTTTTTAGTGTTTCAATAAGTTTTACATTATCCCTTTGATGAAGACCAATACTTGGTTCATCTAAAATATAGAGAACACCAACTAATCCGGAGCCTATTTGAGTAGCTAATCTGATTCTTTGAGCTTCACCACCAGATAATGTACCTGATGAACGTGCCATTGATAAATAGTCAAGTCCAACATCTACAAGGAATTTAAGTCTTTGTCTGATTTCTTTTAAAACCTCTTTAGCTATGAACTGTTCCCTGTCAGTAAGTTCCAAATTCAAGAAGAACTGATATGAATCCTTAATTGACATTTCCACTACATCAGCTATTGATTTTCCGCCAACAGTTACAGCCAGTACTTCAGGACGAAGTCTTTTTCCATGACATACATGACATTTTCTGTCACTCATGAATTTGGAAATGTATTTCCTACTGTAATTTGATTTAGTTTCAATGTATAAACGTTCCATTCTCGGAATAACTCCTTCAAATTGACGATTAACCTGATAAGATTTATTTCTACGTTTAAATGAAAATGGTATTTTATCATCACAGCCATATAATATCATATCCTGCTGTTCTTTAGTTAATTCATTAAATGGAGTATCCATACTAAAGTTAAAATGCTTTGATACTGCTTCCAGCATCTGATGATAATAATTTTCCCTTTTATTTGATTTTGCCCATGGAGTAACTGCTCCGTCATTTAATGAGAGATTTTTATTTGGAATAATCAAATCAGGATCAATTTCCATTTTAACTCCAATACCGTTACATTCAGGACATGCTCCCTGAGGCGCATTAAATGAAAACATTCTTGGAGTAAGCTCCTCAAAGTTTATTCCGCAATCTACACAGGCAAAATGTTCTGAATATTTTTTCTCATAATCTCCATCATCATCTGAGAACAATACATTTATTAATCCGTCTGCAAACTCTGAAGCGGTTTCAAGTGAGTCAACCAATCTTCTTTTAAAGTCAACATCCTTTCTTATTTTAAGTCTGTCTACAACTACTTCAATGCTGTGTCTGTAGGTTTTTGGAAGGTCAATATCCTCTTCCAAATCTCTAATTTCATCATCTATTCTTGCCCTTACAAAACCTTTATTTCTCAAATCATTTAAAACATCTTTATGCTGGCCTTTTTTATCTCTAACAACAGGAGCCAGAATATGTATTTTTTTACCTTCCCCTTCTTCTATTATACTATCTCCAATTTGGCCTAATGTCTGGTGAGATATTTCCTTTCCACATTTTGGACAATGGGGAGTTCCTATTCTTGCAAATAATAATCTAAGATAGTCATAAATTTCAGTAATAGTTCCTACTGTTGATCTTGGGTTTTCTTTTGTGGTTTTTTGGTCTATTGAAATAGCAGGAGACAAACCTTCAATATATTCCATTTCAGGTTTTTTCATTTGCCCTAAAAATTGCCTTGCATAAGCTGATAGAGATTCAACATATCTACGCTGTCCTTCAGCATAAATTGTATCAAATGCAAGTGAAGACTTACCAGATCCGCTTAATCCTGTTATTACAATAAATTCATCACGGGGAATAGCTAAATCTATATTTTGCAAATTATGTTCTTTAGCTCCTTTAATAATAATCTGTTTTTTAGAGTCTTTTGTCATAATAACCTCCTAGTAATAATTATCCAATACTCCATTATTAAATATTAATCTAAGAGCATTTGAAAAATAAAACATTCGTAATGTATCAAACAAATATTAGATGTTTTTATATATAAATATATCTAATCATTTTTCCACTTAATATTTTGGAATTGTATCCACACCACTATTATAAAAACTATTAAAATATTGATTTAAAAGTGTTAAATTTACTCAAAACTGTTTTATTTAAGTTATTTACAACTTAACAACTTATATAGTAGTCAATACAAAGTATTAGTGTATTTTATCAAATCGATTTATAGAATACTAAACAATTAAGGAGAGAAAAAATGATTTATCAAAAACAGGATAAATTAATAAAAGGATTAGCAAAATATTATGGTCAAGACCTCTTTGATTATTTAGAAGCATTAGAAAAAGAAACAGATGAAATACATGAACCATTGCCTTGTACAAAAATTAAAAAGGTATATTCTACAGAATTAATAACACCTAATTTTAAGGGTTTATTAATGGATTTTGTATATGAAATGGTTGATGATTCATATATCCATTATGAACATTACAGCGGTAACTTAACTCATGGTAATCTTACCCATACTGGACGTTACGACATGGAATTACACGAAGAAACTGGAAAACCCATAAATACGATTATAATATCTACAGGCAATCCAAACAAATCAGAAACAGAATGCTGGATTGGAAAAGTAAATAAATATACACCAATAAGAATAATTTTTCTAAAAAAATATCCCGGAGACCAAAGATTAAAGAATGTTAAAATCAAAATAGAAAATAACAAAAAACTAACAGCTTTTGACATATTAGATTTAATCTTCATACCATTTTTAAACACAACCAAAAATTCTGAAGAAATAGTTAAAGAAATCTGCGGTTATGTTAGCAAAATTACCAAAATAACAACCAAACAAACTAAAATATTAACATGGGGACTTTGGCTAACAACAGAAATATTCATAAAAAACCCAGAAACATTAGAAAAGGTGAGAACAATGAGTATTCTAAAAGGACAAAGCATAAACGAAAAACTACACAACAGAGAAATAGAACTTAGACAAGAAGGAAAACAAGAAGGAATAAAAGAAGGAATAAAAGAAGGAAAACAAGAAGGTATACAAGAAGGTATACAAGAAGAAAAAACAAATATGAAAAACACAATAAAAACTCTTGAAAACGAAGGAAAAACCTCCGACGAAATATTAAAAACACTAAAAACAACTTTCTAAAAAAATAATAAAATACTTTAAAAAAAGACAAAAAAAATTTAGAACCCTCTATAAAATAATATTAAACCCACTTGCTTTGATTAACAACAAAAAAAATCCTAAAAAAAATCTTAAACCATTAGAAAAGGTGAGAACAATGAGTATTCTAAAAGGAGAAAGCATAAACGAAAAACTACACAACAGAGAAATAGAACTTAGACAAGAAGGAAAACAAGAAGGAAAACAAGAAGGTATACAAGAAGAAAAAACAAATATGAAAAACACAATAAAAACTCTTGAAAACGAAGGAAAAACCTCCGACGAAATATTAAAAACACTAAAAACAACTTTCTAAAAAAAAATAAGTTCTAGCTGTCCATTAAATAAAATGCAAAAATTAAAATTAATGGACAGTTCCCATTTTAAATTATTCTATGAAGAATCTTTTTTTAAACCTTTTAAAGTAGCTATTTGATCTCTTAAACTAGCTGCTCTTTCAAAATCAAGTTTAGATGCTGCTTCTTTCATATCATTTTCTAAATCACTGATAAGTAAACGTAATTCATCTTTAGGTATTTTACTAATATCAGTTCCTTCAATATCCAAATCCTCAGCTACTTTTTTATCCTTAAGTGCCCTTTTAGTAGTTTTAGGAACAATACCATGTTTTTTATTATACTTAATCTGGATTTTTCTTCTTTTATTCGTAATAGCTGTTGCATTTTTAACAGAATCCGTCATTTCATCAACATACATTATTACCTGACCGTTAATATTTCTTGCAGCTCTTCCAATAGTCTGAATTAATGAAGTTTCATTTCTTAAAAATCCTTCTTTATCTGCATCTAAAATAGCTACCAGAGAAACTTCAGGTAAATCAAGCCCTTCCCTAAGTAAATTTACACCAACCAGCACATCAAATGTTCCTCTTCTTAAGTCATCTACAATGTCAATTCTCTCTAAAGTGTCAATTTCAGAGTGCATATATCTGACTTTAACACCTATTTTTGCATAGTAATCAGTTAAATCTTCAGCCATTTTCTTAGTTAAAGTTGTAACTAATACCCTTTCATCTTTTTTAGCTCTTTTTTTAACTTCTCCAAGCAAATCTTCAACCTGACCTTTAACCGGACGGATAATTATTTCAGGATCAACCAAACCTGTTGGACGAATAATCTGCTCAACAACATTACCTGATCTTGATAATTCATAAGCTCCGGGAGTAGCTGAAACATAAATGATTTGATTTATAGATGACTCAAATTCATCAAATCTCAATGGCCGATTTTCCTTTGCAGAAGGTAATCTGAATCCATGCTCCACTAAAGTTTCTTTACGTGCCCTATCTCCATTATACATTCCGCGAATTTGAGGCAGTGTAACATGAGACTCATCAATAATAGTCAGATAATCTTCAGGGAAGTATTTCAATAAGGAGTAAGGTTTTTCACCCCATTTTCTTCCAGACAGATGCATAGAATAGTTTTCCACACCGGGACAGTAACCCATTTCCTGAAGCATTTCAATATCAAAACGTGTTCTTTGTTCCAATCTTTGAGCTTCAAGAAGCTTATTTGATAAATTAAACTCATTTAATCTTTCATCCAACTCATCAGAAATATTTCTAATTGCAGTATCCATCTTATCCTGACCAACAACAAAATGCTTTGCCGGAAAAATCATGTACCTTTTTAAACTTTCTGTTTTTTTACCTGTAACCTTATCAATTAAACTGATTGCATCTATTTCATCACCAAAAAGCTCAACTCGTACAGGTGGAGTACCATGAACAGGATTTATTTCAATTACATCTCCACGTACTCTAAATTGCCCCCTTCCAAATTCAATATCATTTCGTTCATATTGCATAAAAACAAGTCTGCGAATAATGTCTGAACGGTCATAATTATCTCCTACAGCTATTCCAAATGCAAATTCACCGTAATCTTCAGGAGAACCTATACCATAAATACAGCTAACACTGCTAACTACAATTACATCATCACGGGATAACAAAGATTGAGTAGCAGAATGTCTCATTATATCTATTTCTTCATTAACAGATGATTCCTTATCAATAAAAGTATCAGTTCTTGGAACATATGCTTCAGGCTGATAATAATCATAGTAACTGACAAAATATTCAACGGCATTATCCGGGAAAAACTCTTTAAATTCCTCATAAAGTTGCGCAGCTAATGTTTTGTTATGGGAAATAACAAGGGTGGGTTTTTGAACTTTTTCAATGACATTAGCCATTGTAAATGTTTTACCGGAACCTGTAACTCCTAAAAGAGTTTGTTCCTTTACACCCTTATTTATTCCATCAACTAATGAATTAATGGCTCTTGGCTGGTCACCTAATGGCTGGTAAGGTGAGTTTAGTTTAAATTTTTTCATGATTTTTCTAAATTATTTCATCAACATTTATGTGAAAACTAACATGGAAATATGGTACAGAACAGCATGGAGTAACTTTACTGCTTCTTATGCTAATTCTACCATAGTCCTCAAAACTGTTTTCCAAAGCTTTTTCAATATTTTTAACATTCATCTCATTATAAACTCTTAAAGACCCTAAAAAAATAACATGACCTTTTGTATTCATAACAGATATAGATTCAACAACATCGTTTTCATCATATCTCTTTAAAATGATATTAGATCCTTCAATAATTTCTTTTTTAATAGCATCCTTATCAAACATTTTAATCCCTCAAAACATTTGCTATACTTTTTGCAAGAGAAACACGAGAACTGTCTGCAGATAAACTATTGGTAGATATTACACTATTAGCACCAGCTGAATAAATTCTCATAGTAGCTCCATTTACCAAAATCGGATGAACACAGCAAACATCAACTGATTTGGCACCATATTCTTTTAATATCTTAACTGCATTAACAATAGTTCCGCCGGTAGCTATAATATCATCAATGATAAATGCTTTTTTATCTTTAACTGAATCTACATTAACTGTTTCATCAGAACTGCCCTCAACATCAACAATTCTGGTTTCCACCTTATCCGGTCCAAGACGAACTTTAGATAAATAAGTGCATTCACACTCAAGAATTCCGGCTATTTCCTGAGCAAAAGGATACGCCCCTTTATCTGGAGCAACAATTAAAGGTTTTTCATCAATTTTTTTATCAATATATTCAGCTATTGCACCCATAGCAGAAATATTTGTAGTTGGAATATCAAAAAAGTCTAAAACACATTTTTCATGAATATTAAATGTAATAAATTCATCAGCACCAGCAGATTGAATTAAATTAGCTACAATTTTTGCAGAAACTGCTTCTCCATCATGGAAACGTTTTTCCTGTCTTGCATAACCCATATACGGAACAACAACCCTAACTTTTTTTGCCCCGAGGTCTTTAAGATTAGCTATTAAAAACAGCAATTCCATTAAATTTTCATCCTGAGGATATCCTGTAGATTGGATAATCGTAACTTCTTCATCAATATTTCCATCAACACGTAAATATCTTTCGCCATCTGGAAATTTTTTAGTTTCTACATAACATAACTCATCATTTAATTCTTCCGCTACATGAGCAGCTAAATCTTGAGATGCTGAACCGCCAATAATCACATTATCACCAAAAATTAATATAATAATTAATATTTGATTTTAACATAAAAAAAGTTAACTATATTAATGCTAAAAACAATTGTAAATCATGAAAATTGGAAGAATTATTTTTGCAGTTATAATACTTGCTGTCATTGTTGTAGTAGGAATAGCTGCAACTTCTAGTGTGTTAATAATAGCTGAAGACGAAAGTGAAGGAGGTATTCCCGGTGTTGACATGGGGGCAACATGGAATTTAAGTAGCGGATTTACCTGGATTTACCCAGGAAGTTCATTTAATGCACAGCACCAAACTCTGCATAATATTCACTTAGATGATCCTGACGATCCTTATGGAGCAGCTAAAGAAATAATGGAATACACTTATCATATATCTCCAAATATTATTATAACAGTAAACAATAATGCATCTGAAAAAATATTTGGTGGAGATATCATATCCGATATTCGCCAATACGACTGGGGTGATGGAATGGATCGTGGAGATGCTGCTGATAAAGCAATGAGCGATTTCCATATGAATTATCTGGCAATTCCAGAATGTTTATTAACTGGAGATATGAAAATACATTTTGTTTAAATTAAAAAAAAAGTATTGTTTTTTAAAAACAATACTTAAAAACTCTTTTTTTATAACGGTAATGTTCTTATAAACAGGACGAATCCAATAAAAGATATAAATAACTGAATAAAACCATGTTTTTTAATTTTATTATCCCTTGCCTGAAGTAAGAAAAAGGGCATAAAAAATCCGAAAAAGCTAAAAAATCCCATTGAAGTATGTTTAGCTATCAAATCTATGATAAATCCTCCAAATGAAAAAAATATAGTAATTATATAAGAAATAACTATAAATTTCTTGCTAATGTCCGGTTCCACATTTCTATAAACAAAAAATGTATTGGACTGAAGCCCTTCCACTAACGGGGTTCCGCATTTAGCGCAAAAATCATAACTGTCCTGATTTTCAAATCCGCAATTTTTACAAATTCTAACCATAATTATCTAACCAATAAAATTTATATTGTCCGGAATTTCACGTTCAGGAGATGGGATTTTGCAGGGAGCCTCATAACCAACTAAAATACCTGAAACAGGTGTGAAATCTTCTGGAAGATTTAATTTATCTTTAAGTTGAGTTAAAATAGCTATTGGAGATACAACATAACATGTAGCCAATCCCAAATCAGTAGCTGCTAAAATCATTGTTGTTGCAGATGCTGAAACATTTATTTGAGTAAAAGGACCTTCAGGTGCAGAAATAACAATTAAAGTTGGTGCTCCATATAATGGTTCATAACCTGGGATAGAAGCTCTCTGACGCATAAAACCTTCAGAATTTAACATGAACTCCTTAGTTTTATCATTTATTTCACTTAAAAATTCTTTATCCTGAATTACACTAACTTGAAACGGACCTGCATTTGGAGCCTTATTAGCTACTCTGACAATTGTATCCAATTCATCTTCCGTTATCTGATCATCCTTATAAGCACGGACACTTTTTCTTTTATTAATCGCTTCCAATGTTTCCATATTATCAGCTCATCATATTATTTTTTAAACTCATTACAATTTCTAAATAAGATTTTCCCGCATAATCAATATTCTGTAGTTCATCAAAGTATTTAAAACCTAATTTTTCAAGAACTCTTTTTGATTGATAATTGCTTTTTTTAAATGATGCAAAAATTTTATTTAATTTCAAATCCTCAAAAGCATGCTCCAATAGTTTTTCAGATGCTTCATAAGCATAGTTATTTCCCCAAAAATCTTCTGCAATCCAATATCCAAGTTCTGCATTATTATCTCCCCAATAATAATTTCCGTCAGGATGAATAAGCAAAGCTACACATCCAATAATCTGACCATTTAAAGTTACGGCATAAGTTTCATCTCGAGCAAAAACACTTTGAATTATCTCTAAGCTATTTTCAACATTTTTATGAGGTGACCATCCGGCAATTGGACCAATTTTTGGATTTTTAGCATGGTGATATAATTCTTCAGCATCATCTATCTCCCAAGGTCTTAAAATTAAATTTTGTGTTTTAAGAATCATTATGTTAAATAATATTTAAAGTACTAATTATAATTTGTGAATTTAAAACTGCTATTTTTATCAACTTTAAAGATATAATTATATTCATGAAAATCAAAGATGGAATTTGCGGATTTGCTGTTGGCGATGCTTTAGGTGTTCCAGTTGAGTTCAGTTCCCGTGAAACACTTCAAAAAAATCCGGTTAAAACAATGACAGGTTACGGAACATACAATATGCCTCCCGGAACTTTTTCAGATGATACTTCAATGACACTAGCTACTATAAGCAGTATCTGTAATAAAAAAGCTATTGACTATGAAGATATCCAAAGTGAATTTTTAGAATGGTTAATTAACGGCAAATACACACAATATGAAAAAACTTTTGATTATGGCAACACCACTTATGAAGCATTATTAAGGTTTAAAAATGGTTTTGAAGCATTAAATTGTGGTGGAACTAGCGAAAGAGATAATGGAAACGGATCCTTGATGAGAATATTGCCTCTGGCTTTCATTTGTGATATTGACTATGAAACAATTGAAAATGTATCCAGTTTGACCCATGGCCATTTAAGATCAAAAATAGCTTGTGTATTTTATGTTGAACTGGCTAAATCTATGCTTTCAAGTAATTTAACAATAAAGAAACATGTTAAAATAGCCAGTGATAAAATCAGGAAACACTATAAAGGTTCCAAAGAGCTGGAACATTTTGAGAGAATTTTTAATAATAATCTGAAAGACAATATCAACAGTTCAGGTTATGTAATAGACACTCTTGAAAGTGTTATTTATTGTTTGGAAAGTACTGACAGTTATAAAGACAGTGTACTGAAAGCTGTTAATTTAGGTGGGGATACCGATACTGTTGCAGCTATTTGCGGCGGACTTTCTGGAATTTATTATGGATTTGATTCCATCCCTATAGATTGGCTCAATCAAATTCCAAAAATTGAAGAGGTTCTTTCATTATGTGAAAGTTACGAAGGTGTTATCAATGAATGTTGAAAAAACTATTGAAAATATTATAGCTAAATGTGATAATTATATAGATCCCCAACTAGCTGTCTGCATAATCCGTGATAATTACACAATGGGTTCCAACAATATTGATGAACTGAAAAAATATGATATTGAAAATGAAGACAGCTATGTTGAAAAAGTCTTAAAAGTCTTAAAACATGAAAATATATTTATAACATTCGGAATGCTTGCTTTTATACCACTATTTAATGAATGTGATATTTTTTCCATTGAAGATAAAACTATAAGTCTCAGCAGCGAAGAATTTCAAAAATATGGTGATTTAAAAGAAGAATACTTTGGAGTTTTAATTGAGAAAAACAGCAATAACTTTATTATCGGCAGCTGTGATTTATGTGGATGTAAAATTGATTCATCATTTAGACAAATCAAAAAAAGCGAAGATAACTTCTATAAAACAATAAATACTATAATTGAAAGTAATATTATTTATTGATTAACTTCTGTTTTATATTTTCCCACATTTCCTGCTCTTCACCGCAACCAGTCATAATTACATAACCATAATCTGAAGTTTTAGCTAAATCCACTAATTTTTTAATTCTTTCATCCATTTTTTCATAACTTAAGGGATAAAAATCAGTATTATCAAATTCCTCAGATATTATACTATAATAATCCTGAGCTTTTTCAATAGATTTTCTTCCAGGAACAACAATTATATGATCCGGATTTAAATTTTTAATAACTTCCAAATGGTCTTCAAAGATTTCCTCTTCATGTTCATCAGGAGTTGTATAAATAAACTCTAAAGGCCCATCAATATATTGATTCATAAATAATGCATTGATTTTAGCTGCATCACCATTATCCCCCTGTCCTAAACCAACATATTTATCATTTAATTTAACTACTTCAAATCTTCCAGGAGGAATAAAAGACATGTCCAGATTATTGAAAACTTCTTTAATAGTATTTTCAATATTGGCTATTTTTGGAGTGAAAGTAGCATATGTACAAACAGAAGCTAATGTGTTGTAAATATTATGGAATCCAAATGGAGGAACATTTATAGTTACTTTAAATGAAACATCCCTGTTATTTGTATAATTGTATAAATTTCCTTCAATTGTCAAATCCCAATTGTCCGGCTTAAAATGGGCACCAGTTAATTTAACATTAGGCTCCCGGCGTTTAAAACCACACTCACAACTATAAATTCCTCTGTGATTTAAGAATTTTTGAGAATATTCAAGCTTTTTACCGCACTTCGGACAATCTGGACTCTCTGATTCAAAAATATCATTAATATCATCAATAGCCAATCCATAAAAATTAACATGAACATCTTCCTGTTTATTAAAAGCAATGTTTGCTGTTACAGGATCATCTACATTGGAAATAATAACTCCACGGGCCATAGCCTGTGAAAGCAGAGATTTGGCATCTACATATTCATCAAATGGATTTTTAACACCTGCCACCTGTGAGTGTTCACGTGAAATTGTTGTATAAACAACTCCCACAGGATCAATAAGCCTTTGAACAGTATCTGGAATTCCATAAATTTTATTTCTAATTCCATATTCAAAAACACCAATATCTCCACTACCTTTTAAAATACCTGTAGTTATTGCATGAATAGTATTGCTTTCAAAACTTTTCCGGATTTCAGTATCACATGAAAGTAATTTAATTAAAAGAGTTGTTGTAGTAGTTTTTCCGTTAGTTCCTGTGATTAAAATAGGGCCTACATTCATTTCATGAGCTAAGTCTTTTAGTGCTTCCTTTCCAGCAACCTTATAAAAAACATATCCCGGAAGATTATTACCACTTCCAAATCCTAATTTAGATACCTGAGAAGCTATTTTAGCTCCAAATTTAGCTATATTAAAACGAAGTTTATTAACCATATTAATCACAATTCAACCTATGACATTATTCTGTATAATATTATTAATATGTACAGATTAACATATTAAATTTACTATATTATTTCATTGCTGTCAAGTTAAGGTTTTGCATTTTTTTAAAAGCTGTTTTGGATGTTTGATTTGCATTTTTTGTGATAATATTTCTTTTTATCTCTTTCTTTGTTTGTTGGTGCTTTGATTTTTGTGTATACTAGGTCTTTTCTTGCTATGTCTAGTATTTCTTCTACTATTTGTTTTATTTCTTCTTTATCGTCTGTTAGGAGCCGGGGCATTTCTTCTTTTATGTTTCCGATAAGTGTGTTTACATTGCTTTTGTAAACATATTTGTATTTTGTTGTTTCTTTTGGTTTTCGTGTTATTTCTTCTTCTGCGTCATGTTTGAGTGCTATTAGTATATTTAATAGGTATATGTGGCTGTAGAAGTCTTGTTCGATGATTATTTTCTTTTTTCCTGTGAATTTTTCAATGTGGAGTTTGTTTTTTAATCTGTCGTAGTTTTTTTCTATTGTCCATCTTGTGCCATATAATTCTTTTAATTCTTCTGGTGTTGCTATTTCTTTGGGTAAATTGGTAAATAGTGTTTCTGTTTCTCCGGTTTTGAGTTTTACGAATACTATTCTGACTTTTATTTCTCGTGTTTTTCTTGCGAATTTTTTTACTTCTTCTGTGAAAAAATTGTTGATTTGTGCTTTTTTTATGTTGATTTCGTGTGTTTCGTCGGTTTTTCCTTCTTTTTTCATTTTATTTTGTTGTTTTTTAAATGTGTGTGTTTTTCCACGTATTATGAAGTAAGAGTCTAATAGCATGGTTTTGAACATTATTTCTATGGAGTTATAGAATCTATCATAGGTTGTTATTGTCTTTGTGAGGTCTATTTTATTTTTTGCATCGTCTAAGTGCATTAATGCGTGTTCTATTTCGCTGGTGCTTTTATTGGTTATGTTTGATGAGATTATGAAGTCCCATTTTGTATCGGCCATGCAAGAGATTCTTGCAGTTGATGTATCTTTATTTAGTTCAGTTTTTTCTGGAATTTCAAATTCTTCTCTTGTTATTTTTGTGTTTGGGATTTCAACAATTGATCCATCAATTGCATAGACGTTAAAACCTTTGAAAGTTGTCATTTCGTCTTTATGAGCATATATTTTTGAAATTAAGCTGTCATTCATGTCAATATAAACTTGAGGATCAATAAATTGTCTTTTTTCAGAAACTGCTTGTTTAGTAATTCTAACACCTCTATCGTTCAATTCGTTTCTTAAAAAACGATTAATCTCAATAGATGTTGTTTTTTTATTATTGCACAATGGATATTTAATAATTGACTCTAAACTCAATTTTCCTTTTCGAGTAAAAGCAACATCACTTAATACATATTTTCGTTCAACAAAATTATTAAAATTTCCGAATTCATCTGAAACTATCCTACTTAAAAACATGCCTAAATCAACTCCAATTTAACTATATCAAACTAAAATAAACTAACATACTTAAATAAATATATATAATTACTAATAAATAAAATTAACTATAAAAAATACTTAAAATTAAATATAATTAAAATAAAAATAGATACAATTAAAATAAAAAGAATATAACAAGTTATAAAATAAATAAGCAAAAAATAAGAATAATTAAATGAAAAAAAACTAAAAATCAAAAAAAGCTTAGCTTGACAGCAATGATATTATTTTAAAAAATAAATAAAATCAAATCAGCAAAGCTATTGAGAAAACCCCGTTAACAAGTTAGCGAAATAAAAAAAAAAATAAGTAAAACCAACTTAGTTAGTAGTTGGTTTTTCAATTTGAGAGTTAGAAACTTTACCTACAACTTTAGAACTTAAATTTTTCATTTTTTCAATTAAATGGTCTTTTTTACTACCGCTAATTAAAATATTTTCTAATACATCACTTAAAGTTTCAGTTGGAACAATCTCAATCATATCTTCATATTTTTTCTCAAGCATAACATCTTTCATGTTAGACTTAGGAATTAATACTTTTTTGATTCCTGCTTCTGCAGCAGCTTCAATTTTAGCTGTTGCACCGCCAATAGGCATTACATCTCCACGAACATTTAAAGATCCGGTTAATGCAACAGTCTGATCAATAGGAATATCTTCAACAGCTGAAATTACTGCAGTAGCTATTGAAACACTTGCACTGTCTCCTTCTACACCATCATAAGTTTGGATAAACTGAACATGAATATCATAATCAGAAACATCTTTGTTGGTGTATTTTTTAATTAATGCACTTACGTTTTGAACTGATTCATTAGCTATTTCACCAAGTTTACCTGTAGCTATGATTCTTCCACCTTCTTTAGATTGGGATGGTGCAGCTTCAGCAGCAATAGGTGAAACAATACCGCTTCTATCTCCAATAACTGCAAGTCCATTTACAAGACCAACTCTTCCACCTTCAGGATGAACCATACTGTATTCTTTTCTTTGTTTAATGGATCTGTCAGCTATTTGCTGTTCTAAGGTTCTGGAGAATTTTTTAGCTTCAATTACATGTTCTGCAGTTACTAAATCAGCACCTTTTTCAATAGCTACATCACCAGATGATCTTACAAGCCCACCTAAATCTCTTAATTTAAGAGTTAAAGCATCTTGTTTTCCTGAACGACGTTTAGCTTCTAAAATAATTTCATCTAATGCATCAGGAGCGAAGTGAGGAATTCTTCCGTCATTTTTAACTTCCTGAGCTACAAATCTTACTAATTTTTTCCTGTTTTCCGGAGTATCCTCCATTGAATCTTTCATGAAAACTTCATAACCATATCCTCTGATTCTTGATCTCATAGCTATATGCATTCCTTCAAGGACCTGAAGATTACCTGATGCTACAAGAACAAAATCACATGGTACTGCCTGAGATCTTACCATTGCACCACTGCTGTTTTCACTTTGACCAGTAATGGCATATTTTTTCTCCTGCATTGCAGATAAGAGCTCTTGTTGTGTTTTCATAGTCATTGTACCAATTTCATCAATGTATAAAACACCTTTATTAGCTTTATGAATCATTCCAGATTCTACACGTTCATGTGCAGGAGTTCCAAGACCTCCAGATTGATAAGGGTCGTGACGAACATCTCCAAGTAATGCTCCTGCATGAGCACCTGTTGCATCCATAAATGGTGCGAATCTTTTATCTTCATTGTTAACCAATAATTTTGGAGACATGTTATTGTTTTTAGGCTTTATTTGAATAGAAATAAGCAGGATTAATGCTGCTGCAATAATAGCTTCAAGTACTCTGCCGTACATAAATCCAATAACAACAATAGCTGCAATGATAAATGTTGTAATTAGTGTTTTTTTCTCTTCATGGTTTTTAGCAGACCCTTTAGTTGCCTTTACTATTTTTTTACCTTCACCTGCTGGAACTGACCTTATTAAAGGATGATTATTATCTTCCACATTCGGATAAATTAAAATATCTTCTAATGATTCATGTGGTAAAATTTGAGCCATACCTTTAGCCAGCATTGATTTTCCAACACCGGGATCACCAATAAGTAAAATATTTCTCCTTTGTTTTGCTGCTTTTTTAATAGTTTCAATGGACTCTTCATGTCCAATAACTTGATCAATTAATAATGGAGGAACTTCAATGTCTTTTGAACTTTTAATATTACCATAATCTAACATCGGTTCAATTTTTTCAAAAGCCTCATTTTCTTCTATTTCAGGCTTTAATACAGTTTCTTTTGAGGAATCATCTATTGATTCTTGTTCTTCAAATTTCATGAAACTTACCTCAACATAATTTTTTAGTTCAATATAATTCAACAATAAATAATTTAAGTTAATTTACTATTTAAATATTGGCAAATTGCTATATAAAAAGCTTTCTATTTTAGTAAATTTAAGTAAGTAAAATAATATTAAAAAAATAAATTGATGTTTTTAAGTTTAAAGATTTATGAATATAAAAAAAGTACTGATAATTAAAATTAACAAGAATTATACTCATATTTACTTTTAGAAGAATAATCAACTAAAAATATTTAATTTAAACTATCTATGAATGACAGTTATTATTTTAAAAATCACACAAACCCCTAAACGTGTCAATTTTTATTTTAATTTATTAAATAGATAAGTATAATTCTTAAGTTAATTTATCCCATATTTTCCAAATTTACTACATTTTCATTGAAATTAATAGTAAATGATGTTTAACAACAATAGTATAAACTACCATTATAAAATGTAAATTAAAACAAATTTAATTTACATAATTGTATATATTATAAGTAGTATAAAATTGTTACTAAAACAAAATAAACAGAATAAATACCAATTAAAACTAAATAATACAGAATAAAGTTATAAATAAGAAAGTGATTAATGCAATATAAAGACATATAACATGAATAAAAAAGAAAGTGAAGAAAATACTTGGGAAATTATTGGGTTTATAAAAGTATCCCCTTCACGATACAAAACAATAAAGTCATTGTCTGGCAATGATTATAAGATGCCTTCAGAAATTGCAAAAGAAACTAATTTGCGTCCAACACAAGTATCTGGTGCATTAAATGATTTGAAAAGTAAAAAACTAGTAATATGTCTTAATGAAAATGCTAAAAAAGGCAGACTTTACAAAACAACAAAATTAGGATTAAAAATACTTGAAATATTAAAATAGCTATTTTTAAAATTTATAATAAAAAAAGAAAAAGATTAAGAGAATTTATGAAAAATCCTCTTAAGGACTAATTTTTATAGTGTTTCCAGTTTGGAAATCATTCCAGTAGGAAGTAATAATATACTCACCACTCATTAATCTGATTCCTAAGCTTGCGATACCGTCTTTATTAGTAACTTTGTGATAGAAGACACCGTTTACGTTAAATGATACGTTTTGGTTAGCTAATGGTTTACCTTGACCATCTAAAGTTAAAGCAGTGAAATTGCTGCCGTCAAGGTACTTCATGGAGAGATCTTTTGTTACTAAAGTTGGCAATACATTAACTTTGTTTCCAATATCAAGTCCTTCAAACATAGTTGTAATAGTATATTCCCCAGGTCTTAAAGCAATACCTAAACTAGCTACACCATTGGAATCAGTGGTTTTAGTATAGAATACACCGTTGATATTGAAAGTTACATTTTTACCTACTGCTAAAGATCCGTCTTTGTTGTAGATAGTTGCTTGGAACTTAGAAGCATTTAAGTAGTATTTAGTTAAATCACTTTGTACGATTAATGATTTTACAGTTATGTTGACTCCTTTTTCTTCACCATTTGCCAGATTATATGCGGTTAAAATATAATTTCCAGGTCTTAACATAATACCTAAATCAGCTACACCATCTTTATCAGTCTTTTTAGTGTAAAATACTCCATTAATGTTAAATTTAACTTCACTGTTAGTTAATGCTTTTCCTGTGCTGTCTAAAAATTTGGCATAGAATCTTGTAGCATTCTGATACATTTTAACTAAATTATCAGCCATAATAGTGGATTTTACAGTTACTGTTACATTAACTGAACTTTCATTATATTTAACTGCTACATTATATGTTCCTGCACCTAAATTAATAGCCATGGAAGCTATTCCTTCATTATTGGTTTTTCTAATGTAATCTTTACCATTAATATTAAATGTTACATCAGCATTAGCTATCGGATTACCTTTACTATCAATTAATTTAGCTGTAAGGCTTTCAGGACCTTTGTAATATTTTACAAGATCATCAGCAGTTAATGTAAATGTTTTTTTATTGACAGTTATAGTTCCGTTAGCAGTTGCTTTATCATATTTATTATCACCATAATAATTTACAATAAATTCATGAGTTCCTGCAGAAATATATGGAATAATAACTTTAGCAGTACCATTATTAACTTTTGCAAAGTAAGGTCTGTTGTTCATAACTAAAGTTACATTACCAGTAGCATCTTTAGGTAAAATTACAGTAACTGTAGCATTTTCACCTTCATTTACTTCACTAACATTAACTTTAATATCATATCCGGATATTTTAGAAACTTTAAATGAAGTACTGTTACTTGAAGATAAATATTTAGCATCACCATTATAAACAGCATTGATTTTATAATTACCACTAGCTAAATCTTTAACAGTTAAAGTAGCTTTACCGTCTTTAATCTCAACAGTTTCAGTTTTATCACCAATAGTGAAAGTAACATTACCAGTAGCACCAGAAGTAACACTAGCTACAATAACAGCATCCTCACCAACCTTAATATCACCAGCAGATACAGTAATTGAAGAAGGAAGTTTATTTACATTAAATGTATAAACTGCACTGCTTGTTAAATACTTAGCATCACCATTATAGGTTGCTTCTATTTTATAATCTTCAGCAGTTAAATTTTCAATAGTTACAGTAGCTTTACTGTCTTTAAGCTCAACAACTTGTGATTTACCATTAATAACAACAGTAACATTACCAGTAGCACCAGAAGTAACACTAACAGTCACAACAGCATCTTTACCAATTTCAATATTATCTACAGAAATATCAACTTTTGACTCAAGTTTAGAAACTTTAAATGAAGTACTGTTAGATGAAGTTAAATACTTATCATCACCATTATAAACAGCAGATACAGTATAATCGCCACTAGCTAAATCTTTAACAGTTAAAGTAGCTTTACCGTCTTTAATCTCAACAGTTTCAGTTTTATCACCAACAGTGAAAGTAACATTACCAGTAGCACCAGAAGTAACACTAGCTACAATAACAGCATCCTCACCAACCTTAATATCACCAGCAGATACAGTAATTGAAGAAGGAAGTTTATTTACATTAAATGTATAAACTGCACTGCTTGTTAAATACTTAGCATCACCGTTATAGGTTGCTTCTATTTTATAATCTTCAGCAGTTATGTTTTCAATAGTTACAGTAGCTTTACTGTCTTTAAGTTCTACAACTTGTGATTTACCATTAATAATAACAGTAACATTACCAGTAGCACCAGAAGTAACACTAACAGTCACAACAGCATTTTTACCAATTTCAATATTATCTACAGAAATATCAACCTTTGACTCAAGTTTAGTAACATTAAATGAAGCTGTTGCTTTTGCACTTCCATATTTATTATCTCCATTATATTGAATGGTAGCTGTGTATTGACCAGCATTTAAATTACTAATAGATACTGAAGCTTTACCATTTTTAATATTTGCACTTTGTGTAATATTTCCAATAACTACTTCAACACTGCCTGTAGCATCACTAGGAAGTTCAATATTAATAATAGCTTCTTCACCTACTTTAATATCCTCAACAGTTACATTAATAGCTGGAGTGACTTTACCTACACCTAATGCATAAACTGTTTTATTAGAATAAACATAGACAGTACCGTTTTTATCCATAACTATTGGTCCTACAGCTGAAGAATCTGCAGCAAATGTCCATAATAATTTAGCATTGCTATCAATAGCTGATACTTTTCCATTATCTGATCCTATATAAACAGTTCCATTATTATCAATCATTATGGAAGATGCTTTATCTCCAAAGTTATAGAAAACAGAAGTTTCACCTTTGTTAAATATATCTATTTTATAGACATTTCCATCACTGCCAACAGTGTATAATACACCATTTTCATCATCTAAAGCTAATACACTTCCATTTATAGCTATTTTAGTAGTCCATAATTTATTATTTATGGTTAATGCATTAACTTTTCCATCTTTATCAAATACATATATATTATCATTAGAGTCAATTACCGGACGTCCTACAATACCAATTCCGCCAAAACTTCCAATTACAGTTTTACTTGTAACATTGATTATTTTAAGACCATCTTTTGTATTAACAGCTACTAATCCATTACCAATTAATGTAGGTGCACTAACTGGCTGGGATCCTAAAGCAATCATAGTAGGAGTTCCTCCGGATTTCCACATATTATATGGAATAATTACTAAATTGTAGCTTTGGCTGCTGTACTGATATTCTCCGGAAATGTATACATTAGCATTTTCATCTACAACTGGTGAGAAAATACTTGAACCTTGCCAAATATTGGAATTATATTTTTTACCAGTAGTGGAGTTTATAAAGTATATTGCATCTCCAGATTTTGGAGCAATAATAATATCACGGGAAATTGCTATTCCTGAAGAAATTTCACGTCCAAATGAACCTGCAAATTTCCATCTTAAAGTTCCATTTGAAGTAAATGAATAAATTCCATCATTACAAGCCACATAAATATTTCCTGCATTATCAATAGCCATAGAACCGTTAATTTGACTTCCACTTACAACATAATTCCAGATAGCTGCACCGTTACTATTTCCTGTGTAATTTGTTTTTCCAGTGTTTTTAGTGTTAAATCCGTCATTATCCCATTGAGGAACAGGATAACCGGTTATTTTAATATCGGTTGTATTTTCACAACCATTATACAATCCATTACCACTATAAACTACTTTAACAGTATAATTACCTGCTGCTAAATCAGATACTTTTAAGGAAGCTTTACCAGTATCTTTATCAACTTTTACAATGGTTGATTTATCTCCAATTGTAATATTTACACTGGATCCGTCACTACCTGGAGCAGGCATAACTATTACAGAAATAACAACATCTTCACCTACTTTAGCATCATTTGCATTTACAGTTAAAGTAGAGTTAAGTTTGCTTTTACTAAATTGCTGTGTAGCTTCGCAGCCAAAGTAGTTATTATCTCCATTATAAACTGCATGAACAGTATGAAGTCCACCATCAAGATCAAATAAAACAATATATGCATTACCATCTTCAATAGTTGCATTTTCACTTTCGCCATCAACAGTAAACATTACTTCTCCAGTTGCATCTTCTGGAAGGCTTACAGTAATTGTAGTATATTTTCCAATACTAATCTTAATATCCATTGATGAAGCTATTTTATTAACTTTAACTGAAGATGTAGCAAGAGCTTCTTCGTAATTATCATCACCATTATATTTAGCTGTAATTTCATACTCTCCGCCAGTTAAACCAGATATTGTTGTAACTCCAGTACCATTTACCAAATCAATAGTATAATCTTTGTTATTAATCTTAACTGTAACAGTACCGGTTGCTTTACTGCTTTCCAAAGCTACTTTAATTACAAGGTCTTCTTTTACCCTAATATCCTTAGTATAAATATTTAAATTTGTAAATGCTTTACTTACATCAAATTTTAAAGTGCTGGTTACACCGTAAAGATTAGTAGTTACTGAAGCTTCTCCAGTAGCAGTTGGAGTAAATATAACCTGCAATTTACCGTCAATAAATTTATCACTAACAGCAGTTGCTACACCATTAATGGAAGTAATATTTAAAGTATCCAATGGCAATTTGTCTCCAGCATCATATTTGCTAATTTCACCTTTACTAGTAATTACATTAGCTAAATCAACAGTTATTATTGCATTTTCACTGAAATTCAATTTATCAACATTACTTGTTACATTTAAGAATAACCAATTGTTTAACTCTTTTCTTGGTGCAGCAGTTGCATTTTCAGCAGCATTTCCCCACCAGTTATTATCCAATACAAATGATGCGGAATTACCTACTGTTGAAAATACATCACCTAAACTTGGTAGTTTTTGTTTATTTCCTAAAAAGATTGAATTTACAGCTGTAAGTACACATTTTTTCATAACATAAGCAACACTTCCCGCAGATGCATAGTTATTAATAAATACTGAAGATGAAATTTTAATCTGATAGTTATCAGTAGAACTTGAATCAGCAGCCAAACAGCCACCTCTACCTTCTCCAGTGTTGTTTATAAAAATAGAGTCAATAATATCTAATCCCTGATTAAAATTACTGCTTTTTACATAAATACAACCTTGATAAACACTGTTATTTTCAAAAGAAGTACCTGAAATTATTCCCTGTTGGTCTTTAAGGTCCAAGTAAATTAAATTACCTACATCTGAAGTTCTTTTCTCATTTGCAGTATTATTTACAAATTCACAGTTAATCATTTCTAAATAATTAGTATAAATACATTTGAAAACATTATTATTGCTAAATTTGGAATCTGAAATAACTAAATTAGCTACATTAACAAGAATATCTTTTTGATTGTTTGAATAAAAGTTACAGCCAGTTATTTCAACTTCACCAGCATCTAATCCGTTGATAATTTCACCATTAGATACATCAGCAAATTTCAAATTATTAAATGACACATTTGCATTGTTTGAAATTTTAAATATAGGAATAGCTGAATTAGATCCACCAATAGTAGCTTTTCCATCACCAACAATTTTTAAATCATTGGTAATATTTAACCCATATTCATTGTAATTTCCCTCTAAAATATAAATTCCATTAGTATTTAAAGAAATAGCTTTAGCTATTGTACGTACCGGTGAATTTTTACTTCCGTTATTGTTATCATTACCGTTTACAGACACATAAACATACTGAACAGGTATACCGTTTACAGTAAGATTATTTGAGTTAGTAGCACCAGCAACTGAACGTACATATACTTTATGTTCTTTACCATCATTAAAAGTTAAATTAAAAGACTCACTATAAACTGTTTTTAAATAAACATCATCTACATAAACAAAATAACCTGATTTGGATAAAATATCAGAATCATAATATTTGCTATTTTTTAAATTAAACTGAATATTTAATACTGTTGTATTGCCAATTCTTTCTTCTTCACTGATTTTAGATTTGGAAAATACTAAAGAATTGTTATAATAATAGTTGTCAGACAATTCCAGTACAGATTTGGAAAGATCAATTACTAATAAATCACCAGATTTAGTATGATTAATAAATTTATTACCTACCAATCTAACATTTGGAGATCCGTAACCCTGTGCCTGATTTGCACAAATTGCAGTACCTATAGATGCTGAATTAGTTATGAAAGTAGTGTTGTATACATCTAAATCACCAGCATCCATTATTGAAATAGCTCCACCACGACCAGTACCTGTTGTAGATTCATTAGTAAGAGACCAGCAATTGTTTACATTATATTGGAATAATGAGTCTTCAATATAAATATGTGGGTTGGTTCCGTAGAAACATGCACCAATAGCTCCTCCACCATTGTTGGTTGTACAGTTATTCCTTGTAAAAGTGGTATTGTATATCTGCAAATAACTGTAAGTATACAATGCACCACCATTCCATCCTGCTACATTATCTGTAAAATTAGAATCATATATTGTTGTATTTGCTCCGCTGTGAGTGTGTATTGCTCCAGCCCACCAAAATGCACTGTTTTTATAAAATGTAGAATTTTTAACAATCAATTGCCCACAATTATTAATACAGCCCGGTTCTGTTGTAGCATAATTATTTTCAAAATAACAGTTTTCAACTAACATATGTGAAGTATTGCAGTTTAAACCAGCATCAGGATCATAAACACTTAAAACACCAAAACAGGTATTAATATTTGTAAAATTACAATTTTTAACAGTTGTATAACCTCTTTTAATATAGTAAACACAGGCATGACTTGATAAAGAAGTTATATTATCAAAAGTACAGTTTTCAAGCAAATTACCTGTGCAATCACCAGCCAACTCTACAAACATTCCACTATCCAAAGATGTTTTTTGTGAAAGAATCATCCATTTAAATGTCAAATTAATTAATTTTAAATTAATTCCTGAATTTTCAGGAGTTTTCATCGGAGTATAATAAATTGTAAATGCATCAGATGATTTATCTCCAAAATAAGCTCCATTATTTCCTAGGATAGTTACATTATTTCGAATAATAATCTGATTAGATTCATCAACTCCATCGCCAGGATAAAAATTAGTATTTTCCTTTAATTGAAGCACATAGTTTTTATCTGTTTTTTCACAGTATGTTTTTAGTTCACCCCAATTATTTACAATAATCACATCATCAGAAGGATTGGCTACCGGCATATCAACATTACTGTTAACTTGAGCAGAATCCTCCATAATTCCCATTGAAGAGTCATCCAATCCCATATCAGATGAATTAACCTCATTCAAATCGTTCGCACTTACACTGCTAACTCCTAAAAGGAGAATAAGTAGCATAATGCCTAAAAAGAATTGTTTATTGAATTTCATAAATAATCAACCTTTTTACCAAATTAAAATATATTTTATATTTAATAAAATTTTTTTTACATTTATAAATTTTAGTTCAAATAATATATAATATTATAGATAAATTAACCAATCAACATTTATAAAATATAAATAACAAAAATATCTTTAAAAGAAAAACAAAGTGATTTTAATGGTTAAATGTTTAATGGTTCAGGGAACATCATCAAATGCTGGAAAAAGTATGCTTGTAGCTGCATTATGCAGAATATACAGAAACAGAGGCTATAAAGTAGCTCCTTTTAAATCTCAAAATATGTCTTTAAACTCATATACAACTAAAGAAAATGGAGAAATAGGAATAGCTCAAATGTTACAAGCAGAAGCTGCAATGATTGAACCAAGCATACATATGAACCCTATTCTTTTAAAACCAAAAGGTGATTTTACATCCAATGTAATTATCCAGGGCAAATCCATCGGAGATATGAATTTCTATCAATACCAGCATGACTATCATGACAGGGCTTTTGAAGCCATTAAAGAAAGTTTCAATATCCTAAAAGAAAATTATGACATTATAATCATTGAAGGAGCAGGATCACCTGCAGAAATTAACATGCGTAAAGAAGATCTTGCCAATATGGAAATTGCACATATGGCTGATGCAAATGTTATTTTAATAGCTGATATTGAAATGGGTGGTGTTTTTGCAGCTATTGCTGGAACATATGTTCTTTTAGATGATTATGACAGATCCAGACTAAAAGCCACAGTTATTAATAAATTTAGAGGAAATTTAGATATTTTAAAACCTGGACTTGACAGAATTGAAGAAATCACCAAAGCTCCAGTTTTAGGTGTCCTGCCTTATGATGAAACACTGAAATTACCTGAAGAGGATTCAGCATCCTTAACAACACATGTATTTAATGAAAACAAGGACATTATTATTGGAGTTATAAGACTTCCTAAAATCTCCAATTTTACAGATATTGACCCCTTTGAGTTTGAAGAGGATGTCGGAATTAAAATGATTAATCTTAATGATGAAATTGGAGATGTTGATGCTATAATCATTCCCGGAACACGTAATTCAACTAAAGATGCAAAGGAGCTCTTTGACAGCGGACTTGCCGCCAAAATAATAGCCAAATCCCATGAAATTCCTGTTGTTGGAATCTGCGGAGGATATCAAATTCTTGGAAATATAATTTATGATGATGATAAAAAAGAATCCGATGTTGGAACTATTGAAGGACTGAAATTATTAGATATTGAATCAAAATTCCAACGCACAGAAAAAATCGTAACACAGTCTGAAGCTGTCATACCTGAAAAAGAAGATTTAACCGGAATAGCCAGTGCCATATTTGCAAAGATAGCTGGAGAGAAAGTAACAGGTTATGAAATCCATGAGGGTACATCACACCTGAACCCAAGTAAAGAAGTAAACCCATTGTTAAATGTTCAAAAAGGACAGGGAAATAATGATGAAGGTGACTTTGATGGAGCATGTAGTGGAAATGTCTTTGGAACATATTTCCATGGAATATTTCACAACTACAATTTCAGACGTGAATTTTTAAATTATCTAAGAGTCAGAAAAGGTCTTGAAGCCAAAAATGGTGAAGATCCCTATGAAACACAAAAGGATTATTCATTAAATAAATTAGCACAAATTGTTGAAGAAAATATAGATATGGAAATTATTGATAAACTTATTTTTTCATAATATAGTAAACATATCTGTAATCATCACTATTATTTTCATAAACTTCAATTTCTTTTTTAAAATCCTTTTTAAAGTCATTATCTTCCAATTTTTTAAGATTACTTTCCAGATTACTATAATAACTTTCAAAATCACTTTTTGGTAAAATAAAATAATCTATAAATTCATAACCTTCATCCTTTATTTTAGCTATTTTATTTTCAATCGTGCCAATCTCAGGATAATGTGTTTTCCAAAACTTTTTAGATTCTTTTGAAGGTTTTTGAATCCATGTCAGCTCAGAAATAATCAGATAACTGTCTTGCTTTAAAACACGTTTCCAACTTTTAAGTGCTTTAGCAAATCCCATGATATATGCTGAAGCTTCACTAAAAACAATGTCAAATTCGCAGTTGGGATAATCCAGATCATTCATGTCCATCTGACAGGTGTAAACCCTATTATCCAAATCATTGTCAGCTATTTTTTCATCCAAAACCTTCAAATAATGTGGAAATAAATCAATAGCTTCAATTGTTGAATTTTTAAAATAATCAGCCAGCAGCAAAGTTGAAGCTCCCGCTCCACAGCCAATATCCAGAATAGTTAATTGCGAATCATTATTAAAATCAATATAGTCAATAGCTTTTAAAGTGGACTTATCACTTCCCGGAGCCAATCTGTCCATATCCTTAAAAGCAGCATAAAAATAAAGTGGAATATCCATAAAAATCAATAAAAGAGAAATAATTCTCTTTTAAATAAAAAAAGAGTGAAATTAAATCTATTCAATGGATTCAATTTCAATGTCAAAAGTCATAGCTTTGATATTAGCTTTTTCACCAACTTTTTTAATGGTGAATATTGGTGAGTCATTTAACATTAAATTATTGTTAATTTCTCTCATTTTGTTATTTAATACTTCTTTAGGATGGAAGAATTTACCTTCAGCTTCGTCAAAGTATTTGAAACTGTCAACAGATTCTCCTTCTAATTCATATTCGAATTTTTCACTTGGATTTTTAGTATTTACTGCTGTTATTTTAAATTTCATTTTTATACTCTCTCCAAAAATATTTCTAATTAATATATTATACTTTAAAGTATTTAAAAAGAGAAGATGATTATTTAATCAAGATCCCTTCCAAATATATGTACAGCTGCAGTACCTCCAGTACCACCGATATTATGAGTCATACCTATTTCTGCACCATCAACTTGACGTTTGCCTGCTTCTCCTCTAAGTTGCCATACAACTTCAGCAGCCTGAGCAATACCTGTTGCTCCAAGAGGGTGTCCACGAGCTTTTAAACCTCCAGATGGGTTAATTGGGAAATCACCGTCTATTTCTGTTTGACCTTCTTCAATAGCTATTCCACCTTTACCTTTTTCAGCAAAACCTAAGTCTTCTACAGCTAAAAGACCGTTGATTGAGAAACAGTCGTGAACTTCTGCAAGGTCAATGTCTTTAGTAGTAACTCCTGCCATTTCATATGCTTTTCTGGAAGCTACTCTAGTTGAATCAATAGTAGTTAAGTCTTTCCTGTTATGTAATGCAATAGTTCCGGAAGCCTGTGCAGATGCTCTTACATAAATTGGAGTATCAGTGTATTTTTTAGCATCTTCTGCAGGAACCATAACAACAGCTGCTGCTCCGTCAGAAACTGGAGAACAGTCTAAAAGTGTTAAAGGATCAGCTACCACAGTAGAGTTAATTACTTTATCCACACTAATTTCAAATGGGAACTGTGCATTTGGGTTGTTTTTAGCATTTTTATGGTTTACTACTGAAAATTGAGCTAATTGTTCCCTTGTAGTTCCATATTCATACATGTGTCTTTTTGCAATCATCGCATATAATGATGGGAAAGTAGCTCCTTGTTGTGCTTCCCATTCTTGATCAGATGCAGTAGCAATAGCTGGAGTAGCATCTACAACATCAGTCATTTTTTCTACACCTGCAGAAATTACAACATCATGGAAACCTGATGCAACTGCCATGATTCCTTGTCTTAGAGCAAGTCCACCAGATGCACATGCTGCTTCTACTCTTGTAGTTGGAATTGGATTAAGACCCATGTGATCAGAAATAAGTGCAGCAATATGTTCCTGGTCTACAAATAAACCGGAAGACATATTTCCCACATACATTGCTTCAATATCGTCTCCTTCAACTTCAGCATCCATAACAGCTTTTACACCTGCTTCAGCGATTAAATCTCTAAAAGATGAATCCCATAATTCACCGAATTTAGTTTGTGAAACACCTATAATTGCAACATCTCTCATAATTACACCTACATTTTAATTTTGCCTTTAAATTTAGCATAAACAGCATAATCAACATATTGTTTTCTATCAATGATGTCTTGTGTTTTTGGAGCTAAATCTCTTCTTTCTTTAATTTCTTCATTTACTGTTAATGTAAATCCGTCACTACCAGCACCAGATCCATATGAAACAACAAATATTTTATCTCCAGGTTCTGCAACATCTAAAATATTAGATAAAGCTAATGGAACTGCACCAGAATAAGTGTTTCCTATATTTGGAGTTAAAAGACCTTGTTGGATTTGTTCATTAGTAAATCCAAGTTTTTTACCTGCCCTTAAGTAAAATTTACCATTAGGTTGGTGGAAACAAGCGTAATCATAATCTTCAGGTTTTGAATCAGTTTTTTCAAATAAACCTTTTGCAGCACTTAATACATGTTTAAAGTATGCTGGTTCTCCAGTGAAACGGCCACCGTGAGATGGATAGTCTTGTCCTTCCCTTCTATAAAAATCAGGAGTATCAGTAGTAAAACTGTATGTTTCTTCAATATCAGCAAGAGTGTTATCTTTACCAATAATATATGCTGCACCTCCAGCAGATGCAGTGTATTCTAATGCATCTCCAGGTGCACCTTGAGAAGTATCAGCACCAATAGCTAATCCATACTCAATCATATTGGAATCCACAAGTCCCATAGTCATTTGAATTCCAGCAGTTCCAGCTTTACAAGCAAATTCTAAATCCGCAGCAGTTAAAACAGGAGTAGCATTTATAGCTTCTGCAACAATAGTTGCAGACGGTTTTACTGCATAAGGATGTGATTCAGAACCAACATAAATCGCCCCTATTTTTTGCGGGTCAATCTGAGCTCTTGCTAGAGCATATCTAGCAGCAGTTACTGCAATAGTAGCAGTATCTTCATCAGCAGAAGGTACGGATTTTTCGTTTACAATCAAACCCCTTGATAAAGCAACAGGATCATCTCCCCACACTTTAGCAATTTCTTCTACTTTTATTCTATATGACGGCACATACGCCCCATATCCAACAATTCCTACCATAGAATCACCAAGATTTTTTTAATTTTTAATTTAGTTAGAAAACTAACTTTAGTAATTTAATCTTTATAAAAAGTATTATATAAAAGTAACTAAAAAAACTAATCAGTATAATAAGAATTCAGAAAAAAATAAGAAAATTAGATAAAACAAATGCAGTTGCCGGGATTCGAACCCGGGTTGTAGGCTTGGAAGGCCCAAGTAATAACCAGACTATACCACAACTGCATAAATGCGGCGTCCGGGATTTGAACCCGGGTCTCTAACGTGGCAGGCTAGAGTCTTAACCAGGCTGGACTAACACCGCATAACAAACAACAATTATACTTTTGTTTTGATAGTATATAAAGTTTTGGGTAAATCTACATTCTAATAATTTGTTTAAAAATCATTTTATCCTGATTATCAAATGTTTTAGTAAGAATAATAGCTATTAAATAAACCACAACACCTACAGGAATAGCTAACCATAAATTAAGATTAAGAAGATGTAAAACAACACCCATAACACCTGCACAAAGTATAACTTTTAAAATATCAAATAGCAGATGTTTATCAGGAAGCTGATTAATTTTATAGATAGTATATAACTCTAAAACTAAAATTAAAATCTCACTAATTACAGTAGCTACTGAAGCACCATAAACTGAAAAATGAGGTATTAAAATAAAATTTAAAACAACATTAAACAGAGCAGCCAAACAATAAATTTTAGTAACTGCAGTTTCCCTGTGAGATGCATTTAAAATCATGGAACAGGCACCGTTAATAAACAGGAAACAGACAGTCCAGATCAGGATTTTTAAAACTTCACCTGCCTCTGCATACTGATTACCGTAACATAATGAAATTACATCTCCACCATAGAAAAAGGTAGCAATAGCTATTGGAATAGTAACCATGGACAGATACTTAATAGACTTGACAAAACTAAACTGCAGCAAATTTCCATCCTGTTTAAAGAGTTTACTCATAACCGGGAAAATAACAGAAGTATAAATTGTATAAAACAAAGTCAAAACATTGATTAACTTATAAGAAGAATTATAAAGACCTGTAGCATAAGTATTTGCAAACTGAGTAATCATAACCATATCAATTGAATAATAAATCATATAAAATAAACTAGTTAATGCAAAAGGAAGACCTCCGATAACTAACTTTTTACAAAAAGCCCTGTCAAATAAAGGTTTTGGAACAATAATCTTTTTAGATAAAGCTAAAGTTGCATAAACTAAACCTATTACATTAGCTGCAATATATGCTAAAGTAATTCCCCATAATCCATAATCTGTAAATGTAACAGCTACAATAAATATAAATGTTAAAACATTGAGCAGAGTATTTGTAATAGCCTGATACTTCATCATTTCATGAGCCTGGAATGAAGAATACATTGCAGTCTGAAATGACTTAATTACATTTTCTACAGCAAACAGGAAACAGATTATAACAGTATAATTATCCCAGCCTAGCATAAATAAAGCCATGGATACTACTGATAAGTAAAATACTGACAATATTAATTTAATACCGATAGCATTTCCCAAATATTTCCTTTCAGAGTCAAAATCTGTAGAAATGGATCTGACAATATAAGTAGTAACTCCTAAATCAGCACAAACACCGAAAATAGTTGCAAAAGAAGTAGCCGTACCTAAAAGACCATAATCAGATACACCTAAATAACGAGCAGTTAAAATAGTCCAAACAAAAGCACAGACACTTGTTATGATTTGAGAAAACATTAACCAACTCATATTTGCAAAAACAGTTCTTACTCTACTCATAATATTAAACTCACAAATTACTAGGATTAATATATATCAGTTTTCTATATTAAGCTTTACCTAAAATTTGTTTAATTATGAGCTTATCCTCTTTATCAAAGAATTTTATAAGAGTAATAACTACCAAGTAAACAATAACACCAACTGGAATAGCTAACCATAATGACATGTGAACCAAGTAAAATACTCCGCCCATTACAGCAGATGCAATGATTATTTTAATTAAATCAAAGATCAGATGTCTGTCAGGAAGCTGATTTATTTTACCAACCATATACATTTCTAAAATTAAAATTAAAACATCAGTTAATACTGTTGCAAATGCAGCCCCATGTGCTGAGAAATAAGGTATTAAAAATAAATTTAAACCAGCATTAAAAACTGCAGCTAAAGAATAAATCTTTGTAACGGAAGTTTCTTTATGAGATGCATTTAAAATCATAGAACATGCACCATTAATAAACAGGAAACAGACAGTCCATACCAATATTTTTAAAACACTGTCTGCATCAGCATACTGATTACCATAACAAAGATAAATCACATCCCCTGCATAAAAAAAGGTAGCTACAGCTATTGGAATAGTAATCATAGATAAATACTTAATGGATTTAACAAAACTAAGACGCAGCATGTCTTGTCCTTGTTTAAATAGCTTACTCATAACCGGAAAGATAACTGCTGAATAAATTGTATAAAACAATGTCAAAACATTAATTAGCTTGTAGGTGGAATTATAAAGTCCTGTTGCATAGGTAGTTGAAAATTGAGTAATCATAACCATATCAATTGAATAATATAATGTATAAAACAAGGTAGTTAAAGCAAAAGGAATTCCGGCAATTATTAATTTCTTAAAAAATTTCAAATCAAATAATAATTTTGGAACTATAATGTGCTTTGTTAAGGCAGCAATACAATAAATTAAACCAATTAAATTAGCTATAATATATGCAAATGTAATTCCAAGCAAACCAAAATTAGTGAAGCAAATTATTACAATAAATACTAAAGTTAAAACATTAAGTAATGTATTGGTAATTGCCTGATACTTCATTTGTTCGTGAGCCTGGAATGAAGCAAAAAGCAAATTATAAAAGGATTTAATTAAACTTTCAATTGCAAATAAGAAAGTTATTAAAATAGTAAAATTATTCCATCCCAACAAATATGAAATAAAAATAACTAATGCCAAATAAATTACAGATAATATTAATTTAAGAGACAAAGCATTTCCCAAATACTCTGCTTCTACATCATAATCAACGGAAATTGATCTTGTAATATATGTAGTAACTCCTAAATCAGCAACAACAATTATAATAACAGAAAAAGAAGTTGCTGTTCCTAAAATACCATAATCAGATACTCCTAAGTAACGTGCAGTTAAAATGGTCCAAATAAAAGCACAAACACTGGTAATGATTTGAGAAGCCATTAACCAGCTCATATTTGCAAAAATTGTTCGGACTTTATTCATAATTTAACCTTAGAAGTATTTGGAAAATGATATTATATTGTTTTTAATAATTAAGCTTTTCTTGCAGTTACACAAATCCAGTCATTTTCATCATTGATAAATGCCTGAAAATCTTTAAAACCTGCTTTTTTAAGAGCTGATTCTAAAACATCTTCAGAATAAATCTTCATATCCAATAATTCTATTAAATCTTCATATTTATCCATTTCACCTTCCCTGTAAACTGCTTCATTACAGAAAAAGACTAATCCATCTTTTTTAAGAATCCTATTTACTTCTTTTAAGTCATTTATAAAATCCGGCCAGAAATAAATTGTTTCAAATCCTGTTACAATATCAAAGCTTTCATCTTCAAACGGCATTTCAGATACTGAACCCTGTAAGACTTTAACTTTACCTTCATCTATAGCCTGTTTATTTAAATCAGCAGATTTTTCAACACTTACTTCAGAATAATCAATTCCTACAACACAGCCATCATCACATATCTGTTTGGCGAAGCGTTCAAGGTTTCTTCCACCACCACATCCAATATCTAAGATTTTATCTGCTTCATTAATGTTAAAATGACTGACGCCCCATCTGGCCATTGTTTCATGAGATTTGTTCATTCTGTCAAGTATTTCATGACCTAATTTTCCTTCAGGTTTTCTTGCATTTTTAATAAGTTTTTTATCTTCCACATTATTGCCGGTATTTACTTTATCAGACATGTTTTATATTCCTCCTTATTTTTTCATTCCTTTACGTGTTTTAATAGCTTGTCCTGTTTGGAAATCCATAATTTCACAGGCTCCAAGTAATGCTTTACCATAAGCAAGTAATTTATCCTCTTCATTGACAATTAGAACTTCATCTTTAGCTCTTATATCATCATCACACTCAATAACAAATTTGGCAAAGACGCTTTTTCCTTCAAGTGAAAATGGTTCTGAGTCCTTATTAACTACAACTCTGTTTTTAGGATATTTTGTAGCTGCGTGGAGTCTTTTTGCCCCTTCTTTTGAAAGGATTAAAAAGCTGTCAGAAGCTCTCATATTTACAATTAATGTTTTTCCATCATAAATATGTCTTATCTTACCTGTTTTTTTACTTTTTTCAATGTTTATATTTCCCCTAAATAAAGCATCCCCTGCTCCAACACCAAACTGATAGTCAGCTATTGCCTTAACCTTTTTAAGGTCATCTTTTTTATATCTGATTTCATCAGACTGTGAATGAACATTATATAGTCCAATATCTAATTTTTTAATAACATTAGAATGAATCAATACCTGATCATAGTATTCTACAAATTCTGAAATGAAATCTTCAATAAATTCCAGGCTGCTTACATCCCAGGTTCTTGGAGATTCATTTTGACTTAAGGGATATATTTCATCAATTTCAAGCGGAATAAGGCCAAAGGGAATATCCAATACCATAAAATCAGTATTATCCAAATCCAATTCCTGTTCACTTCCATAAATATAGAATTTTCCAAGTTTACCTGAAACATATTTGCTGTAAGGTTTACGTGAAGGAGGCAATATTACCAGATCACGTTTTCTGGGCATCGCCCTTAGCTTTTGAATATGTCTTAAAACTTCACTTCTGTATAATGATTCTGAACCTGTATAGAAAAATGCTGATTTTTTACTTCTCGGATCATATTTTTCCAAATCATCACTATAATTACCTAACTGACGAAGAGCTTCCAGCAGATTAGGATGTGCTCTGCAGCGTTCTTCAACAAGTTCCATTAATGAACCTTCATAAATTGCCTGTCTAATTAATCTTAACTCGGCAAATGAAACATTTAAATTATGTTGAGCTATTAAATCCCTTCTTTTTTCTTTAGGCATAGCTCTTAAGTCATCTGGAGTGTAGTTACAGCAAACTTCACAGGAACATGGCATTTCCTGTAGGTTTTCAAGTTTGTAAGTTCCTCTAACAGACAATAAACGGTCATCTTCAGCATATAAAATATAAGCTGCTGAATCAAATAAATCACAGCCCATAGCTACAGCTAAAGCAAAAATCATCGGATGGCCTGCACCCATTAAATGACGAGGTTTGCTGTCAGGCAGGTGTGCTACACTATTCATTACAACATCAACAAGCTCCTTATAATGATAGGATTCCATTAAAGGAACTACTGCACCGATAGGATATAAATCTGCATCTAATTTAGTCAGTTCATCTGCACATTTTCTTCTTAAATCCGGAAATGTTGAGCCCTGAACTACAGAATTCAGTTTCATTTCCATATTTTGAGAATTTCTGTAATCAATAGATTCTTTAGCTCTTTTTAAGGTAATTTCCAAATCTGCTTCAGCCTTTTCACGAGTAACAAAAGGTGCTGTTGGAATATCTAAACTGGTTCCAATATCTGTTTTAATTAATTCCTGAAACTCAATAACTTCTTTATTTGTAATATCAACATCACCATAAACAGATAATTGAAATGAACCAGAATCTGTCATAATAGGACCATCAAAATTAATTAACTTATGAAGCCCAATTTCTGCAGCTTTCTTTTTTAAATCCTCATCTTTGTAAATTAAATAAGCATTTGTAATAACTATATCTGCTCCATATTTTTTAACATCAATAGTTTGTTTACGTGGATGGATAACCGGCATTAAATTAGGAGTCTTTACATCACCAGAGTTAGTTTTTAAAACACCAACTCTGCCTCTATTATCTTTAGCTTTAATCTCGAACATTTAATTAACCTTATTTTATTAGTTAAAATAAAATTTAAATTAGAAATTATATAAATTTTCCTCATTTTTAAAATAAAAATTGAATTGAAAATATTAAATTCCGGAAAATTTGTCTAAAACCGGAATTTTACTCATCAGTCTGATGAAAATATTACATACTATAAATACGATAATCCATTCTAAAATTATAGTTAATGCAGCATTTCTCATAATATCAAATGAAATAATTTTATCTAAAATATTGATAAATAAAACATTAGCTAAATAAACTCCATAACTTCCAATACCAAAACAAACAGCGGCATTATTAATTGATTTGGAATATTTTTCCCAATCTGTGTTTGATACCATTATAAATATACCAATAGCCTGAAGACATGCATTTGGAGTTACATCACCTAAATTAAAGAATAATAAAGATTGTCCCCCAATAGCCATAGAAGACAATATTGTTCCTAAAAATGACACTAAAGTTCCAGCTACAAACAGCAATAGTCCGAAATTTCTATTTTTTAAAATAGATTTCTGTTTAATATACAAATAATATCCCAATATAAAATAACCAATACTTCCTGTGAAATATTTTAAATAATCATACAATAAAAAATCCACATTTGAAAATCCTACAAAGGAAAATAAAGCCCATACAATTAAAAAATATTCAATTTCATAAATTTCAGCATTATGCAGCCATGTAGTAATAATTGGTGAAAATACATAGAGTCCTAAAATCATGTAAACAAACCAGAATTCAATTGAAGCAATAGTAGGGTCTAAAAATGCTTGAATTAAAAAGTATCCAAATTGAAATAAATCAAATGAATGGTTAATCATTACAAATTTAGCTATTACATAAATTACCAGCCAAAAAATAAAAGGAATTAAAATCCGTTTAATTCTTCGAGGAACAGATGAAATTGGTTGGTCTTTTCTTAAAATAAGAAATCCTGAAACCATGATAAATAAAGGAACACCAAATCTGGAAATTGATTCAAAAAATACTCCCCAATACCAATTTGGCTGAAACACACATTCCGGAAGTAAATATTTTGAAGAACAGTGCAATAACAATACAGCAAGTATTGCAATAGTTTTCAACCAATCAACCCAATATATGCGATTTTTACTAACATTAAAATTAAAAAATTCCAAAAGAAGTCACCATATAATAAATTGTATTATAACAGTATTTAAAATTATAGTAATTTAAATTTAAATTATATCAAATTAAGTAAATTATCATAAAAAGAAATTCGGCAAAAATCATGATTTTTAAATAAAATACCTATATTTTATAATAGATTTATATTAATCAAAAATTAATTATTTAAATAGATTAAAATGAGTTATGAAAAAAATGCTAGAGTAATTAACGATGATATTTTTGATTTAATCAACAGCTGTTTTGAAAAAGAAAGAAATAGCAGAAATATTAATTCAAGATGTAATTTTTTTGATGAATACAAGGATTATTTTGTTTTAACTGATGATGGATCATATTCTATTAAATCAAAAGAAATAAATCACAAAGTTGAAACCCTACATACATCTACTGGTGCAATAAGTGAATCATTTGAAAAATTTATTAAACCTATGAAATTTAATTATAATGAGGACATAGCTATTTTAGATATTTGTGCAGGACTTGGATATAATTCATCTGCAGCAATAGCTGATTTTATTAAAAACAACTCTGATTCTAATTTACAAATAGATATGGTTGAAATTTCAAAAGCTACTCTTGCATGCGGTCTTTTAGTTCCCTCACCAATTCCGGAACATGACATTACAAAAAAGGCTATTGAAAATGAATTAATAAAAAAGGATTATGCCAGCATCAGCTATGAAAAATGCGAAATTCCTGAAAATATTGATATCAATGTTTATATTGAAGATGCAAGACAAACTATTCAAAATTTAGAAGATAACTATTACGATGCAATATTTTTAGATCCATTTAGTCAAAATATGGCTCCGGAATTGTTTTCTCTGGATTTTTTCAGACAGTTCAGACGTGTAATTAAAGACAACGGTATAATAGCTACTTACACTTCTTCTGCACCAGTAAGAGCAGGTTTTATAGAATCAGGATTTCATGTTGGACAAGGTCCTATTTTTGGAAGAAAACAGGGTGGAACCTTAGCCAGTCCAAATCCGGAAGTTCTAGACAAATCCCTTCCAAAAAACGATGAAATTAGAATAGCTTTATCAGATGTTGGCATCCCATTTAGAGATCCTAATCTAAACAATAATAGTGATTTTATTTTAGATAAACGAAGTGAAGTCAGACATAATGCACGACATAACACTAAAATATCTTCTGCTGTTAAAACACCAATCTTTTTAACTAAAAAAATGGATGATGAAAAATTAAAAAGACGTGTTGAACGTAACTTAGCTAAAATGAACATTCCATCAACTACATCCAAAGAAGCTTTCTATATTTTGGAATGTGAAGAGAATTATAAAGAAAAACAGGATTTAAAAAACAATTCAAGAAACAGAATACTTGATATGATTAAAAAATTAGAAAAAGTAAAAAATGGAGATTATAATGCCAAATAAAGCATCTGTCCATTTTTTAATACATATGCTTCAGCTTTAGATGAGCTAATAGTTGAAGTAACTTTTTTCAGATTTTTAGAACCTCCGCCATGATTTTTACCATCAATAGCTGAGAAATCGGCATCACATTTAGCACAGAATATATGGCCTTCTGCACTTCCGGATTCTTTTAAACCGGTAACTGGGAAAATTCCCCAATTTGCTGTTTCACTGCCTGCCCAGAATATTCCCCAGTAAAGTTTGTCACTTCCACAACATGGACATATCCTTTCAAATACTGATTTATAGAATTTATAACCATATTTACTTAATTCTCCAGCAGCTGAAGGCCTTCCAATAGACATGACATATTTCCCATCAGGAGAGATACCATAATTGCTGTAGTATTTAATTAAAGCAGGGTCTTCTTCTACATGAATTGTATTAAATGCTTCTTCTCCTGAATTTAAGTTTTTAGAAAATACAGCATGATCTCCTTTTGATAAAGAAAGATTTAAAGCAGCAATACCTTCTTTATTGGTTTTAACAATATATTTAACACCATCAATTATTACTGATACATTAGCTGCACCATCATAAGTTTTAATTACTAATGTTCCAGTTTTATTTTCAACTAATGAAATATCCTCAGCTGAAATAGTAGTTAATACTTTAATAATATTTGATTTTGCTTCACTATTTAAATGCATAGCAGTTAAAATATACTCTCCCGGAAGCAAATTAATATTTAATTTAGCTATACCTTCAGAATCTGTTTGTTTTTCATAAAGCACTCCATTAATATTAAAAGTAACATTACCATTAACTAAAGGATTGCCAAAATCATCTAAAAACTTAGCATAATACTGAGTACCATTCCTGAAGAATTTAACAATATCTTCACCAAAAACAGTAGACAATACAGTGATATTGCTTCCATACATCAAACCACTTGGATGAATTGCAGTTAATATATATTCATTTGGAAGTAATGCAATGTTTAATTTAGCTATACCGCTTGCATTAGTTTGTTTTTTATAGAAAACACCATTAATATTAAAAGTAACATTACCATTAACTAAAGGATTACCTGAACCATCTAAAAACTTAGCATAATACTGAGTACCATTTCTGAAGAATTTAACAACATCATTAGCTTGAATAGTTGATAATACTTCAATATTATTAATTTTAGTAGTTATTTTATCTGCATAAGGATAAAATGTAGTTATTGTGTAATTTCCAGGATTTAAATTAATTCCAATAGAAGCTTTACCGTTTACTAATTCTTTTGTGTAATTCATACCATTAATATTAAAAATTACTAAAGATTTAGCATTGTCCTGATATTTTATAATTCCATCATTATTATATACAGATACTTCATACCTGCTTCCATTTCCATAATACATTGATAAATCTTTGCTGGAAATAATCGGTTCTTGAGTATCTGAAGATTTGGAATAAGTTACAATATTCGTATTATTAATCCCCGATGGAGGATCAACATCCACATCACCTGTTTCAGTATCATCAACTGCTGTTATATTTTCAGCATCTGAAGCTGCATTAACTGCAGATACAGACAACATGAAACAAAGCGTTATTAAAAATATTTTCATTTTATTACCAAACATAAGTTAACCTCTTATGAATCAAGAAATATTTTTTTTTCTTGTGTAGATACACTTTCTAGTTTTTCTTATAAAAAGCTTTTGAATTTCAAAATAAGCATAAATAGAGTTAAAATAGCTAAAATAAGTAATTTAAAGCTTAAAAAAAATACGAATAATTGTGAGTATTTAAAAATTGTTAATAAGTAATAATTAAAAATCCCGGAAGAATTTTCCCAAGGTATTTAGTCAAATAAAGCTATGAAAATCAAATAAATAAATAATCATAAATTTAAATTAATTTAAAAACTTATTTTAATAATCAACAATAGCTAGTCACCTATTTTAATAATCAACACTTAATTAACTAGCTAAATTAAAATATAGTAAAAATTAAATTTAAAATCAGCTAAAAAACTATAAATCATCATGGTTAAATTAGACTTAATACCGCTGCAAAGCAATTTATAAAAAACAGACAAATAAAGTGTAAAATTAGATTATATCAAATATTAAAACTAATTAAGCTAAACAGAAAAGTTAAACTAAGTTTCGAAAATAATTGTGGAAAAAATTGCTTTTCAATTAACTATCAAAATAATACAAAAGAAAGTCAATTAAAATAATAGTATAGTAAAACAAATAGCAAAATAATAGCTATCTAATTAATATAATCAATAGCTAATTCAAAAATATATTTTTTAATCATCTACAAGCATAAGTTCTGAATAAGAATATAAAATATCTTTAATTCCGGATTTCGGATTTTCAAATTTAGATAAGCAGACTATTGCACCATCGTTAAAATCAATACTTTCTCCTAACTCCAACTCTTTTAAATTATTTAAATCCATTAATTCGGAATATTCTTCTTTTAAAGCTTTAACTTCAGGGTCTGTTTCATTAACCCACTCCTGATTAAAATATAAAAATAAATATGGGTTTTTATTAAATTCCAAAGCAAAAATGGCTTTGGATTCTTTCCCATCAAATTTAAAAATTGAAATCATGAATTTTACTCCACAGTTACACATTTAGCTAAGTTTTTAGGTTTATCCGGATCCAAACCTTTTTCAACAGCCACATAATATGCAAGTAACTGCAACGGTACAATATAAACCAAAGGAGCGATAATTTCATTAACATCATCATTTATAGCAAACAAATCATCAGATTTTAATTTTAATCTTTCATCCTCTTTAGAACCGACAGCTAAAATATCTGCACCACGGGCTTTAACCTCTTCTAAATTACTCATTGTTTTTCTATGGTTTTCTCCAGGAGGCAATATTACAACAACTGGAATTCCTTCATCAATAAGTGCAAGCGGTCCGTGTTTAAGTTCACCAGCTGCATAACCTTCACCATGAATATAAGTAATTTCTTTAAGTTTTAGGGCTCCTTCCAAAGCTATCGGGTAAGAATAACCTCTTCCAATAAAGAAAAAGTCACGGGCAAACTTATATTTTTTAGACATTGCTTTAATTGAATCTACTTCTTTTAATAACTCTTCAATGAAATCAGGAACTTTATAAACATCTTCAAGTAATTTTTCATCATCAGCTATCAATGCTGCAAATAAATAAATGGCAGTTAACTGACTTACATAAGTCTTGGTTGCAGCCACTCCAATTTCAGGACCTGCCTGAGTTTGTATCACATAATCGGCACGTCTTGTAATAGCTGAACCTGCTACATTAACTATACCTAAAGTTTTAGATGTTTTGTTAGCCAAATCCAGTGCTTTAAGACTGTCTGCTGTTTCACCAGATTGAGATATGAAAATAACTAAAGTATCTTCATTTAATGTATTTGCAGAATACTTAAATTCAGAAGCTAAAATAACATCTGTTGGAATGCCAGCTATAGATTCTAAAAGATATTTACCAGTTATTGAAGCATGAAAAGAAGTACCGCATGCTACAAAACAGATTCTTGAAATATCACCCAAATCATCAATAATTTCCTGAATAGTACTTTTTTCAGTTAAAGTGTTTCTAACTGCTGTAGCCTGTTCATTGATTTCTTTAATCATGAAATAGTCATAACCTTCCTTTTCAGCCATTTCTGGAGTCCAGTCAATAGTTTCAATTTCTTTTTCTACAACATTGTCAAATTCATCCTTAACTATTACTTCATTTTCATCAATAATAACCAGTTCACCTTTTTCAGGATAAATTATATCCCTTGCATATTCCAAGATAGCTGGAGAATCAGAAGCAAGATAATATCCGTCTTCACCAATACCAACAATTAAAGGACTGTCTTTACGGGTAGCTATTATCTTACCCGGTTCATTTTTACTGATAGCTGCTATTGCATAAGCCCCATGAATTATTCCAATTGTTTCGCGCAAGGCATCTTCCAAATCAAATCCCTTATCCATGTATTTTTGTATTAAATGAGGAATAACCTCAGTATCAGTATCAGATTTAAATACATGACCTTCTTCTTCAAGCTGAGATTTAATATCCAAATAATTTTCAATAATACCATTGTGAACTACAGCTACTGACTCAGTTTCATCAGTATGCGGATGTGCATTAATTTTATTCGGATCACCATGAGTAGCCCAACGAACATGTGCAATACCATAATGACCAGGCATGTCAGCTAAATCTAATTTAGAATCAACCTCTTTAATTTTTCCTTTATCTTTTTTAATGTTAATACCATCACTAACTGTAGCGATACCTATTGAATCATAACCTCTATATTCTAATTTAGATATGCAATCTAAAAGAACAGGAGCTGCATTTTTATTGTTTTTTAATATGCAACCTACAATTCCACACATTGTTACACCTCAATAATTATAAATGTCTTTATAAAGACTTACTACATCTCCAATAATCAAAATAGCGGGAGTGTTAATTTTTTTATCAGCTATATTTTCAAGAGTTCCAAAAATCACATTTTCATCTGGAAGAGTACCGCTTTCTATAACACAGACCGGCGTATCTCCAGAACGGTACTTCATAATTTCACTTGTGTTCTCTTTAATATTACCTATACCCATTAATATAACTAATGTATCAGCAGTATAATCCCACTTAACCTGACTTTCTTTTTTAGTAGGATCTTCATGACCAGTTACTAATGTTACAGAGGTAGCTATAGCCCTATGAGTTACAGGAAGCCCAAGTGATGTTGGTGCTCCAATAGCTGATGTTACACCAGGGATTACTTCAAATTTGATATCATTTTCCATTAAAGCTAATATTTCTTCTCCTCCACGACCAAAAACAAAAGGATCGCCACCTTTAAGACGAACAACATTGTCATTTTCCTTAGCCTGTTTGACAATCAATTCATTGATCTGATCTTGTGTTTTATAATGTTCCCCAGCTTTTTTACCAACATATATTTTTTCGGCATCCTCCGGAGCATGCTCTAAAATTTCATCATTAGCCAAATAATCATATAAAACAACATCTGCTTTATTTAGAGCTTTTATAGCTTTAAGAGTTATTAAATCAGCATCTCCAGGACCTGCACCCACTAAATAAACTACCATCTAAATCACTTATAAAAATCCTTTAAAAAAGTTTAATCCATCGCTAGAACCTAATATTTCTTCACAGGCACGTTCAGGATGAGGCATCATTGCACAGACAAGACCTGACTCATCACAAACACTGGTAATAGCTTCCATAGAACCATTAGGATTTCTGTCTTTAAATTGTAAAACTATCTGATCTTGATCTTTTAATAAATCAATATCCTCTGTGTAAAACCTTCCTTCTGCATGAGCTATTGGAATTTGTAAAGTCTGACCTTTTTTAAATGATTTGGTAAAAGGTGTTCTGGTAGTTCCAACTTTTAAATCAACCCATTCACAGTTAAATTTAGGATTTTCATTAGTTATGAAAACACCTGGAACAAGGCCTATTTCACCAAGAATCTGAGCACCGTTACATATTCCTAAAACAGGTTTTTCTTCCTTAACTAATGATTTAATACCATCAATAACAGGAGTAATGGAAGCCATAGCTCCTGCTCTTAAATAATCACCATAAGAAAATCCTCCAGGAATTACAATACCGTCAAAATCTGTTAAATCCTCCTGATTCCACCAGATATATTCAGGAGTTAATCCTGCAAGTTCAATAGCTCTAGCTACATCCCTGTCACAGTTGGTTCCCGGAAATCTAATTACTCCAATTTTCATTATAAAAACTCCTTAAGCCCCGCAAGCAGAGTTTTGCGGAATAACAGTAATTTTATAATTATGAATTACAGGATTACAAAGTAATCTTTCACACATATCTACAACATCTTCCCTTATAGATTCCCTGTCTTCCCCTTCCATTTGGAATTTAATGATGTCTACAGTTTTAGCATTTTTAACATCATAACCAAGTAAAGCAAGAGATCTTTCAATAGTTGTAGCTTCTGGGTTTAACATACCTTCCTTAAGAGATACTTTAACTTCAATATCAAAAATCATTTCAAAAACTCCTTATAATTCTATTTTCTCATCATCAGGGATAATTCTATTATAAACTTCTACATAAGCATCCATAACTTCATTATCTTTACCTTTTCTGAACAATTCCTTATCTAACATATCTAAGGTTTCACTATCCCATAATCTGCATCCGTCAGGGCTAATTTCATCACCTAAAATAATTTCACCATTTTTATCTTTACCAAATTCAACTTTAAAATCAACTAAGATAATTCCGGCTTCCAAAAGGAATTTGGATAAAATTTCATTAATTTTTAATGCTTTTTGAGTTAATTCATCGATTTCTTCCTGAGTAGCTAATCCTAAAGCTTTAATAATAGAATCATTAAGCATAGGATCATGGAATTCATCTGCTTTAAAATCCATTTGAACAATAGGCGGGTTTAATTTAGTACCGTCAGCTATTGGATATTTACGAATTAAACTACCTGTAGCTATATTTCTAACAATAACCTCAATAGGAATCATGTCTAATTTTTTAGCTACCATAACATTAGTTTCAGGCAAATCAATAAATTGTGTTTTAATACCGTTTTCTTCCAATACTTTAAAAAGTTTAGTGGAAATAAGTGCATTATAAGAACCTTTTTTATTCATAACTTCTTTTCTTGCACCATCACCTGCAGTCATATCATCTCTAAACTCAATGATAACTGCATCTTCATCATCAGTAGTATATACACTTTTTACTTTACCATTATTAATTAACTCTTTTTTATCCATGATATCAACAAATAATTTTTAAATTTATATTATGTATAATTTTGATTAAAATACTATATAACTTATTGGTTAAATTCAAGTTAGCTACTATTATTTATATTTATTAATAAAATGTTGGAATGTATTTGTGTTAACTGAAAATAAATTTTTAACTTAGATAAAAAATTAAAAAACTCTTTTTTATTTTCTCTATGGTTATTTTGAATATTTTTTAAAAAGAGGCCATTAAATCCATAAGATACCCTCACAGAAAAGTTTCAGATAAAAAATATCTATTGAAATGGCTTTATCAATAAATTAGATTTGATATTTTTCCTTATTTTACTTATTTTATAGGCATTTGTTCTTAATTTTCTATTTAAAAGATAAATATAGATGTTTTATTTTAAAAAAACTTGAATTTCTTGAACATAATTTTTATAGATAGAATCAATAATCAACATACATTATTTCTATAAACTACTTTACCAAATTTTTACAAAAATAACATAATAAATCATAATTCCAATAAAAATAACTAGTTACTAATGGCATGAATTGTTCTTTTGGAATAACACCATCAACTCTAAATAATTTAATTTCTTTACCAATATCATTAACTTTATTATTAATGGATAACTTAGACCTTTTGTCAAATTTTTTCTTATCATAAATGATAATCGAACCATCACAATGTTTAAATTTGCCCGTATCTTTTTCAAAAATTGCATGAAAATATCTACTCCCCCTTAAATGTATATTTTCTTTTGAGGGCAATTCCTCACATGTGAAAACAACTTCATTTTCTTTTCTAGGTTTCCATAAATATTCGGTTAATTCGTTGGTTTGATAATTTTGAAACGAACCTTTATCTTCATTTCTTAAATTAATAATATCATTCCAATTTAATGGTTTTGAAAAAACAGTGCTTGAATAGAACATATTATCAAATTTCTTAAAAAAGGATCTACTCTAATTTTTAAATCTACTTTATTTAAGTTTAACTTATTTAATTCTTGAGTTATCCAATATGATGAATTAAATGCATTAATTGGCAAACATAATCCATATTTATTATTGTTAATAATTATAGAATCTGAAAATTTAATATTTGATTTCTTCACATCAATTAAAAATTCATCATCACAAATATCATTAAATTCTTTTAAATCATAAGGTTTATTATTTAATAATGCATTAAGTCTATCTTCAAATATTGAATCAGCAATTAATTCACCTAATAACAATATCCTTGAATCTACCATAACATCAGGAATTTTTTTTGTTTAAAAAATTAATTTGTGTTTCATGCTTTTTATAATATTTTAAAACATCTTCTTCTTCTAAGATATCCAAATCTTCTTTAAGATTTTGATGCTCAGGATGATTATTATTAAGATAAATATCTTCTAGATACATCTGAGGAGTTAAAACATTATGTAAAAAGTAATTTTTTAATTTAAAATTCATAATTAAACCCATTATCAAAAAATATACAAATTAATTAAAAAACTCTCTCATAAATCCCTCTCTAAACTCATATTGAGTAACAATTGAATTTTCCATATTTGCAAGTTTTTTAAATGGAGCATATCTTTTCTTTAGTTTTTTATCCATTCTCAAATATTTATAATTTTTACTTTCATTTCTTTTACTATCATGAATATCATTCAAAAATACAACATATAATCTTTTTGGAACATTTAACAGCCATGAAAGGAATTCTTCTTTATTATATTTTATATCCTTTTTTCACAATAATATTTGTAAATTTGAGGTAATGTTAAAAACAATGAATCAGAAGGTTTGATTTTCAAATTACATAATATCTCATCATCATACCTATTTTTAATACTCTCAAGAGCACCAGCCAAATCACTATCATCCACTTTTTCAATACATTTATCCATGATTTCTTCTAAATTCAAAGTAGAATTAAAAGTTCCTTTAAATTCAATTAAATAAAGCCTACCATTTTTGAAATGCAAAGCATCTACAGATAATGGGCGATTGCTTTTAACAGAGCCATTATTCTTCAAATGACTATTCCAACACATATTATCTAAATCAAAAATACAATTATCATCAATGATTAATGGATTTTTAAATGCTCCTGCATCATTGTCTGATTTAGATACTTCACTAAATTTATTAAAAGATTTCCTAGCATTATCATGAAAATTATCATTCTCTTTATAAAAATTTAATAGATTAACAAAATCACTATTGTCAAAAGCCATGTTAATCCCTCAAATCATCTTTTAAATCTGCCTGAACTTTAATTTTATGAATAATGTCAAATGGATTTCCTAAATTATCATAAACCTCAATTATTTCATCATTATCAAGTAAATTATAATTATATTTATCAATACCATCTACTTTTTCTGTTAAGTAAAAATTGGTATCATCAATTAAATTATAATATCTTGAATATGCTTCTATTGCTTCTGCAAAAAATGGACTGTGAGTATTAATATATAATGTAATATTCAAATCCCTAGCAGCTGAAACTAAGATTTCTGCAAATTCTACTTGAAATCCCGGATGTAAATTAATTTCAGGTTCATCTAAAATTAAAAAACTATTTTTTGTTAATTCATTATTATCAAGCAATATTTGAATAGTTGCTAATTGTTTTAGTCCAGAAGCAGTATTTTCCATGGAAAAAGTTTCATCATCTTTTTTGAATATAAATACATCTTCTGAATGAACATATTCAAAATTTCCCCCAATTAACTCATCAATTCTTCTTTTAAAATCATTTAAATCTTTAAAAAATTCATCACTATAAATTTCATCAGGATTTTTAATTTTTTTAAGTTTCCTCTCAAGTACTCGCAAATGATATTGAGAACTGCGAGGATTATTTTCTAAAATTGAAGGAGAATCAAGATAAATAACATTTTGAAAATTAAAGTAATTCAAAAAATCTTTACTGATGTTACTTTGGCTTTTTTCAACCCCAATTTTAATATCTTGATTAAATTCAACACCATTATAATTTCCATGAAACTTAATATGAGCATTACTAAATCTATTTAATGAACTACCATACTCTGATTCAATAAGAGCATTGAAAACTGTAATATACCTAGAATATTCATCCTTATTCAGTTTAATTATTCTAAATAAATCATTTAAATCATTAATACACAACTCTTTATCTTTAAAATCATAATTTTCTAAGGTAAGTGCAATATTACTATAAATATCATCAAATAGCTCTGAAGAAACAGAATGACGCATCAAAGAATTTCTAATTTGTTTAAATTTATCATCCATTTCCTGTGATCCTTTAGTCCCCCAATATAGAACAAAATTTAAAAGTTTTGAATGAATATCCATATTTGCCAATTGAGTTCCTTCACTAGATGCTGCTGTTAGAAGTGAAAATAGAAACTTACTTGAAGTAGATTTACCTGTGCTATTTTTACCTACAATAACATTTATCTTTCCAATATCTAAATTTGCTTTATTAATCAGCCCCAAATTTTCAATTTCAAGTAACATTTCAGCAGCCATAATATTGTCTCCATTGATTGATTTCTTTATTAAATAGTATAAACTAAGGTATATATAAACTTATTTAAAATCTTAAAACTTAAAAATCCAATATATGTAAGTGTATTTTTATATTAAAAGCAATTTTACGAAGTTAAAGCAACTTTAAAAAGAATTTGATAAAATATTCATTTTATAAAATCGAATAGATATTTTAAATAAGCACCATAAAACTAAATCAGTTGCCACTTCAAATTACACCAAAAATAACTAAATTTGTGTTAACCTATAAATGTTGTAAAAGCTTTAAATTACATAAATAGTCCAATTATCTTAAACTAAACCATTAGCTACAACAGAAATAAATTTCTTTTTATCTTTCTTTTTCAAAAACCACGGAACAAAAAATGTAGTATGGTGAGGAACCCCGTAGTGTCTTTCCAGATAAATCGGATAAGTTATATGTTTCCATTTAACATAAACATGTTTAAAAAAAGATAACTGTTCCAGATAAATGCGGCGTCGATTATTGGATTTATTCCAGACTTTTTTCTCCTGTTTGGAAAATAAAAATTTGATTTTCAGTCTACGGGAATTCATATCATCATATTCGCCAACAGATAATGGATAAGATAAATTATTGAATATTTCTCTAAATTCTTTAATTTCTTTATTAAGCTGAACTTCAGTTAAATAATATTCATTATCTTGCCTTTTTTTAAAAGATTTGAACTTTCTAGTTTTTGGCATAGTCCAAAACTTCTTTTTGGTTTTTTTACCCATTACCAACACCAATAAACAAAAAACTCAGTTATTTTTCCTAATATTAAACTTTCTATAAAGATTTTTTATTGTCTGATTATTATAAAGGGAAGTATAAAGCTTAGAAATAAAAATAGCCTGTTTGAACTGTTTATTTAAAACTTTATTATTTAAAACAGCTATTTCTTTTCTATGAATATCAATTTTACAATTTAAATGTTTTTCAAACTTGTAAATTTCTTTAACTGCAGACATTTTATGTTTTTTATCCAAATTAGAAAAGATTAAAAGTAAACTCCCAATATTCTCCCCTATTGTTACATATTGAGATAATTTAACTGGTTCTAAAAGATTATTAACTTTATACATACCTTTTAAGAATCTGTTGAATTTTTTAACATCATGACCATGTATAGCTGTTTTTTTATGTTCAAAAGTATTATACATGTAAACCTGAGTATTAGGTAAAACAGAAATCTTGTTTGAATTTATCAGTGCTTTAAAATAAAAATAAGTGTCTTCACATAAAGTATCTTCCGGAAATGTTATATTATTATCTAAAATCAATTCTTTTTTAAACATTTTACCCCAAGGAGCCACAAAATAATTTAAACTTAAGCTGTCAAAGATTTCCTGAGATTCCAAAGGATTTAAGTTCACTAATTTTTCATCACTTTGCAGAAATTTAACTTTAACTTTGTCCCCATCAAGATTAATGACATGTGATCCGATTACAAAATCAGAGTCTTCACTTAAAATAGTATCATAAAGATTTTTAAGACCATCTTTAAGATATTCATCATCAGAATCCAAAAAGGAGATATAATCAGCACTGGCATATTTAATACCTAAACTGCGTGGCTTACCTGGAAGTCCGGAGTTTTCATCTAAAAAAACAGGAATAATATTCTCATATTCATTAGCATAATCAGTTATAATGTTTCTGGAATTATCTGTTGAACAGTCATCAACTATTATTAACTCAATATTTTCAAAACCGAAAGACTGATTTATTATTGAATCAATAGCTGTGTTTAATTCATCTTCAGCATTATAAACAGGCATTATTACACTAATTTTAAAAGTCATATTTTTCATATCCTCTATATAACTAAAAGTATACTAAACATAATTAATAAAAATTTCCATTAGAAAAGTTATATATGTAAATTTAAATAAAATATATTTAACAAGTTTTTTAAAGGTAAAAAAATGCACTATACTGATTATTCTAGCGAAACTATTCACAAACTGCAAAAGTTAGAGCTTATGATTCTAAAGGATTTTATAGCTATTTGTGAAGAGAACAACATTGAGTATTTTATTTACGGAGGTAGTGCATTAGGTGCTGTTAGGCATGGGGGTTTTATTCCCTGGGATGATGATATAGACATTATTATGTTTAGAAAAGACTATGAAAAGTTTAAAAAAGTAGCATTATCCAAATCAAATAATAAATATAACTTTTTAACAAGTAAAACAAAAGATTATTTCTTTTTATTTTCAAAAATCATGTTAAAAGATACTATTTTTGAAGAATGGTGGGTTGATCAGGTAGATTTTGATTTGGGAATTGATATTGACATATTTGTATTGGACAAAGTTCCGGACAACAAATTAAAAAGATTCATCCATGTAAAACGTTGCCGTGTTTTGGACAGATTACTTGCAATGAGTGTTATAAAATTTAAAGGATATCCTATTTTAGTTCAGACATTAGCTAATGCAGGGCATGGCTTTTTAAAACTATTTAATATTTCAAGAGAATCCTTATTTGATAAAACCCATAAATTATTGGATAAATATAATGATAAAGACTGCAAATATGTTTGTGATATTTCAGCTCTTCACCATCCGCAAATTTATAAAATAAGTGATTTCAAACCTGGAAAAACAATAATGTTTGAAGATGTTGAAGTTCACTGTCCAAATAATCTTGACAGCATTCTTACACAAATTTATGGAGATTATATGAAGTTACCTCCAGAATCTGAAAGATATAATCATATAACTCAAAAAATAGATTTTGGCCCCTATGAGGACTGATTAATAATTTCTCTTATTTTCTTAGCATTTTTTTCATAAATTGACCTGTTATCTTTAGTTTTGGATGTTGATGACTTGTTTTTAATAGCTGATTTGATAACTGCAGGAATTAATTTCGGAACATCAAGAGATCTTTTAATAATGAACTTTAATCTGTGGAATCTTGACGGATTCGGATAGAAATCATGCTTAAACGAATCATCATTAATCATTTTTTCTGCATAATCACAAATTCGCTCATAAGCCAGCTTATCTCCAAAATCATAATACTGATCAATCATTTCACGAGAAACCGGGAATTCTTCAGTGTTTTTAAGGGTGTTTAACTTTTCAAATTCCTCGTAAGTGCTGATTGTTTTAGCTCCAACAAGCAATGGATTATCAAAATCAGGATTCAACTCAACGGGCCTTAAAATATTACACTGTTTTTCCAGCAAGTAAACATCAATAATAGAAGTACTTATAACAGTGTTTAAGTAATCACATGGCCTGATCCATTCCTGAATTGCATATTTATTGATATAATGGAAATTAGGATATTTTTTATCTAAAATACTGATTGTAGAATCTTCATCAAGTACATTAAATTCAACAGGATGAGGGCGGTAAATAAATTCCTTTTCAGGATGTGTCTTTAGGAATTTCTCAAACCATTCCATTACAATAGCTTTTGATTCAACATTCCATTTTTGCATATATTTACCGTCATCCAGATTATGATTCATACTCATTAAACGTTTAGAGTCTTTTTCATTAAATGTGAAACTTGAAATAAATAAAATCCATTCCTTGGATGAATCCAAATTAAATTCACTGGCCAGCTGATTCTTAGTTTTGAAAAATGAATCAAATCTGTGATTTGAAAAATCAGTTTTAATATCACCAGTAACAGGTAAATTCTTTTCCTCAATTCCTTCAGCCATCATATCCTGTTTTATCTTTTCACTCCAGCAAACATGACTGGCTTTTTTCATATACTCCTTAGGATAATGAGCCTTGGAATCAAGAATTCTTTTAGCTATTACCTGTTCATACCTTAAATTAAGTATTTTATCTATTTTAGGTTTGAATCTGACAGTATATCTTTCAATGTCATTATTGTTATAACCTGCCTGACCAATCAGTAGTTTCGGTTTATATTCTTTTGGAAAAATAAGTTCCCTGTAATTATAATACCCCAATATATCAACAGAATATCCTCTTTTTTCAAATTCTGCTTTTAAAAGATTAGCATTATTTAATTCCCTTTCCGGAAGTTCATAAAAGATTACAATATCTGCCATTATTTATCCCCTTAACATCGCATTAGCTATTTTAATATCTGATGGTCTTGTAACTTTAAAATTGGTTCTATCCCCTTCAAATAAACCAATTTCATGACCTCTCATGTGAAACAAAATCATAGCTTCATCTAATTTGTCAATTTCTTCATCGGACAAATCACTGTAAATTTCAAGGTAATGATTTATATTAAATGACTGTGGCGTCTGAGACTGCAGCAAATACTGCCTGTCCGGAACATCAGTTAATATTCCCTGTTTTTTAGATTCAAATATTACATCTGTAGCTGGAATAACTGCACTGGCTGCTCCATACTGTTTTGCATACCTGATACTGTCTTTAATTAACTGAGGAGTTACAAATATCCTTGCAGCATCATGAGTAACCATTATTGAATCTTTAGGATAATCATTTTCAAGAGTGTAGTTAATGGAATTTAAAATTGTATCACTACGTCTTTTTCCACCTTCTATAACAGTGATTCTTGGGTCTGTTAATTCATATTCTTTTATTACATCTTTAGTTTTATTAATGCATTCTTTTGGTGAAGATACTATAATTTCATCCATTTCTTCAACTTTTAAGAAAGCTTCCAAGGAATGTATTAAAATTGGTTTATCAGCTATTAAATAAAATTGCTTAGGCATTCCAACATCCAAACGGGTTCCTATACCTCCAGCAAGTAGTGCAGCACATATCATTAAAGTTAGATTTTGTTATTTTTTATATTTATAATAATGTATTTCCAAACATTCATTCTGCAATTACTAAAATTAAGCTTTAAAATATGCAAAACTATAAATTTTATCTAAAAATCAGTGCCTAATCTTAAAATTGATTTAAAATAGAAAAATTGCATTGAAACTGAAAAAAGAAAGATAATAATGAGTTATTAAGAAATAAAATTTAAAAATTGCTGAAAAACATAATGTACATTGATAAATTTTTTAAATGGAAATAAAAGAGCAGAATATATCAATTCTAACAGATTCAATGAAATTAAAAATCTTAGAAGATGAAGAAACTAAAAAAGAAATATGCAATGAGTTAAACATTAGTGAAAACAATGAATTGCCTGCAATTAAAATTAGAAGATTTGCAATAGATAAAAAATATGCCAAAAAAGGATTAGGTTCACATATACTTGCTAATGTATTACTTTCAATGCTTAAACTATCAAAAACTAAAATAGGATTTAGAGTCATTATTGTTGAAGCATATGCAATAGCATTAGATTTTTATATTAAAAATAATTTTTACACACGTGAAAGTGATAAGGAAATCCTTAAAAAAATAGATATGATAAAAAAACAAGACCCAACAAGGTGTTTTAACATATATTTAGATTTAAAAGATATAAAAGAGGAACCAAAAAATTAAAATAAAACAGTTCTTTGATTCCTAATTTTTTTTGCAAACTCCCTATCTTTTTCAGTAGGCGGTTGTTGCATCTTTTTTAAAACAGCAATAGCATCTTTACCTTCAAAAACAGGAGTTTTTCCAATAGGTTTAGCCATACTAATCACTCCTTAAAAATATAATATGTAATAACCTTTTTATTAATTATTATTTAAATAATTACTGGTTTTACATATATAACTTTTGTATTACATTTTCAAATTTGATTTAAATTCATCAAAAATGCTCAAATTATCTAAAAAGTCTGTAAAATTAGATTTACAAACAAAACTCTTAAATTTAAACTATTTTCAATACTATTAACTTAGATAAGTAAATAATAAAATATTCTGTTTAAACCAAAAAGAACACATATAACAATATATTCTATAATCAATATTATTAAGCTTTAAAATATATAAATCTGTTGATTACACATTAAAAATAGCTATAAAAAACTGTTTAACCTTAAATTGATTTAAAATAGAAAAATTGCTTTGAAACTGAAAAAATAAAGATAAAATAGATATATTATGAGATTAATTATAATTTTTCCCATAATGCATAAAATGCTTTTTTAGGACTTTTTTTCAAAATAATAACATCATAAACAAAATTAACAGTTAAACATTCAATATTTAACTTATCACAAATTTCCTTAAGAACAATAGTCGTGTTTTTTCCTTCAAAAAGCACTCCTGTCTGCTCATCCAGATATACACCCTGACCGTACCAGATACCCAAAGTATGATTTCTACTTACATTTAATGTAGATGCTGTTATAATATCTCCAAATCCGCAATAATCATCTACTGTTGATCTGTTTCCACCTAATTTCTCAATAATACATTTAGTTTCATTATAACTTTTGGTGAAAACTGCAAATTTAGCATTGTCATTAATGCCCATTCCTTTACAGATTCCCTGAGAAATAGCTAAAATATTTTTAATGATACCGCAAAATTCAGTTCCAATAACATCATGATTAGTGTTAACTTTAAGTTTGGGAGTTGACAATACATTTTTGACTATTTCCAGATCTTTTTTCTTTATACTGGCTATTGTAGTTGCAGAAGGCAGGTTTTTCATCATTTCAGAAGCTATGTTCGGTCCGGATAACACTACTGCAGATCTTCCGGTTTCCTCTTCAATAACTTCACTCATTCTTTTATTTGTCTTGTTTTCAATTCCTTTAGCTGTGCTTACAAAAATACACTTATCTGAAACTATGTCATTTAACTGAACCATTGTCTGGCGCATAACTGATGAAGGAATACATAAAAATATAACATCAACATCCTTCAGGTCACATAAATCATTGACAGCCATAATATTTTTATGCAGTTTAACACTTGGATGATACTCGCAGTTAATATGACCTTCATTTATATCATCACAGATTTCTTTTCTTCTGGCATACAATAACAATTTATTAGTATTTGGTGCAATACACTGAGAAATAGCTGTTCCCATTGCTCCAGCACCTATAACTCCAACATTCAATGACATTAAGCACCTCTTAAAATTATATATTAATCCTTTTTTAATTTAAATTTATTTGTTTACAAATTCCAGTTTAAAAGGAGTTCCTCTGTCAATATCTTCAGCAGCCTTGCATCCGATAATTTCTGCTAAATATTTAGGATGCAAGCCAAAACCCGGCCGTATTGATTTGACATTGTCTTTTGTTATGATTTCCCCTTTTTTGATGTCTTTAACTGCAAATAATGATCTTGAAAACACCCTGTTTGCATTCATTTTATCAGATAATTCATAACTAACTTTGCCCAGAGCTTTTTCAACATTTCTTATTGAATCAACCATCTGTTTAAATTCATCAGGTTCCATAGAAAAGTCTGAATCCGGCCCTTCCATAGTTCTGTCTAAAATAAAGTGTTTTTCAATTATTTTAGCTCCCATAGCTACAGATGCAACAGCAACGTCACTGCCTAAAGTATGGTCTGAAAGTCCGACAACTGTTTTGAAGTTTTCTTTTAAATCAGGAATTGTCTTAAGATTTATTTCTTCCAATGGGGCGGGATAAGCTGAAGTGCACTTTAAAACAGCTATTTTATCATTACCTGCATCCTTGCATGTTTTAATGGCCAAATCAATGTCTTCTTTTGAAGCTATTCCTGTTGAGATTATAACCGGTTTGTTTTTTCCTGCTACATATTCAATTAACGGAATGTCTGTAATTTCAAAAGAAGCGATTTTATAAGCACCTACATTCATATCTTCTAAAAAATCAACTGAAGTTTCATCAAATGGTGAAGAAAATACAATTAACCCCAAATCTTCAGCTACCTTTTTTAGTTTAGGCTGCCAATCCCATGGCATAAATGCATCCTCATAGAGGTTATACAATACCTGACCGTCCCATATTGTTCCCTGTTTTATCTGAAAATACTCATTGTCACAGTCTAAAGTTATGGTATCCGGAGTATAGGTCTGAAATTTAACTGCATCTGCACCAGATTTTGCCATTGCCTCTATAGTTTTAACAGCTATATCATAATCATTCATATGATTTGCTGAAAGCTCAGCTATTATAAAAGCCGGATGTCCATCCCCAATCATTTTATTTTCAATTTTAAATTCCATAATTCAGCCTCTGTAAATAAATCTTAAAGCACTGCCGTTTCTGATTTCACATTCTTTTTTAAATCCCATAGCCTCAAAAAATGAAACTGACCTTGCATTGCTTTTTTTAATATCTGCAACTAAAGTATCCTGATTATAATTTTCCTTAATATAAGTTATTCCCTTATTTAACAAGTATTTAGACAATCCTAATCCTCTATACTTTTTATTTAAGCTAATGCTAATAACAGGATACTTTTCATCAAAATCAAATCTTAACTGACCAATAATATCTGAGTCATATTCCAAAACCAGAAATTCTGTTGTATTATCATTTAATATCCCATTAAACCATTTTTTATGAGTTTCCAAATCTATTTTATCGCAATTAAAAGAGCTTTTTCTTACTTCTTCATCATTAGCTATTTCAAATATTTTAAGACAGTCCTCTTTTTTAATTTCTCTGAAAACAGAATTTTTCCTGTAATAACTGTTTAGAGCGGTTTTAGCTATTCTTATAGAACCTTTACCATCAACTGCACTAACACCCATATTTTGCTTTTCTTTTCTTAAAGCAGAATCTTTAAGCAGCTCCAGTTTAGCTAAAATATTTTCTTCTAAATTATCATCGTCCCAGAATCCTGCAAACTCAATGAAACCCTGCTTTTGCCAGTTTTGAATATTGTTTATCTGATTGTCAACAACTCCAACAGCAATTGTCGGAACACCTACTCTTGCAAGTTCATATAATGTTTGGCCTGCTGATGAAATAGCCAAATCTGTGCTTTCCATAGCATCAAGCATTTGTCTGCTGTCTGGAGAATAAATCAGTTCATCATCAAACTCCTCGATTTCACCAACATTATCAAAGCTGTTTCCTATGATGACCTTTTTTGCAAAATCCTCATTTTTCAGCAAATTCAGGATTTTAGGAGTCAGATTTCTTAAATCATTTCCGCCTAAAGTAATTAAAACATTTTTTATTTCATCATTAACATCAGTTATCTTTGCATTCCAGAAGTCCTCTCTAAGGGGAATGTATTTTGATCCGTACAGCGCATCTTTTCTTTTAGTTGTTGCAAGGATTGTTCCGTTTACAACTATCCCCTCAGGATAATCTAAACGATCATTATCATCAACATAAATAGCTAATGCGGCTGTTTTAGCTATTTTTCGGTAAAATTCAAGTGGTGCATGATATGAATCTATAATAACAATATCATCATCAGCAAATTCCATATTCTGCCAGTCATAAATAGCATAGTTAATATTTTGCAAAATTGCATCAATTGATTTGTCCCCATTAACAATAAATTGAGGTGTTATGCAGAATTTTCTAAAAGCCTGATATATTGAGCTGCATCTGGCTACATGCCCAAATCCATAGTTTTTTCCGCCTTCAGTCAATATTATTACATTCATATTATCTTTTCAATATACTGTTTAGCTCTGTCCAAATCCTGTTTTTCGCATAAATTAAGAACTTCATCCAATTCTTCTTCTAAACTATTGCAAACCTTTTTTTGAGTTATTTCAGAGTTTATATCTTTTAAATAAGGTTTACTGCTAAATAATTCCAAAATATCATCCAGAGAGAAGAATTCATTTTTATCATATAAATTATCATAAACACTGCAGAGCAGAGCATAATCCTGAGGAGTATCTAGTGTAATCCTAATATCAGAGTTGTCGTTTTTTGTTTCATATTGCACTATTTTAAAGTCTTCAGGATGTGTTTTATAGATAAATGGAGTTACATGTTCCTTTTCAAATTTATCAGTGGCATTTTCATATACATTTTCCAAAACATTGAAGTTAATTACCTCAGCATCAATTCCTCTTGGAAATCCTCTGGTTAATGTATTTGAAGTATAATCTGCATTGGAGTCTATATGTTTTTTGACAATTTCATCAATTATATTTGCATCGGCACATGGACAGTCACTGGTTATCCTGACAATAACATCCAAGCTGTTTTCCAAAGCAGCATTATAATATCGTTCCAGAACATTTTCCAGACTGCCTTTGTAAAACTTAATGTTTTCTTTTTTAGCTACTTCAACTATTTTTTCATCTTCATCATGTGTTGTTGTAGCTATTATTATTTCATCAATAAGTTCAGATTTGGCTACTCTTCTAATAACCTGTTGCAGTACATTTATTTTGCTATTGAAAGGTAATGGTTTTAAAACTTTTTGCGGAAGTCTTGTTGAAGAGGTTCTGGCCTGAATAATTGCTCCAATTTTCATTTTTTTAATACTCACTAAATACTTTGTAAAGTTTTTCTTGTACAAACTCTAAATCTTCATCAGTTAATGTAGGGTACATTGGTATACTAAGTTCTCTTTTGTAAAACTCTTCATCTACTGGACAAAGTCCTTTATTAAATCCAAGGTTTTGATAGTAAGGTTGTAAATAAACAGGTATATAATGCACCTGAACACCTAATCCTTCAGAGCGTAATTTTGAAAATATTTCCTTTTTATGATTTGCATATTTTTCTTTTAACAAAATCGGATATAAATGATATGCAGACTCACCGTCAGGATTTTCTTTAACAACGTCAAAATATGGATTGTCTTCAAACATCTCATCATATTTTTCAGCTATTTTTCTTCTGTTTTCAACAAAAGAATCTAATTTTTTAAGTTGTGATAAACCTAAAGCACATTGAATGTCTGTTATTCTGTAATTGAATCCTAAGTGCTGCATTTCATAATACCAGTCACCGTCACGAGGATTTACTAAATTATTTTTAGTGATTCCATGAGATCTGAATAACTGAAGTCTTTCATAATACTCCTCATCATTTGTAACAATAATTCCGCCTTCACCGGTTGTAATGTGTTTAACAGGATGAAAACTGAACATTGCCATTTCAGAGTATTTTAAAGAGCCTATTTTTTTACCGTCATATTTTGCACCAAGTGCATGTGCACCGTCTTCAATAATCTTAGCATTATTATCTTCAGCAATATCAGCTATTTCCTTTAAGTTAACAGGATTACCGCTATAATGTACAGGAGCTATTAACTTAGTATTTTTACTGACTTCCAGTTTAGATGCATCAATGTTTCCAGTTTGTTTTTCCACATCACAGAAGTTGACTTTAGCCCCTAAATATAATCCCGCATTAGCAGTAGCTACAAAAGTATTAGGAGTTGTAATCATTTCATCTCCCTTTTCAAGACCTAATGCAAAATAAGCACCGTGCAGTGCAGAGGTTCCTGAATTAAAAGCAACTCCATATTTAGCTCCGACATAATTAGCTATTTCCTCTTCAAACTCAGTTATTTTTGGTCCCTGAGTAATGAAATCTTCACTTAATACTTTTGTGACTGCATCAATGTCTTCCTGGTCTATACACTGTTTTCCATAAGGTAAAAATTTAGAAATAGAAATCACCTAGTATACAATATCTATGTCTTTTAGAGCTTTTCTAATCTCTTCAACAGATAGCCAGACAGAATTATTATCAGAAGAGTAGTAGAACCTATCTTCTACTTTTTTTCCACCTTCTTTTATATTAACATCTTCCCACCATTCCAAATCAGGATAAATTATATAATAATCATCATATTCATAAGCAGATCTTGAATCTTCCTTAGTTATCATTACTTCATGGAGTTTTTCACCAGGTCTAATACCTACATCTTCAAATTCACAATCAGGAAGCATGGCTTTTGCCAAATCAGTTACTTTAAATGAAGGGCATTTATGGATAAATAATTCTCCACCTTTAGCATCACCAATAGCTTTAATTACTAAATCAACTGCTTCATCAAGAGTAATCCAAAATCTGGTCATTCTCATATCAGTAATTGGTATTTTAGTTTGACCTTCATCAATTAAAGTTTTGAAAAATGGAATTACAGATCCGCGACTGCCTGAAACATTTCCATAACGAACTACTGAAAATTGAGTGTTTTTAGCTCCAACATAAGCATTAGCTGCTATAAATAGTTTATCTGAAACCATTTTAGTAGCACCATATAAGTTAACCGGATTAACTGCCTTATCAGTAGATAATGCCACTACCTTTTCAACATGTTTGTCAATAGCTACATCCACAATGTTTCTGGCTCCATCAATATTGGTTTTAATAGCTTCTAAAGGATTGTATTCAGCTGCAGGAACTTGTTTTAATGCAGCTGCATGAACAATAATATCTACACCATCACAAGCACGTGCAAATCTTTCTTTATCTCTAACATCCCCAATAAAGTAACGCATTACTTTTTTATGTTGGGCAAATTGTCTTTGCATCAAATATTGCTTGTATTCATCTCTTGAGTATATAATAATTTTTTTAGGATTATACTGTTCTAATACTCTTTTTGTAAACTTTTTACCGAAAGAACCAGTTCCTCCAGTAATTAAAATAGTTTTATCATTTAACATAACGAAACTCCAATATTAAATTATTTATAGGTTTATTTTTGAAAATATATAAAGATTATTAGAAGCAAGTTTCTATCTTTATAATAAAATTGTATTTGATAAATAAAAGAGTATAGTATTGTTAATTTTTTATTTAATGATAAAATTAGTTTAAAATAAAAAAATAACTATTTAAAATTAGTTTAAAATAAAAAAAAGAAAAAATAAGGATTTATAAAAATCCTTTAAATTTATTTTTTCCTTCTGGAAACTCCAAAACCGAATATTCCAAAGATTAAAACAACCAATAAAGCAAATAATGGATTTCCTGTTTTTGCCATTGCAGCAATATCCATTGTAACTTCATCAGAAATCATAATATCTTTATCAGCCGGACCTACAGGAGTAGGAACAGGAGTTGGAAGTGGATTTACAGTAACTGAAATATTATCATAATTGTTAGACATATTCAAGTCAACTGTACTTCCATTTACAAATACTTCATTAGATATTATACCTGTTTTTAAAACAATACATGTAATTTCCAATGTAGCATTGCTTTTGTTAGTTAAATTGCCAATTGTCCAAATACCTGTTGTCGGATTATATACTCCTACGCTTGCTTTATATGAAACAAATTTAAGAGCATCTGATAATTTATCTACTACATAAATATCTAATGCTGTGTCAGGACCATTGTTTTTAACAATAATAGTGTATATGATTTTATCTCCAACAGTTACTACATTAACATTTACTATTTTTATAACAGATAAATCTGCTGTTTGAGGAACAGTAATATTAACAGTAGCATTGTTGTTAGTTAAGTTAGGATCATAACCAGTTCCATTTACACTTACATTGTTTTGGATAAATCCTGTTTTAATTATTTTTACAGTAATAACTAATTTAGCTGTTTCATTATTAGTTAAATTACCGACTGCCCAAATACCATTTGTTAAATTGTAATATCCTTTAGAAGCATTAGCTGAAATGAATTTGAAATTATCTGCCAATATTTCAGATACTTTAATGTTAGTTGAGTTATCCGGACCGTTGTTTCTTACAATTATTGTGTAGGTTATTTCATCACCATAATTTGGAGTAAGATTATCTACTATTTTAATAATTTCTAAATCAGCGATATTTACATGTATTGTAGTATTTGAAGTGTTTCCTTCAGGATGTTCATCACTAGTGACATTTACACAATTGAAGATATCCTGACCGGTTGTACCTAATATTGCAGCATAAATATCTACAACTATCTTACTGCCAGTATGCATATTTCCTAATGAAATAATTTGAGTGTAATCAGTTAAATTACCTCCATTTATTCTGTAGGTTGCAGATTTAACATCCAACAATTCAGCATCTAAAATATCTTCTAAATTGACATTCAATGAATCTGAAGATCCACCAGCAATAACAGTAATGACAAAGTGTGCTGTGTCTCCAGGGTTAAGTGCTTTGATTTCAGCATCCTTAATCACAACCAAAGTAGTATTAGCCATTACATTAACTGTTTCATTATCTGTAAAGTTACCTCTAGCATCATCAACACCAGTAGTAATATTAACAGTATTTAAAACATTACCACGAACAGAAGCATTAACTTTAGCTCTGAAATACACAGTTATATTAGCACCTGCATTAATATCACCTAAACTGACAGATTCATTGTAATCCAACCAATCTACACCATTTAATGAATATTGTAAGTTAAGCAATTCATTACTGTTGAATATATCTTTTAGAACAACATCACTGGCTACAGAAGGACCGTAATTGTTTATAACAACAGTATAACCTACATTTTCACCAGCAACAATTATTGTTGAATTTGCAACTTTTACAATGTTTAACAATACTGATTCAGGAACATTAACACTAACAGAATCATTATTATTAGTTAAATTGGTATCATGACCAGTACCGGTAACATTAACATTATTGGTAATGTTTCCAACCTTAATAACCTGAACAACAATTTTCAAAGTTACACGTTCATTAGCATCCAAATCACCAACAAACCAAACACCAGTATCTGGGTTGTACTGACCATTAGAGCTGATGAATTTAACACCGTCAGGCAATAAATCACCAACAGTAACATTAAATGACTTATCAGGACCATTATTAACAACAACAATAGTATACTCAATCATATCCAAATACTTAGGAACAGAATTATTTACCAGCTTATCAACAGCCAAATCAACAATCCTCACATGAACACTAACATTAGAAGTATTACCTTCAGGATGCTCATCACTAGTAACATTAACTAAATTGAAAACATCTCTATCAGCAGTATCCAATACTCTAGCCCAAATATCAACAGTCACAGTAGTACCAGTAAGCATATTACCTAAATAAACATTACCATTATAATCTGCTAAGCCACCTCCATTTATAGAGTATTTAGCTGAATTAATATCTAACAACTTATTATCCAATATATCTCTCAAGTTAACATTCAATGAATCAGATGATCCACCAGCAGTTACAGTTATTATATAATGTATAGTGTCTCCTGGGTTTAACTCCTTAATTTCAGCATCCTTAATTACAACCAAAGTAGTATTTGCCATTACATTGATTGTTTCATTATCTGTAAAGTTACCTCTAGCATCATCAACACCAGTAGTAATATTAACAGTATTTAAAACATCCCCACGAACAGAACCATTAACTTTAGCCCTAAAGTAAACTGTTATGTTAGCACCAGCATCAATATTACCTAAATTAATAGCATCATTGTAATTAAACCAATCATTACCGTTTAATGAATATTGTAATCCAAGTAACTCTTTAGCATTATAAATATCTTTTAATACAACATCACTGGCAACAGAAGGACCATAATTGTTTATAACAACAGTATAACCTACATTTTCACCAGCAACAATTATTGTTGAATTTGCAACTTTTGTAATGTTTAATAATACTGATTCAGGAACATTAACACTAACAGAATCATTATTATTAGTTAAATTACTGTCATGACCAGTACCGGTAACATTAACATTATTGGTAATATTTCCAACCTTAATAACCTGAACAACAATTTTCAAAGTAGCGGATTCATGATTATCCAAATCACCAACAAACCAAACACCAGTAACCGGGTCGTATTGACCGTTAGATGAAATGAATTTTACACCGTCAGGTAATAAATCACCAACAGTAACATTAAATGACTTATCAGGACCATTATTAACAACAACAATAGTATACTCAATCATATCCAAATACTTAGGAACAGAATTATTAACCAGCTTATCAACAGCCAAATCAACAATCCTCACATGAACACTAACATTAGAAGTATTTCCTTCAGGATGCTCATCACTAGTAACATTAACCAAATTGAAAACATCCCTATCAGCAGTATCCAATATTTTAACCCAAATATCAACAGTCACAACAGTTCCTGTAAGCATATTACCTAAATCTAGACTTCCAGTCCATGAACCTTTATTTACACCATCAACAGCATATGTAGCACCAGCAACATCTAACAATTTAGCATCTAAAATATCTTCTAAGTTTACATTCAATGAATCTGAAGATCCACCAGCAATAACAGTAACAATAAAATGAACTGTATCACCAGGATTTAACTCCTTAATTTCAGCATCCTTAATCACAACCAAAGTAGTATTAGCAATTACATCAACTGTTTCATTATCAGTAAAGTTACCCCTAGCATCATCAACACCAGTAGTAATATTAACAGTATTTAAAACATCACCACGAACAGAACCATTAACTTTAGCTCTGAAATACACAGTTATATTAGCACCTGCATCAATATTACCTAAATTAATAGCATCATTGTAATTAAACCAATCATTACCGTTTAATGAATATTGTAATCCAAGTAACTCTTTAGCATTATAAATATCTTTTAATACAACATCACTAGCTACAGAAGGACCATTATTAGTAACAGTAACAGTATATCCAACATTTTCACCTGCAACAATTATTGTTGAGTTTGCAACTTTTACAATGTTTAATAATACTGAATCTGGAACAGTTACACTAACAGAATCATTATTATTAGATAAATTAGTATCATGACCAGTACCGGTAACATTAACATTATTAGTAATATTTCCAACCTTAATAACCTGAACAACAATTTTCAAAGTTGCAGATTCATGATTATCCAAATCACCAACAAACCAAACACCAGTATCTGGATTGTACTGACCATTAGAACTAATGAATTTAACACCATCAGGCAATAAATCACCAACAGTAACATTAAATGACTTATCAGGACCATTATTAACAACAACAATAGTATACTCAATCATATCCAAATACTTAGGAACAGAATTATTAACCAGCTTATCAACAGCCAAATCAACAATCCTCACATGAACACTAACATTAGAAGTATTTCCTTCAGGATGCTCATCACTAGTAACATTAACCAAATTAAAAATGTCCCTATCAGCAGTATCCAATACTCTAGCCCAAATATCAACAGTAACAGTAGTACCTGTAAGCATATTGCCTAAATAAATATTTCCATTAAAGTCACTTAAAATACCACCGTTAATAGAGTATTTAGCTGAATTAATATCTAACAACTTATTATCCAAAATATCATTTAAGTTAACATTCAATGAATCAGATGATCCACCAGCAGTTACAGTTATTATATAATGTATAGTGTCTCCTGGGTTTAACTCCTTAATTTCAGCATCCTTAATTACAACCAAAGTAGTGTTAGCAATTACATTAACTGTTTCATTATCAGAGAAATTACCTCTAGCATCATCAACACCAGTAGTAACATTAACAATGTTTAAAACATCCCCACGAACAGAAGCATTAACTTTAGCTCTGAAATACACAATTATATTAGCACCTGCATTAATATCACCTAAACTGACAGATTCATTGTAATCTAACCAATCTATACCATTTAATGAATATTGTAATCCAAATAACTCTTTAGCATTATAAACATCTTTTAATACAACATCAGTAGCTACAGAAGGACCATTATTAGTAACAGTAACAGTATATCCAACATTTTCACCAGCTACAATAACCGTGGAATTAGCTACTTTAGAAATATCCAAAATAACACAATCCGGAACACTAACAGTAACAGAATCATTATTATTAGTTAAATTAGTATCATGACCAGTACCGATAACATTAACATTATTGGTAATATTTCCAACCTTAATAACCTGAACAACAATTTTCAAAGTTGCAGATTCATGATTATCCAAATCACCAACAAACCAAACACCAGTATCTGGATTGTACTGACCATTAGAACTAATGAATTTAACACCATCAGGCAATAAATCACCAACAGTAACATTAAATGACTTATCAGGACCATTATTAACAACAACAATAGTATACTCAATCATATCCAAATACTTAGGAACAGAATTATTTACCAGCTTATCAACAGCCAAATCAACAATCCTCACATGAACAGTAGTATTGGAAGTATTTCCTTCAGGATGCTCATCACTAGTAACATTAACCAAATTGAAAACATCCCTATCAGCAGTACTTAACACTTTAGCCCAAATATCAACAGTCACAGTAGTACCAGTAAGCATATTACCTAAATCTATGCTTCCAGTCCACATACCTTTGTTTACACCGTCAACAGCATATGTAGCACCATCAACATCTAACAATTTAGCATCTAAAATATCTTCTAAGTTTACATTCAATGAATCTGAAGATCCACCAGCAATAACAGTAACAATGAAATGAGCTGTATCACCAGGATTTAACTCCTTAATTTCAGCATCCTTAATTACAACCAAAGTAGTGTTAGCAATTACATTAATTGTTTCATTATCTGTAAAGTTACCTCTAGCATCATCAACACTGGTAGTAATATTAACAGTGTTTAAAACATCCCCACGAACAGAACCATTAACTTTAGCCCTAAAGTAAACCGTTACACTAGCACCAACATCAATATTACCTAAATTAATAGCCCCATTGTAATCCAACCAATCTACACCATTTAATGAATATTGTAAGTTAAGCAATTCATTACTGTTGAATATATCTTTTAGAACAACATCACTGGCAACAGAAGGACCATAATTGTTTATAACAACAGTATAACCTACATTTTCACCAGCAACAATTATTGTTGAATTTGCAACTTTTGTAATGTTTAACAATACTGATTCAGGAACATTAACACTAACAGAATCATTATTATTAGTTAAATTACTGTCATGACCAGTACCTGTGACATTAACATTATTGGTAATATTTCCAACCTTAATAACCTGAACAACAATTTTCAAAGTTGCGGATTCATGATTATCCAAATCACCAACAAACCAAACACCAGTATCTGGATTGTACTGACCATTAGAGCTGATGAATTTAACACCGTCAGGTAATAAATCACCAACAGTAACATTAAATGACTTATCAGGACCATTATTAACAACAACAATAGTATACTCAATCATATCCAAATACTTAGGAACAGAATTATTTACCAGCTTATCAACAGCCAAATCAACAATCCTCACATGAACAGTAGTATTGGAAGTATTTCCTTCAGGATGCTCATCACTAGTAACATTAACCAAATTGAAAACATCCCTATCATCAGTATCCAATACTCTAGCCCAAATATCAACAGTTACACTATTTCCAGTAGCTATTGTGCCTAAACTCACACTTCCAGTCCACATACCTTTGTTTACACCATCAACAGCATATGTAGCACCATTAACATCCAATAAAGTTGAATCCAATATATCTTTTAAAACAACATTTAATGAATCTGAAGATCCGCCAGCAGTTACAGTTATTATATAATGTATAGTGTCTCCCGGGTTTAACTCCTTAATTTCAGCTGTTTTATCAACTTTTAAAGTACTGTTAGATATTACATTTACATGTTCTTCAGCACTAAATATTCCTCTTGCATCATCTGTGTCTGTTGTAATATTTACTATATTGTGCACAATTCCTCTTGTAGAAGCATTCACCATTGCTTTAAAGTAAACAAGTATGCTGCTTCCAGAATTCATATCACCTAAATTAATTTTAGCTCCTTTAGTATATGGAATCCATGTAATATTATCTAAAGAGTATGCTACAACAGTTAAATCTTTAGTTTGATAATTATCAGTTAAAACCACATTAGCTGCAGTTGAAGGACCCTGGTTTGATACAAGTACCTGATAAATAACTTCTTCTCCAGCAACTACATTTTTAATACCGCCAGTAATGTTAATAACACCGCCAATAGCTACTTTGTTTACATTTAATATTACACAATCAGGAACTGTTATTGTAATATTATCATGGTTATTAGTTAAATTTACATCATAACCGCTACCAGTTACATTTGCATTATTTGTAATAATTCCAGGGAAGATTGCTTGTGCTGTTATAGTTAAAGTTGCACTTTGACCTTTAGCTAAATGACCAATAAACCAAATTCCAGTTACAGGATTATAATTTCCACTTGCACTAATAAATCTTAAAGTATTTGGCAACATATCACGAACAGTAACATTAAATGAATCATCTGGACCATGATTTGTTACAACAATTGTATAAATTACATTGTCTAAATATTTGTAAATCACTTTATCTGATGTTTTGTTAATAGCTAAATCAACAGTATTTACATGAACTGTTTTATTAGATTCATTAATGAATCCTTCTTCATTTTCAACAATAGCTTTGTTAAATATATCTTTATTTGCACTGTTTAATGCTTTAACTTCAATAGTTACAGTTACTGAATTTCCTGTTTTTAAAGTTCCAATATTATATGAACCGTTCCATTTTCCTACATAATTTCCATTTACATAGAAAACAGCATTTTGAGCATCCAATAAGCTTTGATCTAATTTATCAGTTAAAATAACTCCTAATGAATCAGATGAACCTTCAGCAGTAATTACAATTGTATAATTGAATAAATCTCCAGGATTAATAGCATCAACATTTGAAGTTTTATTAATAACTAAAATTGAGTTATCAATAGCTTTGACTGTTTCATTAGCTTCAAAGTTACCTCTTGCATCTTTTATGTCAGTTGTGATTCTAACAGTGTTGTTAATTAATCCTCTTGTAGAGTGATTTACAGTTGCTCTAAACAGAATCATTACTGCTTCATTTACATCAATGTCACCTAGTGCAATTCCATTATTATATTTTACCCAGTTGCCGTTTGAATTATATTCCATGTTAAGCAATTCATCAGCATTGAATAAATCAGTTAAATAAACATTAGTTGCTACAGAAGGACCATAATTAGATACAATTACAGTATAAGTTATTTTTTCACCAGCAATAACCTCTTTATATGGTTTTTCAGATATTACTCCATCAGTAACTACTTTAGTAATATTTAAGATTACACAATCCGGAACAGTTATATTAACACTTGCATTGTTATTTGAAAGGTTACTGTCATAACCAGTGCCATTAACTGATACTTTGTTTTCAAATTTGCCAATATCTATTGTTTCAGCAGTAATTGTAAGAGTAGCTATTTTATTAGAACCTAATTCACCAACATTCCAAATTCCAGTAGTTGGATTATATGTACCTGTTGATGTTATGAATTTTAAACCATTTGCCGGCCAAATATCTTTAACAACAACATCTGCAGATGCATCAGGACCATTATTAACAACAGTGATTGTGTAAGTTATTATTGAGCCATATAATGGATTTGCATTATCAACTACTTTTGTAATAGCCAAATCAACTAAAGGAGTTACTTTAATTGTTTCAGAATCATTATTATTTGAGATGTTTGAATCAAATCCAGTACCATTAACTTTAATATCGTTTATAATAGTTACATTTGATTTTGCAGCTTTTGCTATAAGAGTAATTAAAACTTTTTCGCCATTAGCTAGTTTTTCACCATTTATTGTGATTTTATTATTGGATATACTAAGAGTCCATCCACCAGGAACATTAGCATTAATAAATTCCAATCCTTCCGGTAAGTTGTCAGTAGCTATAATATTAGTAGCTATTCCCGGACCATTGTTAATAATTTCAATAACATACTCAACATTATCTCCATAATTATATGTTTTATTTTGATGATTAGCTGTTTTGTTAATTGCTAAATCAATTACATTAATTGGAACAATGTTTGTATCATTAGCTGTTTTGTTATCTGAATTAATTACAGATGCAAAGTTTGTAATGCTGTTTAATTTTCCAACATCAACATATGCTTTGACTGGAACTGTAATTACCACATTAACAGTCGTTCCAGAAGAAAGAGTTCCTAAGTTTACACTTCCTATCCAAACACCTTTATCTATTCCATTTATAGAATAAGTTGCCTTATTAACATCAAAGAATATTTCACTTAATTTATCAGTTAAAATAACATCTAAAGAATCTGACAATCCTCCAGCAGTTATTTGAACAGTATATTTAATTACATCTCCAGGATTTACAAGAGCAGTATTAACTACTTTTGTGATATCTAATGTAGTGTCTCCTTTAACATTTACAGTAACATCATCTTCTAAAGTACTGTTTTCTCTTAATTTTGTTGTAGAGTTAATAATAGCTTTATTTATTATATTTCCACGAATAGTTGTTTTAATAAATCCTTCAAATAATATTGTTTTACTTTGACCATTAGCTAATGTTCCAATATTAATAGAAGCATCATAACGAGTCCATGATTGACCATCTAAAGAATACAACATATTAGTTAATTCGGAATCATTATAAATATCTGTTAAAATAATATCACGTGCATATGAAGGTCCATTATTAGTAATTACTATTTCGTATTTAATAATTTTACCAGCAATTGCTTCAGTAATATTGATTTTAGTAATATGTAATTCAGCTAATGTAGTAACATTTTTAATGTTTGTAGCTTCATTATCCTCAAGTTTTAATTCACCAGTGGTTGTGTTGACTCTGACAGTATTGTTTAATATTGTATCATCAACAATACTTCCATCTAAATATCCTCTAATATAGACAGTTTTAGAAGCTTTAGAATTGATACTTCCTAAATCAATAGGATTAGTGTAAACATTCCAAGTTTTACCATCTAAAGAGTATTCTAAATTAGTTAAATATTCTGAATGATAATATTCATTTAATTTAACATTTTGAGCAGTATCTAGTCCGTTATTTGTAATTATAATTGTGTAGTAAATATCTTCACCAGCTATAACTACTTCATTATTACAGTTTTTAACTACACTAAGATCAGCTTCAGTAACATGAACTTCTTTGGTTGTTTGAGTAGTGTATGTCCTATTATTTGAATTTGTTCCATTAATTGAAACATAAGCTACATCAACTGAGTTTATAAAGTTTTGGCCAATTGGTGAGTATTTTACTCCATCTATCTCCCATTCAGCAAATGAAACTTGATATGTAAAAGTGAATTTGTCACCAACAGTTAAATTAAGACCAGTAATTGTAAATGTTCGTGTATTTTCATCGAATTTAACAATCCATCCATTTGATTTGGAAGTTGAATTGATACCAGAGTATTTTAAACCTAATGGCAGCACATCTTTAATTGTAATATTATATGCCATTCCATTTCCATTATTTGTAATTACAATTGAATAAGTTGCATTTTCATAGTATTCATATTTTTGTTTATCTGATGTTTTAACAACACTTATATTAGGTTCAGCTATTTTAACTTGTGCATTAGAATTATCTATTTTATCATCATTTAAATATAATTCAACATTATTAGATTTAATAGATTGTGCTTTGTTAGATTGATCATTTAAGACAACAGCAGATAAATTAAATATGATGTTGTCAGAATATTTGTAAGAGGTAGTATTTCCAAAGTTTATAGTTACAAGGTTTCCATTTACACTGACATCACTGATTAAAGTACCATTTGATAAAATAACTGAATTTTCAAGATATTCAAATCCTTGTGGAAGGATATCTTTAACCTGCAAATTAGTGTAATTACCTTTAGGTAACTTTACCATAATTTGATAAGTTACATTTTCACCAATAGTTGGTGTAAATATGTTGCCGTCTTTATTGCCAAGTGTGGTTCCAATTACTAATTTAGTAATAGTCGGCATTTTAGTTTTTAAAGTATCCTTACTTTCATTATAGTAAATTCTACCATGATCAGGTGCAGAATATCCGACAACATAAGCCATATTTACATACTGACTTCCAATTTGGATATCTGACCTTATAACAAATGAATATTTTGCATGAATTATATCTCCAGGATTTAACTGAGCCACATCAATTTCAACATGAGAACCAATCCATCTGATTTTAGCATCAATTGGATTTCCATCAGCACCAGTTACTTTGACAACCACATTATCTTCACCCGGTGTTTGACCAATAAATGAAGCAAGATCTTCCAAATCATCAATAATAGTCACTTCAAATAATGGAGTTTTACCGTTGTTTTTAACAATTACATCAAATGAAACATGATCTAAACCTTCAACTTCAGTTACATTGAATTTTTTAGTAATGTCAGCTGTAGGTTCTACAATTGTAACCTTAGCACTAGATCTGCCCATAGTCTTATCATTTAAGAACAATTCCACATTATTGACTTTTACAGCACCTGCCTTATTGGACGGATCAAAAATTGTAGGTCTGGCAGTTAAATTAATAGATAAAATACCATTTGCAAAGCTACTAGAATGAACATTGTTAACTGTAATAGTTATATCATAATTATTTACATTTACAGTCCAATCTTTACCATTTACTAATTTTGTACCATTTACATAAAATGCATCTGCACCAATATACTCAAATCCCTGAGGCAAAGTATCCTTAATCACCAATTTAGTATAATTACCAACAGGCAAAGTTACATTAACACCATAAATTACCTTTTCACCGATAGTTACATTATCCCTACCATTATCAATAGATGAATCAACAACCCATTTAGTAATTGCAGGAAGTTTAGTTTTTAAAGTGTCCTCATCATAATTATAGTAATTTCTACCGTGATCAGGTGCGGAATATCCGACAACATAAGCCATATTTACATACTGACTTCCAATTTGGATATCTGACCTTATAACAAATGAATATTTTGCATGAATTATATCTCCAGGATTTAACTGAGCCACATCAATTTCAACATGAGAACCAATCCATCTGATTTTAGCATCAATTGGATTTCCATCAGCACCAGTTACTTTAATAACCACATTATCTTCACCCGGTGTTTGACCAATAAATGAAGCAAGATCTTCCAAATCATCAATAATAGTCACTTCAAATAATGGAGTTTTACCGTTGTTTTTAACAATTACATCAAATGAAACATGATCTAAACCTTCAACTTCAGTTACATTGAATTTTTTAGTAATGTCAGCTGTAGGTTCTACAATTGTAACCTTAGCACTAGATCTGCCCATAGTCTTATCATTTAAGAACAATTCCACATTATTGACTTTTACAGCACCTGCCTTATTGGACGGATCAAAAATTGTAGGTCTGGCAGTTAAATTAATAGATAAAATACCATTTGCAAAGCTACTAGAATGAACATTGTTAACTGTAATAGTTATATCATAATTATTTACATTTACAGTCCAATCTTTACCATTTACTAATTTTGTACCATTTACATAAAATGCATCTGCACCAATATACTCAAATCCCTGAGGCAAAGTATCCTTAATCACCAATTTAGTATAATTACCAACAGGCAAAGTTACATTAACACCATAAATTACCTTTTCACCGATAGTTACATTATCCCTACCATTATCAATAGATGAATCAACAACCCATTTAGTAATTGCAGGAAGTTTAGTTTTTAAAGTGTCCTCATCATAATTATAGTAATTTCTACCGTGATCAGGTGCGGAATATCCGACAACATTAGCCATATTTACATATTGACTTCCAATTTGGATATCTGACCTTATAACAAATGAATATTTTGCATGAATTATATCTCCAGGATTTAACTGAGCCACATCAATTTCAACATGAGAACCAATCCATTTGATTTTAGCATCAATTGGATTTCCATCAGCATCAGTTACTTTAATAACCACATTATCTTCACCCGGTGTTTGACCAATAAATAAATCAAAGTCATCTAACCCATCAAAGATAGTTACATTAAATAATGGAGTTTTACCGTTGTTTTTAACAATTACATCAAATGAAACATGATCTAAACCTTCAACTTCAGTTACATTGAATTTTTTAGTAATGTCAGCTGTAGGTTCTACAATTGTAACCTTAGCACTAGATCTGCCCATAGTCTTATCATTTAAGAACAATTCCACATTATTGACTTTTACAGCACCTGCCTTATTGGACGGATCAAAAATTGTAGGTCTGGCAGTTAAATTAATAGATAAAATACCATTTGCAAAGCTACTAGAATGAACATTATTGACTGTAATAGTTATATCATAATTATTTACATTTACAGTCCAATCTTTACCATTTACTAATTTTGTACCATTTACATAAAATGCATCTGCACCAATATACTCAAATCCCTGAGGCAAAGTATCCTTAATCACCAATTTAGTATAATTACCAACAGGCAAAGTTACATTAACACCATAAATTACCTTTTCACCGATAGTTACATTATCCCTACCATTATCAATAGATGAATCAACAACCCATTTAGTAATTGCAGGAAGTTTAGTAGTGAAACTGTCTTTTGCAGTATCAGTATAATTTCTACCATTAGAAAGTGCAGAGTAACCTATAACATTAGCTATGTTAGTATAAGTACTGCCTATGACTACATCTTCCCTTACTTTAAATGTAAATCTATAAGTTAATGATTTGCCTATACCAAGTTCAGCAATATTTATGCTTACAATATTGTTATCCCATGTTGGAGTTACAATAACACCACCAGATGTAACATTGACACTGCCACTGACAAACTTGTTAATCAGATCACTTAAATCATCACTAAGTGTTACATTAAATAATGGGGACTGACCATTGTTAGTTACAGTAATATCAAAGTATAGTACATCTCCACCAATAACAGTACCTACATTGAAGTTTTTAGTAATATCTATGACCGGTTCAACAACACTAACAGCTGCATTAGATACAGATTCATGATCATTCCAAGTAAGTACTGCTTTATTAGTTTTAACAGCACCTGCTTTGTTATTGTTAACATTCAAAACAGTAGCATTTAAAAATGCATGGAATTGACCGCCATATTCTTTAATAATTTCATCTGCAAATTCAGAAGCAAATGTTAATTCCACAATATTTCCATTTACAGTTACAGTATAATCCTTACCTTCAATAGCTTTATTTTGAGTATTTCCTTTGTAAACTACAATTGAACCATCAATGTATTTTAAACCCTCTGGAAGAGTATCAGTAACTTTTAAAATGTCGTATTTTCCAACAGGCAATATTGCAGTTATATTATAAGTTACATTTTCCCCAATAGTTACCTTATCTTTACCATTTACAATAGTAGTGTTAAATACTGTTTTATTTACCTTAGCATCATAAGTATGTAAAGTACTGCTTGCCTGGCTGGAATAATTTCTTTTTTCATCAAATTTAGTTTCATTGAAAATAGAATAATAATCTACTTTAGCTATATTTTTAAATTCTTTTCCAATAACAACATCACTTTTTACATCAAATGTGAATTTAGCACTAACACTTTGGCCAGCTAAAAGTTCACCAACATTTAATGTAGCTATATCATTATTCCAACTGAAAATAATTTTACCTGTTTCATTGCCTTTTAGTATAGTTACACCTATATCACTTCTACTATTTACAAAGGTTTTGATAAATTCTGTTAAATCATCTGTAATAGTAGTATTATGAGCAGTACCTTTACCAGTGTTAGTTATAGTAATTGTGAAACTAGCTTCATCATTACCTTGAACTATATTAGGTTCAAATATTTTACTTATGTCTATTTTAGGTTGATATACATTAACATAAACAGTGTTAGAAGTTAATGTATTATTTGTCCAAGTAATACTTGCATAGTTACTAGTTGTTGCACTATCTGCACCAATCGGAATAACATTTTCATTATTAACAACAGTATAATATGCATTAATAATTAATTGATTATTTTTAGTATAATCTGGTATAATATCACCATTAAAGTTAATGGTTAAATAACTTTTTTCAGGATGAGTAGTACTTGGAGTATAAGTTACTGTATATGCATATTCAGGAATAACCACACCCTCACTAGTAGTTATTGTAAAGTTAGTATACTTAATTCCATATGAAGTATCTTTAATAACTAAGTTTGGAATCCTTAAGTCGGGGAAGTTTACGGTTATTCTATAAATACCTATTTCACCAACAAACAGTATATTAGTATTGTCAGTAACATTAGATCCAATGAAGTCTTTTGTAATTTCTAATCCTTTAGCTATAATAGTTGCATTATCCCTATACTTATCTTTGTTATTTGCAAAGTTTGTACTATTAGGATATGCTGCAAAGTTTGTAATCCATACATTGTTAACAATACTTTCCTTTGGGATTAAATATTCACTAAACCTGACAGTATATATAATACTGCAAGAAGTGTTTTGAGCTAATTGAGATATCATATATCCTTTTGTAAATAAGTCATCTTTAAATGCAGTAATATCAACAACAGTTCCATTTGAGTAAACTAAACTAACAGCTTTGACATCTGCTTTTGTAATTCCATTTGAAGTTGTTTTGTTAACAAAATCATCAGCTACAATTATATCATAAGCAGTAGAATGACCTGTGTTAGTTATAGTTATATTATATTTAACATCAGTTGCATTTTCAATATTTTCTAAAATTTTTGTATCATTTACATGCTTTGTAATTTCCAATTCAGGTTCATTAGTAAGCATCAGTACAATATTTGAACTTGCATATATTACATCAACAGAATCTTTAAATTTCATTTCAGCAAGATTAGCTAAATTAAGCTGATCTGCCATAGGTTCTGAGGATACCTGAACTGTCAGCCATAATTTAACATTCACATGATTAGCCAGATTATCCAAAGTATTTCCAAAACTAAATGAAATTGCATTATTGAAATTATCTATATTAATTTTAGGAATAATAACTTTACCGGTGTTTTCATCATATAAAAATCCACTATTGTTTGCATAAGCCCAGTATCCACCTTCAGGAATTACTCCAGTAGTAGAATTAACTAAATTAAATCCTTTTAAGTTAAATAATGGAATTGGTAAATAATCAGTAACAGCAAAATCATGTACAGAACCTGTAGGGAAATAAATATCCAATGCAAAAGTTATGTTCTGACCAGGATAAACTTTATAAAAATCAGCAGGACTTATGATTTCACCATTAACTGCAACAATATCTTTCTTAAGTGTGACACTTGGAACTTTTAATTGTGTATAACTGCTATCAGAAACCGTATTGGTTGTATTTAAAACATCAGCTGATGTTTTAATATGATTAATAACTAAATCATTTGATACAACAGAAGATCCGTTTGAATAATAAATAATAACTTTTGTAGCAAAATTCAAAGATCCTACCATTGCACCTTCATTAATACTTCTGTTTGTATAATATCCGCCTGTTAAGCTTGTACTTATATTGTTATCTTTCAGGAATTTTGAAATGTAAAATGTAACTGATTTATCAATGCTTCCTAAAGAAACAACATTGTAATAACTTTCATTTAATTCATATGTTTTTCCATAAACTGATAAAACAGGTTTATTCTCAGTTAAGAACTTTTGAGCTGAACCTACTTTATGAGTGTCAAATTTATCATAAATTACTAAATTATCAAAAGCAAAGTAATCAGAAATCTCAAAATCAACTTTATAATTAATTGAATTATGAGGAACAACAGTATATGTTCCATCAATAGGTGTGCTTAAAATTTCTGCATATTTTTGAGTAGCTAATGATTTTAAATATACATTATAACTATCAGATACATCATAAGTATTATTAGCATAAGTATAATCCATATTTACAGTATTTTTAGCAACAGTACTTACACCAGTTTCAGAATCAATAATAGTTATATTATCATCTGTACTATTATCAAATTCTGGAGCATATGCTTTATACCTTAAACTAAGACTTGTACCACTTAAATCTCCAGTAGCTTCTTTTAATTTTAAAATTATTTTTCCGCCAGTTTTATTACCGTCAGGTTTTTCAACAGTATATAAACTGGAATCTATGATTTTTCCTTTGGAGTCATATAAAACCAGACTGCCCAAATACATTATATTAGATGGAAGTACATCTGCAATAGTGATATTTTCAATTTTTGCACCATTAGCTATGTTAATATTTACATAATACTCAAATGGGAAATTTGAACCTGTAGCAGTTTCATCTTCATGAAGGTTTGAATCTTTATCTATTTTAACAACAACCGGATTTACCCAGCCTGTGACAGTTTCTCCATAAATTGGAGGATAATTCACCGGATCATCAATATGACCGTTCCCATATCTAAATACAGGAGTAACAGTGAAATTAAGTAATTTTCCTATCTCCAAAGCCCCAATACTTGAAGTAACATTTAAAACAGCATCTGGAGCATCAACCGGGAAACTACCTAAAGGATACTGAAGAATATAAAAAGTACTGTTTACAGGACCATGTACTTCTTTTTTAGTAAATGGATCAATTAATGTATATAAACCTGTTGCATTATTATAAGTACTTTCATCAAATACTCCAACTTTTATCGGAACTATATTTCTATTAGAAAATGAAACGGTAAATTGTGTTAATTCTTCAGGAGCTATTAGCTGAACATAAGGCTGAAATCCAGTAACATCTCCTAAATTCTTAAATACCATTTGGAAGTTAAAGGATTCATTGATAAATACATCTGCAGGATTATTAAAAGACATATCATTACCATTTTCGTCTTTTAAACTAATATCTGGAACAGACGTATTATCATTTTCTACAATAGGACCTTCTTTAATTGGAATATCCCAAATAGAATTATCTCCAATAACGACTTCTTCACCATTATCATTTATGATAAGTTTATCGTAAGTTAAATTAGCATTTTCAACAATAACTGTATCTGAATTCCCATCAACATCCACTCCCTGAATATCTAAAGAATCTGCTTCATTAACACCATAAACTGAACCACAAAAGATGAATAATAGACTAGCTATTACTAATACTTTTAAAAAATTCATCTTAACACCAATATACTAATTTAAACAATAAATCTAAAATTATACAATTATATATGTCTTTTAAGATATATATAACTTCTATATTTTATTAACCTGAAAAATAAATTTTTTAAACAGCACCAAAAAGAAAAATAAGAGAAAGATAATAATGGTAAACATATTACCATCATCATATAACTAAACACAACAGGTGAATTTGATATTTAATTATTTTAAACAGCCAGTAAATTAATTAATTAATTGATTTGTTTAACATAAATCATAAATCCATCCTCTTCAAAGCTAAATTCAAATTCTACATCCATTGAATTTGCCTCCAATAATAGATTTTTTAAATGTTTAGATTTTTGTGAAACTCCAGTAAAATCACTATCATAATTTCACAATAATTATTTAATGACTTTGTTTTATTTATAGTTAACTGTACAAAAATTAAAGATAATTTTAATTAATGTTCATTATTTTACATGTCAAAATTGACATTTTAGCTATTCATTCAATTTATACAAAATAGGAAAATATAGAAGTTTAAAATACCAAAATAATAATCCACTTCCAATAACTTATAAAACAAAGCTGAATTAGCTAATTTTGAAAAATCAGAATTATTAATTATTAAAAATTATGTAAAGCCAAAAAATAATGCTTCAAACTATAAAACAGAAAGTTTAAAAAAATAAAATAAAAAAGAAAAGACATTAAAGTCTTTGCTGTGTTTCATCCCAATCTTTGGATTTTGCAGGTAATTTCTTAAGTATAACAGTAAAGCCAATTAGAATAACAGCTAAAATAGCTAAAATACTTAATTCTACAATTGAACCTGAAGATATAACTCCAAACAACCCACCAATCCATACAAATCCTAAAACAATCGGAATGATATATTTAATTGCAACTATCCACCATTTACCAATTTTTAAGGTTTTACTATTTTTATTAAGTGATGGAATGATTTTACTTGCATCAAATATCCATGCAAACAATATACATTCAAATATAACCCCAATCAGCAGAGCTATCTGATTTAAAAATGTATCAGCTATTCCCAGAATATATGAACCCATAGCTGTTGCATAAATCATTGAACAGGCCCCACCAATAATACATAAAACAGTTACTGTTTTATTACGTGACCAGCCAAACTTATTTTGAATAGATACAGATACCGGTTCAAGCAATGCTAAAACACTTGTTATACCGGCCAAATATACTGTAAAGAAGAATAACGGTCCGATAATATTAGCTATACCACCAAGCACATTAAATACTTCAGGATATACAATAAATACCAAACCTGTCCCCTGAGTTACCAAATCAGGTACTGCCACACCGCTTTGAAGTGACATATATCCGAGAATTGAAAACACACCAATAGCTGCAAAGTTTTCAAAACCGCAGTTTGCCACTGCAACATACAAAACATTTGAAACCAGATCAGAGTCATCCTGAGCATAGCTGGCATAGGTAAATGCAATACACATTCCCAAACTTAGGGAGAATATAATCTGACCAAATGCAGCCATCCAAATATTAAAATCAGCAAGCAAACTCCAGTCAGGATTAAAGAGCTGTGAAAGTCCGATACCTGCTCCAGGTAATGTCAATGAAAATATTACAATACCAATCATTATTATAAATAACAGAGGCACCAGTGCTTTTGAAACCCTGCCTATTCCGTCTTCCAGGTTTCTGTGTGAAATAAACCACAATATAAACCATCCTGCAAGAATTGATACAGCTATTACCGGCACAACACTTGCAATACCGCTGACAGATTCTGTTGATTGCAAAAATGTATTTGTAAAGTAATTGTTGGGATCTGCTCCCCATCCCTTAAATGCAGAGATAATTACATAAAATCCGTCCCATCCGAGAATGGAAATATAATAAACCAGAATCATAAAAATAGCTACCGGTAAAAACCAGCCTAAATATTCCCATTTCTTTGAAATGCTTCTAATTGCCTTTGGAAAAGAAGATTTGAAATTATATCCAACACCATATTCCAAAATCAGAAATGGAATACCTAAAATCAGTACTGCTGTAATATATGGAATGTAAAATGCTCCTCCACCATTGCTATAGAGAACATAAGGAAATCTCCAGATATTACCAAGTCCGACTGCAGAACCTATCATAGCCAGCAGAAATGAGATATTGCTTCCCCATTCATTTTTTTCATTTGCCATAATATCACTTCAATAAAAAATTAAAATAGGATTAAAGTCTCTGTTTGACTTCATCCCATTCGCCGGATTTTGCAGGCAGTTTAGTAAATATAAATGTGGCACCAAGTAATATTACAGTTAAAATAGCCAGAATAGCCAATTCCAACATGGACCCTGAGGAGATAACTTCCAAAATTCCTCCAATCCATACAATTGCAATGAAAATCGGCAATACATATTTAACTACAACAAGCCACCATTTACCTAATTTAATTGATTTGCTTTTTGCATTGAGTTTAGGAATAATGTTTTCTGCTTTAAATATCCAGGCAAATACAATACATTCAAATATAACACCAATTAAAATAGCTATCTGATTAACAAATGTATCGGCTATTCCCAGAATATATGAACCCATAGCCGTTGCATAAATCATTGAAACCGCTGCACCGAAGACACATAAAACAGTCATGGTTTTATTACGTGACCAGCCGAATTTGTTTTGGATGGAAAATGATAAAGGTTCAATTGTTGATAAAATACTTGTCAGACCAGCTAAATATACTGTAAAGAAGAATAACGGTCCAATTACAGAAGCCCAATCTCCAAGTACATTAAATACAGTAGGATATACAATAAATACCAAACCTGTTCCCTGAGTTACCAAATCAGGCACTGCCACACCGCTTTGAAGTGACATATATCCGAGAATTGAAAACACACCAATAGCTGCAAAGTTTTCAAAACCGCAGTTAGCTACAGTTACCCACAATGCATTGGAAACCAAATCTGAATCATCCTTGGTATAGCTTGCATAGGTAAATGCAATAGACATACCTAAACTTAATGAAAATATCATCTGACCAAATGCAGCCATCCAAATATTGAAGTTAAGCAACAAACTCCAGTCAGGATTGTACAGCTCTGCAAGTCCAATACCTGCACCAGGTAATGTTAAAGAGAAAAGTACAATAAAAATCATTATAGCAAATAATAAAGGTACTAAAACTTTAGAAACCCTACCTAAACCTTTTTCCAAGTCAGTATGGGAAATGACCCACATTATAACCCATCCTACAAGCATTGCAATAGCTACAAAAGGCACAAAAGTACCAAGACCACCTAAAGTATCATTTACCTGAAGGAAACTGCCTGTGAAATAGGCATTTGGATCAGCTCCCCAGCCTTTAAATGCTGAGATAATTACATAAAATCCGTCCCAACCAAGAATAGCTGAATAATAAATAAGAATCATGAAAACAGCTACTGGTAAAAACCAGCCTAAATACTCCCATTTCTTTGAAATGCTTTTAACCGCTTTTGGAAAAGAAGATTTAAAATTATATCCGACACCATATTCCAAAATTAAAAAGGGAATCCCCATAATCAAAATTGCAACAATATATGGTATGAAAAATGCTCCACCACCATTACTGTACAAAACATAAGGATATCGCCAAATATTTCCAAGTCCAACTGCCGAACCTATCATAGCCAACAGAAATGACAGGTTACTTCCCCATTCGTTTTTATCTTTCGTTTTCGCCATAAAAAATCAACTGCGATAAAATTAAATTTATTGTTATTAATTCAACATTATTACTTTAGTAGAAAATACTATATTAATTATATACATTTAATTCAGAGATTAAGTGAATAAAAATTAGTTAAAATTTAAAATAAGTTGAATAAAATTTTATGAAAAAAATAACAGGTTATATAAAAAGAATTTGGAAAAAATATGATTCTGGAAATTTTAATAAAAAAAGTTTAAGTTAATGATTAACTGCATAATGGATCATCCCATTTGTAATACTCTATAAATGATTTTTTTGGAAGTTTAACATATTTTTTTAACATGTCCTGCCAAATTTTTTCAACTTCATCACTAGAAACATATTCTTTTTTAAAACAATCCAATAAAATAGTTGCAGTTGTAATATGGCACAAATTATACTTCTTTACATATTTACAAATATCTCTAAAATTATTACTTGCAAGAATTCCATTATTAACTATTGCAAATGCTATAGTACTTAGTTCACCTTTACCTCCATCATCATCTTCAGTGATAAATGTAATATAATATTCCATAACTTCATCATCTACATCAATATCTTTAACAATGACAAAACCTTCATCTACCAAATTACTAAATCTTTCATATATACACTTTGGAGTTTTATCATTTAAAAATTCTATATTTACTTGTGCTGAAACAATTATGCTGGAAAATTCCTTTTTTAATAAATCAATTCTATCTACTACTAAAAAAGAAGATAAACAATCAGTATCATAAAAAACTGGTTTATTATTCATTTAAATCTTGTCTCCCACATTTGTTAAAAACCAGATCACCCCTGCAACCATCAAGTAATAATTCCCTCTTTTTACCATCAGAAAGTCCGCCTAATTCATCAATATGATTAATCATCTTAAGATAATTGCCTAAAACAAAAGGAATATCCTCTTTAAAAGCAGGTTCATATAAATCATTCAAAAAACCTCTTTTTTTAGATTCATTACTTAAATTTATGTTATTGTATTCATCTACTGAAAATCCTAATTTATTAATGCGAAATAAAAATGCTTGATGACTAATCTGAAAATATTGTTCAGCAGCAATAATATTATTCAAATCCCAATGATTAATCTCATTGATTTTCATGTATCTCCTTAATCCTTCATCAGTCATTAATAAAAATGATGCAAAAGAATCTGCTTCAACTTCAGAATCATTTTTATCATCATTACAAATAATAATATCATTAATATCTTCAAATAATAAATGATATAATTCATGAGCTAATGTAAACTTTTGTCTACCTTTAGAATGATTTGAATTAATTCCAATAATAGGTATATTTTCTTCATTAATACACAAACCACTAGTATTTTTAGACATAGGATAAATCAATATTGATAATTTAGAAAATTTAGACAAAACAATTGAAAAAATATCTAAAGGCCCATAAGCATCAATTTCCCAATCTTTTCTTAAATCAACAGCCAAAGAATTTAATTCCAAATCAGATTTCAAGTTAACCCTCCAATTCTTTTTGTTTTTTATGTAAATATTTCAAATTTTTATATAGCTTATTTATTGATGCAATACATTTTAAATCCGCAACATCAATCTTTTTACTACGAAATGCATAAGACTTTGGATGAAAGCTATCATCCAAACCCAAAAGATACTGTTCACTACATCCAAATAATGCACAAAGTTTATCTAAAATTGTTAAAGACATTGGTCTTTTTCCAGCAGCTATTTGAGATAAATATGGTTGAGATATGTCTAAATATTCTGCTAAATTTTTTTGACTTACTCCCATATTCTCCCTTAAAAATTCCATCCTTTCTCCAACAATTTTATTATCAACCACCATATTTATGCCTCCTATAAATATCTAATAATATTTTGTAATAAAAATAATATAAATTTTTTTATTTTTTATTGCAAAAAATATTAAAAAGAATAAAAAATAGTTAAATTACAGATAACAAATTTAAATTAAACTAAATTTATAAATAATACTTATAATAGTTAATTAAAATCAAAAAATATATTTTTGATAAAGATGCTGCTGAATAAATAATCAGATATTACTAAAAATTAATTATCCTAATTTAAATAATTTTATTTGCAGTTAAACCTATCTAAATTTCCATCTAAACATTCCCCAAGATTTATTTTTAAAATATATACCACCACACTAAACATTTTAATATTAAGTTCAATAAGTATATATAGTTTGTTTAAGTGATTTTGAAAAATTGATACGAAATAATAAAATTGTAGTGATTTGAAAAAAAGACAGGTTAATCAAAAAACCATGCCATAATAAACATTCATAACTTCTGCAATAATTAATAAAAATAATATATCTCACCAATTAATCCAGAAAAAACATTTATCGCAAACATCCAATCGGTATAACTTTTACACCGTCAGCTCTAGTGTATGCCATTTCACCACCAGTTATAACAGCTAAAAAACTTGGTTCTTCCAAATCAATTTTTTTGTTCTTAACACTATTTTTAATTAATTTTCTTAATTTGAGTAAATTTTCTGCTCCCTTATCAATTTCCATGTTGCCTAATTTAAATTCTATTAATGCATATCTCCCATCACTTAAATATACTACGCAATCCGCTTCAAGACCGCTGTCATCATTGTAATACAATACTTCTCCATTAACTGAACTTGAATAAACCAATAAATCACGTATGCACAAGTTTTCAAATATGAATCCAAAGGTTTCAAAGTCCTTTAATAATTTTTCAGGAGTTAAATTAAGACTTGCTACAGCTATTGACGGATCTATGAATTCCTTTTTAGAAGATTTTCTGATAGTATTTGCCGATCTGATATTTGGTGACCATCCATGAATATTTTGAATAACATATAATCTTTCAAGAGCATCAATATACGAATTATATGTAGGTGCTGATATATCCCCATACTCTGTTTTTATATCTTTCATAAGTGTTTTTTTAGTTGCCAGTGTTGAAATATTTCTGGAATAAGATTTTAAAATAGCTTTTACCCTTTGAGGACTGCGTTTAACTCCATCCACCTTTGAAACATCACTATTGCATATTATATCAATGTAATTTGCTACAACAGCCAATTGCTGTTTTTTTGTTTTTTTGTTTAGTGACTCCGGCCAGCCACCTCTGCAGGCAACAAATATCAAATCAGATATTGATAAATCTGAAGTTATGCCGTCGATGTTTAAATCTTCATCATTAAATAAATCCATCAGTGATATTGCTCCCGTAGATTCGCCGCTTTCATATAAACTCATTGGTCGCATTACGATTCTTTTTATTCTGCCTGCTCCTGAATGCATAATTTTACTTTCATCAACTATTGCTGAATCTGTTAGAATATACAGTCCATCTTCATCTGATTCATCTACCAAATATCTTACTGCATCCCACAGTTCCGGTGCCATTTGCCATTCATCAATTAGCATCGGTTTTTCACCTTTTAATAATTCTATAGGATTTGTGTCTGCAAGTTTTAAATAAGATTTTCCATAAACAGGATGCTGTAACTCTTTTAAGCTATTACATTGTTGTTTAGCTGTTGTAGTCTTTCCACACCACTTCGAACCAGTTATTAATACTGCACCCATGTATTCTAACGATTCTTTTAATTCCCGGTCTGTATATCTCGGCAGATATTTTTTCATGACAATCCCTTTTTTATACTTTTCATCTAATTTATTTTATACTTTTCATTAGATTTATTTTATACTTTTCATCAATACACATTAAAAATGTGAAAATTCCACAAATTATGATGATTTAAAATAGCAATTTACTTAATAAAATCATTTCAAAAAAAGTGTAAAGCAATATAAAAGATTTTTTAGCTAATTTAAAAAATAGGGTTAATCAGAAAAATGAATCAACCCAAATACCAATATGTTCAGTAACATGGCCTTCAATAAGTGCTGCAATAATCAGCAGAAAACAGGAAAACACCATAAGAACAACAGACTGTTTTAAATAAATCCTGTTTAACTTCCAGGAATTTTTAGCTCTTAATTTAAAACCCGGAACCTCATTTCTAGTAGTGTCAATTGTTTTTAAAAATCTCCATATAAACAGAAACAACAAAACACCTGCTGCTGATTCAAAAATCAAAGCAGGAATTTCAAAGATTTCATGAGGAACAATTAAAGCAATAAACATCAGACTCATGCGAAAAGGATCCATACTTACTACTTTTCCGCCAACAGAATACTCGAAATGGCTAAAAAGAATATAAAACGGCATGATGAAAAATCACCGTTACTGATATGCAACATCAGAAAGACAGATAAGCTTCATGATATTAAACCTAAGGTATAGTGGACCTAAACAGCCAACATTATTTGATTATTAAAAATTATTAATATGCATAATAGTTTTTATAGGAGTAAATTTTAACAACTATATTTATATAAATCTCTATATTCAGAATACTTATCTAACATAATACCATAACTCTCATATTCCATAGCTTTGATTTCATCACCTAACTCAATATAACAATCTCTAATGTAAAAATAAACCATTAACTCAACTTTACCATATTTTAAAGATAATTCAAAAAAATGTTTTGCTTTGTTATAGTTGTTTAGACGCCAACAAACTTGACCATGTAAAAAATAAATTTCAGCATCGTTTTTAAATATTTTAGAACTGAATTCTATTCTTTTTAATGCTTTATCATAAGCTTTTTTATCTACATAATATTTAATATAATTCAAATGAGCATATCTATACTTGGGACTCAATCTCAGTGCGTGATGAATGTCTCTAATATGTCTTTTTTCATTAAATGTAAATTTAAGGTTATATGCTTCAGTTTTTTGTCTATTTGAAGATGATTTTTTAATCACATGGTTAAGAAGACGGTTAGTATAATGAATATCATCATCACTAATCAAATTTGCTTTTAAAAGATAAGATTCATATTTACATTTTTTAGACCCAGATATTCTTAATTCTTCAAGAATATTTAATGCAAACTCCTCATAGCCATGTTTATAAAAGCAAGGTGATGTTAAAATTCTCATATCATTTTTATTATCTGAAATGGACATTAAATCCTCATAAACTCCTTTTGCTAAATTAAATTTACTCATAGCTAAATGTAAATCCAATAATAAATATTTTGAGTAAATATCATCATGTTTTACTAAATATTTTGATAATTCTAACAAAGATTTCATTTTATCAAATTCTGAAAATATCAAAGATTTATCAAGAAACCTTCGCCCATCATCTTTTTTTTCATCTATTTTCGCAAATAATAATTCTGCTTCATCATAGTGACAGTTCTCACATACTAATAATGCTTTACTATATAATGCTTCATAAAAGTTAGGAAAAACTTCCAATACTTCATCGTAATATTTACAACTATTTTCATAGTCACCTAATAATCTATAACAATTGCCTAAATTTACTTTTGCTTTTACAAAATATTTATTTTCAATCAATGTTTTCTCATAGTAATCCATTGCATCAAAAATTTGATTTAAAGAATGATATGCATGACCTAGATTAAAATATAAATGATCTTTATAAATTATTTCATTTTCATTTTTAGATAAATTTTTAACAACAATTTCATAATTATCCTTAGCTTTTTCAAATTCACCCAAGTTCATCAAATCAGAGGCATACATGACTCTAGCATTATTATCATTAGATTTCAAAGATTTTTCATAGGATTCTTCAAATAACTTCAATTCCCCATATTCACAATATGAATGACCTAACATTGCATAATATGTATCATCACCAATATCAATCAGCTCAGGATTATATAAATTATCAAATTTTTCATTAAAAATTTTCTCCAAAGCTTTCCTTAATTCTTTAAATGAATGATATCTATTATTAGGATTTTTTTCCAAACATTTCTGAATAATATTATTTAGTTCCGAATTTAATTTGGGAATCACAGTATTTTGGTGTATATCATACCAGTCTTTTGAACCATCATTAACAAATGGATTAACTCCATCATTAACTAATTGATATAGAACAACACCAAAACTATATATGTCTGATTCTACACTTCGTTTACCCATAAAAACTTCTGGAGCCATATATTCCAAAGTTCCACAAGCATCATTTGAATTATAATATTGATTAACAAGTTTTTCATCTGTTGATTCAAACAATTCTAAAAGACCAAAATCAGTTATTTTAACATTATTGAAGAAAATCAGAATATTATCTGGTTTAATATCCCCATGAACTTTAATACCAGAATTATTTATAAATTCCATTCCATGACAAAATTGTATTGACCAGTCTAAAATTTGTTTTAAATTTAATGGATCGTGTAGGTAATGTTTTAAAGTTTGTTTTCCATTTACTGGAACTATCGGCTCTAATATTAGAAAAGGTCTTTCATCAATAATTGTAGCAATTATTGCAGTAACAATATTTGGGTGAGGTTTTAATTTAATCCATTCTAGGGATTCTAATTTAAACTCATCAAAGGCATTTTCTTCATTGATAAATTTATCTTGAAATGTTTTTAAAGCCCAACATTCGTTTGTTTCAATATTGCGAACTAAATAAACTACACCTAAGCCAGATTCGTTATTTTTATTCTTTTGGTTGTTCCCACCAAAAATCATTATTACTTCAAATATTTCGCCTAACACATCACCAATTTTAATATTTCTAATCATGTAAATCCTCTAAACTCTGATAACATCCATTTTATATAACTACATTATTTTCACTTTATCAGCAATTAAATAGTTTATTTTTTAATTCTTATTTAGAATAGAACTTTTATTAAGATAACTCTCAACTAAAATCATATTAATTTGTTCATCAACTAATTTAGATATTTGTCTAGTGTTAACTAAACCATCTGCATATTCTCTAAAAAAGTTAATTATTTTTTGTTTATCAATTAACTCTTTATCTTCATTAATTAATAAGTCATATTTTTCATTAACCTTATTTACAAGAATTTTATCAACAGCATATTTATCTAATTTTTTAAATTCAATTATTTTATCAAATCTAAAAAATAATGAATCACCAATATTATTCCTAATATCATTAACATTAAGGTAATTTGAAGTACAAATAATTATTGAATTTTTTAAAGAAACTTTATAATTTGAATCTTCAAATATTCCTTCATCAAATAATTGATAAAAAGCATCATGAAAAACTTTAGCAGCTTTATCAAATTCATCTAACAATATTATGTTAGATTCACGTTCAAGTAAATCTCTTGCAAAAGATGCTTGCATATGTGCACCTCCAAAAAGATATTCAGAAAATTTATTATTTTGAAACATTGAAAATTGTTTCCTAAATAATTCATCACCTATAATTTCAGATAAAAATTTTGCGGTTTCAGTTTTTCCAACACCTGACATGCCATAAAAAAGTAAACAAATAGGTTTATCGTCGTTATATCCTTTAAGTAAATCATACAATGAAATTAATAATTCATTTTTAACATGGTCTTGTCCAATTATTCTTTCGTTAAATTTCTCATTAATTCTTAAGAACTTTTTTGAGGTTAATTTAGGATAATCATAAACTTTAATTGTGACATCATCATAAGTGTTTTCAATCAGTCGTTTAATATTTTCAGGAGGGTTCTGAAGATAAATTTCACCAAATTCAAATGTTTTCAAAAGGCTATCAAAATTCTGTATAGCACTTTCACTTATCCCAGAATAGTTTTCAGAATATCCTACTAAAAAATCATAAGAATTATAATATCTAGTTTTTTTACCATCAGCAATTTTTACAAGATCATTTAATAGCAAACTATCTCCACAAGGAATAAACTCTTCAAAAGCTTTTTTAGGACCCATGAAAATGTTTATATTAACCATGAATAATCCCCGCTAAAATTACATCATAAACTTTAAGTTTAGTTTTACGATTGTATTTATTTTTTAATTCTTCAATATTATTTGGAATACCTTCATTAGGGTTTAATTCATTGGAAATATCTAACAAATATTCGTCAGTTTCACCTACAAAAATACTATAATATGTTAAATCCATCTTAGTCAAATCAGAAAGAGTATAATTATTTCTAAAAGAATTAATATTAAATCTTAAAACAACTTTATCTTCACCGTCTTCTGCAATCATCTCATAATATCCTTTCCCATCTTCAAATACATTATCCATTGAAGAAATATTAATGGGCAGATTCGTACCATCTGACAAATTATCAGAAAATATCTTTAAGAATGGCGTGAACATCTTAAAATATGCAAAAGAATTAGGGTATGCACTTACAGAATAATTATTGAATTCAATGATTTCATCTGAATTTAATTCTTCAATAAAATCACTCAATAATGAACTAGTAATTGTTTTTTGAATAATTGTGGTATCAGAATCTCCATAACTCAAATTTCCTTCGGCTTTAGCAGTTCCGATTAAAAATGGTAATTTGGCCCATAATTTACCTTTAAGGGATAAATCTTTAATTTTTGTATTTTCATTTAATTCTTTATTCATTTCATCTAATATTCCACCATTTTTAATAATTAAATAATCAGTTGCTGAAATTTCATCAAAATAAATGATTTTAATAACTTTGGATTTATTTTTTTTATCATTACTCATTGTTACACCATCTAATAATACAATAACCTTTTAAATACAAAACTAAATTTTATAAAATTTTATTTTTTAAATTTTTCGACTAACACCAATTATAGAATGTATTTAACTTAAAAATATTCATTTTGTTAAATCAATTTTCTGTTTTTAAAATAATTTCGTGTAAAATCTAATGAGGCAGTAGATATTGCCTTTTACTTTTCATAATGGTTTGTTGATGCCATTTTACTTTTTATTGGTATAATATTTATTAATGCTCGTATAATTATTGTTCAATTAGATACGAACTATAACTGTTCAATTCGTAGTTTGTCTTAAAAGACTCTTTCAAAAACTTTGTTGATTTTCAAAATCGTTTTTTCGATTTTGGTTCCAAATTAGATCTCTGCGATATATTCGTTTTAAAACTCCTCATTTGATTTTGAATGTTCGTTTTCTTGATTATGGGATTGTTTTTTGAAAGGCATTTTCAATTTTGTTACTTGTTTTTTCAATTGCCTTATCTTTTAAGTGATAAATGAAACTTTTATATCCTCTTGGAAAAAGGAATTTTCTAATTATTTTATAAATAAGTAGATAAAAATCATCTTCACGATAAATTAAAGACAGTACTTCATTTTTGAATTCAATATAATCATTTAAATCGAATAAATCTTTAATCATTTTAGTTGTTTGTGACATTCTTTTGTATTCTTCGTCTGAAATACGATTGTTGTCTTTAAAATTTTTTAATTGTTTATTTAAACTTTTTTTTAGTATGAAAAATACATAATTGGTGTTTAAAAACTAGTTTTTGGATAATTGAGGAATATTTTTTATCTAAAATTGTTGTGATTGCTTTTTTATTTTTATTTACTGTAGATTCTCTTAAAAACTTTTCAACAATTGTTTCATCTTCAGTATCGTAAATTATATCAGATACAATACAATTAGAAATAAACTCAAGTAATGTGTGGAGATATTTACATTCTCCATTGATTTTTATCTATTCAACATCAAAGACATAATAACTCAAGCAACACCATAAATCAAATTCTAAAATGTTTTCATTAACAAAAAGCCAATTTTCAATTGTTTGATGTGAAACACTAATTCCAAAAAACTTTTAAAATGATTTACAAGCATTTTTCAAACTTCCCAAATAATCCTAAATTAAATGTTCAGATTCATTTTTCAATTCGTTCGTAAAATTACTATTTATATCAACAAGACTTGTTAAATCAGTTTTTGAAATGTTTTACTGCAACGTTTGCAAATATAACGCTGAACCTTTACCATAGTTTTTCCTATTTCTTTAAATACTAATGTTATTTTTGTAAAATCATATTTAACTACATACAGAGTTCTAAAATGACGGCACCTGGCTAAACTCATTTTAAAATAATAAACCTCCTTTTTAAAACTTAAATCAAAAGATTTTAGGGTTTTTGACAGAATTTAAAAATTTTCACAAAACGAGAATCTGAAAGGACAAATCCATCATCAAAATCACAAAATATATATTGTTTAACATCTAAAATATTATTTAAAGTAAATTTTTTTGATTTTGCATGATAAAAACTTTTACTCCAACCTTTTATTAAATTTAACTATTTTTAAACATAATTACAAAATCAAAACTAAATTTCCTCAAAAAATTTTAAATCAACAAAGTTTTTGAAAGAGTCAATATAATTAATATCAAATTACCAGCTATACTTATAACTATTTTCTAATTCATACTCCTAGAATTTAAAGAAAGAATTACCCAAAACATATCCCATAATTTCCAATAAATTACCTGACCACATTTAAATATGTTCAGCATTATACCTGAAACTTTACATCAATAAGTAATATTACATTATATAATAATTAATTTGTTTAATTTATTTAAGTAATCATCAGATAAAGTGCTATAAGTATAAAATTTTGTGTTTGATGTAGTATTAGACCAATAAATAACATTTCAAGATTTCATTCAGTGATTTTACGAAAACATGAAGTTATTTCTAAAAATTTTAATTGAAATTCATTCAATAAATGTTTTTGAGAGTAAATTTCATTAATTTTATCCAAATCCAATAAATTAATCATTATAAAATCATTAACTGCAGGTTTATGTTTTCCCATCTTTAAAATTTCATTTTTAATTGATAAAAATGATTCTATTTGTTCTAAGTCCAAAATAGTTTTCTTACCAATTACATTTAATAAATCATTGCTAAATAGATAAGTCATTAAGTCAGAGCATCTCTGTTAATTTCATCATTATTAAAAGTAATTGGAAATGAATCTATAATTAACCAGAATATTGCTAAAATATTTATTGAAGATATAAAATGCTTTTCAAACCGTTTTAATTTATAGTTATGAAAATCATCATCAAGATTTGGCTAAATTATATATAAAAATTTTCTCTACCCTTCACATATTATAATAATTCCATAAAACTTCATTATTACATTTAATGAATTACAAATTGCTGATTTAATAGCATGGTTCTATTCTCAAAAAATTGAACATAACAACAATGAAGTTGTAACTATTTGAAGATTAAAGAACCTATACAATGCACCATTCGTCTAAATATTATAATTAACTCTTTTTTTAGTTACTTTGTTAATTGATTAAATATACATCCGATACATTCTAAAAAATTAAAAAATAATTAAGCATATATAAAACTCATTAATTTAGTGAAATCAGCAGAATAATTTGCTGATTTTATAATGTATTGTATATTAAAAGATTTTATGAAAATAAAAAGGTAAATTATATTAAGTAATAGTAAAATATATACAATTGAAGTTAAATTCTGAACTGCTTCAAAAAAATATTTTATAAAAGCTTTGTGTTGATTAGGTGGATAATTGTGTAGGAAATTTCTCCACCTTTTCTATGTTGGACGGGGTTTTGTAAAAATGATAGGTTGTGTAACCCCGTCCACTTATTCTTATTTTATGAATTAGCTAGTGGATAATTAGTTTTTTATTTATTTGAAGATTTCTATACTTTATCAACTAAAAATTGAAAAAGTCTGAAAAAGCTTGTTTTGTTTTAAAAAAAAAGAATTTGTAGAAAAAACAGATTATTCCCAATAATATAAATACTAAAAATCAAACCAAAACTTTTCATTAGGGGCTTTTAAGTCTATTTTTTCAGTAGTTTCAACCATTTCATAGATTTTACTTGCAAAATAAATATCATGTATGGAAATACCAATATTATATGCAATAATTCTTTGTTTATCACTTGTTCTACCTTTAGCTTTACCAGTTAAAATATCTGTGACTTCATGACATTCTTTGAATTTATCAAAATATTTAAAATGTTTTACATGCCCTATATCATCAACAAATACTTTATCAAAGAATAAATCACAATTTGTAAAGCCTAAAGTATGTATAGGTACAACTAAGCAACCTTCTTTAAAGCAGTCATCAGAACATACATCTTCTTTAATTGTGGTAACTGCCGAAATTATTACATCACTATTTTTAACTACCTCATCAGCATTATCTTCATAACAGAAATCAATATTGTTAAATTGATTAAAATCTTCTTTGAAAAGTTGATGCTGATTTTTGTATTTTAATAATTTTATTTTAAAATTTCTTTCAGGAAACAAAGCAAGTAAAATTTTTAATGTTGCTCTTGCTGTATTTCCAAGCCCAATTATTCCTATCTCTTTAAAATCATCAGTAGCTAATAATTTTATTGAAAGAGCTGCAACTGCACCAGTTCTTACAGCAGTGATGAAATTTGCATCCATCAATGCTAATGTAGATCCATCTGTTAAATCATATAATAACAAATTACTATCTAAACTTGGTTTTCTTTTAGGATATCTTGTTACAATTTTAACTCCCGCCCTATTAAGTGTTGGAATAACTGACGGCATAATATTATAAAAAACACCGTCAATATCTGGTTTCATACTAATTTTAGGAGGCAGCAATGTAGTATTTTTATTTTGAACTACTTCCTTTGCCCATTCATAACAATCTAATGGAGACATATTTAATTTTTTAATATCTTCAAATGTTATTATTTTCATTTAAACACCTCTAAAATCTTTAAATTTAATATAACTTAATATTGAACTGGAATTGTGACATTATTACTTTTTAATGCTTCTTTTAAAACTATTAAAAAGTTGTCAATATCTTCAACATCAATAGCTCCTAAAGAACAAAGTCTAAATGTTTCATTATCTGATATTTTTCCGGGATATATTGTAAATCCCCTTTCCTGACAATAATCATGAACTTTATCAAAGGACCAATTATCATCTTTTGGATATAATACTGAAGCTACAAGACCAGACTGAATTTCTGGTTTTATTGCTTCTTTAAAACCCAATTCTTTTAATCCCTCTTGGATTCTGGCCATTACTCTTTGATGACGATTCCATTTATCTTGTTCACCTTCATCATAATACTCTTTTAATGCTTGTATAGCTGCATATACTGTTTGTACAGGTGGTGTAAAATGCATTTGCCCTGTTTTTTTAAAGTAATCATATTGTAAATATAAATTACAATAATATGATCTTTTAGGATAATTTTTTGATTTACAAATTTCTTCCTCATTTCCTATGATAAATGAAAGCCCTGTCATTCCCATAATACCCTTTTGAGCTGATGCCATACAAAAGTCAATATTGTCTTCTTCCATATCTATTGGTATCATAGCTAGTGACGATGTGGTATCTACTACAAATATTGCGTCGTAGTCATGTGCTAATTGACCTATTTCTCGAATAGGATTTAAAACTCCAGTTCCAGTTTCATGGTGTGTTGTATAAACCATTGCAATATCTGGATTTTCATCTAATGCTTTTTTTACATCATTTAAGTTTGGTTGTTCGTAAACTGATGATTTTAAGTTAATATGTGGCATTCCATAATATTCACAAACTTCAACTGCTCTGGAACTATATGCACCATTATTTACAATTAAAATCTTTTTATCTTCAGGCAGTAATGAATTTAAACAAACATCAATATTTACTGTTCCAGATCCACAAAATAATACTGTTGTGTATTTTGCTGGGTCTGCATGAACTGTACCTAATAAATCTATTCCTAATTGGTACATTTTATCTCCAAATTCTTCTTCACGCGGACAAATATCAGGTACTATTTGTGCCATTTTAACTGTATCTGTAGTAGTTGCCGGGCCGGGATTTAATAATACATTTCTTTTAACCATATTATCACTTTTCTAAAAATTTCATTAATGCTTCTTTATTTTGAATTGGTGTAGTTGTAGGTCTTCCAAGATCTTTTCTATTGCCTTTTTTTACTTGTATTTCTAACATTATTGGACCTTTTTCACCATTAATTTTATTTAATACTTCTTTTAAAGACATTCTATCTTTAATACTAAATACTTTTTTATAATTTAAAGCCTTTGCAATTTCGGGAATGTTTATTTGTAAACCTACTGTTGGTTGACCTCCAACTGAATCATGAGCTCCATTGTTAAATATTATATGAATATAATTTTCTGGATGTTTACTTCCAATAATTGCCATTGAGCCCATGTGCATTATAGCTGCTCCATCTCCATCAAAACAGCATATTTTATGGTTTGATTTTTCTAGAGCGATTCCTAAAGCAATTTGTGATGCATGACCCATAGATCCAACAGTTAAGAAATCCTTTTCGTGACTTTGATTGCTGTTTGCTCGGTATTCAAATAATTCTCGTGAAATCATACCAGTAGTTGATACAATTACGGCATTTTCATCCAGTGAGTCTGCAACTATTTGAATAGCTTCTTCACGAGACATTTCTAAATTTTCATATTGTTGATTATTTTGAAGTTTATAATCTTCAAATGTATCTTTTTCAACAACAAATGCAAAAGATTCTTTTGTTTTAGTCATATATCCAATTACATCATTTAATTGATTTGTAAATTCATTTTCATCTTTACTTAATATTGTATACTTTATTCCCATTGTTTCAAGTAAAGGAAGCGTTACTTTTCCTTGTTTTATATGTTGAGGTTCGTCATGAACTCCAGGACGACCCCTCCAACCAATAATTAAGAGTATTGGAATATTATAAACTTCTTTATCTGTTAATGAAGCTAATGGATTGATAATATTACCTTCACCTGAATTTTGCATATAAACAACTGGAATTTTACCAGTAGCCAAATAATGCCCAGTAGCTAATCCCATTGCTGCCCCTTCATTTGCTGCAATAATATTATGATTTTCATCTTTATTATCTTCAATATACGCACAGATATTTTTTAATAAAGAATCTGGAACCCCCGTAAAGAAATTTATATTGTTTTCCTCTAATTTATCAATAAAAAATTTTGGAGAAATCATAATAATTCAATCCTTCTTATTTCCAGGAATTAATGTTAAAATTTCTTTTACAGGCATACATAACTCATTTGCTTCATAAGAACGTTCATTTTCTAAAATTGACTTAGCACACTTTACCATTGCAGGATAAGCACTACGAAGCATATGATTAGCATAAATCACAATATTAACTCCCCAAGAAGCAAGTTCTGTTTCTGTAAACTGATTATAAGTAGTTGGTACAACAACAATTGGAGTTTCCTTATCTTCCTTACGGAATCTTTCACAAAATTCTTTAACATCCATACCATTATTATTTTTACTATGAATCATTATCCCATCAGCACCCGCTTTAACATAAGCAAAAGCGCGTTTTAAAGCATCATCAATGCCTTTACCTGCAATAAGTGATTCAATACGTGCAATAATCATAAAATCTTCAGTGACTTGAGAACTTTTACCTGCACTGATTTTTTCAGAAAATCCCTCAATGGTGTCTTGTTTTTGAACTGCATCAGTTCCAAATAAAGAATTTTGTTTTAAACCAATTTTATCTTCAATAATAACTGCACCAATACCTAAACGTTCTAAAGTACGTACTGTAAATACAAAATGCTCTGTTTTACCTCCGGTATCACAATCAAAAATTACTGGTTTAGTAGTGACTTCTAAAGTATCATTTAAATCATGTAATCTAGTAGTTAAATCAACTGCTTCAATATCAGGTTTACCTTTAGATGTTGAATCTGTTAAAGAAGAGGACCACATTCCATCAAATTGTCTAATTTTTCCATCAACTTCAACTGAAATTTTCTCAGCAATTAAACCCGTTAATCCACAATGAGACTCTAATATGCGTACAATTGGTTTAGCATCAATTAAACGACGAAGACGTTTCATACGAACTTCCGGAGTAGTTCCAAACCCTTCAATTTCTTTAGCTAGTTTTGAAGAATTAATACCTTGAGTATAAGGTATTTCAATAACCTCCCCACCAAGTTCTTCCATTACCTTAAAAACTTCTTGACGAATTTTTTTATTAGCTCCTTCTTTCCAGTCATCCCCATGAATAATATAATCAGGTTTAATTTTTTTTAAATTACTGACATAACTCCACTCATCTTGAGGAACTACTTTCGAAACACCGTTAATATTTTCAACCACTTCTTTACGTTGGTCATAAGTTAAAACTGGTAAACGTTTATGAGTTGCAATAGCTTTATCCGTAAATAAACCAATTATCACATCACCATATTTAGCACCTTCATTAATAATATTAATTAGACCTGGATGCATAATATCTGCAATCATACCTAAATAAACTGTTTTTGACATCTTAACCCTCCATTTTAGTCATAATGTTTTTTTCTGCATAAACTAAATCCGCTTCATCATCAATTTCATACCAAAGTAAATCATCTTCTTTGAGAACAAATAAAGGCATGACATGTTGAGACATGAAAAGTAATTGGTATTCATATCCCAATTCTGGTTTTTCATTTATAATTTTAGAATATTCTTCACACATCAACTTATAAAACTTGTTATTTAACTTATGAATACCAACTAATTCTCCATTTGGTTGAATAGTTGTTTTATCTGTAGAACAGTCTTTTAAATTACCCTTTTCATCATATTCCACATAATACTGATCTTGAAATTTCATTACCTGAGTTATTAACATGATATTTTCATGTTTATTTTTCATTAACGAGGTAATAGCTTTCTTTTCAAAAACTAAATCAGATTCAAGTAAATAAAAATCATCCCCTCCAATTATATCCTGCATATTATACAAAGTATACATACTATTAGTTTTTGCATAATTTTCACTAAAACAGCATTCAATTTGAGGATATTGTTCTTTTAACCCTTCAAAACATTCTTTTTTATATCCCGTACCTATTATAATACGTTTTATACCACAGCTAATTAACGTTTCAATAGAACGGACAATCATAGACTTTCCTGAAACTTCTATGAAAGCTTTAGGTATTTTTTCTGTTTTTGCTCCAAATCTTCTTCCAAGACCTGCAGCCATAATAACTGCTGTTTCTATCATGTTTTTTACCTATTAATAACCAATACATATTCAAATTCTTTCTTTAGATTAAACTCTAATTATATACATTACATCAAATTTCATTAATATTCAGTTTTAATAATCTCCAAAATCAATGAAATTATGAGCATGATTAGACCTCTCTTCAATAGGAGGCAATTTCATATAATCGCCGTAAATACTTTTTAAAAAAGCATCATAATCATTAGGGACATTAACTTCAATTGATTCGAATTTAACTTTTTTAAATGGTTTAAATATGTCTTTAGAAAATACTGCAGTGTATGTTTCTGCATTAATATCATATACCGAATCACAGTTTTCATTCAAATATTTTAAAACCGTGTTTCTGTATCTTTTTTTAAACCATTGCGGAGTAATATGAAAAATCTTAAAAAATAGTTTAATACATTTACCTAACATTTCCTTATTTTTAGAAATATAAACATCATTTGTTAACTCTTTTAAACATTTTTCCATCCTACTGCCAAAATAATTGCTTGCATTAATACTATATCCCCATTAAATATTATATTTCTATTTATAAAATAAATAAACAGTTTTAAATTCATTACCTAAATACCATAATATTTATGTAATTAATCATATATAAATTAAAATAATAATTAGAGGGAAACAATGGCGATTATAAGAATACCTGAAAAATTTAATAAATATGACCCTGAAATCTTAAAACATATTCAAGATTTAAATTTAATGATGTTAACTGATTTTATTAAAATATGTGAAGAAAATGATATAGAATACTTTGCAGATTCAGGTACATTGATTGGAGCTGTAAGACATAATGGATTTATTCCTTGGGATGATGATGTTGATTTAATTCTATTAAGGGATCAGTACGAAAAATTATTGGACATATTGGAGAAATTACCCCAAGATAAATATGAATTATTAAGTTCTAGAAATAAAAAAGGTTATTGTAGACTCTATTCACAATGGAACTTAAAAGGAACAAAAACTGAAGAATATTACGACAATAATACTGATTTTACACTAGGTTTAAGTTTAGATATATTCGTATTAGACAACATCCCTGATGATATAAATAAAAGAAAAAAATTCTTATTTAAATGGAAACTTTTAAGAAAATTAATTTGGATTTATGAAATAACAAACAGTGAAGCATACATATCTAAAAATAAAGAAAGAATTGGAAAAGTTATTAAAATTATTTTTAAATTATTTAGAATAAATTTTCAAAAAATAAAAAAATATGGAACCAACTTTGTGGATAAATATCTTAATGAAAAATGTGACTGTGTATGCAATCTTAGTACAACTTACAATACCCCAAGAATAATACCTAAATCTTCATTAAGACCTGCTAAAAAAGTCAAATTTGAAAATATTGAAATTAATGTTCCAAATGATTATGACACATATTTAACTTTATTATATGATAAAAATTATATGGAAATACCTCCAAAAGAGGATAGATACAATCATATTTATAATACTGTCGATTTTGGACCTTACAAATAATTCCATCATAAATTATTAAATTTATTATTATCAAAAGCTTCCATTACTGAAGATATCTCTTTAGAAATATTAACATCAACATATGAGCCTGTTTTATTTAATTCAATTGATTTTATAAATGCTACAAGTTCATATCTTATACCTTCACCATCTAACTGGTAGAAATATTTCTTATTTTCATTTTGATTTTCAAAACGCACTTCAAAATAGTCTGTTTTCCACCATGGAGCAGGAACATAAATATATCCTTTTGTTCCAGATATTATTAATTCCCCTTCAGATTTAACTCCTTTTCCAACTTTTATAGAAGCTACTGCATTTTGATATGTGAAATCTATTTTTGTAAATAAATCAAAATTCTCTGCACTGTCTAACAAAAGAGAATTAATGTTTTTATTTTTATAGTCAGTTCCAAGCAATTGGAAAACCGGCAATAAAGCTGTTGGACCCCATGCAGTTATACTGTTCCAGTCATCACCAGACCTATCTGCTAAACTGGTACAGGTTGCATCAACTGATATTACATCTCCAATTTTTCCTTTTTTAGCAAGTAACAACAATCTGTTATAAGCAGTTGAATATGCTGTTTTAATTGAATCCATTAAAATCAAATTATTCTTTTTAGCCAGTTTGAATAATTCACAGAGCTCCTCTTCTTTAAGAGCAATTGGTGATTCACATAAAACATGGACTCCATTTTCAAGTGCCTTTTTTGCTTGTTTGTAATGTTTTGATGGATGAGATACAATAAATATTGCTTCAACATTATCTATTAATTCATCAAAATCCCGAGTTAAAATTAAATCATCCTCAAAGTCTTTAAGTTGATTTTCATCATCCGAACATATTCCCTCAACAGTTAATCCGTTAACATACTGGCTTTCATTGTAAAATTTGTTTAAAACTAATCCTTCACCAACTAAACCTAATGTAACCTGTCTATCTTTTGATCTTATATCTGTACTTGAAACTCCTTCAGTTCTCTCTAAATAAACAACATCACAATATTCATTAAGATAATCAAATTCACCAACCCAATCAGATCCTACAGTGAAAATATCAATATCATATCTTTTGATGTCATCTATTTTTTGACCTTCATATTCTTCTATAATAATTTCATCAGCCAGTCCTGTTGCCCTTACTGATTCTATTCTTTCCATTAATGACTGCTGTACATTGATTTTTCCCCTGTTTTTATCAAAGTCATCAGCAGTAACCCCTACAATTAAATAGTCTCCAAGTGCTTTTGCCCTTTCCAGTAATCTCTGATGACCATAATGAAATAAATCATATGTACCATAGGTTATAACTTTAATCATTAGAATAATCCTCTTTTTTGAATATCTCTAAGTGCATCAATCAAAGTATCATTATCTTCAGTAGATAAATCACCCATATGTCCAACTCTAAAAATCATGTCTTTTGATAAATCATCCCTTGCTGTACTAACCCATATATCATATTCATTTTTTAATATTTCAACAAGATTTACATCAAGAATTTCTTTAGAGTGAACAGTAGTAACTGCATTAGATAAGCATTTACATCTAACTTCAAATGGAAATTCTTTAATTTTATTTCTAAAATCATTAGCTAAATTTGTAGTTCGCTCAATTTCAACTTTAACTCCACCATCATTTTTAATTTGATTCAATCTTGCATTAATCTGTAACAAAATAGTAATAGCTGGAGTATATGGTGTTTGACCTCTCTTAGCATTTAACAACATGTCTTTTAAATCAAAATACATTGATTTACATGAATTATTGTTCACCCTATCTACAGCACGTCCAGATAAAGTTATAATAGCAATTCCTGGAGGGCATGCCAATGCTTTTTGAGAACCTGTTATTACAACATCCACTCCGTGCTCGCTCATATTAATATAATCAGCTAAAAAAGAACTAACTGCATCGACAACTAAAAATAGATTATTTCTTTTACAGAAATCACTTATTAAATCAATATCATAATGAACTCCGGAACTTGTTTCACAAATATTAACCATAAATGCAGTATAACCTTTATCATCATACTCTTCCAACATTTGGGAAGTAAGACATGATCCAAAATCTATTTTAATATCATCACAGTCAATATTATGGAGTTTACATAAATCCACAAATCTTTGACCAAATCCTCCACCATTGACTACTAATACTTTATCATTTTCTGTAAAAACATTCATCACAGTAGCTTCCATACCAGAAGTTCCAGATCCCGTTAAAAATATGACTTTGGAATCTTCATCTGCAAAAAGCATTTCTTTCATCAATTTTTCATTCTCAAGAGTGATTTTAGAAAATTCAGGAGTTCTAAAATAAGGAGTTTGTTCACTTCCAACTTTTAAAACTAAATCACTACTCATAACCGGACCTAAAGCAAAATTCAACACAATATCACCTATTAAATATTAAATTAACATTATTAATAAATCTCAAAATAACCTCATTTATTCAAAATCAAAATTATCATTAATTTCTTTTAAATAACTAATAGATTTTGAAAATGATTTATCCATTTCCTCAAATGAACTAAATTGATGTTCTATAAATGGAACTAAACTATGATTTTCAATAATCTTTGGAATATGCATGAAATTCTTACCAAATTGAACTTCCAAGGTATGTTTAATATCTTTAGGACATTTAAATTCATATCCTTCAAATTTTATTGTTTTCAATGGAAATATCTTATCAGTTTCATAAATCAAATCAGAAGTTAACTGTAAAACATCAATTGAATCTGCAAAATACTTTGTCTTAGTATTAACTAACCCCAATTCTTTTTTTACTACATTAAATTCGTTCCAAAAAACTTTTTTACCATTTTTAACATCCTGATTAAACTTATATTTAGTTGACACATAATCCTTTTTAAAAGATTCCAACTTTTCTTCTAAAAGGTAATCTTTCGGAAATAGATCAATCTTAACATAAGGTTTTAGCCATGCAATTTGTAAAAATGAAAATTTATTATCATCTAAAAAACCATTTTCATCATCAACATCATAAACACTTCTAAATCCTTCAAAATAGTTCTTTTGATTTTCAATAAGTAAAGACAAACCACAATTTTCTTTGAAGTATTCATATTTAGAAATTTCTTCTGGAAGAATTTTAATTAGTTTTTCATAGTCTTTTCTCATAATAGACAAATCTATGTCATCATCCCATGGAATAAAACCACCATGGCGAACTGCGCCAATTAATGTACCTCCTTCAAGCCAATAATCAATATTATGCTTTTTACAGACATTATCTACAAAACGAAGCAATTCAATATACAATAACTGAACATTTCTTAAATTACCTTTTATTCTTATATCACAACTAGTAAACAATAAATCCAATAACTGATTTTGTGAATTTAACTGATTAGATTTTTTATTTAAATTTTGTAACTTTTTAGGAATCTTTAAAAAGAAATCTAAAATATAATTATTATATTTAATAGAATCAGGCAACTTTGCATAAATTTTTTCAAAATCCATAAAAATCGATCCAATGTTTATTGAAAAACACACTAACTAAATTAACACTATGTCAATATAAATATAAATAATTTATTAATATCAAAATTTTAAAAAATGTATATTTAAACTTTAATTTTTAAAGCTGATAAACTAAAAATATTTAAAGTATTTGAACTAATTCAATATTAAGTGGTCAACATGAGTAGAATTTATGGAAACATTGAAGAAATAGACTCTGAAAAAATTAAAAAATTTTTCAATAATCGGGCTAAAAAAGACGAAGAAGCACTGCTTGTTAAAACTGAATTTTCAGACAAAGAAAATGTTGAAAAACGTCAAAAAGAAGAAAGTGAATTATTATTAAATAAAATTGATTTTGAAAATAAAAAAATTTTAGAAATCGGCTGCGGAATTGGCAGATGGGCTGAAGTTTTCCATGACAAGTGCGACAGTTATTTAGGTATTGATTATTCTGAAGATCTAATTGAAATAGCTAAGGAAAATTATAATTATGATAACTGCCATTTCCAGGTTTTATCCGCTTCCCAACTAGATACTGCAGATTTACTAGTTAATGCTCCTTTTGATATTGTTATAATTACTGGAGTATTAATCTATTTTAATGATGATACTATTAAAAAAATGATTAAAGATTTAAATAGCTTATGTGCTTCCAATAAAACAATTTACATAAGAGAAACTCTTTCATTTTTAGAAACCAGACTTACTTTAAAGGATTTCTTTTCTGAAAATCTGGAAGCTGATTATAATGCAATTTACAGAACTGATGATGAATTTTTAGACTTTATAAACGGAATTGATGGAAATATAACCATTGAAACTGGTGAAATATTTGATGAATTAAAAAATTTCACTGAAACTGGATATAAATACTTTTTAATTAAATCTGTAAATTAATTATAAGTATAAATAGCTACTCCTCGTAGCTATCCTCATAACCTGTTTCCAACCAATAATATTCATCAGGATATGCCTCTTTTAGTTTCTGATTGGCATAATCAGGTCCTCCGGGAGGGTTGTTTGCACAGCTGTGACATACTTTTCCCTGAGTGTACTCATCATTAGCTTCACTAGCTGAAAGAGCTTTTCCACAAACTGCACAGTATCCGTATGATTTTTCTGTTTTGACATCAACACTACTTTCAACAACTTCCCTGTCAGCTTCAGTTGTATTATTATTTGTAATATTTACCTCATCAATACTTTCAGGTTCACTGAATAATGTAGCTGCAATAATTCCTCCGCATAAAACAGCTATAACCAAACAAACTACAACAATCACTTTTTTACTTAAATCCATAAACTCACCTTTAATCTTTCAAACCTTTAATCAAACATTCCAAAGCCTCACGGGATTTTTTAACATGACTGGAATTTATATCTCCCCAGTAGGTTTCTATTTCACTAGCTGGAAAGTGAAGAACTGCTGTTGAAGAGATTGTAACTGTTTTTTCTATTTTAATTCCCATCAGCACCAGCAGCTCTACCGGAAAATGCTTATCCAAAACAGTATTGTCTGGAAAAATTTTAGAATAATCTTTAACTTCCCGAGGATGTGGCTTTATTATAATATTGGGATATTTTTCAACAATTTCAGAATATATCATCATTTCCTCATTTAAATCCATTAAATTGTCTTCACTAAATGCCTGTGTAATCAATAATACATCAATATTTTCCAGATTACTGAAATTGAAAATTTTTAAAATCTTTAAATGATCTTCCAAAGACAGATTCTCCCACAATGCATTTAAATCAATTATTTCTGCTTTAGATGATACATCACAAAAACCTTCATAAGTCAGATAAACCTTTTTAATGTTTTCATGTGTTCCGTATCCTGATTTGGATCCTTTAATATACAATCCCAAAAAGTTAAGAAGCCTGTTTGAAATAAAGTTACTTTCCAGTTTTCTGTAATTAGCAAGACCATCTTCTATAAGGTATGCATTTTCATATTCATAAAACATATAAGAAAACTGCGTATGCCCATGACCGTATATCTCAACATCATCTCCAACAAACAGCATCAACAACCTAAGTTTCAGAATGCCGTAAAGCTGTCTGAAACACACTCCCAAATTCATAACTGCAAATTTAATTAAATTATCATCAGCACAGAATTTAAAACGGGAAGATGGAAAATAAACATGATTAATATTTTTTCTAATATCTTCAGGAACTCCTGATGAAAATATAAACAAATCATCATCGGAAACTCCATTTATTAAAAAATACAAAAACAGAGAGTATACTGTATCAACTGTACAAATTCTTTTAGTCATTTTTACCATCTCTCAATATCTGTCAGATTGTCAACTTCCATTTTATTTCCAACTATCTTTTTAGCCAATTTATCCGGAATCACTTTGCAAATCAGAAAGGAAGTTAATTTGTTTCTGGCTAAAAATCTGTTGAATCTTTTTATAAGTGCTACATGGTGATAGTCAAATACTTCGTCAAATTCAAAGTCAGCTAACTCAAAATACTTTCTATATAATTTATTGTCTTCATGATGCCTATTTAACCATGGTCTGTTAAATATTTCACCGTTTCCTACACAAAAATGCTGAAATACAGGGTTTTCAATTGCATCATCCAGAACTTCCCTTGAATAGTAATTCTTTTGTATGTTTCCGTTTAATTTGAAGGTAATGTCATAGTTAGTATTGTGGAGGCTGCCTTCAAGATTATATTTAGGATTTAAAATAAGGAGATTTTTGGATAAAACATTGTTGATTACTCCCTGATCCATTCCAAAGTGTTTGCCTCTTAAGTTAAACTCAACAAGCTTTTCTAAAAACTGATTTTCAACATTTTCCTGTCTCCATCGCTTAAGGTTGATTAAAAGCATTCCAGCATTAATGTAGGAATCGTCTTCATTTAAGTCTATGGCTTTTTTAACCTCAGCAGTACAGTTCAGCGCCAAAACTCCAGCTGCCAGATAATTATTTAAATCCAGATCCCAGATTTCCTTAAATGAACCTAAAACCAAAGCATCACAATCCAGATATATTACTTTATCTACAGTTTCAGGAAGGAGACTGGCTATAAATAATCTGGAATAGGTAGCCAGTGAAAAATCCCCTTTAACACTCATTTTATTTAAAGTCAGATTATATTTTTCCTCAATATCTGCAACATGGATAAATGAAATATCAGCACCATAATCATGAGCTATTTTCCTTATTTTTTCCTTATTGATTTTTTTGATTCCGCTGTCCAATACAAAAATTTCTATTTCATCAAAATCACCAATATTATTTTTTAATAGTGAAACAAGACAAATAGCCAAGTATGGTGAATAATTATCATCACATGCAAAACTTACATTTAACATTATTAATGCTTTTGAAAATAATAATATATAATTATTATTAGCTTAAACAAAAAGTTGATTTATAATAGTAAACAAAACAAATCTATGGAAAAAAATACTAAAATAATTATGATTCTGTCTGCTATAATTTGTATTTTGCTTATTTGGGGATCACTGTTTTTTGCAGATAACTATCCTCAAACATTTGAATGTGATGAGTTAAAAATTACAACACCTATTGATGGAGGTTACTATGATGATTCCTTCGGTTCATTGTCTTTAAGTGATGAAAACCAAAGTAATGTCATATTTATTGCAATAAGTCCTGATTCAGAAGAAAGGTTTAATCAGCTATACAATGATGAAAGCACGATTACAGACACAACAGCAGATTACCAGCTTGACGGCTGCAGCAACATCAGTGTCCAGATGGGTTCATTTAAAAACAAAAAGGCAATTATTGTTTCATATACCTGTGATGGCAGCAATCAGAAAGATTATTTCGTTCCTGTAAACAGTAAAGTAGTTCAGATAAGTGTTAATGAAAGTAATTCACAAGCACAAAGCTATTTAAATGGCCTGGAGTTTAAGGGGTGATTTTATGAAAGACCGTACTGTTTTTATAATCTGCGGAATTGCAATTATAGTATCTGCACTGTTTGCAGCTTATATTATTAATGATACTCTTTCAATATCCACTACAGAATTCCATTTATATGAAAATGATCCTGCAGAATCCGACAGTGCTGTTGAAGATGTATCCGATGATTATCCTGAATATTCACCAACCTTCGGAAATTATAAAATTTTAGGTGATGATCTGGAAGACAGATTAATTGAAACATCTGCTGGAGAAAAATATGTTTTAGGCGGAGACGGGTATTATACCTATGCCGGCACAGATTCAAATGGAAATTACAAAATAGGAACTTATATGGGAAAATATTAATTTCCCATTTTAAATTTAAACTGCTTTTTAAAGAAAATCCAAATTCTTTTTGTTTTATGCAAGCTAATTTGCTTCACTATAAATACACATTTTAAGAAGAAAATTACACAAAATAGGAAAACATTTATAAGGTACAAAAACAATAAGATTAATTGAAAATAGATTTCCATGATTATTATCCTTCAAGATATCTAGCATATACTCACAACAAAAAAATCTATTTTCAAAACAAAAATAGCTTGCAAATAATACGAAGGCCTGTTAAGAGATTACCATATCGTAAAAGCTAATTAAAAAGAATAGCCTAATAGCTATTCTCCCATTCCAATTTCCTTATTGAAAATCTTTTAAAAATCATAATCCACATATTTAAATGACTGAGGAGCAACAAAACCGCAAATATCATCAACATCTATAGGATTATTAAAAAGAGTTAACTTAGAAATTTCCATTGCAAATCCCTTTTCTTTTTCCAAAAAATATTCAAAAAAATTTTGTTTAGAAATCCCTGCATCTTTTGAAAAATTATTCCATAAATTATCCGGAGTATCCTCAATAACTTTATCACATTCAAAATATCCCACAATCTCTTTATCAGGAACAGTAGAATAAATAAAAATTTTTTCAACAGGTTTTTTAGGAATATTCTTTCTAAATTCATATTTTTTTTCTTTAGAAATTATTTTACTAACAAACTGGGGTTTAATTGAAATAATTAAATTCATTTTAACATCTCTTCTTTTAATTTTAAATATTTTTCATGTGCCAACCTTTGAATAGATTGTGGGTGTGCTTTAATAATATTTTTATTAACTAAATCATCCAAAGAAATTTTCTTACATATTCTACTATGTATAAATAATATAACGTTATTCCTATCTTTAAAATTCTAGGAATTCACTGACTTTTTGCCCGATTTATTAAAAAGAAATTAATTAAAAAATATATGTATTAAACTATTAATTTAAGCTGTTAAATAAAAATTTTGTCGGATTTAACATTAATATTCCTAAAATAAAACAATATTCATATATCATACTATTTTACCAAATGGTTGCACTACATATAATATCAATTTTGTTTATTTGACTATAAAAAAATCCTACTTTAATTTTCAGAACACAACATTGAAACAAACACATCTTCAAATGTTTTTTGATTATAACATTTATGCTCCAAATTAACAAAACTTTTTAAATATTTATACTTAGAATCAATTTTATTAGAAATATTTTTTTTATAAATCTTAGACTTGTTTTTATCATCTAAAAATACAACATAAAGTTTTTTGTTAACCTTTAATAGCCAATCCATAAATCCTGAAATTGTTTCATAATAATTTTTATCCAATTCATCACAATATTTTTTATATAATTTAGGAAGCACTACAAAAAGAGATTCAATTGGTTTAATTTTTAAACTCAAACAATGATTACTTTTAATTAAACTTTCCCCACTTTCTGATTTAGAAATTTCAGTTATAGATTCAAATGATTCTTTAGCGTTTTTAGAAAAACAATTTTTATCTTTGAAGAAATTTAACATATCAATAAAATCCTGATTAGTGAAAACCATTAAAACTACCCCATATCTTCTTTTAACTCTGTTTTAAGTCTTATTTTTTCAATTTCATCAAAAGGATTACCTAAATTATCATAAATTTCAACAGCATCATAAAGAGGTATTCTCTTGAATTTACATTTATTTTTACCACTTTCTTCAGTTAAATAAAAATTAACCTCATCATCAAAAGAATAATACTTAGAATATACTTCAATAGCTTCTGCTAAAAAAGGACTATGAGTATTAATATACAATGAAATATTCAACTTTTTAACTAATAAAATTAAAATTTCGGCAAATTTTATTTGCCATTCAGGATGTAAATTAACTTCTGGTTCATCAATTATTAAAAAACTATTTTTAGTCAATCCCCTATTTTCCAATAATAATTGAATAATACCTAACTGTTTTAATCCTGATGCAGTGTTTTTAATTAAATATTCACTTTTATCAGAAATAAAAACAAACTCATTTTTATTATAATCAAATTTAAATCTACCATTTAATAATCCATTTAATTTATTATTAAAATCAATTAAATCTTTATTATAAACATTATCATAAACATCAATATCTTCATTAGGAAGCAATTTTCTATATAATTCATTTAAGTGATACGCATTGTTGTTTTGGACATTATTATAATTAATTTCAAAAATAGATGGAGAATCTATATAAATAACTTTTGAAAAACTAATATTGTCCAAAATTTTACCGGACACATTTCCTTCAATTCCATCATTATTAAAAGTTAAAGTATTTTCAAAATTTTTTTCATCACAAGTTCCATAAAATTTAATTTTAGCACCAGTATAACAAAAATCAAATTCAAAAGCAAATAAAACATTACTAATCTGAATATATCTTCGGGTTTTATTTTTATTGAAATTTATCACTTCACCTATTTCTTTTAAATTTTCAGAGTATTGATTATTAAAATTTTCATCAAAATTAGACGCTAATTTAAAAAGCTCATCATACTCTTTTTCAAGGGAAGTTTCCAAATCATGATTACTAAGTTCAAATTGAATTTTTTTTAATTTAGATTCTTCATCATGATATTCTTCAGATACTTTATTAGACCAGTGAAAAATAAATTCTGAAAGTTTATCCCTTATACTTTTATTTGCTAATTTTACACCTTCATCAGATGCAGCATTTAAAAAACAATACAAAATTTTACTAAATGTGGACTTTCCAGTACCGTTTTTTCCAACCACAACATTAATTCTACCAATTTCAATATTAGCTTCATCAATTGGACCAAAATCAGATATATTTAACACCATATCATTTAACATAACTATAAGCCCCATTTTAAATTATAATATCAACATTTTTCATATTGTTTTAATAGTAGATTAAACATTTTCTTAAAAAAATATTAATTAATAATTAATATATCATAAATTCAAACTATTAAATATATTTTTTGTAGGATTTAACATCAATATTCCTCTATTAAAACAATTATAACAGAATATTTATCTGTAGCATCCCTCAAAAATAACATACATGAGCCTGCTTGAAAACACAGATAAAATACACACAACCCAGATGGGTGTTGGAAGAATTAAAAGAAACCTCAAATTAGATACTGATGATGTCGTTGGCTATTGCATTTCCAAAATTAAAGATAAAAACGCTAAAATAAGTCGCAAAGGTAAAAACTATTACATTGAAGCTGACAGATGCATAATAACTGTTAATGCTTCCAGCTATACCATAATAACTGCACATTTAAAATAAGTAAAATACTTTCATCAAATAAAAAGCCATATAGTTGCATTTAAGTGCAATATTCCAGAATCAAGGCAATTTTTCAGAATGATAAAAAAAAATAGTTTAAATTAAACACAACCGCATGATTTTAAAAATCATTTAATTCAGATAGTTTAGTTGAAATAATATCCTGAATTTCAGCTTTTTTCTTGTGATTTAAATAGATATCCGCACCATGAAATGTTTTTTTAATACCAATGATTCCCTTTTTGTGTAATTTCTTTACAGCTTTATTTATTTGTTTACAGGAATATATGATAATCTATTGCATACATTTTTTATAGGAGTGTGTCTTTTATTGTAATATGCTCTCCTATGCAATGCATATACAATTTTTATTTCAATTTCTTCTTCACAAAATTCCATACAACTTAATCACCTCCATTATTAATTTATTAAATTAAAGATATAATATTTAATGTATTCAATTTAGACAATTTACAAAAATTTATTAATGATAATTGTATAATTATTATACATGGAATGATTAAATATGCTAATAGAAATTTTAGGAAAATGCCCCCAAATAAAAGTATTAGACTATTTATTAGCAAATCCTTTTGAAAGCTATACCAAACAACAAATAGCAATAGGAGCTGAAATATCTAGATCTACATTAGACAAATTTATGGATAAACTGCTGGAAAATAAAATACTGATTTTAAAAAATTCAAAATACGAATTAAATTTCAATTCAGAAATTGTTAAAAAATTAGATGCACTACAGGAATATCTGGCCAAAAAAGAACTTGAAAAACAATCATCATATGAAACTGAAGAATTTATAAAATATTCTGATGAAGAATTAGACAAACTTTTTGACGAAAATGCAAAAGATGTTGATTTAGACAAATTAGAAAAAGAAATTGAATTAAATGAAGAAATATTAATCAATAAACAGGAATACAGACAATTAAAATATAATATTGCCTGTCCTTCCAAAAACCCAAAAAATAGCTATAATAAATTAGATTTAACAAACACTAAAAAATATTACAAAATTGGAGGATTTTAATATGGCAAATAAAAATAAAGAAATACAAATAAACTCTAGCATAAACATTAAAGATGAATCTAAAGTCATTCACGCATCATCATTTGGAGTGGGAGGAGACGACGAAGAAGTCAGGCTAATTATAGTAAACAACAAATTGATTAATAAAAATGATAATTTTGAGCTAATCAGCGAATCAGATTTACAAATTGTTATGAGTCCAGCTACTGCCATGAAATTAAAAGATATGCTTGAAAATTATACTAAAAATTAAATCCGTTAAATATTCTTATTTTTTTATATCATCAATTATTAAATAAAAAGTAATATAGTTGCATTTAAGTGCAATATTCCAAAGTCAAGGCAATTTTTCAGAATGATAAAAAAAATAGTTTAAATAGTTAAATCAGCAGTTATATTTGGAATTCCATATTTATTAACAGTAAATGATTCTAAAATCTGTTTATTTTCATTATTATGAATTAAAACACCAATAACAACATTAATTGTAATAAATTTATTATCAACAACAACAGTCATATTAAAAAATTTTAAATCATTTAATGAAGATTTTGGAATGTTGAATCTTTTAGAAGCATCCATAATTTCTAAAGAAACTGGCACATCATTTTTATCAAAATCCAATAATACACCATCTTCCAGTTCAACGGTTTCATGATAAATAAAATCATTTTTGACTTTAACTCCTAAAACATCTGAAGAATAATCATACATATACTTTAATACAGTACTATTTTCGTTCAATATCACGCTCACGCCTCCTTTTATTAAATGAATATACTGTTAAAACTTCTACATTATCAAAGTCATCAATTACAATAATAATATATAAATCATCATTTTTATTTTTTTCATGTGGATAAATAAGTTTAAAACGATTTTCACAAGTTTTTGAAATACTTAAAGGCACTTCATTAACTAAACAATTTGCAACATAATTTAAATTATAATCTCGTTCAAACCAATTATCTAAAATATGTGGATGAACCACCAAATCATTAACATTACACTTTCTTAAAATATTTTGAACATCTTCAATATTAAAATTTATCATTTATTACCTCCTTATAATGAACAATAAATATATTAAAAATGTTAATATAAAAAATTAATGTTACATATCACTCCAATTATTCAAAATAAAAACAATATTCCTTATTTAGCACAATATCCAACATGAACAATTAAACAGACCTGAAAATCTTTCTTAAAAAAGCAGATTCCTTTGAAGCTTTCATAATCTTAATAATTAAAATAGCTAAATTAAAGAATCTGTGAACTATAAAAAAGTTAATTATATTTGCCCATCCTTCATTAGCCTTACATCCAAATCCAGCTTCTTTTTCATAGTTATACAACTTTTTAATCATTGATTTCAAATTACTTCCAGTTGTATTAACATCAATGAAAAATCTGAGCAAATTACGTAAGTAGAATTTAAAATAAAAACTAGCTAAATCTTTTTTATTATATTTATCTAAAATTTTAAACATTTCAGGAACTGAATTAAGTAAGTTTTCCACATGCTTCGGACTGCATTCATGAGATAATGACTCTTCATGCATATCCCAAAAGTATCCGTAATATTTTTCCAAATAAACTAATTTAGATGAGTTGAAAAAGACTTCCAGACAAAAAAGCAAGTCTTCAGCAAGCATATTTTCTACAAATCTTATATTATTATCTGCAATGATTTCTTTTTTAAAAATCTTATTCCAGATAGTTATATCTTCAAAATAAGCTAAATCACCATCTGAAATTACAATATCCCCCTTGGAACTTAATTTTCCGCCAACATACTTTTCAGATACTGGAATATCCTTAATATTATCTCTTTTAACTTTATCACAGGAAGCTATGTCAGCATCTTCTGAAACAATAGCCTCATACAATTTTAAACATAAATCTTTGTCATGTTCATCATCATTGTCTGAAAACATGATATACTGACCGCTGGCTATTTCAATACCTTTATTTCTTCCAAAACCAGGAAATCCGTGGTTTTTATCAGAGTAAATGCCAATTACATTATCATATTTAGCTACATATTCTTCTATAATGCTTTTTGAGTTATCCTGAGAATTATCATCTGCTAAAATAAGTTCAATATTTTCAAAACCTATACTCTGATTAATAATTGAATTTATTGTTCTTTTCAGGTATTTTTCCGCATTATAAACAGGTATAATCATAGATATTTTGTACATAGCCAGTCCCCATCTTTATAATTTATTATTAATTTTTGTATCTTATTAATTTTATTATAATCAGTAAAAAAAATAGATAAAAACTTCTAATTATTGTAGTAATTACGAAATATTGATTTAATTGTAAAGAAAAAAATTATAAATTAATAATTTAATAATATAATTATGAATAAAATTAATTGCAGTAAATTAAAGATGATAAAAGCAAATAAACAAATTTTATCAACAATACAGTTTGATTGTGGTGATAATGATCTTAATGAATTCTTATTAAAAGATTCTTTTAAAAACTTAGAAAATAGTTTATCTAAAATATATTTATGTTTATATGATGAAACAGTTGTTGGATTTTTTTCATTATCTGCAGATTCTATTAAAATTAACAAAAAACTTGAAATCAATTATAAAACATACCCTGCAATCAAAATAGGTAGATTAGCAGTCCATGAACATTACCAAAATATGCGAATTGGATCCATTATTATTGATTGGATTGTCGGTTTATGTTTAGAATTGAGAAAAGATATAGGTATCAGATTTATATCAATAGATGCATACAATCATGAAAAAACAATAAATTTCTATACTAAAAATTTATTCGAAGTTCTACAATACCCTAAAAACAAGAATAAACTAACATTACCCATGTATCGTGATTTATGCCAAAAATAATTAAAAAAAATTATCTTTTAAATTCAATTTGTTCAAAAGTTTTTTTTGCTCTTTTTAAAGCTTTAATTTCCTCTTCAGTTGAAGGAATATTTAATTTTTGAATAAATCTATCTGCATCATCACCAGTTAATGTTGGAGTTGGTTCTACTTTAGTTGCCATGATTAAATCTCCTTATTGATAATTTTAATAAATATTATATAGATTATTATTTAAATATCTATTGATTTGCATGACCTTGTTGAAATCATACTTATATTATTTGATTAGTTTAAAAATAAAATGAAACCATTCCACCAACAGCACTCGAATAAACTTTCAAATCCATTATGCATAATTTTTCAAAGTGTTTAAAATATTCATTGACAATATTGGAGCCAATCCCAATGCTGCTACAGCAATAGAATAATCTATGAATTTTTTTCTAGTAGTTTACTTTACCATTTTGTAGGAATTCACTTTACCATTTTGTAGTATTTTACTTTACTACTTTGTAGCAATTCACTTTACTATTTTGTAATTTTTAATTATTAACAACAAATAATACATAAATAATATTAACTAATAAAATCAAAAATTATAATATTATTAAATTATTTGGAGTAAATTAAATGTCAAGACCCATTGTTGCAATTACAAGGCCTGCTGACAGATCTAAAGCAGCCTGTAAGATTGTTGAAGAGTTAGGAGGCCAATATATTCTAGCTCCTACCTTAGATTTAAAACCGGTTAATAGTGAATCTTTAAAGAATTTAATAGCTAATAAAGATTTGCTGGATTGGATTGTTTTTACCTCTCCAACTACAATTACTTCACTAAATCTTTTTTATCCTGATTTTTTAAAAAATTTAGATTGTAAAGTAGCTGTAATTGGAAATAAAACCGGAAAAATAGCCAGTGAACAGGGCGTTAAAGTTGATTTAATACCTGATGATTTTACAGCAGAAGGTCTTTTAGAGGAATTTGAAAAAAGAAATATTACAAATCAGACTATTGGAATTCCCAGAACTGCTTCTGCAAGACCTGTTCTGCCGGAAGGCTTAGAAAAGCTTAACAATAAAGTTATACTTGCTGAAGCTTACAAATCATTATTCCCAATGGATGAATATAAAATCAGTGATTTGATAGCTAAAATAGAAAATAATGAAATTGATGCAATTACTTTTACCAGTCCTTTAACTGTTACCAATTTCTTTAAAATATCTAAAAACAAAGAAAAATTAGCTGATTTACTTTCAAATAATTTATTAACTGTCTGTATTGGTCCCATTACCGGTAAAATTTTAGACCAGTACAATATTAATTATATATATCCTGATACTTACACTGTTCGTGATATGATGGAGTTATTATTCAAAACCTGGAGAAATTCACATGAAAGATAAAATAAGTATTATTCTGCCTATTTTTAATGTCGGCCCTCATTTAAGAGGAGGAATTGATTCTTTAATCAACCAAACAATAGGAAATGAAAATTTAGAAATCATTATGGTAGATGACTGTTCTACTGATGAAAGTGGAAAGATTATTGATGAATATGATGAAAAATATGACTGCTGTAAGGCTATTCACCTGGAAAAAAATACTGGTGCAGCTAACGGTCCCCGTAACAGAGGTATTGAAGAATGCAGCGGCGATTACATCATGTTTTTAGATCCTGATGACAGATACACATTAGATGCCTGTGAAGTATTATACAATGCCGTAACCAAATATGATGCAGATATGGCTTTTGGCAGATTTAGAAGAATCTACACTTACGGTGAAACTGTTCAGAAATCATATTCCCCTTATTTGGATGATTTGGAAAGCGCTTATCCTGATGAAACATTTGAAACAGCAAATCCTTTAAATGTTCCTGATTATGTTTGGGACCACATTTTAGAACATGCTTTATACGGCAAAAATATTCAGGGAAAATATGAAAGAAACGAACCTGTTGATGTTATCCATGTTAAGAGCATTAAAGAAGAGCCTGATTTATTGAAAATGGCTCCTTCTGTCTGGAGTAAAATCTTTAAAAGGGAACTTATTATGGATAAAAATATCCGTTATCAGCCATTTGTTTCCGGGGACGATTTGGCATTTACTTTAGAAACTCTTCTTAAAGCTGACGGAATTGTATATTTGAATAATTTCATGTGCTATGACTATTATGTACGTGATTTGCCTGATGACAAGTCAATTACCAATAATGTAAATGTCAGATTCCTCAGCGATTTAATGGACTCATATATTTATGCCAGACAGTGCACTGAAAGGTTTTCCAAAGAGATTCAAACAATTTCAGTTAATCCTCATTTAATTTACTGGATGCATACATGGAAAAATTCACCGTTTACCAAAAACGAAAACAGATTACTGTTAAGCAAAGTGGAAAAGCTTAAAAGGATTCATAAAAGCGATTTAAAAACCAAAATGTTATTATCTTCCATGACAACAGCTATTGAATCTGCAATTAAAATACACAAGGAGTAAATATTAATGAAATATGTAATTGTTGGAGCTGGTCTTTCCGGTTTAACAATAGCTGAAAGAATAGCTAACCAGCTTAATGAAGAAGTTCTGATTATTGAAAAAAGAAATCATATCGGCGGAAATATTTATGATTTCTACGAAGACGGCATTTTAATACAAAAATACGGACCTCATATCTTCCATACCAATGAAAAAATCGTTTACGAATACTTGTCCGAGTTTACTGAATGGTTAGACTACGAACATCATGTTTTAAGTAATGTAGACGGAAAATTAGTACCTATGCCTATCTGCATAGATACTTTAAATGCTTTATATGACCTTGATTTAGATGAAGAATCTATGAAAAAATGGATTGAAGAGCACAAAGAAGATATTGATGAAATCAAATCAAGTGAAGATGTTGTTTTAAAAAATGCTGGTCGTGACATTTACAATAAGCTTTTTAAAAACTACACTCAAAAACAGTGGGGAACCTCAGCAGCAAATCTTGATCCGTCAGTAATTTCAAGAATCCCCTTCAGGTTTAATCATGATACAAGATACTTTGAAGACACATATCAGGGAATGCCGAAAGAAGGTTTTACTAAAATGTGTGAAAAGATGATTGACAATGATAAAATCAAAGTCGTCTTAAATACTGATTATAAGGATTATTTAAAAGATATTGAGTATGATACTTTAATCTACACAGGGCCTATTGATTATTTTTACAGTTACAAATACGGGGAATTATTATACAGATGTCTGAACTTTGTATATGAAGTTTTAGACGAAGATTCCTATCAGGAAGTTGGTGTTGTCAATTATCCGAATCATCCATACTTTACCCGTATTACTGAGTTTAAAAAATTAACCATGCAGGATGTTGAAGGCAAAACTGCAATTATGAAAGAATATCCCGGATTCAACGGAGAATTATGTTATCCGTATCCTACTCAGGAATACCTTGACAAATTCCAGCAGTACAAAAAAGAAATGGATAAAGAAGAAAACGTAATATTTGCAGGACGTCTAGCTCAATACAAATATTACAATATGGATTTAGTTGTTAAAAATGCTTTAGAAATATTTGAAACACAAATAAAAAAGAATCATTAAATTTGAAGGTGAATTAATATGATTACAGTATGGCCACAGTATCTGGATAAAAACCTCTCTTTAAATGAAGGCAGAAAAGTATCAAAAGAAATAGCTGTAGAAGACCCAAAACTGCAGGATATTGAAAAAGCTCTAAAAAGACTTAATTTACCTTACAGCACTCAAAAAGAAAGAGCATATCCCAGCAAATGGTATGAAAAATCAGGACGTATCTTAGTTGAAAGTGATAAATCCAAATTAGAGCTTTTAAAAGAAATCAGTTTAAAACTACAGGAAATAAAACAATGATGGAAATACCAAATGAAATGCAGGAGCAGTTTCTTGAAGCTAAACAGTTAATCGAATCTAACAACAACATTAAAATTTATACACATACTGACTGTGACGGAATCTGCTCCGGTGCAATTCTATCTATAATATTGGACCGTTTAAACAAGGATTATGAAATTGAATTTGTTAACTTGGATGAAATAGAAGACCTGAATCTGGATCATGAATTAACAATTTTTTCAGATTTAGGATCTGGTCAGGGAGTTGACAAAAATGCAAAAGACAATCAGAAAATACTGATTTTAGACCACCACCCACCATTAAGAGACATCAACTATAAAAATGACAAAGCATATACTTATTTAGAAATTAATCCGATGTTTTATGGTATTGATGGATCATATTATATTTGCGGTGGAGGATTGTGTTATTTCTTAGCTAAAACATTTGGCTTTAAGGATTTGAGCTGGATTGGTGTCCTGTCAGCTATTGGAGATATGCAAAACAATAAAACAGGACATTTTGAAGGATTAAATGAAATTATCCAGGAAGATGCAATTAATGAAGGTCTTTTGAAAGTAACTAAAAATGATTTAAACATCTATGGACGCAGTACCAGACCGTTATACGTTGCACTCTCTTATTTCAGTGATGTTAAGTTACCGATAACCAACAATCAGCAGGAAGCTAAAGTTGTTTTGGAAGAATTGGGAGTTGATGAAAAACACAACAGAAAAACATTGTCAGAGGTAACTGAAGAGGACAAAATGGAAATCAAGAAATTTTTAAGCAGAATGATTTCCAAAAGAGTTCCTCCAAAATACCTTAAATATGTTCCTAAACTGATTGTCGGAGATGCATACACCTTCTTAAATGAAGAGGAAGGAAGTTTTCTAAGAGACGGTTCTGAATTTTCAACAGCTATGAATGCCTGTGGCAGAAACCGTGAAGAAGCTATTGGAGTAGATATTCTTAAAGGAGACAGAATTGTTGCTCTGGATTCTTTAGAAGAAGTCAGCAAAACACATAAATATAATTTGGCCACTTCCATCAGCAAAGTTGCAGATAATTACCATTCGGAAATTATTGAACTTGATAATTTCCAATATTTTGACTGCAGTGACTTTGATGAAGATATAGCTTCTAATATCATCGGTACAATAACTGGTATGGTTTTAGGTTACTGCAATTGGAAAAAACCTATTTTAGGATTCAGTAAACCAAAAAATAACCAAATCAAAGTCTCACTTAGATGCTCCAAACTTTTAGCTTATGACGGAATTCACTTCGGTAATATAATGCGTGAAATCGCAAAAGAAGTTGGAGGTACCGGTGGAGGCCATGCAATAGCTTGCGGAGCCTACATTCCAAATGAAAAAAAATCAGAATTTCTTGATAAATTTAATAAAAAGTTACAAGGAAAAATAGCAAATTAAATATAACATTAAATCAAAATTAATTATCATTGAAAAAATTGAGGAATGAAAAAATGAAAGCATTTAAAAAAAGAGGTGCCTTAACACATTTTCAAATTTTAAGTGAAATCTCAAAGCAAAACCCTCATCTTAAACAAAAAGATTTGGCAAAAACTTTAGGTATCACCATTCAGGCTGTTTCAGAAAATATTAAGACACTTATTGAACAAGAGTATATAACATCTAAAGATGGCAGATCACCATATAAAATTACCCAAAAAGGTATTGACAAAGTTAAAAGAGATGCTATTTCTCTTAGAAAATACTCTGATTCTGTTTTGGAAACAATGAATCATTATAAAACTGTCTGGCCAGCTATTGCAAAAGAAGATCTTAAAAAAGATGAAATTGTTGGTCTTTATATGGACTCTGGTGTTTTATATGCTCATAAAAAAGAAGAAGATGCGACTGGTGTTGTTTTAGGAGATGCTGCAAAAGGCTGTGATGTAGCATTAAGTAATCTTACCGGTTTAATCGACATGACCATAGGAGAAGCTGTTGTTATTAACCTACCTACTATTAAAGAAGGGGGATCTAATAAAGCTAACCTGGAATTAATTAAAAGTGTCTATGAACAGGGAACAACTAACGGCAGAAAAATAGATAGAGTAGCTATTGCAGGAACTGTTTCCAGAGCAGTAGCTAATATGTTAGATCTCCCAGTTACTATTGAATATGCTGCTCCTCAGGCTACAGCAAATGCAGCTCGTAAAGGATTAAATGTTTTGGCATTATGTGTCGGAGATATGACTAAATCTTTTACCCGTGAACTTGAAGAACAAAAAATAAAATTCGACATTATTGATGGTGGAAAATAATTAATTTTCCTTAACCATTTTTAATAATGCGGCAGCTATGTCTACAGAATCAAAATCTTCTTCCATAGCACCTTCAACTAATTTTACATATTTTTCCAAATTATCTTTTTCAATGGAGTTTTTAACGCTATTCATTAGCTGAGTATTTTTAATATTTTCCATTTCTTTATATGATGGAATTTTTCTTTGTTTGATTTTAGATTTGGTTACTTTTTTAATAGTTCTTAAACTATAGATTTCTTTACCTGCAACAAAGGTAAATGCATATCCCATATTACCTGCTCTACCAGTTCTTCCAATTCTATGAACATAGTATTCGGGATTTTGAGGAACGTCATAGTTAACAACCACTTCAACATTAGGTACATCGATTCCACGTGCAGCAACATCAGTAGCTATTAAGATTTCAATATTTCCATTACGGAATTTATTCATGACTTTATCACGGGATTTCTGATTCATGTCTCCATGAATTCCTTCAGCAGCATAGCCTCTGTTTCTTAAGTTTTTAGCAACCCAATCAACCCTTTTTTTAGTGTTACAAAATACCAAGCCTAAATTAATATCATAAACATCAATTAAACGAGTTAAATTTTCAAGTTTATCTCTTTCTTTTGTTTCAAAATAGTATTGAGTTATTTCAGGAACAGTCATCTGACTTTGAGCTACTTTTAAATGCTTAGGCTTTTTTTGATAAAATTTAGTAATTCTTTTAATTTCCTTAGGCATTGTAGCTGAAAAAAGTAATGTTTGCCTTTGCTTTGGAGTGTGTCTTAATATTTTTTCAATATCCTCTCTGAAACCCATATCCAACATTTCATCTGCTTCATCCAATACTACAGTTGAAATTCCTTTTAAGTCTAAAGTTTTACGTTCAATATGATCTAAAACACGACCAGGAGTTCCAATAACTACATGAACACCTTTATTTAATACTCTAATCTGCCTCCCAATAGGCTGACCACCATAAACCGGTAAAATTTTAAGTTTTTTCATATGGGAACCTATTTTACCGATTTCACCAGCTACCTGAATACATAATTCCCTTGTAGGGCATAAAACAATAGCTTGTGGAGAATTATCAGGAATAAAAATCTTTTGAAGTAAAGGAACAGTAAATGCTAAGGTTTTTCCAGTACCTGTCTGTGCTTGTCCTATTATATCAATTCCTTTAAGAGCTTCAGGAATAGTTAATTCTTGTATTGGGCTTGGCTCTTCAAAACCCATTTCTTTTATTGATTTTTTAATTTCTGCTAAAATTTCAAAATCATCAAATGTTATATCACTCATTAAAGTTAGTATTTGTTAAACTAACTATTTATAATATATTGATAAAATAAAAATTGCCTAATTTAAAAGATTTTCCTTAATGTCCTTTAAACAATGATTATCTTCAGACAAATAATCATTATTTTCCATAAATGCTCTTTTACGACATCCACCACAAATATATTTGGATTCACAGCATCCGCACTTTCCTTTTAAAAGGCTTCTATTTCTAAGATTTAATAAAACATCATTATTTAGCCACATACTGTCTAAATCATCACGAATATTAGCTATTTTTAAATTCCTGAAATAATCACAGGGGTAAATATCTCCATTTCCATCTATTGCCATGTAAAATCTTCCAGCTCCGCAGCTGCCAATATAATTTCCCAGCTCTTTCATAGCTTCCTTGTCATAATTCAAATTAAAGAAATGTGTTGGAATCATGTTCATGCCATTACACTGAATTGTTGAGGTAATATCACCCAATTGAGGATCATTAGTTAATATCTGCATGTCTTCATTGATATTTTCCATATAAATTAGCTTAAACAGTTCCAGTCTCTGATTATCATTTAAATCTCCATTGACAATATCCAGTTTATACCATCCAACTCCCAACTGCTTTAAAAACTCGATTATTTGAGGAATTTCCAAAAGATTATCCTGAGTTACTTCTGTTGAAACTTCCACATAAACATCATTTTCACTATATTTTTTAATGGATTCAACTGCATTTTCCCATAAATTATCAATTCCAAATTTTTCATTATGCTTTTTAGGACTAATGCTTTCCAGAGAAATATCTACAAATTTAACTCCTGCATCAACATATTTATCAATTTTTTCCAGATTAAATCCATTGCTGATTAAGCAGGGATACATTCCTACATCATTTGCATGTTTAATAAATGATGAATCAGTTTTTCCGATAAATGTAATATGTGCAACTCCAAAATTAGCTAATTTTTCTATTGCATTATGTATCTGTTCAAAGGACAGTTCACCATCTGTTAAATCCCATTGAACCTGAAGAGGTGCTGCAGGAACAAAGGGCTTTTCAATTCCTATTTCTCCAAGACCTTTTATTACACTGACCAGACCTTTAGTCCAGTATGAATCCTGCATTAAATCAATCAATTCCTTTTCTGATATTCCAAAAATACTGATGCTGTTTCCGACAACTGTTTTAATTACCGGAACAAGCAATCTACATTTTAAACATATATCTGATCTTTTACCTAAATAATAGTCAATTGCAACTTCCAAAGGATTTTTTCCACACTTTCTGCATTTTACAGTTGCTGATTTGATTAATTTTTGAACAAGAGAACTGCCAACTATATTTTCAAAAGTCTGTACTTTATTTGCAATATCTTCGCTGTCTACATCTTTATTTTTGGTAAAACTCAATTTCATCTCTCCAAAATGTAAATTTCATTAATTAAGATAAAATTAAGTTACAATAATATTTAAATTTAACTAAAGAATTATATTTTAAAAACAACAAAATACTACATATGGAAAACAAAATTATCACTGATTTAAACAAAGATTTGGACATTAAATACCATCCAAATATTAAAGGTGTCCAAATTATCGAAGGTAAAAACAATTTCCCTATTAGCTGGTTAAATCAACAGGGATATTGTGAGTATCAGCTATATCTGCAGTACTTCCAGGGAGTAAAAGTAGGTGAAACACAGGCTATGACTACAGGAACCAATGTACACAACCAGTTAGAAAAGAAGTTCCAGGAAAGTGCAACACCTGCAACCTTTGAGGAAGTACTTGAATTTTCAAAAACTGAAAAAACAGTAACAAGAGAAATGTTTGTAATTTCACCAGAATATGGAATCAGAGGATTTATAGATGAAATATGGATGACTCCTGAGGAATTTGTGATAATTGATGACAAACCAGGAAACAGAGCATATGGATCAACAATAAATCAGGTCAGAGCATATTGTCTTGCATTTAAAAATATGATTAATGACAAAAGAAAAATTGTAGGTGCCTTAAGACAAAGAGGAACTGACAACATATTCTGGAGTGAAGAATTTGATGAAGATGCACAAAAATCAATTAAATTCATAATTGATAGGATGAATGGTTTATTTGAAGGAGAAAAACCATTTATAAAAACAAAAAATCCGAACAAATGTAAAAGCTGCAGATTCCAAAGTTACTGTATACACGATTAAAACACAATATTTATTTAAGTTAAAATACCATATAAAAAACAATGAAAGCTAGAAACCTCTCCTTAATATTACTTATATTATTTGTTGGAGTATTTGCAGTTTCAACTGCTATGCATTTCATGGATAATGAAGTAGCAGCTGCACCTTCACAGGGAACACTTAATATTGAGGATTCCAAAACTCATGAAGTGCGAAATGTACACTATGAAGCTAGTGGAAAATGTTACAAAGTCGTAGACGGAGATACAATCTGGGTAGAAGGTATTGGAAAAATCAGATTTGTGCAGGTAAACACTCCCGAACGAGGAGAACCGGGCTATCACGAAGCAAAAGACTATGTTAAAGAAAAATGCCTTGGAAAAACAGTTTATTTAGACATTGATGATAAAAAACACTACGATAAATACAACAGAACATTAGCTATTGTTTATACTGAAGATTTAGACATAAACAGAGAACTATTAAACGAAAATCTGGCGGAAATTATGTACATACCTCCAAGCGAATTTGCTAAAGGCAGTGTATAATTTCTCATTTTTATTTTTTAAACAGTTCTATGAAGACCTAAATACAATTTATTTTTCTTATATACTTCATCTAAAATATCATTCCACTCTGAAATTTCCAAAAGACCCTTATTTGGAATAATGTCATCAAAATAAGATTCATGTAAATTTAAAATATCAGCCAGTACATAAGTTAAAACTTTACCGCTTGGTTTTAAATCATAAGGATCATAACCAGTAACCATTAAAACCCATATATTATCCTTTGAAGAACTGTTATACTCTTTTTTAAGAGCTTCATACCAATGAACAATTTTATTTTCACTATCTCCTATTTCACCAGAACCCACACTGATATAATAACCTTCATCTGAAAAATCAATAGTTTCAATAGCTTTATTGATTTTATCTTTAAGTTCGGGAGAATCGACAGCTAATTCATATTCTTCATTTGTAATATAATCAGTTAAATAATTCTTAATTTCAGTTTTATTTTTAAAATAATCAATAGGTTGTAATTTATCAGGATCTCGATCACACAAATCAAAAATCAAATCCTCATCTACCTCACAAATTTCATACCCATCAAGTTTATGAGATTTATAAGGTTTAAAGTCCAAGCAATAATTTTCCAAATCATCTTTATTTAAATACCATAAAACCTGCACCCGATTAATCATAAATAACACCAAAAAAAGAAAAATAAAAAATTTTTATCTTAATTCATCAAAAACCCTTGTTTTAGTAATTGAATTTAAAATTCTATCATTTTTACCTAATATTTTACCAATTGCCCAATCAAATATTATTGGGAACCAATATATTTTAGTTAAATTACGGACAATAGCTTGCGGCCATGAAACATATTCTCCGTTGTTGGATCTAACCTGTAAATATAATAAAGCTTTACCAACAGTAGCTCCCTTATACTTTTCACATACAACAAAATAAACCATTATTAAAACAGGCACTACATACGGGAAATAAGAATAAAGTGAATTTATACTATAAGGATTTGCTAACATATACAAAACAAATGATACAATCCACATAAATGCTGAAACTACAAAAAAATCAGCAAGATAAGCTGCAATCCTTCTTGTAAATAAACTTGCCATAATATCACCTAATTAACATACTCTTGGAACAGGATCGGCTATTGGAGCTTCAAGTATTCTTTCCCCACCAATTGGAGTTTCAACAACAACATAATCTCCTTCAATAACTTCACCAATAATAGCTGCATCTTTTCCATATTCTTCAGTTTTAATTGCTTCAAGAACTTCCTCAGCCTTATCAGCTTTAACACCCATAACGACTTTCCCCTCATTAGCCACTTCAAAGGGATCAATACCTAACATTTCAGAAACTGCATGAACTTCTTTTTTAATTGGAATTGCTTCCTGATGAAGTAAAACACCTTTTCCAGATTTTGAAGCCATTTCATTAATTGCATTTGCAAAGCCGCCACGGGTAGGGTCTTTCATAGCAGTAACTCCACCTACATCAAGTGCTTTTTTAACAACATTCCACATCGGAGCAGTATCAGATTTCAAATCAGTTTCAAAACCGAAACCTTCCCTAAAAGACATGAGACTCATTCCATGATCTCCCAAAGAACCTGTGACAATTATTTTATCACCAACTTCCAAAGTAGAATCACGAACAATCTCTCCTTTTTTAGCTATTCCAATACCTGTTGTTACCATTACAATACCGTCAATCTTACCTTGCTCCATTACCTTGGTATCACCAGTAATAACAGCAACATCAACTTCTTCACAAGTTTCATTTAAGGATTTCATTATCCTGTCCAAATCAGCAATAGGGAAACCCTCTTGCATAATAATCGCATTAGAAATAGCTAGCGGTTTAGCACCCATAACAGAAACATCATTAATAGTTCCTGCTGCGGAAATCCTACCAATATCTCCACCAGGGAAGAATAGCGGGTCGATAGTATGGCCATCAGTAGTTACAACAATCTCATAGTCACCTATTGGAATAGTTGCACCATCATCTAAAGCGTCTAAGCTAATACCACCATTAACACTTTTTTTAGTGATATTATCCAAAACAGCACTGGAGATTAAATTAGCCATTACCTCTCCACCAGCACCATGATTCATACTAATTTTATCTTCTGACATTTTATCTCCTAAAAAATAATTAAAGTTATAGTTATATTGTCTGTAATATCAACTATTTAATTATAGTTGTTATATCAGAAATATATTTTTGAAATATTATAGTTGAATTAAAATATTGGATTTCACCTATTTTAATAAACCTATAAAAAAAGAAATAAAAAAATGATTTTTAAAAAGGTGTTTTATGTTTTATAACTTCATTTAATAAAATTCATTTAGAAAATAATTTCATTAAACATATTGAACCAAATAAACCTGTTAAAAAAACCACTATGTAAATAAGAATATTAGATGTGCTAAATAAAGGATTAGTTTCTTCAACTACCTCCTCTGCAGTACTGTTATCTGTTGTATTTGAATTATTAACCTCATCAACATTCATATCTCCAGAATCAGACACCTCATTTTGTGAATCAACACTGGATCCGGCAGATTTTCCGCCAGTAGAACTATGTGTTTTTTCAGCCACTCCCTGAGAACTTTCAGATTGGTAAGTGTGAGAAGCGAAAGAACCACCTGAAGAATGTGACTGTTGATATGAACCGGAATGTGAAGGAGCTGACTGTGGAGAATCTGAAGATGAAGAAACCTCTTCAATATATTCATGTCCGTGTCCAGGATGTGCAGCTACTCCACCTACACAAACAAATATTAGAGAAATTATTGAGATTAACAATAATATATTTTTAAAATTCATTTAAATCAAAAAAATATTAAAAGAATTGCATACTAAAAAATTAATATGCAATCCATAAATACAAAAATTCCTATTTTCTATGTTTCATATAACCTACACCAACTAATATTCCGACAATTAATATGACAATTACTACATATGGCATATAATCTGGATTAATGGATTTAGCTGGAGATTTTTTAGAAACTTCATAAGATTTACCATTATCAGAACCTAAATCAGCACTGCTTGGATCTAATGCATTATTTGAATCGCCAACATTAGAATTACTACTTTGCGGCATGTTACGATTATTATAAACACCTGCACTGCTTGCTGATGAATGAGATATTTCATTAACATTAGAGTTGGAATTAGAGTTAGTATTATTGTTAGCATTAGTATTAGTGTTTGAATTGTTATTCTTTTCTAACTGTTTTAACAAATCTTCTTTAGTTACTGAACCGTCAAGACTCTTAATATAAGACATAGTGTTTAATTCACCAGATCCTGACTTTAATAAATTAAATTGCTCAGCAGTAATCCATTTTTCTTCACTGGTTTTAACAACAAATTTTTCTAAAACATTTGGATTATTTATTCCCTTGTATAAATCAATGAATGCTTGAATTTGAGCAGCGCGTTTTGCTTCAGAAGTAGCATACATACTAGTATCTATTGTAGGCCATTTAAATGAAACAATAACAACACGACCAATATTTAAGTTATTATCCCAAATAACTAAAGCACCCTCATCAGTAGCCCCATCTACATATGTAGAAGTTACATCAGAATCAGGTAATTTTTGAACAAAATAAGTTCCCATACCCGGAGATACACCTAACAAATAAGTCAAACTATCATCTTTACAATAAGTACTAGATGCAATGTAATTATATGATTCATTTTCACCTAACGGATGATTCTGTTGAATATAATCAGTTATGAAAAATCCAGGCTGTACACCAGGACAAACATGATTATGGTATAAAAAAGCCATTATTTGATCAAAATTAGGATTTGATTTCCATGCATTTGCAATAGATTGAATATTATTCCAATTTTTATCAGGCATGAAAGTTTTTTGAATTGCTTTTACTTTTACAGAATTGTTTAAAGTTTCAATCCCAATATCAACAACATTACTTCCATTTAATTCACCGACAAACCATGTTCCATCAGGATTATACCTTAAATAAACTGAGTATAAAACATCAGAATTAGGATTACGCAATATAAATGTAAACCATAATGGTTTCCATAATGCCTGGTGATATTGTAACAAGTTTTTACTGTATAGAGTTGCACCAGCAATTTCATGAAGTCCATCACGTATTACAACAGTTTCTTTACCATTTAAATAAACATAACCTGCAGAAGTAAATATACCTAAATCCACATTATCTTTACCTAAATTAATATTTAATTCCTTTTTAAAAATAGCATTAGCTTTATTGAATGCTTCATAAGCAATATTTTTCATTTCTTTATCAGATAATGAAGCAGACCCATTAGAAGAAACAGTTCTTGTTGCTTTAGGTAAATTTAATGATAAAATATAATTCATATCTAATCCATGAGAATCAATAGGATCAATAGATACATTACCATGAACAACACTTTTTGCAGTTCCCATCAAATAATAGTATTGTTCTTCAGTTAAATTAGTAAATTCATATAAAAATGTTGCTAATTCTTCAGGATTTTTATTAATTTTATTAATCCACCAAGTACAATATTTTAATTCTTCTAAGCTTCCAGCATCAGCATTAATACCAGTTTCGGCTTTAAAATCAGCTTTTATCTTCTTAGAATCAAAACTCATTATAATTAAATCACCAGATAATGATTTTGCATCCCATCTAATAAAACCAATCATGTTTTCAGTAGCGCCAGTTGCAGTGGTGTCAATTCCAACATATGAAGTTTTACCAATTGTAGCATCTAAGAAAAATAGTACTGCATCATCATCAGAGCCTCCAGGAACTCCTAATATTTTGTAGGAAGTAACATCAGCTGGAGATCCTCCACCAGTTAAAGTTTCTTGAACTGGAGGATAATATTTTATTAAAGCTTTGACAATACTGTAACCACCAAGTGTACCTTCACAGATATGTCCATGAAATGCTGCTTCTTGAAGTACTTCTCTAGAAACACCTGCAACCCATCCATTAGCTAAACTTGCAAATGACCAAGCATTTTGACCATGAATAGACTTGAAATAATTATTCCATTGTTCTCTGGTCATATTTTCAGAAATTGTACCTAAGTAAGAATAAGATCTTGAACCGTTTTCATAAATTACTGCTTTTAATTCATTTCCTCTTTTAACAATAAAAGCAAAATCAATTGGATTAACAGCAGTGTCACGCAACATTAAAACATTTGAATATTTAATTTTAGTTCCGTAGTTTAAAATAGCTTCAAGAGCATCTTCAGTTGATTTACCATTTAACTTGGTAACTCCTGCTGTTGTTACAACAAGAATATCATCAGCAGTTTTAAAGTCCAATAACCGGTCTGCATCAGCAGTTACATCACGACCAAGTTTATATGCATCACTAGCTTTTAAATTAAAAGTAATGGAATCACTGATAATCTGACTTTGAGAGATATATCCTGCAGTCAAAGCCGTTATATTATACCCATTAGAAGAATTATCCTTAAATGTAAGAACAAATCTGTTTGAGCTAACCAACTCATTGTTGTATTCTATTTTGTCTTCACCTGAATAAATATAAAAATCAGGAATTACATTATTATTATCGTTTGCGTATTCGTAATTAACCTCTACATTAATTGATTTAGTTGGTGTTAATGTATCAACATTTGTACCATTAACATCTTCTGCACAAACATTGCCCATCATTAAAGCAATTAATGTCACGACCAATAATATAAACACGAATCGCTTCCCGTTATTTTTAACAACCATTAAATCAAACCTCCTTTTTAATTAATTAAATCCGTATCCATGAACAAATGAATACAATCTAATATGAAAAGTAATACATATATAAATATTATTATTACGAATTATGAAAAAAAACTAAAAAAAGTATTACTTTTCTAAAAAGAAATTTAAAACTACCTGCGTAAAATACCTTAACATCCATATTAACTTATTTAACCTCAAAAAATCAATTTTAAAGACCCGACAACAAAACAATAATTATAAAATTCGTTAAAACTTCTGCAATTTAATCAAAATATAATTTAATCAAAAGTAATACTGAATATATTAACAAACTACTAATAAATAATATTCAGTTAATTAAAATGTTTAAAAAGTAATACTTTTCAATGAAAAATGGCAAAAAAGTAATAAAAAGTCTTAAATACATATTACCTTTAAATATATAAGAATATAAATGAAAAAGTGATATAATGCATATACCCGATGGAATAATAACTATAGACCAGGCACTTATCTACTGGATTTTAACAATATTAATTATGGCAATATGTTTCTATAAATTTCAAAAAGACAGTCAAAAAGACAAGAAAATTGTTTCAATGGCTATTTTTAGTGTATTTACAGTAATCATTACATCACTGTCTATTCCTTCACCTCTCGGTGTTCCGATTCATTTCTTTTTAATTCCATTAATTGCAATTATATTAGGACCACATTCCTCAAGTATAGTTGCATTTATAAGTTTAATTATACAGGCATTAGCATTGAATATGGGTGGATTAACTTCTCTCGGAGCTAATTTTATAGTAATAGGCTTTATAATATCTATAACAACATACTTTTTCTACAATTTATTTAAAGACTTAAATGAAAAGTTTGCAATATTTGGAGGAACAGTAATTGGAATTATATTTGCAACACTTGGACAAATAATTATATTATTAATATCTAGAACTATGAGTTTAAACGCATTACTTGCAACATTGCTCCCATTTTACTTGTTTATATCAATAATTGAAGGAGCTGCAAATGTAGTGATTATAAGTGCAATTAAAACTATGAAACCTGAAATAATGAGGATTAATGAGTGATACTATGAATAAAAAATATTTAATTATAATTTTATTAATACCTTTAATCATATCTGCTGTATACGGACATGGAGTTGATGTAACTGCCGATACAATGGTTATTGCAGATGAAACAAACGGACAGCTAGCTAAAGACATAGCTGATTCAAATGGAATGAACATCAGTGTTTATAAATTTACTTCACAGGCTGATGTAGAACATATTTTAGAACATACTGTAAACAACACAAACAAACGCATATTAATGATAGCTTATCAGGATAGTGGAAATGAATTTTTAAAGAAACATTCCGAAGTATCTGATAGGGTTATTGTAGTTGACAATGTTAACAATGATACTATAGAAGACGGATTAAATAAAATAATGAATGCACCAATACAAACTGAAGAATCTCAAAGTTCATTTGCTGTGCCGTTATTCATTGGATTAATAATAGGTATTCTTATTGGTGCGCCAATTGGAGTGCTTTTAATGAAAAGAAAAAATAAGGAATGAAAATTCCTTTAACTCCTTTTTTTAAAAAATAAAGTATAAATCTAAAATAAGTATAAAAAGAAATTTTACAAGCTAATCTTCTAATTTTAGTAAAAAAAGTAAATTTAAATAAAATAAATTATTTAAATTAAAATTCCGTTAAGTACACCGTCTTGACCAGGCCTAGAGGTTACTTTTGCATTACCTTCAGGAGTTTCTACAATAGCACCTTTGGTAATGATGTTCCTTCTTACGTAGTTTGGGTTTGCAGAGTTTTCAATTACACCTAAAACATCTACAACTTGGGATTTACCAGTAGCAGGATCAGTTAAATTCATTTTATTAGCAGTAGCTAATCTGAGTTTTTCGTTTCCTCCACGGGTTCTGATTTTTTTCAATCTTTTTTCATCTACTCTAGTTTCAGCTGGATCTCTACCTAATTCAGCTTTCCTTTTTCCACGGTTTGCAACATTCCTTGCACCAGATGGTAATCTAGTTGATTTTCCTTGAGAAATTGCCATTATTTCACCTAATAAATATAATTAAATAATAATCGCGTCATTAAGCCTCTTTCATTTAAACTGTTGTGACAAGAAGATAAATAACAATTTAAATCTTGAGAGCAATAAAGAGTCTTAAAGAATAATGATAATAAAATATTACTCTTTCATTATATATAAATGTTTTATTTGCCTTTCAAAATAAGAAAAATTTGGATTTTTCTAAAAAAGAAATTATCTAGTAATCACAAACTGAAATGTTTTGTGATGTACTAGATTGTTTATAATTGCTGTCACCTGAAAAAACACAATCAAATGAATATATTCCAGGAGTAACATTTATTCCAAAGGTATTTTCCCCACAAGCATCTGTTGTAACATTAAAACTGTTTTTTTCACCTAATACATCAGTTACAATAATTTCAACAGATTTATTGTTAATTGGTTTATTATAAGCATCACTTAATCTTAAAGTAAATGAATCACCATTATGTAAATTAGAATCACTCATAATCTTCAAATTAGTTTTTTCCTGAGAATATTCTAATGCATAAATTGAAACAATAGCTAAAGCAACTAATGCTACAATAATAATGCAAATATAAATCACATTCTCTTTATCCATAATAAACCAAACCTTAAATTAATTTTCCCGTGAAATTTTTCTATTAAACAATAGAATACTTATACCTAATAATATAATTCCCATTATTAATATAATTATTAGGTTCATAACTATTGCATCTAAACCCTGGCCATAAGTCAGAACCTGACGAATTGCAGTAATTGCCTGATTCCAAGGTAAAATCTCATAAATCTGTATTTGCTGATTATTTATAGTAGCTATAACACAATCAGGTAATGGAATAAATGCTCCTGCGATAAAACTTAATGGAACAGCAATAATTGGAGAAATACTTGAAGCCTGTTTTGCATTTTTTGATAAAGCTACAATTATCAAAGCAACAGCTACTGAAGAAAATGTAGTTACAATACCTACAATACAGGCCAGGAATAAAGTATAAATTCCCCCTTCCCATTTAAATCCAACTAAAATAGCTACCAAAAGCATTATAATTACCTGAATGACACCTACAAAAGACCATGAAATTAAATTTCCAAGTACATAATCTCTTGTTTTCATTTTAGAAAGTCTCAAACGTTTAATCATTCCACTTTCTTCTTCAGTAGCTACATTAGAAGCAACTACCGTTATAGTCATTAAAATTGCAAATACAATCAAACCTGGTGCATATAAATCAAAGGTAGAAGATGAAGAAATATTCAAGTCTTCATATTTTAGCTCAATTTCCGGAATAGTTTGACCTGCAACCTTATTTATAATTTGTTTAGAGAATTCTGAAACAATTCCTGAAATAACACTACTTCCAATACCATAATCTGCATCAATCGGATTTCCTTTAATTACAATCTCCCCTAAACTAGACATATTATTTCCCATATCACTAGTAAAACCTTGAGGAATAATCAGAATTGTAGAAACAGATCCGTTTTCCAGCATTTTTTGAGCCTTATCTTCACTGCTAACCTCATGAACTGTAAATAAACTTTCATTTTCGCTGGAATTAAAGTCTTTAATTACTCCAACCAATTCATTTCCTAAATTAACCCCAGATGCATTGTCATGATTAATGACAGCTATATCCACATCACTTTCCACATTATCTCCAAAACCGATACCGAATATTAACATGAATACTGCAGGAAACAATAATAAGAAGAATAAGTTTTTCTTATCTCTAATTAACTGTTTAAAATTTAATTGGACGATATCAAATATTTTCATTTTAACTCACTCTCTTAATTGTCTTCCTGTTAACTCAATAAATACATCTTCCAAAGTATTTTGACGTATGCTAATATCTACTATTTTAGAATCATTACTTTCAACCAAATGTATTATATCCGGAAGTTTTTTAACTGCATCCAACAAAACAAGAATTATTTTTTCATCAGCTTCAAAGATATTGTTTAAATCAGCAATACTTTTAAGTTTATTGATAATTTTAGTATTGTCTTCAGAATTATCTAATTCAAGTTGAACAGTGTCTCCATTACCAATTATTTGTTTTAATTTCTTTGGAGTGTCTAATTTTAATAATTGACCATGGTCAATAATAGCTACCCTGTCACTTAACATATCTGCTTCATCCATTAAATGAGTAGTTAAAATAACCGTATGGCCTAATTCCTTTTGATGGAGAATATAATCCCACAGCAATCTTCTAGACTGTGGATCCAAACCTTCTGATGGTTCGTCCAAAACAACAACAGATGGATTATGAATAGTAGCCATAGCTATATTCATTCTACGTTTCATTCCTCCCGATAAAGAGGACACCAATTCATCTTTTTTATCTGTCAGATGTAATTTTTCAAGAATTACCAGTATCCTTTCTTTTAAAGTCTTTTTTGGAATATCATACATTTTTCCTATCATGTACAAATTTTCAAAGCAAGTTAGATTGTTCCATAATACAACATCCTGCGGACAAATTCCTATTTCTTTTTCATCAAGATATGAAGAATCCTTTCCATTAAATAATATATTTCCACTTGTAGGTTTTAATAATCCTACCATCATATTAATCGACGTGCTTTTTCCAGCACCGTTTGGACCTAAAAATCCAAATATTTCACCTTTTTTAACTTCTAAAGACAGATTATTTACAACTGCAATCTTATCATATTTTTTAACGACATTTTGCAATTCAATTACAGCATCAGACATTATTTTAACCTCTCCCAATAATTTGACCAGTAAGAGGATTAATTTCTATAACATCTGCAACAGCCCCCTTTTCATCATAGATATATGCATGATAATTATCACCATTTAAAAATGGAGTGCCCGCATAATATCCGTCATCATATTCCTTAAGAACAGAATTTACTGTATGTGTAACAGCAATAGGAACATTATTCTCCTGTGGAGCCATAACTAAAATCCTATTAGATATTACACAATCATTACAATAAGTAGAAATAATATATTCACCCGGATTTAATCTAATATTCAAACTGGCTTTACCTTTGTCATTAGATACTTTATTGTAAAATACTCCGTTAATATTGAAAGTAACACTTTGATTAGCTAAAGGATTTCCGCATCCATCAACAACAGTTGCTACAAAAGAATTTCCCTGAGTTATATTTCCGTCTTTGGCAATTACTGTTGGTAAAACAGTAATATTATTGGAAACCATGCACTCTTTGTAAATTGCAGTGACAATGTATTTTCCAGGGTTTAAATTAATATTTAAAGTAGCTATACCTGATGCATTGGTTGCTTTAGTGTAAAAGACTCCATTAATATTAAATATTACTTTTTCACCTTCCACAGCAACACTGCCGTCATTATTAAGTAATTTAACTGAATATTGTGAAGCATTTCTAAAGTATTTTACAAGTTCTTTATTATCTGCAATATTCGGTTTAACAATTACCTTGTTTCCTATTTGTTCACCATTAACAGGATTTATAGCCGTAATAATATAGTTTCCTGGATATAATCTAATATTCAAACCAGCTATTCCCTTATCATTAGTTGTTTTGGTATAAAAGACTCCGTTAATATTAAATGTAACATTAGCATTGGTAAGTAAATTACCTTTAGCATCTACAAATTTGGCGCTGTACTGGGTTTCATTTCTAAATATTTTAACTATGTCAGAACTTGAAATAGTTGATTTGACATTTAAAATAGAATTAACTGTAATGTTATCTTCCATATAACAGGTTGTAACATTGTAAATATTGCTAACTAAATTAATAGACATTGCAACAATACCTTTTTCATCAGTTACACGATTCATAGTAACTCCGTTAATTGTAACAGTGACATTTTTATTAGCTAATGCTTTTCCTGTTTTGTCAGTTAGTTTAATGATTAATTTAGTTCCGTCATGATAATACATTTCAACATCAGGAACTGTTAAAATACTTGCAATATTTTTAACATTAACATTAACTTTCTGAATTTCATTGTCAACATATGCATAGACAGTATAATCATTTTCAACACTGCTTTTAAATGTTGTAGTGAAATCCAAAGTACCGTTATTGTTTTCTAAAACTCCGCCAGTTGCATTTAATTTAATAGCTCTTAAAGGAACATCTGCATGTACTGCAGTTTTATTCCAAACTAAATCAGCCTTTAAAGTAATCTTTTCATTGACTTCAACAGTTTCAGGATTGGCAGTGAAATTTAAAACTGCAAAACTTTTAGGAACTAAAATATTAACTAATGTAGATGCCCAATTAGGATTATTGCACCCCCACCAGTTATTGTCAAAGTACACTTTCGTAAAATTGCTGTATACCGTATCATTGATAAATACGGAGTTAGATACATTACAGGAAGTAGCTATTAAAGTTATAGCATTGTCTACATCTGAATTATTAATAAATTCGCACCCATAGGCAAATACGGAAGCTGAACCTCCCATATATCCACTATGTGAAAATATAGCTCCTGCACCTCTTGCTGCATAATTGTCAACAAATGATGAATTGTAAATTTCCATATCGGCACAATCCCACTGATAGATAGCTCCACCATAGCAGTCTTTATAAACTCCGTCAGCACGATTTGCTATAAAAACAGAATTGCTTACTTTTAAATTACCATTTATATTTTTAATAGCTCCACCGTTTCTTGATGCAAAATTATTCACAAAAGTAGAGTTGCTTACTTTAAGTATTCCAACATTGGAAATAGCTCCGCCATCACGATTGACAGCTGTATTTTTTTCAAAATAACAGTTTACAACATTCAGTTTTCCTTCACTATCTATAGCTCCTCCACCATAAGCAATGTTATTTTTAAAAGTAGAATTATCAATTGTCAATTTAGCATCTTTAGATACACTAACGGCCCCACCATAGGAATAGTTAAGTTTATCTACATAATTGTTTTCAAAAACAGAATTGGAAATTAAACCATTATTTCCACCCCAGCATATTGCACCGCCATATTCCAGACTGCCATTGCCGTTAATAAAAGTTAATCCATTTAAAACTACATTATCACAGGCAACATTAAAAATCCTGCTGGATTTATTGCCGTCAAATACTACATTACCCATTCCCTGAATAGTTAATTCATGGTTTATTGTTAAATTAGTATTTTTAGCTCCAGTATAAGTTCCTTCATTAACATAAACAGTGTCATTATCTGATGCATAACTTAAAGCCAAATCCATATTATTAAATGGATTTTCCTGTGATCCGTCACCATCAATTGTTGTATTTGTTCCTACATACCATTCGGAAGCATCATTAGCTGATGCTATCGGAATAATCAATAATAAAAACAAAGACCAAAAAAATATAATTTTTTTATTCATTCTCTCACATTTATTAATTTACTCAATTAATAGTATATTAAAAATAAATTATAAATATATATGATAATAAAAAAAGGAAGTATTATTCCTTTTAATAATTACTATCTAATAAAAAATTAAGATCTGGAATCCCATAAGTATTTTCAAATTCATTATTATAAATTTTTACTCCATTTACAAAGATATCAAAGTATATTGAAAGACCATCACAGCCAATACCAATTTTAATATCAGATTCTTCTAAAATTTCTTTTTTAACATTTAAAATATCAGATGCATTATCTATAAAAACAGATACTGGACATCCATTTTTATCAATATTTATAAAAATTCCTTTATTCATTGCATAATTTGCAAAATAGCCATTTTTACCATCTATTTTCCCACAGAAAATATCATTTATTTCATCATAGCTGGAAATTAATCTTTGAGTTTTCATAACATATCACCTTACTTATTGTTATAATCTTATAAAATAAATAATTAACCAAGAAGAGCATTTGAAAAGAAATTATAAGTATTTTTTAAGTAAATAAATAATTTTTAAAGCAATATTTCTAAAACAAACAACATTAACTCAATTAAATATTTCAAAACAATAACAATTTAAATTATCAAAGCAATAATAATAAATAACTAAAATAAAATTGGTGTAAAAAAATTGCCAAAAGAAACAAAAGAACAGCTGGAATTGGAAGCTGAAATTAAAAATCAAGCTCAGAAATTCATAACCAATCTTAATGCAACACTTCCGGAAGTTATGGAATTGGAATATGAAGGATTCTACAGAAGAGGATTTTTTGTAAGTAAAAAAAGATATGCAGTTATTGAAGATGGTGAAATCATAGCAAAAGGTCTGGAATTAGTCAGAAGAGACTGGGCACCAATTGTTAAACAAACACAAAAAGACATACTGAAAGACATACTGAAAGAAGGAAACACCAAAAAAGCAATTAATACCGTTAAAAAAGTTTTAAAAAGACTAAAAAGTGGAAAAATTGAAGGAAAAGAACTGATAATACACACACAAATCACAAAACCTTTAAATGAATACAAACAAATAGGCCCTCATGTAATTGCAGCTAAAAAAATGGAAGAACATGGAATTAAAATAACTAAAGGAACAATTATCCAATATGTAATCATAAAAGGAAAAGGTTCAATTAGCCAAAGAGCAGTTCCTTATGACTATAGCGAAGGATTGGAATATGACAGAGATTACTACATAAATAATCAGATGATTCCAGCTATTGGAAGAATAATGTACTCATTAGGCTACACAAAACAAGATTTGGAAGATTTAGCACAAGGAGAAAAACAAACAAGTTTAGATGCATTTTTCTAATAAAACTTTAAATAAGACTAAAATAATAGGTAAATATAATGATGCATAATAACCCTGATGATGACCGTGTTGTATTTTTTGATGTAGATGATACTTTACTTGACACATCAACATTTGCACAAACCGCAAGAAAAGCAGCTATTGAATTAATGGTAGACAATGGACTTCCATTAGATAAAGATGAAGCTTATGGTGTTTTAAAAACTATTATAAGACAAAAAGGTTCAAATTACGGCAAGCACTTTAATATTTTAACAGAAGTAGTTTTAGGTCATGAAGACCCTATGCTTGTAGCATTAGGTATGATAACTTACCATAATGTTAAAATAGCTCTTTTAAGACCATTTGCCGAAACTATTGACACACTAATTTATCTTAAAAGCCAAGGATATCGTTTAGGTGTTATTTCCAATGGAATTACAATCAAACAATGGGAGAAATTAGTAAGACTTAATGTGTACTCTTTTTTTGATGCTGTAATCACCTCTGAAGAAGTAGGGGCAAAAAAACCAGATAAATTAATCTTTGATGTAGCTCTAAGAAAAATGAATGGTGATCCTGAAAAATCAATAATGATTGGAAATAAATTTAAAGAAGATGCACTTGGAGCCGTGAATGCCGGAATGAGTGCAATACTTGTTAATTCAGATGTTACAGAAGAAGACAGAACATACATCAGAAAAGAACAGTTAGATATCACCATTATTGAAAATATCGGTGATGTGAATACAATATTATAAATCCAGTTCCAAAGTAACCGGACAATGATCAGAACCAAAAACATCATCTTTTATGGTTGCTGATTTTACTTTATTTTTAAATTCTTCATTTACAAAGAAATAATCCAGTCTCCAGCCGGCATTACGGTCTCTTGCACGAGTTCTATAACTCCACCAGGTAAAATTATCTCCAGAATTATCAAACATTCTGAAAGTATCAACAAAACCGCTAGCCAGCAAATCATCTAACCATTCACGTTCTTCAATAAGATAACCTGATTTACCTTCACAATTATCCGGATTATAAACATCAATCGGATTATGAGCTATATTGACATCACCAGTAATGATTAAATTCTGACCCTGATTTTTTAAATCTTCAAGTAAATCAAGCAAAGCATTACAGAAGTCTATTTTATAGTCTAACCTTTTAGCATTCATTCCACTATTTGGAAAATAAATATTGAAAAGAGTAAAATCACTATATTCAAGTCTAAGTACACGACCTTCCTTATCCAGTGCTTCAACTCCCAAACCTCTAATAACATTTTCAGGTTTGATTTTGGAAAATGTGCCGACACCGCTATATCCTTTCTTTTCAGCTTCATTAAAATAAGAGTTAAATCCACTGACATTGGTTAACTTTTCAGGTATTGAATCTTCAGTAGCTCTAACTTCCTGAAAATTAATAATATCTGCATTAGTATTACTAAACCAATCCCAAAACTCTGGCTTTTTACTGGCTGCTCTGATACCATTTACATTCCAAGAAACGAGCTTAACTGACATTTATAACCTAACTCCATTTGTTGTAGGCAATTCACGAAGCCATTTAATATCACTTTTATAAAGCATACGAATATCAGAAATATCATATCTAATCATAGCTAATCTTTCAATACCTAAACCAAACGCAAGAACAGGAACATCTACACCTAACGGTTTAAGAACTTCAGGTCTAAACATTCCAGAACCTCCAAGTTCAATCCAGCTTTCCTTATCTTCAAGGTAAACTTCACATTCAGTAGACAAATAAGTGTATGGGAAGTAAGCAGGTCTGAATCTAACTTCAAAACCTAATTTTTTATAAAATTCTTTTAAAAAGCCCATTAAGTTTTGATAGTTAACACCTTCACCGCCAACAAGCCCTTCTACCTGATGGAACTCCGGCAAATGTTTATAAGTAATAGTTTCTCTTCTAAATACCCTACCTACAGAAAACATTTTAAACGGAGCTTCATGCTCATATAAATATCTTGTTGAGATTCCAGTTGTATGTGTTCTTAAAACTGTTTGTCTTGCAACATCCTCATCCCAGTCATATTGCCATCCTGTAGAACCTGTGTCTCCACCGGTATTATGAATTTCAGCAGTTTCATCAACTAATTTCTGATCCGGCAAATCACATGTCAAAGGATTTTTAACATAAAAAGTATCCTGCATTTCACGGGCTGCATGATCTTGAGGCTGGAATAAAGAATCAAAGTTCCAGAATGCAGAAGCTACAATAGAACCATTTTCCTCACTGAATCCCATGTTTAAAAAGATTTCTCTGATTTCATCAATAATTTCCCTTAAAGGATGTTTTTTACCTGGGAAAATTTTTGGAGCTTCAGCATTAATATCATAAGGACGGTATTCTAAATCTTTCCATTCCCCGTCTTTTAATTGTTGGTGTGTTAATTGAGTAGCTTGTTTTTGAATAGTGAAACCTTCATTTAATATAGCTTCACCTTTATCTAATATTTTAAAAGAGTGTGAGGTGTTCTTTTTAATATTTAAAATATTTTTCCTGTCATTAAGTTTTTTAAATCCGTCTAATAATTCAGGAGGTAAATTACTTTTAATAGAATTTTTAGCTTCCTGCAAATGTTTTAATAACTTTTCATCAGTTCCTAATATTTTAAAGGATTCCTGACCATGTTCAGTAATAGTTACAATGCCTTTATTGATTTTAGCCCAATTTTTACGAACTAACCAGCCAATAGCTATGTTAGTTTCTTTTTTATCAATATTAGCATCTTTAGCTAAATCTCCCATGTTCATTTCTTTTTTGGAAGACAATACTTTAAGGATTTTACGTTCTGGAAGTCCCCCATCTGCATATTCATTTCCATTATCAGTTAAAGAAATAACTTCTTCAACATCCTTATCCACTTCAATAATATCCTTAGAAGCAAGGGAACCTGCTGCACTCATAACAGATTTAATATCCATTTGCGTATTTTTAGCTATTTCCTCAGGAGTTGCATCAGGATTAGTTTCCAATTCTTTTAAAAGTTTTTTCTCATAAATATGTAATTCACTAATGGTTTTTTTAATATCCCCACTCATTTAAACACCTTAAATAATAAATAATATTATAATATATGTAAATAGAATTTATAAATGTTAGCTAAAAATAGCTTTTATTTAAAAAGAGGAATTGGAAAAGAAATATTTTAATTTAAATATGGGCTTTGAAGATAATAAAAAAAGAAAAAAAGTATTTAGAAATATGATTCCAGATAGCTGACAAAAATAGAAGCTGCAGTTAAATCAGCAGTAGTTCCGGGATTTAATTTGTTTTCATATAAATAATTATCAAATTCATTTAATTTATCTGAAAAACTGCCATCACCCTTAAATAAAAGCAATTCCTTAGCATGAGATGAAACCTCACTGGCTTTTTTGTCACCATATTTTCTTGAAATTAAAGTATCCGGAATTTCAGATAAAATAGTTAAAAAGGTTAAAACACATGCATCATTAGCTTTCATGGTTTTTCTCAAATCACGGTAAGTCGGATAACCTTTTTCAAAAACAACAGGCATTCCCGTAGTCATTTCATTAGCTAATCTGTCCCATGGTGCAGAAATCTCTAAAACATCAAACATAGTTTGTTTATTTGCCCTTAATTCTTCTTTTGCATTTTCACTAGCTACATCATACTCATCCTGATCACCCATTCCGCCGGCATCTGCAATGTTAATTGCATCATACAAATCCACTGCATCTTCCACAGTAGTTGCTTCCATTAATTGAGAAGTATTTTTTCTAAGCTGAGAAAAATCATCACTGATAGCTGCCCCACAGGCTATTGGAGTAATCATCATTACAATTCCAAGATTTGTATTATTAGCTATCCATTTATCTGTTTCTTTTACAGCATCCAATATGTATTTACCTAACTTTGCATTCTGAAGACAGTTTTTATTGACTTTTGAAGTTGCTTTTTCAATAGTATCCCCAATTACAATTCCACTTATTATAAAGTCTTCAAATTCCATATCTTCAAAATCACGGGTTCTATGAACATTTCCAGGCTTTGGATATCCACTTACTTCTAATGCTGAAGCTATTTGAGCTATTTTAGCTATTGTTTTTGAATCCATAATATCAACTTAAAGCAAATCATTTAAAAGCACATATGATGCAAAGTTAGTGATTATCAGGTCTGATCCTGCTCTTTTAATAGAGATTAAACTTTCTAAAATTGCATTTTCAGTTAAAAATCCTTTTTCAATAGCTGCCATAATCATTGAGTATTCCCCACTTACATTATAGCTAACTAAAGGTAGTGTAAATTCTTCTCTGATTGTTTTAATAATATCCAGGTAAGGTAAAGCAGGTTTAACCATTAAAAAGTCAGCACCTTCAATAACATCAAGTTCACATTCCCTAATTGCTTCTAAGGCATTTGCAGGATCCATCTGATAACTTTTACGGTTTCCGCAAGTTGGTGATGAATCAGCTGCTGCTCTAAATGGTTCATAAAATGCAGATGCATATTTTGCTGAATATGACATAATCATAACATTATAAAATCCATTTTCATCCAATGCAGTTCTGATAGCATCCACTCTGCCATCCATCATATCAGAAGGAGCCACTATATCTACACCAGCTTTAGCATAAGAAACAGCTACTTTAGCAATGTATTTCAATGATTCATCATTTAATATTTCCACTCCGTCGTCAGTATCGTCATTTTCTTTAATTAATCCGCAGTGTCCGTGAGAAGTGTATTGGCATAAACATACATCACCGATAACAACAAGATCTGTCTGTTTTTTAAGTTCGCGAATTGCTCTTTGAACTATTCCTGTAGATGAGTAATCCGGACTAGCCACTTCATCTTTACTTTCAGGTAATGGAACTCCAAAGACAATAATTGATTTTAAACCTTTTTCTTCCAATTGTTTTGCAAATTCAATACCTGCATTTAAAGAATACCTGTATTCTCCAGGCATTGATTCAATAGGTTCTTTTTCATCACCTTCAAGTTCTTCTTTGAAAAAAATAGGATAAATCAAATCTTCTTTGTCCAATTTAGTTTCACGAACAATATCTCTGATTTTAGAGTTTTTTCTATATCTTCTCATTCTTGTAACTGGAAATACCATTTTTTCACCTACATAATTATTAGTAAAATATTACACTTAATATTTATCATATTTTAAATTCACTTAAAAGCGTATCTTCAATCCCGTAAGGCTTTTTTAGATAGTAATTTTTTCCATGCTCAACAATCAATGCATGATACTCCTGATATGCATTAACATCTCCATTAAAACTATCTTCAAATAATTTTTTAATATTCATATACTTTTCTTTTTCATCAAAATATCCCAAATAAGAAAATATCCTTTTAGTATAGGCATCCACTTTAAATTGCTTTTGTTTATATGCAAAAAGTAAAATAGAATCTGCTGTTTCATTACCTACTCCCTTAACTGCTAAAACTTCTTTTCTGGAAGGAATTTCACCATCTAAAGAAATATAAAATTTGGCAATATTTTTAAGATAATTAAATTTCTGATTAAAATAACCTGCAGGGCGAATAGCTTTTTTAAATTCATCTTCACAGGAATTAGCCAGTTCAAGAATATTTTCAGCTGAAAAATCACTTAAAAGACTTAGATTATTTAATGCTTTTTCTACTGAAGGCCAGGAAGTGTTCTGAGTCAGAACAGACCCCATTATAATTTCAAACTGCTCTTTCGAATTTCTTGGAAAACTATAATCATTTGGATGATAACCTTTAACAGCACCTGTTTTAGTGGGATTTGAGCCGTCATAACCTATAATAGGCCACCATCCCTGATAGGAATATGTCTTAAGTAATTTGTCATAAATCAGATTAATATTATTTTCACTCATACTACTCAACAAAACATTTATTAAATTTATATTATATTACTATGAATATAAGATTTTTATTGGAGAAACAAATATGGGAAATACAATCGGAAAAATGTTTTCAGTAACCAGCTTCGGATCAAGTCACGGAAAAGCTGTTGGAGCAGTTATTGACGGATGTCCTGCCAATCTTGAATTAAGTCCTGAAGATATTCAAAAAGAACTGGACAAACGAAAACCTGGAACAAGCGGAGTAACAACACCACGTAAAGAAGAAGATAAAGTTCAGATTTTATCAGGAATTTTTGAGGGTAAAACTGACGGAACACCTATTACAGGAATTGTTTATAACAATAATCAGCATTCCAAAGATTACTCAATGTTTAAAAACACTCCCCGCCCATCTCATGGAGATTACGGTTGGATGAGCAAATATGGCAATTATGACTACAATGGAGGAGGTCGCGGAAGCGGAAGAATCACTATAGGTCATGTAATTGCAGGAGCAATAGCTAAAAAGCTTTTAAAAACAAAAAATATCGAAATTGTTTCTCAGGTTGTTCAAATCGGTGACATAATGGCTCACAGCAATGATTTTGATACTGTAAAAGAAAATGTTGAGAAAAATTCCGTAAGATGTGGTGATTTAGAAGCTGCTAAAGCTATGGAAGAATTAATTTTGGCTAAAAAACAGGAAGGGGATTCAATTGGCGGAATTGTTGAAACAGTAGCTGTCGGAGTTCCTGCAGGGCTTGGAGAACCAGTATTTGAAAGGCTTGATGGTGATTTAGCCAGAATTCTAATGAATATAAATGCTGTAAAAGGAGTGGAAATCGGTTTTGGTTTTGATGTAGCTACAAGCAGTGCATCAGAGATTAATGATGAATACTATATTGAAGATAATGAAATTTACACATCAACCAACAGTTCCGGAGGAATTATTGGTGGAATAAGTAATGGCATGCCTATTATTTCAAGAATCGCAGTTAAACCTACTCCTTCAATTTCAAAATGTCAAAAAACAGTTAACTTGGAAAAAATGGAAGCAAAAGAAATAAGTATCCAAGGAAGACATGACCCCTGTATCTGTCCAAGAGCAACTATTGTAGCTCAATCCAGTGTAGCCATTGTTCTTGCAGACCATATGATTAGATCCGGATATATTCATCCTTCAAATCTGGAAATCTAACCGTTTCTTCCAATTGTAAGCTCATCATTTTCTCCATTTTTTAATGAAGCCTGGTAAGTATTTTTCCTCTCTCTTCTATTTAAATCAATATTTGAACTGTGAATCTGAGAATTGACATCTTTTAATGTTTTAATGCGAATCCTTGCAGGATTTTGAGTATTTACTTCAAAAGACATCCCATCAAAAGCAGCTAATGTTTTTACACCGCTTTCTTTAGTTATTCTTTTTGCTTCATCAATTGGATCTATACTTAACATTTTAAGACCAAAGTGAGTCATAATAGCTAATTTTGGCTTTACTTCTTTTAATAACTCAATAAAATTACGTGAACATAAATGACCCCTAATAGATTTATTTCCCGGCCTAAGTACACTAGCTATTAAAATATCTGCTCCTTCATGGTATTTATGCAAATCCTCAAAATATCCCGTATCTGAAGTATAGGATATTTTAAAACCTTTATAATCAATCTGAAATCCTACACCTTCAGGGTCACCATGAACTGTTTTTGTACCTTTAACAGAACAGCCATTAATGTTTTCAACCTGATTTGGCTCCAGAACATATTTTTTAGAATGACTTTGATGATAATTTGAAATTCCCGGACCCCATCTCTCATAACCGTCAAGAACACTTTTATTTCCTAAAACAACACCATATTCTTTGGTCATTCCTCTGGTCATGGCTTCAATGAGAATTTCCGCATCATTATAATGGTCAGTATGTGCATGAGAAACAAAAACACCATCTAAGTTTCTTGGGTCAAATCCGAATTGGTAAGTTCTAACAAGTGCCCCAGGACCTGGATCAACATGATAGTTTTTCCCGTTCAGATTATCAATTCTAAAACCGCCAGTCATTCTTCGTTGACTGATAGCTGAAAACCTTCCACCTCCAGTACCTAAAAATGTTATTTTCATTTAAAAAATCCCCTTTATAAACCACATAAAATTATATCACACTTAAGATTGGATTTGTCCTTTTTAAGACATAATTTTTCATTCTGGATAACTACCTTATCTCCAAGTTCTGCATCACCATTGTCGCTGAACATAAAAACAGTTTCATTTGGTTTAGCTATCTGTTTCCAATTTCCATCAAAAGCCTGTGTTTTGCTATTTAATTTAACATGAAGCATTTTTCCATCGACTGAAACAACTTCACCAATATCTCCCTTATCAATAATTTTATCAGCTAACGCTATTTCTTTATTTTTTTGGATTAAATCTTCCTGCAGTTTTTGTCTGAATTTAGATAAAACCTTAATATCCTTGTCAATACTTACATTAAGATGTCTTTGAGCTTCTGATTTATTGAATTTAGGCTGTTTGATTAAAACATCAAACTCATTTCCAATTGTAGGTGTTTTTCTAGAAATTTCAGTTAATATCTCTTCAAAGATGTCACCCATATATTTTAAACTTAATGAAGGTTTCCATTTTTTATTTATTAGCTTTTCTGCTTCCTGTTTGGCAAATTTATTACCGAATACAATAATCGCTTTTTCACCAGCTTCTCTGGAAACAGTTTCAGAGCCTGACAGTTCCACTATTTGGTAACCCATTGTAGTTCCATAAATTCTTTTTCTGTATGTTTCAAAGGCTTTTTTAGTAGTGACTTCCCCTCTTACACAATTTCCTACAGTAGTTATTTTAGTAGCATCTTCAGTTAACTTAATTGCAATGCCATATTCATCAGCTTTCTTTTTAAACTCCTCATCATTTTTTATTTTGCCACTATATAACTCGGATTCCAATGCATTTAACTGCTCTTTATTTCCAAAATAACCAATTCTTCTTTTATCACTAGCCATTACACATCCTTTTTTTCCAATATAAGCAATAATCAAACTCATTTCCTAACCCCTAAAATTAACAGTGAATAAAAATTAATTATAATAATTTAAGTTAATATAATATTATATTTATTATAAGTTATATATTTTCATCAAATTTTGATACAACTGTAAAAAAATTTCCATTAAAAAAAATTTATCTTCTAAAAATAAGCAAAAAAATTCGTTATAACACTAACCAAAGTATCAAAAGATACTGTTAAAATTATTAAAAAGATATAGAACTGTTCATAACAACAATCTTTATATAACAATAGAACATAAAATAGTAGTATAATAATTTTTAATTATTTATCATTACAAATTATAACGTCATAAAAATTATAATTTAAATAATGGTAAAAATTAAAGAACTAGGAGAAAAAACCTATGAAAGATCTCAATAAAATGTTTAAACCTGATTCAGTTGCTGTAATCGGAGCTTCAAACACCCCAGGTAAAGTAGGTTATATTATCATAGATAATATCATCTCTGGAGGATATAACGGAAAAGTATACCCAATTAACCCAAAAGGAGGAGAAATCCAAGGGTTAAAAGCATATGAAAATATTAAAGATGTTCCTGAAAAGGTGGACTTAGTAATTATGTCCATTCCTGCAGCTTTTGTAAATGAATCAATAAAAGACTGTGGTGAAGCTGGCGTAGAAAACATGGTAGTTATTAGTGCTGGTTTCAAAGAAATTGGAGAAGAAGGTGCAAAATTAGAAGAAGAATTAGTTGCACTTAGTAAAGAATATGGTATAAATATTATTGGACCAAACAGTTTAGGAATTACAGATTCCCACACTCCATTAAACTCTTCATTTGCACAAATGATGCCACCAAAAGGAAATATTGCATTTATTTCCCAAAGTGGGGCTATGATGGTAGCACTTCTTGACTGGAGTCTTACTTCAGGAATCGGATTCAGTAAAGTAATCAGTCTTGGAAACAAAGCTGGTGTAACTGAAACCGAATTAATGGAGTATTTAGCTGAAGATCCTGAAACTGCAGTTATTATCTGTTATTTAGAATCAATATCTGATGATGATAACTTTGTTAAAGCAATGAGAAAAACCACTGCTAAAAAACCAATCGTTGTACTTAAATCCGGTTCAAGTAATGCTGGTGCAGAAGCAGCATCTTCTCACACAGGTGCTTTAGCAGGTAGTGACTTGGCATTTGATACTGCTTTTGAACAATCCGGAATCCTTCGTGTAAGCAGCATGGCAGAATTGTTTGATATTGGATTGGCATTTTCCAAAGCACCACTTCCAGAAGGAAACAATGTAGCTATCATTACCAATGCCGGTGGTGGAGGAGTGCTTACTGTAGATGAAATGGAAAGACAGGGATTGGAACTTGTTCAATTTGATGAAGAAACAAAAGAAAAATTAAGGAAAGGTATTCCTGAAGAAGGTAGTGTAAACAACCCTATTGATGTTTTAGGAGACGCTCCAGTACAAAGGTACAAAGAAACATTAGATATTGTTTTAAAAGATGATCAAGTAGACAGTTTAATCATCATGGTTTGTCCTACAGCATCTGCAGACCCAGACGGAATTGCAGCTGCAATCTTAGAAGAAAGAGAAAAATTCGGAAAACCTATTTTAGTTGTAAATATGGGTGGACCAACCTTTGAAGCAGCAAATCATGCACTAAGATCCCACAATGTGCCTACTTATGTTTTCCCTGAAAATGCAGTAGATGCACTTGCAGCTATGACAACCTATGCTGAATTGGAACACAGAGAAGCTGATTCCTGTATTGATGATTTAGACAACATCGATAAAAAAGCTGTAGAAGAGATATTCGCTAAAGTTAAAGCTGACGGCAGAGACACCTTACTTGGTAGTGAGGCATATGCAGTAGCTGAAGCTTATGGAATTGAAGCTGCACCAATTAAATTAGCTACCAATGCAGATGAAGCAAGCCAATTAGCAGCAGATATGGAATTCCCGGTTGTACTTAAAATAGCTTCTGACAAAATACTTCACAAATCAGATATCGGTGGAGTAAAAGTAGGAATTGAAAGTGAAGAAGAAGCTAAAGCAACTTTCGATGAAATCATAGCTAATGCTAAAAAAGCACATCCTGACATTGTACCTGACGGTGTGGAAGTGCAAAAAATGATGGAAACCGGTCAGGAAGTAATTGTCGGTATGATTAAAGACAAACAATTCGGACCAATGATTGCATTTGGTATGGGTGGAATTTACGTTAACCTTATTGAAGATGTATCCTTTAAATTAGCTAACGGTATCAGCAGTCAGGAAATTGATGAGCAAATCAATGACACTAAAGTTAGCGAATTGCTTAAAGGTTACAGAGGAGAAGCACCATGTGATATTGATGCTGTAAAAGAAGCTATTAAAAGAGTAGCTAGGTTAACCTTAGACTTCCCTGAAATATCCGAATTGGATATTAACCCAATTTTCGTATACGAAAACGGATCAAGTGCTCTTGATATAAAAATCAAATTATAATTTCTCATTTGAGAAATTACTCTTTTTTTCTTTTAAACATTAGTTGGAGGTTATACTATAACTAATGAAATCGATTTGGAATTATATACCATAGCTATAACCAGATTAAACACAGGATTTCAAAATATCGGTGAAATAATTCAAAAAAATGCAGATGAACTTCAAAATAACAATCCTGAAGCTATAACAATATTAACTGAAGAAATTGAAAACACAGCTCCATCTTTTAAAAATAGTGCCAAAGACTTTAACAGAATGTATTTGGATATTGTAGACAGCTTAAATCAAAAAGAAGTTAATTACAATGAATATGAACCATTTTTTAAATATATAAATCAGATATTTCCACAATACAGGGAAAGTCTTGTAAAAAGTATTGACAATTTAAAAAATATCGGAATAGACAATTCCGAATTGAACCAAACTATTGCAAATCTGGATAATGCAATTATGGAAATCGTAAATACATTTACAAACTTGTTAAAAATAGCTATTGATTATGTAGATAGCACAAAAGATATTTAAAAAAACATTAAAGTTCGTGCTTTAAATTAAAAATTGCTTTGATTATATTAAAGTGAAAATAAAACTTTCAAATATAACCACAGCTACTTCTTTCTATTTTACAATCAACTATTGTTAAGATTCTTCAAATGAAGTGCTGTAACTTTCAGCGGCAGAATCAAAATCTAAAAAAAATAAGAGGAATGTAACTTATAAAAAATTACATTCAAAAGATAAGTTAAGCAGTTACATCATAAAAGATTTTATCTGCAGGGATTTTTTCTTTTAAAACACCTAAATCAACTTCAATATTCATGAAGTCCATTACATTTTGTTTGTATGCATCATCCAATCCAGAAACAAAATTGATTCCGCTTAAAGATTTTTTCTCAATATCCGGATTAGCTACTATGTCTTTTGGTAATTGGGATACTGCATCATCAGGATGTTCTTGAACATATTTAGTAGCATTAGCATGGATTTCTACAATTTTTTTAGCTTCATCAGGATGTTCTTTTAAGAAATCATCAGATGCTGCAACTACACAGCATGGATGTCCAGGTATGATTTCAGATGAGTCAACCAATTCAGTATTGCCGTTTTCAACTGCAGTAGTTACAAACGGTTCATAAGTTAACATACCGTCAATTTGATTAGATTTTAAAGCATCATTCATTGAAGGAACTTTCATTGCAGAAACTTTTAAATCTTTAATATCAATATTATTCTGATTTAAATAATATTTAAGCAACATATATTGAATGGAAGCTTCTCCAGGAGTAGCAATGGATTTGCCTTCTAAATCCTGAACAGAAGTAATTCCTGAACTGTTACTTACAACAATTCCACTACCTTCAGTCTGTACACCAGAAATAACTTTTACTGGTACGCCTTTTTCTATTGAAGACAATACTGGAGTGATACCTACATATCCAACATCCACTTCACCACTAGCCATAGCAGTCATTAAGTCTCCACCATTATTGAATTGAACTAATTTAGTATTAATACCTTCTTTTTGATACATGTCTTGAGCATCAGCAATGAATAAAGCTGCATCATGATCACTTGGAAGATAACCGATAGTTACTGTACCATCATCTTGACTGGAGTAAAACATATATGCTCCAGCTGCAATAATGATAACAGCAACGATTATAACAATAGTTATAATTGATTTTTTATTCATATCATCACCATAATTAAATTACAGTAATATGTATTAAAAATAGCAATATATAAAAGTTTCTGAAACATTCTTAAAATTTAAAATTAAAGCCATGAACAAAACCTTTTTAAAAAATATCAACAATTAAGCAAAAATAAATTAAAAAAAGTGAAAGGAATTAATTAATTATAATAATTCTTTTCTTAAATCAATAGTGTCCTTTAAATCCGGACCGGTTGAAATAATAGTTACTGGAACACCAGTTTCAGATTGAATTTCTTCAACGAATTTTTTGGTCTCTGCAGACAAATCATCATAACTTTGTGTTCTAGCACAGTCAGGATATAATCTGTCTACACAGGTTAAAGCTATTTGAGTTGCACCATTGATTCTACAGGATTCTTTTGCAAGTTCCATATCAAATAAACCTACACGACGCCTACGTCCAGTTACAACACCATATTCTTCAATATTTTTACTTTCAGCTTCTTCTTGTGAAATTTCAGTTGGGAAAGGTCCTTCACCAACACGGGTAATATAAGCTTTGAATACATTTATTACTTCATCGACTTTAGTTGGACCTACACCTACATCAGCAGCAAATGTACTTGCAGTGGTATCTTTACTAGTTACAAATGGATAAGTTCCATAGTAAAGAGATAATGCAAATCCTTGAGAACCTTCAATAAATACATCTCCACCATTATCTAAAACATCATTAGTTTCTAAAGAAACATCAGTCAAATAATCTTCAAGTTCAGGAACATCTTTAGCTAATTTAACTGTCCTTAACACCCTATCAGAATTAGCTGGTCCGCAGCCGGATCCTGTACTTCCTATTTTTTTAGCTAAATGCTCTGATTTTTTGTCCCTTTCTCTGTGATCTTTAGTAATAATAGCACATCTAGGATCAACAAAAGTTCTTTCTTTTACATTATATTTCTTTAAATCTTCAAATTCTTTAAATAAAACATCTTTATCTACTAATACTCCAGCACCAATCATGAGTTTAGCATCAGTATGTACAAAACCAGAAGGGATGAGTCTTAAACCATATTTTTCACCATTAAACTCAACAGAATGTCCTGCATTTGGACCTACACCTGCACGAGCAATAATATCAGGTTTATCATTACCACAAAGATAAGTGATACATTTACCTTTACCTTCGTCACCCCATGCTCCACCGACTAAAATACTACAAGTCATTTAATAACTCCTTTCATAATCTTAAAAACATGAAAATAAAAATTTTCACAACACTAAAATATTTTGTCAATACTCTTTTAAAAACTTTTCCAAAATACTCACTTATCAATATATTTTCAATGCATTTTTCTTTTATAATAATAAAATACAAACTCAAATTTCAAAAAAATCAACATCATATGAAAATTAAAACAAATATTCAAAATATAATTAAAAAACTTAAAAAAATAAAAATAATACATGGCATGCATTAAGTAGGCAAAATTGGGCAGGTATTCTATGCATATCTACCAAAATATTATATATATTAATTTAGTATAAATATAAAATTGGATATAAGTGGGGTTAATTTAAAAATGCATGTTAAAAAAAGATATGATGAAAACAGTGACATAGCGGAAATTGAAATACATGATATAAACACAAAAGACATTTACAAACCATCACCTAAGATATTGGACATACACCAGCCCAAACACAGAAAACTATTAAAAGCCGTACCTTCAGACATCCACATACTTTTGCCGATACGTGAGGGCAATGATTTTATAGTTATGCGTTTAGGCTGGACTACTCTGCAAAAAACAAATCTTGATTCAAACGATGTTGAAGGTAGAATGTATAGTAATGTTCTTCCATTTCATTATAATTTATTGAAAGATTATTGCAAAAAAGCAGTAACTAGCAAAAAAACCATAAAGTTAAGACTCTATTATTATAGAAATAATCGTATACAATCAATAGTCCATACAACTATTTTAGAAGACAACGGAAAACTATATATTGTTGAAGATTATTCCTCAGAGAAAGAAAAAAATAAGCCCAGAATAAAAGAGGATAATGACAGCAGAAAATTGGAGCTAATTGAATATTTCTCCCAAACCGGAAGTTATTACAAATATAAAAACAAGTATACTTGGACCTCCGGAATTTATAACATAATAAATAGAACTCCTGAAATTGACGACCAATATTATAATATTGTTTTTAATTTAGTAGTTGATGAAGACCAGCACAAAGTTGAAAAATTATTAAATAATCTAGGCCCTGAATCAGCACATATTGAAGAAATTATAAAAATCAAAACTAAAACTGGCAATATTAAATATCTTGACATCCATGTTTATGTAAAATTTGATGAAAATAATGAAATTATAAGTAAAACTGGTTTTTTTAAAGATATTAGTCATGAATTAACTGAAAAAAATAGAAGTATGGATTATTTAATAAATGGATTTATAAAAAATTCTAAATTAGCACTGCTTATAGAACCATTTAGCAGCAAATATTCATTTAGTGAAGGATTTTACGAAATTTTAGAACTAGATAAACAGAACGACTATAAAAATAATTGGAAACATATTATTGAAAATATAGAAGAAAAAGATATAGTTCAAAAAATTAACGGCATACGGCATGGAAAAATAAATAAACTAAATGAAACTTTTACATATTACCCGAATAAATCAGAAGAGAATAAGAAAATTATTGAATTATCTCTTGAATCATTTTACATAAATAATGAAATACACCATTTAGGATTTTTAATTGATATTACAAAAGATATTGAAAAAAGTAAACAACTTGAATATGCAAAAAGACAAAGCATAATTATCAAAGAAGTTCACCATAGAATAAAAAACAATTTCCAAATATTGAATAGTTTTATTAATATAGAAAAAAAAGTTTATCAAGATAAACCAGAATTGGTTATTGAACATATGCAAAGTAGATTACAATCATTAGCTGATTTACATAATCAAACATGTAAAAATGGTGATTTTGAAATCTTAAACTTAAAAACAAACATAGAAAACCAAGACACTGCATTAAATAATTTATTAAGTAAAAATAAAGATATAACTTTTATTTCAAATATTGAACCTGATATTTGTTTGCCAATTTCAATAACAACTCCAATAATGTTAATTATTAATGAATTAACAACCAATTCAATTAAACATGCATTTAAAAATGATGAAAATCAAGAAAAAATAATAACAAAAAGTGCAAAATTAATTAATAATGAAACTTGTGAACTTATATACACAGATAACGGTAAGGGAATTAAAAAAATTGAGAATAAAGAAGGACATTTAGGATTAAATATTATTCAATCTTTAACAAAACAGATAAATGGAACTCTCGAAATTAACACTCCTGAAAACGGAAGCAGATTTAAAATAATATTCCCAATTAAAGAAGATACATATGATATACAAAATAATAAATTATAATTAAGGTCTCAAAAAATGAATATTGAAAAAAAATACTTCCCAATAGAAAAAGTCGAAGAAGTAAAAATATATGATTTAAGTAAAGAAGTAATATTTTATAATTCCCCGAAAGTTACAGATGTTGAACCCCTTGAATTTGAATCTATTTTAAATCAAATTTCATCTGACGTTAATCAATTCATTCCTGTTGATAATGGAGAAGACTTAATAGTCACACGATTTGGAAAAACATTACTGCAAAGATTAAATATAAACCCTAAAGATATCCTTGGAAGACGTTTTAGTGAATGTCTCCCATTTTATCATGATCTATTCAAGGAACATGTTAAAAAAGTTGTAAATAAAAAGAGCAAAATTGAAAAATTAAGATTACTCTATTTTGAAGAGAATACACTAAGTTTAATTTTAACTACAACAATAATGGAAAAAAATGGGTACATATACATTATTAACAATTATGAAGCTGAATCAATTACCAAAACTTCCGCAATTAAGAATCACAGTGATAAATTATATTTGATTGAATATATGTCACAAACAGGCAGCTATTATAAAATAAATAATAAATATGCTTGGACAAATGGAATATACAATATTTTAGGCAGACATCAAAAGTCTTCTGACAAATATTATAATATAATCTTTGATCTGGCACTTAAAGAAGATAAAGAAAAAATTAAAAAAGCCATGCATGAAAATCTTCCAAGAAAAATGGAAATAAAAGAAAAAATTAGGATTAAAACTGAAAATGGGAAAATAAAAACTTTAGAATGTAATTTATATCCAAAATACAATAATAATGAATATGTGGGAATTTATGGTTTTTTTAAAGATATGAGCTCAGAATTAGATTCAAGTATTCTTAATCCAATTGATTATATTTTAAATGGATTTACACATTCTCAAAAACTTGCACTATTACTAGAGCCATTTAATCCAGTGACTTATTCATTTACTGATGGTTTTTATAATATTATTGGAGTAAAAAAACAAGAATATACTCATAATTATAATATTTATAAACATATTGGAGAAAAAAAAGTAGTTGAAAAACTAAAAAAAATGGAATCCGGAGAAGTAAATAAATTTGATGAAACTTTTACTTTTTATAAAGATAAAACTACAAAAAAACCAATAACCTGCGAATTAATACTTGAAAACTTTTATGTGAACAATGAACTCCATACTATTGGATTTTTAATTGACATTACACATGATATTGAAAAAAGAGAACATATAAAAATTATAGAAAAACAAAAAATAATAATTAAAGAGGTTCATCATAGAATAAAAAATAACTTACAAATATTAAATAGTTTTATAAATTTGGAAAAAAGGGAATATTCAAAAGAACCCGAATTAATCATCGAACATATGCAAAGTAGACTAAACTCATTATCAATTTTACATGCACAAACTTGTGAAAGTTTAGATTTTGAAAATTTAAATGTAAGTGAAGCTATTACACAACAAGAGGAAACATTGAATAATTTATTGAGTTCACATAACGACATAAATTTTATAACATACATTGATCCAGAATTATGGATGCCTATTTCTCTTGTTACACCACTCTTATTAATAATAAACGAATTAACAACTAATTCAGTTAAACATGCATTTAATGACAATACAAAAAATAAACAAATATATAAACATATGAAATTAATTGATGGTGAAACCTGTGAATTTGTATTTAAAGATAATGGTATCGGGCTGAAAGATACTAAAATGCAAAGTTTAGGTTCAATGATTATTAAATCATTAATTAAACAGATTAATGGAACTTTAGAAATAACTGTAAATAATGGAACTCAATTTAAAATAAAATTTCCAATAAATCAAGAATATGTGGGATATAAATAAAAAGAGGAGCTTAATATGGAAGAAAAAATATTAATTGTAGAAGATGAATCAATTATTGCACTAGATTTACAATACGGATTAAAAGATTTGGGTTATAAAGTAATCGGCACCGCAGATAACGGTCAGGATGCAATTGACATGGCTGCAGAACATTTACCTGATGTTGTTTTAATGGATATTAAATTAAAAGGCAACATGAGTGGTATTGAAGCTAGTGAAGTCATATCAGAATTAGGAATTGCAGTTGTATATTTAACTGCAAACAATGATGCTGAAACTTTTAACAAATCAAATATAAAAGGATCTTACGGCTTTGTTTCAAAACCATATGATATTAATAAATTAGATAAAACTTTAAAAATAGCAATAGCTAAATCAAAAGTAGAATCAAAAAAAATAAATGATTCATATGGGTTTACAGAATAAATGGGATTAAAATGAAGTCGCCAACAAAAGAGAATATAAAACAAATTGCAACAACAAAAAATTACACAACCCATGTTTATATTGGAAGTAATGATGATGAGTTTATATCCTCTATAAATAAATCATTAAACAATGCCAAATATAAAATAATTGGATTTGAAAGTGATGGGAAGAAACTTGTAAAAAATATAAAAAAAGACATTCCCAACATACTTCTTTTAGATACAAAAATCAATAATTCAAGTTACAGGGAAATAACTTCTTCAATTGAAAAAATAAACATACCCCATATAGCTATAATCGATGATATAACTGATAACATAATTGAAGAAATAATTCCTGGAAATCCCTTCGGATATTTAATAAAGCCTATTGAAATAGAAGAATTAGAAAGAATGATTGATGTATCTGTAAAAAAACATAATATCAACACACTAAAAACAATAAATGCTAAAGATAGGATTAAAGAAAAAAATGAAGAACTTTTAATTGAAAAATCAAATTCAATATTTCTTCTAGTGACTTGCAGTGCATTAATAATTTCAGGAATACTAGCTAGAAATGTAACATGGCTTCAATGGCTTCTTCTTATTCCAACATTAACCATGCTTTTCTTAGCTATAAGCAGTACAAAAAAACAGGAAAAACCTATCCCTTATGAAAAACCTCCTTTTGTTAGCATTATTATTCCTGCACATAATGAAGAGTATACTATTGCTCAAACAGTAACCAGCATTAGCCAAATAGATTATACTTTAAATGGAAAACCTAACTTTGAGCTTATTGTTGTAAATGACGGTTCAACAGATAGTACTGGTGAAAAATTATCCGAATTAAAAAAAGATATTCCCATATTGAGAATTGTTACAAGAAAACCTCCAAAATCTGGAAAAGGAAAAGGTTTTGTATTGAATGATGCTCTAAGTTTATCAAAAGGAGAAATAATTGGAGTTTTTGATGCTGATACCCAAGTAGAAAAAGATTTCTTAAATATTGTTATGCCTTATTTAAATAATCCCAAAGTTCAGGGTGTTCAAACTAGAGTTAAAATGTATAACAAAGATGAAAACTTCCTTGCAAATATGCAGCATGTAGAATTTGAAAGTTTTGGAAATACATTAATAGCTAAAGATAATTTAGGAAAAAGCGGATTTTTAGGAGGTAATGGGCAATTTGTTAAAAAACAAGCTATTCTTGATGGTGAAAAATGGGACGGATTTGCAGTAACTGAAGATTTAAATCTATCCGTTAAAATATTACTTAAAGGTGGTCAAATACGTTATTGTGGAGAAACCGCAGTTTATCAGGAAGCTGTAACTGATTGGAAGTCTTTCTTTAAACAAAGAACAAGGTGGGCTATCGGTAACTTTGAAACCATATTCATCTATTTGCCAAAAATTTTAAAATCCCCACTACCACTTATAAAGAAATACGGGATTATCGAACACATTTCATTTTATGCATTTAACTTATTCATATTCTTTGGATTTATTGTTAGTATACTAAATGCAATTTCTTGGTTTATATTTCATGGAGTAACTATAATTAGAATGGATGCTCCAATTATTGTAGGAATAATCTCAACAATAGCATTTATTCCAGGAATTTCTATTGCCCTTTTACGTGAAAAAGCAGGCCCTTTAAAATTTATAAAAGACATTATCAGTTATTGGATTTATTGTTTCCATTTAATACCATTATTTTTCGAAACAATGTTTAAAATGATTATTAGAAAAGAAAGAAAATGGGATAAAACCAAACATAAAGGAATAGAGGAATAATATGCAAAAAAGAGATATTTTTATGAGCATTGTTATTGCTGTTATAATAATATTTTTTGTGGCTAATATGAGTGCCATAAATAATTTTTTAAGTGTCCATACAGACAAAACCATTGAATTTGGACATTCGAATATTGTAGTTCCAGAAGCCTGGAACACAACAGATGAAGTAAACCTTAGTGGTCAAGCAAAAACAGATAATGGAATTACAAACAACTACACTATTATTGATGTATGGGATGATTGGCCTGAATCAAGTATAACCGACATTTCAAATGCCAAATTTGCTTCTATGGAATCTGGAGGTTTTAAAGTATTGAAAAAAGAAAATGTTGATTTAGGAGGTATTAATGTTTCCAAACAGTATTATTCAAATCCTTCAAGAGATAATGATTATCAATGGGATCATGTCGGAGTAAACTATGTTTTCCCAAAAGAGGATACAAATTATAGTATTGAAGTTCATTACTTCACAACCTATGATTACAACAACAAAACTTATACTAAAGAGTTAGATGATCGTATCGAAGATATGATTGGTAATATACATAACCAAGAATATAACGGATTTTTTTCTGGAATAAATGAAATTTATAACTATTTATTCCCAAACTAATTTTTTTATAGTTGCTGGCAAAGTTTTATTGTACATACTTAACAAATATATTAATATTCTTATTTTAAAAAAAACAATGAAACGGAGAAATGAAAACAGATGATTAAAAAAACAACAGCATTTTATGTGGTGGTTGTAGGATCACTGGCTAGTTTTATGGCTGCCTACACATCAAATGCAGTAACAATGGCTTTGCCGGAACTTGCACGAGTATTCCACTTAAGCAATATTCTACAAAACTGGACAATAAACCTTTATCTATTAACAATGGCTATATTAAGTGTCCCATTTGGAAAAATTTGTGCACAAAAAGGACTTAAAAAATCATTCTTTTATGGTGCTCTTGTATTTTTCATAGGAACTGCAGGAATAATAGTAGCTATAAATACTGAAATGTTATTATTCTTCAGATTTATTCAGGCAATAGGATCTGCTGCAATTTTTGTATCTTCAGTAAGTATGATTGTAAAAGCTGTTCCAAATAATCAAAGAGGTCGTGCATTGGGAATTAACATAGCTGCAGTCTATATCGGACTGTCATTAGCTCCGGTATTAGGTGGAACTTTAACATACAATTTTGGATGGGAAAGTATTTTTGCAATAACACTTCCTGTAAGCTTTATTGTAGTGGCACTTACATATTTAAAAATCAAAGAAGAATGGAAATTAGATGCTAATGATCCTATTGATATAAAAGGAAGTGTTTTTTATGGAATTGGAATTTCAGCATTTATGTATGGATTTACAGAACTGCATACACTAACAGGACAGGCAATTACAGCAGTTGGAGTAATATTTCTAATAATATTCATTTACTATGAATTGAAACAGAAATATCCTATATTTAATGTAAGATTATATAAGAACCATAAATTCTTATCAAGCAATATAGCCAGCGTAATAAGTTATATTTCCATTTTTAGTGTATCTACAATTATCAATTACCATTTCCAATATATTTTAGGCTGGAATGCGCAAATGACCGGACTGATTTTAATCAGTATGCCTGTAATGCAGGCAATTGTAACTCCGCAGTCAGGAAAATTGTCTGATTTGATAAATCCTCAAAAGCTCTCAGCACTTGGAATGGGTCTTGCAACAATAGCTATATTAATACTGACAACAATGGATGACTCCACATCAGTATATATCATAATTATTGCATTGATGATTGGAGGTGTCGGATATGGACTGTTCAGCAGCCCAAATACAAATACAATAATGAGCAGTGTTCCTCCAAATGAAACAACCATGGCATCAGCTGCAGTAGCTACCATGAGAGTTATCGGTCAGACATTAAGTATAGGCATATTAACAGTTATTTTTGCATTTGTAATGGGTAATGTGGCTATAACACCTAGTGTATATCCCCAACTTAGTGAAAGCTGTCATTTAGCTTTAATATGTTCAACAGTACTTGGAGTCATAAGTGTTTTAGCATCACTTGTAGGAATGAACTCCAATGATAAACTAAACACCACACAAAGATAATTTAACCTCCCATTATCCTCTTTTTTTAAAAAAAAAAAGCAAATAGAAAATAGCATATTACTTAAAAAATACAAACTACATTATAATAAAGAAAAAAGAGAGTTGTTTTTTATGAATGCAAATAAAAAAAGAGATTTTATTGTTATAACTGTAGCCTCTCTTGCCACATTTTACGGTGCATACATGGGGAATGTTACGCCTGTTGCACTGCCTAAAATGGCTGAAATTTTTGGATTAAGTAATATAATGCAAAATTGGGTTACAAATATATTTTTATTAACAATGGGAGTATTAGCTATTCCTTTAGGAAAGCTCTGCAGCAGATATGGAGTTAAGAAAACATTTATTTACTCTGTAATTTTAATGTTAATCGGAAGTATTGGAACTCCCCTATCACACACAATTCCGGAATTATTAATATTCCGGGTAATTCAGGGAATCGGAGGTGCCGGCCTTTGTGTAGATTCAATGTTAATAATTGCTGAAGCAATAAGGCCTGAAAAAAGAGGTCAGGCACTGGGAATAACTGTAAGCTGCACATATATCGGAATTGCACTGGCACCAGTACTTGGAGGCAGTCTAACCTATAATTTCGGCTGGGAATCCATATTCTGGGTAATGATTCCTTTTATATTATTAAACCTCATATTGCTTTTTACAATAAAAGAGGAATGGTTCAAATACCAAAATGAAAAATTCGACTTGAAAGGGTCTCTGGTCTTTGCAATTGGAATATTATTATTGATTTACGGATTTTCAATATTCAATACAGCAATAGGATTTATAATAACTGTTGCTGGAGTGCTTTTACTGATTTTATTTGGTAAAATTGAGTTAAACTCCAAATATCCTGCATATGACATAAAATTATATAAAAATAAGAAATTTTTATCAAGTAATATAGCCAGTATATTAAGTTACATAGCTACCTTTGTAGTAACTACAATTGTCAATTACAATTTCCAGTATGTACGTGGCTTTGATTCACAGCTTTCAGGACTGATTTTAATTACATTTCCATTATTGATGGCTATTGTAGCTCCGGCAGCAGGAAAATTATCCGATAGAATTGATCCTCAAAAAATTGCAACAATCGGAATGATAATTGTAACTGTCGGTTTAATCCTACTTGTACCTCTTGATAAAGACACATCAATTGTAATTGTACTTGTATCACTTGCATTGCAGGGTATAGGATACGGATTATTCGCAAGTCCAAACATCAACACTATAATGAGCAGTGTTCCACCAAAAGATACTCCAATGGCATCAAGTGCAGTAGCTACAATGAGAATACTCGGTCAAACATTAAGTACTGGAATATTAACTGTGATTTTTGCAATAATGATGGGAAATGTAATAATTCAGCCATCTAACTATCCGCAGCTGATTTCCTGTTCCCAAATAACATTACTGATTATAACTATAATCAGTGCTCTTTGTTTTATTGTCTGTCATATGGGTTACAAATCCAAGGACAAACTGTATTTTTAAAAATATAGCTGTTTAAATTAACAGCTATTAATTTTATTTTAAATTAATGTGTTATGCTCACACATAGGGTCTTTCATAATAATATTTCTTTTCAAACGATATTTTAAAAAATAAAGAACCCACTGATTAGATAATTCTTTTAAGCTGTCACTGTCTAATTTTAAATTATTAAAAAAGAAATCCATTTTATTTCCACCAACAACAATAGCTAATTCATTTGTTTCAAGTAAAACAAAGAAATCATTTCTAATATTATGAATATCAAACTCATTATCCATAGTTAGTACTTTTTCCTTTGCATAATTATAAAAAAAGGTATTCAGATATTCAAAATCTAAAAATTTAATTTTTTCAACTTTTAAAACAAAATCTTCATTAATGAAATGGTTTTTAAAATCAAAATTAGCTAAAAACTCAGCATCCCAGATGTTATTATAAAAAAAGACAATAAATGACTTGTCTGAAAATCTGAAGGATAAATTTAAACTATCATTATATTTAGGGTTTCCTAACTCAACATCACTAAATTCCAGATATATTGAATCTTGAGCTATTTCTAAAGAATCCCACATTCCAAAAGAAGTTATAACTTCCTCAATTAAATTTAATGATTTTGAATTCATTTTCAAACACCTAATTATTATTTATATATGCTTCAAAAGCGCCTTCCATTTCATATTCCTTATTTTCATCAAAAATTTTATCCCATTCAATGGAAATTTCAATCTGGTTGTTAACTGTTTCGTCCCAATTAACATCAAAATTAGATTCTTTTAAAGTGCTGAAAACAATTTTTCCAATTTCCAAAGCTTTATCAGGATTATTCTCAAAATCTCCAAAAGTGATTTTCAGTTTATTGTCTTCAATAGCTTCCTCAACATCCCAAAATGTGTAAAAACAAAAACCCACAGGGTCATATTTATTGTTTTTCAGATGAACAAATAACTCAAAGGCATCAGTTACTCCCTCTTCAATATCATAACCGCAGTTATGAATAGCTATAATGTTTTCACCGGCTAATTTGATAAAAGCATTTTCCAATACTTTAAAGTTAGAGTTATCCTTCTGACTAAAAGATATTTCAATATTGGAAAAATCAATGTCCTCTTCAATGAACTGCTCTTCCAATATTTCTATAATATCTTCCCTGTTGAAAAACCCAGAATTAGCTAATAATTCTTTTGTATATTCTATTTCATCAACTAATTCCTGATTCATAAAATCACTCATCTTCTAAAAGCATTTGAATGTGAGTTACATTACCTCTTTCAGTGAAACTTGCAATAATACGACTTTCACCAAGTTTAGCGACAGCAAACTCTTCTTTCTGTTTGAAAGGATAGCCCTTAAGTTTTGTATATGATTCAAAAGCTATTTTTGGGAAAATTTCAAAATTCTTCTGGAAAGTGTAGAATGTATCTCTGAATTTAAGAACTGAATTGTTTTCAACTATCAAATCAGATTTAATAGCTACAAAGATATCCAATCCTTCCATATTAACTCCATAGTATCCGTCCATTTTTAAAATAGAAGTAGCTACCATTGCCCATATATGACAATCATCAAAAGTTGTTTCAAATTCAGGAGTTGTAAATTGGCCGATTTCATATTTTAAACCTATTTCATGAATTTCTTTTGCAGCTTCAATTAGACTTTCATCAAATCCTATACTTTCATTATCCCATGCCCAGGACCATTTTTTAGCTTCTTCATTGAAGAAACCTAAAATCTGAACATTGAATGAAATATCATCACTAAATGTTAATACACCTTTTTCAATATCCAACTGACCTTCCAAATCTCCGATTAATTCTGATAAGTTTTCCTGTTTATCTAAAGCTAAAGCACCGTATTTAGATAAGATAACTTTAAATGAATCACCCTGTTCAATTTCAACTGGTTTTTCAATTTTCCTCACAAAAAACACCTAAAAATTTAATTTGGAAATTCTGTCCATTGCTTCTTTAGTATTTTCTAAAGTATTAAATGCAGTAAGTCTTAAATAACCTTCACCACTTGGTCCAAATCCGGAACCTGGAGTTCCAACTACATTAGCTTCATTTAATAATAAATCAAAGAATGCCCATGAATCCATATTATTTGGAGTTTTAACCCATATATAAGGTGAATTAACTCCACCATAAACTTCAAGACCTAATTCTTCTAAGCTAGATTTGATTACTTTTGCATTTTCCATATAATAGTCAATAGTTTCTTTAATTTCTTTTTTACCTTCATCAGAATAAACTGCAGCAGCTGCAACTTGAACAGGATAAGAAACACCATTGAATTTTGTAGTTTGTCTTCTGTTCCATAATTGGTTTAACTGAACCTCATTACCTTCGCTGTCATAACCTATTAATTCTTTAGGAACAACAGTGTAAGCACAACGGGTACCAGTAAAACCTGCCATTTTAGAAAAGCTTCTGAATTCAATAGCTACATTTTTAGCACCTTCAATTTCATAAATAGTATGAGGCACATCATCTTCACGAATGAAACATTCATATGCTGCATCAAATAAAATAATTGCTTTATGTTCAATTGCATAATCAACAAAGACTTTTAACTGATCATAAGTAAGAGTAGTACCTGTTGGGTTATTTGGATAACATAAGTAAATAATATCAACATCTTCTTTTGGAAGTTCCGGAACAAATCCATTTTCTGCATTGCATTTTAAATATGTAAGTCCTTCATACATACCATCATCTTTCATTTCACCAGTTCTTCCAGCCATTACATTAGTATCAACATATACTGTGTAAACCGGATCTGTAACAGCTATTTTATTACCTAAATCAAAAATTTCCTGAATATTACCAGTATCACATTTAGCTCCATCACTAATAAATACTTCATCAGTGTCAAGAGAAACTCCGAACGGTTCAAAATCATTTTTAATAATTTCTTCAGCTAAAAAATCATATCCTTGTTCAGGACCATAACCTCTAAATGTATCTGCTTTACCCATTTCATCAACAGCACCTTTAAATGCTTTAATAACACTAGGAGCTAATGGTTTAGTAACATCTCCGATACCCATTTTAATAACATCAGCATCAGGATTATTTTTTTGGAATTCAGCTTCTCTTCTTGCTACTTCAACAAAAAGATAACTACTTTTTAATTTAAGATAGTTTTCATTAATTTTAACAACCATGATTGAACCTCATATAATTATTAATATAATTTATATTTTAGCTATCAGAATATATAAACTAACTGCTTTTTAAAAATTTTAAAAAATCTAAAACTATATAATTATAAATAACTGATATATAATTATAAGTTATAAAATTTCAATAAGGAAGTGGAGAAAAAATGAATGAAACTACTATATTAGTGTGGATTAATATTGCGATAATTGGTATAATCGCTATAATTATCGTAAAATTGTATTTTAGAAAAGATGAATTAGAAAAAGACAACTCTCCTTTATTATCTAAGGATAGTTTAGATGGATTAATCCCATCCAATAAAAATAATCAAAATAATTTATCAAAAACCGCTCCAACTAAATCTTTTGTTTCAACATACTTCTCTAAACAAGATCAGCCTAAAGGTACTTCCTTAAGAAAACAAGGTCAAATACCGGAAGATAACTTCAATAGCTATATTGTTCCTGAAACCAATGAACACCTATTTTCCAACAAAATAGAAACAAAAGAAGAAGAACCAGGAAAACCTATAAATTTTAATTATGAAACAAAAGTTCAAAAGTTCCAAGAACCAATTAACGAAACCCAGATGGATATTATGAGTAAAAATAATAAAAACATGAAAAAAGAAAAAAATGAAAATAATATTTCATTGGAAGAAAAACCAAAACATGAATTAAAAGATTTATTCAGTATCGATGAATTGATTAAAGAATCAAAAAGAAAAGATAATGAAAGGGAAAAAGAATCTAAAACCATCAGAAAAGAAAAAGAAGATACGACAGAAATTAAAAAAAGTATCAAACAAATGAAAGAAGGTAAAAAAGAAGAATCTCCAATAACTGAAATTAAAAAAGATTCAATTGAATCCATTACTGAAACACCAGCTGAAAGTAAAAAAGAAGTTAATTTTTATGATGCTGTTAATGACACAACTAAAGATAAAGTTAAAGAAAAATCAGATACTGAAGATATAGCTAATGCAATTAAATCCAGTAAAAAAGAAGAAAAAACACCTAAAGATGAAAGTATCGCAGATATTTTAGCTAAAGATAAAAAAGAAGAAATTACTGATGATGTTTCAAAAGAAGAAAATATTAAAGATATTTTAATTGAAGATGAAACAGAAGATAAAACACCTGAGGAAGAAAATATTGCAGATGTTTTAGCTAATGATGAAGAAATAAAAACACCAACTTTAAAATCTCCAACTAAAATCGAATCAAAAGAAGATGAATTAACTGTTCTCCCAGCTGTTGAAGAGGATTATGAATTTGGAGCTCCATTAGAAGAATCTGAATTATTTAAAGATGAAGAAGAACCAGAAGAAAATGTATTAAGTGATTTAGACTACAGAAAAGATTTAGCTAAAATAACAAACACTATTAAAAACTCTAAAATATTCAATGAAGTAAAAGAAAAACTTGCACCGGAAAATCAAATAAATGAAAAAGAACACATTACAGATGAAATGTATTTAAGAAATGTTGGTACATACAAAGAAGAAGAACCTGCATTTCCAGAATATGAACCTATCATAAATGAAAGGCATGAAGAGTATCCAAGTGACTATGATTACACTGAACCAACTCAAGAACAATTACTAAGACAGGAAAATACACGTAAAGTATTAAACATGGTTAAAAATTCTGAAACAGAAAAAGCATCACAAACACTTAAAATAAAAGAAAAACCAGAAAAAAATAATCTTAAAATAAAAATAAACAATGATGAAGTAATTCTTCGCAAAGGTGCTGAAATTATCTTTAAGCATGACGGTGAATCATACTCAAGTAAAGTCTATGGAATTAGAGGTAATGACATATCTGTAAAATACAGAGGTAAAAAAATTACTATTAATCCAAAAGACATTAAAAAAATATATTAAAATAAGAAAAAAACTTTCTTATTTTTTATTCATTTAACCTATAACTTTCATCTTCCACTATATACTTTGCTTTTCCTATTTTTAATGAACGAATTATATTTAAATAAAAGTCGTCTAATTCTACATCAGCATAGGGATATGCAAATTCAAAAGAATATAAATTATCATCTTTAACAAATAAAAATTCATTACAACGGGCAGATACTTCACCATTATCCATAGAAGAAATAGCTGCATAATAAATATCATCATTAATAGGGATGAAATCAGAAAAAATTAATTTTCCCTCCCCATTTTTAAAGTTTCTTTCAATGCTTTCTTTAATATCCACTAATCCAGCCAGTGTAGGAATAACTGATATTTTAATAGTCATAGGTTTCGTTGAATCAACTAAAAATAACTCAACAAATTCCTCCTGATTATTTACACTTTGAAATCCTTCAGGAATTGGAAGAGTAATATATCCATTAGTAAATAATGTCATAGTTTCTCCTATTTATGAGCATAATAAAATATTAACTCATTATCTTTAATTTCATCTAAACGTGCAAAACCAACTCTTTCAAATTGCACAACATCCCCAACTTTTAAATCTTTTAGTGCTCCTTCACCAAGACCTGTTTTTACAGATGCATCATCCATAACAATACTTACATTAACATTATCTTCAATTGGAACCCATTGGATAATTTTAGCTTTCAAATCTTTTGCTTGTTCAAAAGAAGTTGAATTAAAAGTAATTTTATCCCCATTAATATCAACATTTACTGCATCCATTAATCTGGCTACTCCATTTTTAATATCTTCACTAGCTAAATATGCTTTTCCTGCAAATGGCAATATTCTGTTTCCTCTGTCTTCATGGTCTGCATGTAATGGTCTTTCAATATCAACAGCACCATCTTCATATCCTTCAACAGATACTTCAACAGGATCTTCTACAAAGAAATAACGATTAGCTATAGGTTCCAGAAAATTACGGTTTAATCCATAAATCTTCTTCCAGCTGATGGCAGAATCAGACATTTTAACTCCAATTTCAGTAATTAAATCATATATTGTCTGAGGTTGGATTCCTCTTCTTGCTATTGCTCTTAATGTACCTAATCTGGAATCATCCCATCCAGAGTATTTGCCGGAGCTGATTCCTTCTAATGCTTTAGATGTACTTAATGCAATATCTTCCATTTTTAATCTACCATAATGGATAAATTCAGGAACATCCCAACCCATATGATTATACAAATATTTCTGTTTTTCACTATTTGCTAAATGGTCTTTTCCTCTAAGTACATGACTCATACCCATTAAATGATCATCTACAGCTACTGAAAAGTTCATCATAGGGTAAACTCTGTATTTATTTCCTAAACGTGGATGGGTTTCCTCTACAATACGCATAGCTACCCAATCACGTATAGCTGGATTTTTATGATTAATATCAGTTTTTACTCTTAAAACAGCTTCTCCTGCATACATCTGATCAAATTTATCCCACAATTCAAGATTTTTCTCAACACTATTATCTCTACATGGGCAAGGCTTACAGTTATCCTTAAGCTCCTTAAAGGTAGCTCCGTCACAGGTACACATGTAAGCAGCTCCTTTTTCTATTAACTGACGAGCATAATCATAATAAATCTCAAATCTGTCACTTTGATAGTAAACTTCATCTGCTTTTATTCCTAACCATTTCAAATCCTGAGGAATTAAATCATATGCAGGTTCAAAAACTCTTTTAGGATCAGTGTCCTCTATTCTTAAAATAAGTTTACCGCCATATCTTTTAACATATTCTGCATTTGGAACTGCTGCACGAGCATGCCCTATATGTAATGGTCCACTTGGATTTGGAGCAAATCTCATTACTACATTATCATGAGAACCTGGAAGCTCTTGAAGACCTTCCTCTTTTTTCTGTTTATTTTCTTTTACTTCCACATGATATTTAGCCATTTGAGCTGATTGTTCATCTTCACTTAATTTGTTAACTTGAGCTACAATTTTTCCAGCAATTGGACCAATTTCTTTTGCTCTACTCCTTAAATCCGGTTCTTGACTCATGATTGAACCAATAACTGCCCCCGGATTTGCACTTCCTTTATGCTTCGCAGCATTTAATAAAGCATGTTTATAGACAATTTCTTCTAAATCATTCATAAAATCATCATCACAATTTATATAAAAATAGTAATCAATAATAATTTATTTATTTGAAAATATATAAATATTCACTAAGAGTAGTTATTTATTTTACGGAGTTGAACAAAAACTTAGGTATGATATAATGAGTGATAAGCTTGAACAAGCAAAAGACTTAATAAAAAACAAAGAATATAAAAAAGCTCTTGATATAGCTAAAAAAAGACATGGAAAAGATAAAATAGATGAATACTTAACTATTTTAGACTTATTAATCCAAGAAAAATATTTACCTGCAATTGAAGAACGAGGTCACTATCACCAGTATTATGATCCGAATCATGATAATGGAGATTATGGTGAAAAATACTTTGATATGTATTTAGAAATAGAACCACAATCAGTTAACGGATTATGTGATAAAGCAATGTCTTTATCTAATAAAAATAAATTAAAAGAAGCTATCGAATATATGGATAAAGCTTTTAAAAATTATGATGCATATTCTCAAAAAGAAGAACCTAGAATTAGTCATGAAGAAGTTAGAATGGGTAAAATTGAACTTTTAATGCAGGACAATCAAAATGACAAGGCATTAAATGAAATAAACAAGTATGAAAAGAAATTTGGAGAAAATAAAAAAGAAATTTTCTACAAAGGCCAGCTTCTTGAAAAAACCGGAGAATATGAAAAGGCATTGGAATATCTGGATAAAAGTTTAGATGAAGACCACACTATAATAGCTCTAAATTCAAAGGGAAATGCATTATATGAATTAGGAGAATATAAAAAAGCTTTAGATTCCTATAATTCATGCATTACTCACGAAAAAGATGTTAAAGATGATTTGGAATTAGTTACAAACTTCAATTATAAAGCTGCATTCTGTAATGTTGAACTTGGAAAATATAATGAAGCAGTTAAACACTTAAACAAAACCATTGACATGTTAAATGAAGAAGGGAGATTAGATAAAAACCTTGAAGAGATTTATCAGAAATGTTCCTTTGAAAAAGACAGACTAATGTATAAGAATAATGTAGAAGACAAACGTTTCAGTCATTTTAAATTCCTATCTACAAAAACATCAATAACTGCACTCATAATTATTATACTAGCTTATATTATCTTAAAAATTATTGGATACTAGTGATGTTAAATGAAAATGATGAGACTTGGAAAAACAAATTATAAAGTTAACAAAAATGGATTTGGAGCACTTCCAATACAAAGAAGAAATAAAAAAGATTCCATTGAAATTATACAAAAAGCATATGACAATGGAATCAATTTCTATGATACTGCCCGCTTTTACACAGACAGCGAAGAAAAATTAGGTGCCAGTCTTAATGAAGTAAGAGAAAATGTAATTATTGCAACAAAGACTGGAGCTGAAAATGTAGATAATTTCTGGAGTGATTTAGAAACTTCCCTTAAAAATCTTCAGACAGATTATGTAGAAATTTACCAATTCCATAATCTCCCGTTTTGTCCAAAACCTGATGATGGGTCAGGACTTTATGAAGCAATGCTGGAAGCTAAAGAAGAAGGAAAAATAAAACATATCGGAATTACTTCACATAAATTTACAATAGCCAAACAGGCTCTTTCAAGTGGACTTTATGAAACACTGCAATTTCCATTTTCCTATTTAACAGACACTCAGGAACTGAATCTGGTTGAAAAATGTAAAAAATTAGACGTTGGATTTATAGCTATGAAAGCAATGGGTGGAGGATTAATAACCAACTCAAAAGCAGCATATGCATTTATGGCAAATTATGATAATGTATTGCCTATCTGGGGAATTCAAAGAGAGTCAGAATTAGATGAATTTTTATCTTATCAGGAAAATCCTCCTACTTTAGATGGCAAGTTAAAAATAGCTATAAAAAAAGATAAAGAGGAGTTAGGAGATGATTTCTGTCGAGGCTGTGGCTATTGTATGCCTTGTCCAAATGATATTGAAATCAATACGTGTGCCAGAATGTCTTTATGGATTAGAAGAATGCCTACACAGCCTAGTTTAGGTGAAGATTTTCAATCTAAAATGAGACGGGCAAAAAAATGTGATGAATGTGGAGAATGTATTAAAAAATGCCCTTACAATCTGAATATACCTCAGCTACTTAAAGAAAATGTTCAGGATTATGAAAATGTTTTAAATGGAAAAACTATCGTAAACTGATAGGTGAAATTAAATATGGTAAATAAAAAAGCTATTAAATTAATAAACAATAAAGAATATGAACAGGCAAATAAAATCTCGTTTATATTATTTCAAAAAAAGAACATAGATGAATTTTTAGAAATTAATAATTTGCTTTTAGAGGAAAATTACATACCTGCACTTCCTTTAAGAGGATATTACCATCTGATTGAAGACATGACTCATGACAATGATGATTATGGTGAAAAATACTTCAATAAATATTTGGAAAAAAGGCCGGATTCAACATCTATCCGTTTTCAAAAAGCTATTGCATTATCTGCAAAAGGAAACGAAGAAGAATCTAAAAAAATTATTGAAAATCTTATTGAAAATTATCAGAAAAGCCCATATAGCGATGAAATAATCACATGTGAGTCAAAAGAAAAGCTTTGTGAACTTAAATTAATTTACATATTCAAAAAAGGACATGACGAGGATTCACTAAATTATGCAAATGAACTGCTTGGCGAATATCCTGATAACATTTTAGCTATGCTAATACAAGCTAAAATATTATGTAAAAATAATGAAAACCAGGAAGCTTTAGAAATAATTAACAAATGCTTGAAAAAAGAAAGGATTATTGAAGGAATTCTTATAAAAGGAGACATTTATGTTAATTTAAACCAACACGAAAAAGCTATTAAATGTTTTGATATTGGAATAAAATCATTAAGTAAAAATGAACAGCACCTTAGTATTGAATGGTATCATAAAAAAGCTCTGTCATTAATCCAATTGCAAAAATATGAAGAAGCAATGAAATGTTTAAACAAAACAATGGATATAATCCTTGCTATAGAACTCCATACCAATTTAAATGAAGCTGGAATAAAATTATTGAAAGATTGTGAAAAAGAAAAGCAAACACTGCTTAATAGGGGTGTAGCTGATCTCAAATACAGCAAACACACAATTAGTTTAAGTAAATTAGTTTATATTCTTTTAGCCCTGTCTATCTTAGTTAATATCCTGTCGGTTGATGACAGAATTAAATTAGTTGTAAGTGCGGTATTTTTAATCACTGCTGTTACTTCACTTGCTAAAAAGATTTATGAATCAAATTTTAGATAAATTAAAAAAAAGGATGTAAAAACAATGAAACAAACTATAACTGACCCGAATGAAGTCAATTGGGTTCAATTTTGGCAAAAAGCACTTGAACAAAAGAAAGATAAAAACAAGGACTGGGACAAAGCAGCTCCTAACTTCCATAAAAAAGCTAAAAAAGATGATTATCATGATTTATTATTTTCAAAGCTTATTTTAAATGAAAATGACAGTCTTTTAGATTTAGGTTGTGGTGAGGGATCAATTACTCTACCTATAGCTAAACAAGTTAGAAAAGTAACAGGTGTTGATTCATCAACTAAAATGTTGGAGCTATTAAATCAAAGAGCACAAGAACAAAACATCGAAAACGTAGACACTATTTTAAAATCCTTAGAAGATATTACTTATGAAGAAATTGGAGATTATGATGTTGTGCTTGCTTCAAGATCATTAAACGGAATAATCCCAATTGAAGAAACTCTTAAAACAATAAACAAAATAGCTAATAAATATGTTTTTATCACATTATTTGGTCCTGAAAATTGGAAAATAGAAAAAGAATTTAATGAATACATCAAAAAAGAAAGTAAACAGTTTCCAGGATATAATTACCTATTTAATATACTTTATAATATGGGAATTTATGCTAATATAGAGCGCTTGGCTATTAAAGCTTATAGGGAGTATGACAGTATTGAAGAAGCTATGGACAATGGCAAATTTAGACTGGATTTACTTAACAATGATGAAAAAACACAATTGAGAAAATACCTTAATGAAATTCTTAAAAAAGACCCAGAAACCGGAAAATTATACCATGAAAAAGATAAAGCTGACTGGATTTTAATTTGGTGGAAAAAGTAGTTATTTATAATTTTCACATTATAAATAACCCTAATTACACAAATTTTTTCAGCAATCAAAAAAAGTAAAATAAATGATTTTAATCAGATTTAATCATAGTTAAAATCATTTTATATGGCATATTAACAGCTTGAAGAGCATGAGGCTCATTAGCTGGCATAATAATCATTTCACCTTTTTTTACAATATTTTTATTACCTGAAATAGTTATTTCTGCTTCACCATCAATTACCTGAACCATAGCATCAAATGGTGCAGAGTGTTCACTTAAGCCTTGACCTTTGTCAAATGCAAAAAATGTTACTGTTCCAAGCTCTTTTTTGATTACTTCCCTACTAACTACTGTATCTTTTTGATAATCAACCAGATTTTCAATGTTTAAAGCTTTAGCTTTAATATCTTCGCTCATTTTATTCGCCCATTATTTTTTTAATATCTTCAATTGGGTCACCAATTGGTGTTAGATTATATGTACTTACTAAGTAATTAAGTATATCCTCATTTGCCCAAGCTGGTAAAACTGGTCCGATAAGCATATCTGTTTTACCTAAGTATAATAAACTCCATAAAATAGCTACTGCTTTTTGTTCCATCCAACTTAAAACAATTGTAAGAGGTAATTCATTTAATCCAACTCCAAATAAGTCACATAATGCAAGTGCAATATCTACTGCAACAATTGCATCATTACATTGACCTAAATCTATAAGTCTTGGTACTCCTTCAATATCTCCTAAATCCAAATCATTGAATTTGAATTTACCACAGGCCAATGTTAATACAACAACATCTTCAGGTAAGTTTTGTACAAATTCTCTGTAGTAGTTAGATTTAGGGAATGGTCCGTCACATCCTCCTACTAAGAAGAATCTTTTGATTTTACCTGCTTCAACTAATTCTTTGATTTTATCAGCAAGTGAAAGCACTGTAGATGCTCCAAATCCTGTAGTGACAGTTGTTAATTCTTCAGCATCTAAACCACCTAATTCAATAGCCTTGTCAATAACTGGTTTGAAGTCGTAATTTTCTACTACTGGAGTATCAGGTAATTTAGCTACATCCATAGTGAAGATTCTGTCTGCATATTCATCTTTTGGAAGTAATACACAGTTACTTGTTGCTACAATAGCTGCATTATATTTAGAGAATATATCTTTTTGATCAAACCATGCTCCTCCAAGCTGACCTGCTAAACTTTCATATTTTTTAAGTTCCGGATAACCATGAGCAGGCAACATTTCAGAGTGAGTATAAACTTTTACATCAGTTCCTTCAGTTTGTTTTAATAACTCTTCTAATGCTTTTAAATCATGTCCTGTGACAATTATTGCTGGACCTTCTTGTGCACCTACTTTTACTTCTGCAGGTTCTGGTTCACCATAATGGTCAATATGTGCTTGTTTAAGCATTTTCATTACTTTAACATTAGCTTCACCCGCTTCAAGTCCTAAATTAATTAAATCTTCAGCATCAAAATTAACATTGGTTAAAGTGGAATACAATCCTTTGGTTAAAAATTCATCAACATCTGAATCTTTAACCCCTAAAACATTTGCATTATAATTGTATGCACTTATTCCTTTCAAAGCAAAGATTAAATTATCTTGCAATCTAGCTACAGTTGGTACTTTACCACAAACTCCACGTACAGTACATCCGGTACCTTTTGCAGTTTGTGAACATTGATAACAAAACATATCTACCATAATAACTACCTCATTATTTATTATAATAATTGATTAATTTAAACATTTATAAATATTTTGTAACTTGTTAAGGGTGAAAAGTAAGTTATATTAATAGATAAAACACAAATAATTACTATGAAACAGGAAGACATCAACTTATTAAAACAATTGGGACTAACCACCTATGAAGCTAAAGCATATATTACATTAAGTTCACTAATTCAGGCAACAGCAGACGAAATAAGTAACAAATCAGATATACCAAGATCTAAAATATATGATGTCTTAAAAAGATTAAATTCAAAAGACTACCTTAAAATAGAAAGCGGACGCCCTTTAACCTATCATGTAAATCCGCCAGTAAATGTATTGAAAAGGGAAAAAGAAAAATTTATCAAAAGAATAAATAACACAAGCCATCATTTAAACACATTATATGAAAAGAAAATATCCGAAGTTGAAGCTCCAATTTGGAGAATAAGCGGTTTGAACAATATAATCGATAAAGAATTGGAAATCATCAGACGGTCTAAAAAAACAATAAATATGAGAATAGGATTTTTACTTCAGGATGAAGGATCCAAATTAGTTTATGAACTTCTTTTAAAATCTGAAAATGTTAAAATAAACATTATGGTTTCACCTTACTGCCAGATATCCTATAAAAAATTTAATATTACTAAATTATTTAATCAGAAAAATGTAAACATTTATACAACAGATGTTCCCTATGTTAAGATGTTAATATCTGATTCAAAAGAAATGATGCATATATATTCAAAATTTTCAAAAGAAAGTGGTGAAATACTTCCAAATACTGCTATCGGAATTTGGAACCAGTATGAAGAAATAGCCAACAACTATAATAAACGATTTGAAAATCAGCTAAAAAAAATAGCTAATAATAATGTGAAATAGTAAGTAAAAATAAACCTGCTAAAAACATTATTATTAAAGTTAAAAATAAATCATCCCTATCTTCAAATTTCTCATGTTTTATATTTACTATTAAAGGAATAAACGGAAACATTGGAACAAAATACCGTGTTTGAATTCCGACAATGTAACTTGCACCAACAGGAGTCCATGTACAGTATAAAATACCAAATATTGAAAAGTATACAAGCAAAACAATAGCCGTTAATATAATTCTTCTTTTTCTGGACAGATTTAATTCGTGCTGATATCCAAGAGAAAATACAGCAAAAAAGACCAGATAAATTGCATTAAACAAAATTAATCCTTTAAAATCTGCAAAATGATAAAATGTTGAATTGATAACAAATACATCAAATACTGATTTAATCGCAAACAACAGCAAAGTACCAATAGCTGTGGGATTAACCATTATATATTCCATCTGAGCGGTAAATGATGCATTACGACTATTTAATACATAATCCGTGGTGTGTTGACTAGCACCAATAAACTGGTTAAAGAAATTTCCAAAATACATTATTACAATTACAAAAACTGCAAATGTGACAATTGCAGAATACTTCTTAAGTTTTGCAGAGGGAAAATTCTCTTTAGGAACAGCAAATATGCTTAAAGCTAAAAAAACATAAGGTGGCTTTATAAAACTCATCAATAAACATGCTATAAAAAATATGGTCAAATCTTTAGTTTTAAACTTATTTTTATACATATAAATAAAATAAGCAAACATCACTATAGCACAGGCAAATATAAATGCATCATAACTAAATGATGAAGCTTGAGAAATTGCAATTGGTAAACATGCCATAAACAGCAATGGAATCTTATAAACAGGAGCTTTTTTAATTGCCCAATAAACAAAACCAGCATATAATAGCAAATTAGCTAATCTGCCTAACCATAATGTCCAAATAACAGACAAATTCATACATTTAGCTATTAAAATTCCTAAAGCTGAAAACAAATAAGAATAAAATGGAGTGTTTGTAGATGCCGGCCAATAACCCCATGAATCATTTATAGGATTATTAAAATTATAATCAAGAATTGTTGTTCCTGATTTTGCCTGATTCATTTCAAAGAAATAATCATGAACATGATAACCATTCGGAGTTTTAACAGGATATAAAACACCCTCAGTTATAGATTCTGCACGTTCAAAATGAATAGCCTCATCTGGAAATGACAGTGGAGGTGCAAAAAATACCATCAAGAGCCCAAAAAGAAGAATAATTACAAAAGCAACTTTGTGAGGTTCTTTTTTATGTTTAATACTGTACAATACTCCAAAACTTCCAAAAATCAAAAGAATAGTTAAACCTATTAACTCTCCTTTAAAGTAGATAAAGTTATCCCAACAAAACATTGAAAATACAAAAAACACAATCCCCACCAAATAAATTAAAATAAATTTTTTATTGGTTGCGAAAGTTTGTTTATAATCCGAAATAATGTCTCTTGGAGAATTAAAGTTCATATATTAATATTAATATGACATAATATAAATATTGTTAGTTTAATGTTAATTAATCAAAGTTTACTAAAATTCAACAGAGATGTATAATTACTTTCCCATCAGAATTTATAACTGCCTCTTTAAAATTATTTATTGAATGTAAAAAGAATAATTTCTATTTTAAAATTGTTTTATTTAAAAAAATATCATGAAATGTTTTAATGAATAAAATAAATCGGTTAATCAAAAAAAGAAAAAAATAGGATTTGAAATCCCAAATGAATTTAAGAATGTCTTTCAAGTACAAAATCTGCAAGATCAAAAAGCATCTGTTTACTTTCAGAATCAGGCAATATTTCGAGTACTTTTTTAGCAGAAGCTACATTTTCTAACGCAACATTTTTAGCATATTCAATAGCACCATATTTATTAAATAAATCAAGAGCCATATCTATATCTTCTTGTGAATTATTATCATCTTTTAAGATTTCTAATAATTTTTTATTGTCTTCACCTTCACAAGCAGCTAAAGCCTTAATAGCTATAATAGTCATTTTACCTTTAGCTATGTCACTTCCAATAGGTTTACCTAATGTTTCTTCATCACTAGCTAAATCTAAATAATCATCCTGAATTTGGAAAGCAAGACCAATTAATCTTCCGTAATCATACATTGCATCAATTACTTCCTGATTGGCTCCACCCATAATAGCTCCAGCTTTAGAAGCTGCGGCTATTAATGCACCAGTCTTTTTAAAGATCATGTCCAAGTATTCATCTTCAGATACATCATATCTGTCTTCAAAACTCATATCAGAAGCCTGACCTTCACAAATTTTAACACATGCATCAGCTACAGTAGCTAATGTTTGGCTTAACTGGGTCGGTGTATTTTTTTCAGGGTCTGAATTCATAATTATTTCAAAAGCTTTTGAAAATAAAGTATCTCCAGCTAAAATAGCTACATTTTCATCCCAAACTTTATGTACAGCAGGTTTTCCCCTTCTCATATCATCATCATCCATGATATCATCATGAATAAGTGAAAATGTATGGATAAGTTCAATAGCTGCAGCAGACTTCAATGAATTATCCCTAGATCCTCCAACTGCTTCAGAAGTAATTAAAGTTAAAGCTGGTCTAAGCATTTTACCTCCAGCTTTAGTTAAATAAATTGAAGCTTCCTGAAGATTATTTGGAACTATGCAAGATAATTCTTCTTCTATTGTTTTACTAATATCAATGGAATAATTTCCCAATTCTTCTATTACATCCATGCTAATTTCCTCCATGTGCACGTTCATTTTCAAAAACTTGTGCTTGTGAATTTCTTAATATATGAACATTATAACCAATTCTATAACCTTCCTCTTCAGCTAATTCCCCATAAGCTGCAAGCATTGATAAATCTCCATGAGCCGGAATAATATGCTGTGGTTTTAACATACGTAAGAATTCTCTGTGGTCTTCCCTTCCAGCATGTCCTGAAACGTGAGCATTTGAATAAATTCTTGCACCTTTTGCTCTTAATTTACTTTCCATAATATGCCTGTTAGCTGCATTAGTCGGATTTGGAATAATCGGTGCAGAAATAATAACATTATCTCCTTCTTTAATATTGAATGGAGTTCTGTTACTGGCTATTCTAGGAAGTAATGCATCTGGTTCTCCTTGGTGTCCAGTAGTTACAAGCAAATATTTTTCCCTGTCTTCATCAGCTCTCATTAAAGCTTTGTTAACTGCTTTCGGGCTTCCATAAATACTTGCATTTTTAGGTAATTTTAAAATACCCTGTTTTTGTGCAATACCGCAGAATCTTTCCATAGATCTTCCAAGGAAATAAATTTCCCTGTGGCTTTTTTTAGCAATATCAGCAATAGCCTGAACTCTTTCAATATGAGAAGCGAAAGTAGTAACAATCATACCTTTTTTCTCATATAATGGTCCGTGCATTACATCTTCCAAAATGTTTCTTGCAATTCTTTCAGAATAAGTTTTAACTTCATCTGTGTTTTTTGCATTAGTAGTCTCTACAATAAGAGTAAGAACTCCTTTCCTACCTAATTCCCTTAATCTTTTATAATCAGGTGGTGGAGATACTTTTTGATGATTATCAAATTTAAAATCAAGTGCATAAACAATAATTCCTTCAGGAGTATGTAAAACCGGAAAAACTGCTTGTGGAATACTGTGTGTTGACTGAACAAATTCCAAAGTAATATTTTTAGACAATTTCATTTTACTTCCAGGGTTTAAAGGCCTAATTGGATTATTCACTTTAAATTTACGTTCCCCTTTAATTTGTTTTTCAACAAGTGCAGTTGTATATGGAGTTCCAATTAATGGAGCATCATATCTGTGAGCTAATTTAGCTACTGCACCAATATGGTCCAAGTGACCGTGAGAGAAGATTATTCCTTTTACTTTACCGTCAACATCTTTCATTAAAGTGTCATCTGGAATAATTCCCCTTTCAATCAAATCTAGACTATGCATTCTATCAATATCAGTATCTTCGTGAATATTGATTCTGTCTAAATGTATTCCCATATCAAAAATGATAACATCTTCGCCAATCTTGACAGCAGTCATGTTCTTCCCGACTTCTTCATATCCGCCAATTGCGATTACTTCAACACTCATATGTTTTTATCTCCTTGAATATTTCTTTGTGTTAATTCCTCTTTCATTAAGCCATTCTCTTGTTTTTCCACTTATAACTAAGTTTGAATTTTTGAGTTCTTCGATATTATTTGCGCCAACTAAAAACATAGCTATTCTTAGAGAATCATTGAATCTGTCAATGAATGTGGTTAATTGTTCTTCAGAAACAGAGTGTTTTAAAAATGGTAATGCCATACCTACACTATCTGCTCCAAGAGCAATAGCTTTTGCTGCTTCAAGTCCTGATCTGATACCGCCAGATGAAACAACTGGAACATCTACAGCATCAGTAACCTCTACTGTACTGATAGCTGTTGGAATTCCCCAATCCCAAAATGTTTCACCTAAATATCTGTCTTCAGCTCTGTAAGTCTCAACAGCAGCCCAGCTTGTTCCTCCTGCACCTTCAATATCAATATAGCTAACGCCAGCACCAACTAACTGCTTTGCTACTTCAGCAGATATTCCACAGCCCGTTTCTTTAGCCATAACAGGAATATCAACTCTTTTAGTTATTTGATTTATTGAATCAAGAAAACCTCTTGCATCCAAATCTCCTTCAGGCTGTATTGATTCCTGAAGAGGATTTAAATGAATAGCTAAAATATCTGCATCTAAAATTTCAACAGCTTTATCAGCCAATTCCAATTGAGGTGCTCCAATATTACCAACAAGCAAACAATCAGGAGCATTTTTTCTAACAACAGTATATGTATCTGCAAGTTCAGGATGTTCAATAGCAGCTCTTTGACTGCCAACACCTAAAGCTATATTTTTACTTTCTGCAGCAATAGCTAATTGTTTATTAATAGCTTTTGCAGAAGGATGACCTCCAGTAATAGCAGTTATAAATAAAGGAGAATCTAATTTTTTACCAAAAACAGAAGTTGATAAATCAATGTCGTTTTTATCAATTTCCGGAAGTGCTTTGTGGATTAATTCAACATCTTCGAAACCAGTTTTTTTATTTTTAAATTCAACATCATAATTTTTACAAATTAATAAATGCTCTAATTTTCTATCTGAAATCATGTTTTTATTATCCCCTTGAAATAACAGTTCCCTTTACTTGATCATTGTTTAAAGCTTTGAAAATATTGTTTTCAATTTCAGCATTTATTATTTTAGATTCTATTCCCAAATCTGCTAAATATAAAAGCTCTTTAATTTTACCAACCATTCCGCCTGTGACATCAACATTAGTAGTTCCTTCTAAAGTATCTAAATCTTCAAGTGAAGAAAATTTATCAAAGAAAACTGCATCATCGTGTATTTTAGGATTTTTATTATAAACACCATCAACATCAGTTCCTAAAATAACTTTATCAGGATTAAGATTTTTAGCTAAATATTGAATAATCTGATCACCAGAAATAACACAGATTTCCAAATCTTTATCTAAAACAACATCCCCATAAATAACTGGAATAAATCCTTTATTTAAATATCTCTTAAAGCTATCTAAATTACCTTCAGTTATTCTTTTATTAGTAGCTACCATAAAACTTGAAGCTGGAATAGCTACAACAGGCAAATCTTCTTTTATAAATTCATCACAAATAAGCATGTTTAATCTTTTAACTGCATTTTGTGTTTTAGAAAATCCTATTCTTTTTTGAGGATATTCTTCTTTGTTAAAAGGTTCTCCAATTTTATATTCTTTGGCTGGAGGATGGCCAAATGAACCTGCACCATGAACAATTATTATCTCTTTAGACTCATTGTCAAGTGAAGATTTAATTTCATTTGCAATCCTTGATAAGTTTTTCTCATCAATTTCGCTTTTAGTTGCATCTTTATTTGTTAAGATGCTCCCCCCAATTTTTAAAATAATCATATAAATCACTTGTAAACCCTTGAAGAAACCCCTTTTCTAGTAAATCTTATTTTTAAAACATTATCTTCAGCAGCAATTCCACGGGCAACTTCATCTACTCTGTTTGGACAAAGTGCTATAATACTTCCTCCACCACCAGCTCCAGTGATTTTAGAACCAATAGCACCATATTCTCTAGCAGTATAAACCATACGGGATAATTCCATAGTATTTACTCCTAAAACATCCAAAAATCCATGATTTATATTCATTAACTCACCAATTTTATTGAAATCGCGTTTTAATATAGCCTGTTTAGCATAGTTAGTCAACTGCCCCATTGCACTAATAACAGGGTTGATAATTTTTGGATTTCTATTTTTCAGGAGTCTTACATCCTTAACCATTTTGCCTGTATTACCATGTTTATTTGTGTAACCTACAACAAAAGGCGCATTGAAGTTAACTTTGAAATGTTCCACTTTTTTATTTCTAGATAAATAAACAAGGCCACCATAAGTAGAAACTAATGTATCTAATGGACTGGCTATTCCTTGAACTGCCTGTTCAACCATATGAGCATCATGAGCTAAAGATTTCTTGTTAAATCTTATATTATGAAACCTATATAATGCAGCCAGTGTAGCTACTGTAACTGCAGCAGAAGAACCAAGTCCGGAACCAATAGGAATATTTGAAGATAATTTCATCACAATTGGACTATGATCGTGAACTTTATTAAGAGCTTCTAAAATATATCGAATAATACCCGGCTTTCCTCTTTTTAAATTATATTTCTTATGTTTAGTATCTAACTCAGCTTCAAAATTCAAATCATGAGACTTCAAAATAGATTTATCCGTCTTTGATTCAGTAATTTCAACATATGCTCTTTTATTAACTGCTCCTGCAATCGCAGGTTCATCATAAACAACAGAATGTTCACCAAACAAAATAGTTTTTGCTGGAGCAGAAGCTAAAGCCCTCATATAAACACACCTTATTTAAAAATACCTGAAGCATAACCTACAACAGAACTTAAATCACCAGATATATCACCACTAGTTTTATAAGCCAATATTTCAGATGTATTTTTCCCACACATCTTTGAAAGTATTATTGTAGTCATAACAGGACCGTAACCACACATGGTTATATTATACTGAATAATTTCTTCTAAAAGTTTAAACTCATCCATATCTTCAATATCTTCTAAAACAAAACCGTCAACTTTATTAGCTCTCTCTTGAGTATTGAAATGAGATAAATCACTACTGGCTATAACGCAGTAAGATTTGCCTAATTTTTCACCAGCTTTAAAAATAGCAGCTGCCAAATCATTTGCAGTTGAAAGTGTTTGTGAGCCTAATACAACAGGAACTATTTTAAAATCATCAGAAAAATATTGTAAAAATGGAAGTTGAACCTCTATACTGTGTTCTTTTATATGAGCAGTAAAATCAGCTGATGCAAAATCTGAAAAAGAAATTAAAGTATCTGCAAATTCATTATCAACCTGAATATTTCCAAGTGGAGTTATCCATTCTCCTTCATTGAAAACTGAAACTTCACTGCCTAAACCAGTATGATTTGGACCAATTATTATAAAAACTTCAGGAAAACCATTTTTAGCTAATTCACAATAGCTGTGAGCAGCTATTGTTCCAGAATATTGAAAACCTGCATGTGGAACCATAACATTAACTGGATAATCATTACCTTCAAAAGATTTAATGTCTGGAATTTTACCAGGGCCAAAAGAGTGTAAAAAACAATCTTCAACAGTTTTTACAAGCTCATCAGGATTGTCTGGATAAAACATTCCAGCAACTGCAGGTTTTCTTAACATAAAACTCACTTAAAATTTAAGTTCAAAGTCAGTAGCTTCAATATCTAAGTCACCATCTTCAGGAATGGTACCTCTTTCTCTCAATATTTGTCTAGCAAGTAACCAGTAAACTAAAGCAATAGCTTTCCTACCTTTGTTGTTTACAGGAATAGCAATGTCAACAAAACTAAGTAAGTTTTCAGTATCACATAATGCAACTACAGGAATTCCATTTTGTTTAGATTCAAGAACTGCTTGTGCATCTGATCTTGGGTCAGTTACTACAATAATTTTTGGTTCAATGAATTTTGCATAAGTTGGATTAGTTAATGTTCCAGGAATGAATCTACCAGGAATAGTTTTTGCACCAGTAATTTCACCGAATTTTTTAACAGGAGCTTGACCGTATTGTCTGGTAGCTACTACTAAAATATCTTCAGGGTCGTATTTTGCTAATAATTTAGCTATTTGTCTAATTCTTTCATCAGTTTTTTGAATATCTAATACGTATAAACCATCAGATCTTACTCTGAATATGTATTTTTCCATATCGCTAGTTTTTTGTTGGGTTCCGATATGTAAACCTGCTGCTAAGTAGTTATCTAATTCAATTAAAAGTTCGGACATAATTATTCACCTTAATTTAATAATATTTTTTAATAATTTTTTTAAATAAATTTAATCATCATCTTCAACATTGACACATTCTTCAGGACAAACATCCATACAAACTTCACAGAAACTGCAGTCTTCAGGATCGACAATTTCAACTTTGTCTCCTTCAAGAACTAAAACTTCCATTGGGCAAACGTCAACACATTCTGCACAATCAATACCTTTACACTTATCATAATTAATAGTTACAATAGGCATATTTAAATCTCCAATAAGTTATCTAAAATTCACCCATTTTTGGATTAGGAAGTTCTTCTTCAATACGAATGAGTTCGTTTAATTTAGCTATTCTTTCTCCACCTATAGCACCGGTTTTAATCATTGGAGAACCAAAACCAACAGCTAAGTGGGCAATAGTTGCATCAGTAGTTTCACCAGACCTATGGGAAACAACAGGTACAATATCATTTTCTTTAGCTAATTTAACAGTAGCATAAGTTTCAGATAAAGAACCTATTTGATTTGGTTTAATAATGATTGCATTAGCTGCATTCATTTCAATACCTTTAGCTAAAATTTCTTTGTTAGTTACAAATAAATCATCACCACAAATAAGACATTTATCTCCAACTTTGGAAGTTAACTGAGCAAATCCATCAAAATCAGATTCATCAAATGGATCTTCTACATAAAACATATTATAAGTGTCAATAATGTCTTTTACAAAGTCAATTTGATCTCCGGTATCTCTTTTGATACCGTCTTGAGCATAAATATATTTTTGCTCATCTGCATTCCATAATTCAGAAGCAGCCATATCTAAAGAAGGTCTGATTTCAATACCAAGTTCATCACCAACTTCTTCACATGCCTGAGCTTGAATTTCTAAAGCAGCATCATTAGTAATGTTAGGCACCCATCCACCTTCATCTCCTTTTCCACCAGTGAAATTGGAGTCTTTAGTTTGGATTAATTCTTTTAATTTTTTGTGAATGCTTGAATTTGCAAATACAGCTTCAACCATATTTTTTGCACCGACAGGAACTACTAAAAATTCTTGAATATCCGGTGCATTAACTCCTGCATGTGCTCCACCATTCATCATATTTCCAAGAGGGAAAGGCAATTCATTTACTAAATTTCCTCCTAAAAATTTATATAATGGCATATTATATGATGCAGCAGCAGCTTTAGCTACAGCCATGGAAACAGCTACAGTAGTATTACCACCAATAGCTGAAAGATTGTCAGTTCCGTCAACTTCTCTTAAAACTTCATCAATAGTAGCTATATCTTCAGCATCCATTCCAATAAGTTCAGAAGCAATAATATCTTCAATTTCACTTACAATTACGTCTACTCCACCTTCAGGGAATGATACTACTTCTCTTGAACCAGTACTTGCCCCACTTGGTGCAGCAGCTCTGCCGAACCCATTCCAAGTAATTACATCTACTTCAACAGTTGGGTTTCCTCTGCTGTCCAAAATTTTACGAACCTGGACATCTTCTATTATACTATCCAAAAAAAACACCTCAGTGTCAATTAATTTATTACCATATAATCTATACTCATAAAAAATTAGTAAATTTCTTTATAGAGTTATGTTGGTATTTTTTATTTTTTTTTAAATAATTTAATAATGAAATAAATAGAATAAACTATTTATTCATCATATCTTATTACATCTAATGGTAAAACTCCAGCTTTGAGTTCTTCGTAAGCTATATCAATTGGATCTAATGAGTCACCAATTTCCACTAAAGGTTTAGCACCCATTGAAATCTGAATTGCTCTAGCTCCAAGAAGTCTAGCTCTTTCAAACCTTGTTAAATTTTCTGTAGTCATGAATATTACTTCCATTTTTTAGGTATTACCGTTTACCAAGATTAATTTTATAAGTAAAAATATATCCCTACAACTTGTAAAAACCTATTCCCATGTTTCAACATGAGAAATTAACATTCTTCTACAACAATATCTGTTTAAGCCTAAGTCATCTAAAATATCTTTTGATTTTTCACCGGCAGCTAATCTTTTATTATATTCATCAAAGTAAGCTGATACCGGTTTTCCACAACTTAAGCATCTTATAGGAATCATTTATATCATCTTTTTAATTTTTTAAATAAAAATTATAAAATTACAGAAAAATTATCTGTAACTTTTTTGTTTACGTGCTCTTGCTCCAGGACCACCATATTTTTTAGGTTCTGAACGTCTTGGGTCACCTACTAACATGGTTCTGTCGTAGTGTATGAATTTATCTTTTAAATTCATATCTTGAGACCATTGGACAAGTCCTTTAGCAATTACCATACGTGCAGCTTCAGCCTGACCCATTACTCCTCCACCAACAACATGGATGTTAATATCCACTTCATTAGCTAAATCTCCAGCTAAGGTTAATGGTTCTTGTAATTTTAAGTTAGCGAGTTCTGGGGAGTAAAGTTCTAAAGGAACTCTGTTAATTCTTACTTTACCAGTACCTTCTTGAACAGTACCTCTTGCGATAGCTGTTTTACGTTTTCCACTTGTATGAATAACTTTAACCATAATCACACATCCATTTATCTAAAAGGTAGCTCCTAAAAGTTTAGAAACTTCACCTAATTCAATACCTTTTTTAAGGTTGTTGTATTCTGCTTCAGGAACTGCAACAAGATCCGCATCAGCATATTCTTCAGGTACACCAACATATGCTTTTAAACCTTTGAAAGCAACCCTACCTTTAGATTTTTTATAAGGTAACATTCCTCTTACAGTTCTTCTGAATATATCATCTGGCCTTCTAGGATATTTAGGACCTAAATCACGAGGGTTAGAGATACTTGCTCTGTCTACTCTTTGTTTGTATTTTGCATAAGCCCAATCCTTATTACCAGTAATCATAATCTTTTCAGCATTAAGAATTACTACTTCTTCGCCTTCTAAGAGATTTTTACTAGTTACACTAGCTAATCTTCCTAAAACGCATCCTTCTCCGTCAATAATCATAATAACAACACATCCATCTTATTCCATGATTCTAATGTTGCTTCCTTTTGGATTAGATTCCATTATATCATCAATTGAGACGCATTCTCCACCAGCACTTTCAATTTTTTCCTGTGCTTTTTGTGAGAATTTAAATGCTGCAACATTTACTTTTTCTGTTAAATCACCATTAGATAATACTTTTCCAGGTACTAAAACAGTTTCATCAGCATTTGCATACCTTGCAATATCTGATAAATTAACTTCTGCAGTTCTTCTGTTAGACCTTCCAAGTCTATTAGCAACATCTTTCCAAATAGCTGCATTTTCTGTTTTTGATTTTTTATTAAGTTTATTAATAAGTTCAATAAGGTTAGGATTTGTTTTGATAATTTTCTTAACCATTATTTACTTCCTCCTTCACTAAATCTGATAAACTTATCTGCTTTTTCACCTAATTCATCGCAAGCTTGCAATAAAACTTCTTTAGGAGGCATTGATCCATCAGTTTCTATTCTAAATATAAAATCATTTTCATGATACCCTACATTGATGTAGCTTTCGTCTTTTCCTTCAGATTGTGCATTTCTAATTGAAGCTCTTACACAGCTTTTACACATACTGCAATTTTCAATGTCTAAAATCTTAATCTCTTTAGATCTTTTATCAGATTTCAAAACACCTCTTGGGCATGCATTAGCACATTCATAATCAATTTCCGTATTCTCATTAAAAGTGATTTCGGGATATTGTTTATAAACACATACAGTAGTTGGCATCCATTTAGCATGTTCTTTTCCATATCCAACTTTTGCAACTGCTTCAATGTTTAGTTTTTCTCCTTCTTTAAGTTTTACTAAAGGAATGGTATCATATACTGGTTTAATTTTTGAGTCTGAAGATATTAAATCCTTAGAATAAACAACTTTAGGTCCTTCTTCTTTTAAAGAAAACATAACGCTATGGTCATCTTCATAATCATCATCACCAGGTAAAGGTAAACCTTCAATTGCGTCCATGTCAGAAACTAAAGGAGTTAAACCAAGCCTATGAGCAAGTACCTCATTAAACATAGCTGAATCATTTCTCATGATATTTACATCTTCAATAGCTATTTTAGGTACATTTACCATTGCACACCTTCTAATAGCATTAATAAAAGGTACTTCTACATCACGGACAATGAAAACAATTTCATCATCTGTTTGACTTTTAACTTCTATCTCCATATTAAACCCTTCTTAGACTCTTCTTCCTCTTTTACCACCAGGTCTTCCAGTACCATCGTGAGGAATAGGAGTGATATCTTCTATTTTACCAATTTTAATTCCAGCTCTTGCTAAAGCACGAATAGTAGCTTGTGCACCAGGTCCCGGACTTCTGTGTCCATTTCCACCAGGAGCTCTTACTCTAATATGTAAGCCAACAAATCCTTTTTCTTTAGCATCATCAGCTATTCTGGTTGCTGCAGCCATAGCTGCGAAAGGTGAAGCTTGTTGCCTATCTGCACGAACAACTTTACCACCAGACCATTGGGAAATGGTTTCAGCACCAGTAATATCTGTTACAGTAATAATAGTGTTATTGTATGATGAGTAAATATTAGCTATACCCCATTTTTCATCTTTTGCCATAATTACACCCTTTATTCCTCAGTAGCTTTTTCATTTTTGTTTTTATTGTACTCTTCAATCTGTTTAGCTACAGGTGATGATGGATAAAATCCAATTTCATCTTCTTGGCCTTTTAATACAACATAACTTGGTGAATTGATTTTTTTACCATTTAAAGTTATGTGACCGTGTACAACAAACATTCTAGCTTCTTTAGGAGTACGAGCTAAACCTTTTTTGTAAACAATAGTTTGTAATCTTCTTCTTAAGATATCTTCAACAGTTAAGTTTAAGACTTCTTCAAGTGCTGCACCTTCAGGCAAAACACCGGTTCTAGCTAAGTGTCCTAATAATTCTAATTTTTCATCTTGCATTTGGTTCGTATCGAACCCGAGTAGGTATCTTGCTTCCCTACTGTATCTTCTAACTAAAGTATCAGCTTTCCAAATTTCTTTTTTGTTTTTTAAGCCGTATTTAGTCATTAATTTATTTTCATTTTTGATTCTTTCTGCATTCCAAGGATGTGGCGGTGTATTATACTTTTTCCTTGATTTTCTAGGTTGTCCCATTAAAACATCTCCTTTATAAAAATAATTAAATTAATACCATCATTGTAAAAAAAATTATTGAGTAATATTAATTATAAAAAAAGTTCTCATGCTTATGAACGTTTTACACCAACTGAAGAACTGTTCCTGAAAGTAGATTTAGTTCTTTGACCTCTAACAGGTAAACCTGCTTCGTGTCTTCTACCTTTGTAACTTCTGGTTTTCTTCATTCTGTTTAAATCATCTCTTAAAGTCATGTCAAGATCTGATTCAATTAAATGAATATTTTTACCAGTTTCATAGTCTTCCCTACGGTTTAACATCCAATCAGGAATATTAAATTTTTGTGGGTTTTCTAAAATTTCTTCAATTTTTAAAACATCTTCATCAGCGATATAACCGATTTGAGCTTCAGAATCTAAATCTAAAGTACGGCACATAGTTGTGGATAAAGATATTCCAACACCTTTGATTTCGGTTAAAGCTTGTTCAATGGTTTTATTACCATCTACATCCTTTCTAGAAATACGCACCAAGTGCTTAAAGTCGTCTTCCATTAAATAACCTCCATTTATAGAGCGAATCTACGAGACGCAAAAGTAATAGATTCGAATGTTTTGATTTCAAAACACAGTTCTTTCAACAATTTAAAACTTAGTGTTACAACTAAGAGTGCAAAATATCAGTTTAACAAATAATTTAATAATCGTGAAAAAAATAATTAAAAAATCGTATGTTAAAAACTAATAAACGCCGAGACTGGGATTTGAACCCAGGAGGGAAAAGCTCCCACGAGATTTCCAGTCTCGCGCCTTACCAGGCTAGACTATCTCGGCATTATTGCTTAAAATAGCTCCAAGTATAATAAAAAATACTTAGCCTACCATGTTAAACACTAATTAACATGATAACAATATATTTAATTTTCTACCTATATAAAGGTATTGATTTTTTCAATCCAAAAAATAAGATTAATATAACAGTATCTAACTTTTAAAATTTAAAAGTTGTTAAAAAAATAGAATCAGAATGAAATTCCTATTAAGAATTTCGATGAAAACTATTTAATCAAAAATACTGCTAATTTTATCAACAATTGACTTTATAAAATTAGGATCTTCTTTTTTAACTTTAACATCCTTCATTTCATCAATAGCTCTTTGCTGAAAAAATTCCTGTGAATTGATATGACGTGCCTGCTGTATACATTCATAATCTCCTTCGGAATTTATTCTACGGCCTTTGATGTCATCTTTTAACATAATATCCAAATCTTCAAGAATTCTTGCCTTTATAGCTTCATCCTCAATAGGACATGCAATTTCAACCCTTTTTGCAGTATTTCTTGTCATCATATCTGCACTTGAAATATATAAAATTCTATCTTCACCAACACCAAAAGCATAGACTCTTGAATGTTCCAAATACCTGCCAACAATTCCACGAACTTCAACATTATCTGTTTTGTCTTTAAGACCTGGAATAATACAGCAGATTCCGCGAATAATCATTTTTATTTTAACTCCTGCTTCTGAAGCTTTAGCTATCCTATCAATGATTCGTCTGTCTGTAAATGAATTCATTTTCATTAAAATTTCAGCAGGCTGATTATTTTTAGCTTTAGCTATTTCCTTATCAATCAGATTCATGATTCCTGATCTTAAAGAATTAGGTGCTACAAGAAACTTATTATAATGACCCTGCAAATTGGCTAATGCCAAATTTTTAAAGAATTCAGTAGCATCATCCCCAATTTCCTGATTAGATGTTAAATAACAGTAATCAACATATAATTTTGCAGTTTTTTCATTATAATTACCAGTACCAATTTGTGTGTACTGCTTTATAGTTCCCTTATGTTTTTTAGTTACAGTACATATTTTAGAGTGCACTTTATAATCTAAAAATCCATACAATATTTGACAGCCTGCTTCTTCAAGTAATTCTGCATAGTGAATGTTATTTTTCTCATCAAATCTTGCACGAAGCTCAATTAAAACTGTTACTTCTTTATCATTATCTAAAGCTTCAAGCAAATATTTAATAACAGAAGATGTTCTTGCCACACGATATAAAGTTATTTTAATTGATAAAACTTCAGGATCATTAGCTGCCTCTTTTAAAAAATCAATAAAATGGTCCATTGTCTGATATGGATAAAATAATAAAATATCTTTCTTATCCAACTGTTTAAACAATGATTTGTTTGGATCAATCTGACTTGTTCTTTGAGGAATAAACTCCGGAAAAGTCAAATCTTCAGTTACATCATCAGGTATTTCTTTTATGAAATCATGGATAAAATCAAGATTTATTGGAGACTGCATAAGAAAAACCTGGTTTTTATGTAATCCCAATTCTTTTCTAAGATATTTAGTGTAGTTATGATCATTGCTTTTGTAAAACTCCAATCTTATTGGTGACAATCTTTTTCTTTTTTTAAGAATGTTTTTCATAAAATGTCTGTAATCTTCATCTTCATCAATAGGAGTTTCCTGAAGGTTAATATCTGCATTTCTTGTTACTGCAGCTACAGTTTTATATTTAACCCTATAATTTGTAAAAATACCTTCGACAAATGCATAAACCAAATCTTCCATTAAAATAAATTCATTTGTATCCGGAAATTTAATATAATTAGGTAAAGAATATGGAATCGGAATTAATCCAATGTATTCCTTTGAATTTTTCTTCTTTTTTTCATCTCTTTCCAAGATACAATAAATATATAACTTTTTATTTGCCATGTGAGGAAACGGATGATAAGAGTCAATTATTTGAGGAGATAATAAAGGAGCTATATTTTCATAGAAATACTGAGTTGCATATTGTCTAAACTTACTGTTTAACTCATCAAAATTATGTTTAACAATGCCATATTTTCTTAAATCTTTAGCTATTTCATCAAAAATCAAATCCCTTTCTTCATATAACGGTTTAGTAGCTTTAAATATGGCATCCAGTTGTTCCTGAGGACTCCAGCCAGTTTTATTATCCCAGTCATCTTCATCAATAAGAGTCAAATCAAAAAGACTGCCGCATCTAATCATATAAAATTCATCTAAATTGCTTGTGAAAATAGATATAAAATTTAGTCTTTCCAACAACGGAACAGTATTGTCTTTTGCCTCTTTTAAAACCCTGTCATCAAATTTAAGCCAAGACAGCTCCCTATTTTGAGTATATGAATAATCTCTCTTTTTCATTATAATCCCTCAGCATCCAAAAGTGAGTATAAAACTCCTTCCCTTATGGAATTTTTACAAACACATATTTTCTCTATATGGAAATATTTTGCAATTGTTTTAATAATTATAATTCCCGGCACGAGTGTGTGAATTCTTTCAGCTTTAACTTTCAGTATTTTATTAAAATTTTCCTTATTATTATATTTAAGTTCATCCAATACATCATCCAGCAAATAAACCGGAATTGTATCTTCTTTTTCATTGATAAAATTAAGATGAACCAGTAATTTTTTAAGATTTCTAACAGTTCCACCTACACCAAATAAATATTTTTTATGAGTTTTAACAAAATCCAAATCTTCAATTTCTTTAATAACTCTTTTTTCAATATTTTCAGATTCCTTTTTATTTGGAAACATAACTCCAACATAATCTTCATAACATGACAGTGATCCTATAGGTAAACTTCCTTTATCAATCGGTGTTTTATTTTCAAAGATAATTATTTCACAGCTGCCTCCACCAACGTCAGTAAGAATCCCCTCATCACTTCCCAATCCTATGTCTTTAACTGAATTGAAACTTAGCTGTGCTTCGGTTTCATCATCAAGAATATGAATCTTTATACCCAGTTTTTCTTTTATGAAACCAATTATTTCATAAGTATTTGAAATATTTCTTAAACTGGCTGTTGCAAAGAAATATCTCTTATTTACATTTAATAAATCCATAATTTTATTAAATTTATTTAATATAGCTGATAAAATATTTATTCCTTCATCATTTAATTTGCCATCATCACGATAAGCAATAAGGCCTGCTGTTTTCTTTTTAGAAAAAACGGATTTAATTTTGTTATTTTTATATTCATATATTTTTAATCTGATAGTATTTGAGCCAATATCTACAATTCCATATAACATTTTTATCATTCAAATTTATTTATTTATTTATTTGAAACTAATACCTTCTCACAATTTTAGTTTCACTATTTATTATTAAATATTTATATAAAAACTACTATAAATACTCAAAATTATCTACGATAACCCCCTTTAAATATTTTTAACAAATAATACAATCCATTAACAACATATTAATAAAACTTAAATCAATATATAAATTAATAAAAAAGGAGCAAAAAATATGGATACAACCATGATTATTTTAGTAGTAATTATAATAATCATACTTGCTATTGTGTTATATCTTATTAGTGGATATAACGGCCTTGTTAATGCAAGAAACAGAGTTAAAAACAGTTATTCTCAAATTGATGTTCAGCTCAAAAGGAGAAATGACTTAATACCAAATCTTGTTGAAACTGTTAAAGGTTATGCAAGTCATGAAAAAGGAGTATTTGAAAATGTAACCAAAGCAAGAAGTGGATTAATGAATGCCAGCAGTGTTAAAGAAGTTAGTGAAGCTAACAATGCTTTAACAGGTGCATTAACATCATTATTCGCTATTGCTGAGAATTACCCTGAATTAAAAGCTGATCAGAATTTCAAAGAATTACAATCAGAGATAACAGAAACTGAAGATAAAATCTCTTACTCAAGACAATTCTATAATGATGCTGTTTTAATGTACAATAACAAATGCGAACAGTTCCCAAGCAATATTATTGCAGGAATGTTTAATTTTAAAGAAGCTGACTTTTTTGAAATAGCCAGTGGTGAGAGAGAAGCACCTAAAGTGCAATTTTAAGGGAGATTAAATACATGGTTAATAAAAAGATAATAACCATCTTCCTTCTACTTTTTTTAATAACATCAACAGTCTCCTGTGTTTATGCCGATGACGATGACAGAAGCTATTCCATTACACAGGCACTTGTAGACATTGTAGTTGATACAAATGGAATGCTTCATATAAATGAAACCTTTGACTATTCCTTTGACGGAACATTTAATGGAGTTTATAGAGATATTCCCCTAAAAGATGGAGAAAGTATTTCAAATATTCATGTATCAGCAGAAGGTGCCTATACAAAAGTAGAGCAACATCAGGAAGATGGAACTCAGCATATAAAAATTTATTTATATTCAGATGCTGCCAAAACCCAGCCAATAAGTGATACAAATGTTAAAGTCCATATCAGCTATGATATGAAAAATGTAGTGACTGTTTATCAGGATACTGCATCCCTGCAATATCAGCTTTGGGGAGACCAGTGGGCAGTTGGAGTTGATGAATTAATAACAACTATACATTTACCTAATGATAACGGTAATGAGTACTGGTTAAATCCTACAAAATATACCAAAACCAGCTCATTAGATGGAAATACAATAACTTCAACCAGCAATTACATAGATTCCGGAAACTTTTACGAAATTGAAGTTTTAATGCCTGAAAACGACTTTGAAAACTCACCAAATGCAATCCATATTGATAAAACGGCTAAAAAAGAAATAGAACAACGCTACAATGATTATCAGGCAAATGAAAAGATGTGGGATAATATCGGATCACTTATCGGAATACTGTTTATTATAAGCCCAGTAATTCCATTTTTTATTTACCGCAAATATGGCGTGGAACCTAAAGTGAATTATGAAGGAATTTATGAAAGGGATCTTCCAAGTAACGACCCTCCAGCTGTAGTTAATGCATTAATCCAAAAAAGAGACAATATTGGAACTCCAGATTTAAAAGGATTTGAAGCTACAATAATGGATTTAATCAATCGTAAAATATTTAAAATTAAATCAAATGAAGAAAAACATCTAATCATAGAATTAGATGAAACAAACTACAGCAGCTTAACATTAGATGAAAAAGATGTTTTCGATATCTTCAAAACAATAGCTAAAGATAATCTCTTGGATTTAAGTAATGTCAAAGATTACTTATCTGATGAACATAATGCAGAATGGTTCAATAACAGAATCAAATCCTGGAAAAATGATGTTGTCTACGAACATTTATCAAAATCCAGATTAAAGCAATTCTTTAATAATAAAGGAAATAAAATAGCTCTTTACTATTCAATAACCTGCATAATTATTGGAGTTCTGTTTGCTGCATTATTCTATATGGTAACTGGTTTAAATACAACAGGAGGAATAATCGGACTTATAGGATCAGTATTTTTATTCATTTCTGGATTTGTGATTTACATATTGCCTGAAGATATCTTTGGGCAATGGACAAAAGAAGGCAGAGTATATATGCTAAAGTGGAAAAACTTTAAGAAGTTTTTAAGCGACAATAGTTTAATGAAAGAACACCCTCCGGAATCAATAGTTATATGGAATCAATACCTTGTATATGCAACAGCTCTCGGAGTAGCTGATAAGGTTTACGAATCCATGAAACTCCATGTTGGTGAAGGAAACATTGATGACGATTATCTTGATTCATACTATTATTATGGAGCAGGATATTACATGATGCATACTGCAATAGATACAGGAATACAAACAGCAAATGCAAATACTGACAGCTCCGGCTTTGGTGACATTGGTGGAGGTTCCGGTGGAGGAGGTGGAGGAGCATTTTAGCTTCCCATCTCTTTTTCTTCAAATGGTTCTGTGTGTCTACATTTAGGAAAACCACTGCACCCTATAAATAAACTATTATCATTACCATTATGCCTTTTTACAAGAGGTTTACTACACTTAGGACAGTTTTTACCAATATACTCAAGTTTACTTTTCCCCCTACATCCTGTTTCTTTAAAATTTGTACATCCTAAAAATGGATGCCCGTCACTATGTCTGCGACGTTTTATAAGTATTCCATCACAGTTCGGACAATGTTTTATATCATCTAAATCCTTAAGTTCACTTCCATAATAACCCCCTTTCCAATTACATCGATTAAATGGAGGTGCCATATTATGAGAACATTTAAGGACCCTATTAAGTTTACCATTATTCCAAAAAGATTCCAGCAAAACTATACCTGTTTTACAAACAGGACATTTTAATTTAGTTGGAATCGCATAACGTTCACCATTTTTTTCAATATTTTTAAGAGTTTCAAGCTTATTATTTTCCAAATTAAGCAATTCAACATTTACATCATTTTCCAGCTCCTGAATGAAAACAGAACTTTTAAAATAAGGAGCTAACAGATAAACATTGTTTTTTGTTCTAGTTAATGCAACATAAAACAATCTTCTTTCTTCAGCATAACTAAAAGAATCCCCATTCCTTTTAACAAAATTTAAAACCGGATCATCAACCATTTTATTTGGAAAACCTGCCCTCCAATTTTTCAAATTTATCAAAATTACATTATCACATTCTAAACCTTTAGACTGATGAACAGTACGATATTCAATGTTAACATCCGGATTATACCTATAAACAATTTTTACAAATTTATCTCTTCTTAATTTATCTTCATCTCCCAAAATTTCAAATTTTCTTTTTCCGTCTTCATTTTTTACATTGAAATTCTTCAGCAAATTAAATATGTCCTTATTATTCCTACCTAAAATCAGAATCTTTTTGTTTTCAAACTTTGATTGATTTATGATATTTTTTATTATCAATTCGAATTTTAATATTTCATCAAAATCATTATCAAACTTAACAATTTTAATTGGACATTCCAATGATTTAGAAGATTTTAATTCCTTTCTAGATTGATCGGGATTTTTCATTACAAAGTTACTTGAAACATCAATTAACTGTTGAGAATTTCTGTATGTTTTTTCAACATATCGAGTTTCACAAACATCAAAGAAATTATCAAATTTGGTAAAAATATTTACATCACAACCACTGAAACTGTAAATAGATTGCCAATCATCACCTACAACCATTATCTTGGCACCAATATTATCACAGATATTTCTTAACAAATTATATCTAGTAAATGAAGTGTCCTGATATTCATCAACAATTATATATTTATAAGGTAAATTCAACCCATTTTTCACAATACAATCACTAGCTTTATTAATCATATCATTAAAATCAATTTTTTTAATTTTTAATAAATATGCTTCATAGTCATTGTAAATCTCTTCAACAATTTTTAAAAATGCTATTGTCCTGTCTTTTGAAAAACTACTTTTAAATCCATCAACATATTCATAGAATTCTTTAAATTTATCTCCGTCATAATTGTTTCCTTTAAATAACTCAATAAATGTCTTTAACAATACAATGAAATCTTCCCATTCTTTTATAGTTTTATTTTCCAATAATATTGCATAAACTTGCCTATAATCAATTTCATTAAATTCAACACCTTGAGCTTGTAATTTTTCTGCCAAACGTGTTAATAATCTGTTTTCTGATTGATAATATGAAAAAGTTTCAATTAAAGTAGTTTCATATTTTTTATGTACTTTCCTTTTCCATTCCATTTCTTTAACGTATTCTTCAGATGATTTTCCGCCAATTAAATGATTTTCACAGTTACGGTTTAATCCAAAATGTTCTATATAGATATTATAATCATTCAAGTAAAAATCAGGAAAATAATCTTTAATTTCATATTCCTCACAGATATCTGTTAAATTAAGCAGGCTCCTTACAATATCATTTTTTAATTCATCAGGAATCTCTTCATCAAAAGAAAATAAAAATTCTTTAAATTTATTAAATTCTCTTTCAAAGTTTTTATTAGGATATGAATAAATCTTTTCATAAGTATAATTAATTCCATGAATAAACAGGAAATTAGCTATATATAACTCTTCATAACTTCTTACAATCTCATTATTTAATGTTTCCCTCTGTTTATTTTTAAACCGTCTTTTTAATGTTGAGAAATCTACTCCTTCCTGCCAGTCAAGCAAATCCCCTTCATATTTAATATCCTCTTCAGATGGAGGGACATTTATATAAAAACTGAAAAATTCAATTAACTTTTTACTTATATCCTCACTTTTCAATGCTTTTTTAGTTAAATATCTTTTAATAATACGTTTAAGAGCAGAAGTATCAGGTCTGGAATACTGATTATACTGTGTTAAAATATCTTTTCCAACTTTATGAAATGTTTTAATATCAATCGGTTCAGCAATTCTTTCTTCCAAATCATTAACAGATGCATTTGAAAATGAAATTGCTAAAATCTCACTAGGATCAACATCTCTTTTTTCAGTTAAATATTTAACTTTACCTTGAATTGTAAATGTCTTACCGCTTCCAGCACCTGCAATAACTCTTACTGCATCTTCATCAACAACAATAGCGTTTCTTTGTTGAGAATCTAATGATTTTCCATCTAAATCATCGAATAAATCAGAGTTGTCGTTTAATTCCTGATTTATATACAATTCATTAGCATGTTTAGTATCCATTTCAAAAGTTTGAGGTTTATTATAAAATTTTTCAAAAAATTTTTCATCTTCTGAAGAGATGTATTCCGCATAATCTTCTTTAAATTTTTTAACTTTAGGAATTGCGTTTTTATGCCAAAGCAACAATTTCTGTTTCCAGTTATGGGAAAAATAATTATCCGGAGCATATTCTCCAATTTTAGCAAATTTTTTAACAACAGTATTTAAATAGTAACTTACATTCCATCTAATTACCAAATCATCAATATTCTCATAGTTTCTGATAGCATCTTCCATCAAATCAAGTTTATCATCGCTGAAAATATGTTTTTTGACACAGTACTGTTTAACTTTAGTTAAATTCGAATAAATTTTCTGAATACTGCTTTTATACGTTTCCTTTTCTTCATCTTTTATAAAATAAAATGGGTTAACCTTATTCAAAGATGCTCCCCACAAAATAATTTCATAATTATCTTTAAAGAAAAACTCAACATTTAATCTGGTAATTATATCATCATAATTATTATAATCCTCAATAAATTCACATATAATATCTAAATCAATATTTGATGGAAATACATTATTATGAAAATCAACTATTTCATTTAATTTATTATAACAGTCTTCAGATGCTTTTAAAGTGTCTTTTTCTTCTTCAAATATATAAGAAGTGATAGTTTTAGATTTTATACCTATGAAATTGTTAATATCATTTAAATTATTAGAAAACCATGTCTGATAATTAATTCTTTGAACTATATTCTCGAAATTTTCATATATTTCAATGAATTCCAATGTTAAATTTTTCCTATTTTGTTTAATATTGGGATTTTGGTTAAAAACATCTCTAATTTTTAAAAGAATATCATAAAGATAATTAACCCCTTTTTTACAATCATCTCTGTTCCTATCAGAAATTTCATATTTTTTAGTTCCTTTTGTAAACAAAATAAATTCATTAATTTCTTTTAAATGTTTATTAAAAAAAGAAGCTATCCTCAAATTACAAATTTCATTATCTAAATTACCATATTCTTCAATGAAATTTAAAAATTCATCTTTTTGAGAATCAGTAATTTTATCATCAAATGAATCAATGATTCTTTTGGAAATAACATAATACTTAGAAAACAGCTCTTTTTGTTTTTCCAAATACTCAAGAGAACCACTTTCAAAATCTCTCTTATTTACTTCGTTTAAAATTTGTTTAATCCTAAATTTACAATTTTTATCAGCAATTATATCATCTAAATTTTCAAAATTATAAACAAAAGAAGACACAACCTCATCCTGAGATAAAAAAGGACAATTATTTCTAAATTCAACAATCTTATTATACAAACCTTCAGTTTGCTTTTTTAAATCTTCAACATCATCATCTAAAACAAAATCAGAAATTTCACTATTTACCTCATTATTAAAATCAATCAAGTTATTTTTATTTGAATCTAACCAGTTATGAACTTTGATTTTATAAATTTTACCATCAATAGAAGAATAAACATCCTTAAACTCATTAATCCTAACCTTTTCAGACTCTAACAAATCATCACTAACACGTAAAACAAAAGAATCGCATTTATCAAAGAAAACCTTAAAATCTTCCTTCTGCTTTTCCAAAACATCAACAGAACTACCTAAAACAAAACCAGAAACAGAACCTAAAAAACCATTAATATCAAAACGATTATTCAAATAACAAACAATAGCACCAATACCCTCATAATTAGATTTAAATTCATTAACTAACTTAAAATCATCAATATCAAGTAAATCCCAATTTAAATCAAGACAGGCACCATACAACTGCTTATAATCTTCCCTAATTACATCAGCATCAAGATGATCAGCAATCTCAGAATCCCTCAAAGCATTAAACCTAACAAAATCGTTCCTATTATCATCTACCCACTTCTTAAGCAGTTCTTTTCTCTTCTGCTGAATTTTACCATCCAAAGTATCATATTCATCAATAAAATTTAAAAATTCATCTTTTTGAGAATCAGTAATTTTATCATCAAATGAATCAATGATTCTTTTGGAAATAACATAATACTTAGAAAACAGCTCTTTTTGTTTTTCCAAATACTCAGGAGAACCACTTTCAAAATCCCTGTTATTTACTTCGTTTAAAATTTGTTTAATCCTAAATTTACAATTTTTATCAGCAATTATATCATCTAAATTTTCAAAATTATAAACAAAAGAAGACACAACCTCATCCTGAGATAAAAAAGGACAATTATCTCTAAATTCAACAATCTTATTATACAAACCTTCAGTTTGCTTTTTTAAATCTTCAACATCATCATCCAAAATAAAAGCAGAAATTTCTTCACTCATTTCATTATTAAAATCTGCTAATTTATTTTTATTAAAATCCAACCAGTTATGAACTTTAATTTTATAAATTTTACCATCAATAGAAGAATAAACATCCTTAAACTCATTAATCCTAACCTTTTCAGACTCTAACAAATCATCACTAACACGTGAAACAAAAGAATCACATTTATCAAAGAAAACCTTAAAATCTTCCTTCTGCTTTTCCAAAACATCAACAGAACTACCTAAAACAAAACCAGAAACAGAACCTAAAAAACCATTAATATCAAAACGATTATTCAAATAAGAAACAATAGCCTCAATACACTCATAATTAGACCTAAATTCATCAACCAATTCCCAATCACAAATATCCAACAAATCCCAATCCAAATCAAGACAATCATCATACAACTGCCTATAATCAGCCCTAATCACACCCGCATCAAGATGACCAGTAATCTCAGAATCCCTCAAAGCATTAAACCTAACAAAATCACTTCTATTATCATTCAACCACTTCTTAATCTGTTCTTTCCTCTTCTCTTGAATCTTAACATCTAAAGAATCATAATAATCTATAAAATCAATCAATAGTTCTTCATTCTTTTTAGATAACCATTTTGAAAAATTGGCAATTGCATCTTTTGAATAAATATAAGCTTCCTTAAATTCCAATAGCTGATTTACAAGATCATCTAACTCACAAACCTGCTCAATTTTATTAATTTTAATCAGATATGAATTTAACTCATAATGAAAATTAATTTCATCAATATACTCTGCAATATGTGAAAAATTAAAAATAAAATCATCAAGGTCTATTTTATTATCATCAGTTATAAACTCCCGAACATTAATAACTTTTTCATTCAAATCAGCATATTTTTTCTCAAAACTCTTTTTATCATCTATTTTTATACTGGAAGACTTTTTTAAGCCATTGAAATAAACTAAATTATTCCAATTATCATCAACATATATGGCATCATCAAGTTTATTATCCAATAATTCATAATCATTTTTTATACAATCATACTTAAATGATAAATTATTTTCAAATTTATGCAAAATTTCTGATTTGAAATGTTCAATATTGTTAAAATTAGCTGTTTTACTATTAATTTTAAAATAACAATTAGATTCTTCAACAATATATGGAAATTTCATATAATATTTTATAAAATCATTTAATAAATTTTTATATTGATTGCTAATATTAATACCCTTATTCAGGATACAATCTACATTAACTAGGACCATTTTAAAATCAGAGCATAATTCTTTAAATTTAAAATTATCTATAAACTCTTTAGGAAATTTAGTTTCATAATTTTTTATAGATTCCAATATGTTAAAATTATCTTTAATCCAATTTTCAGATCGAAGCAATTTTATTTTACTGTTTAATTTTTTATAAGCCTTTTTGAAATTGTGTAAATTATTTCTGTTAAGTTCAATCTTATTTTTTAAATAATAAAATGACTCATTATCATCAAGCATTTCAATAGCTAAATTATAAAGCCCTTTATAATTTTCTTTTTCTTTTAGAAGCTCATCAAGATTATTGGACCTTGAAATTTCAGAAGATAATTTTATTATTAAATTTAACTTTTGGTCCATATCATAATTATTGTTTAAATCATCTACATTCTGGTTAAAGTTATCGAAATTTGAAATAAAATTAGATATAATTTCCTCCTGAGATTCATTAAAAACATCTGAATTATTTAAAGCATAATCTTTAATTGGCTTAATTAAATCATAATTATCTTTAAACTGATTTTTATAAGATAATTTATCTTTAGAAATGCGTTCATTAGGAATTGAAACTGAAAAAAAATCATTTAACTTTTCTAAATTTAATTTAATGCTGTCAAATGTATTAATACAGTATTCATTATTCTTTTTAGGAATAATATCTGCTAATTCATCATAAATTCTTTTAAATGTATAACAAGACTTTCTTTGATTTATAGATAAATTAAACTTCTTTTCTTCAAAATAATCAGTTAATTTACAAATCATTTCATAAATAGACTTATTTTCTTCCTTAATAGCTGGAATATCCAAAACCAAATTTTCAAAAGAACTCTGATATTTACTTATAAAATCAGCTATTTTGCTTTCATTATTTAATAAAAATTCATTTAAATCTTTTTTATCGCTTTTAGACAAACCTTTACCGAAAGTACCTGAAAATGAATTTTTAAGTTTTTGAAATGATGTAAAATCAACAAAAATATCCTCATTAATATTAGTTCCACAATATGGGCAAATTTCTTCATTATTTAAAACTTTAGAACATATTGGACACTCCATAACCATTTATTATCCCTCAATACCAAATAATCAATATATACATTCAATTACATTTATTTTTCTTATTTAATGTATATAAGTAATTTGAAAGTTATTAATCTGACTCTTAGAAAAAAAAAGTAAATTTAATTAAAAATAAAAAAAGTAAAGGTTTAAAAAGTTATTTCCACATTTTAGGATAAATATCTGTTTTCATAAAAACTTTAGAAACATTAACAGCAAACCCGGATTCCAAATTTAAAATCTCATCACTGCTAAATAAAGAATTACCTGAAGCAACCAGTTCACCTTTAAGTGTTTCAATAGCTACTATGGAATTTTTTTGAATATTAACAGATAAATAAGCTATTCCGCCACTGGCTAAGTTAGCACCATGACAGATTGCATCAACTGCAGAATCTTTAATAACTACTTTTGGCAGGTAATCTGCAGCCCTCTCCATTGGCATAATAGCATTTCTTAAAAATGATTCATCTTCATCTTCTTTGTAGAAATGATATGCGTCAGTAACATCCTGAAGAGTGGATAAATGATTATCTTCTGTAAATGAACCTACCTGTGTTCTTCTAAGCTCCGCCATATGCGCACCAACACCAATGGCTTCACCTATATTATGACAATAAGTTCTAACATAAGTTCCAGCTTCACAGCCTATCCTAAATAAAACATCCCTACCATTAATTTCATAGATGGTGGAATAATAAACATTACGAGATCTTAATTCACGTTTAACTGCTGATTTAACTGGAGGAAGCTGGAAAATTTTACCGGTAAACTCATTAAATACTTCACGAATTTTATCCTCATCCACATCATGATGAAAAGTCATTACACAAACATATTCTTTAGGAGCTGTTAAAAGAAGTTGAATAGCTCTTGTTGCATCTCCAAGCCCTACAGGCAAAACACCTGTAACTTTTGGATCCAAAGTTCCGCCGTGTCCTGATTTTTCCAAATTTAAAATACGCTTTACCCATGAATCAATTTCATGAGAAGTTGGTCCAGAGGGTTTGTCTAAATTAATAACACCATGAGAAATATAATCTGAAATTTCACGTTCTTCAGGAGCGCATCCGTATTCAGGATTTGTAAAACTTTTGGATTTTGTAAGAAAGTCTTTCATGAAAAATCACTAAAAATCAATAAATAAAAAAAATAAGTAAATAAAAATAAGTAATGAATAATTTAATTAATTATCCATTTATAAATCAGCTAAAGCTGCTTTAATAGAGTCAGCATCACCAGAAACATCTACAGAATCTGCAGTTGGTTCTAAATGAGCAATGTTACATCTTCTATTTTTAACAGATTCACCGATTACTTCAACGAAGTTTTCATCGATGATTTCTACGATTGCACATTTTTCGCCAGCTTCTCTACCAGCGGTTTTAACACAAACTCTTCCTACTTCAATTGCTGCCATTATATCACCTTTAATGTTGTTAGAATAATTTTTGTTATACTTTCAGGATCAAAACTGTCAGTATTAATCATTAAGTCATAGATATCTAAATTACTAATATCTATGTTATGAATATCTAAATATCTTAAAGCTTCACTTTCTTCACGAATTTTAATTTCTTTTTTAGCCACATCAACAGATTTAGATTCTCTTTGACTAATCCTTTGAGCACGAACATCAAGTGGTGCCATTAACCAAAGTTTTAAATCAGCTTCAACAAAATAAGCTGATAGTCTTCCTTCCAATATTAAATTCTCTGAAGATTTAGCAAGTTCAGCTTGTCTTTTATCAATTTCTTTATCGATATTATCATTACTTTCAGCAAACTCACTGAATTCAAGAACAGACATACCTTTTTCTTTAGCCATAGCCCTAAAAATAGAGCCTGAAGAAACAAAAGGAATATCCAATTTTTCAGACAACAGCTCTGCAGTTGTCGTGGTTCCAGTTCCAGCCAGTCCACCAACAGTAATTATCATTATTTTCTAGCCTCGTTTTTGAAATGTTTACGAGCACAGCTTGAGCATAAATACCCACCATATGGACGATTAGGTCTTTTATGGGATTTTGCTAATTTGTTAATTTCATATGGGCGTCCACGTGGAACTCCATGTAATAATTTACCACATTCAGCACAAACATGCTTAGATGGTTTTTTCTTTTTATATCTTAAAACATTTTCTCCGCCAGGAGTGTTTTTATAAACTCTTTTATATGATCTTGATCTATATCTGTTTGCAGGCATTTAATCACCTAAATTAATTTTAAATAATAAATTTAATAATTGTGTAATAGCGTATTCAAAATAGAATATTATACTATATTGTTTTCATTATTAATAAATACATAGGTTAAGGATTAATTAAAATCCTTGTTTGAAACCTAAAAATTTCCTTAATATTTGACTCATACCAAAAGTACATATGAAATACCAGAATAACCATCCAATATTATATCCGACAGAATGGCCTCCATACATAAAACTACCAATAAAATGCCAAATTGGAGCTAATGATACATAAAATGCACCAGGAGGCATAGAGATAACTAAACCACTAATTGGAGAAGCTCTCATCCAAAAGAATATCAAAATAATTGGAATAAAAGTAACAATCATCGGCTTGAAAGAATTAGTCATCATCTTACTTTGATTTTGCATAATTTCAGCTTGTTGAGCTTGAAGTTTAGCTAATTTCTTCCCGTCACCAGATTTTTGAGCTTCCCTAACCTCTTTTTGGTAGTCTTTCATTTTCTGTTGTATTTCATTCATTTCGTCTTGGTCAACTAATAATTTATTAGCTATTGTAGTTATTAATGAAACAATGAATGCAATAACCAAAACAGTTAATGCTGGATTTTGAGGATTCGGATCTAAAGCAAGCAATGGACTGAATATTGCATTTAGTGCCTCAAATACCATGTTAAATATGTCAATCATGAAATTCCTCTATTTATTTAAAACATCCACTAATTTTGAAACTGTAGAAGGTAAATGATTATCGTGATTTTCAATAATTTTTACGGTAGCACCAGTTAATGTAGCATAAGCCATAGATGCTGCCCTATTCATTTCTTGATGTAATTGAATATCTTTTGCTCTTTCAATATCTCTAGAACGAGTATCATCATTTAATCTTCTGTAAATAATTTCATCAGGATTAGCTTCAATCATGACAAAAAGATTAGGTTGCAATTCATTTAAAACCCAAATTGGAAGACCTGGTAAAAACCCAGATGGAGTATTTATAGTACAATGAGTATCTACAATAATATTTTCATTTTCAGATCTTTCTTTAATTCTTTTTGCTGCTTTTTCTTGAATTTCTTTTTGAACATCTGGAGATAATTTTCTTAAAGCATCTCTATCATCAACAATTTTCTCTTCAATTGCGATTTCAGTCATTATATCTCCATAATTTAAATGAATATAATCTACTTCTTCAAGTGCTTTATTAAGCAAAGTGGTACTTCCAGAACCTGGAATACCTGTTAATACTACCAATTTCAATTTAATCCCCCATTTTTAAAAAGATTGATGAAGAAGAATAATTATTCTCCTCCTAAAAATTTCCTGAGTACTGGATTTGCTGACATGAGTTGTTCCTCAGCCATTTCCTCGTATATTTTATGTATAATACCAACAGTAAGCAATACACCAGTACCTCCACCTAATGCTCCAGTTAAGTCTGCACAAAATGCAATTATACCTACATAAAGACCACTTATAATAGTAAGTGCTGGAATGTATTTTTTCAATATTTTATATAATTGACGTTTACTGCTTCTGAAACCCGGTATTTGAATACCTGACTTGTAAAGTTGTTCTGAAATTTTCTTAGCATTTAATCCACTAATTTCAACCCAAAGATATGAGAATAAAATTGCACAAAGCAAGAAGAAAATTGCATATATAATTACACGAACAGGGTCAGTTACTAACAAACTAACATCATTTGGTGTAGATAAGTATAATGCAATACCGCTTACAGCTTTACCATTAACAATTTCACCGAAAATCGGGTAACCAATTTTTTGGAAGACACTTGCAAGAAGGGAAACGTTTACAAGTAATGCACTGGTTAAAATAACAGGCATGTTACTTGCATATACAAATTTTAATGGATATTTACCAACAGAACCTCTAATTCTTCCATGTCCTCTTACTGAACCATGAGAAATAGGAATTTCCACTCTCATAGATTCACCGTATACAACAACAAAGAATACAGCTGCTGTTGCAATTAATGGAATTAATACTGAAAAGTCAATAGAACTTGACCAGAAGGATTGGATAAATGCAGGAATTGCCCCACCATAAATACCGTCAGATCCAGGTATGAAACTGAAGGTACCTACAAGAATAGCTTCACAAACACCAGCTGCAATAAATAAACCAATACCACTACCAAATCCCCATTTGGAGATAACTTCATCAAGATAAATTATCAATATTGCTCCAATAACAAGTTGAAGGAATAACACACCAAGATATGAATTATCAATTGGTACTAAACTTCCTGTCAATACCAATACACCAGCTTCAAACATTGTGAAGACTATGGATAATATTTTTTGTGTGGCCTGATACTGGGATTTATCCTCTGGAGAAGACAAATCTAAATCTAACAATTTGGAACCAACTAATAATTGCAATACAATTGACGCAGTTACAATAGGTCCAATTCCTAATGTTAAAATTGAACCGAAACTTCCCGCCATAACTGCTCTTAATTGAGCAAACTGGTCCACTGCTGCAGAACTCAAACCATATAATGGTATTTCAGTTAATATAAAGTATAATACCAAAATAAGAGCAGTCCATTTAAGTTTTTCATTAAAATCTTCATGATGCACAGGAGATTTTACTTCTGGTAAAAACCTAAATAATGGCTCTAAAACTTTTAATGATGACATTTTATTCCTCTAATAAAAAGAAAAAAGAAACTATAATTCGATAGCTTCTCCTCCCATTTCTTCAATTTTTTCAATAGCTGAAGCAGAAAATTGAGGTGCTGAAATAATGAAAGATTTAGTTATTTTACCTTTAGCTAAAACTTTATCATAACCTAATTCAGTAACATCAATAACAATGGAATCTCCATCTTTAGATGCTTTACCACTTTCAATTAACTTATCAGCTTGCTCTTCCAAGTAACTTAAGTTAACAGGATTTGTTTTTTTAATCATTTTTTGAGGTCTTTTGAATCCATGTTTACCATAATGGTCTGGGTCAAATTTTGCAGTCCAAGTCCAATGTTGTTTGGAAGCTCCTGCATTACCTCTACCACCTTTGTTACCTGCACCTCTACGTTTTTTGGTACAGCCTCCACCGTTGGATCTAGAACCTCTGAGTTTATTAATTTTACGTTTTGATCTAATCATCTTATACACCTAAAGCATTCTTTCTGCAAGATCTTTAATATTTTCTCCCCTGTAACCTAAGGATCCTCCTTCTTTAACAGAAAGACGGATGTCTTCATATCCTTTCCTTGGAGGGTGTAAACGGAATACAGGTTTAATATCTAAGTCCATTAATTTAACTTCACCAGCAATTACAGCTTTAGCCAATTCTTCAATATTTTTGTAATCAGAATTTTCAGCTACATATTCATCAGTAACTTTGTTGTTACCTGTGAATTTACCTCTTTTAGCAATAATTTCAGCTAAAAGGTCTGCATCAATTTCACCCCAAGTGATGTAATCCTTAGCTTTTTGAAGCATACCATTGTAACTTGGAGTATCTTCAACTAAAACTGCATGGCTAATTCTGTTAAGTCTTAACATGTCTAAAGTATCAGCGATGTTTTTAATAACACCAGTAGTTCCTCTAACTCTTATAACTAAAAACATATTTAATCACCATCTAATATTTAACTCCCATTTTCTTAAGGTCAGCTTCACTAGCTTTAACTGCACTTAAAGTTTTTAAAGCATCAAATATAGCATTAGCAAAGTTTACAGTAGTTTGAGTTTGACCGAAAGATTGAGACCATACATCTTTAATACCAGCAAGATTTAAGATTGTTTTACCAACATCTCCAATTACTAAACCTACTCCAGCAGGTGCAGGCATAAGGGAAACATTTACACTACTTGCTTTACCTTGTACTTTGAAAGGTACGGTGTGTTCTTTACCACAAACACAACCCCAATCTCCACAACCTCTTCTTACTTTAATAAGGTTGTATTTAGCATTGTCAACAGCTTTTCTGATAGCTGGACCTACTTCTTTAGCTTTTCCTTGACCTAATCCAACATAACCGTTTTTGTTACCTACAGCAACAATTACTCTGAAGTTAACTTTTCTACCAGATTTGTGCATTCTTTGAACTAAGTTAACATCCATTACTTCTTCTTCTAAATCTGGAACTAAAGCATCTACAATTTCTAATTCCATTATAGGAAGACCTTTTTCAAAGATTTCATCAATATCTGTAATGGTTCCTTCTTTAACTAATTTACCCATTTTAGTTTTAGGTTCCCATTCATCTATATTAAAACTCATAGTTATTCCTCTGCCTCATCGATATTCTTTTTGGTTTCTTCAAAGTTTTTAGGTAAATCTGCTGGTTGAAGGCCTCTTTCTAAATACTTTGAGAATAATTTTGCAATTTCATCATCATCTAAAGACTCAGCATAGTTTGCTACATGTTCTCCATTAATACGGGATTCATCTGGTAAAACAGCTTCACCATAAGGGATATCTAAACCTGCATCTACAGCACCTTTAAGAGCTGCAAATACTTTAGATCCTTTAATAGCAGATTTTAAACCAATGTCTAAAATTGCAGAGTCAATACCTTTAGCTAATGCTCTTTTAGCACAAAGGTAAGCAGTTAAATATACTGCAGAAGTATTACTTGCTCCACCTAAATAACCGTAATTAGCTAATTGTTTACTTACTGCAGATGCTAATGTAATATCTCCTTCAGGAGCATAATCAATAACTTGAACAGTTGCATGAGCATTAGAAAGTCTTACAACTAAACGAGATTTGTCATAATCGACTAATTTCATCCTAGCTGCGTAATCAGTTTTTCCTTCTCTTCTCCTTCTAAATGGTACTTTATAATTTGATCCTTGAGCCACGTTTATTCCTCCTATTTAATTAAATCATGGTCACGAGCATATGTTTTCATGTAAGATTTACTTCTGAAAGCACCACCCTTAGCCATTTTATATAATTTACGGTATGTAGTAGCATCAATTTCGTTTGCATCACGCATGTCTTTAAGATCTTTTCTTAAAGCTCTAATTGTAGTCATCCATTCTTGTTTTTTAGGATTACGAGCTTTTTTAGCTCCTTTTACACTACCTCTACCTTTCCTTTTTCCTTTTTTCTTTTGTTCTGCTAATTTTTTAGACCTGTAGCTACTAATACCTTTTTGAGGTTTAGCTTTAATAGCTCCATTATCTATTAACTGCTTTACACCTTCCCTAGTAATTGCCATGGATACTTCTTCCATTCTTTCAGGATCAATCCATACACGATTGAGTCCTACTTTAAGTATACTAGCAGCTAATCTTTTTTGAGTTGTAAGATTCATATATATAATCCTCCATTTTCAGCATAGCTGATAAATTTAGATAAAAATCTAAATTCCCTTTAAATCAGAAAAATCAATTCATAAAACCCGGAATTGATTCAACTTGAATAAATGTGAATATAATATTTATTTATTTAAAACTTTAATACCTAATTCTGATGCTTTTTCTAACATCAAATCTTTTTTCCTTTTACCAATAGAAGCACTTATTCTTGCAGCATCAGTAGCTGGGTTTAAGTCTTCTAATTCCATCATATTATGAACAAGAACATCATTATAACCTGAAGGATGTAAATCCCTAACCGCTCTAGGAGTTCTGTAACCGATAGCAGGCATATCAGGTTTTCCTGCTTCATATCTTCTCATTTTACTGGTTTTACCCCTAGGACGTCTCCATTTGATTCCAAGTTTTTTATAACGAGCATATTCTTGTCTTTTAAATCTTTTATTAGCCATTTAATCACCAATTCCTTATTCTTTGCTAATTAAATATATTCCATCTTGGAATACTCTAGGATCTCTTCCCCTAATTTTAGTTGCTTGTTCTAAGTTAGCCATGGTTTGACCAACATGTTCCTTATTGATACCAGTAATTGTTACCTCATCACCTTTAACTACTACTTTAGCACTACCTACTATTTTAGCAGTTCTTGGATGTCTTTCCCCGAGGAAATTGTCAATTACTACAATGTCTTTGTTTACTTTCACAGTCATTGGAAAGTGAGCAAATACAATTTTCATATGATATTCGAAACCGTCAGTAACACCAGTAATCATATTACTAATGTGAGCTTTTGTGGTTCCAATCATTGCTTTATCTTTTTTTCTTGGGAATGAAGTTTCTAAAACAACATTGTTTTCAACTTCACTAATATCCACATTAGGATATGTGAATTTTCTGGAGTCTTCTCCATTAGGTCCTTTTACAGTGACCTCATTATTATTAATTATAACTTCAACGCCTTCAGGGATTTCAATTTCTTCCCTTATAGCTGCAGCTACTACCATTTTATCACCTAATACATGTAAGCCAACAAACGTCCACCAATTCCTCTTTCTTTTGCCTCATAATGAGTCATAATTCCTTCAGGAGTTGTAACGATTAAAATACCAAAGTTTTTTGCTGGCAAATATCTTTTTTCAAATTTCTCAAATTCATCTTTTTTAACAGCATGACGAGGTTTAATAACACCACATTTGTTAATGTTACCTTCTAATTCTACTTTGAATTGACCTGCTCTGTTATCATCAATATATTCAAAATTACCAATGTAATTTTCTTTTTGCATTGTGCTTAAAACTTCTCCAATTAATTTGGATGCAGGTGAAATAACACAAGAGTCTTTTACTTGTAATTCGTTATTTCTAATATTAGTTAAAGCATCAGCAAGTGGATCCATGAGACTCATATTAAAACACCTCTAATTATATTTTTTAAAACCTATTTTAGGAGCTATTTCCCTAAAGCATTGTCTGCATAAGCTAAGCCCATATCTACTAATCATAGCAGAGTGGTCTCCGCAACGAGTACATTTTTTTGCAGCTTTTCCATATTTTCTTGGCAAAATATCACCTTAACATTTATTCAGTCACGTAATTGACATTAAAATTATCTTCCATATATTTCATAGTTTCTTCTTTAGAAATTCTATGTTTTGCTGGAACTTTCTTTTGTTGGATTCTTCTTTTAGCAATCCTGTAACCTGGTTTTTCAAAAGTAACAGATACATTCATACCAAAAATACCAATATCAGGATTATATTTCATACCTGGAATATCAATATGTTCTTTAATACCAAAGGAAAGGTTTCCTTGATCATCAAATTGGGTAGGTTTGATATTTTTATTAATTCCTTCTAAAACCATTTCAATAGCTTTATCAGCTTTTTCTCCACGTAAAGTTAATTTACATGCAATTGGTTGACGTTTTCTAATACCAAATTCAGGGTTGGTAACTTTAGAAAATGTTTTAACTGGAGTTTGATCGAACATTTGTTCTAAAAGGGTAATAGCACGAGATAATTTTTCACCTGCTTCTCCAACACCAATGCTGACAGTAGCTTTAGAAATTTGTACTTCGTTCATTGGGTTCATTTATTAACCTCCAATAAAGATATTGCTGGTTCATTGTCACCAACTACAAATGCATAATCTTTTAAAGTTAAAAATTCATCTTTAGCACTATTTTCAATAATAATAGTGTTAGGGTTGGAAGATTCGTTTACAATAATTTCAGAAACAGTACCTAACTCACCAGTGTGTTTACCACCAGTAATAAGTACACAAGCACCTTCTTTTAATTCGAAAACTTCATTGATTTCGTGGTCAGGTACTTTTAAGTTAATAACATCTCCAACATTGTAATCATTTTCATCAATAATTACATTTTTACCGTCATGAAGGTTTACTTGGATTTTTCCGCCTTTAATGGTAGATTTATTAACTATTTTACATAATTTAGAATCATTTTCTTCAATTTGGTTTAATTGTAATCTTCCTTTTTTATCTAAAAGCACTCTATAAACTTCACCAGTTTTTGGGATTTCAATAATATCCATGAAACCAACTGGGAATTTATAATCTTTAATTACTCTTCCATCTACAAGAACATTACCTGAGTTGATGATTCTTTTAGCTTCTCTAGAATTATCAGCTAATTTTAAAATATCTCTAATAACTAAAGTTAAAGATAAAGAATTCTCAATAGAATGTGAACCTGCTGAAGGTTTAACAGTCCAGGTATCTTCTTTAGGATGAATAGGCCAAGTTTTTGGTGCTTTGTATGTTTTCAAATGTTTTCTAGATCCCATTTTAGCCATTTTAATTGTCTCCTGTTACATTTTTAATTCTTCTATCGTCATCCATATCTGCATCAATAATCATTACGTTAGATGGATCTACTGGAAGGAAAACTGCAGTTCCGTCAGGTTTTGATAAAGTTACTTCTTCAATAGTTATTTTGTATGAACTGTAGTCCACACCTAAAACTGCACCTTCATGTCCTTTAAAATCTCCACGGAGAACTTGAACTTTGTCCCCTTTCCTAATAGGTAAAGATCTTTTACCAATGTCTGCTCTTAAGTCTTTACTTAAAGTAGCACTCATGTGTTTTCCACGTGCATGAGCAGGAGCATTGTAAAGAGCTTTTCTTTGTTTTCTTGGTTGTTTTGACATTTTTTCACCTATACTAAAATACTTGCTGCACTACCTACACTAGGCCATCTGTCAGCTGCTTCTTTAGCAACAGGACCTCTTACTTCAGATCCTTTTAAGATTCCTTCAGGAGTGATGATAACTGCTGCATTATCTTCAAATTTAACACGAAGTCCGTCAGCACGCATGTATTCTTTTTTCTGTCTGATTACAACAGCGTTTACAACTTCTCTTCTCATGTCAGCAGTTCCTTTTTTAACAGAAGCAACAACTAAATCTCCAACACCAGCAACATCCAATCTCCTTCTTACACCTTTGAAACCTTTTACAGATATAATTTGGATTTCACGTGCACCAGTATTGTCTACACATTGGAGAGTAGCTCCAATTGGTAATGCTTTAGATACATTTGATGTTAATGCTTTCATAACAATTACTCTCCTTTTACTTCAACTAAAACAAAATGTTTAGTTTTACTTAATGGTCTGCATTCTGCAACTTTTACAGAATCTCCAACATTCACACTTAAGCAATCTGGCTTGTGAACGTTAATTTTGGATTTTCTTTTTTCATATCTTTCATATTTTTTTATGAATTTATAGTAACTACGTTCAACACTAATGGTCCTTTCTGCTTTGTTACTCACTACAATTCCTTCAAGAACTTGACCTCTTAAAGGTAAAGTTCCATGAAATGGGCAGTTAGGATCATCACATGTAGTTTCTGGTTCTTGAACATTAAGCCCAACCATATTATCACCGTATTTATATTTTTTTAAATCTTTTTTTTATTCTATCTTCAGGACGAATTGACAAAATATTACCATTAATTTCAACTTTCTCTCCAGTTGGAAGTTCGAATATAAATATTGAACCCTTTTTTGGAATTATTTTTTCAACATCATCAACTTCAATTTTAATGGTATTCTTTGTCTCATCAATAACAGTTCCTTTTAATCTAAGAGACTTGTTAGATACACTAGTAACACTTACACTTAATCCTATGAACTCATGATGGACTAAATTATTTACCGTAATCATATTTGCATCTCTTAAAAAACTGTAATCAGCAAAAAATTATAAAATTTTTATTGAAATGTATCGAAGAGATGAATTACCTTCTTCTTTTTTTATTATTCTTCTTAGATTCACGAATTTCTATTGTATCTGATGAAAAACCCATGTCAGATAAAACTTCTTTGACTCTTACTTTATGATCCCCTTGAAGTTCTATTTGACCGTTTTTAGAAGTACCTCCACAAGCACATTTTGCTTTAAGAGTTTTTGTAAGTTCTTTGATATCAATATCGTGTTCATCTATACCTTCGATAATAGTCATGAGTTTTCCGAATCTTCTCCTTACTGTAAATACTTTAACAGTTTGAACTTCACGTGCAATCTCTTCACACACACAAAGTTCTTCCGGAAGCCCACAGACATCACAGATTTTTGACATTTAATTCTCCTTCTGTTTTTCATTCAATATTGTAAGAACACGAGCAATTGTTCTTTTCAATTCTCTAATTTTTCCTGGGTTTTCAATTACCCCAGCAGCTGCACTTTTAGAAACATTTTTGGATAATTCAGCTCTGAGTTCAACTAATTTATCTTGAATCTCATCAACTTCCATGTCCCAAATTTCTTTACTTCTTAAAATCGCCATTGTTCCAACTCTTTTGAAATAATTAAATTTTTAATAATTTAACTATCCTCTTTTGCTTCTTCAGCAGATTCCTCTTCAACAATCTCTTCTAATTCATCGAGATCTTCTACTTCTTCAACAATTTCATCTTCAACGATTTCTTCGCTGTCGTCAAGTTCTTCAACTTCAACTACTTCATCGTCTTCAATAATTTCCATTTTTGGAGGAAGAATCTCAACTGAATCAGGTAATACAGTTTCTGGAGGCATGATTCTTACATATATACCAAGTACACCTGGTTTTAATTGAACTGTAGCAAATCCTTCTTCAACTAATCTGATTGATGGTTCACCACATTTTTTGATGTAACCTTCAACAAATTTAGCTACAGCAGATCTTGAACCTCTGATTTTACCAGAAATAGTAACTTCTACACCTTGAGCTCCAGCGCCCATGATTCTACGAATGGTAGAGTAAGCAACTCTTCTGAAATGCATACCTCTTTGTAACATGTTAGCTATTTTATAAGCCATGATTTTTGGGTTGAGTTCAGGAACATTTACTTCTTTAACTTCAATTTGAGGATTGTCTAAACCAAAGTCATTTTTAAGAGTATTAGTAATAGCTCTTACGTTTTTTCCACCTCTACCAATTACCATACCAGGTCTTTCTGCATAAACAACAACCATGGTACCTAAAGGTGTAATTTGAACATCCATACCACCGTATCCTGCTCTTTCAAGTTCTTTTTCTAAGTATTCATCAATTCTGGTTCTTTTAAGGCCCTCAGTGACGAAATCTTTTTCTATCATTAGTTAGCCTCCTGTAATACTATTTGAATATGAGTAGTTGGAGTGTTAAATGGGGTCATCCTACCGAATGCTCTTGGAATAACTCCAGGAAGTACAACTCCTCTGTGGCTGGAGATATGTTCAATGAATAAGTTTTCAGTGTCCATACCTTTGTATTCAGCATTAGCTTCAGCATTTTCTAAAACTTTTAATACTTGTTCTGCTGCTTTTACAGGGTATCTACCTGCTGCCCATCCTTCTTGTCCTTTTCTGTGACCAACTTGTCTGTTGTGTCTTTTGAAAGGAACAGATTTTTTCATATCAATAACATCTTCTAAATAATTTTTAGCTTTAGTTACTTCCATTCCTCTTATTGCATTGCAAATTTCAACACAGTGTTTTGGAGAAATCTTAAGAGATTTTGCCATAGCACGTGCAGTTTTTGCTTCATTAGTTTCTTTATTATAAGCATATTTATTAGCCATGATCTAATCTCCCTATTTAAGTGGTACAAACATAGATGATCTTGTAGCTCCCATACCTGGGTCTCCATGTTGAACTTTTTGTCTTGTTGGTGCAAATTCACCAAAGTAACAACCAATCATTTCTGGTTCGATTGTAACTTCAACAAAGTTTTGACCATTGTAAATACCGAAAGTTGTTCCAACCATTTCAGGTAAAACAATCATATCCCTACAATGGGTCCTGATTACAACAGGCCTACCATCTTTGCTGCCTTCTTTATTTAACTTCCTCATTTTATCCAAAACAATTTGTTGTCTTGGTAAAAATCCTCTTTTTAAAGACCTTCTTTGTCTTGCAGGGAATAATTCCATTACTTCCTCTAAAGACATGTCTTGTAATTCTTCAAGAGTATAACCTTTATATTTAAATATTTTTCTTGCCAATGAAACACCCTCTATCTATCTTTTTAATCCTGTTCTTTTAGCTGCAATTGAACCAACTTTTCTTCCTGGTGGTGCATGTCTTGAAACAGTAGTTGGACGACCAGGATGTTGCCTGTTACCTCCCCCGTGAGGGTGATCAACAGCGTTCATAGCTACTCCTCTTACAGTCATGAATTTCTTACCTTTAGCTTTGTAAGCATGCCATCTGTTACCAGCTTTAAGGAATGGTTTTTCTTTTCTTCCTCCTCCAGCTACAACACCGATACTTGCACGGCATCTTGGGTTAAGATATTTTAATTCACCAGATGGTAATTCTACAACAGATTGATTAGCATCATGAGTAATTAAAGAAGCATAAGTTCCAGATGATCTTACAAAACGACCTCCGTCTCCAGGAGTGTTTTCAATATCATAAATAGGAGTTCCTTCTGGAATTTCAGCAAGAGGTAAAGTATTACCAAATTTAATAGGAGCAGAAATACCACATTCAATTTCATCATCAATTTGAATGCTTTCAGGTGCTAAGATAAATTTCTTTTCACCATTTTCAAATTTTACTTCTGCAATTGGAGCAGTTCTTGCTGGATCGTGTACAATATCAGTAACAATTCCTTTAATACTACCTTCTTTTTCTAATGCATCGTAAGACCTGTATCTGATTTTATCTTTAAAACGATGAGAAGCAACACGGTGAGCAGGAGTTCCTCTTCCTCTTCTTTGAATTATTAATCGTTTTCCCATTATAATTCCTCCTTAGAATACTCCTATTTTGACAGCGAGTTCTTCTGCCATTTCTTCTTCAACAAGTTTAATAAATGCTACTTTATTACCACGAGGAGTGATATGAGTAGTTACTCTAGCTACTTTTTCTTCGTATAACTCTTCAAAAGCCCTTTTAATTTGACCTTTGTTAGCACTACGTTTTACAACAAAAGTAATCTCATTATTTTTATCGATTAAATTCATGGTTTTTTCAGTAACATGAGGTTTAATAATAATTGAGTATGAATCCATAATAATCACCTTATTTATCCAAAATTATTGGAATAAACCTCCTAATTTTTCAACAGCTGATTTAGTGAAAATAGTGAGTCTTCCTGGGTGAGTACCTGGTGCTAATAATTCTGCATTTAAGTTTTCAACAGTTACTACATCTACACCAGCATGGTTTCTTGCACCTAATTTGATACCGTTATCTTCACCGACTACTAAAAGAGGTCCTTTTACTTTTTTGTATTTTCTTCCTCTGGTTTTACCCCTACCAGCTCTTATTCTTTTACCTTCTTTAGCACGGGTAATGTCATCGTAAACTCCTAAGTTTTGGAAAATTTCACGAGTTTGTTTAGTAGTTTTTACAGAACAAATATCATCTTCAACAATAATAGGTACTTGTTCAAGGTCTCCTAATTTGTGACCTCTGTTTTCAACAAGTTCTTTATTTGCAGTAGCTGCTACAGCAGATCTGATTGCAAATCTTCTTTCTTTTATGTTGATTTTTTCGTGATGATTTTTTTCAGCTCTTGTAGGATGTGCACGTCTACCACCAACAGCCATTGGTACAAATGCTGCTTTGGAACCGTTTTTAATCCTAGGTACTCTAGCTGTACCTCTACCGGATCCCCAACCTTTTGCAGAAGTTCTTTTACCTGCTTTAGGATCATTACCCCATGGTTGTACTCTAGCGGTTTGTGCTGAAATAACAGCCCTTTTTATTAAATCAGGTCTGTATTCTTCATTAAAAATAGCTGGAAGTTCGATTTCTTCTTTAACTTCCCCTTCCATTGAATAAACGTTTGCTTTCATGATTAGACCCCTTGTTTAGATTTTGTACTTATGTAGTTTATTTGAGGCATATCCTCAGACTTTTTATTAGGTCTAATAGGTTGTCTTAAAATAACTAATCTTTTAGATGGACCTGGTAATGAACCTTTTACTAAAACATAGTCATTTTTAACAAGACCATATTTTACAAATCCGCCATCTGGATTAATTTGATCAACTTCATCAGCAGATGCGATTTTTAAGATTTTTTTATTAAACTCAGTTCTTTTATGGTATCCCATTTGACCTGCTTGTGCTACAGTCCACATGGTTCTTGATGGAGTCCAAGGTCCAATAGAACCTACGTGTCTTCCTTTACCTGCTCTTACAGCTTTACCATATTGAATTCTGATTCCCCATCTTTTAACTACACCTTGGAATCCTTTTCCTTTAGTAGTTGCAATTGCATCTACAAATTGACCTTCGTTTAAGATATCACTAGCTTTTACTTCATTACCTAATAATTCTAATGCAGTATTTAATTTTTCTTCAGGATTTGCTCCTCCAATACCACATTCAAATATGTCCGGTTTTTTCTTAGGTACGCTAGTTACTTTTGGATTAGTATGGACTAAAACTTTAATATCTTCAGTTTTGTCTAATACACCTTGTATTTTTGCAATAGCTTCAGATTTATTGTATTCTTTAGGAAGAGAAATTTTCCTTGAGAGTTCTTCATCTAAATTATCTGCAAGTACTTCGGTGATCACTTTTAATCCACGAGAAGTTTTTTCGTATGCTCTAATTCCCATTACTACGACTGGAGGTACTTCCAATACGGTTACTGGAGTGAAAACATCCATACCATTAGTTGGAGAGTTTTTGTCAGAATCAGTCACTAACGCGTGAGTCATACCGACTTTATAACCTGCGAGGCCGAGTAATTTTGGTTCATCATTTTGTGGCCAAGATTTTATCCTAGGGGTTTCTTTAGCTGCTCTTTTCCTTGGACTAAAAGCAACAGACCCTTTTCTTGGCTGGTGATGTCTTACCATTTATTTTACCTCCTTAACTAATATTTTCCTTTATTTTATTATATTCAAATTTTTAAATAATAGCTATAAATAGCTATTTTCAGATTTGGGTAATATTACACCAAGTATAATATTATCCGAGTAATAAATAACCGCAATAAAATCACAGTTAAATAAACATCAAAGTTTAATATATTCTTTTGAGCGAAATTAATTGAAACATAATTAAGCGCTCGTTTAATGTATAAACCATTCTGCGCTAAGTAATTTTTAGGAGAGTCCTAAAAACATCAATGTATAAAAAGTTGAGCAAATTATCTATTAGCCATGTATAAAAACTAATAATTAATAAAGAGAATTAAAATCTCAAAATGTTGAATAAAGAAAGTGTAGCGACAACTGCCTCTTCAGTTCTAACAGTTTCAGTTCCTTGGTTAGGGATAGTATTTAACTTAATATGTTCCCAATTACCGCTAGAAACATCTTCTGAAATTGAAGAATATGGGCCACCAAACAAAATAGCAATATTTTTAAATTCATCTACTTTAAGTTTTAATTCATCAAAAATAGAATCAATATAATCCCCATATCTTGTAGTTTCAACAACAAAATCTGGTTTAATTAATTTTAAGCTATTTTTAAGACTCTTATTAGAGGATATTACATTATATCCCCAGTAAATGTCATCTGGTTTATCAGGTGTGACTATTACTTCTTTCTTAGCAATTTTTGTAATCTTAAAGTTAAAAATTTTCTTAACAGTAAGTTGCTCTTTGCAGAATGCAAGTTTATCCATACCTATATCCACAAAAGTTCCTTTCTTATTTCTTTTAACAGTAAATCCCTGTCTATAGTCGCCCACGTCTGGTTGACTATTAACTGGATGATGAGGAGCTCTAAGTGGTGGAAGAATACCTACATGCTTAAGTTCTGGCCTTATAGGAAATGCACTTTTCCTCAAATACTGAGGAGTATTCATATAATTTAAAACTTCAGCAATAAATTCTCCATCTTCTTCCCCATTTTCATTTTTAATGTGGTCATCATTATAAATAACAACATTATCAATCTGAAATACTGCTAAAGCTCTACCTAAAACTCCCACTTTAAAAGTACGAACTTTAAGATCTTTAGATTCAGATAGAAAAGAATTCGGAATAAATACAGATAGCTCATCTTTATACATTATTTTAATATTAGTAAAATAAAGTATATAAAGATTTCCCTACATTTACATAGCTATCACTAATAGACTTATACATTTTATAAATATTATATCAATTATAATATCTGTAGCCATCTTATTATGCTACCAACTTTTATACTCATAAGGAATATATTAATATAATATATAGATTATGTAGTATATAAAGGTATTGTTTTTCTATTTAAAATAAGTAAAATTTAAAGTAAAGCTCGAATTACTATTATTTCAACATTTGCAGATTCCTTTGTATGAAATTCATAAATTTTAGGAATGGGAAAATTATATCTGAAAATATGGGTAATTTCCAAATCATTTTTTTCAAAATAGCTAATTAAAAACTCCTCAGTTGATGCCATATGAAAGGAATACAAAACTTTTGGAGACAGTTCAATAGCCTTACTGATAAATTTTAAATCAGACCCCTTTTTTGCATTTTTTTGTGATCCGAATGGTGGATTTTGAAAAATAGTATCAACATCAAAGTCATTTTCCAAATCACAAACATCACCACATATAAATTCAACATCACCACAGTAACTGCTGGCTAAATCAATGGATTCTTTATCAATATCAACACCAACAGCAGAAGTAGCACCTAATAACATAGATGCAATTGCAAATATTCCAGTTCCACAGCCCAAATCCATTACTTTTTTATCTACTATATCATCTAAAGAATATGCATTCCATAACAAATCTGATGCAATAACAGCAGGAGTAGAATACTGTTCAAGGTCTACTTTCGGATTTGGATGACTGGGAACATTTTGTATAGCCATTTCCAAATGTTTCTTTTTAGTAATTTTTTTCATCTAAACAACATATTTAATTATTATTTCTTATATAATTATATTATTAATAAAAATTAAAAAGAGGTTTCGAATGTTTGAAAAGATATTAATTGCAAATAGAGGAGAAATTGCAATAAGAGTTATGCGTGCCTGTCGTGAGCTTGATATCCAAAGCGTAGCTATATACTCTGATGCAGATACAACATCCCTTTATACAAACTATGCTGATGAAAGCTACCCTTTAGGTAATCCTTCCCCAGCCAAGTCTTATTTAAATATAGAAAAAATCATAGATATTGCACTTGAATCTGGAGCCGATGCTATTCACCCAGGATACGGATTTTTAGCTGAAAACCCTAAATTTGGTGAAGCATGTGAAAAAAATGGAATTAAACTTATAGGACCTACCGGTGACGTAATCCATCAAATGGGAGATAAAATAACTTCAAAAGCTCTTATGAAAAAAGCTGGAGTTCCTGTTATCGAAGGTACTCCTGAAGGAGTTACAGACATTGAAGAAGCTAAAGAAATAGCTAGACAAATTGGATATCCTGTAATTGTAAAAGCTTCTGCAGGTGGTGGAGGAATTGGTATGCGTGCTGTTTATGAAGAAGACGAATTAGTGCGTGCAATTGAATCTACACAATCTGTTGCTTCTACAAACTTTGGAGATTCAACTGTATTTATTGAAAAATACCTTGAAAAACCTAGACATATTGAATTCCAGTTATTAGCTGATGAACATGGAAATGTTATTCATGTAGCTGATAGGGAATGTTCTATCCAAAGAAGACATCAGAAATTACTTGAAGAAGCACCTTCCCCAATTATGACTGAAGAACTTAGAGCTGAAATGGGAGCAAGTGCAGTAAAAGCTGCTGAATATATCGGTTATACCAGTGCAGGTACTGTTGAATTCTTATATGACAATGGCCAATATTACTTCCTTGAAATGAACACCCGTATTCAAGTAGAACACCCAATTACCGAACTTGTTACAAATACCGATTTGATTAAAGAACAAATCAGAATAGCTAATGGTGATGAACTCAGTTACGAACAGAAAGATATACAAGTATCAGGTCATGCAATCGAATGTCGTATTAATGCAGAAGATCCGTTAAACGATTTTGCACCAAATCCTGGTAAAATTACCGGTTACAGATCTCCTGGAGGACCTGGTGTACGTTTAGATAGTGGAGTTTATATGAATTATACCATTCCTACTTTCTATGATTCCATGATTTCAAAACTAGTAACCTGGGGAAGAACTAGAGATGACTCCATAGCCAGAATGAAAAGAGCATTAAGCGAATACATTATTTTAGGAGTTAAAACTACAATTCCGTTCCATAAAGCTATTTTAAGAAATCCTAACTTTATTAGTGGTGACTTAAACACTCACTTTATTGACCAATACAAAAACGGTATTGAAAGTGAAATGGTTAATGTGATTGCAGAAGATTTGGAAAATGTAAATAAAATGAAATCCACTTTTATGCCAAGTAAAAAAATAGCTGCAATTTCTGCTGCTGTTGGATCTTATTTAAATACTGCTAAAAACCAACAAATGAATAAAAAATAAATTGGGGATTTAGAAATGCAAAATGAAATAGTAAAGCTATTGAAAAAAGAGGGAAAATTATCTGAAAAAACTATTGATGAAATAAGCAATATTGAGATTGGTGATTTTTCTGATTTAGTCAGAGAACTTGGAAAAGAAGAAACTGAACACATTAAAAGAGATGAAATCTCAAAAAACTTAAACACCAAATACATAGGTAAAGATATCTATATATTTAATGAAGTAATGTCTACAAACACAATAGCTAAATTTTTATCAATGAATGGTGTTGGAAACGGAGCAGTTGTAATTTCTGAAAAGCAAACAAAAGCTAGAGGCAGATCAGGTAAAAACTGGGAATCTCCTCTTGGTGGTGTCTGGTTATCAATTATATTAAATCCAAATGTAAACCACTCCAAAATCCCATTAATTACCCTTGCAACTGGTGTAGCTGTTGAAAATACCTTAAAAAGAATAGGCGTTAAAAATGCCGAAATAAAATGGCCTAATGACATTTTAATTCATGGAAAAAAAGTCTGCGGAATACTGACTGAAGCAATAACCAGCTTTAACACTATTGAAAGTGTTATTATTGGTGTTGGAATTGATGCAAACATAAGCATTGAAAACTTCCCTGAAGAATTACGGGAAAACATGACAACATTAAATGATGAAATTGGTGAAAAAGTCGATGAAAACCTTCTAATTAAATTATTCTTAGAAGAATTTGAAAAAATCAGCGAACAGTTCATAAATGAAGAATACGAAACTATCTTAAAAGAATGGAGAAAAAACTCCTACACTATTGGAAAAATCGTAGAAGTACACGAACCATTCAGCAAACCTTATGACGGTTATGTTTTAGGTATCAGCAGAGACGGATCATTAGTTGTGGAAAAAATTGATGGAACTTTAGAAAAAGTAATATCTGGAGAATGTATAATTAAGAAGTAAATACAATCTCCCTGCATTTATCTTCATTTGTAACTACTTCCTGTAGCTTATTAAATGAAGATTCTATTTTTTTATTTAAATCATTTAAATCTAAATTAAATGCATCTTTTGTAGATAAATCAAATCTTATTGTTGTAGATGCACCGGGCATTGAAACTGGAGGAATTGTAATAATTCCATGGTCTTTTAATAATATAAATGCAAAAATAAATGCCAAATCATTATCAGATAAATTATGTGAAACTTTAACTTCACTAGCCAAATCATGAGATGAAATCATGACTCCTGTTGGAGTTTCACTAAAAGCATTAAAATTCTTACTTAATAATTTAAACAGTTCTTCCTTTCTTGAAAATCCTTTAATTAAATTTTCACCCTTAAAATTTTTAATACCATTAATCATAGCTAAAATAGCTGGAGGCTGTGCTTCAAGACCAAATTGATTAGCTTTAACTTTGATTTTATCAACTAAATCTTCACGACCTGCCATTAATCCGCCTCTAGGACCCGGCATTAATTTATCAGTACTGGTAATTGCAATATCTGCACCTAAATCACAGGCTTTTTTCTGTTTAAATACAACAGTTCTAAGTCTGGCTCCTGATGCATCATCAACCATAACAGGAATATTCTGTTTGTGAGCCATTTCAATGACTTTTTTAAAAATATCTTCATCAATGACTTTATGATCCATTGTTGAACCTGTTACAACAACTAAAGAAGTATTTTCAGGTATTTCAAATTTATCAAAATCATCAGTTTCAAAATAATTAGCTCCAACCAATTCACAGCTTCTCGGAATGGAAGGATGGGCAGGTAATTGGGCAAGGTAATGCACAACATTAGACCCTTTATCAACTAATGAAAGAACAGTAGCTAAAATACCTGAAGAGGTTCTGTTAAGTGGAAGAATTTTTTCCCCACCTAAATGTCTTTTTCCAACTTCCTGAATTTCATCTTCAAAAATAGCTGGTCCTACATAAGTTTCAAGTAAACTTAATTGGGATGATGAAGCAATAAATCCTCCAGCCAAACCAGTTAAATCATATAATCCACTGCGACCTTCAGTTTCAATGATGTTTTTTATAATAGATAAAGCATTTTCTCTTTTTTTAACTTCATCTAAAGAATTGTTAACTATCATCTAATCAGAGTCAAATTCTAATTTAAAGTCTTTGAAAGCTTCAACAAATGCTTTTAAATCTTTTTCAGGTACTGGCATTTGAACAACTGTTCATTTTCAGGTTCTTCATAAGAATATTCTGCATCAGTAATTTTACCTTCAGGAGTTGTCCATAAAATTAAACTGTCACTTAATTCTTCAGGTTTTTTATTAGGGAAAAATATTTCCACAGAAGCTCCTAACTGTACAAAAAACTTTTCTTTTTCTTCATCACTTTTATTTACTTTTTTAATTTTTCTTACTCTGGATTTCAATTTTTTTTCAGCAAGTTCATTTATATCTGGCATTTATAACACATCCTGAAACTTTATTTATATATAATCTAAATTATAGTTAAAATTCACATATTATATAAGCATTCTTATTTGATTTAAAAATTAGTCGTATAAACTGTTACCATCACTGTCCATAGCTACTATAAGTGGTCCAAAATCTTTAACTTTTAAATTCCACATAGCTTCAGGCATTCCTAAATCCAGCCAGTCAACACTTTCAATTTCTTCAACTGCATCAACATAAAGTGCTGCGCATCCGCCAGTAGCTACAACATATAATGCATTGTTTTTAACTAAAGCTTTTCTTACTGTATCATCCATTCCTCCTTTACCTATTACTATTTTAGGACCCATATCAATAACATCACTTTGATAAGGATTCATTCTCATAGAAGTAGTCGGACCTACAGCTACCATTTTATATCCGTTTTCATCTTTGGATATAATTGGTCCTGCATGAAATATAGCTGCACCTTCAATATCTAATGGGGCACCCTGTTCTAAAATTCTTTTATGCGCCTGATCTCTTGCAGTTATAATGTTTCCAGTTAATGTAATTACATCTCCAATTTTCAAATCAGTCAAATCTTCGTTTTTAACCGGCACTTTAATATTTTTTTCCATTTGGTCACCTTGTAAATTATTATAAATATATAAAATTTTTAGCTTTTATAAATTTAATGGGTAGACACCTATGCTCTTTTCAAAAACTTTGTTGATTTAAAATTTTCTGATGAAAATTAGTTTAAAATTTTTAATTCTGTTTAAAAAACTTGAAATAATCAGAATTATTGGCATATTATGTTTCAAATCAATTTTTTAAGAAAAAATTTCCTAGTTTTTCTTCATTTATTTTATAATTATCAATAATTTTTCCGTCTTCCATATGCAAAACATGGGAACACACTTCCATTATTAATTCAAAATCATGAGTAATGATAAATGAAGTAATGCCTAATTTTTGAAGATAAACTAAATTTTCACTAACTTTCATCATATTCTTCAAATCAAGCCCACTTGTCGGTTCATCAAAAATCAGAAATTCCTTATCTGAAGCAATAGCTGATGCAATAGCAACTCTTTGTTTTTCACCGCCAGACAATGCCATAGGGTGCACTTCTTTTAGATGAATCAGATTTAAGTTTGTTAATATTTCCTCAGCACGACCTGTATTTTCATCATCCATACTCAGCAATACTTCATCAAGTACACTTTCAGTGAATAATTGATGATTAACATCCTGCATCACCATATATGTCTTTTTAAGCAAGTTTTTTCTTTTCAAATGATTATCTCCCCAAATAATTTCCCCTTTACAAGACTTTTTAAGTCCGCATAAGCAATTTGCAAAAGTAGATTTTCCAGCACCATTTTTTCCGATGACTGCAATTATTTCATTTTTTGGGATTTTAACTCCATCAATACTTAATACCTGATTTTTACCATATTTAAAATTAAAATTTTTAAGTTCAATCATTTCATGATTATTTGAATAATACTCACTATGATTAACATCCAATTTTTTCAAATTTATTTGTCTTAAACCGTAATCCCTATGGTCAATATGTCTGAACTGGTCAATAGACCATTCATTAGTAATTTGCCCTTTTTCCATAAATATAACTCTATCAACAACATTACTTAAAAAGAACAGTTTATGTTCAGCTATAATAACCGTTTTTCCGGATTCTTTCCATTTCTTAATAATGTCCTCCAAATCCCAGCTAGATTCCGAATCTAAATTTGATGAAGGTTCATCAAGAACAAATATGTCTGGGAAAACTGCAGATACTGATGCTCCTGCAATTTTTTGCTTTTCACCACCAGATAATTTAAAAATATTTTTATCAAGAAGATGCTGTAATCTAAAGTCGTTTACAACATGCCTCAATCTATTTTTTATTTCATCAGTATTCATTGCAAGATTTTCGCACCCAAAAACTATTTCACTTGTTGTATCCACATTGAAGAATTGTGTTTTTGGGTTTTGAAAAACGGAACCTATGTATCTTGATATTTCATAAATTGGCATTTCGCTTATTAAATTACCATTCAAATATACATTTCCATGTCTTGTTCCCTCGAAAAAGTTGGGAATAATTCCGTTTATTATGCGTGTTAATGTTGTTTTTCCACAACCTGATTCACCACAAAGCAGAATGACTTCACCTTTTTCAATATTCTGATTAATATCTTCCAGATTACAGTTATCCTTACTGTTGTCATATGAAAATGAAACATTATCTATTTTAAGCAATAAATACACCACCTAAAAAATAATACACATAAACTCCTAAACCGATTAATGAAACCGCCAGTAATGCATAATCTATTTTATTTAATTTAACTTCCATAAAATGAGTTCTGGCTTCAGGATTACTTAATCCCCTTGTTAAAGAAGCTGCAGATAGTTCATCTGCTGTTTTAATAGCACTGACCAGAATAGGAATCATATAAAATTCCACCAGTTTTAAAGGATTTTTCAATGATTTAACATTCAAACCAAAGCCTCTCATTTTCATTGCATTAGTTATTGATTTAATTTCTTCATAAACTGACGGAATATACCTAAAGATAACTGAAAGCGGAATAGTAACCTCTTTCGGAATATTGCTTTTTTCCATGGAAGCTATAAATTCACTTACTTTTGTTGTTGTGACTGTATAATATCCCATCATCAAAATAGGCAACATTCTAGTAGTTGTATAACTAAACATTATCATCAATATTGCAATTATGCCTGTTGCAGTTGGAAGAAGATAAATCTGAATATATTTTGCAACAATATAAATTAAAATATAACTTAAAGCAAGCTTCATACGATTTGAAAAAAATAAACAAATAAAGGGAATTAAAACTAAAATTCCACTAATGTATAATGGCACTTCATTAAAAACCATGAAACTTATCAAAATCAAAATTATAATTTTAGTTCTTGGATCCAATTTAAAATTTAGTTTTAATCCCATAATATCACCTTAGGCCACACCCGCTTTTTCAAAATGTTTTTTCAAAACAATTTTTCCAATATATGCACTGAATAAAGCGACAACAAATGTTGCAATTATCAAAATAATCAGCATTTCATTTGTTAAAAACGGTAAAATTACATTTACATAGTCAGTTCCCATTGATGCACGAATTGACTCAACAAAATAATCTCTTAAAATGTAAAACGGCAGCATATTACCAAATATTCCTAATGAGAAAAATCCATAACTGATAATTGAATTTTTAATAGAAGAATAATCTCCAATTTTTAAAACTACATCCGCCATCAATCCACAAAGTGTATAGACTACAATTGGAATCCATGTGTGACCGCTTAAAAACATTACAATTCCCAAAACCAAACCCAACAATGAAGTCATTCCAAATTTATCAACTCTTGTTAAAAACAGCATATATGGAATTCCTGCAATTAACGCTACAATGACCGGCAATGCAATCATCAGTATTGGGATATAACCCAGCATTCCAAAAATAAAAATTGAAACTGTCAATATCACTGCAAAAATACCTACAGTGATTAAATCTTTTACATTTAACATTTTACTCATTAATATTACCTCCTATTTTATATTATACTAATGAAAATAATTCGGAGAACCTAAATTTGCCATTCTCCACTTAAGTTCTGTAAATCAACCATCTTTTTAAACAAACCATCACCTGCAATTAGTTTTTCAGGCTTTCCCTGCTCCACAATTTTGCCGCCATCTAAAACGACAATTTTATTAGCATTGGCTATTGTTCTCATCCTATGGGCAATGATGATGACTGTTTTGTTTTTAATCAATTCAGACAATGCCTTTTGGATTTTAGATTCATTTTCAACATCTAAAAATGAAGTTGCTTCATCCAATAAAATTACATTTGCATCTTTTAGAAGTGCCCTTGCAATTGAAATTCTTTGTCTTTGACCGCCTGAGAGCAACTCACCGTTTTCACCAATTACAGTATCATATCCATTTGGAAGTTTAAAGACAAACTCTTCACATTCTGCAAGACGGGCTGCTTCAATCACTTCTTCATCAGTTGCATCTTTTCTTCCAACACGAATATTTTCCAAAATTGAATTGTTGAACAATATTACATCCTGAAAAACAATTGAAAAGTTTTCCAGAAGCTTTTCTGAGTCCAATTTGGATAAATCCTGACCTCCAAGTGATACTATACCTGATACAGGATCCCAAAATCTTGCTGCAAGCTTTGAAACTGTACTTTTACCTCCGCCGGACGGCCCTACAAGAGCTGTAACTTCACCCTGCTTTGCAGTAAATGAAATATCAGTTAAAACATCCTTCAAATCATCGTAATTGAAACTGACATTTTCAAATTCGACATCATAACCGTCCAAAGAATAATCATCCGAACCCCCTTCAACTACAAGACTTTCAATTTCCTGAGCCCTTGTGATTTTATTGTCCATCATAAATATTTCTGCCAAAAACATCAATCCGTTTTCCAGTGGAGAATAAACTGATGCAGAAGCTATCAAAAATATTAAAAAGGTAAAAATTGATATTTGAGAATTTATTATTAAATACGAACCTAAAATGATTACAGATACAATTCCTAAATTTAATACAACTTTTCCAACTATTACTCCTGAAGCGGCCATTAATTCAGCATTAATTCTTGATTTTTCAATTGTTGAAGTTAAACTGCTAATTTTTCCATAATATTCATCTTCACAATTGTAGGATTTCAAATCCTCAATTGATTCAATACATTCCTGCACTGCATCTCCACAATTAAGCAAATCAGCCATTACCCTATTTCCACCAGTATAAATAAGTCTTTTGGAAATAAATAAGATTATGAATGCAACAGGGACTACCCATAAAAGTGCAATAGCCAATCTCCAGTCAAATAGGAACATCCCCACTGAAACAATACATAGTGAAATGATTGAACCCAGCAATTGCGGAACCGCATGTGAGAAAACATGCTCCAAATCAGTACAATCATTCATTATTGTTGCAGTCAAATCAGCCAAATCCCTATTTTCAAAAAAGGATAATGGAAGTTTCCTTAAATTCTCACCAAGGTTGATTCTTCTGTTTCCACTTTCAACATATGTTGTATTGAATACAAAGTGATACTGCTTCCATGCAAAGGCAAAAATAATTCCTAAAACAATCAGTATCAATAAAATAAATATTCCAAGGTTTGGATCAATTATTTCACCACCTGTTAATTGTTCCACCCACAGATAAATAAGTAATGCATATAAAGAAACGGGAAACATAAATGATATATTCAAAAGTGCAGTATAGAAAATTCCTTTAATCAAATTGTCGGAACCCTCTTTTGTAAGTCCAAATCTTTTAGTAAAAAACTCAGATAACATCATATCACCTCACTTTTAACTTTCCACTGAATTGATTGGTTAAATTCAACCCACATTCTAGAGTAAATGCCTTCACTATCAACCAGTGTATGGTGGTTGCCCTCTTCAACAATTCTTCCATTTTCAACCACATAAATTTTGTCTACATTTTTAACTGAAGACAATCTGTGTGCAATCATAATGACTGTTTTGTCTTTAGTAATTTCTGAAATTGCTTTTTGAATCAGGTATTCATTTTCTGGATCTGCAAGTGCAGTTGCCTCATCCAAAATAATTATTGGAGCATCCTTAAGAACCGCTCTTGCAAGTGCAATCCTTTGCTGTTGACCTCCTGAAAGATATGTTCCTTCACTTCCTATTACAGTATCTATTCCATCTGGAAGCTCATCAATAATATCATCACATTGGGTTAAGCTCAATGCTTTTTTAACATCCTCTCTTGATGCTCCCTTACGACCAATTGCGACATTATTGTAAATTGAATCTTTAAATAATGTTGTATTCTGGAATACGAAAGAAATATTTTCCATCAATTCCTTTGTTGAAATATCTCTTACATCAACATCCCCAACTTTAATTGAACCCTGATTAACATCCCAAAATCTTGGAATTAATGATGCAATTGTGGTTTTGCCCCCTCCAGAAGGGCCAACTAATGCAACAGTTTCATTTTCATTAATTTTTAAATTCACATCATTTAAAATATGTTCATCACCATCAACATTTTCATAATCAAAATAAACCCCTTCAAACTCTATTGAATGATTTTTAGGTTTTTGAGGATTTATTGGGTCAACTAAAGGGCATTCATTTAGAATAGCTTCTATACTGTCTAAAGCACAACTTGCCAACATCCAATCCTGTGAAACTGTCATTATTTTCATCATCATTACAGCGCAGATTGGTGTGAAAATAATGTAAAACATGAAGTTTGCAAAGAATTTTACATCTACAACTGATCCTGCAAGCAGTATTCCTGCAGGAATTAACAATGCAAAAAATCCGTTGATGGATACTGTAAATGCAGTCATCGGAATGTGAGTTGACATAGAATATTCTGCCGAAAATTTCCCGTAGTTTTTAATGGCATTGATAAAGTTTTTAAATGAGTAAATACTTTGTTGAAATGCTTTTGTAACTGGAATTCCTCTTACATATTCTACTGCTTCCCCGTTCATTTCCTCCAAATATTTCTCGTATTTTTCCATACTATTTCGGGATTCTTTTGAAAACATAGGATACATAAATACAAAACACAATATGATTGGAATCAAACAGATTAACCCTAAAAGCCAATCAAAACTAAATAACAAAATTAAAAATACTATTGGAGTTACGATAGCTCCTGTTAAATCAAACAATTGATGGGCAAGGAATACTTCAGTTTTTGCAGTACTGTAATCAATTATCTTTCTAAGACCTCCACTTGTATGGTTTGAAAAATAACCTAAAGGTAGCTTAAGTAAATGGTTTATAGCTGCATCTTTCATGTTTTTCTCATTTTTAAATGCAGACAAGTGCGTACCCATCAGACCAAAAAAGTTTAAAGTTATCCCCAGTATTGCAAATGTAAATGCATTTATCGCATAAACATCCAAGTTTTGGGCTTTTGTAAAATCAGGGGCAACCGCCAATAGGGCATTGACCACATCCCATATATAAATAAACGGAACCAATAAACATATTGCACTTAAAGCTGATAAAAACATACCTATAATTGTCAAATATTTATAATTACCCGAGTAATTCAATAATCTAATAAATTTATTTTTATTTTGAGTTTCTGGCATTGTTATCGCCTCAAATAATAATTTAGGTTTACCTAAAAATTTAAAATTAATCTGAAAGGACAAAACACTAAAAATATTCTAAAAAAACAATTAAGAAATAATTTAATGTATTTTAATTAAAAATAACTAGATAACCTAATATTTACTATAAAGTATTATTTAATTAAATATATAAATATTTTTGAACTAAAAAGACAATAAATATACCAAAAAGACAAAATCTATTTTTTATACTCTGACGGAGTGCAACCGATATATTCTTTAAATGCCTGAGTGAATTTCGAAGGTGATGAATAACCCACCATTTTTGATATATCCGAAATTGTATATGAACCCTCTTCGATTAGTTTGCAGGCATATCCCAGTTTATATTCCTTTCTCCATTTAAAAATAGGTTTGCCGTGAACTTTTTTAAAACAATTTTTTAAAGTCGTTTTGCTGATGCCATAATTATCTGCAAGTTCATCTATAGTAATTTTACTTTCCAAATCATTAATCAGCTCATTTTTTACATCATCAACAATTTTAACCTGCTGCTTGGTAAGTGAAATATTTTCATGAACATCAAAGTTTGTAATCGAAAAAAACAATAACAATTCAAGACATTTTAATTTAAAATAAGATAATTTAATTCTATTGTCAACATGGTACAATTCACCGATAACATGGTCAATTTTATTATTTGAACGAAGCAATACATATCCATGAGATTTTTTCAGAATTTCATAAAATTCAATCAAGTCAAAATCAGGAATATACTGCTTAACATAATCATTAGCCATATCAACATCAATGAAAATCTCCAAACCATTATAAAATTCTAATGGAAAGTCAGAACATGTTTTTGTCATATCATAAACATTAATGCACAAATCTCCTTTTCCAAAATAAATTATTTCATTATCACCAACACTATAAGCATATCTACCGTCCAAACAATGATTTATCATAAGCAATCTTGAAGAAATTTTTTCTTCAACATATATTTTTTCATGATTTTGCAAATTAATGTCAATAAATGCTAAAACGATTCCTGGAAATAATGAATATGTTTCAAACTGCCCATATTCACCCAAATCAATGATTCTTTTATAGTCGTCTCCAGTTATAGAAAAGTCAGTGACAAACACATCACCAAATAATTCAAAAAGATTTTCATTCATGCCTTTAATTATATCTGCCCTGATATAAAACATTTCAACATACACCACATTAACTAATCAATGTTAAATTTAATATACTGCCGTAACAAAATTTTAATTAAATAAAATATGCTCTGGTCGATTAGTAAAATGTTTTCTATTTTGACAAATTTAATATATTTGTTAGGACCAACTTTTATATGAGTATAAAACAAAAAAAATAGGATAAATTACCATGTCAAGTATGAGTAGTGTTGCCGGACTATCTAAATATATTACAACCTTGCCCAAAACTGAAAAATCAATAATGGCTATGTTTATTATAAGCTTCATATCAGGAGCAGTCTACTTTATAATTAATCCAAGTCCAGAACTTGGTATAATAGAGAATATTATTTTAGGAGGATTATTCAGCTTAATAATACTTGGAATCAGTTCAATAATTGGTGGAGGAGTTAATCAGCAAATTGTAAGTGGCTTACATGGTATTAACTTAAAAATCAAACATTCCATGTTTTTATCAGCACTTTCTATGACTATTATCTGCATTCTTTTAATAATTGGTGGAATTCTTACACACTTTTTTGAAACAGACCTCTTTTTGAATTCATTATTATTCGGATGTGTTCTGATTTACGGAGTCAATACTTTAGTATTTTGGACAACGTCCAAAATCAGTTTTACAAAAGCAGCAACTGTCGGAATAATCCAACCATTGATTATATTGGCCATGTATGTTTTAATTACTTTTTTAGTAACTGACACTAGCTTTTTAGGTTCTGATTTAATTCAAATGACAATAAAAGTAATAATAGCAAGTATTATTTTCATATTAGCTATTTACTCATTTATTACAATAGCCGGATCTCCTTTAAAGAAAAATCTTGGTATTGGAATGCTGGATTTGCTTAGTCTGTTTATTGCTCATATGAATGAAGGATCCAACTCTCTTGAATCATTATTTGAAAACATGAGTGAAACTGTTGAAACAATGGTTACATTTATTAGTTTCAAAGGGAAAAATGGGATAAAATCATTATTTGTTTCACCGTTTGTTCATCCGGGACCTCTAGGAGATTTAGGTGGTTCAAATATGCCAACAATACTTGCAAATAAGTTTGACCATTTTACTATGGTAGCTCACGGACCTTCAACTCATGACTTCAATCCAGTTAGAACAACTGAAATTGACAAAATAGAAAATGCAATAAAAGAAGGATTGGAAGAAATTGAATACACAAAAGATGCAAGTATTTTTACCAGATACAACTCAGAAAAAGCAAACATCGGAGTGCAATTCTTTAATAAAGGTATGGTTATTTTAAGTACATTTGCACCAAATGACAGTGATGATATTGAATTTGGTGTAGGTCTTACAATGATGACTCAAAGTAAAAGCAAATGTAATGTTAAAGATTCTGTCATTGTAGACTGTCACAATTCCTTTGCTCCAGAAAGTGGAGAAGTTCTGCCTGGAAATGAAGAAGTATTCCAATTAATTGATGTTATTGATAAAATTCAATGTAATCAGCAAAGAGACAATCTGAAAATAGGATGTTATGAAGACACAATGAGTGATTTAAATAAAAATGAGGGTGTTGGTGAAAGCGGTATTAAAACCATGATTGTAGAAGTGGCTAATCAGAGAACTGCATATGTCCTATTTGATTCAAACAATATGGAAATTGGATTTAGACAAGAAATAATTGAAGCTACAAAAGATTTGGATATTGATGAAATAGAAGTAATGACAACTGATACCCATACAGTTAACACAATATCAAGAGGATATAATCCAATTGGAATTGTAAAAAGAGATGAAATTATTGAATATGTAAAAACCAGTATTAATGAAGCTATAAAAGATTTAGAAGAAGTTGAAGTTGGAACTGGAACAAAAAGAATTAAAAACCTTAATACATTCGGCCCCAATAATTCAACAGAGTTAATATCAACAATCAGTTCAATTGTTGCAGTTAGTAAAATTATAGCTCCAGTTTTATTAATTACTGCATTAGTAATTGTATTTATTTGGATATTTTATGGTGGTTTATAAATATGCCACCAATAAAGTATATGTCATAATCCATCCAACAAGGAAAGGCATTATTCCATCCCATAACCATTGGGAAAAACCGGAGATTTCATCTCCAAATTGTTTTTGAGCAAATTGCCCAACAAAATATAATATAATAAATGCAAGTGCTGTTGCAAAAACATCATTTTTAATTCCAAACCAGCTTAATGTAAATCCAGTAGAGATAATACCTGTAATGATACCAACTACTAAATGAAGACTTGTTATTTTAATTGTAGTGTCCATTTATTTCCTCCGAAAAAATTAAATAAATATAATTATTATTAATTATACTATATTAAACTATTGATATTTATAATAAAAGGTGTAAACAATGAAACCTATGTCTAATGTAGACATTTTTACAATAACTGATGAATTAAATAATTTATTAACCGGTGCAAGAGTAGACAAATCATTTCAACCAACTAAAGATATTGTTGTAATGAGATTTCATGTAGCAGGAACCGGAAGGATTGATCTTGTAATGGAATGCGGTAAAAGAATTCATACAAGTAAATATCCTCTTGAAAATCCTATCAATCCTCCTGTTTTCCCTATGCTTTTAAGAAAAAGGATAAAAGGAGCTAATGTAGTTAGTATAACTCAGCACAATTTTGATAGAATTATTGAAATTAAAGTTAAAAAAGACAAATATTATACAATTGTTGTTGAATTATTTGATAAAGGAAATATTATTCTTTTAGACGAAGATGCAAACATTATATTGCCTCTTAAAAGAAAACGTTTCAGTGATAGGGACATCAGTTCTAAAAAAGAATACCAGTTTCCTGAAAAAAGAGGAATTGACCCTATCCATACAAGTGAAAGTGAATTAAAAGAATTGTTTGCTAATTCTGACAAAGATTTAGTTAGAACATTAGCTATGAACAATTTAGGAAGCTTATATGCTGAAGAAATTATTAAAAGGGCTAATGAATTTGAGGAAATTGACAAACACACTCCTTCAGCTGATTTAAGTGAAAGTCAAATAGCTAACTTAAATAAAGCAATTCATTTATTGTTTGATAACCTGCAAGAAGAACATTTCAAACCCCAAATTGTTAAAAAAGACAATAACGAAGATGTAGTTGCTTTTGATTTGATAAACTATGACGGATTTGAAAAAACATACTTCGATAACTTTAATGAAGCCTGTGATGAATTTTATTCCAAAAAGGTAAATAATGATATTAAAAATATTAAAGAAGCTGCATGGAATAAAAAGGTAAACAAATTCGAAAAAAGGTTGAAGCTACAGGAAGAAACACTTGATAATTTCCATAAAACAATTGAAACTAGCCAACATAAAGGAGAAGTAATTTATTCTAATTATACTGCCATAGAAAATTTAGTAAAAGTAGTGAATGATGCTATAAGTAAAGATTATTCTTACAAAGAAATTGGAAAAACTCTGAAAGAAGCTAAAAAAAATGGTTTGAAAGAAGCAGAAATCTTTGAATCCATTGATAAAATGGGTGTTTTAACACTTAAACTAAATGAAACTTCAATAAACATTGATCCAAAATTAACTATTCCTGAAAATGCTGAAATTTACTATGAAAAAGCTAAAAAAGCTAAAAAGAAAACAAAAGGTGCTGAAATAGCTATTGAAAATACTAAAAAGCAACTTGAAAAAATCAAAGCTAAAAAAGAAGTAGCTATGGAACACATATCAATTCCTAAAAAGAGAGTTAAGAAAAATCTTAAATGGTATGAGAAATTAAGATGGTTTGTAACTTCAGACAATGTTTTAGTAATCGGAGGAAGAGATGCAGGCACTAATGAAGCTGTTGTAAAAAAATATATGGACAATAACGACATATATTTACATGCAGATATACATGGAGCAACATCAACAGTGATAAAACTAGATGGCAGTAAAATAAATGACAGTATCCTTAAAGAATCTGGAGAGTTTGCAGCATCATTTTCAACTGCTTGGTCAAAAGGTTTCACAACACAGGATGTATTTTGGGTTAACCCAGAGCAGGTTACAAAAACACCAGAAACCGGAGAATTTCTGCCTAAAGGATCATTTGTAATAAGAGGAAATCGTAATTATATCCGCAGTGCAAAAGTAAGAATTGCTATTGGAATCGTTGATTATGAAGGAAAAAGATTAATGGCAGGTCCTGTTGATGCTTTAGAAGCACATTGTGACAACTTTATTGTGTTAAAACCAGGATATACTAAAAAAACAGCAATAGCTAAAAAAATACTTCATGAAATAAACGAAGATGACTTAATAACTTTAGATGATATAATCAGAGTGTTGCCATCTGGAAAATGCGATATTGACGAAGAATATCACTTAAGAAAAAAATATGAAAAAAATTAATCCTGATAATTTTCAGGATTATATTCAAAATATTCACCAGGATTTAAAATAACCACATCAATATTCGGATTTAACTGACTAACAAAGTTAGCATAAATAGATGGGTCCTGTTCAATTGGTGGAAATGTATTATAATGCATTGGAAGAGCTACTTTTGGATCAATCCATCTTGTAGCTAATGCTGCTTCAAAAGGACCCATTGTAAACTTATCCCCAATTGGAAGCAATGCAATATCCGGTTTATAAATTTCACCAATAATTGTTTTCATATCCCCAAATAATCCAGTATCTCCTGCATGGAAGAGTTTAGTTCCGTCTTCAAGAGTTATTAAAAAACTGGCTGCATCTCCAGCAGGAAGCGGTTCTTCAACAATGTCCAATACTGAAGAATGTTTAGCATCAAGCATAGTGAATTTAACTCCTCGATATATGAATGATCCCCCAATATTTACACCAATATTGTTAATTCCCTGTTTTGATAAAAATAAAGAAATTTCATGAATTGCTGCTACAGGAACATTATTTTTATTGGACAGTTCCATTGCATCACCTAAATGATCAGAATGACCATGAGTAACCAATATAATATCCGGATTAAATTCTTCAACAGGTATTTGACAAGCAGGATTGTTACTAATAAAAGGGTCAATTAAAATATTTAAACCCTCATCAGTTATTATTTCAAAAGCTGAATGACCTAACCATCTAATTTCCATTTGAATCAACCTCTATTTCATATAATCTGCAACTAAATTTTCATCTAAATTTGCTGCAATATCCCATGTTTTCTCAAAGCTATTTCTAATTTCTGAAATAGATTTCCTATCTTCATAAATAGCACCATATTCCACATCACTGTTACCACTACCTTTAGAAATAATCATAGCATAATCATCATCAGTAATCAAGTTAATTGAATGTACTTGAGGAACTGTTTTAATTTGTACTCCTTGTTTAAGAAGTGAAGAAACTAAAATCATATAAGACATATCCGATACATCAAAATCATTGATAATTACTCTTGAATAAATTGTTGGAACATGTGATAAAAACCTGTCAGACAAATCATTTAAAGATGGGATTTCCAGCATTATCTCTTTATTTACATCAGTAGCCAGTTTATCAAATGCTTCACTGGAAGTTATTAAGCCATCCCCATAAACAACAAAGCTTCTAAGCAACTTAGGAACAGGCAAACTTTCAGGATGATTAACATCTATTTTAATATTTCTTGGTTCAGTAATTTTTCTAGGTTTAGGTGGAACGAATGTATCATTTTTTATATAATCATCATCTTGACGTAGTGCCCTTTTAATTTCTTCAGACTTATCATATCCATTTTGAGCGTAATTATGGGAACGTTTTTTAGGTTTTCTAGTGATTTTTAAAGGTTTATCATAATTTGGAGTGAATTTAAGATTATTACCGAAATTAGTTGTGGATTTATCATTATGAACTCTTAAAACTGCTTTAGAGTTATCTTCCTGATTAAAATCAAAGTATTCGTCAGGAGTTTCTTCATAGTACTCTTCTTCATATTCTGGAAGGTCATCTTCATAATAATTATCAAAAGTATCTCTAATTTTTAAAGGACCATTAAATGTATCAGAATTTTTATTAAATGATGGAGCTCTAATATCATTAGATTCTAAAAATTCTTTAACGATAGAAGATGTTCTATCAGCATTAGCATCAACAAAATAACTGATAATCATGATTATACCAACTATTGCAATAATAAAACCAACAACTAGCAGAATGTCTATCAAATTATAAACATTTGCCTCATATATTATGAGAACCCCAACTACAAATAAAATAAAACCTGAAATTAATTTCAATGTGTTTCCCACTATCTCACCTATTAATAATTATAACCATTCTATTAATTAAACTTTGTATAATAGAGTTAATAAAGATGTTGATAAAAATGCTGTTTTTTAAGAGAAATATAGAAAAAAAGATAGGATAATAATTTTTATAAAAATAGTAATATTAATATAATATGAAAAATAAGTATTACTACTGGTGAAAATATGAAAATTTTAAAAAAAATCAACAATGAAAAATCAGGACAAGGCGCAGCAGAATACATATTACTGTTTGGAGGAGTGATAGTTATAGCTATTTTTGCTTTAACCATATACAAATCATATATGCAAACAAGTGATAACAATTTAAAAGTAAAAGATGATATATCCGAGGTTAGAACAACAGTTCGTGAAAACAACAGCATATTAGGATAAAAAATGAAAACAGACAACAAAGGACAAAGTAGTGCCGAATTAATTTTAATTGTTGGAGGTTTAATTATAATAATACTATTCATTGGAACTTATATCTCCAACATAACAAGTACTACTCAAAATAAACTAAAAACAGTAATAACAAAAGAACGAAACTTTTTAATAAATAAAATTTAGAAAAGAGAGTATGAAATCTCTCTTTCTAACTTAAAAGATTAGAAGTTAAAATATCTTTCCAAGACTCTGAATTGATATTATCTAATTTCATTGAAGTTCTTGTAACTTCTCTAATGTTTTGTGGACATGCATTGACACAAGCACCACATAAATTACAGTAATCTAAATTAGTAACCGCTTTATTGTCAATAATTTCTACTGCATCACATGGACAAACATCTTGACATGCGTGACAAGCATCCCCTTTACATATTGCTTCTTCTGTTTCAACTAATTTTAAAGTTCCTTCAAATGGTTTAGTTACATTAATTGTATCAACAGGACAAACTTCCTTACACCAGGAACAGTTTACACAGTCATCTTTAAGAATGGATGCTGTACCATTAATTTCAGGAGCTTTAATTTGATCTTGGAACATACATGTTGAACATACTGCTTTAATTGCATCTTGAGGACAAGCTCTCTTACAAACACCACAGTAAATACATTTAGAAGTATCTATCTCAATAGTGTTGTTAAGACAATCATTAGAGAACTCTGGATTATTAGTTAAACTAATAGCTCCTGCAGGACACATTTCTGAACAGATACTGCAGTAAACACATTTATCCTCATCGACACTAATTTCACCAATAACTAAATCTTCTCTAGATGGCAACTCTCTTTTAAACAATATAGTGTCTCTAGGACAAACAGAATAACATCTTCCACAATATATACAATCATCATCATTAATTTCTGATTCAACTTCCCATACCGGATAATTTCCTGTTTCTTTAATATCTTCACCATTAATGGTTAATGATAAAGCATCAAATGGACATGCAACAGAACATAATCCGCATAAAACACAAGTATTAGGAGTTACAGAAACTAAATCCATTTCAATTAAACCACGTGCAATTGGTACAATAGGTCCTAACCTTAAAGAAGATGTTGGACACACATCAGTACAAATTCCACAACCTACACACCTATCATTGTTATGTGATAACTTACGGGTTTCTTCCCCGCTCCTCTCAACATTAAACATTAAAATCCCTCATGCTTTAGATATAGCTTGATTAGGACAGTTTTGAATACAAAGGTCACAGTCATCACATTTTTCAGGGACAACAGTTACATCGCCATCTTCTTCGATGAGAGCACCTTGTTCACAAATCTTTACACATAAACCTTGTACTGGACAATTTTCAATGTGACCACAGAGATCTGAATCTATTTTTACTGCCATATAACCACCTCAAATTTGATATGAAAATTATTTTATGAAAAAATAATATTTTAATATCAATTAATACATTGTCGAAATGCATATATAAACATGTCGATTTAATTTAATAATAAAATACTATCTTAAAATATTTCCTTTTTTATTAATTTCACCACTCCTAATTCGTGTAGACGAAATAGGATGACCATCATCTGCTAAAACAAAGCTAACAACAACAATATCTAATGGAGACATTCCTTTAGAATCTCTAATTTCATTAATTTCAACTGCTACTGGTTCAGTTTCTTCACTAACTACAATTGCATCAAATTCCTCATCAAAAACAGTAGTTCCATATGCATCATCCAAAACCATGACAGTATAATTTAATTTATCATCAAAAAATTCTTTAAGACATTTCATCCGATCTTCACAAGAGTCAATATCCCCCTTAAGACCACCAAAAGCATTAGAAGTTACACCAATTTCAACTTTTTCACCTAACTCAAAAGCAGTTGTAAGTAACTTTTTATGACCATCATGAAACTTATCAAAAGTTCCTCCAACAGCTATTTTCTTATATTTTTTATGATCCATAATATTGTCCTAAATTAGTTTGCTAATATAATTTTATATAAACTATTATAAAATATTAGCGATTAAAAAATTAGTTATAACTAAAAAAAAGAATATAAAGAAAAATAAAAAAAAGAAATAGTAAAAATTAGAATGGTAAAGAAATATAATAATTCTTAAAAGTAAATGTATTAATATTCCAATTATTTACTACTCCTAATGAGTTTCTAGAACTTACTGGATCAGCAACTACCCAAGTACCATCAATTAAAACTTGTGCCCAAACATGACCTATAGGTCCGCTTGAAAAAGTACATGTTCCATGAACATATCTTGCTGGAAGATCTGCTGCTCTAAATAATGCTATAACTAAATGAGCCTGGTCACAGCAGTTACCTCTTTTATCAGTTAAAGTTTTTTTAGCACCACGGCTAGTATCATAATAACTAGAATATGCTATATTATCAATAACATAATCAAGTATTGCACTAGCTTTTTGTGTTGGTGTTGATAGTCCTGCAGTTAATTTTTGAGCTAAAGCAACAATTGTAGGGTCATCAACTTGACAATTAGCAGTAGCCTGCAAATATTTATCAATATTCGCTAATTCACTTTCAGTAGCTTTTACATTGACTCTATTGATTACAAATTGAGAAGAGTCAGAATCTATTGACTTAATAGCAACATAAGCAGGTAACTGTTGATTATTACCATAAAACGCAACAACACGAGCAAATGCATATACCAAACCATCAAAAGTTACAGTTCCTACACTAGAGGATATGGATTCTGGAGCTTTACCATTAGCATTTACATAATCTATAATAGCTTGTGCAACACTAATATAATCTACCAAATTACCTAAATTAGCACACTTGGTGTAGTTAGACGGGTTAGTTGCATCTTTAGAATTTAAATCGCTTAAATCACCATTATTTATATTTACAGTTGCTATAGCTGCAAGATATAAAAATTGAGCCAAAGTATAACTTTCACCATTAATTAAAACAGAATCTGGTAATTTACCCTCTGATTCAATAAATGATTTTACAACTTTAGATGCATCAATTATATTTACAATTGAGATATTTCCAAACACATGAATATATGCTTGTCCACTGTTTGAGTAATTACCTCCAATTGTAGGATAATAATAATAAGCTATTGGATAATCACCTTTTTCTAAAGAATCAATAGTTATTGTAGCTATACCTCCACTGTTAGTAATTGCAGTTTTAGTAATACCATTATAATAGAACTTAATAGTTGCTCCATTAATTGGATTATTTTTAGCATCAGTTAATTTAACATTGAAATTTCCACTAGTTCCTACATTCATGTTAATATCATCTGCAGCAAGTATAGTTCCGTTAACCAAAATCATATTTGAACCAGACCCTTTACAGAGAGTATCATTTATTGCATATGAAATCTTGTAATAACCTACATTAAGATTAATGTTTAATTTAGCAATACCTGATTGATCAGTATATTTAGTATATGTAACTCCAGAGACTGTAAATAGAACAGCAATGTCTTTAACGGGGTTTTTATCTTTATCAGTGATTGCAACTTCAAAAGCAGAACCGTCGTTTGGTAACATCACCAAATCATTTCCTTTAATATTTAAAGTTTGTTTAGCAACAACAACATTGTTTGATCCATCATTATAATCTAAAGCACCTTTATTAGAATAATAATAAGAAATTACATAATTTCCAGGATATAATCTAATATCTATACTTGCTACACCATTTGAATCAGTTGTACGATTATAAGCAACACCATTAATTAAGAAAGTAATGATTTTATTAGCTAAAGGTTTACCATTTAAATCTGTTAATGTAACTCTAAATTTAGAACCATCATTATAAACCATGCTTACATCATTACCAGTTAATATAGTAGTTGAATTTATAACATGAAGTATGCTACTTGACTTAGAAGGATAATAACCTATAACTCCATTAAAGCCATAAGTTACATTATAATCACCTTTTTCTAAATTAGAAATAGTGATAGTAGCATTACCATTTTCATCAGTAGTGGCAGTTACTTCTTTATTATTATATTTAAAGTAAACTGTTTGATTTTCAATTGGATTTCCTTTTATATCAACTAATGTTACAGTATAATTACTATTAATACTATTTATAATAATATATGCATCTTTACCAATTATAGTAGTATTTGAACTGCTAACACCAATATTATTAGATACCTCAAGACCATTATAACTACTTGTAATAATATAATTATTTGGATAAAGTCTGATACCTAACTTTGCAATACCATTTTCATCAGTAACCTTATCATAGAACACACCATTAATATTAAACCTAACAGTAGTATTTGCTAAAGGTTTACCTTGACCATCAATGACCTTAATAGTAAATGCAGTACCATCCCTATAATACATAGTAATATTATTATTATCTATCAAAGTAGATAATACATTAATATTATAACCATGTGATTCACCATTAGGATGATAAGCAGTTAATATATAACTACCCGGATAAAGTGAAATAGTTAAATTTGCAGTACCCTTATTATTTGTTCTTTTTTCATAGATAACACCATTAATATTAAACCTAACAGTTTCATTAATTAATGGATTACCCATAGCATCATAAAAAGTTGCATAAAATTGAGTACCATTCCTAAAGTATTTAGTTATATCACTACCATTAATAGTAGATAAAACAGTAATATTATTAGCAGACATTTCACCATTAGGATGGATTGCTGTCAATATATATTTATTAGGATTTAAAGCTATGCTTAAATTAGCTATACCACTATTATTAGTATTACGAGTATAAAAAACACCATTAATATTAAATCTAACTTCTGTATTAATTAATGGGTTTCCATTTCCGTCAACAAATTTTGCATAATATTGAGTACCATTTCTATAGAACTTCACAACATCATTTGCAGATATTGTAGATAATACTTCAACTAAATTTGTAACTGAAGAACCTCCATACAATGAAGAACCTGCATAACTTGCTGTAATATTATACTTACCAACAGCCAAGTTAATATTCATAGATGCAACACCATCACTACCAGTAGTACGATTATAAAGTTTACCATTTATTAAAAATGATACAGTTTGATTAGATAATGCTTTACCAGTAATATCAGTTAATTTTACATCATAAGTAGTGCCATTTTTAAAGTACAAAGTTGTATTATGACCACTTAAAGTAGTATTTGAAAGAGAACTTTGAGCTTCAGAAATAACACTATTATCTGAAATCTGTTGTAATTCTATAACATTATTATTCTCATAATTAGATCGAATTACTCCACTATTGGAATAATCAATATTAGAGTTATAAGAATAATTATCTGAGATAGATCCATTACTAGAAACTTCTAAATTTTGATAAGATAATTGATTATCATCTTGTATCAAGTTTGAATTTTCGATATCAGAAACATTGTTTAAATCCACAGCACATACAGATCCTAACATCAGGAAGAATGCACATATAACTGAAATAAACAATGCTTTATTTATCTTTGAAATTTTTCCACCTCTTAGTTCTCATTACGAAAATTTTAATAAAAATATTATATTATACTAACATATAGTATTCATAATGAGTAATTATAGATTTAGAATCTATTATTATATAAATGTTTTTACAACTTCATTGATAAAAAAACCCATTTAAATTAGCTAAATCCGTGAAAAAATAATTAAAAGTTTTATAAAATTTAAATTAAAAACAAATAATATTGAAATAAGTAAAAAAAGGATAAACTATCTTCAATTTAAATTCAAAAATTAAACACACAATGAAAAATAAATCTTACATATAACCAAGTAGCATATTTAAAATCTAATTCAATTGAAGTTTTAAATAGAAAATACATTGAAAATTTATTTTTATAATGAAAAATACAACGATACAATCCAATAATTATAAAATAATGAATTTAAGTCAAATATTTAAAAAATAAGTAAATTTTCCAAAAAAACCTAAAAATTTCATAGTTGATTCCATGATTTATGAAAAAAATATTTTCCAAAAAAACCATAAAAACATAGATTTAAGATTTGGACTTGCATATCCGAACATCTATAAAACAGCTATGTCATCATTAGGCTATAATATATTATATAATTTAATTAATGAAAGGCAAGACACATGGTGTGAACGAATCATTTATCCCAATACTAAATCTATTGAGTCAAATACTCCTATGAAACACTTTGATATAATCAGTTTTTCCCTGCAATTTGAAGAAGATTATTTTAATGTTTTGGAAATGATTAAACAATCTGAAATTCCCCTTAAAAGAAAAGACAGAAGTGAAAATGATCCTTTAATAATAGCTGGAGGTCCTTGTGCAACTGCAAATCCAATGCCATTATCAGATTATATTGATGTGTTTATAATTGGCGAAGGAGAAGTTACTATAAATAAATTTTTAGATAAATACCTGGAAAATAAAAATTTAGATAATTTTTTAGATATTCCCGGAGTATACATCCCCAAATTTAACAACAATACAAAAATAGCTCTCATAGATGATATGAAAAATGCATACCATATAACACATCCAATCATTACTAAAACTGATGAAGAAGCTTATAAAACTGTGTTTAGTGATTCAATTATGCTAAATGTTTCAAGAGGATGTACAAGAGGTTGTAGATTCTGCATGTCCAGCTATCTTTACAGACCATTAAGAGAAACTAAAATAGAAGAATTAGTTAACATAGCAATAAAAACACGAGAAAATACTAATTTAAATAAAATAACATTAATTGGAGCTGCTGTTGGAGATTATTATGATTTAGAAGGTCTTACAAAAGCTCTTGAAAGTGAAGACTTTCAAATAGCCACACCATCTCTACGTATAGACTCACTTAGTAGAAAAACTTTAGAAACTTTAAAAAAAAGTGGTTTAAAAAGCATTACAATTGCTCCAGAGTCTATTTCAAAACTACGTGAAAGGATTAATAAAAATATTTCTGATGAAAAAATATTTTCCGTAATAAAAAATGCAGTTGAACTTGATTTTAATATTAAATTATACTTTTTAATTGGAATTCCCTATGAAAGTAAAGAAGATATAGAAGAGTTAGCTAACTATATTGAAAAAATAGCAAATATGCATAAAAATAGAAAATACATGAAATTTAGTATCAATCCAATTATTCCAAAACCTCAAACTCCATTACAATGGGAATTTTATAATTTTAAAGACATTAAATCAAAAACAAGATATTTAAAAAAGAAATTAAGGAAATATAATGTTAAATTCGAAAGTCCGAAAAAAGGGTTGATTCAATATATATTATCTTGTGGAAATAGGGAAGTTGGTGCACTTATTGAAAAATCTTTAACAGAAGAGGTAACATTGAAAGAATGGCAGAGTTACTTGCCAAATTATAATATCAATGATGAACTACCTTGGTCTAAAATTGATATTGGAATTAAATCTAATTTTTTAAAAACAGAAAACAGAAGATTAAAAACAAAAAAGCAAACCCCATGGTGTGGAGATTCTCCATGTTATAACTGTGGACCATGCAACCAGAAAAAATTTTTAAATTAAAAATAATATAATAAATAATAATACTTAGTGAGGAAAAAATATGATAAATCCTGCAAAAAGAACCAGTACAATTGAATTATCCCAGATAAGAAAAATGTTTGAAGTTACAAATCCTACTGCTATAAATTTAGGAATCGGAGAACCTGACTTTGACGTTCCTGAAAACATTAAATTAGCTATGGAACAATCAATAAAAAATAATGAAACACATTATACTCCAAATAAAGGTTATATTGAATTAAGAGAAGCCATCACTCAAAAATTCAAAAAGGACAACAATATAAATACAAATCCTGAAAACATAATAGTTACTGCAGGAGCTAGTGAAGCATTATATATGTGTGCACAGGCATTTATTGATAAAAATGATGAGGTAATTTTACCAGACCCAAGTTTCCTGTCATATGAAGCCTGTATAAAGTTAGCTGATGGAAAAGTTGTTGGAGTTAATTGTGAAATGGAAAATGAATTTAAATTAAAAGCAAGCGATGTTCAGGAAAAAATAAACAAAAATACTAAAGCTATAATTTTAAATTCACCCTCAAACCCAACTGGAGCAGTGATGGATAAAGAAGATATTAAAGCTATTGCAGATTTATCTATAGACCACGATTTCTTAATTATATCTGATGAAATCTATGAAAAAATCATCTATGATAAAAAACACTATTCCCCTGCAGCATATAGTGATAATGTAATAACCATAAACGGATTTTCAAAAACATATGCAATGACTGGCCTTAGAATAGGTTATTTAAATGCAAAAGAAGAATATTTGGAAGAACTGCTTAAAATTCACCAATATAATATGGCATGTGCTAACTCAACAGCCCAAAGAGGAGCTTATGAAGCATTAACAGGACCTCAAGATACAGTTAACAAAATGGTTAATGAATTTAAAAAGAGAAGAGACTTGATTGTATCCAGATTAAATAAAATGGGATATAAAACTGTAAATGCACAAGGTGCTTTTTATGTATTTCCAAAAATTGAAAATCCTGAAGAATTTGTTAAAAAATCCGCTGAAAATGGAGTTATAACCGTTCCAGGTGTTGCATTTGGACAAAATGGTAAAAATCATGTGAGAATGTCTTATGCAAACTCTTATGAAAATATAGTTAAAGCTATGGATATTTTAGAAAAAGGTGTTAATTAATGGATGAATTTAGAACCAAAGGCGGAACAAAAGCAGCGATTGTCGGAATAGGATCAAATACTTTTCTTACTATTTTTAATATTGCAATTGGAATAATGTCTGGAAGTTATGCATTAATCTCTGAAGGAGCACATACTTTATCAGATGTTGCAACTTCCATAATTGCATATCTTGGATTTAGAATAGGTCAAAAACCGGCTGATGAAGAACATCCTTTAGGACATGGTCGTGCTGAAGCTATTGCAGGACTTATAATTGTATTATTTTTAACTATGGTAGCTTATGAAATCATGACTGGAGCTATAACCAAAATATTCCACCCTGAACTTATAACAACCCCAAGTTATCTTGCTGCAATTATGGCATTAATTGGAATTGGAGTTAATCTTTGTATAAGCAGATATATTATTGCACTTGGAAAAAAAATAAGAAGCCCTGCTATTGTGGCAGATGGAAATCACCAAAAAGTAGACATCTTCTCATCAATAGCTATTTTAGTTGGAGTTTTTGCATCAAATAGTGGATACCCAATAATTGATCCGATTATAGGTCTTATTATAGGATTATTTATTTTAAAAACTGCATATACTATTGGAAAAGAGAATATAGACAATATCATGGGAAAAATACCTTCTAAAAAATTAATTAAAGATATTGAAAAAGCAGCTATTAAAACTCCTCAAGTACAGGGAGCACATAATATCAAAGTAGAATATTTAGGGTCATATTCCGTTGTTTCATTGCATATTGAACTTGATGAAAATATGACATTAAAAGAATCCCATAAAATAGTCCATAGAGCTCAAAACAATGTGCTTAAAAAAGTTCCATTAGTAAAATCAGTAACAATACATGCCTGTCCTGCAGGAATAAAATATGATCATAAGCAAGAAATAGATAAATAAATTAAAAACGCCGGGAACGGGATTTGAACCCGTGTGATCATAAGATCATCGGATTAGCAGTCCGACGCCGTACCAGGCTGGGCCATCCCGACAATATATAAAAAACAAAGTAATATATAATCTGTTTAAACTTATTAATAAAGTTAATTGTTTTTATAAAAATGGCACGTTCAAAAGTGGACTAATCTCAAAACTATAAGTTATCTAAAAAACCCAACTCCACCCCGTGGTTCTACAAGCATCAACTGTTAATAGTAGAGCTGCTCCCTTCCGGGCCTGACACGTTCCCATATTTAAGATAATTAACTTTTACCCTCCAGTAAAAGTCCTATCACCATCAATCCTGTAGGACGAAGTTTCTATGTCGTTTTTCTTAGGCTCATAATTCCTTAAAAAGCCGCCTTTTGAACTTCAACTGCACCAAAGGGGGTGTGTGCTTACAGAGGACCCCTAACCCTCCAGTCTAGCCATATACATATATGAGACTAATATTATATAAAGGTTAGGTAAAAAATTCCAATTCTAGAAAAAACGCCCATTACTAGAACAAACATATAACACTCTTTAATCTCTAAAAATAGCTATAAATTGATTATATTAAACAATAATAATTTAAATTTGATTAAACTAAATACAAAAGTATTTTAAAATAAACAACTTAAAAATCAAAATTTAGATTATTTTAAAAATAATAACTTGAAAAACAGAATACTGGAAAAAAAACTTATTCCAATAAACCATGGAAATTTATTAAAATAAGAAAAAAATAGAAATTATGAAAGAATTTAGAAAATTAACTTAATTATGTCTCCATCTGAAATAATCCCTACCAATTTACCATTTTCAACAACAGGCAACTGATTTAATATGTTTGAATCAGGAGCATTAGCTTTCATAGTTTCAATAGCTTCAGAAATAGTGTTTTCAGGTGAAACAGTTACAACATCTTTAATCATAATAGATTTAACATCAGTTCCTAACTCATATTTATCCAATATTAAATTATGGCCCAAATCAGTTGCAGTAATAATACCTACTAATTTACCATCATCAACAACAGGCATTGCACTTATTTTATGTTCCATAAGTTCTTCAAATGCATTAACTACATCCACATTAGAAGTTGTAGTAATTACATCAGTTGTCATTATTTCTTTTACTTTCTTGTTTAACATCATAACTTCCTCCATATTTTTCAATAATATCATTAACCATTATATCAATCGTATATGTAACATCAACATTATCAATAATTTTTGAATTATGTTTTATTGCTTGGTCAATCATAAAAGACTGAGTTTTTCTAATTAAATGAAAATTGCTTAAATAATTATCAAGTGACCTCTTAACCCACGGTTGCCTACACCTTGAATAAAACCTGGATTTATGAGTATTTTCATCTCTAACAATTAATGTAAATAAAATAACATTACTTTTACGAATAAGGTCTTCTTTTATGAATCCCGGCACTATATGAACGCCCTCAATAATTATGCTGATTCCTTCTTTTAATGCTCTTTCAATAACCGCTTCCACACCTACATTCACAACATCCACATGACTAATAAAACCTTCAACAACTGGATCCGGACCTAAAAGTGGTGTTCTAATACTTTCATATGCATTAAAACTAGATTTATGAATAACAGGACTTAATTCTTGAGAAACTATTTTACGCATAACTTCACGTATCATATCTGTGCTAATTAAATTCTTTAATCCCAAACGACTAGCTAATTCAAATGCCATAGATGAAGTTCCAACTCCTGAAGCTCCACCAATTAAAATAATAAGTGGTTCTTTTGATTTTCTAACATTTCTCCATTTAATATATTTCTCTGCAAGAACAGGATCAACATAATTTTTCAGATAATTAGTTACAAAGATAGCTAAATCTTCAATAGAAATTTCAGAAATATTTTCTTCAAGAAGTTTATTTTCAATACAAGTAGCTATTTCATAAGATTTATCGTAGCCTAAATCAGTGATGTATAAAGAACGAGCCATTATGCCCTTTGAAAAAGGCTCTTTGTACTTCTTTTTACCAACAGCACCTTTAATCATAATCATAATAATCACAAACTAATTATTTTAATTTTAGGAATATAAATAGATATCTTAAATTAATATTAAATAAAATTTGTGATTTGATTTTTGCTACTGAAAAAAGAATAAAAAAAGAATAAAAAGAGATAAATAAACTATTTATCCATCTAAAGAAATCATATTAATTGTATAATCAGAACCTTCACCAATATCAATTAAAACTGCACCATTATCCTTAAGCATTCCAGGATTAGCTACATCAGTAGTAGTTCCAATTTTACTAATGGATTTTGCTTCGTGAATATGGCCACAAATATTAATTTGAGGTTGGAACTCATGAATAGATTTTAATATTCCTTGACTACCCACATGGTCTCCGCTTTCAGTTAAATCTGCACCAGTATTATAAGGAGGAGCATGAGTAACTAATATTTTTACTTTAGGTACTTCATCATTAGCTACAAAATCATAATTAGCTAACAATTCATAAACATCCCCATAAATTTTATTATCTTGAATTTCACCAGGAGTATCAAATGGTGTAGGATTGGAACCACCATATCCAAATAAAACAACATTATCAAAAGATAAAATGTTATTGTGTAAGCATATTGCATCTGATTCTCTAATTGCTTTACATATTCCTGCAGGATCACAATTACCTGGAACAGCCATTACTTCACAGTCACAGTCAAGTATTTTGCTAATAAATTCATCAACAAATTCCAATGGACCAAAATTAGTAATATCTCCAGTAATAATAACAATGTCAATGTCATTATTATTAAGATATTTGTATAAATTCTCGTTGTCCTCTCCGTGAACGTCACTTATTGCTAAAATTTTCATAAATACCACTTAATTATTCTAAAAAGAAAGACCCCATTTCTTTCAAACCTGTTTTAAGATCTTCTTTATCCCCATGAAGATCAACAGTAACATCATCTTCAAATTCGATTATAAGGCCATTCCATTCAGCTATTTCTTGAACTCTTTCTTCAGCCAATGCTTTTTTCAATGTTATTCTTCCAGTTGTTAATCCCGGAGGAGTGTTAACAATGAATGTTGAACGAGATTTAGGAAATTCAAAAACTTCTTTACCATGCATTGCATCTTTGAATAAACCTAACCATTTATCCACATATTCTTCACTTTCCTGTGAAGCTAATTCCAAGAGTGTTTCTTGAATATTATTTAAAGACATTTCAGCTTTAGCTAAACTATTAATTAAATCAGGATGAGATGGATCTTTTTTATATGAGCTTATTGAAGATCTGATTAAACCTAATTCAGGACTAATTCCCTTAGGAATATCATAACCTTTTTTATTTAAATCAGTTAAAAGATTAAAAACAATTAACCAATTTTGCTCAGAAGGCAAACTCATAAGTGTCCACCTATGATTTTTAAGGTTGTGTGATTGATTTTAGCATCCGCATCTTTTAATTCTTTTTCAATTTCTCTAATATTATTATAAGAATCTAAAAATAATACATGGTGGCTATCAGTACCTGAAATACTTAATATAGCTAAATCATCACCATCTTTTACTTCTCTTTTTTCAATAGTTGCTTTGAATTGTACGTATGGTTCGTACTCTTCAGGAATATCTGGATATTTAAATATACCATCTAATGTTGCTACAAACATATTATCACCTTAAAATATATTTAATTTAAATCATTGAATTTAACAATCATATCTTTTATACTAATAATATATAAAGTTAATTACGAACTATTCGTAAAATATAAAACTAAAATTTAAAATTGTAAAATGCAAATGATAAAAAACAATAAAACTAAAAAAAATCTACAAAAAAATGAATGAAAAAATAATTTCATTCAATGATTAAAACCAAAGTGTGTTTTCAATGTCTAAAAAAATGAAAAAATTGAAAGGAAATTAATCCTTACAATTATTTAGCGTTTTCACCTAATGCTTTAGCTAAAGCAGGAGCTGCATCAATAGCTTGTGCATCTAAAGTTAAATCATCAGCTGTTAATCCCATAGCTAATCCGTATAATTGAGCTAAGTGGAAAACAGGTAATGCGTAGTCAGTTCCGTATTTATCATTTACTTCAGTTTGACCTTGGTCAAATTGTAAGTGACAGAATGGACATACGTTAACAATAGCATCTACACCAGCTTCAGTCATGTGTTCGAGTTTTTCTTTAGTGTAGCTTAAAGTTACATCTAAATCTCTGGATCTTAATCCTCCACCTGCACCACAGCACATCATTTTGTCTTCATAAGGTACGGATTTAGCACCAGTGATTTCAACTAAATCATCTAAGATAGATGGATCTTCTGCTTGGTCTTCAATACCGATTTCAGCAGTTGGTTTTAAGAAGTGGCATCCATAGTGAACAGCAACATTTAAGTCTAAAGGTTTTTCAATAAGGGATGCTAATTTTTCGTATCCTACATCATCTCTTAAGATTTGTGCAAAGTGTTTTACTTCAGTAGTTCCTTTGAATTCTTTACCTACTTCAGATAAAACTTCATTAATTTCTGCTTTTTTATCTTCACTTTCTTTTAACATGTGATTACATTCAGTTAAAGAACCAAAACAACCATTACATTCAGTCATAATATCCATTCCCATATCTTCTGCAATGGATAAGTTACGAGCTGCAATGGAAGCCCATGTTTTTTCATCAAAAGAACCAAATACACCAGGAGCAGGACAACAAGATGCTCCTTCCATGTCTTTTAATTCAATATCTAATGCGTCAAATAATTGTCTGGTTGCTTTTTCAATACCAGGGTAACGGTTGTTCATAATACAACCTAAGAAGTATGCAATTTCCATATTAATACTCTCCTCAATTAATTTATTCTTTTAAATCTCCGGTTGCTTTATCATAACCAATTAATTCATCAAAAGCAGTGATTTCGCATATTTTTTGTACTTCTTCTAAAGCTTCTGGGAATGAATGAGTGGTTGCAGGTAATTCTGAAAGACCAATTTTAGATCTTAAAGCTTTAGTTGCATCATTAATAGGTACTCCGTGACCAGTTTTAATTACAAATAAACCAGTTTTTTTGTGAGCAAGAGCCATGTAACCTGCATGAGCAGCAACGTTACGTGCTTTTTTAATGATTTCAACGATTTTAACACTTCTAGGACATCTTTCTTGACAAGTGTAACAGGTAGTACACATCCATAAAGCGTCATCGGAAATTACTTCTTCTTTTAATCCAAGTAAACATTTCCTTACTATTTGTCTTACTTTATAAGGAGTTCTTCTTCCAGAAGGACAACTTCCACCACAGGTACCACATTGGAAACAATGTTTAACTGTTTCAATTCCAGCATCAATGAATTCTGCTGTAAATTCTTTATCACGATTTGCATCGGTTAATAATTCTTTATCAGTCAATAAAGTCATATTATCTCTCTTTTTATCATTATCTTTTGAAACTTCGTTTTCAACTTTTTCGTCGTTAACTACTTCTTCAGACTCATCAATTGATTCATCTTCAGTTTCAGTGGTGTCATTTTCATCTTCAGAAACTTCATCATCCTCATTTGAATCATCAGTCAAAATATCCAGTTCGTCAAGAACTTCAGTTTTTTCCTCTACATCATCAATTTTAGGAGCAATTTCTTCGTTTTCTTTAACATCACTAGTTTCAGAAGTTTTAACGTCTTTTTTAAAAGTCATATCCTCATCATCATCTGAACTAATATTAATCTTAACCATAGGTTCAGTAGTTTTAGTTCCAGAAACAATACTTTTATCAAAATTATTGGAAGATGTAACTTTGGTATCTTCAGATTTTAAATCATCAATACCTTTTTCTTCATTATCTTTACCTCTTTTAAATAGAGATTTTAGATTATCAATAATAGACATTGAAAACACACCTTGGATAATCATAGGAATATAATCCTCAAATCCATACTAATATTCTATCAAAAAACCATATATAAAGGTTACTAAAATTTCCAAAAGTGTAACCTAAAAGATTACACTAATGATTATATTTTGGATAACCTTAAAATAGAAAGTAAAACCATATATAATGTTAAGAAAATAAATGGAATGTTTAAATTGATTGAAAAATTTGAAATAAAATCACATGATGGACCTGGAAGAGTTGGAAAAATAAATGATACAATTACTCCTAAATTATTTTTTAAAAATGACATTAAAATAGCACCTTACGAAGGATCTGCATATAATATTGACCGTGAAATTGCACAATTTAATGTTAAAGAAACATTAAGACTAGCTAAAGAAAATGCAGATAAATGTAACATAGCTACAATACAAGGTTCAAAATACATTGATTTAAGAGTTGAATGCTTAAAAGAATTAGAAAAGATAGGTTACAATGGATTTATAATAGCTAATAGTGACGAATTATTATTACATCCAAGAGACCTCAGCAATATGATTGTTAATTTAAGAAAAAATATGCATCCAACCAGCTATTTAATATTTTCATTTGCTGAACCATCATTTATGCCGCTATTAGCTTATATGGGTGTTGATGGATTTTTAGCAGATTCCGGCAATTATTACAGTTATTTAAATGTTCTATTAACTCCAACTAAAACATATGACTTGGAAACTTATCCGATTTATGAAAATATAACAAGAGACGAACTTGAAGAAAAAAACATTGAAACTCTTAATTTTGTAATTAAAGAAATTCAGACTCATATGAAAAATAGTTCATTAAGAAATTTAGTTGAAGAAAGGTCACTTACCAATCCCCAAAATGTTTCTGCTTTAAAAATATTAGACAAAGAGCATAAAAATTATCTTTTAGAATATAGTCAGCTATTTTAATATTAAAGTATTAATCATATCTTTAAATTCTGTAACTGGTTCTAAGGAAGCTTCAACAGTTCTTAATTCAAAGATATAAATATTTCCATTTTCTATAAACACATAATTGTGAATATCAAAGTTGATATCAGGAGTATCCATATTTGCATGTGTTTTAATAGCAGGTTTTCCAGCTATTTCAACAAAATCTGATTCTAAAATAACCCCCCCATCATCACTAATAGCATCTTCCATAAATAACTTATAATCTTCAATATTTGTCCTTGTTGGAAACATTACCACATTAAGTAAATTTTCTTCCCCTTTAGACAAAGTAGCTACACAATCAGGATTATTATAAGTATCTGCTTTTTCTTTTTCCCATGTGACAGGATATTTAAAAGTTAAATTTGGAGTGTTTACACTTCTAAATTCCATGATTTAATCTCCTTTTTTGTGTTTAACATCAATAGGTGCTATTTCATCTTCCACATCATCTAATGTGTCAATATATTTGGAAAATGGTTCTGGAAGTTTAGGCATTACTTCTTTTAGAATTTCAGATGCATCAAGTTCCAGTGCCTGACCTGATAAAAATTGTTCAACACTGAAATCAAACTCAAAAGGCTTAAGCAAATCATCAGTAGGTACTCTTAAATTAATCTTATTTTTATTTAATAGCATTTTAATCATACTTGTCTCACGAATTTGCTCATTCATGTCATCAATAGTACTATTTATCTCAAATGCTATAGCTTTATTCTTCTCATTTACATCATGTTTAGCTTTAGAGATGGAATTTTCCAAATCTTCAACCAATTGGGCATTTCTCTTATTAATATTATCTCTTGCTTCATCAATGACAACATTAATTGCATTAAGAATAGATTTGTTCAATTCTACATTGTAAGCTAAAATCATCTTATTTTTATAATCCAGTTCTTTAAAAATAGCTACTCTTTCTTCATCCACTTTATTAAGTTTTTTATTAAGTTCCTGAATTTCATCTTTTGCTTTAATTAATTCATCCTTATCCTTAATTTGTTCTTTTAAATCATCCACATCATCAAAAAATGAATTTTTAAGTATATTTATCTGATTATTTAAATCAGCAATCTGATTATCTTTTTTATTAATAATTTCCTCATAATCATCTAATTTTTCTTGAGAAAACTGATTATCAACTAATTCTTCATATTCTTCACTTGAAAGAACACGAACAAGATCATTATCTTCAAAAGGGTCTTCTTTTTTAAGGCTAACCTGTTTTTGTTTTGATTCCTTTTCAATAACATTACCATCTTTGTCTTTACTAGTGTACTTTTTAGTATAGACCCTAACAGTCCTATAATCATCATTTTCCATTTTGAACACCTATTAATAATAAATACAATTTATTAATTTAAATAGTTTATCCAAAAAAGTAAGAGATTAATTAAAATCCATTATGCAATTACAATTTTCTTTCCAGTTTGTAAACAAATAAAATAAGATATTGTTAAATTGCCCTGTAGAAATTAGCTGTACTTAAACAAATCAAGAAAATACAATCCAATTAACTTCAAAAATAAAAAAAATAAAAAAATAAAAATTTAAAGAGTTTCATTTTCAATCCACAACTCAATTGCCTCTTCAACAGCTTTAGAATACCACCCTGTTTCAAAAAGCATCTTAGAAGAAGCCAGTTTACGAAAATGCAAGTCCAAATCATTATTGATAGTAATGGTTACACGTTTGTTTTTTGTCATGTATAATACTACTGTAACTTATTATACATAAATTAGCAAGTGTTTTTTCACATAAATTCGCTAAACAAAAAACAAAAATTACATTAATTTTCTAAAAAATTAAATAAAAACATTTATATATCATGAAAATAAAGTATAATACGATGTGAAGTAAAATTCATGTCAGACAATGAACATCAGTCAACCATTTTATAATCTCCAAAAATATATTAAGATATGTTTCATTGAATTTAAGAAGTAGAAAATCCAAAAAACACGTTCTACTTCTCTCCCCTTATTTTAATTTAAATTTCATCAAGAATTTCACGGTTAGCTCCAGCTATCTCAACTAAATATTCTGCTTCAACAATGTGAAGTTTGGAAGGAATTACAATACAGTGAAGAGGCCCTCCAAAATCATAATCAATTAACTGGCTGATTTTACCTGCTTTTACAACAACATCTTTAGAACCTACTCTTGCAATACCAACAGCCAAAGTATCCTCAGTAATTGCGCCATCATAATCCAAAGTATTTTTAATATTCATCAGATATTCCAAACCCTGATTAACAGTCATGTAACGGTCATTATGAGCTTGAATATCAAGCAAAACTAAAGTATGCAAATCCATAGCTAAATTTTCTTCAATAGCTATGTATGGAGATTTTGGATAGAAATTATGGTCCGGGAAAGGAATGGTTGTAACTTTACCAAACTTATAACCCTGAAGTCCGGAAATAGCTGGTGCAGAAGATAAAATAGATGATCCATGAATTACTTCATAAGCAATGCCTTTTTTAGAACATTGAACCAAAAAATCACTATGAGTAGTAGCTATTAAAGGATCCCCACCTGTAATCAAAGCTACATCTGAATCAATAGCTTCATCTAAAAATTTACTTTCTTCTTCAACTTCATTTCTAACTAAAACTTCAATTTTTTTACCAATCTGAGCTTCAATCTCATCAAAACTTGAACCAAATAACCTGGAAGTGAAAAATTCCGCATAAATTTTATCGACACTTTTTAAACATTCCAAACCTTTAAGACTAATATCCTTTGCATCAAATAATCCTAATCCAACTAAATAAAACATATTATAAGATTTTAAAAACATAGTATAAAAGTGTTGTTTTAGAAAATATTATAATAACATTAAAACAAAAATTAGTGTATTAGAGGTATTTAATATGAAATCAGTTAAAGTTCCATTAAAAGAATTAAATAACACCAGAAAAAAGTTAATGGAAAAACAGTTAATGAATATGGATTATAAAATAAAAACACAAGATGACTATGGTTTCATACCAATAAATACCCCGGATTTTAAGTGTGATTATGAAATTGTTGATGTTGAATTAGAAGCAATGAAAAGATATCCTAAAAATATAAGTGAATTGCTTAAAGATGATTTGACTTCTAAAGAAATTGAAGATTTAAAAACATCATTTGACATAATCGGAGACATTGTAATTGTAGAAATTCCTGAAAATTTAGAAGAAAAAAAATCAAAAATCGGAAAAGCTACTTTAGAATTTACAAAAAGAAAATCAGTTTATATGAAAAAAAGTGCAATCCATGGAACAATACGAATTAGAGATTTAGAACTTATTGCCGGTGAAAACAATCCTGTAACAATCCATAAAGAACATGGAACAAGATTAAAGCTAAATGTTGAGGAAGTTTATTTCTCACCAAGACTAGCTACTGAACGAAAAAGAGTAAGCGATAGTGTAAAAGAAAATGAAAATATTTTAGATATGTTTTGTGGAATCGGTCCGTTTCCAACAGTAATAGCTAAAAACAATAATGTAAAAATTACTGCTGTTGACATTAATGAAAATGCAATAAAATACTTAAATGAAAATATCCGCTTAAACAAGTTACATAATATTAAATCCATTTGTGGAGATATCAGAGAAGTCAGCAAAAATCTAAACAAAAATTATGACAGAATTATAATGAATTTACCTGGACTTGCCTATGACTTTTTAGATTTGGCTATGACCCTAATAGCAAACAATGGAATTATAAACTATTATGAATTTTCTGACTCCTATGGGCAGGGAATAGAACGCCTGCAAAAAGCTGCAAAAAAAGAAAATAAAAAAGTTGAGATTTTAAATACCCGCAAAGTTAAATCCAGCAGTCCAGGAATGTGGCATGTTGCAATTGATGCTAAGGTAACTTTTTAGTTATATCATCAATTAAAACATAAGTTTCAATAACCCAAAGACAGACAAATGCAAATATTGACAATATAAATGTTAGGGGATTCATAGATTGGAAATTTGGCATGACATATGGCATTGTATAAGCTGTCAAATTCAATATGAAATGAAGAACAATAGTGGAAGCCAAACTTTTTGTTTTAATATAAATAACACCAAATAATAACCCCATAAATGATGCATAAACTATTTGAATAGTTGTATTAGTCCAGTCCCCACCAAAACCAGTAATAACATGAGCAGTACCAAATATAAATGCAGATAAAATTACTGATTTAATTATGCCGTTCTTAGAGTTGCCCCATTTTTTAAGCATATTTGTAAGAATAACTCCACGACAAAGGAATTCTTCCCATAAAGCTATTGCAACACAGTAAATTAAAGCAGCTACCACCCCAAATACATTAATTACAATACTGTAATCATAAGTTGATTCCAAAATTCCAGACAATTGAACTAAACAGAACAATAAAACTGGAATTCCTAAAAGCAACCCTTTAAAAACTCCTTTTACATTCCATGGAATATCATCAAACAATCCGATTTTTTTAGCTATAATTATTAAAACAACAAAGGCAACAAGATTGTTAACTGAAGATAAAACATAATCCATTGCAGGCAAACTAAGTATTTCTGGAGGTAGTATAAATATTAAAGCAATAGTTACTGCTCCAAATCCAAAAATCACAACAAAAATCAATGCTAAAAGTATGCTGAACAGAATAACATGTTTTTGTGAAAATTTTTCATTAATATTATCACCTAAATTGGGTCAATAATTCCATTTTCAGTTATAATACCTGTAATAAGCTCTTTTGGTACAATATCAAATGCCGGATTAATAACTTCAGTTCCCTTAGGACAGATTCTGCATCCCCCATAATATCTTACTTCATCACCGTCTCTTTCTTCAATTTCAGTATCAAATACAGAGGCATTCATGTCAAAAGTAGATAATGGAGCAGCTACATAAAATGGAACATGGAAATGATTAGCTGCTAAAGCAACCATTAAAGAACCGATTTTATTTACAACACCACCTTTAGCTATTCTATCTGCACCAATTACAACTTTATTGATTTTGTATTGAGACATTAAAAAACCGGAAGCCACATCAGAAATCAATTTAACAGGAATGTTTTCCTGCTGCATTTCCCAAACACTTAATCTGGCCCCCTGACCTCTCGGACGTGTTTCATCACAAATTACATCAATATTTTTTCCCTGATGGAATGCAGAACGAATAACGCCTAGAGCAGTACCATAATCAACACAGGCCAGTGCTCCTGCATTACAATGTGTTAAAATAGTATCCCCATCTTCAATTATCTCAGCACCATGTCTTCCGATAGCTAAATTAGTATCAATATCTTCTTTATACATAGTTAAAGCTTCTTTTAATGGATCATCACTATTTAAAACTCTGTCAACTGCCCAAAATAAATTGATAGCTGTTGGTCTTGCTGCTTTAATTTCATCTGCAGCTTTATCTAAATCTTCACCATGTAAATCAGCTAATGCCATCCCAAAAGCAGCTGCAACTCCAATAGCTGGAGCACCTCTAACAATCATATCCTTAATAGCTACAATAACTTCCCTATAATCATTACAATAAACATAAGTCAATTCATCTGGAAGTTTTGTTTGATCAATAAGCTTTAATTTATTATCTTCCCACTCAAGTGTTTTCATAAATAATACCTTCTGTTAATTAGAAATAATAAATCTTTAAAAAAAGGAAAAGCATAATTCCCCGTTAGTTTCTAATTTAAATCTATTAAATAAAATATAATTAATAGTTTTTTTAATTTTAAAATTATGCTTTTCTTCCTAATGAACTATCCATATATTGGAAATTGATTAGAGATGTAAAACTACATCTACTTATATTTTATATTTGAAATATTATATAAATTTTAAGATTTTATTGAAGAAATTGAAAAAAATATTAACAAATATTAGTGAATTAATTTAATTAATCCTAAATTTTATAAAAATTAAAAAAAAGATACAGGATAAAATCCTGTATATCAATTAATCATAGAATTTTCCTAAAAATTCTTTCATTCTTGGATTATCAGAAGCAAAGACTTCTTCAGGACTTCCATTTTCAACTATGAAACCGTCATCCATAAATATAATTGTATCTGCAACTTTTTTAGCAAAACTCATTTCATGTGTAACAATAACCATAGTCATCTTTTCAGCTGCTAAATCCTTTATTACTTTTAAAATTTCACCAGTTAACTCCGGATCAAGAGCTGATGTTGGTTCATCAAAAAATAAAATATCCGGATTCATTGCTAAAGCTCTTGCAATAGAAACCCTTTGCTGTTGACCACCAGACAATTCACATGGATAAGAATCTTCCTTATCACTTAAATCTAATTTTTTAAGTAAATTTCTAGCATCCCTATAAACATCATCTTTATTTCTTTTTTGAACTTTAATAGGTGCATTAGTAATGTTTTTCATAACTGAATGATGAGGGAATAAATTGAAATCCTGAAAAACTAAACCAAAGGTTCCATCAAAATCAATGATTCCACTATCCTGAGTTTCCAAATTAGTTATACATCTAAGTAATGTAGATTTACCTGAACCTGATGGTCCAATTATACATAAAACTTCACCCTTATCCACTTTAAGAGAAATATCTTTCAATACTTCATTTTTACCGAAACTTTTTTTAAGATTTTTAATTTCTAATAAACTCATGATATTTCCCCCTTAATCATAATAATCTAATTTTTCTTCGATATATTCCATTACAAATGCAACAATTACATTGAATATATAATAAAATACACCTGCTATAAGCAATGCCATAATTGAAGCTTCTGAAGCAGCAATTTGTTTAGCTACTGTGAACATTTCTGGAATAGCTATTACAAAAGACAAAGATGTATCCTTTACAAGAGTAATTACTTCATTTGTTATTGAAGGCAGAACTATTTTAATGACCTGAGGTAAAATAATTATGAAAAATGTTTCTATTTTACTATAACCTAATACCTGTGCAGCTTCATATTGTCCTTTAGGAATAGCTTCAATTCCGCCTCTGTAAATTTCAGCAAAGTATGCTGCATAATTAATTGAAAAAGCAATAATCACAGATATCATCCTATAATCAGGAGATAAAGAAGCACCAAAAATATAATATGGTGCAAAGAATACCACAATTAATTGTAACATTAATGGTGTGCCTCTCATAATTGAGATATACACTTTCATTAACCATCTTAATGGTTTGAACTTACTCATTCTTCCCCAAGCCACTACAAGACCAAGAGGAAGTGAAAATAATAACGTAAGTAAAAAAATTTCTATGGAGGTAATCATACCTCCACACAATTCTGTTATTACAGTACTTAATAACATATATTATTCGCCTGACTTATTTTCTTATAAGAGAATCTTTAATATCATATTCACTGTATTTATCAGCAATTTTATCAACAGTACCGTCTTTGAACATTTCATCTAAAGTAGACTGTACTTGATCTCTCAATTCAGTATTGCCTTCTTTAAATCCAATACCATACTGCTCTGAAGATATATTGTCATTCAATATTACAAAATCATCAGTGTTATTTTTTGAATTTAATTGGTAATGTGCAACACCAATATCAACTGCAACAGCATCACAAGCTCCAGATTCCAAATCCATAAATGCAGTATTATAATCAGCTACTTCAACTAAGTTTCCAAATGTATCTGCCAATGATTTTTGATCTCCTTGAAGTGCAGCTAATGCAGAGGAATCTTTTTGAGTTTCTACATTTTTACCTTTTAAGTCACTTAAAGAATTAATACCTGAACCATTTTTAACAACAATAACCTGTTTGTTATCAAAGTAAGGGTCAGACCATGTGTATTGATCTTCTCTGCCATCCATGGTAAATCCATTCCATATACAATCAATACTGCCTGAATCTAATTCACTGTCTTTAGCATCCCAGTCAATAGGTTGTTTAACTAAAGTCCAATTGTTTCTATCACAAACTTCTTGTGCTAAATCTAAATCAAAACCTACATAATCCCCATTGTCATCTTTGTAACCATATGGTGGAAATTCTGCATCAAATCCAACAACTAATGTCTTATCATCGTTAACTACTTTACTTTCCCCATCAAATACGCCAGAGTATGCCGCCACACCAACAATTGCGAGTATGACTATTATACAAGCGATAATTCCAATTTTCTTATCCATATTTTAACACCAAAATATCTATTAAACATATCTTAAATTCTTAAATTAAGTAAAAAATCTAAGCTATATAATAACTTTTATTTCTTTAAATATTTATTATTTTACACAATTACTGCTGAAAAAATAAATAAAAACAATAAAAAAAATTGAAAAAAAGAAAAATTAGTAATGACTTTGAGGAGTCATTCCTAAATGATGGTCTTCACTTTTTTTACCAGGAATCCCATAAGCATCTGCCCTACATTGAGTACATGCTCTAAATACCGGAATAATTTCTTCAACTTCTTCACGAACCTTTTCCATCATAGAACATCCCGGACGTTTATAAATTTTCATTTTATTTAATGGAATAAGTGGCAAAACATTCATTAAAGAAGCTCCGCGTTTTTTAACTTCTTTAGCTATCTCAACAATATGTTCATCATTTAATCCTGGAATTAAAACAGAATTAACTTTAACAACCATGCCATTTTTAGCTGCTTTTTCAACACCTTCAAGCTGATTTTTAATTAATATTTCAGCAGCTTCGTAGCCTTTGTAAACTTTCCCTTCATATTTAATAAATGAGTAAATATCCATTGCTATATCTGGATCAATTGCATTAATTGTTACAGTAACAGAATTTACTCCAAGTTCAGCCAATCTATCTGCATATTTAGGAAGTAAAAGACCATTAGTACTCATACATTTTATTAAATCAGGATGAGTTTTACCTAGCTTTTCAAAAAACTCAAAAGTTTCCTCATTAGCCAGAGAATCTCCAGGTCCAGCTACACCAACTACAGAAATTGGTCCTTCTGCAGTTACATCATCAATATGACTAATAGCATCATCTGGTTTCATTATACAGCTAGTAACCCCCGGCCTATTTTCTTCATCATTTATATTCCTAGTACAGAAATTACAATAAATATTACATTTTGGTGCTACAGGTACATGAGCTCTACCTACTTTATCATGCACTTTTTCATTAAAACATGGATGTGCTTTAGTTATGTGTGCAAATCTAGAACCATTATGTTCATTCATATAACATCACTCCCCTACTTGTAATTATGTTTGTATATAATCGAACTATATTATAAAGTTATCTATAAACCTTTATTTAATTCTGCAATATAGTCATTAGCTTTATCAATCCAATCATCTTTAATTAATTCATCAGTAGCTATTACAGCCACAATATCCCCAACAGAAACATCTTTAATTATTTTAAACCCTTCCGGCAAAATTCTAAAGATTGCATCATAAATTCTTCTTTGAAGATTTGAATGAGGATCATCAACAACCAAATCTTCCAGATCCATTTGATTTCCTTCAAGATCAATATTATACCTGGTCGGCTGATAAAGCTCATCTCTAGAAAATCTCCTCCACAATAACTTCAAAATATTTGGGAGATAATTTTCATTTTCAATAAATATTTTAGTAACATCATTGCTTTTATCATAAGTGAAATTAGCCACATCACCAAATTTAATAACACCAGAAGTCTTTTTCATTTTAATAGCTAAAATAAAAACTGCTTCATCAGGGTTAGCAAAAGCTTTTAAATCTTCAACAGCAGGACCAAGAACCAAATCCTGAAAAATCTGTTTAATAATCATTTCATAGACTTCTGCGCCTTTTTCATCATAGCATTCTACTAACATCAAATCAACTCTTGACTATTTATTATCTTGCCTATGACCCATTCCAGATACTAAAAGAGCAGCACCTACCGCTCCAATATGTTGAGAATATTGAGGTACAATAACATCAATACCACCTAACATTTCACTAACAGCTTCAACAAGTCCAGAAATTAATGATGTTCCACCTACCTGTATGAGAGGTTCCCTTAAATCTATTTCCTGAAGTTGCTGTTCATAAACTTGTTCAGCTACAGAATGACAGGTTGCGGCAGCAGCATCAGCTTTGGAACCACCTGCTGCAAGAGTAGTAACTAAATCCTGAATACCGAAAACAATACAGTAACTGTTAAGTAATGCTTTTCTGTAATCCCCTTGTAAAGCAAGAGGTCCTAATTCTTCAATAGAAACATCTAAACGACGGGAAGCCATATCTAAAAATCTTCCAGATGCTCCTGCACAGATTCCCCCCATAGTAAAGTTATCAGGAATACCATCATTAACAGTGATTACTTTGTTATCCATACCCCCAATATCCAATACAGTAGCTTCCCCTTTTTGATGATCAGCTAAATATACTGCACCTTTTGCATTAACAGACAATTCTTCCTGAACTAATTCTGCATTTAATTGTTTACCAATATTAATACGACCATAACCAGTTGTACCAATTCCATCAACATCATCAATTGTATATTCAGTATCAGCAAAAGCTTCTTCAACACCTTTATAAACAGAACCCATAATATCTTTTGTTTCTGTCCAGCCAGTACCGATAACTTTATTATTTTCCATAGCTACAACTTTTGTAGTTGTTGAACCAGAATCAATACCTAATGTAAGACCTTCCTGTTTTTCACGAGCAAGAATACTTCTACGTGTTACAGTAGTAGCTAATGCTTCCATACGAATAAATAATTCATCTGCTTTTGTTCTTTCTGTAAATGAATATGTAACTACAGGAATACGAGTATTATCCTGCAGGAATTTACGCACTGCATTTCTTACAAGAGCTCCTTCTGCACATCTAAAACAAGAAGCAATGAATACTGCATCAGGTTTACATCTTCCTTCAACAATTGCCATTGCTCTTGCAATCATTAACTTTAAACTTGAACTTTGAGCAGAAAATCCAAATTTGGCATAAGATTCATCAATATAATCCAAATCAATTTCCGGAAGAATAATTTCTGCACCAAAAGTATTGGCTGCTTTTTCAATTTCCTTTTGAATTCCACTATATTCAGTTCCACATGAAACTAAAGCAATTTTAACCATTATTATTCCTCCTTAAGAGAGTCTAAAAACTCATTAATTTGATTTACCATTAAAAATGTCCCATCCCTATTTTTTGGATATGTAACTTCAAGTATAGGAATATCCCTTTGCCTAAGCAGGAATATGGACAGTTCATTTGTTCTAGCGCAACCTACACAACCAAAACCAAATGGAGCACCATCAACTAAAATAGCTGCTTCAGCTTCATCTATTAAAGGACCTATAATAGACATTCTTCCACGAACACCTGAAGGAACTTCAATAGCTGCATATTTAAGACCTTTAATTGGGTCTTCTTCAGTAATATTCATAGGAGGAGAATCAATTTCAGGATCTTTAATTTTTTGTCTTATTTGTTTTTGAAGAACTAAAGGAGTGTGACCTTTCCTTTCAATTAAATCTGCTAAGATTAATGAATTTGGAGGATAAATAGCTACTTTCACCATGTTTTTTCACCTATCATTATTATTTTCTAAACATTCATTCATAATTTTTTTAAATTTATCAACATCAATTGGTTTTTCAACCGCAACTTTTACATCACGAGGATTTTCCAAAGCATCTGCCACATCACCAAGCAATCTGTATTCATTTTCCATCTGGTGGAAACCTTCCCTTGGTCCAAATCTGTGGCCCCTGCATCTTCTAGGATCCCCAGGAGCAAAACCTCTCTCTTTTGTGAAAATGTGATTCGGATCCAATTTTCTTATTTCACGAATCGCTTCAAAAACATCCTTTGTTTTTCCACTTACCATAGAACCATAACAGGTATTTTTTATTGTAAGAGGTAAATCAAGCATATGTAACTCATTAACAATTTCACTTTCACTAACATGAGCTCCAGGAGCAATTATAATCATACGAGTAATTACATCAGGATCCCAATCTTCTTTATCCAATTCAGGACTAATCGTTAAATTCCTTAACATAAACTATCTCTCCATCTTTAAATTTTTCAAGTTTGGAATAATCAGAAACAACATTACCAACAATGTTAGTTGAACTAAATGATTCTGCAGTTGGTCCAAATTCCTTATTATCTTCAAATCTTACTCCAATTAAACCAACATTTTTTGCAGACATATTAGTTACACCAATTTCACATGCTTTTACAATATTTTCAGGAGTATTTTCTGGAACAAGTCCTTTTGAAATATTTGAATCTCCTTCAAATATTAATATATGCATCCCAGGTACTGAAAAATGAACTTTAATTTTACCAATTGGCTCTTCTAAAAGACCTGACACTAATTTAAAGTATTTTACAGTTCTTGAAGCATTTTCAGTAAAGTCAATTTCACATAAATCATCTTTATGAATGGATTTGGTTGTTACTTTTCCTTCATTTAAAATATCAATCGTGTATTTTGGAGTTTGCTCTACAATTAAAGCATCTTCTCCAGTCACTCCCTCTTTAACATGTTCAATATTTAAACTGGCTAATTTTTCATCAATTTCATTTTGATTATGACCAAGTAACATCAGTCTATCCTGATTAGATTTAACAGTTATAAACTCTCCTTTTTTAGCTATATCAATAATTTCCATACCATTTATGATTTTACCTACATTGGTGTGATTTGGACTTAAAACTCTACTTTCCCTATAAATATATAATTTTCCAACACCTACACCACTGTTTCTAACAGTTATGCTTCCTCTTGTTCTGGAAGCAACATTTTCTTTAGGTTTATCTATCCCTTTCAAATCATAAAATCCTAAAAATGATTCTGATTCAAAATCAACTTTAATTCTGCCGTCTTTAATAATTGAAAACAGATGCTCAACAGAAACTGGAGAATTATTATCCACTTCCAGTGAAACATAAGTAAATAATTCATTGCCCTCTTTTAAAACAGTGTCTAAATCAGATACAGCAGATGAATCTGTAGTTGTACTTCTTTCAATAATAGGGTCAATAGCTTTTACTTCATCATCATCTGTTAGTAAGTTTAAAGTTTTTTTACCACCAATTACCTTTGCAAATATTCCTTTATTAAATGGAGGAACACTGTAAACATTAGTGGTGTTTTCCTTAATAAGAATTAAATGTGTTGACTCATTACTAAAACTAGATAAACTTAAAACAACATCCCCCTCATAATATTTATATTCATCAGAAGTAGGTTTCAAATCAGTGACAACAGGACCAATAGCTACTTCATTTGAAGTTGACCATCTAACAGATAAGTTTTCAAAATCTTTATACTGTTTTTTCCAGACATCAACTAAAGGCTGTGCTTCTTTAGTATCAAGAAGTTCTAAAATAACAGATCCTTGTGTTGTTTTAATTCTAAACTTGCTAACATTTTTTTCAAGCTCTTTTTTACCCTTAATTAAACAGATAATACTGCCGGGAGTGTATGGAGCATTAGATTCATCAATAACATCCTGAATTGTAGAACCTTCTGCCACATTCATTTCTTTTCCATTAATTTTTATTAACATATAATCTCCCAAAAAGAATTTTTTAATTAATATATAAATTTTAAAGCTTATAAAAATAATTACTCTTTTTTAAACTTGAAAACTGGATTTGTTTTTTGATTAAAAACTTCCAATTTTTCACCATCACCATTAACTAAATACAAAGAACAGTCACCAGTAATTTCGCCAACAACATTAGCTTCAATAGAATAATCCTTCAAATACTCTTTAATAAAATCACAATTTTCCTCATCAGCAGTAAATACAAAACCAGAACCCGGATATGATTTTAACCAATTTTCCCATCCAATATTTTTATTTCTTGGAATATCCATTAAATTTACTATTGCTCCTTTAACAGATGTTTCAAGTAACATTTCCAAAGTTCCTAAAATACCAGGGTTACTGATATCTTTTCCAGATTTAATATAATCTTTTTCAGCTAAATATTGAACTGCTGTAATTTGATCTTGAACTAATTGTTTGTCCTTATCATATGTAGTATCCCAATTTAGTGCAAACATTTCATGAGGTTTACCATCTAAATCAATAGCAACAATGATTTTATCACCTACTTCTGCCCCAAAACTAGTGATTAATTTATCTTTCTTTGCAATTCCCACAATAGCTACTCCCAAAGAATCAACTTCACCATCAGGATGTAGATGACCTCCAACCATAGGTACACCAAACTTCAAACAACCATCTTTAATACCTGCCAATAATTCTTCATAAATTTCATCATGTTTTATTGACATTATATTAACCATAGCCAATGGTTTTCCACCCATAGCTGCAATATCATTTACATTAACAAGAACAGAACAATAACCTGCCCAATATGGGTTAACATTCATTATTTGACCCCATATACCATCTGCAGCTACTAAAACTACTTGATTATTTCCAATATCAATAGCTGAAGCATCATCACCAATATCAATTACAACATCACCTGAAACATTATAAGATTCAGTTAAAAGAGATGTTACAGTATCAATAGAAGCTTTACGAGTTACTCCTTCAAATTCCTGAATTGCCTTTACAAGGTTTTTAAAATCTGAAATAAAAACACCTTCCTCATTCTTTTTTAGATAGTTATAATATTATATTTACAATTTAAAAGATTTGTTATTTTAATGATTTCACCATGAATTTCATCAATATTTTTAGAGTTTCTAGGCCTGATTAAAATCTTTTCATTTTTAAAAATCAATCCATGTATTTTTTTACCGACAATATCATCAGTTCCACTTTCAAATTCAAATATTATGGAATTTTTAGCTTTGAAACCATCTTCAACAACTTTATCCAAATCCCCATCAGTAATGCCAATAATTGGAATATTAAATCTGTACAAAATATCCGAAGCTATTAATGTAGTATCATCTCCAACAGTAACAACCAAATCAGCATCTTTAAATTGATAAACATCTTCTCCAGCATGGTCTAAAAAAGCTATTTTAAAAATATCTGCTGATTTGTTTTTTTCTACAACTCTGGGTTTTACTTTAGACTTTCTTAAAAGCCCTGTTTTTACAATAGCATCTTCCAAATCAACTTTTCCTAATTTTTCAACACCATGCTCTTTTATAGTTCCGCCAATAATATCTGTAATATAACCATCTTTAGCTATTAATGTAACTTTATCACTCTTAGATTTACCAATGACCATACTGTTAACCATTATATTCTCATCAGGACTAACACCATGCACAATTCTTTGAATTTTACCATCATCTATTTTATCCTGCTTAAAATGATTATCATAAATTTCTTCAGGAGTAACAATATTCAAATCCAGTTTTTGAGACAGATCTTTGATTAAATCATTATTATCTCCATTCCAAGAGATTATACTGCCATCAATTTCACCTGGCCTTTCAATTTGAATTAGTGGAATGTTGTTTTCAGCTACTTTTAATAAATAATGATTATAAACTTTATAACCAAAAACCTGGCCTGTCACTCTGGATTTTCCATAGTTTATTAAAAATATAACATCCTCATTTGCATCATTAAATAATTTTAAAGAGTCACTTGGAACTAATTTTTTAGATATGTCAATAATATCTTCTAAAGACTTGTCAATAACTGCAGTTCTTCCCATAGTTCCACCTAATCTAGCTGAAACCTCACCATATCCAGACAATAAATCAATTAACTTTAAAGCCCAATTCGAATCAATAATATTAGGTCCATGAACTACTACACCAATTTTCATAAAAACACCAATTATAATTTTATTCTTTTTTTAAATATTCTAGATCCACAAACATCACAATCATCAAAAGGATAATTCTCATCAAATTCTTTTTTACAACCTTCACAAATCTTTTTCCAATTGTAAACACCTTTAATCCCTTCAGTTATGATTCCGGAATAAGGAATATTAATAATTTTTAAAGTATTCTGTATAGTGTAATCATCACTTATAACTTTAATGTTTTTACCCGCATCTTTAAGCATTAAAGCTAAAGCTATTAATTTTTTATCTGGAGCAGACAAACGTAGAACATCACCAGATTCTGATATAATTTCATTAACCTCATCAATATATTTTTCATCAACATCCCGAATAATTAATTTTCCATCTCTAATAGCCATATCTAATGTTAATTTTGACTCAAAATCTTTAACTTCCGGAGTAATCTCCGGAGCAGTATAATTATTATCTGATTCCAAGTCAAAACCATTGATAAAAGCAGATGCATCTAAAACAAAATAAATTTCCATGATTTTTATTATGATTTTAAAAATTAATAAATATTGTCAAATCTGATTAAATCATTGAAAAATAGTTATAATTAAGTTATTAACTAATTAACAAAATAATTAAAATTTACATCAAAGTGTACAAAAAATTCTTAAAAATAGCTTAAAAAAGATATAAGTGTTCAAAAATTTTATTAAAGAATTGGAGGAAAATTGGGAACAAATTGGAGGAAAATTTGATGAAAATTTGAAAAATCTATTTAAATCTGTATAAGAAACTTGATATTATACAATTATTGTACAAAAATTGAAAATTGAAGTACAAATTGAAAATTAAAGGAGACAAAAATGATGTCAACAAAATTAGAAAACATGAATCAAAAAATACAATTTTTAACAAAGTCTGGAATAAGACTCCATATATTAAACGTACTGAATAAAAATCCTAAAAATATAAAAGAATTAGTCAATACAACACAAATAACTTATAGCACCCTATCAAGTAATCTCCACAAATTACAGCAAGAAAAATATATCCAAAAAATAAAAAACAAATATTATTTAACTCAAACAACAAAAATGTACTTGAATATAATATTGGAGTTTAAAAATGCAATAAAATTAATAGATCAATTTGATGAATTTTGGGATAAACATGATGTGAAACAGATTAATTTAGACTCATTGAAAAATATAACCAGTTTACATGATTCCCAATTAATTAAAACAACCCCAATTGACATTTATAAAACTCACAATACAATAAAAGGGCAGCTATTAATGTCATATAACATTAAAGCAATATTCCCATATTTACATCCCGATTATCCTGTTATTATTGAACAGGTACTACAAAAAGGAGGTAATGTTGAATTAATAATAAATGATGAAATTTTTGAAAGTTTAATAGACAGTATAGACCCGGAAATTAAAAAGAGAAGTATTGAAAACGGATGTTTAAAAGTACATGAGTTAAAAGATAATTTAAACTTATATTTGATTATATCTGATAAAAATACTAATTTAGGACTTTTTAAAAATGACGGTAGCTTTGATCAAAATAGACTTTTAACATCTGAAAACCAACAAGCCATAAAATGGGCGAATAATCTCTTTGAAAACGTGAAAGCAAACTGGTGATTATTATGGCAACAAAAATTAAAAATGAGTTGAAAGAAGAATATCAAGGTATCAAATACATACTTACATCAACTATGCGGACAAAATTATTGTTAAGTATTTATAATGAATCAAAAAATTTAGATGATTTACGAATAGAACTAGAAAAGCCATCAGCAACAATACTGCATGGTTTAAAGGAATTGGAAAATTTAAATTTTGTTAAAAAAGTTCAAAAATATTATCAATTAACATCAAACGGTTATCTGTTAACCACAAACATGATTAAATTAATTGATAATTGGTATGCAACTAACAAAAATGAAGATTTTTGGAATATCCATGATTTAACAGCCATTCCCCAAGAAAATCTCAAAAACATTTATCTTTTAAGAAATGCAGCATGCATAACTTCTACAACAAGCAATCTATCAAAAGCTTACAATAGCTACAGCAAATTAATTGAAAATGCCGAAGAATTAAAAATAACTTTACCTATTTTTTCAGAAAACCATTTGAGGAACATTGTTCAATTAATACAAGAAAAAACACTGCATAAACTTGAATTAATCACCCACCAAGAAATACTAGCATTAATTCATAGAAATCCGTTATTTGAAAAATGGCTAATTAATAATGAAAATGTGAAAATAATTAGCATAAAAAATCCTTTAAAAAGCTTTTTAACATTGGGAGAAGAGTTTATGTCACTTACATTATTTTTTAAAGATGGTCACTACGATGACTCACAAATTCTGATTGATAAAAGTCAAGACGGATTAAAATGGGGAAAATTACTATACAATCAGATAAAAGAGTGGAGATGAAAAACAATGACAATCAACAAGCTACTTCATCAAATCTTTTTAAAAAGAAAAGGAGGGAAAACTTCTGCAAAAATTGTTGATTTACTGCTTGTACGTCCATATAATGGAAGTCAAATAGCAAAAATCATAGATATGGATTACAATACCATTGAATACCATTTAGAGATTTTATGCAAAAGTAAATTAGTTATGTGTGAATCTGACAGTTATGGCTCATTATACTACCCTACAGATTTACTATTAAAAAATCATGAAGAATACGAAAAAATAAAAGAGATGATGACAATAACTGCATAATACAGGGGGATTAATTATGAAAAGTGAAACAACCGAAAAACATAAAAAATTATCATCTAATGATATTGCCTGTGGTGTAATAACATTAAGTGACAGCATCACTACGGATAAGGATGATCTATCAGGACAATATCTTGCAGATGAAATATCAAAAAGATACACATTAAAATCCAAAACAATAATACCTGATGATAAAGAATCATTAATTAAAACCATTAAAGAAATGATTAATAAAAATATTGATGTTATCTTAACAACAGGTGGAACAGGACTAGACAGTAGAGATATAACTGTTGAAACTGTAGAGGAACTTTTTGATAAAAAAATTGAAGGTTTTGGTGAAATTTTTAGACATCAATCTTTTTTAGAAATCGGTTCAGGAGCACTTATTTCAAGAGCAACTGCAGGAGTATATAAAAAAACAGTAATCTTTTCCATGCCCGGCTCTCCTAATGCAGTTAAAACAGCATCTAACATCATAATAGATGAATTCCCTCATCTAGTATTCCACGCAAAAAAATAAAAATTTGAAAATGATGAACTTAATCATTCATCATCTTTTTTTAATTAAAAAAATTCATCAACAGTTATTAAAGGTTCTAATTTAATACCTTCACTATCAAAAGCTTCAATAGCTCCTTCCTGCCTATCAACAACAACAAAAGCTCTTTTTACATTTCCTCCATTGTCTTGAATAGCTTTAATAGCTTTAAGCAATGATCCTCCAGTAGTTGTAACATCTTCTACAACAATAACATCATCACCTTCGTTTAATTCACCTTCAATAAGTTTAGAAGTCCCATAACCTTTTTTCTCTTTTCTAATCATCAACAATGGAATGTTAGATTCAAGAGAAACTGCAGTAGCTATTGGAACAGCTCCAAGTGCAGGACCTGCTACTTTATCAATATTATCTTCACTAATGGATTTTGTGATTAATTTAGCTATTGTTGATAATATTTCAGGGTCAGTAATAGCTTTTTTCATGTTTATGTAATAATCACTTTTCTTACCTGAAGATAATGTGAAATCCCCTTTTAAGAAAACACCATTTTCTTTTAACAAATTAATTAAATATTCCTTAGTAATCATCTAAATAACCGAAATTTTAAATATCATCATCACTTTTAAGTAAAATTTTATCCCCGATAACTTTTACAAGTTCACTAGGAACAACATTTTCCCCGCCAGCTTTAATTTGATCTGCAATACCTGTTTTTTTAATAACCAAATCAGTTACTTCAAATGTATCCTTATCCATTACAACATCAATAACTTTACCAATTAAATCAGCACCGCCGTCAAGCACTTCTTTGTTAATTAAATCTTCTTTAATCCTCATAAATAATCACCTTAATTTTTAATATGTTTTATTATAATCTTTGACATATATTAAATTTTTCTAAATTTTATTTATTATCCATAATACAAATACTCTCATCATTTTTCATGTCATGATAAAACTCAAGCTTGTTTTTACTGAATTCAAAAATTTTAACCATATCATACAATTCTTTATCAAATTCCGGAATGAATTCACATAATTTATTCGGATAATCTTTAAATAAATTTTTATTGAAATCCAATCTGTTGCTGTTTTCAAAAATAGCTCCATAATAAATATCCGCTTCAACTAAATCCTGAAACATATGACTTCCAAAGGACAATTCAGGAACATAACCCACTTCACTATATGACTCTTCCAAAATAGCTGAAAATTTGCTGATATCTGCAAATACTACTGGAATTCCAAGTTCCGGTGAAGAAGTACCTAACCTTCCAGGAACAATTAACATAGCTTCCTTATTATGATTTTTACAATAACTGTTAATGGCACCTATTAATTTAGCCAATGAAGCTTTTTTAGTAAAAGGATATTCATAATACTTATGCGGGTCAACATAAACTAAAATATCAAAGTCCTGTTTTCTTGATCTTCCCATTGAAGAATTTTTAATATGGAAAAATACTTCTCCTTTATCCTGAGGAATTTCAATAGCTTCTTTAGTAGTTGCAACCTGCAGCGGCCTGCACTGCAATAAATTAATAACAAAAGAACCTTCCTGACCTACATTTACTGTATATTCAATGTCAACAGGGTATTCATAAGCTGCCTCTAAAGTTTGAAGTAATTCCCTCATCAGTGACGTAAATCTGTCATTGTTAACTAAACCATTACAGTTTACAAAAGTAACCTCCCTTCTTTGACCTCTTTCACGGAATCTGCGCTCTGCATCAGTATCATGTTCCACCACAGCTCTTTTTGCATAAACTGGAACTACATCAATCCCTTCATCAACAGAAATTTCACTTACCTTAATGTTTTTTAAATCCAAAACATCCAAATAATGCTGGGAATGTTTATGTCTCTCAACAACACTTGGTACATCCATAGCTTTCGGTTTGTCCAAATTAACAATACGGGGATAATCTCTTTGAGTTCTGTCTACTGCTTTTGTACCTAAACCCATAACCAGCCTTAACATTCCACCATTATGTCCCATATCCGGCAATGGAGAATATGGACTATATGAAAATCCAACTCCTGCTGCAGAAGGGAAGAAATAATCCTGATAATAAGACCCGGATACTCTTTGAACAAGTAAAGACATCTGTTCATCATTATCATCCAAATCATTTAAGCTTCTATATTCCAAAGCAGATATGTTCATTGTACTTGCATATACTGTTTTAACAGCCTCTTCAAAAGCTTCCAGACGTTCTTCAAGAGGTCCCCTGTTAACACAGAAAACTGATTCATATTTTCCGGCAAAAGCATTTCCAAAACCGTCTTCCAAAAAACTGCTTGATCTTACAATAATCGGACTTTGACCGAAATAATCCAGAAGCCGTCTAAACTTCTCACGGATATCATCAGAAAATGTACCGTTTTTCAAACCTTTTTCAAGCTCTTTTCCAGCTTCATAATAACCTTCTTTAGTTCTTTGTTTTACCCGAATATCCCATAAATCATTTGAAACAATATATGTATAAAACAAATCAGAACAGATGTAAAATGAATCATCAGGTTCGAAATCAGCATAAATATCAGGACGGTCATGCTCTATGATTTTACGTGCAAGCAGCATACCGCATGCCTTACCTCCAATCATACCACTACCGACAACACGGTTATAAACTGAAAAATAATCAGGTGGGGAAAAATACTCTTTAACTTTTTCAATCATGTTTTTATCTTTAGTCATGAGCATATTGCACATCAAATCACATTTTTCAGATATGTCTTCATTGTTTTCATATTGTAACTTGGTTAATTCAAAGAATCTTTCCCAGCTATCACTGTTCTGCTCATTATGATAATCAGCTGCCCGATTAACAACTTTATAAAAATTACTTACTTCCAAACCATCAGTTAATGTTGTTAAAACTTCTTTTTTAGTTTCATATTTATGGCCTAAAAACATATTTTGAGAATATCTGTTCCATACTTTCAACGGATGTAAATATACATCATCTTTATGAGAATATAAATCTAAAAAAAGTTGTGTTGTTTCACGAATCTTAGCTATTGCTTCAAAGGAATGTTTACCTCTAATAATTGGAAAATAAGCTACTGTATCAAGAGAAAATAAATACGGGCATGTTACTCTGAAGAAATTTCCCATCATCAAATCTGTAGACCATGCTGCCTGTAAATCAGACAAACAGTCAAATACATAAAAAGCATCCCTTCCCTCTTTTGTAATAATATTATGAACTTCCAAAGTAAAAGGTTCAAATTGCTTGTTTGGATCTACCTGATAAATTTTAATCCCGTCACGTTCAATCATAGCAAATTCTGTTTCAGGATTATTTTTTTCAACATCCAATTTTAAGAAATCATCAGCAGTCATATCTATTAACGGCTCATGCTGACCAAAATTTACATAAATCAGGTTTCTATTATCTTTTAAAGCCTGTTTAACAAAAGGTTTGACAAAATATAAAAATTCATCCAGATTAGAAACCTGCCATACTACATTATCCCCTAAACGAATATTATCTAAGGTTTCGTCTAGTTGCGGAATACCGGATTTTATTCTTTCAAAAGCAACCATATTAAAAACTCCTAAAAACATTCAATTTTTCAGCTAAATTTTAACATCAATTATAAATATGTTCAAAGAAGTATTAAAATATTTAAGTTTTATAAAATCTTTTCCATACATACCTTTTGAATTTTCATATCCCTGCCTTTATAAAAATCCATAGCACTGTCATTGCCTTCCCAAACATTTAAAGTAAGATTATAACATCCGATACTTTTTGCATATTCCAAAACATACTCATACAATGCAGTTCCAATTCCTTCATGCCTTGTTTTTTCATCAACACACAAATCATCAACATAAATAGTTTTATGATTACAAAAAGAGGTTTCATTATGATGATTGGTTATAATGCAAAATACATAACCTACAATCATATTATCAAATTCATAAACAAATATTGGAGTTTCACTATTTTTTATAATTTCCTCAAGTTCATAATCATTATACTTTTTTCCACCGTCTTTAAATAGATCTGGACGAATATCTGAATGAACCTTTTGAACCTGAAGCAATAATCTATTAATTCCTTTAATGTCTCTTATGCCTGCTAATCTTATCATACAATATCATTACTAATCATTATATAAAAAATTAACTTAAAAATTTATTAATCCAAAATGTTAAAAGCTTTTGAATGCAAAAATCATCACAATTATTTTCAAGAATAGAATTAGCTAAACTATAAGCTATTTTCTTATCCAGTAAATTATTTTCAACTTCATCAATTAAATGTAAAACCGAAGTAGTTAATGCTACATTTTCCTGTTTTCTTGCAGCCACTTGTAATGATTTTACGAATTCCTCTTTATTATCAATATCATTATAAAATTCATTAATATCCAAATCATACCTTCTTAAGCGAGCTAAAACACTGCATTGTGACTCTTTTGTAATCCAGACCTGCCTTTTAATAGCCTCAATTATTGATTCAATAACACATCTGGCTATTAGTTCTCCAAGTTTTGAATGTTTTCCTGCATTAGACAGTATATTATCAGATTCTGAATTTGAAAAAATAGCTATTCCATCAGTTCCAGTTCCTGTTGCAAATCCATTGGAAAACTGACTTGGAATTCTTAAATTACTTAAAGCTACAGTTTTTGCTTCAGTAGCTGTTACTAATCCATTAGCCAATGTTCCTGGCTCTAAACAAACATTAGTTAAAATAATTACATTAATTGTTCCAACATCGAATTGAAAGTCTCCATTTTCCTCATAATAACTTGCACTGTCCCCTGCTCTTGAGGCATTTACTCTTACACCGGCAGTAGTTATTGCACTGACTTCCAAGTTCCTATACTGTTTTGTAACAACACATGCATTTTCCATTTGAGCAGAAGTTAAAAGACCCGTAGTAAATTTAGAATCAATTCCCAAAATTCCGCTTTGTCTAACTAAATAATCATTTACACTATGATTTTCTAAAAAATCAATGTTTTCCTGAGATAAATAATGATTAAATGATGATTTAAAATCCTTTTTGTATCCGCCGTTTAACTCAGATGTTGAAATTCCATTTCTGCAAACTCCAAACTCAACTACTATAGAGTTTTCATAGATATATGCCCTATCTCCAGTTGAATTTTTAAAAATAAGTCGTTTGGTTTGCAAGATAATACCTTAAAAAAATAAAAAGAAAAAAAGAAATTAAATAATTTCTTTAAATTTACATCATTGGAGGCATACCGCCCATAGCAGCAGGATCCATACCGCCCATGTCAGCGTCACCTTTACCGCTAGATGCGATTACATCATCAATTCTTAAAATCATTTCAGCTGCTTCAGAAGCAGATTGGATAGCTTGTTTTTTGACACGTTTAGGTTCAATTACACCAGCTTCTTTCATATCTGCTACTTTACCAGTAAATACATCTAATCCCATTACAGCACTGTTTTCATGAGCAGCTCTTAAGTCTACTAATGAATCAATACTGTCTAAACCTGCATTTTCAGCTAAGGTTTTAGGAACAATTTCTAAAGCTTCTGCAAATGCATTAACTGCTAATTGTTCTCTTCCACTGATTGAATCAGCATAATCTTTGAGTTTTTTAGCCATTGCAATTTCTGGAGCTCCTCCACCAGCTACAACTTTGTCATCTTCAACAGTAGCTGCTACAACACCAATTGCATCTTCAATAGCTCTTACGATTTCATCAACAATGTGTTTGGTACTTCCTCTTACGAATAAGGTTACAGATTTAGCTACACTGCATTCTTCTACAAAGATCATTTCTTCGCCAGATACTTTTCTTTCTTCTACAATACCTGCTTCACCTAAGTCGTCAGCAGTTAAATCTTCTAAATTAGTTACTACATTAGCACCAGTAGCTCTAGCTAATTTTTCAATATCTGATTTTTTAACCCTTCTTACAGCTAAAATACCTGCTTTAGATAAGTAATGTTGTGCTAAATCATCAATACCTTTTTGTGCGAATAATACATTAGCACCAGATTCAGCTACTTTATCTACCATATCTTTAACCATTTTTTCTTCTTGTTCAATGAAAGCTTGCATTTGAGCAGGGTCGGTTATTCTGATTTCTGCATCAACTTCAGTTTCTTTTACTTCAAGAGGAGAGTTAACTAATGCGATTTTTGCATCTTTAACTTCAGAAGGCATACCTGGGTGTACTCTTTCTTTGTCAACAATTACTCCTTCAACTAAAGTAGAATCTTCTACAACAGCACCATCTTTTTTCTCAATTTTAATGTTGTCAGTGTCTACTACACCATCTTCAGCTACTTTTTGAACTGCATCTACGATTAATTTTGCTAATGGTTCACGTGCTGCTTCAGTTCCTTTACCAGTCATAGCAGTCATAGCTACTTTAACTAAAGTTTCTTCATCAACTGAATCAATTGCAATATCATCTAAAATTTCTTGTGCTTTTTCAGCTGCTTGTCTGTATCCCATTGCAATGATTGTTGGGTGAATATCTTGATCTAATAAAGATTCGGATTTTTTCAATAATTCTCCAGCAATAATTACTGCAGTAGTAGTTCCATCTCCAACTTCGTCTTCTTGAGTTTTAGCTACTTCCACCAACATTTTAGCTGCAGGATGTTCAATATCCATTTCTTTTAAGATTGTAACACCATCATTGGTTACAACAATATCTCCAAGTCCATCCACTAACATTTTGTCCATTCCTTTTGGACCTAATGTGGTTCTTACAGTTTCAGCAAGTACTTTTCCTGCTAAAATATTGTTTCTTTGAGCATCTCTTCCGACGGACCTGTTTGTTCCTTCAGGTAAAATAAAAATTGGTTGTCCACCTTGTGCCATTAAAATCACCTTTTAAAATTAATTTATTATTTATAGAACAGTTTAAATATCAACATGAAAAATAATTATATTGTTGAATAACCCTTCTACCATATAATGAGTTTAAGGTTATATAAATACTTATCGGTTGTAAAAAAATGGAATATATTGACCTCACATACAAACTAAAAAATGAAATTCCAGAATACCCTGGAGATCCCAAAACAAAACTTGATTATTTTAAGAAAGCTGATGAAACAGACAGTTCCACATTGTTTAAATTAGAAACTGGACTTCATACAGGGACACATATGGATTCACCATTCCATTACATCACAAATGGGAAAAAAATATCCCAGTTGCCTCTAGAAAATTTTATTGGTGAAGCTAGCATAAATTACGTTGAAAGTAAAAGTAAGGAAATTTTAGTTAAAAATTGTAATTTAAAAAATTCAAAAGAAAAGATAGCTATAATAATCACAGGATGGAGCGAATATTTTGGCAGTAAAAAGTACTTCTATGAAAATCCTTACATCTCTAATGAATTAGCTGACATGATTATAGAAAAAAATATTAAAGGGATTGCAATAGATACATGCTCAGTTGATAAATATGGGGAAAATACAATTCATAAAAAATTACTTGAAAATAATGTTTGGATTGTTGAAAATATAACAAATTGTGATGATTTAAATAAAACCAACTATAACTCATTCTTTATTCCATTAAATATTGAAGCAGAAGCTTCACCAGTTAGAGCTTTTCTAAAAAAAGATTGAAAAAAGAGATTATTTTTTATTAAATCGCTTTTTCTCCAACCTAAATGGAGGAGTCCTGTCCATAGTTTCATAAGCTTCCTGTTCTTCCTGAAGCTCATTAAAGAAATTGTTAATTTCTTCCAAACGTTTAATCTTATCATCTTTAGAAGATAATTCCCTTTGAAGATTAATATAATCCTCTTTAGGAATAGTAGATTCTCTTAAAAGAGATAATTCTTTTTGAAGATTAATATAATTATCTTTAGGAATAGTAGATTCTCTTAAAAGAGATACTTCATTTTCTTTAGCAGTAATTATGTTATTTTTTTCAGATAACTCATTATTTTTATATTCAATTTCTCTTTCAAGATTAGAAATCTTACTTTTAAATTCAGCATTATTTTCCAATTTAATAACCTGAATTTTATAATCATCAATAGTTCTTGAAAGCATGTTAATTTGAGCCTCTTTCTCAGCAATACTTTTAAAAGATTCATTTAATCTTTCATTAACTTCAGCAAGCTCTTTTTTCTTATAATCCCTCAATTGTTCTGCAAAATATTCTTTAATTTCATCAAGAGAATTATTTACATAATCTAATTCATAAATTCTATCTTCTTGATTTTTAATTAGAGCATCTTTTTCATCTAGTTGTTTTTTCAAAAGATTAATTTCATCCTCAGCTTTAAATTTAATAAGAGAAACTTCTTTTTCTTTATTAAGAATATGATTTTCAAGTTCCTGAATCTTCTGAGGAGTGGTATCTTTAGCTTTAGCTATTTCCAATTCAGTTAAATTGAATTTAAGCCTGTTTAACTCTAATAGACAATCACGAATTAAATTTTGTAATGTTTCATTTTCAATACCAGCACCTAATTCCATGTTATCCCTTAATTTAAAAATTTTTATCCCAATATCTAGTTGAATAATAAAAATTCAAATATTATAACTAATAAAGTATTATGAAATTCATACTATTTAAATTAAACTCTAAACATCATCAAAAATTAAAACTAAAAGTAAACAGAAATTATCTTAAAAATAAGAAAAATATTAGGAAAAATAAAAAAATAAAAATGATAAAATCAGAGTATTTTATCATTAATTAATTCAGCATTTAATACAGAAGCTCCAGCAGCTCCACGAATTGTATTATGTCCAACTAACACATATTTAAAACTATTATCAAATACTTTGTCTTTTCTCAACCTTCCAACTGAAACAGACATACCATTACCTGCATTTCTATCCATTCTTGGTTGAGGACGATCAATTTCTTCTTTAACAATGACTGGATTTTTAGGTGCAGAGAATAAATTTAATTTTTGAGGCAATGCTTTGAAATTAGCCATTTTATCTTTAACATCGTTAATATCAAAGTCATCATCCAACTCAACAAATACTGCTTCAGTATGACCATCAATAACCGGAACTCTATGACAGGAAGCACTTAATTTAAAATCAGCATCAGAAACTTTTTCCCCATCATAATTACCCAAAAGATGTAATGTTTCACTTTCCATCTTTTCTTCTTCATTACCAATATAAGGAACAAGATTATCAACAATAGCCATAGAAGGTACACCATTATATCCTGCACCTGACACCGCTTGCATTGTTGAAACCCTAATTGCATCTACATTAAAATTATCAACAATAGGTTTTAATGATAAAGTTAAAGCAATAGTTGAACAATTAGGATTAGTTACAATGAATCCGTCCCAGTTATTTTCCTTTTGCTGAGCATCAATCATGTCTAAATATTCTGGATTAACTTCAGGAATAACTAAAGGAATATTTTTCTTCATCCTGTGAGCACTAGCATTACTTGCAACAACATAATCCCTAGCAAAATCTTTTTCAACTTTAGCTGCAAATTCTGTTGGAAGAGATGAAAATACAATATCCACATCATTATCCATTGCATCAGCATCAGTTTCTTTTACAATAATATCTTTAACAGATTCAGGCATTTCATTATCAAGATACCATGTAGTAGCATCCTCGTATCTTTTACCTGCAGATCTTGAAGATGCTGCTAATGCTGTAATTTCAAAATCTGGATGATTATCAAGTAATTGGATAAATCTTTGACCAACCATTCCAGTTGCACCAAGTATACCAACATTTACCATAGATAACACCTATTCTAATCCTAAAACATCATTCATACTACTTACAATACCAGATTCAGCATCTGGAATGTATCTGATAGCTCTAATTACCCCCGCAATAAAAACTTCCCTTGTGTGAGCACGGTGAGTAAATTCTATTCTTTCACCATCACCAACAAACATTACAGTATGGTCTCCAACAATGTCTCCACCACGAATAGCATGTAAACCTATTTCTTCTTTGGTTCTTTTACCGACCATTCCCTGTCTTCCATAAACTCCTACTTCTTCAGGGTCACGGTCAAGTTCATTAGCTATTACTTCAAATGCAGTCATTGCAGTTCCAGATGGAGCGTCTTTTTTCTGATTGTGATGTGCTTCAATAATTTCAATGTCAAAATCATTTAAGATAGGAGTTAATTTTTTCAAAGTATTGAAAAATACATTTACCCCAATAGACATGTTAGATGAAATAACTGCTTTTACATCATTGTCTTTTACATTTTTAATATTTTCAGCCATTTGTTCATCAGTAAAACCAGTAGTGCCCACTACAACATTAACACCGCATGCAGTAGCTTTTTTAACTGTTTCCACTGCTGCATGAGCTATAGTGAAATCAACTAAAACATCTGCTTCAGATTCTTTTAATGTTTCTTCTAATTTTTCAGCACCGACAATTTTAACTCCAAGTTCACCAGCACCAGCTTGAATACCTGCATCTACTCCAGCTAATGGAGAGTTAGGAATTTCAATAGCGGCAACTACTTCCATATCATCTTGCTGTGTTATTTTTCTAATAATACCGGAGCCCATTCTTCCAGCTGCTCCAGTGACTGCTACTTTAATCATAATATTACCAACTTAAATTAAATCTGCTTCTTTTAAAGCTTTTTTGAGAATTTCAACATTTTCATCTTTCATATCTGCTAATGGTGCCCTAAGAGGTCCTGCAGGAAGACCCATTATATTCATTGCTGTTTTTGCAGGTACTGGATTACTTTCAATGAAAAGAGCATCAATTACATTAATCATTTCGTAATGAAGCTCTTGAGCTCTGGTATAATCATCATTCAATATACTGTCAACCATTAAAACCATCCTTTTAGGATCCACATTAGCTGATGCACTAATTACACCAGTTCCTCCCAAAGCCATAATAGGTAAAGTTAAACCGTCTTCACCAGACAATATATTGAAATCTTCTTCAAGACCTTCTTTTGTTAAAGCTTTATAAAGTTTAGATACTTTATCTATGCTTCCACTAGCTTCTTTAACTGCATCAATACCATCAATTTTAGCTAATTCCACAATAGTTTCAACACTTATGTCCACACCAGTACGTGACGGAACATTATATGCTATAATCGGAATATCAGTTACATCACTAATAGCCTGATAATGTTTAATCAATGCATGCTGTTGTGGTTTATTATAATAAGGAGTGATTACTAAAGCAGCATCAGCACCTAATTCTTCTGCAGATTTAGTTAATTCAATAGCTTCATGTGTAGAATTACTGCCTGATCCTGCTACTGTTTCAACTCTGCCGTCAACTTCATCAATTAAAATTTCTACTACTTTTCTGTGTTCATCATGAGTTAATGTAGCTGATTCACCAGAAGTTCCGGCACCAACCAAACCAGTTACACCTTTATCAATCAAATAATTAATATTGGACCTAAATCCTTCTTCATCAATTTTCCCATCATCAGTAAATGGAGTTATCATTGCAACATATGTTCCTTCAAAATTCATTTTAAAACCTCTTTAATTAATTCAAGTGCTTTTTCACCATCTTTCCAATCGACAAATAATACCACAGCAGTTTGAGAAGAAGATATCTCAACAATGTTGATATTGTTTTTCCTAAGCGGGTTTGTAATATTAGAAATGATGCCCGGTTCATCAATAAACTCAGGACTAACTACAGTAATCATAGCTGTATCATCACCAAGAGATAATGAACTTAAAACATCTTCATCAATTACCCAACTGTGCAATAAATGATATGCTTTATCAGAATCCTTTTTTTCTACAAAGGTTGTTATAGAATTCTGACCTGCTGAAATGCCAAATATATTAATTTTATTTTCTGCAAGGCATGAAGTTAAATTTGCTAAAAGTCCCACTTTCTTAAGCATTTCCTCTCCAACAATAGCAATGACAGAAATAGGATTTTTATATAAAGATACTGTCTTTAACATGTCTCCTTCAAAAGGACCAGTTATTTTTGTACCTTTAGCACTTAAATCACCATTATTGAAGTTGATAATTTTTGCACTTATCAATGGGTCTTTATATTTTAGAGCATGAGGATGTAAAACCTGTGCTCCATGAGTAGCTAAATCTCTCATTTCTTCAACAGAAATTTCATCTAATAATTCAGCTTCTTCTATTTTATTGGGGTCAGTTGACATTACTCCATCAACATCAGTAACAATAACTACATCATTAGCACCTAAACAATGGCCAAGTAAAAATGCAGTTACATCACTGCCACCTCTCCCAATAGTTGTAATTTCACCACTAGGGCCTTTTCCTAAAAATCCGCAAATAACTGGGATAATACCTTGACTAATAAGATCTTTTATTCCATCACATTTTTTATCAGTTGTTGCAAAATCAATTTTGGCATTGAGTGAATTAGAATCTGTTATAACCGGCCATTTATCATTGTATGGATCAATAAATTCTGCCTTCACACCTAAAGATTCAATAGCTGCAGCAAATAATCTTGAGCTAGTTAATTCACCCATAGCCATTATTTCTGCCTTTTGCTTATCAGTTAAACCTCCACCAATAGCTTCAGTAGACAATTCAATTAACTCATCAGTTGAATTATTAACTGCAGAAACAACTACAACTAATTGATTGCCTTTCATATATTCATTTACCACAGATTGCGCTGCTTTTCTAATTCTGGAGCCATCTCCAACCGATGTACCTCCGAATTTTGCTACTATCAAATCCATTAATATTCACCTATTTCCATAAAAATTTCACTAGATTTTTGAATAAACAAAAATACCTAATTATTTATATGAATAAACACATTAATAAACTTTTAAAATAGGCTACAAAAGACTAAAATTAAAAAAAGTAGAATACTAAAATTGAACAAAATAATGATAATAATAAAAAAATTAAAAAAAAATGAAAAAGACTTATTCTTGAGTTTGTTCTAATCTCACAAGTCTTGTAACATATCCTGCGATTTTATTTCTTAAATGTTTAGTACTTACAGTAGAATATTCCATAACTAATTTTTTATTTTGATCAAAATCAGTAGTGAAAACACCTTTGTGAGTTTCTATAAGTTCTTTTGCTAAACGTTTAACAAATGAAGTTCTAATATTACCCATTAACATTCCTCCTTAAAATTTCTTTTTGCTCATTTTTACTTAATGTAGTTAGCATATCCATGATTTGATTACTAATATCAACATCAATATGGTTTTTTTCAGATAACTTCTCAATTTTTTTATGAATTGAATCCTCTCTTTTCTTATCATATACAGGCATACCAATATAGTCCTTTGCAAGGGCTATATCCATAGCAAATGAAGTTCTCTGACAAATTAAATCAAAAATTTCATTATCAATTTCATCAATGCGTTTTCTAGAGTCTAAAAGCACTTTCTCGGCATCTTTTTTATCTTTAAAAGATTTTAGCTTGTAATTATTTTTCAAGAAATCACCATCTTTTGATAATAATGATAATAATATAGTTTATTTGTATTATACTATTTAATACTATGGATTATTTGAAAACTTAACACTAAATTAAACTGCAACCGACATTATCCACTTTAGTTTCAATAATCCTTCCTTCATATTTAGACCAGGTTTCTTTAACATCATCAATTGCTTCATCTTCGCAGACAGCTACAAATGAAGAACCTGTTCCAGATAATCCTGAAGCTATTGCTCCAACTTCCAGAGCATCAATAGCTATATTGGAATCGAAACCTAATGTATTTGCATAAATCAAACCATTTAAATTAAGTGCTTTAAAATAATCCTTGGATTTAGCCAATTCAAAAGCAGTTTCAACAAGTGGAGACAATACTTTCATACGGTTAACATCAGAATTTCCAGATTTGGAACCAAAATTAGGCATATAAACTAAAACAGGATATTCATCCATTTTTTCTTTGATGATAAATTCTCTATTTTTATTATCTGTAACAACAACTCCTCCAAAATATGAAGCTGTTGCATCATCAAATGATCCTGTTATAGTAACTTTTGCCTCCAGGGATGCATCAATAGCTAAATTGATTATTTCCAAATCATCAAGTGGCTTCAAATTAAATTCATCTGCAATAATTTTAGAAGTTACACTTACAACAGCATTGGATAATGCACTGCTGCTTGATAATCCTGATGCCATCGGCAATTCAGATTCTGTTTTAATATTTATTCCAAAATCATCTGGAGAAATTTCATATTTTTCAAAAGTTTTTTTAGCACAGATTTCCATTAATGTAGTTGGTGCTCCAACATCATTAGAACAGGTTATGGAGTTATTTTGAGTATTGGCACTGCATTTTATATCCAAATCAATACCGAAAGCAGAACCAAAGCCTGTAGCTATTGCATTAATTACTGTTGCTGAACCTGGAGACCTTACTGATTTTTTCATTATTTAACCTCATCATAAGGAATTTCAACTTTACTGAATATTTTAGCTCTGTTTCTTGCATTTGAAGCTAAATTACTTCTGAATTCCTCATTTAAAATTATTTTATCAACAGCATCAGCTATAGTTTCAGGACTGTTCGGGTCAATCAACAGCCCCACTTCAGGAGTTATGATTTCTTTAATTCCTCCAACATCACTTCCAACAACAGGTTTGCCGCAAGCTAAAGCTTCAATTAAAACTAAACCAAAACTTTCTGAAAAAGACGGCAACACAAGCACATCTGCACTTGGTATAATCTTTTCTACATCTTTTCTAGCTCCTGTAAAATAAACATCAGAAATATTTTCTTTTTCTGCTTTATCTTTAAGCTGTTTTAAAAGAGGACCGTCACCTACTACAACGAGATTATAATCACTTTTGGCTATTTTTTTAGCTTCAAATAAAGAATCTACATTTTTACGTTTGATAATATTACCTACAAAAAGAACAACAGGTTTATTATTCTTAAAATCGGATTTGAATGAAGTGTTTCCATCATTATTAAACTTGGCAATATCTACAGAATTCCAATATAATCTTGTTTTATTTTCAATTCCAGGAACTTCAGTAGCTAATATTTCATCTTTCAAAGCATTACTTACTGCAAAAACAACATCTGCCTTTTTTAATACATTTTTAATAATAGGTCTCATGAAAAATTGTTTTTTATACATTTCAAACATGTCAGAACCATGTGCAGTTATGTATGTTTTAATATTATGTTTTTTTCCAACTTCAACACTGGCTGCACCTGCCGGAAACAGATAATGGCCATGAATAATGTCAATATCAACTTCTTTCAATAATTTTTCCAATGCCTTTTTTGCATTTATCTTAAACATCAGTCCACGAATTCCGGGAATATTAACTCCTTTGGTTCCGATTACATGAATGCCATCAATATCCTTAATATCCTTATGGGGATAAGTTATTACATAAACTTCATGCCCCTGTTTTACAAGTTCCTTGGATAAAGTATGAATATGAACCCCTACGCCACCTATATGAGGTGGAAACTGACCAACCATTGCTATTTTCATAATAAAAACCTTTCAAAATTATCATTTAAATAGTTACCTTCCATATCAACCAAAATAACATTTAAATCCAATTCAAATCTCTGCATACATCGCTCTTTGATAGCTAATGCAATACTATTACACACATCCAAATGCAAATCTTTTTCATCCAGGATATCCAACATGTCTTCTGTTGTTTTAGAATAATACAGTTTCTTAAGTGTTGATGTATCTGCACCGCAAATACCTGCATGAGTAATCATTATTTCTTTCCTACCATCCGCAACTGCATGTTTAGTATTGAAAATTCCACCAGCGACCTTAATTAATTTTCCGATGTGTCCAAAGAAAGTAAATTCATCAATTCCTCTTTTTTTAGCTTCTTCAAACATGAAGCCAATATAATTACCAGTCTGAATAATATGCTGTTTTGTAATATTTAACTGTTTTAAAGCTAATTTTTCACCAATGTTTCCTGGAACAAAAACCAGATTATCTAAATCCAAAGCTAATGCCACATCTATTTGAGTAACAATAGAATTTTTATATGCTTCACTAGACATTGACCTGGCTATTCCAGTAGTTCCGATAACAGATATTCCATCAACAATACCTAATTTAGGATTCATTGTTTTTTTAGCTATCTTTCGACCTTCAGGAATTGAAATTGTTACTTTAGCTACTTTATCATCAGGCAAAATTTTTTCCAAATTTTTTTTAATCATCCTACGGGGAACAGGATTTATTGCATATTCCCCCACAGGAATCTGAAGACCCGGTTTTGTTATTTTGCCAACACCTTCACCACCAGTTATTATAACACTATCTTCATTATTAGTTTTATCTGATAATTCAACAGTAGCAACAATAGATAATCCTACAGTAACATCAGGATCATTATAAGGATTTTTATGAGCTACAGCACAAGCAGAAGAATGAGATAATTTTTTACACTCATCAATTATAATGTCTAAAGTTTTTTTAGGTGTTTTGACTTTAACACAATCAATATCTGAAGTATTTAAAATAGATTCTAAAGCTGCAAGAGAACAGGCAGTAGCTATAGTTCCAGTAGTAACTCCAGTATAATTCTCATTTGTCATGTTTACAGGTTATAAAAAAAGAAGATAAAATTAAATCAAAGATTTAACTTTATTAACAAGTTCATCTAAAGCAGGTGCTCCAACAAATGCTACTTCATCATCAATAGCTATTGTAGGAACAGCCATAATTCCTAAACTAATTGCTTTTTGCCTATTTTCTTCTGAACCAATATTACAAATAATAATATCTGCAGCATCACCTAAAACTTCTTTTGCTTCATTAGCAACATTAACTGCTGCCGGACAATGAGGACAACTATCAGATGTAAATACTTCTACTTTCACTACCATAGTTTTTATCTCCTATTAAGTTAATTGATTGAATAATTTATGAAAACTTATATATAACTGTTAGCACAGCTATAACAAAAAAGAAAAAGTAAGAGATTAGTTAAAATCTCTTAAGCAATTGTAATATTGTTTCCTGTTTGGTATTCGTTCCAGATAGAGGTAATGATATATTTGCCTGGGTTTAAACGCATGTTTAAGCTAGCTATACCGTTTTCATCTGTTGTTCTGTGGTAGAATACTCCGTGAACATTGAATGATATGTTTTGGTTAGCTAGTGGTTTGCCTTGACCGTCTAATGTTTGTGCAGTGAAGTTGCTGCCGTCTAAGTATTTCATGTCAAGATCTTTTGTGATTAATGTTGATAATACTGTTATGTTGTTTCCAACTGCGTATCCTTCATACATTGAGGTTATTACGTATTTTCCAGGTCTTAAGTTAATGTTTAATGTAGCTGTACCATTAATTATCTGTTTGTGGTAGAATACACCGTTTATATTAAAGGTTACGTTGGTTCCGTTAGCTAGAGATCCGTCTTTGTTGTATACTTTAACACTGAATTGTGATGCATTTCTGTAGTATTTGACTAAGTCATGGTTTTGTGTGATTAACGGTTTTACAGTTACGTTAAATCCTTTTTCCTCACCAGTTACTGGATTATATGCAGTTAAAATATATTCTTTAGCATATAATTTAATTCCAAGTTTAGCTACACCGGAAGCATTGGTGGTAGCGTTGTAGAATACTCCGTTTATGTTGAATCTAACAGTAGTGTTAGCTAATGGGTTTACGTTACTGTCTAGGAATTTAGCAAAGAAATGAGTATCATTCTGGAACATTTTAACAAGATTATCACCTACAATAGTAGACATAACTGTAATATTAGACCTAACAGACATGTTGCCATAAGTAGTGGTGACATTATAGAATCCAGGAACTAATTTAATACCCATAGAAGCATTACCATATTTATCAGTGACTTTAGTATAATTTTTACCATTAATAGTGAAAGTAACATTCACACCAACAACAGGATTACCCACAGCATCAACTAAATTAGCAACAAGACTCTCATTACCCATAAAATACTTAACAACATTAGGAACAGTTAAAACAACAGACTTATCCACAACAGATATGTTCATACTTTGAACTTCATTATCAACAACTGCAGTTACAGTATAATTTCCTGCTTTATCAGCTTTAAATATTGAAGTAAAGACTCCATTTTCAAAAATTCCGCTTGAAGGGTTAAGAATTGCATCAGCAACACTTAAATTAATAGTTCTTGCTGAAATATTTCCAATATTTTTTTGACTGTTGGTTCCGTTCCAATATAATTTAGCTATTATTTTAGAATCATTACCGGACATTTCTGCAATGATGTTTAAAACTGCAAATTTCTCTGGAACATCTATATTATATAATAAAGTAGCCCAATCAGGAGTGTTATTACCCCACCAATTGTTATTTACACTTACTTCACCTTTAAAGCCAGTGTTATTGTAAACAGTGTTTGGTGAGTTATTAACAAATACATTATATTCGATTTTTGAATTAGCTGATTCAGTATAAATAGCTCCACCAAGTTTACCAGTATTGTTAATAAAAGTAAGACCGGTAGTTTCCAAAGTTACTAAATCACCATTGTTACCACCACTAATATAAATAGCTCCTGCTTTATCAATTGCAGAGTTATTGATAAATTCTGAATCTTTTATAATCATGCTTGCCATCCATGAATAAACAGCTCCACCATAACTGCCTTTTTTACTACCTGAAGCAAAGTTTCCGATAAATGAAGATCCGGTAATAGTAAATAACTTAGATTCCTGATTTTTAATAGCTCCAGCATTTCTAAATGCAGTATTATTAATAAATACTGAATTTACAACATTTAATGAACCGAAATTAGAAATTGCACCTGCATCATGACCAGTAGCTTTATTGTTAGCGAAATAACATGAAATTACAGTTAATTTACCTGAATTGTCAATTGCACCAGCACCTTTTGCAGAGTTAGCAATAAATGACACATTAGTTACAGTTAAAGTACCTTTGTTAGATATAGCTCCACCAAAGTTATCATTTTCACCTTGACAATTAGTAATAGTTAAATTAGCTATATCAACACTGATTTGATTATCTATACTGAATAATGATGTTCCATTACCATTTATAATGGTTTTATCTTGGCTTTGACCAACAATAGCTACATTTTTATCTACATTAATAGTTTCATCATTATATAACACGCCATTTGCAATGTGAATAATTCCGTTGTTTTTAACAATGGCAAATGCTTGTTTAAGAGTTTTAACTGCATTGTTCCAGCTAGAACCATTGTTAAAGTCATTTCCACCAGTAGCATTTACATAAACATCATCCAACAATACTACTTCTTTAATAACAATTGATACCTTTTGAATATCATTATCTACAATTGCTAAAACTGTGTAAATTCCAGGTTCTGTAAACGGATAGTTTGCTTTAAATGTAGAGTTAACTAACTGACCTTTAATTGATTCAGAATTATATACTAATTCAATGTCTCTTAAAGGAATATCTGCTTTAGTTTTAGTTCCATTTAAGTATAAATTAGCTATTACATCATATGAATTATCATTTTTAGCATGGGATACATCTAAAACAACATATGAAATTGGAATTCCCGGGCCTGCTTGCCTATCAGGAACAACTAATAAATCATCCCAGTTAGGAGTACTGTTACCCCACCAGTTATCATTAATATTCATTGGAATATCACTGCGAACAGCGCCTTTGGAATTATTAATAAATACTGAATTAGTTACATCAGAAACAGTTTTTTCATTGAAAATTGCAGATCCGTCTTTAGCAGAGTTATTGATAAATACACAATTACTTGCATTTAAAGTATTTTTATCACCTGCATTACCTGCACTTGAGTAAATAGCTCCGCCTTTATCACTAGCAGAATTATTGACAAATATTGAATCAGAAACTTTTAAACTTGAAATCCATGAATAAACAGCTCCACCATAACTGCCTTTATTACTTCCAGAAGCAGCATTATCAGTAAATTCACAACCAATAAGAGTTATACTATCTCCTTGGTTTTTAATAGCTCCACCATTTCTAAATGCAGAGTTATTAATAAATTTAGAATTGGTAATTGTTGCAATTCCACTTAGTCCATTATCATAATAACTAGAAATAGCTCCAGCATCATGACCATTAGCTTTGTTATTATAGAAAATAGAATTCTCAACAGTTAAATTTCCAACATTATCAATTGCACCAGCACCACGTGCAGTGTTATTTGCAATTACAGAATTAGAAATAGTTAATTTACCTTTAGTAACAATTGCTCCTCCAAAACCGGAAGAATAACAATTTGTTATAGTTAAATTAGATAAACTAATTGTATATTCTTTACCTATATTGAATAATGTCTTTTTATTTCCGTCAAAGATGGTTTTCTGTGAATCTTGACCAATAACAGAAACATTTTTAGCAAAAGTAATAGTAGAATCTGAAATATAGTTACCATTAGCTACATAAATAATACCATTATTTTTAACAAGAGTTAAAGCTTGAGTTAAAGTTTTAACAGCATTATTCCAGCTAGAACCATTATTGGAATCATCCCCACCAGTAGAATTTACATAAATACTGTTGGATAAATCATTTATTATTATTTCAACATCTTTACTTTCATTATCAACTTTAACATTCACTATGTATTTGCCAGGATTATCAAATTGATAATTATTTTTAACAGGCTTATCTGCAATAGTTCCATTAATTATTTGAGAACCTGAAGTAAATGAAATATTTCTTACAGGAATAACTGCATTAGCTGCAGTACCATTCCAGTACATATTAGCTATTACATCATATGATTTAGCAGATACCTTGTTTGCAGTTACATCTAAAACAGCATATACTTTTGGAGCAGCAATATTAACTAATGTTTTATCCCAACCAGAATTATTAGTTCCCCACCAGTTACTGTTTAAATCAATAGTGCCTCTATCAGGAGCAGTTGACCTATAAACAGCGTCCTCATGATTAATAAATGCAGATTTAGAAACATTCACATTAGAAGCTTCAGTAAATATAGCATCTCCTAATTTTGCAGAATTAGCAACAAATATTAAATTAGAACCTACAAATGAAGGAGTAAGTGCAGTATTACCATAACTTATGTAAATAGCCCCACCTTTATCACTAGCAGAGTTATTAACAAATGTTGAATTATGAACTTCCAAACCTGCACCCCAGTTATAAATAGCTCCACCATAACTGCCTTTATTACTTCCAGAAGCAGCATTATTAATAAAAGTAGAACCTGATACAGTCAAACTTTTAGAATTTTGGTTTTTAATAACACCACCATTTCTAAAAGCTTTATTACTATCAAATGTTGAGTTTATAACAGTTGCAGTTCCCATATTGGAAATAGCACCAGAATCATGACCAGTAGCTTGATTATTGTAGAAATAAGATCCAATAACAGTTAAAATTCCTCCATTATCAATTGCACCAGCACCATATGCAGTGTTATTTGCAATTACAGAATTAGAAATAGTTAATTCACCATTATTAACAATAATTCCTCCAAAATTAGAAGAATATGCGTTAACCATAGTTAAATTAGTTAAAGAAACTGTATAACCATTAGCTACATTAAATAAAACTTTTTTATTAGCATCTAAAACGCTTTGATTTTGACCAACAATAGCTACATTCTTATTTAACAGAACAGTTGAGGAAGAAATGTAGTTACCATTAGCTATGTAAATAATACCATTGTCATCAACAAGACTTAAAGCTTTATTAATAGTTTTAACAGCATTATTCCATGATTTTCCATTATTGGAATCATCTCCACCATTATAATTTACATATATTTTAGTATTTGGAGAAGATTCCCCAACAACCACATCAACACTTTGACTTACACCATCAACACTACCAGTTATAGTGTAGGTTCCTTTAGTATCAGCTGTAAACTCAGTTGTGAATTTACCGTTAACTATATCGCCAATAGCTACAATACTTCCACCAGTAGAGGACAACTTAATATTTCTAGCAGGAATGTTTAAATTAGTTGTAGTATTATTAGCATAGAAATTAGCTATAATACTTGCTGATTCACCAGCGCCAACAGCAGATGGATTTGCAGTTAAATTTAATACTGCGTAAGAAGCTGGAACTATAGCTTGGTTAACTCTAGCTGTCCAGTTAGGATTATTATCTCCCCACCAGTTATTATCTAAAGTTGTATAACCTTCTTTATTTAAATATACATCACTAGCCACATCTGCTTTATTATTTATAAATACAGAATTGGCAATTGTATTTTGAGAACTTAAATGTGTATTAAGCACATAAACAGCACCACCATTAACATTTGCTATATTATTAATAAAACTAGAATTTTTAATATCTACTGTATAACCAATTACTGCAGCACCGGAATTTGCAGTGTTATTAATGAATGTTACACCATCCAATATAGTTTTATGATAAAATGTAGCCAATTTTGGATTATTACAAGAAATAGCTCCACCATATCCCGGATCAGAAATAGTATTGCCTGAAACTGAATTATTTACAAATGTAATATTTTCTCCTTTAATATAGCATACATTATAAGCAGATATAGCTCCTCCCCAGCCTATTGCTTTATTATTGGCAAATAAAATATTATTTCCAGTGATATTCAATACTTTTGCAGAACTTGTTTTAATAGCCCCGCCAAGTTTAGCAGAATTATTATCAAATGTCAAATCATTAACAGCAAGTATAAGCTGACCAGCATATATTGCACCAGCACCATTTATTGCATAATTATCCTTAAATGTTATATTTTCTCCACCAACAGATAAAAGAGACTTTGCATAAATAGCTCCACCTAAAGAACTTGATGATTTTGCATAATTTTTTGCAAACAACATATTTTTTCCAGAAATATAAGAATCCTTAGCTGAATAGATGAAACTTCCAAAATCAGATTTTGGCAAGTAATTGCCTAATGCATAAAAATTATTTCCAGTTATATTAAAACCAGAATCTGCATAAACTGCTCCTCCACGATAAGAAGCACTATTATTTTTAAAAATAACATTATCTTTGAAAGTTATAAAACCTTTTGAATAAATCGCACCACCGAAACCTGCACTTGTTGAAGTAGCAGTTACACTATTATTTTCAAATACTGAATTTGAAATAGCAAGTGATGAAGTTGCATCAGACATATAAATAGCTCCACCATTACTAGAACTAAATCCATTAACAAAATTCAAATTATTTAAAACAAGAGTGGAATTAGATACTGAAAATATTCTTGCAACATTATCACCATCAATAGTTGCGCCTTTTTCACTTGTAATTAATAAATTAGCATTTTTAATTTCAAGATTTGTGTTTGACACACCTTTAAATTCACCATTAAGATAAAGTATCCCATTTGTACCAACAGCACTTAAACCTTTTTGAATGGTTTTAAATGGACTGTCAACTGCCCCAAATCCGGAATCGTCTCCAGATGAAGCATCAACATAAATCACATTATCTCCTGGTGAGTTTAGTACATTATTATCATTCTCCACAGCTATTTGACTATTGTTACCAACAGATGACCCATAGTCCTGAGAATCAGCTGCATTTTCCATTGCATAAGCTGAAGGGATTAATGATAATATTATTAAAAAAACAAAAAACGTTAAAATTTTATTTTTATTAAATTTAATCATTTACCTCACCAATTTTTAAAACACACGTCATTAAAACAAAAAACAATAAGACAATCATTTCAGTTCCATAACATATGATAATTAACAATATGATATCTACACATATATAACAATTGTGACTTAAAAATAAGATTTAAAACTCTTAAAATATCAAATATATTTATAAATAACCCTTATTTAACTAAAATAAGCTTAAATAAATCAGATAAACGATATGAACTTTTATTCAAATAACCATAATAGCTATCAAATGCTGACTCAAAATATTTATTATTAATGAAAAAAATAAATTTTAAATGATTATTATGGAAAATTTGTCAAATGATATAAAAACAATAATAAATACTGCTTATCCCTACATTAAGGAATTCAATCCCGCGCAAAAAGCAGTAATTGAATCAGGTTATTTAGAAGATAATTCCAACTATATTATTTCAATTCCAACTGCCAGTGGTAAAACAGTACTTGGAATTCTCCCTGCTCTAAAAACTATTCTAAATGGTGGAAAAGCAGTTTATGCAGCTCCATTACTTTCAATTCAAAATGAAAAAGTAAAAGAATTTAAAACATTTGAAGAACATGGAATCAAAGTAGGCAAACACCCCTCCAGTTCAGATTTATCAGTTATGGTTTTTGAATCATTTGATGCACTTACAAGATTTTCCTGGAATGTACTTCGTGAAGTAGATACCTTAATCATTGATGAATTCCATATGATTGGAGAATACTCAAGAGGACCAACATTAGAATCCGCCATTACAAGAGCTAAAATTATTAATCCCAGCTTAAGAATAATTGCCCTTTCAGCTACTTTAAAAAATATTGATGAAATTGAACAGTGGCTTGACGGAAAAACAGTAGAACACGATTACAGACCAGTGCCTTTAAATAAAGAAGTTTTAGATGCTGAAATGTTCAATACAAAAAATAAAAACGATGTTATTGTAAAAATTGTTGAAAAAGCTATTGAAGACAATTCACAGGCATTAAGCTTTGTGTCAACAAGAAGATTTACAGAAAGCTTAGCTACGTATGTTGCTAAAAAAATAGATAAAAAAACAACAAATGAACAAAAACAGAAATTTAAACAGGTAGCTGATAAATTACTGGAAGTTCCAAAGAAAAAAGGATCACTTCCAACTACAACCTGTCTTAAACTGGCTGAAGCTGCTGAAAAAGGTGTTGTGTTCCACCATGCTGGACTTTTCAATGAACAGAAAGAAATAATTGAAGATGAATTCAGAAACGGAAATATACTGATGATTACTGCAACTCCAAGTTTGATGTATGGTGTTAATTTGCCTTCAAAATATGTAGTAATTAGAGACCACACCAGATGGACAAGCAATGGTCCTGCATCAATTCCTGTTTTTGATTATGAACAGATGTCCGGAAGAGCTGGAAGGCCGCAATATGATGATGTAGGTTACTCTTATTTAGTAGCTAAAACAATGGATGAAGCATTTGACCTGGAAGCCCGTTACATTGACGGTGAAATTGAATTAACAAATTCAAAATTAATAGATAACAAAGATGCTATCTACAAGCAGATTATAGCACAAATCGCATCTTCACTTTCTAAAAACCTTGATGATTTAAATGATTTCTTTGGAAAAACATTATACGGATTCCAAATGAAAAACAATCCCGCCATGTCCATGTTTGCTCAGGACAGTTTAAACTGGGAGCTTGAAAGTGCTCTTGAATTCCTGCTTCAAAATGGAATAATAAGGGCTACACCAGAAGGCCTTAAAACAACAGACTTTGGTAATTTAATAGCTAAATCAAATTATGCAGTTGAAACAGCCGTTAAAATTAAAGAATATGTTTCAACTATGGAAAAATTAAACCCTGCAGAAATGATTTATGCATTGGCTGAAACTCCTGATTTACCGTTGATTTCATTTAAAGGAAGAAAAAGTAAAGACCCCGTTCGTGACAAACTGTCTGAATGTGGTCTTTTTGCAGTTGATATTGGAAACCCTGAAGCTACTGCCGTTTCTTTAATTGAATGGATTGATGAGAGAAACGAGTATGAAATTGAAAATGCATACAATGTTTATTCAGCATCCACTAGAAGATCAGCTTATGAAGCTTCCCGTTTGGTTAAATTTGCTAAAAACACTTTGGAAGTTCTTGGCAATTACTCTAACTTAAAAGATATGGATTATTTATCTGCCAGACTATATTATGGAGTAAAAGAAGATATAATTCCACTTGTTGTAGGAGTTAAAAGACTTGGAAGAAAAAGAGCAAGACTCCTTATGAAAACATTCGGAGATAATTTAAATGAAGCAAGTGAAAAGGATTTACAAAAAATAGAAGGTATCGGCCCTAAACTTGCCGGCAAAATTAAAATATTTACTATGAATCATTAAAAAAAAGAAAGGATGAAACTATCCTCCACCATTAGCTGCACTGGAAGATATTTCAACATCCTCAAACATTTTTTCAGAGTTTTTAATAGCTTCAATATCTATATCTTTATCATGAGAATAATCATTAGTTTTTAAATCTTCATCATTTAATAACTCTAATTTATTTGCAAGATACCATAAATTAGTTTTATCAATTTTAACCCATGAAGTGTCATTTTCTATTTTACTATCAGTAACTTCACCAATAGTTCCAGTATCTACATACCTTACATGTGATCCAAGAGTTATTTCCTTATTTCTTGCATCAACAATCATTTTAAAAACTCCTTTTTAAAAATATTTTATTTATTCTTCTTTTTCTACTTCAACTTTTTGAACTTCAACTTCTTCTTCAGTTTCTTCAGCTTCAGGTAATTCTTTAGATAAAATAACATATCCGCCAATGGTTTCAATGTCTTCAAAAGCTACTTCAAGTTCTTCTTTAGAAAATACTCCTTTTTTTAAAGAAACAACCATAGATTTAATAGTTCCTTCTTTTTGATCAAAATCAAAATCACTTACAGTTCCAACTTCATATGCATTTTTATCTAAAACTTTAGAGCCTAAAACTTCTTTAATATTCATAGTTATCACCTTATTCTTTAGATATTTTAAAAAAATATCCTCTATAAAACAGTAAATATTATAATTATATCAATATAAATAATTAACTATTAAATTTATAAAAGGTTAGAATAATATGGAAAATGCCTGTCGCATAATAATTGAGGATATTTTAAAAAACAACATAAACACCAGGAAAGAGCTGGAAGTTAAAAAAAGACAGTTATGTCGTGAATTAAAACTATCTAAGTTTATGAGCAATGCAGATATTTTAGAATATGCAACTCCTCAAGAAAAGGAAATTGTTTCAAATATCTTAAAGAAAAAACCTACCCGAACAATGTCCGGCGTTGCAATAGTAGCTGTAATGTGCCATCCTCATGAATGTCCTCATGGAAGATGTTTCTACTGTCCAAAAAGTAACAATGCTCCACCAAGTTATACCGGTGAAGAACCTGCAGCTCTAAGAGGCAGAATGTATGAATTTCATCCATATGTACAATGTTTTAACCGTTTGAAACAGCTTAAAAAAATAGGTCATCCAATTGATAAAGTAGAACTTATCATAATGGGGGGAACATTCCCTTCCAGAGATTTATGTTATCAGGAATGGTTTGTATCACAATGTTTAAAGGCAATGGTTGATTTTGGATTGATACTTAAAAATAAACCCGAAGATAATGAATACAACTTAGATCCAATAGAAATAAAAGGATTTGAAAAAGGTATTCTTAAAAGTTATGAACCAAACAGCTATGTTCTTATTGATGATGTTCAAAAAGCTAATGAAAATTCCAAAGTCAGATGTGTTGGAATGACATTTGAAACCCGTCCAGATTACTGTAAAAAAGAACACATAAATAGAATGCTGAATTTTGGAGTTACAAGAGTTGAGTTAGGTGTTCAAACATTATCTGATGAATTGTACACAAAAATTAAAAGAGGGCATACAATAGCTGATGTAATAGAAGCAAATACTCTCCTTCGTGACAGTGCAATAAAAGTAGCAATGCATATGATGCCGGGATTATTTGTAAGCTCAGATGAAGATTTAAATATGTTTAAAAAGCTGTTTAGCGACGATAATTTCAAGCCAGACATGCTTAAGATTTATCCATGTCTTGTTACAAAAGGCAGCGAACTATATGACCTGTGGAAAGAAGGAAAATATAATCCCTATACTGATGAAGAAGCTGTTGATTTAATTGTTAAAGTTAAACAAATTCTCCCTAAATGGGTTAGAACCATGAGAATTCAAAGAGATATTCCATCAACATTAATCGAAGCAGGTGTTCAAAAATCCAACTTAGGAGAACTGGTTTACAATAAACTGGAAGAACACAACATTAACTGTCAGTGTATACGTTGTCGTGAAATTGGCCATAAAAAAACAAGTCAGAAATATGGTTTAGATGATTTTAAATTATTTAAAGAATCATACACTGCGTGTGGCGGTGAAGAAACATTTTTATCAATTGAAGATAAAAACGAAGAAAGTATTGCTGGATTTTTAAGATTTAGAATTCCTTCCCCAAATCATTATAGGCCGGAAATCACTGATAAAACTGCACTTATACGTGAATTGCATGTTTATGGAAATATGATTAAAATAGGAGGTAAAAATTCTAAAATAGGTCAACACACAGGATTTGGAGAAAAACTATTAAAAGAAGCTGAAAAATTAGCTATTAAGAAAGGAAAAAATGAAATAGCTATAATCAGTGGGATAGGAACTAGAAATTACTACCGTAAATTTGGATATGAAAGAAAAGGTCCGTACATGGCTAAAAAATTAATCTAAAAAATCAAGACAAAAGTATTATATAGATTATTCGTAATATTACTAATTAAATCATTTATATCGGAGTGTTACATAATGTATAAAATAAAAAACTCAAAAGAGTTAGCAAGTCTTATCAACTGTATAAACTTACACAATATGATAAGTGAAGAAGAAATGGAAGAATATTTAGATAAAGTAGGAAAACTAAACTTTAATTCCATTACAATAAGTCCAACATATGTATCATTAGCTAAAGAAAAATTAGCTGACAGCACTACAAAAATAAGCACCGTTGTTGGATTTCCTTTAGGTTTTGAAACAGCCGAAGGCAAAATAGCACAAGCAGCTAAAGCTCTTGAAGATGGAGCAGATGAAATTGAATCAGTAATCAATTTAAACCACCTAAAAGACCACAAATATAATTTAATTCATGAAGAACTTAAGCAATTAAGAGAACTTTTAGGAGACAAAACTTTAAAAGTCATTGTTGAAATGCAGACAATAGATGACAGCGAAAAAGCAAGTATTGCAAAAGTACTGGAAGAAAATAAAGTAGATTTCATCAAAACATCTACAGGCTTTATTGCACCAGACAATATTTATTCAAAAGTTAATGATATTAATATCATCCAAAAATATGCACCTCAACTTAAAATTGAAATTTATGGTGGTGTTGATACTTATAAATTAGCTAACCAGCTTTTAACCGGTGGAGCTGATTTAATTGGAAGTAACTGCGGTTATGAAATCGTAGAAAAATACCGTACTTTAAGAGAAAACACACAAGTAACTCCAAAACCTATAAGATTCGACTAGAATCTTCCATCACTTTTTTTATAATTTAAATAATAAAAAATAGCTTTTTTCAATAAAGATAATAATATTTTAAAAATAGTTAATGCCATGGGCCGGACTTGAACCAGCGACATCCAGATCTTCAGTCTGGCGTTCTCCCAACTGAACTACCATGGCATATGGACCGAACGAGATTCGAACTCGTGATCTCCTCCATGTCAAGGAGGAATCATACCCCTAGACCACCGGTCCTGTGCAACATTACTTAATTTATCAAACATAGTATATAAAGTTATCTGTTACAGCTAAACCGATGCAAAATAAAAATATAAAAAAATTGACCAAGAAAATGGCCAATAGATTTAATAAATTGTTAAAAAGCCTATTTGATAGCTAATTTGATATCTTCAGCTTTTACAGTTTTTCTACCAGCGTGGCGTGCGAAATTTACAGCTTTTTGTGCAATTGCGTCACCTTTTTCTTCTAATGCTTCAGCTAATGCAATTTTTGCATCATCACTAATTCTTTGTGCGCCAGCATTTTTTAAGATACGACCGACTGGTGCGATTGGTAATTCACTCATAATGACACCTCCAATTAAAACATAGTACCATATAGTATATAAATGTATCGACAATAATGGCTATTTACTCTCTATATAATAACCATGAACATAATAGGATATAGTTTTCTAAATTGAAAAATTTAAAAAACAAAGTTAAAAATTAAAGAACAAAAATAAGTAATGATAGAAAAATAAACCATAACAGAAAAATAAAAAATTATTTTGACACAACATCACCCTTAAGGTAAGTAGCTGTTGCATCTGTGATTTTAACTTTAATAAAGTCCCCTAAGTTAACATCATCAACAATTACTGGAATATAAGAATCTGTTTTAGCTATAAATCCACCTTTAGAACCTACTTCCACAACAACGGCATTTTGAATAGAACCAACTAATTCTTTGTTTTCTTCTTCAGTAATTTCTGTCTTGATTTTAGACAAATCCTTAGACCTTTTTTTCATGATTTCGTGAGGAATTTCTTTAAGAGAAGATGAAATTGCACCTTTTCTATGCTGATATTTTGACAAATGAATCAGACTTGGCTTTATATTTCTAAGTAAATCAACAGTTAACTGGAAATCTTCATCACTTTCAGTCGGATATCCTACAATAATGTCTACTGCCAAAGTCAAATCCGGAATTTCACTTTTAAATTTTGAAACGATATCAATATACTGATCCAATGTGTGGCCTCTTCTCATTTCAGATAAAACTTTGTTACTCCCTGTTTGTACTGGCAAATGGATGAAATTATATACATTAGGATGTTTAATAGCATCAATTATTTCATCAACATTGTTTAAAATATTTTTAGGATGCATCATTCCAACACGAACTCGAAATTCGCCATTTAAATTAGCTACTTCTTTAATTAAATCAGATAGTTTTTCACCACTATCATGTCCAAAAGCAGCAGTGTCCTGAGCAGTAAGTTGAATTTCAACAGCACCATCATCAATAGCTTTTTTAGCTTCAGCGACTATGTCCTTAATTGGATAACTGTTTAATGGCCCTCTTGCAAAACGAGTGCAGCAAAAAGTACATGCTCCTAAACAGCCTTCAGCAATTTGAATTATATGAATTAAAGAACCATCAGAAACTTTAGGAACACCAACTTTACTTTCTTTTGAAAATCCTGACTCACGAATAACATTACCGCAATAAGTTTCATTAACTACATCTGCTGTTTTATTAAGTTGATGAGGTCCTATCCAGCTACAATTCGGAGCTACTTTTTCTAATTTTTCAGGATCAATTTCAACCATACATCCGCTTACAATAATTTTTTTATCCGGAAAGTTTTTTTGTAATTGCTGAATTTTATAAACTACTTTATTTTCAGTCGGCAGCTTTACATAACATGTATTTACAATTATAACATCTGCCATTTCAGGAGCATCCACCAAATCAATTTGATTTTCCTGCAGGATTCCTCCCATTATCTGAGCATCTGCTTTATTAAATGTACAGCCATATGTGTCAATATATACTTTCATGAAACTTACTCACTTAATGTTTTCTTAACAATATACTTAGTTAAATCATAATCAAAATTATTGAATTTAACAGGTTTTCCATAAACTCTTTTAATTACTTCAGCTCTGGCAAATCCGGAGGTAATTTTACGTTCCTGTGTTTTAATAACATGAATTCTAACAATATGCTTGTCAATTTTAACAATATCTTCTGTAGATATTTGGAAATCCCTATCTAAATCCAATTTATAGGAATCAACTTCCCCATGTAAATCAACAGAAAATCCAATACGTGCAGGAATCTCAACTGAATTAGCCCATATTGTAACAATATCCTCAACTAAAGCTTTTTTAACACGTTTATTTTTAATTTCAATACTTGTTATTTCAACATGCCCTTCATCAGTAAGTAAACTATCTCCAACAGCTAATTCATCATTAGGTGATAATTCAATAAATGTTTTTATAGATTCTCCCTGTTTTGAAATGATAACCCTATACAATTGAGGTTTTTTAGATGAAACAACATTTTTAAAAACATATCCGCAATCCACACATTTTAATAAATATTCTTCCATAATCTTCTTTTTAGATGATTTCTGCTTTGAATTTATAACATCAAAATCATCCGAACCACAAATTGGACACTCCATTATTAACGCCTCCAAAAAATAAAAATTATTGTTTTTCTTTTAGATAATGGTTAACCAGACCATCATCTTCTAAAATATCCAGCATAAACTCTTTAAAAGGTTCAAAAGTAACTGATTCGCCAGTATTTTCATTAGTTAATATTCCCTTTGATAAATCAATACTTATAATATCCCCATCTTTTGCCGGGATATCACAGACAATAACCGGCAATCCAATGTTAATTGCATTTCTGTAGAAAATTCTGGCAAATGATTTAGCTACAATAGCATCTACACCTGCAGTTTTAATAGCTACTGGAGCCTGCTCTCTTGATGAACCGCAGCCAAAATTTTCATCAGCTACTATAATATCTCCCTTTTTAACATTTTTTGTAAAATCAGGACGTTCTCCTTCAAGTACATGATCAGCCAAGTCTTGAGGATTAAAGGTTCTTAAATATCTTCCAGGAATAATAACATCCGTATCAATATTTTCACCAAAAGTCCATGTTTTTCCTTTAATTATATCCATATATATCACTTATTTTTGGATTTCATGACCATAATTTTGTGCTTTAGTTGTAAGAACTGTGCCCATATCTCCAACATACTCTTTAATCTCTTCAACTATGTGTTTATTATTTTTATCAAATACCGAATAAACTGTAGGTCCAAAAGAGCTCATACCTACACCATAAGCTCCAATTTCTCTTAATTTATCCATCAAATCCCTGATTTGTTGAGACTGAAGTGAAACTTCCACATTTTTAAAGCCTCTTTTTTGAATTTCATCTATTGAATGGCCAAATGCTGGCAAATCCCTTTCAAGTAAAAAAGGAATCATATTCATAAATATAATGTGGGAAGTTTGTTCCACTTCATTTTTAGGAACCGGACAGTAGTCCTGAAATATGTTTACTTCTTTTTGACCGTTTACTGTATTTTTGGAATCAAGAATAACCAGTAAAATTTCCCAATCATCAGGAAAATCATAATGAGCCAATAATTGAGGTGGTTTAGCTTGTGAAGCAGATGACGGTAAAAATGATGATTTTGATTTTAAGCTGTGTCCACCATCTACAATAAATCCTCCAAAATCAAATGAAAACACACCAATTCCGGAAGTTCCTCCACGTCCGATAATTTCTCCTAAAGAATATCCATTAGAATAAGCACCGATATGCTCAGCAATAAGTTTTCCAGTTGATAAACCCATTTGAGTTCCAGAACCTAAACCAGAATGAGGGAGATAAGCTTTATCTACCCTAAAATAAAATCCTTCATCAACATCAAAATGGTCAATTACTTTTTGTGCTGCAGAAGTTATTTTAGATACACATTCATTGCGAATAACCTCATTGAATTGAGTATCATCATTGAAATCTACAGTAATTCCTTTTTCTGCAGGTTCTCCATATAAGACAAAGTTAGGATCTTTAATTGTAAGACCTATACCCCCATCTATCCTCCCATAAGACCCATTCATATCAATTAAAGTTAAATGAAGTCTTGAAGGTGACTTAATAATCATGTATTTAAACCCTCAGTTTTTATCTTCTTTTAACGGTGTTGAGAATTCTTCTTCCACACTTTCACGATACATGGAATTCATAGTACAGAACGGGATAATTCTACCATCTGGAGTTGCATAATGAATAATACATTTTTTAACCCTATCTTCATCAAAATTAAATGGATCCATAAAGTGCATGCAAGAAATAAGCATAGCATCTTTTGAAAATTCTCCTAAAGCATCATAAGATCTTTTAGTAAATACATTTAACAATATTTTCTTAATATCCAAACCTTCAGGTACTTCATCTGTATTAATCAATTTAGGAAGGTTTTTCACAGCACTAGCTTCAACCCTTTTCTTAATTCCAAATCCGCCTTTTTCAAGTTTGTCGGAATATTTGTCCAATAATTCAAATAAACCTTCAACATCAATGAATTTAGTAATAGGAATCAAATTGTTTAATGTATTTTTCCCTTCAGTTTCTTCCATGAAAACATAAGTAGCTATTCCACAGTGTTGATTACAGTTTAAAGTAACACTAGGACTTTCCCCTTCAAGAGCACCGATAAAACGTGCAAATGGTTCTACAGAAGATGGAGGGTAGAAATCATCAACCTTTACATCGCCATGAGTTTGTTTAGCAATCTCATTAACAAAATCGGGAATAGTTATCCTTTGTTCTTCAACTTGACTTGCAGGAGTTCTTCCTGCAAATGAAACCGGCTGGAAATTGACTCCATAAATATTTTCCCTATGGTCAAATGCAAATTTAATAATTTCGCCGATTTGCTGATCATTGACACCTTTAATTAAAGTTGGAACAAGTACTACCCCAAGGCCTGCTTTTCTACAATTTTCAATAGCCTGAATCTTTTGAGGAAGTAAATTTTTACCTCTGTTATTGATATATGGTTCAGGAGTTACACCATCAAAAGCTAAATATACTGTGTTTAAACCAGCATCTTTTAATTCTTTTGCAAGATTTTCTTTTCTAGCTAATCTTAAACCATTGGTAGCTATTTGAACATGAGTAAAACCTTCTTCTTTAGCCATAGCTACAAGTTCAACCAAATCTTTCCTGACAGTTGGTTCACCACCCGCATACTGAATAGCAGGAGTTGGATGAGGTTTTAAATTCCTCAAGTTCCTTAACATTTCCCTAATTTCATCCTGTGTAGGTTCATACAAACGTCCGGAAACAGCCGCATTTGCAAAACAAACAGGACATCTTAAATTACATCTATTTGTAACATCAATTAAACCTAACACAGTGGAGGTTTCATGGTCTTCACAGAGCCCACAATTATTAGGACAATCTCCGAATTTCTCTACAGAAGGGTTTTCAACTGAAGTTATTGTAGGTTCAAATTGTTTAACCCTATTATAAAGCTTATCATCACTCCAATATGTATTTACAAACTCACCATGTTCATCACAAGTTTTTTTAATTAAGATTTTACCATCTTCATCATAAACTTCTGCATCAAGTGGTTTAAAACAAATTGGACACAAACTTTTTGTCATTTTTATTCTCACAAAATCACCCTTTGCTAATAATTAATAAACTATTAACTATTTATTACATAATATAACTATATTATCTCAATTTAATATTTAAAGTTAATTAATGTTTTAACATTAAATATAAATAGATAACACATACAAAAATAAAATTCAGTAAAAAAATGAGGAACATATATGGTTGATAATACCCAAATTTTTATAATAGCTTGTATTACTATCCTATACTTTATATTACCTGCTTATGTATCCAATGGTTCAGCATTAGTTTTAGGCGGCGGAATTCCTTTAGATTTCAAAAAAACAGACAAAAATGGTAACCGTTGGATTGGTAATGGAGTTACATGGAGGGGACTAATCTGTGGAACAATTATGGGAACCCTTATAGGAGCAATTCAAGGATTAATTGGGCCAATTATACTTGAAAACTTTGGCGAATTTATTTATACTCCAATTTGTACAAATTTAGTAGAAGGAATATTAATAGGATTTCTACTTGGATTTGGTGCTATGGTTGGAGATGCAATAGGAAGCTTTTTAAAAAGAAGAGTGGGAATTGGACAGGGAAAACCTGCACCAATTTTAGACCAGATTGATTTTCTTATTGTTGCTTTAATATTCAGTTCAGTTGCAGTAAACTTTTCTATAACCTTTGTTGCAATAGCTATTGTATTAACATTAATTATACATTTAATAGCTAATACAGGAGCTTATTTAATCGGAATAAAAGATGTATGGTATTAAACCACACATTTAAACTTTTTTTTAATTTAAAAATCTATTCATCATTACTGCAGTACCAACTGCAGGTGCAACAACACATTCATCATCAGTTAAAATTGTATCCATAGATTTAACTTCAAGACCTAAAAGTTCTGCAGCATTTTTATCCAAAATATCTTTTCCAAGACCTGTCGTTACAATCAAATCTAAATTTTGAGTTTCAGATACCTGTTTTAAAGCATCTGCAATTTGTTCAACCTGCTTTTGATGAGTGAATTTAGCTATTTCAATAACATCTTCTTCACTTAAAGAATCTAAATCAGCACATAATACTCTAGCTATTCTTTTCATACAGCTTTTTTTAGATTTATTTTCACCATCAAAAGTATCACAAACATAATCATCTAATGTTATTAAATCTAAAACAGTATAAACATCTGCAGTTTGTGCAAACAGTTCAGAAGCTACCCTATACTCTTTTCCATTTAATTGAACATTATCTAAGAAACTAGCTAAATTAGTTCTTAATGTTCCAGTATATACCAGTTCGCCGGTAGCTAATCTTTCAAAATCAGATCTGCCAATCGCACATTCTTTTCCATCCTTAATCGGAATAATGTCAGTTGTTGTACTTCCAGTATCTATAAAAATACAGTTATCACTTATTAATGTAGCTATTTGAGCAGTAGCTATCCAATTAGCAGCTGCTGCCTTTAGAGGAGTTTTTTCAATTTCTTCTTTTGACAGCATTCCGTCAATTCCAACATAAGCTATGGGACACTCAAAAGTTTCCTCACATTTTTTAACAACATCCAAAACTCCGTCTTTTTTTGTATCATATGCATCCACCAATTCTGCAGTCATAGATATTCCTACAGCATCAATTTCATCAATCGGACAAATATTTTCAATCAATTCAACCAAAACTTTAGATAATGCTTCATTATTACTCCACATTGGAAGATAAGCAAAATCCACTTCAATATTTTTTACTTCATTATTTTCAAAATCAACAACTGCCAAATCAGTGTTTGCACCGCCAATATCAAAACCTGCTACTTTCATACTTAAATACTCCTAATTACCAAATTATCTCCAGATTTTTTAAATTCAATTTTTCCAGTTAAATCTATTTTTTCATTTAAATCTTTGATATCCACATTTCCATCAATCAAATCAATAATAGATGAACCAATATTAATATTGGATATTTTTTTAAGACCTACATAAGGTGTGGTGAATCTGGAATTAATTTCAAGAACATAAACATCCTCAATATCTTTTTCATCATTACTAATTATTAAATCGACACCGACAAATCCTTTTAATCCACCAATAGCTCCAACTGCTTTAATAGCTGTTTCAAAAGCTAAATATTTAAACTTACTTTCAAACGGAATTTGTCCACCTAAATAAGTTCCCTTATCCTCTTTTAAATCTATAATCTGTTTATTTAAACTTATTGGAATAGCTGTGTCACCATCACAAAGTAAACTAACACTAATGTCTGTTCCTTCAATAAATTCCTGAACTATTACTCTAGAACCTGGGAGAAATATTTTTTCCAAACTATAATCCAAATCATCAACACTATTTATTATTTTAATATTTTCACAATCCACACCAACAAGAGGTTTGATTATGAGTTTTAAATCATCCAATGGTTTTTCTGCATGCCATTTTTTATAAAGATTTTCTAATGCTCTTTTCCAATACCCCACTTTATCTATTTTTAATTTAAAAGTTCTGGGTTGTGGAACAATCTTATATAACAATTCATAAGAAATAAATTTATCAGAAGAATTGTAACATGCCTCTGAAGAAGAATTATAAATCTTTACATTATTTTCTTCTAAAATTTTTGTAATATTATATAAATTATTATTATTTTCTGCAGCTATGAAAATAGCTTTTTTAAAACCAGCTGCATTTTTTTCAAGCCATGAAATTATATCTTCATCAATAAATATTGGTGTAACATTATCATAATCACATATAATCTCTTTGTAAGATTCATTAAGGACAATTGTTACATCATAATCTTTTAAATCATCTAAAAGTGAAAATATTAATGATTCTGCTTCTGAAATAATACATTTATCTTTTTCACCGGAAGCTGTAAAATATTCAAACAATAAGATTGAATCATCATTGATAGACATCATAAGTAATCATCATACCCTTTAAATTTAAATCATTTAATGGGAAAATCATTTTTTCACCATCAAAAACCATATGCACCAATGCATTTTCATGTTCTTCAAATTCCCCAACAGAAATATCCTCATTAATTTTTATCATTTTACGGCTAAATGAAGACATTATGTTTTCAGGAGATTTAATATTTAATAAACCTTCATTATATGCTTTTTCAATTGCATCAATAGTTTTAATAGCTGCATCACCATTTCCATAAGGATTTTTAGCATTTTTCATTTTATCTGCAAATTCCTCATCATTGAGAATCTTTTTAGCATTTTCCAGAATAGTCTTTTTATTAGCTCCCACTAAAATATTTCCTCCGGCACTGACTGTTTCCGGCCTTTCAGTATTATACCTTAAAGTTAAAACCGGCACATCCAAAGTAATTGCTTCTTCCTGAAGCCCACCTGAATCTGTTAAAATCAAAGTGGAATGTGAAGTTAAAATTAAAAAGTCAAGATATCCCAATGGTTTGATAATATGAACATGTTCCAACTCATTTAATTCATCAAATAAATTAAAGTTCTCCAAAGTCTTTTTAGTTCTCGGATGAATCGGGAAAATAATATTCATGTCTTTCAGTTCTTTTAAAGAAGAAATAATGTTTATTAACCTTTCTTTATCATCAACATTTTCTGCTCTATGCATGGTTAAAGTTAAAATATTATTCATATTTTCAATATCCAAACTAGCTAAAGATTCTTCCTGAATTCCTAATTTGTTAGCTATTTCTAAATGCCTGAAACAGGCATCAACTACAGTATTTCCTGTAATAAACAGTTTTTTTCTTGAAATTCCTTCAGCTAAAAGATTAATTGCAGATTCTTCAGTTGGAATAAAATACATCAAAGAACAGGCATCTGCAGCCATCCTATTTAATTCTTCAGGCATCGTAATATCAAATGATCTGAGTCCTGCTTCAACATGCCCTACAGCAATGTGTAATTTAGAAGCTACTAATGCTCCTGCAAGAACAGCATTTGTATCTCCCTGAACAAGAACTATATCAGGTTTTTCATCAAGTAAAACCTCTTCGATACCCTTCATCATCAAACCAGTCTGTTTTCCATGAGAACCAGAACCTACATGAATATTATAGTCCGGAGATTTGATTTCCAAATCTTTAAAGAAATTATCTGACATTTCTTTATCATAATGTTGTCCAGTATGAATAAGACAGGAAGTTATACCTCGCTTTTCAATTTCATCAATAATCGGAGCCATTTTAATAATTTCTGGTCTGGTTCCAAGTACAATAGCTATTTTCATTTTATCGACCTATATAAAATTAGTTAATCATGAATAATAAATGTTGGTCATTTAAATAGTATAAAATTCTATTAATAGACAATGAGGTGGTATTATGACTAACCTTGATAAAGAAATTGAAGAAAAAATATACAATATCTTAAAAGAATATCACAAAGACGAAGACTACAATTTAAATTATCTTATTACAGATAATATTGTAACTTTCTTTTTAAGTATAAATGAAGGTAAATTAGTTACCATGGAAGATTTGTACAAAATTTCTGGAATTTTAAATGCAAAAATCAAAGACATGGTTCTTGTAAACCAAGAATACAGATTTTCATTTGAAATGGAAAAATAGTGCTGGGAATGTTTAAATTCCCACTTCTTTTTTTAATTAATATTTACTATTTTTGAAAGACTTTTCTTATAACGAAAAATCCTCTAAAAAACCTCGGCAACATTGCCAATAGCCAATTTTATCTGAAAAATTCATCCGTTCAAATCTTCCAAACTTTTTATCATAGATTCCCTTATGGCATATTTTCTTTGCAAATTATCCAGTGAATCAACTAAATTTCTTTTAAAGCGCTCACAGGCATAATCATCATAAACAAAACTGATGCCATCATATTCAATATCCATTAAAATCAGATAATCCGGATCCAGAACTTTAATATTTGCTCTGGGATCATTTTCTGCAGGATTTAATAATTCTTCAACTTTTTCCAAAGATAACTTTCCAATAGCTACATCAACAAAAACACGCATCATTTTACGAACCATATTCCATAAAAAGCTTTCTCCATAAATATCTACGAAAACAGGTGAAAGTGTATCGTGCAAATTTGGAAATTCCTTTTTATGATAATCACTAAGATTTGCCTTACTGATTTTAATATCCTCAATTGTTCGGGTTGTTGTTTTTTGGAATCGTTTAGTAAAATTAGTAAAATTATGAGTTCCCTTAAAAATTTCAGCTACTTCAGCCAGTTTATCCAAATCCAAATCAGATCTAAATAAAACATAACGATATTGTCTCATTTCAGCATACCTCGGTTTAAAACCAAATCTTACTGGAGCTTTAGCCAGTATCTGAATATCATCCGGCAAACTGTTATTGATTTCATTAACTCTAACTTCTTTTTCAGACTGAAAACTGATTACATTACCTAAACTATGGACTCCTGCATCAGTTCTACCGGCTATTCTGAATCTGGACTTTTTTAAATCATCAATATAACCGAGTTTACGTAAATGGTAAATCAGCTCTTCTTCAACAGTTCTTAAATCGGGTTGTCTTTGAAAACCATGAAAATTAGTTCCGATATAGCCAATTTTTAAAGCTGTCCTCTTCATAATAATATATTATTATAAATATTAATTAAAATAAATTTTGTAAAAATAAAAAAAAGTAAAAGGTTATTCAACACCTTTTAATGATTCAACCATGTTCAGTTTTCTAATTTTTCCTGAAAACATTAAGTTAACCACTATGGATAATGAAAATGTTATTATAAAACTTAACATTAAGTTTCCTGGACTTAAAGTTATAGGAAATTGGAATGAAGGTCCTGAAGAATCCGTCATTACTTTCATTAAGAGATAACCAAATGGAATCCCTAAAACAAAGCCCATTGAAGTAAACCATAAATTTTGCGTCAGTAATAACTTTCTTAAATTATTTGTTTCAAATCCGATAACTTTTAAGGTAGCTATTTCCCGCTCAATTTCAGTAAATGACAATAATCCCAAATTATAAAGAACAACAACAGCCAATAATGCTGCAAAGAATATTAGAATAGATACCATTGAAAGCATTGATTCAGATATTTCATTCCAATTTGAAACAGCTGTATCTAAAGTATTCACTGCTTTGATTCCATCATAATCTGAAGTTACCTCCTGAGCTGTAACAATACTTGTTGGAGTGTAATTCAATCCCAGATTTTCAAAATAATCAGGAGTCATTATTAATCCCTGAGATATAGGGTCTGCATGAATAGAACTTACTTTAGTAGATACCCATTTGTCATTTCCTACAATATGCCATTTGATTGTGTCTCCTTTTTCAACACCTAAATTATCAGCCATCTTCATGGAAATTGACACACCCTCGTCAGGAATGGAAATTAGATTTCTATGATTGTCTGTTGGAGTTACCAAACTGCTTTCATTTAAAACCAGCAGCGAACCTGAATCCCTATGGTCATTAACATCAAATTCTATTCTGCCTTCCATTAATTGAGTACCGTTAACATCACCAGTTATGCTGTTAATCTGACTAATTGAAGCATTATTATCAACAATTAATTTAGAGGAATAATGATTGATATCTTCATATTCCCAGTCACGCAAATCATTCATTCCGTCATACATTCCAAATGCTGAAACAAGCAGTGCAGTACATCCTGCAACACCTACAATTGTCATTAGTGACCTTGTCCTATTTCTTTTTGCATCCCTATAATTCCAGCGTGCATTAAAGCTGAATTTTTTCCATATCTTTGACTTTTCCACCAATCCGGAAACAGCAACTTTAGGAGATTTTGGCCTGATTGAATTTGCAGGATTTTCTTTAGAAATACTTCTTGTTGCCCAGTAAGAAGCTATTAATGATACACCAACCATTAATGCTGCAACTATGACAAAACTAATACTGTATCCAACGCCCCATTCAGGTAATGTATAAACAGCTTGCATTGATTCTAAAAACAATTTTGGAAGAGTCAATGGCCCCAATATTAATCCCAAAATACTTCCTGCCAAAACTAGCCAGAATCCATATGAAATATAATGCAGCATTATAGTTCTGTCTTTAAATCCTACTGCTTTTAAAACTCCTATTTGAGTCCTTTGATGATTAATTATTCTTGTCATCGTAGTTAACAGAGTTAAAACAGCAATCAATATGAAAACAACCGGAAAAATATCGCCCATCATTTTATGCTGATCCAGTTCCTCATTAAATTGAGAAACACTTTGGTGATCTGCCTGTTTTACAAAAGAACTGTAATTTCCACCAATAACTGAATCCAAGTCATTTACATAATCATTCGGATTTCCATCAAAATCAACAAGCAATACATTGTACTGTATTTGTGCTGGAAATGCCTTATAAGACAGGTAAGCATAACCTGTTTTATTGAAATCTGTAATAATTGAAGTGTCTGAAGGAGTATAAACATTTTCAGGAGAATAACCAAGACCTTTAATTTCTTTATTAATGGTTAATCCGTTAACTGAAAATGAAATGTTATCCCCAACATTTAAATGTTTAGCATCGGCAAAACGTTTATCTAACCATACACCATTTTCATCATCAATATCAACGTCTTTTCCTTCAACAAGATAAAATTTAGAAATATCATTATTTTCTACAAAGTGCAGCGTCACATCAGGATCATTACTGAAATCAGCTACTGAATTAATAACCAGCTGTCTTTCACTAGATTTAGTTGCACTTAGATTATCAACTTTATCTACAGCAGCATTATCTAAATGATTACTGTAAATCCATCCGTCCGCTAAATTTGTAGCATCATAATAATTATTAACACTTTGCTCAAAACCTGTGTATTCCCCACCAATTCCTGCAAATACAAATACTCCTAAAAAAGCCATTAAAAAGATTGAAAGAAATTGAGTTTTATGATTCTTAATATCTCTAATCATCTTTTTAGACAACATAAAATCACCATTCCAAATCAGTTACTTTTTTAGGATTTTCATTAATAGTTATACTTTCAATTTTACCATTTTTAATTCTGATAACCTTATCTGCAGCTTCAGCAAGTATTGCATTATGTGTAACAATAACTACAGTGGACCGGTTATTAACACTCATATTTTGAAGCAAACTTAAAATTGAAACACCTGTTCTGGAATCCAGTGCTCCAGTTGGTTCATCACATAAAAGCATTGCAGGTTTTTTAGCAACAGCTCTAGCTATTGAAACCCTTTGCTGTTCTCCACCAGACAACTGTGAAGGAAACTGATTAGCATGTCTGTCCAATCCCACAGATGCCAGAACTTTCATTCCATCAATATCAACATCTACAATATCTTTCATAAGTTCAACATTTTCAAGAGCAGTCAAATTGGGAATTAAGTTATAAAATTGAAATATGAAACCAACATTTTTAGCTCTATATCGAGTTAACTGATTGTCATTGAAGCTTTCAATATTGTTTCCGTCAACAATAATTTTACCACTGGTGACAGTGTCTAAACCTCCTAAAAGATTTAAAAGAGTTGATTTTCCAGCTCCGGAAGGACCTAAAATAACAACAAATTCACCTTCTTCAATAGTAAAATTAATATGATCAATAGCTGTTAAAATATGCTCTCCGGATTTATACTCCTTGACCACATTTTCAAATTTTACAATATCACTCATATTAAATCACTTAATAAGATATTAATTAAAATATTATATAAATATTTAGTTAAACCTAAATCTATATTGATAGTGATTATATAGATTTTTCCATAAATTATTTGCATTTAACCAGTACTATCAAGTTAAGTGATTTTTTTTCTGATTTTTAGAATCCTTGGCTTTTGCTTGTTTTGCAATTTTTATTCCAATTTCTTTTTTTATCTCTTTCTGTGTGTGTTTGTGGGGGTATTTTTGTTGCTACGAGTTCTTTAGAACCTATTTCCATTATTTCTTTTATTACTTTTTGTATTTCGTCTTGGTTGTCTGTTAGGAGTCTTGGTAGTTGGTCTTTGATTTCTCCGATGAGTGTGTTGATGTTGGAGTGGTATTTGTAGGTGTATTTTGCTGTTTCTTTTGGTTTTCGTGTTATTTTTAGTTCTGCATCGTGTTTTATTCCTATTAGTAGGTTTAGTAGGAATATGTGGCTGTAGAAGTCTTGTTCGATTATGGTTCGTCTTCTTCCGCTGAATTTTTCGATGTATAGTTTGTTTTTTAGTCTGTCGTAATCGGTTTCTATTTTCCATCTTTCGCCGTATAATTGCTTTAATTCTTCGGGTGTTGCTATTTCTTTTGGTAAATTGGTAAATAGTATTTCTGTTTGTCCAGTTTTTAATTTTACTTTAACTATTCTGACTTGTATGCTTTTTTGTTTTCTTGCGATTTTTTTCAGTTCTTCGTCGTGAAATTTTTTTATTTTTGCGTTATTTAAGCTGATATCGAATGTTTCGTCGGTTTTTTTATCATTATCCATTTTTTGTTGTTGTTTTTTGAATGTATTTGTTTTTCCTCGGATTAGATAGTATGAATTCAATGTTTCTGTTTTTAACATGATTTCTGTGGAATTATAGTATCTATCATAACAGGTAATTATGTTATTCATATTTATTTTGTTTTTTACATCGTCTAAGTGTCTTAATGCTAGTGTTATTTCATCTATGGTTTGATTTTCAATTATTGATGATATTACAAAGTCCATTTTTGTATCTACTGTGCATGAAATTCTTGCATTTGCAGCAAATGTTTCAACTTCATTATTTGATGGAACTCCCATTTCTTCACGTGCCTGTGGATGATTTGGAATTTCAACATAAGATCCATCAGTTGCAAAAACGTGAAATCCTTTAAAAGTTTCCATTTCTTCCACATTGTTGTATATTTCCATTATAACTCCATCATTCATGTCTATATAAACTTTGGGATTGATATATTGCATTCTATCGCAAACACCAGAACCAGTTATTTTCATAGAATAATCACCTGTTTGACTCCTTAAATACCTATTAACTTCATTAAATTTTGTTTTCTTACGATTAAATAAAGGAAATTTAATTGCAGTTTCCAAACTCCATTTACCACTACGAACAAAAGCATTATCACTTAATATATATTTTTCATCAACAAAATTATTAAAACTTGCTAAAAAATTTGAAAACACATATTCAAAAACCATCAAAAACCACCCTAAAAACAACAATCCTCAAATAAAAACTAATATTATTAGATAATAATACTTTATAATTAATAATATATAATATTAACTATATAAAATACTTAAAAATAGATATAAATAAATTTACACCTAATAAAATAAAATTAAAATAATAACACACCGATACAAGCAAAATAAATAAAAAAATAAAAAAATTGGAAAAAATTAAAATTAAAAATCAGAAAAATCACTTAACTTGATAGTACTGGCATTTAACAGTAACTATTAAACCATATTAATTATAAAAATATTATAAACCAAAAAATTTAGTAATGGAGTTATAAATGTCATTTAAAAAAGATGAAATGTTAATAATGCCTGCAGTTGATATTAAAAATGGCAAATGTGTGCAGCTAGTCCAGGGACAACCTGGAAGTGAAATGATAGCTATTGAAAACCCTGAAAATGTTGCAAAACATTGGGAAGATTTGGGAGCTAAAAATTTACACATAATCGATTTGGATGGTACAATTGACGGAAAAACCAGCCTCGATATAATTAAAAAAATATTAAATGAAGTTAATGTACCTATACAACTAGGCGGAGGCATAAGAAGTGTTGATTATGCTAAAAAACTTCTTGATTTAGATATTGAAAGACTGATTATTGGAACTATGGGAATTGAACATCCAGAAACCATAACTGAACTGTCAAATGAATACGGATCAGAGCGAATAATGATTTCACTTGACAGTAAAGACAACAGGGTTGTAATTAAAGGATGGCAGGAAAAGATTGACAAAAGTCCCGCAGAACTTTCAAATGAATTTAAAGAACATGGAGCAGGAAGTATTCTTTTTACCAATGTTGATGTTGAAGGTTTATTAGGGGGCTTTTATACTGAGCCTGTTATTAAGCTTAAAAACTCTGTTGACCTGCCGATTGTTTATTCCGGAGGAATAACCAGCATTTCTGACATTAAACAATTAAATGAAAGTGGTGTTGAAGGTATTGTAATTGGTTCTGCACTTTACAAAGATAAAATCGATTTAAAAGAAGCTTTAAAATATCAAAATAGGCAGTGAAATTATGAAAAAAGTAATGGCAACTGGTACATTCGATTTATTACATCCGGGACATGGAATTTACCTTAACGAAGCTAAAAAACTTGGAGGTAAAGATGCTAAACTTTATGTAGTAATTGCTCGCGATTCAACTGTTGAAAAAAGAAAAAGATACCCCATAGTTGGAGAACAACAACGTTTAGAGTTAGTAAAAATGATAAAAGGAGTAGATGAAGCTTATCTTGGTAATGAAAACGGAGACTTCCTTAAAATTGTAGAAGAAATTGATCCAGACATAATAGCTATTGGTGCTGATCAAAGACATGACATTACTAAATTACAAGAAGCTATTAACAAAAGAGGATTAAAAGCTAAAGTGGAGCGTGTAAAAGCATATCACAATGCAGAGTTAGACAGCAGCTGTAAAATTATTAAAAAAATAAAAAAAATGGATTTCAAAGGAAAAATAAAAGACGATTGTGATTAGTGAGGTAGATAAATATGTATAATGTAGCAATAGTAGGAGCAAGCGGATATACTGGTGGAGAACTTCTCAGAATGTTGTTGAATCATAGTGAAGTAGAAATAAAAGATATTACTTCAAGAAAATATGACGGAACACCTGTACATAAAATACACCCGCACATAAGAGATTCAGGATTAGTTTTCAAAAATAAACAGCCAAATGAATTGGACGCAGATATAATATTTACAGCTACTCCTCATGGAGCATCAATGAAAATAGTTCCAGACTTACTTGAAACCGGAGCTAAAGTTATTGACCTAAGCGGAGATTACAGATACCGTGACACTAAAGTTTATGAAAAATGGTACGGATTAAAACATACCAGCGACATTAAAGGTGTTTATGGTCTTCCTGAACTTTACAGAGATGAAATTAAAAAAGCTGATTTGGTGGGAAATCCCGGATGTTTCCCAACAGGAGCAATATTATCATCTTACCCTTTAGTAGATAATGATTTAGTTGACAGAATAGTTATTGATTCAAAAACTGGAGTTAGCGGAGCAGGAGTAAATCCTTCAAGTACCACACATTACCCAAATATTGCAGATAATGTCAACCCCTACAAAATTTCTTCACACAGACATGTATCTGAAATTCAACAGGAATTACATGGATTTGAAGATGTTAAAGTTTCATTTACCCCACACTTAGTTCCGGTGATACGTGGAATCCAAACAACAAGCCATAGCTTCTTAAAAGAAGAGCATTCCGATATTACTCCAGATGAATTAAGAAAATTCTATGAAAAAACATACGGTAAAGAATACTTCATTAAATTAATGGATGATGGAGAAATTCCTCATTTAAGTTCTGTTAGAGGATCCAATTTTGTCCATATTGGAGGATTTGAAATTGATGATACCGGAAGAGTTGTAATGCTGTCCTGTATCGACAATCTTGTTAGAGGTGCATCAGGCCAGGCTATACAAAATATGAACATAATGCTTGGATTAGATGAAACAACAGGATTAAAACATTTTGGGATTAATCCATAAAATATATAACACCCTAAAACAAACAAATAAAATCAAAGAGAGGGAGATAATATGAAAACTTTAATAATTTATTATTCCCAACACGGAAGTACAGAAGTTGTAGCTAGAACACTTGCAAAAGAGTTAAGAACTGATATACTTGAAGTTATTGATTTGAAAAAGAGAAGTGGATTTAAAAATAAACTAACTTCATGTATTGACTCAATTAAAGAAACAAAAACTGAAATAGCTCCTTCTAAAGTGGATTTAACCGAATATGATTCAATCTACATTGGAACTCCAACTTGGGCAGGAAAACCAACACCTGCGATTATAACATTAATTGACAGATGTGATTTAAAAGGAAAAGACTTATACCTCTTTGCAACAATGACTGGCAGAGGGGGACAGGCTACAGTAGACAGAATGGCTGAAAAAGTAAAAGTACGTGGAGCCAGAGTTATTGAAACATTTACATTAAACACAAAAGATAAAGATATTGAAACTTTAATCAATGATACTGAAGCAATTATTGAAATATTAGACTTAAAAATGTACAGTGGGTAAATTATGAGTGTTGATAAAAAATCTGAATTAAAAATCAGAGCTATTGAAAATGGTACAGTAATTGACCATATTACTGCAAATAAGTCATTACATATCCTTAAAATATTAGGACTTCCAGACAGTGAAACTAAAAATGTTACCGTGGCTATGAATGTTTCATCAAAAGAAATTGGTCGAAAAGACATAGTTAAAATTGAAAACAGAGAATTGAACCATGAAGAACTTGATCAAATTGCATTAATTGCACCTAAAGCCAGTGTTAACATTATTAGAGACTACAAACCAGTAAAAAAAGATAAAATTATACTGCCTGATACAGTTACAGGAATTATCAAATGTACCAACTCCAAATGCATAACCAATTATGCAAATGAACCGATAACTCCTAAATTTAATGTTATAAACAACCATCCGCCAGTTGTCAGATGCCATTACTGTGAAAAATTAATTAAAACAGAAGATATCGAAAAACAATTCGAATAATCTTCAAATTCTTTTTTTATAAGTAACCATTTGGTTACTAAGTTACCCAATAGTTACAAAAAGCTTTTAAAATACTTCAATCATAATATTAATTACATTTATTGCAATAAATAACCAAAAAAGGAAGTATATATTATGAATGATGTAATAAAATTTTTAAATGAAAATCCATTAATTTATTTAGCAACTGAAGGTTTAGACGGAAATGCGAAAGTAAGACCAATATTATATTACTTTGAAGAAAACAACAAACCTTATTTTTGTACAAGCAATAAAAAACCAATATACAAAGAATTAGAAAAAAATCCTAACTGTGAAATTACAACAGCAACTGCTGAATTTGCATGGATTAGAATAAGTGGAAAAGTAGAGTTTACTTCAAATTTAGAACTTAAACAAAAAGTTATCGAATCAAACGAACTAGTAAAAACATTATACCAAAGTGGAGATAATCCTGAATTCGAAGTATTCACCATCTCCGGTGATGCTACAATAGCTGACTTTTCAGGAAACCCTCCAAAAAATTATAAAATTTAATTTTAAATATTAAGAGCTTGTTTAAAATTGTTTTTAATCTGATTTTTAACTTCTTCATCTTTATACTCAACAAAATCAGATTCATCTAAAATAAATACAGCAAGCTCATATATTACCCTATTTAATTTTTTTCCATACTCTGTTAAATGATATTCGCTAGAAATAGGTGTCGTATTTAAAACCTTTTTTTCAACAAGCCCGTTATTTTCTAATTCCTTAAGTCTTTGTGACAAAACTTTATTACTTAAATCAGGTTTATCTTCTTGAAACTCTTTAAATTGTTTTTTACCAAAAAACATATCCCTAATTAATTGGATAGTCCATTTTTTATTAAACAATACAACTGCTTTATCAATAGGGCATGCGCATTCAGATTTCATAATTAAAGATATTTCTGTAAAATCATATAAATTTTTAGTTTATAAAAAAAATCAGCCAATTAAATAATCAGCCAATCTTTTAGATAATGCCATGATAGTTAAAATCGGAGGTTTTCCTGGAGAAATTGGTAACACACTTGCATCATCAACAAACAAACCTTTAATTTCAGTTTCCAGGTTGCTGTCTACAAATTTTCCAATAGCTGCACTGCCGCCGGGATGTGCTCCTCTGTAAACTGTAGAAGCTATTGTAGCCGGATTAACACCTGCTTTTTCCAGAATAAAACCTGCAGCAGCTGCACCTTCAGCCAAATACCTGATATCATCAATAGTGTTTATTTTAACAACATCCCCGTCATCAGTTATATATCCTTTGCATTCATCAGATGTTTTAACCATGATACTCAATATATCTTTAGGTTCAGCATCCCCCCCGATTTTAGACGGAATGAATGATGAGTAATGAGGTGACAGAACAAAGTTTTTACCAGCAACAAGACCCGCCATCTGAACTTCAGTGTTGAAGTTAATGTCTTTTATAACTCCTCCTACTGAAACAAAGGGATCAAAGAACAGTTCTCTTCCGGCATCAATTCCTATTTTTCTTAAAATTAAAGCAGAACCAATAGCTCCGGCAGACAATACCACTGTATCAGAGTGCAATATTTCTTCTTTTCCATTTTTAATAAATTTGACTCCTTTTATCCGATTATCTTCAGTTATCAAGTCAGTGATTTCAGCTTCATCAATGAATTCTGCACCATTTTCAATAGCTATGTCAACAAAGTGTTTTCCTGTCCATTTTGCATCAACAGGACATCCAAATGCACACTGACCGCACTGAATACATTTTTCTTCATAAATAGCTTTCGGCATTTTAACCGGATTTAAACCCAGTTCTTCAGCTGCATCCAAAAATAATTGTGTTCCTTTGCCTATATGAGTGTCATCCAAACCATGAACCTTAATCAGATTTTCAACATAATCATATTCTTCTGAAAGATTAATTCCATAATCATATAACTCCTCATCTAATGCCCTAACCATGTTAGCCATTGAAACCATTGTTGAACCTCCAACACATGTAGCTGTAAGCAAATCAACACTGTCATTGTATTTATCATAATAATTAAAAGCATCTTTAGAGTCAATATATTTTCCTTTTTCGATTATGGTTACTGGCACATTAGATTTAGCTAATTCCATTGATAATATTGCTCCTCCTGCTCCAGAACCTACAATTATTACCATTTAATCACCTTATAACTTTTAAAAAAAAATCTATAACATGAGTTATATTTTTTATTGTATTTAAACACCAATGATATATTTGGAAAAAGAAATAAAAAAAGAATTCCCTTTATTACAACACATATATTAAACTTAAACTCTAAAAATAGATAATAATATATTATCATGGATATGAAACAATGAATGAAAATCTTGATTTATTTGAAAAAGTCATTAACAAAACCATTCCCAAAGTAGATTATGTGGATATCAGGGCAGGAAACGGAAATAACACCTCCATAATCATGAAAGACGGAGAAGTACAGGAAATCAACACAGGAAACTCATTAGGCATAAGAATAAGAGTTTTAAATAATGGTGCATGGGGATTTGCTTATACAAATGATTTATCAAAATTAGATGAAATAGCACAAACCTCTATAAAGATATCAAACTCCCTTAAAGGAGATGAATCATTGTCTAAAGCAGATATAATTCAGGATAAAGTATCTACTGATGTTAAAATACCCTTCAGTGATGTTTCAATAGAAGAAAAAAAAGAAATAATGTCTGAAGCCAGCAAAGCTGCCAGTTTAAAAGAAGTAACCAGCACTACTGTTTCCTATTCCGATTCACAAAGCCAGGAAGTTATCTTAAGCAGTGAAGGTACAAACATTGAAATGAACACAAATAGGGTTGCAATGTTTTTAAATGCTGCTGCAAGTGACGGAACCATGATGCAAATCGGACACAACAGTATTGGTGGAGTAAAAGGCTTTGAAGCTATAAGTGACGAAGACATTGAAGCTTTTGGAAGAAAAATAGGTGAAAAGGCTGTAAGATTACTGAAAGCTGAAAGTGCACCTTCAGGAAGATTCCCAATTATTGCTGACCCTAATTTAACCGGAGTATTTGTTCATGAAGCATTAGGTCATGCAGTAGAAGGAGATCTGATTTTGCAAAATGATTCAATTCTTAAAGATAAATTAGGAAGCAAAATAGGTTCAGACATAGTCAATATCTACGATGATGCAAGCTTAAAAGACGGATTCGGATATTATCCTTATGATGTGGAAGGAGTTAAAACCAAACCTAATCAGCTAGTAAAAGACGGTAAATTAATATCTCTTTTAAATTCAAGAGAAACCGCATCAAAATTAAATATGGAATCTTCCGGAAATGCAAGATCAATAATAGCTGACAAACCAATTGTAAGAATGAGTAACACTTACTTAAAACCTGGAGAGATGTCTTTTGAAGAGCTGATAGAAGATATTCCTGACGGAATTTATCTTAAAGGCTCAAGAGGCGGACAAGTTGATACCGGAAAAGGAATATTCCAGTTCAATGCTGCAGAAGGATTTAAAATAGAAAACGGAGAAATAACCACTCCGTTAAGAGACGTTTCATTATCAGGAAATATATTAGAAACCCTAAAAAATGTTGACGCTATCGGCAATGACTTTGAACTAAGTGTTGGATTCTGTGGAAAAGACGGTCAGACTGCACCGGTAGGTGACGGCGGACCACATACAAGAATTTTAAATGCTTTAGTTGGCGGAAGTAGCTAATAAAGAGGTGTAATAAAAATGATAAGCCAAGAACATGGAGAATATTTGTTAAATATAGCTAAAAAAGCGGTAAAAACTTATCTTGAAACCGGCGAACAAATTCTTGTTCCTGAAGACTGTCCTGAAGAACTTAAAGAAAAATTAGGTGTTTTTGTAACTTTAAACAAAAATAATCAGTTAAGAGGATGTATCGGATATCCTGAACCTATTGAAAGTGCAATTCAGGCAACAATCAGTGTAGCAATTGCAGCAGCATCTGAGGACCCGAGATTTCCTCAGGTAATTCCTGAAGAATACGGTAATCTGGAATTTGAGGTTACAGTTTTAACAAAACCCCAATTAATGGAAATTGCACATCCAAGTGAATATCTAAACAATATCAAAATCGGCAAAGACGGATTAATGATTAAAAAAGGATATTCAAAAGGATTGCTGCTTCCTCAAGTAGCAACTGAAAATAACTTTGATGTAGAAACTTTTTTAGAACATACATGTATGAAAGCAGGAATTAGTGCAGACAGCTATTTAGATGAAAGCTGTGATGTATACACATTCCAGGGACAAATATTTAAATAATAAAGTAACATTACTTATAGTGGTGACAAATGGGATTTTCACTAAATTTTCTGAAAATATCCCGTTAATCATCATTAAATAATAATTCCTTTTTCTTTCTGTCAAATTCATATTTAGTCAATAATCCTTTTTCATATAAATCAGCATATTTAAATAATAATTCATCATTTGATAAGTTAGTTGTTTTAATATAATCCGATGATTCGTTTACTGGAGATTTATCTAATTTTTTACTAGCTTCTGCAATTTTTTTATTAAACCAGGCCAGACTTGATTTAGTTTTACGGGCATCACTATTAAAATATTCCTTTGCAACTTCTATTACTTTTTCGTATTGTTGTGTATCATAATATAATGAACATAATCTTTTATATGCAGTTAAATTTTTTGTAAACTCTTTTCTATCCCATAACTGCTCGAAAAAATATAATGCTTTTTTACTAGATCTGGCAGATTTATATTTAAGGCTTAACTCATGATATTCAGATTTTATATTATGTGCCTCCTGAGAAATAATTTTTACCTTTCCTCCACCACTTTGAATTCTTGCTGCAATTGGAACAGGTTCATTTTGTTTGTCTTTATTTTTACGGCCATGTTCATTAAAATAATCCAAACATACGTCAAAATTAGAAAAACTATGACCAGAGTACTTACATGCTTTTTTATATTTTGATTCAAACCACAATACCTGTGATTCATTACAAAATCGTCCACTTTTAAAAAATTCTTCAACTGTGTTTATAACATTCAAATTATCTCTTTTCTTATAATATACTTCAACTAATTTTCTATACGGATAATAATCATTTAAAAAATACATATTAGTTATTAATTTTTTATAAAAATCTTCTGCTTCATCATACTTTCTTGATTTAAGGAGCTTATTTCCAAAATCCTTCTGATTAGCTTTAATTTCAATACCTTTAGAATTATCAAAATCGCTTAAATCAATTAAATTAGCTTTAACATCTTCCTCCTCTACACTATCAAATTCCTTAAATCGGTTAAAATCATCACTATAAATTAATTCTAAATTATTTTCATCTATTAATTCATCAATATATTCAGACTGATTATAATCTTCTGTAAATATATAAACTCCTTTTTTAGCACGAGTAATAGCAACATAAAATAATCTACGTTCTTCTTCTAATTTTTTATCATAATCCCAATTATGTATTAAATTCACGAAATATGGTGGATAAAATTTATTAGGAAATCCCCAATCCCGATTAAAAACATTGATTAAAACTACATAATCTGCTTCAAGACCTTTTGCTTTATGAATTGTACGATATTCCACATTCTTTATACTTTCATAATCATTCGTTATTTGTTTATAACTACCTTTTGATTTTTTAACTAAGTCAGTATCAAATATAAACTTATCAATATCCCCATTATACCTGCCTAAAATGAATACCTTTTCATTATTCTTTGATAAATTATAAATGAGATTATAAATTGAATCTGAATCACTATCAAAAATTATTTTTACAGGTTTTTCAATAGATTTATCTGATTTTAATGATTTTTTAAATTGTGACTCATTTTTCATTATAAAATTACCTGCAATGTCAATTAATTCCTGAGGATTTCTATAAGTTTTTTCAATGAAAACCCTATTTGCATTTGGGAAATAATCACAAAAATCATTAAACAGAGTAATATCACTATCTCTGAAACCATAAATAGATTGCCAATCATCCCCAACAACAACCAAATGAGCATTACAAGCTTGTTTGAGAGTTTTTATAAACTGAAAATTTTTATAAGAGATATCTTGATATTCATCAACAAAAATATATTTAAAATTATTAAATATTCCTTCATTTTCAACCAAGTCAATTGCTTTGTTAATCATGTCATTAAAGTCAATTAAGTGATTTTTAAAAAGGTAACTTTCATAAAACCTAAAGACTGGTTCAACTATCTGAATAAAAGCCATATTATTTAAATAATTTTTATTAGTATAATATCCTCCATTATTATTTTCAAAGTCATGTTTACATTTAGATTTAATCTTTTTAAAATCAGAAGCAACATATCCTTTACCTTTAAATAAATCAATGAAACTTTTAATTCTTGAAGAAATATTTGATTTTGAAATTAAATGATTGAATTTTTCAATTTCCCGATCCAACTCTATTAATTTAATCATATCATTAGAGTTAAGATTATTTTCACAATAAGTTGTTATATCATCTATTTGTTTATCTGATGCTGTTTTTAAATACTCCTCAAAAATCTTTTTAAAACCCTTACCATCATATACTTTTTTATCTCTATATTCATTGATTAACGACAGACCAAAAGAATGAATTGTACTTGTAGGAACCTCATAATTTAATTTTTCAATTAATTCTTCTACACAAGATTTTGAAAATGATAAAAATAAAATATCATCAGGAGAAATATTCTTCTTTTCAATTAAATATTCTGCTTTAGCAAGTAATGTATGAGTTTTACCAGTTCCTGCACCTGCAATAATTTCCAAATCACAATCATTCAAAACACAGGCTATTCTTTGTTGCTCGTCTAATGATTTACCTTCAAAATTATCAAAAAAAGAAACATTGTCTTTAAGTTCATTTTTTAATTCAATTGGTAAATCTTCAATTTGATGATATTCTTTCAATTCTTATCCTCCTTAATTAAATGTAAAAGATTCTCTTAAAAGTCCAAAAAACATTAACGGTTGTAAACAGCATTAACAAATTATTTTATGTATGTTTAAACTAATATCTTATAAATAATATTGAAACAACTTTTAATTAAACATTAGCCATAAATTTAATTAAGCATCCTAGCTAAAGAATATTATATAAATATTGAAAGAGAAGCAGTATAAGTAACTAATATTTAAAGTGATAACAATGATGATACCTACAATACCTACTCCTGATGAATTACTTGATAAAGGATTTAGCAGAGGGAAAAAACAGGCAGATTTAATGAGAACACAGAAAATACCAAAACATCTGAAAGGAAAAAGAATTGAAGAAAGAAGAGTTATAACTTCTTGCCAGGTAATCAAAGACAAATTAAAATCCATTTTAGATAGTGTTCCGGATATAGAAGACCTTCCCCCATTTTATCAGGATTACATTGACATTACTGTTGGTGTAGATGATATGAAACAGGCTCTTGGAGGGCTTAACTGGGCTTATGGTATTTTAACACAACTTGAAAAAGAATACGGAAGTAAAATCAGAAAAAATCCGTCAGAAAAAGCAACTACACTTCAAAAACAGGCATACGGTAGAATTGCATCTGTTGTAAACAAAATCAAAAAGGATTTGGATTTTCTGGATTTTGCAAAGGCTAACTTAAGAAATATGCCTACAATTGACTTTGATGCAACAACAATTGTAATAGCAGGATTTCCAAATGTAGGAAAATCCACACTTCTTAATCAGATTTCTGGAGCAGATCCTCAAATAGCCAATTATCCTTTTACAACTAAAGGAATTCAAATAGGACATGTGGAAAGACATTGGAAAAGCATACAAATTATTGACACTCCCGGACTTTTAGACAGACCTGTTTTAGAAATGAATGATATTGAATTAAATGCAATTGTAGCTTTGGAACATTTGGCTGACGCTATTTTATTTATTTTTGATGCATCTGAAACCTGCGGATTTGGTCTTGAAAGTCAGTACAATTTATTAAAACAGATTGAAAAAATATTTGACAACATTCCTGTAATCTACCTATTTAATAAAATGGACCTTATTGAAGACACCAGCTATGTAGAACAGTATGTAGATGAATTAGATAACTCCATTTTTATATCAGCTATTGAAGGAGAAGGTATTGATAAAATAAATAAAGTTTTAGACTCTGTTAAAAAAATAGAAAGAACTGAAGAAAATGAATATTAAAGATACCTTTATATATTAAAAGTCCATAATAACAATTAAATTTAATTAAACATAGGGAGTCACAAATATGGTAGAAAAAGATATAATTGAAACCAAAATTAGCGAAGGCAAAGAAAAGGCTGAAGAAAAAATTGACGAACACAAAGAAAAGGCTGAAGAAAAAATCAATTACCGCAAGGAAAAATTAAACGAAAAAAGGGAACAGACAAAAAATATGGCTGGAAAAATGACCGAAGATTTATCCAGAGGTTTTGATGACCTTCAAGACGGTATTAAATCAATTCAAAAAATAATTGATCAGAAAATTGATGATTATAAAAAAACAACAATCCACAGTTTGGATGTTGATTTAATAGAAACTGAAGAAAAATACTACTTGAAAGTAGATGTTCCAGGTATTGAAAAAGAAGAAATTGATATTGAAGCTGGAGACAAAGATATTTCAATTGTTGCTACTTTTAAACCATATATTGAAGAAATTGAAGAAGAAGATAAAAGTATTTTAATTTCAGATATAAAACAAGGAAGATGCAGCAAAAGCATCAGATTCAGCAACAATATTGAAATTGATAAAATCAGTGCAAAATTCAACAACGGAACAGTTTTAATAACTATTCCTAAATTAAAAACACCAAAAAATAAAATTAATGTAGAATAAATTTTCTACAACTTTCTTTTTTAAAAAAAATTAATATCTGACTTTTCCTATGTGTCTTGTAGCACCAGGATCTTCACCATTAAAATGCGCCAAATAATAAACAAACCATTCCAAAGGAACTACAAATATTAATGGAGATAATAACGGATTGATGTCTGCATAATCTTCCAAATTATAAACAATAGATTTTAATTCTAAATTTTTAGAAAAATCAATAGCTTTGTCAGTTATTTCATCTGATTCAAAACCTGAATGCAGGAAAATAATCGGAACATCTTTTTCTGCACGTTCTATTAAACCGTGCCTAAATTCCGCAGAATAAAGAGGACATGCATGTTTAATTGCTCCTTCCATAAGCATAGTCATCGCTAATTTAAAAGAAAGACCAAAGTTAGGTCCGCTACCTAAACAGTAGAATATATCTTCATCTTTAAACTCTTCAGCTAATTTTTTATTGTCTTCTTCAGTAGTCTTTAACAATTCTCCAATAATATCTGGAATATGTTTCAAATCACCTAACAGTTCATCTGCCTTATCATAATCAGACCCTTTAAATAAAATCTGATAAAGACAGGCTAATTGAGTTACATATGTTTTAGTTCCAAGAATTGCTGTTTCTCTTTCACATTGTGTTATAATTGGAGTTTTAGCTTCTTTTATCATTGAACTATCAGGTTCATTAGAAATTGAAACAGTCTGAATTCCATATTCATTAGCTCTTTTAAGAGATGCCAAAGTATCTGCAGTTTCACCGGATTGTGATGTGAAAATAGCTACTGAATTTTCCCCGTTGATTAATTTTTTATTGTAATAAAACTCATAGCCGGTAAATACTTCTACACTCATGTCACAGGACATTCTTAATGCATCCCTAACACTGTAACATGTAGAAATAGAACTACCACAACCAATTAAATAAATTTTATCTGCTTTTGATACAGCTTCTGAAACACTGTCCATTTTAGACATTTCGCTTGCAAATGTCCTTTTAAGTGAATCAGGTTGCTCCATCATTTCATCATACATTTTATAGTTCATTGCTTAAACTCCTTAAAATTAATATATAATACTTATAATATTGTTTATTAACATATAAAAATGTTTTTTAAAAATCGATACTTTAATTAAGTAAATATTATTAAACTTATAAATATGGAAATAAATTTATCTTCAGTTGGAATGGAAAAAGGAAGACAATACGAAACAATAATAACCACAATAAGCCTTAAGGGCAAAAGAAATGCCGCCCCAATTGGAGTTATCTGTACCGGCAAAGATAGTGTAATCTGTCGCATATTCAAAGGAAGCACCACTTTAGAAAACATTATTTCTCAAAAGGAATTTACTGTAAATATTACTGAAAATCCACAACTTTTCACTCTTTCAACAATTGATAACCTTCCAGAAAATTATTTTGATGAAAACAATTCCATTAAAAATATTGAAAGCTATTTTAAATGTGAAGTTACTGACTTAATAGAAGCTGTTAAAAGAAGCGATCCGATTAAAAGTGACTCTGAAGCTATTGTTATAAAAGCCAAAGTTACATCACTTGTAATTAATAAAAATATAAAAGCTATCAACCGTGCCATGGGGCTGCTTATAGAAACTTTAGTTAATTTTACAAGAATAGACATGGTTGATGATGAACAAAAAGAATATTATCTTGGAAGATTTAGGGAAGCAAAAAGAGTAATCAATAAAGTCGGATCAAAAGAAGAACAAAAAGCAATCCATGAAATAAAAAAAGAATTAATAAAAAAAGGGTATTCCCCCTAATTTTTAATTACATCAATAAATTCAAAGTTTATACAGTCAAATAAACCTTTATCAGATATTTTGATAGCTGGAATTACTAAAAGCGCCATAAATGACATGGTCATAAACGGAGAATCCAGTTTGCACCCGAAATCAGCAGCTGTTTTTTGCAAATTCTCTAATTTTTCAGCTACTTCATAGCTGTCTTCATTAGTCATTAAACCTGCAATAGGCAATGCCAAAGAATCTTCAAAATCACCGTCAACAATAGCAAAACCGCCTTCATTATCTATCAAACAGTTAACTGCTTTTGCCATGTCCTTAGTATTTGTTCCCACCACTACAATATTATGAGAATCATGAGCTACAGAAGAAGCAATTGCACCTTTTTTAAGATTAAATCCAGTTATAAATCCATTAGCTATTGAATTTCCGCCATAACGCTCAACAACAGCTATTTTTAAAATATCTTCATCCAAATCAGCTTCAATAAAACCATTTTTAGTTTTTAATGTTGCACTTTCAGCTTCAGTGATTAATTCCCCGTTGAAACATCTGATTACATTAACATCAACTGATGACTTATCACAGGAAATTTCAAAATCTTCAGATTTCTTTTTGGAAACATCAAAAGTATTTTTGAACTCTATTTCAGCTACATCAAATAAAACATCTTTACCGTCAAAAACACATTCTCCGGCAACATATGTTTTTAAAATATTAAAATCATTTAAATTATCTACAATAACATAATCTGCCTGCATTCCTTTTACAATAGCTCCTGTGTTTAAATTATAATGTGTTGACGGATTAACTGTAACCATTTCAATTGCACTTATAGGGCTGACTTCCAAATCAATGGCTTTTTTAATGGATTCATTTAAATGACCTTTAATTAAGTCAGTGGTGTGCTTATCATCACTTACGATAAAATCAAAAATAGGCAGATGTATTCTTTTTTCCAGAACTTCATTGGGCATTTTTCCAAAACTTTCGTGATTTTTCCAGTATTCTAATCTGTCGCTAAAATCAAAAAGAGCTTCCATATTTTTAGCAGAAGACCCTTCACGAACCATTATTTTCATACCTTTTTCTTTTTTCTCAATAGCTTCTGCAAAATTGCTGCATTCATGGTCAGTAGAGATATGTTCGCCAATATATTTATCCAAATCTTTTCCAGAAAGCAGAGGCCCATGACCGTCTATAGGTTTTCCAAGTTCTTTTGCCTTTTCCAGTTTGGCCAAAACTTCCTCATCCCCATTTATCACACCTGGAAAATTCATCATTTCACCAAGTGCAACAGCTTCATCTTTTTTAAGAAGTTCTCCTATAGTTTCGCTGTCCAAAATAGCTCCTGATGTTTCAAAACAGGTTGCAGGAACACAGGAAGGAATTGAAAAATAAAAATTAAAAGGAACAGATTTTGAATTTTCAATCATGAAATCTATCCCGTCAGTACCTGCAACATTAGCTATTTCATGAGGATCACAAACAACTGAAGTAGTACCGAACCTTACAGCCAGTTTTGCAAACTGTGCAGGAGTAAGCATTGTACTTTCAATATGGATATGGGAATCAATAAATCCCGGAAGAATAATCCCCTGAATATCCAATTCACTGTCATCATTAATGACAATAGGAAGTATCTCTTTAAAAAATCCGTCTTCAACTGAAATACGTGCAGGATAAATTGAATCAGTTATAACATCTAACATATATGCACTGAATTGCATCTAATCACTTTCATGTAGGGATTCATATAAAAGAGGTAAAAATGTACCTATATCTGTTACAATACTAACTACCTGAGCACTTCCCCTGTCAGATAATTTGGTAACAGTAGCCGGATTAATATCTACACAGATACTTTTAACTTTTGAAGGAAGTAAATTACCCATAGCTATTGAATGCAACATGGTAGCTATCATAATTACCATATCCACTTCCTGAGCCTGTTTACGCATTAATTTTTGTGACTCGGCAGTGTCAGTTATTACATCAGGCAGAGGACCGTCATCACGAATAGAACCTGCCAAAACATACGGAATATCCTTTTTAATACATTCATACATGATTCCGCCAGTTAATGTGCCGTCTTCAACAGCCTGTTTAATTGATCCTGAACGGTTAATTTTATTAATGGCCCTCATATGATGAGTATGTCCATGAGCTATAATTTCTCCTGTTTCCACTTCAATACCAAGGGAAGTTCCAAAAATATTGCTTTCAATATCGTGAGTAGCCAGTGCATTACCTGCAAGAAGAGAATCAATATATCCTTCCCTAATTAAAGCCGCCAGATATTTGCCTGATCCTGTATGTACAATAGCCGGACCCCCAACAATAGCTATTTTACCGCCTTTACTTTTGATTTCTTTAATTTCCTTTGCAATTCCCCTGATTAAATTCATCAATGGTTTTTCAGAAGAAACATCACTGTTCATAAATTCAAAAGTTCCGCTTTTTTCTCTGGACCTTTGAGGTGGTGTAACTTTTATTCCGTCACGACCAACAACAATCATGTCTCCTGCCTTAATCTCTGCTATCGGTTTAACTGATGCACGAGAATTCTTTTCATCAACACAGATTAAACAATCCATCTCAATGTTTTCAACAACAATCCAATTACCTTTATAGAGAATATGAGTTGTATGATTTGAAGTAGAATAAAAACCTTCCGGAGCAACTTTATCTTTTGAAGATGCAACTAATTCAACCTCTTTTAATTCAGATATTGATGCACCTAATACTGACAATTCATCTAAAATAGAATTTAAAAGGTCGATAGACTCTGCATAAACAGCCATCTTAACCTTACTAGTATCAGTTTTTCTTTTACCTACATCAAATTCTAAGAAATCAAAATCTCCACCTTTATCCATGATAATATCCAGAGCTTTTGGTAAAGTTAATGAATCAATAACATGACCAGAAAGTTCAATTGTTCTACTATTCATAATTTTTGCTCCTAATTAATTAATTATTAATATTTTAATTTTACTTTAAGCTAATATTTAAATAATTCCATATTAATTTTTTATAAAAAAAGCAGATAATCAACTAAAAATTCTAAAAAAGGATGATGAATAAAATAATAAAAGTCAAATCAGATTAAAAATAAAAACAAGTTATCACAATAATGATAAAAAATCATAAATTATTTTTGAAGCCAGAACTGCAGTAATATCCCCTAATCTGTCACCAGCTGTTTCAACAACATCCATACCAACAACATTTTTTAAAGATAAAGTTTTGAGTATTGCTTCTATATGATCATATAATATTCCACCGGGAGTTGGATTGCCAACAGTTGGAGCAACAGACGGGTCAAAAACATCCATATCGATAGAGAGATAAATTGGAGTGTCCACAGCACTTAAATAATATTCTATATTATCAAGATGACTGAATACTTCATTACTTTTAAATGTCATAATGTTAGAGTGATTTTCAACAAAATTCTCCTCTTCCTTTGAAGCTGACCTGATACCTATCTGAATCAATTCCTTAATGCTCATTTCATGAACCCTTTTCATAACACTGGCATGAGAATATTCCTCTCCAATAAAAGTATCTGCCAGATCCCTATGAGCATCTAAATGGACAACAGTCAAATCATCATATTTTTCAGTTAATGAATTAAGAACACCAATAGTTAAACTATGTTCTCCCCCAATAGTCAATGGTTTGATTTTTAAATCAGACAGTTCGTTAACAGTATCTTCAATTATGTCACATGTTTTTTTACAGTTTCCAAAAACAACATTTACGTCTCCGAAATCGTAAAAAATATTGTCCAATTGTGTATTAAAAATAGTATTATATTTTTCAAACCCATAGGAAGCTTCTCTAACTACTATAGGTCCAAAACGTGAACCCGGATGATAAGATGTCGTACTGTCAAACGGAACACCAATTATTCCCCAAGCACCTTCTTCAAGGTTGTTAAAATCAATTTCTTCCTGGGAAAAAGCAAATTTCCATGGCTCATATGTGTTTAAAAGCATAATAAATCAAAAAAGAACTAAATAAAATTATTTAGTTCTCATAATTTTCATATTTCCTAAAGCTACGATGTAATCTACTTCAATACCTTCAGTAATTTGATCTTTTAATTCTTCAGGCATAGGTAAATCTAAAGTGTCGTAATTTTCCATATCCATTAATTGAACATTGTTACCTTGGATAGATAATACCTGACCAACCCTTTTATCGATAATTGGAATATCTACTTTAGTATCTACAGGTTTTACAATACTTCTTTTTTGGTTATCGAAAATACCTACAGCTTCTAATCTAGCTTTAGCAGCACCATGTTTACCAGGGGATGAAGTAGTTAAACTTGTGATTTTAGATGCTTCCCCACCTAATACGATATATTTACCAACTTTTAATGTTTTAATCTCTACAACTTTTGTTGACATTAATTTTCCTCCATAAATTAAAAAATAGATTTAAATAAGTAATCTATAATAAGAATTATTTTAGATTAATAATAATTCTATCCAACATTTTATATAAATTATTCGTTTTAACAAGTAGGACTTCAATAATAAATATTAAATAGAAATTACAAATTTAAAACAAAGTGATGAAAATGAAAATAGCTATTGTATCAGGAAAAGATGAGGGTCCGACAAGGTTAAATGCATTTGACAATGCATTAACTGATGCCGGAATAGGAGATGTCAATTTAATTAAAGTATCAAGTATGCTTGGAAAAAATACCAGAGTTAAAAAATTGCCAAAACTCAAAGCCGGAGCTATGGTTAATTGTGTGCTTTCTTCAGTTACCTCAAGTAAACCTGGAGATACAATAACTGCAGTTGTTGCAGTAGCTATTGGGGAAAAATTAGGCTGTGTAGTTGAAACAACTGGAACAAACAAAGACAAAGATGATTTAATCGAAGAAGCTAACTTTATGGTAAATTACATGATGGAAAAACGTGGAGTGGAAATTAAAGAGATTATAATTGAGTCAGCCAGCACAACTGTTGAAAATATAGCTTCAGTTGTAGCTTCAGTTGTTTATTTAAATGATGAAATAATTGAGGGATAAAATATGGATGCAAAAGATAAAAAAATAGCTACAGATCTTTGTTACGAGATTATAAAAGAGGTAGGCAGAGCTATTAGACCATATGTTGGAAAACCTGAATCTGGAGAAAAAGTTAAAATGGGGGCTGACGGCACTCCAACATCATATATTGATGTTATAGCTGAAGATCAGGTAATTAACATTTTAAAAAACGCTCCCATAAACTCCTATATCATCAGTGAAGAAATTGGAGAGCTGAAAGTTGGACATGGAAAAAAAGAAAGTGTTGTTATAACTCAGGAACTTAGAAGAACTGATTTAACTCCGGAGCAAAAACCTAAATTCATCTTCTTAATAGATCCGATTGACGGTACAAGCAATGCAATTAAAGAAATACCTGCTTATGGAATTTCAATAGCAGTTGCAAATGTTCCTGATGGCAGATTAGCTACATTAAATGATGTTGAACTAGGTTTTATCAGCAACTTTGGAAACGGTAATTTCTTTGAAGCTGAAAAAGGAAAAGGATGCTGGTTAAATAATGAAGAAGTACACCCTTCCAAAATTGTAAACATCAGTGACATGTCCCTCGGAGGTTTTACTAAAAGTGGAACCAAAGCCGCTTCCAAATTAGTTGATAATGCAAGACGTATGCGTGTTTTAGGTTCTGTTGTTTTAGAACTTTCATATGTGGCCAGTGGAAGATATGATGCATTTCTTGATTTGAGAGGCAGCAGAATAATAGACATTGCAGCATCTAAATTGATTGTTGAAGAAGCCGGGGGAATTATTACCGACAAATACGGTGAAAAGCTGGACAATAAATTAAGTATCTATGAAAGAACAATTGTTGTTGCAGCAAATAACAATATACTCCACAAACAGATAATCGATATCTTAAATGACAATGAAAGTGATGTTATCGGAGAAGTTGGAGTAGTGAGCCGTGTAGATGAATATCATGCAATATTATTCTCTGTAAAAATTATAGATTATCTTTTAAATAACGGTATTGATGTAGTTATTGAAAGATCATTGGCCAGAAAACTTGAAAAGCTTAAAAAAGACCCTAATTTGAAAAATATAATTAACACAACTATAAAAGAACATCCTGAGTTAAAGGACCAGTTAAAAAATTTAAACTTTAATATTGAATTTAAATTGCTCTCACGAACCATACAAGACTTTAAAAGTGATATGGCAATTATTCTCGGCGGAGACGGAACACTTTTAAGAACACAAACTAAAATGACTGAAGAAATACCAATATTCGGAATCAATATGGGTACTGTTGGATTTTTAACTGAAATTGAAGTTAATGAAACATTTGATTCACTTAAAAAAATCTTAAAAGGAGAATATTACCTGGAAAAAAGAACAAAATTAGTTGTTTCACATGAAAACCATCATTATTCTGCACTGAATGAAGTTGTTGTAATGACTGACGAACCTTCAAAAATGCTTCACTTCCAGGTACAGGTAGATGGAGAAATTATTGAAGAATTCAGAGCTGACGGTCTCATCATATCAACTCCAAGCGGATCTACAGCATATTCCATGTCTGCAGGAGGTCCAATTGTTGATCCGAATGTTGGGGGATTTATCATTATCCCAATTTGCCCATATAAACTAGGAGTAAGGCCATTTATTGTATCTGATGAAAGTGAAATTATTGTCAAATTACTTAAAAAAGGTAAAACTGCAGTATTTGTAATGGACGGTCAAATAAATGAAGAAGCAGAATACCAGGAAGAAATCAGATTCAAAAAATCAGACAAACATGTTTACTTCATAAGAAACTCAAATAAATGCTTCTATAAAAAAGTTAAAGACAAGTTAAATGAAGGAGGCATCAACAACTAATGAACAGCCTCGTAATTGACATGACACATGGCGGAGTAAAAATAGCCGTCAGCCTTGCAAAAAAAGACGAAACAGTCTATGCCTACGACATTTACAACACTTTGAAAAGTGTTGATAAAAAAATGCTAGAGGTTTATAATGTTAAAGTCATAGATTTGGACTATTTAAATAACCTAAATGGAAATTTAAGAGTAATCTATCCTGTTCATTTGCCTTTAACTAAAAGAGATATTGAAAAGTATAATCCTTCCCTAAATTATACTTTTTTAACCCATCACGAAATAATTAAAGAACTTCTGAAAAACTGGGGCAATGATATTCCCAAAATTGAAGTTACAGGAGTTAAAGGAAAAACCAGCTGTGTTTTTATGCTTAAAGAAATTTTAATTGATAAAAACCCTCTAATTTTATCCAGCTTAGGTGCATTATTATATGAAAACGGAGTGAAAAAAACATTAAAACAGAATATATCAATTACTCCTGCAAATATTAAAGAAACAATTGACCTTGCATATAAAATAGCCAACCCAATATGTGAAATAGCTGCAGGTAAATGTGATAGCCAAAATCTTAAAAAATATGGCTGTGCTATTTTTGAAAGTTCTCTCGGAGTCAGCGGAATTGGAGATGTAGGTCTTTTAACAAATATCGTTGAAAATTATCCAATAGCTAAAAATAAAAGAACTGCCAGTGCAGCTAAAAGTCAAATATTTAATTGCAGCATCGTAGCTATCCAAAAAGAAACATTAGATAAATTTTACAAAAACATCAACCATAAAAAGATAAATACATTTTCCCTAAAAAACTATGCCGATGTAACGATTAAAGACATAGAATATGATTTAGATAAAACAAAGATTAATGTAAGTTATAACAATATAATAACCACCAATAATGAAGTAATCTCTGGAGAATTTCAGATTGAAACATTTGCTCCTGGAAAACACCATGTGCAAAATGTTTTAGGAGTTATTACAACTTGTTTATCTTTAAATATTCCAAAAGAAAAAATTATTAAAGGATTAGCTAATTATAAAGGAATTAAAGGAAGAACCAATAAAAAAATCATTGAAAATTCAACAATCATAGAAGAAATAAATCCAGGAATCAATACAAAAGCTATTGAAGAGTCTATAAACATGATAAATAATTTAGATGACTATTACATTGCCATTGGTGGAGATTACGGAATAACCTGTGAAGAAATTGATGAATCTAAAGTCAGCGCCTATTTAAACACTCTTGATTACAATATCATTTTAACCGGAGAAGTAGGTGAAGGAATTTTAAAAAAAATGAATAAAAAAGTAGAATATTCAAAAAACTTCCATGATGTTTATAAACAAGCTATACACAATAATAAAAACTTGCTTTTAATTTATCGCTCAGATTATAGAAAACTTAATAAAAGATAGTAAAAAATGTAACATTAGTTTTACATAAAATTGAAACATTTAATAAATATTAGCTAAATATTATAATTTGTAATTTAATGATAGTTATAAGTTAAAATTTATTATTAAATTAGAAATAATACTTTTAAATTGGAGATTATATTTTGAATGTTGGAACAAGAGGAAGTCAATTAGCACTTGCACAAACTAATCAAGTTTGTAAAGATTTAGCATCAATTACTCATGAAAACATTGATGTTAACATAATTAAAACAAAAGGCGACAAAATAACTAATTCTCAATTATACAACATGGATGCAAAAGGTCTTTTTACTAAAGAACTTGATAAAGCATTACTTGAAGAAGAAATAGATTTTGCTGTACATAGTTTTAAAGATTTGCCAACTGAATTAGATGAAGAACTTGAAATAGTTGCAGTTCCAAAACGTGTAGCTCCAAATGAAGTATTAATCTCTAATAAAAACTGGAATGAACTAGGTCCCAAGTCCAAACTTGGAACTAGTAGCCTTAGAAGAGAAGCTTTTTGTAATTACCACAATAAAAACTTCGAACTTAAACCAATTAGAGGTAATATTGAAACCAGAATCAGTAAAGTTAATGATAGTGATTTAGATGCAACAATTATGGCTCAGGCAGGATTAATAAGATTAAATCTTACACAGCACATAAAAACAGTGTTTCCTCTAGATTATATCACTCCTGCTGCAGGTCAAGGAGCACTAGCTATTATAACTAGAAAAGATTCTGATAAAAAAGAAATTATTTCTAAATTAAATGACTATCAGTCCAGGCAAGAAGTGCTTGCTGAAAAACAAGTGCTTGAAGAACTAGGTGTAGGTTGTCAATGGCCAATTGGTGCTATAGCACAAATGAAAGACAAACAATTTTGTATATACTCAATCCTATTAACCAAAGAAGGAGAAGTTCTAAAAGAACATAGTGAAAAAGGATCAATAAGAGATGCCATCCAATTTGGTACAAAAATAGGAAAAATTTTTAAGGATTATGTTTAATTGGAGGAATAAAATTGAGAACAGTTAATGTAGGAGTTATTGGAGTAGGTGCAATGGGATACAACCATGCACGTGTATATTATAAATTAGAAGAAGCTAATTTAGTTGCTGTTAGTGATGTAAGTGAAAGAACATTAAATAAAGTAGCTAAAAAATATGATGCAAAAGGTTTCACTGATTATGAAGACTTACTCAAAGATCCTGAAATAGAAGTAGTTAGTGTATGTGTTCCAACTACCTTCCACCATGATGTTGTAATGGAAGCTATTAAATATGGAAAACATGTATTAGTTGAAAAACCAATAGCTTTTACCCTAAAAGAAGCAGAAGACATGATTTCTGCTGCAAAAGAAGCTGGAGTTATTTTAGCAACTGGACATGTGGAAAGATTCAATCCAGCTGTTCAAAAAGCTAAAGAACTCATTGACAATGATGTTATTGGAGATATTGTATCTGCATCTGCAAAAAGAGTAGGCCCATTCCCTCCAAGAATAAAAGATGTTGGAGTAACTATCGATTTAGCTATTCATGATTTAGATGTAATGAATTATTTATTTGATGAAGAGGTCATTCAAGTTTACGGTACTATGAATAGTATCTTAGAAAAATGTGAATTTGAAGACCATGCAGAAATCATGATTAACTTTAAAAATGAATCTACAGGAATTCTCGAAGTAAACTGGTTAACTCCATACAAAAGGAGACAAATTGAAATTACTGGAACTGACGGAATCATTTCAGTAGACTATATCGAACAAAGTATTGACGTATATGGTAAATTTGCTCAAGATATTGATATTAAACATGAAGAACCATTGAAAGAAGAATTAAGATCATTTTTAACTTCAGTTGTTAATGAAACTGAACCGGAAATTACTGGTGAAGATGGTCTTAAAGCACTTAAAATGGTAATAGCTGCTACTAAATCCTCAAAAGAACATAGGCCTATTAGCTTTAATGAACTTGAATAGGTGGTTTTGATGAAAGAAAAATTAATTAAAAAAGCTCAAGAGCTTAGACAACATGGTTTTACAACTGGAGAGATAGCTGACGAACTTAATGTGAGTATGGATACAGCCAGATGGTTAACTCTTCAAAAACCTGCTGAAGAAAAACCAGAAGCTCCTGTTGACTTTTTTATAAATTGGAAAAGCTTAGGTGGAAATTCAACTCGTTTAAGATATGTTTCAGGAGCTTTAAGTGACATGGCATTATCCCATGGAGAAGCTGAAGTAATACTTGGAATAGCTGTTAGCGGAGTGCCATTTGCAACTATGATGGCTGACTTTTTAGAAGATATGAGTGAAGTTGAAACCTCACTTGCAGTATACCACCCACACAAACACAGAAAAGAAAAAGATGACGGTGAAGGAGCTATAAGTACAAACTTCGGATCTGTTGAAGGTAAAAAAGTTGTAATTGTTGATGATGTTATAACTAGTGGTAAAACTGTAAAAGAAGTTATTCATGCAGTAAAAGATCATGGTGGAGAACCAATAGCTGTTACTGTACTAATTGATAAATCAGGACTTTCTGAAATTGAAGAAGTTCCTATTGAATCTTTAATTAAAGTAGGTAGATTATAAACCTACATTTTTACTATTTTTTATAAAAAAAGAAAAAGAATAGTCAAAAAGACTATTTAAATTTTAAATTATTCTTCGTTTAATTTTCTGCGTTTATATCCAACAAATATTAAGAATGCAACAATTATAATCAATATAATAGAAGCGACAATAGTATTTGAATTATCCTTTATTATATTCTTATCAATCTCATATGCTTTTTTGTTTGAAGATTGTCCGTTGTCTTCACCTACAGAACTTCCAGTACTTTTTGCATTTGATCCAGAAGAGGATTTAGTGCTACTTGCTGGAGATGGATTTCCTTCAAGACTTGGACTATCACTAGATGAAGTACTTGTATTTGTACGTACAGTACCACTATATGAGTTAGATCTTGAATCTCCACTATCTGTATTTGAAGTCAGGAAATTAATCAAAGCATTAAGCAAGCTTAAACCTAATTTGTTAGAATCTTTATCTGTACTACTAGTACCATTAGAAGGATTTTTTGAATTGCCATCATCACCGGACAAATCAGGAACATCTGTATAACCAGAATCACCATCAGGTCTGTCCGGAATATTTGAAGTTTCTTTATCAGTATCCTCATCAGGGGTTACAATAACACTACTTCCATCACCAGGTTTAGGAAGTAAAGGATTCCTATTAGGGAAACTAGGGAACCATGGTTTTATTTTTGAACCATCAACTTTATTTGTCAAATTGTTCACATTAGTAGGGCTCGTATAATTAAATTCAAAACCACCATCAACATGATTGTAAATTTCCGCATAATAATCAAATGCATTAACTACACGATTATTATAATAGGAGGTATTATAAAATTCACCTTTCGTATTGAATGCATCATAACTAGCTTTCGCATCTTTTCTAGTAGATATTAATAAATTATCAACAATAACCGAATTTACAGCACTTATTAGCGAAATTGCATATTTTGCTTCACTAGTAACTGTATTATTTTTAATTATAAAAGTATGGTTACCTTTAGTTGATTGAGAATAACTGATACCGTAAATATTATCATTATCCTTAACTTCTGCAACACTATGAACTTCAATTGTATTATTAACAATAGTATCATTAGAATCTTGAGCTTCTATACCTGCAACAAGTGCCCAACTATGATTACCTGCCAATCCAGTAATATTAATCTTATTATTTGCAATATACAACTGAGTATCACCATAATAATTTTGTGAATAAATTCCTATATTTGGCCCATTAGATACTGAATATAAATCATTATTAGTTATATTAATTCTCTTAGAAGGTCCAGTAATTTGTATAGGGTATGCAGTACCAGCAGCTAACATCCCACCAGTTGTTAAAATAGCTATATTATTAGAATCTAATGTCAAACTATTTACACGCCATACATCAATACCATAAAGATAATTATTAAGACCTGGGAAAGTTACGAAATCTTCCATATACAAAGTGTTATTTTTAATAAGACAATTATTTGAATCAGCAATGATTATGCCATCTAATGTAGGAAAAGAACTTCCTGGTCTTTTATTAACAATACTTGCAACAATATTCCCAATAAATGTTAAATTATTACTATACTCAATACCTACACTTGCTACAAAATCAGAGTCTAAAGTAGCTCCAACTGCACCAAAATTAACATCCCTCAATGGAAGTTGAGTATAAATGCTATTATTTGCAATTAATGCATTAGGACAATTACTTAATTTTAAAGCATAACAATAGGTATTTGTCTTATAATTATGACCTTCAAAATTAATTGTACAGTTAATAACTTGTAAACCACTAATTGGAGCGATTCTTCTTCCAACTGCAGAAATACCATAACCTTCAGTATCGCGAGGAACAGTATAATTTATAACACAATTACGTATACAAGTATTATCAGCCAATGTAAGAATTGAAGCACCGTCAGCATCTTTAAAATCAAATTCATTAATTAATGTGAAATTAGTTAATGTAACATCTTTACCATTAATCAAAAATGCAATATTTGTCAAGGTAAAATTATTACCTACAACAGTTACATTATTTGCTTTAATTTTTAAAAGACCTAAATTATCAAAGTTTTGAGTTAATACAAATTTAGTATTAGAATGCTCAACTCCTAAAGTACCATTAACAAAATACTCATCAATGTTAAATATAGTCAAATTAACCACATCTGAATTATTATCACCAGTTTCCGGATCATCAGGAGTAACAGGAATATCTGGAATATCCGGCACATCTGGAATATCCGGTGCATCACCAACAGTCATATTAGTTACAGTAGTATTTTCACTTAATGTTGATAAATCATTTGCAGAAACGCATCCCATAATCACGAAAAATAACATTAACAAAGACGTAATAATTATTTTTCGACTTAATTTAATCTTTTTCACCTCCTTTTAGTTTTAATAAAATCTTTTAAAACTAAAATAAGCCATCTCATAAGATTAAAAAAAACTTATTTAAAGTTCAAACTAAAAGACAATTAAGTATATGTAAAAAATAGTTTATATATTTATCTAAAAAAAATTCAAAAAGAGATTAATTAAATAACCTCTTTTTTTAAGATATTTTTATAGTATTCCCTGTTTGGAAATCATTCCAGTAGGAAGTTATAATGTATTCACCAGCCATCAGTCTGATTCCTAATTTGGCAATACCGTTATTGTCTGTGAGTTTATGGTAAAATACTCCGTTTACATTAAATGAAACATTTTGGTTAGCTAATGGATTGCCTTGACCATCTAATGTTTGTGCAGTGAAGTTGCTTCCGTCCAGGTATTTCATGTCTAAATTTTTAGTAATTAATGTCGGCAATACATTGACTTTGTTCCCTATACTTAATCCATCGACCATCGTGGTTATAATGTATTCTCCAGGTCTTAAAGAAATTCCTAAGCTTGCAACACCATTGTTATCAGTTTTTTTAGTGTAGAAAACACCATTGATGTTAAATGTTACTTCCTTATTTACAGCTAAAGATCCGTCCTTGTTGTAGATGGTTGTCTGGAATCTGGAAGCATTCAAATAGTATTTTGTTAAATCATTTTGAACAATCAGTGATTTTACAGTAATATTATTACCTGACTGCTCACCAGTAACCATATTGATTGCCGTTATAACATATTTACCGGGATTTAAGTTAATACTCATCATAGCTATTCCCTTATCATTAGTAGTTTTAGTGTAAAAGACACCATTGATATTAAACTGAACATCTTTGTTTTTAAGAGGATTACCCTGTGAATCAGTAAATATGGCATAGTATTGAGTATTGTTTCTAAACATTTTAACAACATCCAATCCTTTAACTGTCGGTTCAATAGTAACTTTCGCCTGCTTGGTTATCGGAGTATAGTTTAATAATCCTTTAAATTTAACAACAACAGAATATATTCCGCTGTCCAAGCTCAGCCCTAAACTTACAACACCTTTTTCATCTGTTGTTTTAGTATAGGTTTTCCCGTTAATTGTTATTTCAATTGCAGCATCTCTTATAGGATTTCCCTGTTTATCAGTTAAAGTAGCTATAAATCTTGTACCATCATGATAAATCATTTTAACATCAGGAGCATTTAAAATAACATTATACTCAACAGCTTTAACCTCAAAAACACCACTATCTATAGCTCTGGAAATTTTATCAGTTCCTTTATATGTTGCAGAATATGTGTACCTGCCCTCCGGAAGCTTATCAATACTTCTCATACCAGTTCCATTAACTACAACAATTTTATAAAATTCATTGTTAACTTCCAAAGTTACATTACCTGTAATTAGTTGATTATCTTCTGTTTTAAGAGTTGCACTAAATACAATGTCATCTTCACCTACTTCAACAGTTACTTTTAAAATACTTGTGGTTTGGTTTAATGAAATAACCTTACTTGTATTTGAACTTAAATAGTTATTATCCCCATTATAAGTAGCTACAACTACATATGAACCGCTGTCTAAAGGTGAGATATACCATGATGCATTACCGCCTATAATAGTTTTATTTCTTGGTGAATATAATCCCAATATTCTAAAAGTAACATTACCGGTTGCATCATCATTTACAACAGCCCAAATCCTAATATTTTTATCAAATAATATTTCACTGGTGACAATTTCAATATGGGAACTAGCTTTATTTATATTAAATGATTTTTCATCAGATGACTTTGAATAAACAGAATTTCCCAAATAATCTGCTTTAACACTATAAGTTCCAGCATTTAATTTATTGAAAGTAGCTACTGCTTTACCATTTATAATTTCAACTGTTTTAGTTAAATTTCCAATGATGAAAGTAACATTACCAGTTGCTCCAGAAGTTACACTAGCCATTACAGTTATATTTTCACCATAAACAGTGTTATTTACCTCAATGACAGTTTTTGAAAGTGAATTCTTAATACTGAATGTTATGTCCGCAGTATTGTTGTTGTAATTATTGTCTCCAGAATATATCACTTTTAAACTATGATTTCCTAAAGATAAATCAGAGATTGTAACTGTAGCTATTCCATTATTAAGTGTTTTTGTATATTTTATTCCATCTACAATAAATGTAACTTCACCTGTTGCATCATTTGGAAGAGTTAATGTGATTACTTCATCTTGTCCTGCAAGAACATCCTTAATATCCACATTTAAGTTTGGAGTAGTTTTAGATACTGTAAATGAAGTTGTTTTTGATAGTTTAGAATTATATATAGCTTCTACAGTATAAGTGCCTAATTTTAATCCACCAAAGCTATAACTAGCATTTCCAGAGATTACCTCAACAGTTTTATTTAAATGATTTTTAATTATAAATGTGATAGTTCCATTAATTAAAGCATTGAAATTAGCCTTAATAACTGCATTTTCACCATATTCAATGTTATCTACAGTCAAATTAAAATCAAGAGGTTTAACTGTAATATTATTGTATATTTTTGTATAGTCATAGGTAGCAGATATTGTGTAATTTCCAGAAGTTAAATTAAGAGGAAGTGAAGCTTTACCGACATTATTTGTAATTACATTGTATTTTTCACCATTAACTTCAATTACAACAACCACATAAGTAAATGGATTGCCCTCCAAGTCAGTTACTTTAACTGTGTATTTAGATCCATCCCCTTCAACCATTATAATATCTTCACCAGTTAAAATACATTTATCAGTTATATTTATCGTTGTATTCCATGATGCTTCATCATAATAGTCATTTCCAGGATAGTATACATAAATGTAATTAGTTCCTTTTGTAAAGTTAACAGAAATATTAGCTATTCCATTAACTAATTTTGCTTGATAAAATACATTGTTTACATAAACTCCAATAAGTCCAGTACAATTTTTAGGATTTGTTTTTATATTAACAATACCTGTAAGATTATCATTTTGAACAACATCAACAGTTAAATTACAACTTTCCTTTAAAACGAAAAATGAAGTTGATGCAGTTGAATTAGCATATTTATTATCTCCCGGATAAATAACAGTCACATTATATTTTCCGCCAGCCAGATCATGTAATGTTACATTAGTTATTTCATCTTTTAAAAATATTTTACTTTCAACACCATTTATAACAAGTATTGCTTCCCCCCTAACATCTTCAGGACTTATTTTAATAGTTATTGTTACATTTTCACCTACCTTAACATCACTAGCATTAACAGTTAAATTTGTTTCATATTTATTTACTTTCAATAATGCACTGGCTGAAGTCATTTCGTAAAGTTGCTCATCAAGTTCACCACCCCATGTTTCAACTGTAATGTTATACACTCCAGCCCCACCATAATTTTTAATTGTAACTGAAGTATTTTCCTTATTTATGACAATCATCTGTACACGTTTACCATTAATACTTAAATATGCCATAATTTGAATTTCTTTAGGAGATGCATGTATATTCATTTTTGCTATTTCTCCAACTTTAATTTCAGGAATTGAAAGGTTCAAATAAATAGGACATTTATTTACAGTGATATTTTTATAAGCAAATGATCTAAAATATTCATTATCCCCCATATAAGCAATATTTAATGTATGGTTTCCGGCAAGCAAATTAGGTATGTTAAAAGTTGATTTACCATTAACTAATCTTTCAGTGTATGTTTTTCCACCAATGATAATTGAAACATTTCCTCCAGGCAGAAGTGAACCTATACCACTTACAGTTACATTAACAACAAGATTTTCAGTATAATAAATATCATTAACACTTACAGTCATATTTGATACAAGTTTACCTACATCAACCAATACTTTCTGAGTAAAATCCCCTAAACTAATTGAAACATCATAGCTTCCTTTCTTTTGAGTCCAATTATAGTTAATAGTAGCACTTCCACCAAATAGTGTTTTTGTTATTGTTTGTGGAGTTCCATTAACCCAAGTATTAAATGAAACATCAAAAACAGGGAATAAATTAATATTAATAGGTTTTCCACTACTGGATTTCCAAATAGCTGAAATATCAGTTGATCCATTTATATCAAGAGCACTATATTCGGGAGATCCAACTAACATTAACCATGACTCCACTTTATTAACATTAGACTTATTAACTGGCTTTTCATTAGATCCCCACCAATTATTATCCAAATAAATGTTTTTACCACCATCTGCAAAGAAATCAGAATAACTTTCAGGTAATGCTTTGTTATTTAAAAATGCAGAGTAACTTATATCTATTTCCCCGACATTGTAAATATTGACAGTACCTTTATAAACCGGAATAGAGCTGTCTTTTACTCCACCATTATTTGTAAAAATACACCCAATAGCTTTTAAATTACCTTCATTATAAACAACGCCAAAAAGAGTATTAAATAAAGCTCTAGTTACAAAAGAATCTTTAATAGTGGAATTTACCATAGTACAATTTCCAGAATTATAAAGAACTGCTCCTTTAACTTGTTGATCAGTTCTACTATCAGACATTACAACCCTAGTTAATGTTAAATTACCATCATTAGAAATTGACCCACCAAATCCAAAATCTCCAATATGTGAACCTTTAAATGTAGAATCAAATATTTTTAAAGAACCATTATTATAAACATCACTTCCATGAGCATAATTCGGTGCATCAGAAGTCATTGAATTGCCAGAAAATCTGGAATTAATAATAGTCATATTACCTAGATTACTAATGGCTCCACCATAATTTGACTTACCTGTAGATTCTATATGCCCCATACGATTATTGTTAAATGTACAATTGTTAATAAAAACTGTTGCTTTTTTAACGTCCAATACTGCACCATATATGCTTTTTTTATCCTGAAGATAATCAAGCTTTTTAAATGCATTAATAAAAGTTATATTGCTAATGCTAACAGTTACACCATCAGAAATCGTGAAAAAATAGTTTTTATTCAATCCATCAAATACCGTGTTAGTAGAACCTACAATATTTACAGACTTATCTATCTTAATTTTTGAATTATCTGAACCCTTATATGTTCCATTATCAATGTAAATAGTAGTATTATCCTTAGCTAAAAACATAGCCCAATCTAATGAATTAGTAGCACTGCTCCAAGAAGTAGCATCAGCATAACTACTGCCTTTTACACTAACATAAAGAGAATTGCCATTATTTTCTTCACTAATTATTGGATTATTATTCTCACCAATAATCAGATTATTATCATCAATTACAGGATTATCCTGCAAATTCCCAATTGTTTCATTAGTTAAATCTGTAGCACTAACACTGGCAAAACTTAGCATACTACATAAGATTAACATTAACATAACAATTAACAATCTACCATGTTTCAATCTTTTCAAACCTCCATTGAATCATAATTTATTTTATATTTTATAAAATATAATTGATTAACGATAATTAAAATTATCAAAAAATAAACAAACATCTAAAAAAATTACCATTAACTAAACATTATATTCATTATATCAATATATTAAAGAATACAATTAAAGATTTAGTATAAAAATTATATAAAATTAACGATAAAAATCATGTTTAAGATTAAGCTTATTATTTTACCTGATTTTAACTAATTATTTTCCAATTTCAAGCTATAATCTTTTTAGATACTGATTTTAACATACTCCAATTTGTTTATATTGCTTGTTAAAAAATAGTTTTGATATATTTTCAACTGACAGAAATAAAAATTCACAATTTCTATTCTACAGCAGCCAAATAGTGTTTTATAAAAAAAGAAAAAAATAAGTAATGATCTATTCAGTTTGAACATTACTTGTATCAATAGACTTGATTAAAATGTTTACAGGATTACTATTATCAGAAACATCCCAATCAGAAGGAGTATTTGCAGCACAAACAATATATTGGATATTATTTACTTCACAAACATATCCATATATAGGCATTCCATCTTTATCATAAGATTGCTCAAATACTTTTATATCACCAAATCCGGAAACATCTTTTTGACTTTTAAAGGTATAACCTTTTGATTCAAGAGTTTTTTTTGCATCTTCCGGACTTTTAGCATCACTAGCTAAAACAATAATTGCAAGATTATCTTTAACTAAAGCAGTATTTCCATCATCATCAGTTTGAACTTCAAATCCATCAGGAACTACATAAGTTGCTCCATCAGGTAACGTGACATCTTCAGCAGCTACTATGCCTATAGTAACTGCAGCTACAACACAAAAAAGTAATGTAACCAATATTTTTGAATTTAATTTCATTTAAATCTATTTCTCCAAATTAATAAGATATAGCTCACTTTCAAAAAAAAGTAATCTATAGTTAATAATTTAAAAATAATACTATTTAAATTTGTATAAAATATTTCAATAAAAATATAAACAATTCAAATCCAGTAAACATTATTAAAGCAAAAATGGAAAAAAATAAATTTACAAACATTATAAATTAACAAAATAAATAAATGTTTATAAAAACCTGCTAAAAATAAACTAAAATTAAAAATAAAATATAGATTATAGTTTACTATGCCCCCAATTATTAAATAAATATGTTTTAAGACATTCTACATAAACTAAAAATATAACTTATTCACATGATTCAACCAAATACCTAAAATTTTTCAATAAAATCCAATAATCAAGTTTTACATAATCCCCCAAAAAACACCCTCATTTAAGCAATGCCAAATATCATCATTACTTTTCAAAAATAATCTCTCCATACCTGACAGACCCCATTAAACAACCATTATAATTTTTTAAATTAAATCATTGCCAAAAACATTTTAATTAGAAAATTTATTAAAAAAAGAAACAGAACAATTTTCAGCAGGATTAACATTATCTAAAAACAATAGCTTTTTTATTTAATCCTAGGAAATAAAAGCTAAATTAAAATAATTAAAAGAGTTAAGTTTAATCCGGTTAAAAACTATAATCCGTCACTTAACTCATTAAAAAAAATAAAACAGCTATGAAAATAGCTACTTAATGTACTAATAAAACATCTTTTTTAAAAGAGTGAATAACCTTTTCAGCCACACTTCCAATAAAGAATTTTGTAACTCTACCTTTACCAGATGATGCAATAGCTATTAATTCAACATCTTCATCTTCTGCAACTCCAACAATAGTTTCTGCAGGAAAACCAACAAGAACTTTAGTTGTAATATTAAGATTTGGATCAAATTTAGCTTTCATTTTATCAACATTAAATTGGGCTTCATCTAAGAAAGACTGATTTAATTTATCAATATCATCTTTACTTTGGAATTGGTGTGGAGTTAATTCAGATGCAACTGATAAAATGATGATTTCACCACCTTCAGCAAGTAAATCTCCAACTTTTTCGACTTCTTTTTCCGCAGCTTCTGATCCATCAGTAGGAACTAAAATTTTTTTATACATAATTTTTCACCTCATGAAAAATGTTTAGTTCAACATATTCAAAATATAGATAAAAATATAATTTAACTATTTAATAAATATTATGAAAATAATTTTTAGCTATAGAAGTAATTTATTATAATAAATAATAAAACCCCAAATTTGTACAATATCACAAATTAAAAGCTGGAAAAATAAAATTTAGTCAATCAAACAGATAAAAAACAATGCTGTAATGAAATTTTTATTAAAAAAAGTTTAATTACATTTCTGTTGTTATAATCCAAATTTTTTTAATGTAAACCATATACTAACCCATTTTTCAAAGAAATAATTAAAAAAAGAATAGTAAACTAAAAAAACTAATGAAATAGTAACTTTCACTATTAGCATGATAATAGCAATATATATTAATTATGTTTAACAAAATGAAAAAAGAGGATTGTTTTAAAACATGATAAATCAACTATCCTCAATATAATCAGATAAGAAAATCTAAAAAACATTGCAAAAGATGATAGCATGAAAATGAAGTTTTTTATATATCTTGGAGTTGTTACAACCATAATTTTAATAATAACTTGTGGATTTGCTTTTGCTAACGAAGATTCTAGCGAAAATAATATAAATTTTAACATTATCGGTAATTTCCCATTTGGTGATGCTATTGAAGTTAAAAATGTAGATGCAAAAGCAACAGTGTCACATATCCAAAAAAAAAGCGAAGCACATGGTATTAAAATCACAATTGAATTAATACCTAAAGAAAATATAGAACATATAAGATCAATGGAATTGCAAAATATAGAAATTCAATATGACAATGGAACAAAAGTCCAATTAAAAAATGATGCATTTACTTATGATTCATCTGATTTAGACAATAGTTATTTTGATACATTAAATAGTCTTAATAAAGATTATGATTATTTATTTACTTACAAAAGTCCAGTTTCTCATTATGATGCAAACCGTGTAGATAACGATCCAAATGCACCATACAAAATAACACATATCAAAGGAGATATTGTTGTTAACACAACAACAGAAGATAACCGTGTAATTGGCCATTTAGACAGCGATATAACTATAAATTAAAATTTTAAATAATATGTTATTATCATGCTAATATCAACATATATTAATCAAAAATAGTAAAATTAAAAATTAAAGGAGAATAAAAAAATGACAAAATGTCCCGTCTGTGGAAGTGAATCCCAAGACAACGAAGAAATTTGTAAAAATTGCGGATCCAAACTTCCAAAAAAGAAAACAGAAACAGCAACCGTTGAACAAAAAGATACAAAATTCTGTCCAAAATGTGGTGCAGAAATAAGTAAAACAGCAAATGCATGTCCAAAATGTGGTGCTAAAAGCCAATCAAATGTCACACAACAAGAACAAAAAAGTCCGTTTATCGCAGGAATACTCTCATTAATTATATTTGGTATAGGACAATTTTACAATGGACAACCTCGAAAAGGAGCTTTATTATTTATTGGAGGCTATTTTATATCAATAATATTAATTTACTTCTTTGGATATATAACATATATCATTATTGCTCTTTTCTCTGCGTATGATGCATATAAAACAGCTGAAGCTATTAATCGTGGTGAAACACCAGAAGATACATTTAACTTAAAAGAAAAACTAGACGGACTCTAAATTTGGGTGATGTAATGATTATTAGAAAATTATCATTTCTATCTCCCCAAAAAGACTTAAAAAAAGTTGAATTAAATATCTACGAAGAAAAAAATTTATCCTTAATTTATGTTGAAAATCAAGGATATGTAGTTTATACAAAAGATAATATAAATGATATGGAAAATGTTTTCTTATTAAAAAGTATATTGACACCTAAAGAATTAACTTTAGAAGAATACAACAATGAAAAAACTGATATTGCCAATATTATAGAATTATTACTAAATAAAATATATGAAAATAGCGAAATAAAAGAATATGAAAAACAACATCCAGATCATGTCCTATTACATCTTTTAGATATGTTAAACAATGAAAAACTTGAAAATATCACCAAAGAATCTCCCATCTATAAAACCATTGAAGATGGATTTATGAAATTAGATTTTGAGTTAATAAAAAATAAAACAAATTCTTAAAAAGAATTTATTTAACCATCACCATCATCCTATTTTTTTAAACTAAATTATCAAAGAATTTCTAAAAACCTAAAACAAAAATCTAACAAATGTATTGAACAATTGGAAATTAAACAATTATGCTCAAATTAAAGTTAAAAATATGAAGAATAATGCTATTATCCTGCTAATAATGTACACATATTAATAAAGATAGATAAAACTAAATTTAAAAGCATGGATGATAAAGACAAACAAAAATTAATTGAGGAAAATGAAAAACTAAAAAAAGAAAATGCCCGATTAAAAGAAATTTTAGAAGGAAAAAAAATAAAAGAGATAAATATTAAATTAAAAAAAGAAAACGAAGAACTAAAAAAAGCAATAAAAAATAATGTTAACATGCCTTTTGATATCCCATTATGTACTATTATTGAGGATGAAGAAATAAGTGATGAAGAACTTGAAAAATTACTTGATGAGCTTGAAGATTTAACTGATGAAAAACAAGATATAGAAATCATTTCTTTATTATCCCGATCTAAAAAAAGATTAGAAGTCCTGGAATCTCTAGAAAATGAAAATAAAATTCCTTCAGTAATTAGTAAAGACATAAATGACAGCAGCCACCACATCTCAAAATATCTAAAAACATTGAAAGAATATGGATTAGTGGTTTGTCTTAATGAAAATGATAAACGATACAGATATTACAGTATAACACCAAAAGGAACTAAATATCTTAATATTGTAAAAAATAAAAAATAAGAAAGCTATAGAATTAACTATAGCTAAATTAAATGAATCTAAACGATTCCTTGAGCATTCATTGCATCTACTACTTTTTCAAAACCAGCTATGTTTGCACCAACTACGTAATTTTTCTCAAATCCGTAGGTTTTAGCTGCTTCATCAACATTAGCAAAGATATTTTCCATAATGACTTTAAGTCTTTTATCAACTTTATCAAAGTCCCATGAGAATCTTTGAGAGTTTTGAGCCATTTCTAATGCAGAAGTAGCTACTCCACCAGCATTGGAAGCTTTTCCTGGTCCAAATAATACATCATTGTCTTGTAAGTATTCAGTAGCTTCAATAGAAGTAGGCATGTTTGCACCTTCAGCAACTGCAACAACACCATTAGCTACTAACTGTTTAGCATCATCTAAAAGTAATTCGTTTTGAGTTGCACATGGAAGAGCAATATCACATTTAACAGACCATACACCTTTACCTTCATGATATTCTGCACTTGGTCTTGCTTCAGCATATTCAGTTAGTCTTGCACGTTTAACTTCTTTTACTTCTTTTAATAATTCTACATCAATTCCTTCAGGATCATAAATCCAACCGGTAGAATCAGAACAGGTTACAGGATTACCACCTAATTGTTGTGCTTTTTCAATAGCATAAATAGCTACATTACCTGCACCAGACACTGCAATAGTTTTTCCTTTAATATCAATGTCATTTGCTTTTAACATTGCATCAGTAAAGTATAATAATCCGTATCCGGTAGCTTCAGTTCTTGCTAATGAACCACCATAAGATAATGCTTTACCAGTTAATACTCCTTCGGATAATCCTTTAATCCTTTTGTATTGACCATATAAGAAACCAATTTCTCTACCACCAACACCAATATCTCCTGCTGGAACATCAGTGTCTGCACCAATGTATTTGAATAATTCAGTCATGAAACTTTGACAGAATGCCATGATTTCCCTGTCAGATTTTCCTTTAGGATCAAAGTCTGAACCTCCTTTACCTCCACCAATTGCAAGGCCAGTTAAGGAGTTTTTGAAAATTTGTTCAAAACCTAAGAATTTAATAATACCTACATTTACGGAAGGGTGGAAACGTAATCCACCTTTGTAAGGTCCAATTGCACTATTGAATTGTACACGATATCCAGTATTTACTTGTACTTGTCCATTGTCATCTACCCATGGAACACGGAATTTTAATTGTCTTTCCGGGTTAACTAACCTTTCAAGAAGTGCATTCTTTTTATATTCTTCTTCATTTGCTTCAATAACAACCCTTAAAGATTCCAATACTTCTTTTACAGCCTGATGGAATTCTGGTTCAGAAGGGTTCTGTTTTACAGTTAATTCTATTACATCATCTACATAAGACATAATATTTCTCCTCCGTTAATTAAAATATATAATTACAGAATTTTCTAGAAATTGATTAAAAAATTCAAAAATCTATTTGAATAAATAATAATATTTTCTAAAAATTTCCAACACTTGTTCAGTGTATATCATTAAATAACATTCAGATTTTGACCTGGAATAACCAAGAATATTTAACAATATGATAATTACTATATATTTTCTATTATTAAAAACTTTCACTTTTCTAAATAAAAATAAAAAAATATTCAATACAATTAATAAATGAATTGGACAAAATCATATCTTTTCAAAAAAACAGTAGGTATTTATATAGTACTTTTTACATAATAATCTACGAAAACAGGTAAAAATCATTTTTTAGTAGACAAAAAATAAAAATAATGAATGATTTTTAAAGTTTTCCAAAAAATATCTTGCTAACTAAAAAAATATTCAAAAATTAAATAAAAAAAGAGAGAATCAAAATGGCTGTATATAAACCAACTGATGAATTAAAAATATCAAAATCCAAATATGACAAATTGAAAGAAGATTATTTAAAAAATCCAAAAACTACTTATTCACTTTATGCTAAATTCAATAAAGAATATCCTATGGATAAAAAAACATTTATTAAAATTATTGACAAAATTAGAATAGATGAAGGTGCAAATGCATTTAATCCAATTAAAAAAACAAAAAGAGCAAATAATCCATTTAGCTATCATGATAAACATCCAGATAGCTATATTTGTATGGAATATTCAAAATAAAACCACATAGTACTTATAATTAAATAGTGATTTTATGGCATTCATTAGATTGGGTGGTGAAAAAGTTGAAGGATTTTATTTTCATAATAACTGGAAAGTTCAAGTTGATTATGGTATGAATATGACAGAAATACCATTTTCAGATTATAATGAAATTGATGAATCATCATTACCTTCTAAAGATGTACTTTATTGTAGAGGAGGTAGATCTAGTGATTATTTTAGAATATTGAAATTATTCAAAGACGGAAAATTAATAAGTGAAGTTATAGAAAAGAATCCTAATTATGTTCCAAGAGATACTCAATTGAAAATGTTGGAAGATCATGTGATTATTGGGGAAGATGTGGAAAGAGTATTTAATTTTCCTAATGGTTATTCCGCTAAAATTGAGTATTGGATTTCACCAACAGAACGTGATTATAAACATGGATTTTACACAGCTAAATATAGAAAATTAATTTTATCGGATGATAAAGATAATATTATTTCTGATATTTTTGAAGATAATCCTAATTACCGTAGTTTTGATAAGATTTGTTGGGATTATTCTGATACTTCAGGCAGATTCTAATACTATTATTTTTTTGAACATTTCCCCCACATAAACCACCATATCTAATTCATAACCATAAAATGAAGGTTCATCATGACTGATGAAGAAGACAGCTATGTTTGTATGGAATATTCAAAATAGAACCATAATGGAATTAAAAATATTTATCCAACATGGTATCTTAAAATAGCTGCAACTCCACCAAATGCTCTTAAGAGTTGCATACCCTCTTCAGTTTCTGTAGAAATAAGTTCCACTGCAGAATTCATTTCTTCAGCTTTTTCAACAAAATCTTCAATTAAAGTTTGTGACGATTCTTCTTTTAAAGTTTCACCACAATTGGAACATGGTTTTTCAAGTTTATCTGCTTCACTCTGGGATTTGACTGTGATTTCCTCTTCACTGCCACAGCTAGGGCATTTGAAAACTTTACGCATTGAAGTTAAATCTTCAGATAACAATAATGTGTCAACTGCACCCATAATTAAGTTAGTTCTAACTTCCCTTTCACCATAAGATGCAAGTCCTTTGTCTTTAACTAGTTCATGCAAGAATTTTTGAACTACTTTTTTCTCCTGCATAACATCCAAATCATTTAGAATATCTGCAGATTTATCTATTACTTCCCTAATACCAAATTCTCCAGTATATGAAGTATCTACAGTAGCTATGATTTTATCTTTAATTTCATAGTTAAGATAATCCCCTTTTACAAATTCTTCTTTTGTAAAACCCGGACCTCCAATAATAACTCCTTCAAGTTCATCTAAAGCAAGGAAATCTTCATTCATGTGTTCCCCGATACGTTTTTTAAACTCGTGAGCAGCTAAATCAATTACACGATCAAACCTTCTTTGTGATTGACCTCCTGCTTTGTGTTTACCTGGAACACCACTAGTTAAATGATTTAAAATATTTACTTTTTTACCTCTTAAAGTAGCTATTGTAGCTTCTTTTCTGTCGATAACTGCCAAACCATAAGTTTCCCTTTCTTCAATCATGTATTCAAGAGGTTCTAAGAAAAACTCATTGTTACACTGATACCAGTAAGTTGTAATAGGTTCCGGAGGTTCAAAAACATAAGTTTCCATTTTTTCAGTTCCCGGACCACCTTTTGGAATCATACCAACAAAAAGAACCAAACCATTTTCAGGAGGTACTTTAAACAGTCTTATTCTTTGTAAAATTACTTCAATAGCCGATTGTACATTCTTTCTTGTTTGTTTACTTTTAATGTTAGCACTCTGACCGAGCTCATCCCTCATCTGTTTACCTACATCACTGAGTTGTTTATCATGAGGAATATAAACGGAAACAAGCTCTGTACCTCTACCTTTTTTCTCTGATAATTCTTTTAAAGTTTTTTTAAATTTATATAATTCTTTTGATGATACATCTGCCATTTTAATCCCTTAAATTAATATAATAATATATTTATGTAATTTCACCTTATAAATAATTAATGAAAGAACTTTAAATAGTATAAATACTAATTATTAATAACGAAGATGATAATATGGTTTTAAGAAGATGTCCAAAATGTCACTCAACATGTGATGACCAATACGGATTTTGTATCAAATGCGGATATGAATTCCCAAAAATAGCAGAAAATGAAAATGCTTGTCCTTACTGTGGATTTGCAAATCCAGATGAAGCTACATTTTGTGTTAAATGTGGTACTCCACTAATTTTCAAAAACCAGTTAAACGGAATTAACACAACATTAAATCCGATAGTTATTAAAAAAGAAATCAGCAAATCCGCCAGAGAACAAAAAGAATATAAACCTACCAGTAAAATAATCATTATTCTCGGTTATATCTTTTCTTTACTTGGGGGAATAATTGGAGTAATATTAGCTCTTTATCTTGCAACAAGAAAAGATCCGGTAGCTAAAAAACATGGATATATTCAATTAACTATTTTAGTATTATATGGAATTTTAATATTGACATTATACCTAACCGGAAATCTTGATTTAACCACTTTTAATAATGCTACACAAATGTTAAGTGGTAATTTAACCGGCATTAATCCATAATTGGCAGATACATTACCATAGCTCCATCACCATTATTGTAATAATGGGGAACTTTCCTATCTACTTCAAAATTAAATTTTTTATAAAATTCAATAGCTCCATGATTATTCTCATTTACTTCCAAAAGTATTTTATTTATTTTAAATAATGATAAAACAGTTATAGCTTTTGATAATAACTTTGTTCCTGCTTTTTTTCTTTGATAATCCTTATCAACAGCTAAAGAGATAATATGACCTTCATTTTCATATTTAATCCAAAATAAGACATAACCTACAACATAACCTTCATCTTCAGCTACCAAAAAACCTGCACCAATATCATGCAACTGTTTAAACATGCTAAGTTCATAAGACTCGTCAAAAGACATCTTTTCTATTTCACAAACACGTTTTAAATCATTCGGAACAAATTCTCTAATTATCATCTATAAACCTATAATTTAAATTAATCTTGAAAGATTATATATCAATAAATAAATATATAATTTTTGAGGTTAAAAAATGTGGAATGATTTCGCAGAGTTCATTTTAACACAGGCAACTGAAAATCCGACAAAAATAGTGGAAATCGCTGTTGGAAAATTTGACGGAGTATACCAGTATTTAAAGAGAAATGAAAATATAGAAATTATCAAAACTGATATTTCACCAGATGATGATGAAGTAATTAAAGATGACATTACAAATCCTAATTTAGAGTTATATAAAAATGCTGATATTATCTACTCTATTCGCCCTCCAAGCGAATTACAGCCACATATAGAAAAATTATCTCAAAAAGTAAAGGGAACTTTCATTATAAAACCATTATGTAATGAAGATTTAAATATACGTTCCAAAAAAGCAAAATTAAAAAATTATAAAAAAGCAAGTTTTTACATATTATAGGTGTCTTTAATGGAAGAATTTTTAAAAAAATACCATACTTCAAAAGAAGGGCTGAATTCTAGTGAAGTAACAAAACGCCAAAATCAGAATGGTCTTAATGAATTAAAAGAAAAAAAGAAAAAAAGTCCAGTTATGCTCTTTTTAGAACAGTTCATTGATGTTTTAATAGCTCTGCTTATTGTTGCGGCTATTGCTGCATATTTTGTTGGAGATGTTATTGATTCATGCGTAATTTTAATAGCTGTACTCTTAAATACAATAATCGGATTCATACAGGAATACCGTTCAGAAAAAGCAATTGAAATGCTTAAAAGTGTTACAACATCCCATGCAGTTGTTAGAAGAGAGGGACAAGTGCAAAAAATTGATGCAAAAGAACTGACTATTGGAGACATTGTAATTCTTGAAGAAGGAGATAAGATTCCCGCAGATTTAGTGCTGATTGAAACCAACAGACTGAAAGTTGACGAATCAAATTTGACCGGAGAATCTGTACCTGTTGAAAAATCTCCAAAAGAAGAAGCATATATGGATTCAAATGTAACTTTAGGAAACGGAGCGGGAATTGTAACTGCCATAGGTATGGATACATCAATAGGAAAAATAGCTGAAGTAATTCAGGAAGAAAAAGGAGCAACTCCCCTTCAAAAGAAAATGGACAAACTCGGAAAAACACTTTCAGTAATAGCTATTATTGTTTGTGTATTTATATTCATTTTTGAATTATTCAGAGGAATCCCTATTGTTGAAACATTTTTAACAGCAGTTTCACTTGCAGTAGCTGCCATACCTGAAGGTTTGCCTGCAGTTTTAACATTAACTTTAGCTTTAGGAATGCAGCAGTTAACCAAATCCAATGCAATTGTTCGCAGACTGCTTTCAGTAGAAACTTTAGGTTCATGTACAGTTATCTGCAGTGATAAAACAGGAACTTTAACTGAAAATAAAATGGCTGTTAGAGATATATTTTTTTATAATAAAAGCAAATCTTTAGAAATCAATGCACTGTGTAACAATTCCACAATTAGAGATGGTAAAACTATTGGAGATCCTACAGACGGTGCTGTTTTAAAATACAGTCAGAAAAATAATTATTTTAAAGAGGATTTAGAGGAAAAATATCCCAGAGTTAATGAAATTCCATTAGACAGTAGTCGTAAAATGATGACTACCATACATGAAAATGGTGAAAAGTATTTGGTTCTCTCTAAAGGTGCACCAGAAATCATTATTGATAAATGTAAACACATAGATAACAATGGAAGTATTGAAATTCTTGATGATTCAGTAAAGGAAACACTAACTGAAAAAATAAATGAAATGAGTGATAAAGCTCTGAGAGTTTTAGGAATTGCATATAAAAATACAGCAGATATTGAAAATAATGCAGAAAATGATTTGATATTTACAGGACTTGTTGGAATAATTGATCCTCCAAAAGAAAATGTTGATAAATCAATAGCTGCATGTAAAAAAGCCGGAATTAAAGTAAGAATGATAACAGGAGACCATCTAAAAACAGCCTCAGCTATTGCCCGCGAAATTGGAATCCTGACAGACGGAAAAGTAATTGACGGTGAAACTCTGGATAAATTAAGTGATGAAGAGTACTTTGAGATAGTAGACGACATACAAGTTTATGCAAGAGTAAAACCAGAACAGAAAATGAGAATTGTTGAAACTTTAAAACAAAAAGGCGAAATTGTTTCAATGACTGGAGATGGTGTAAATGATGCTCCTGCACTTAAAAACGCATCTATAGGAGTTGCTATGGGATCAGGTACTGATGTTGCAAAAGAATCCGGAGATATGATTATTCAGGACGACAACTTTGAAACAATAGTAACTGCCATTCGTGAAGGACGTAAAATATACGACAATATTAAAAGATTTGTCAAATTTCAGGTATCAACAAATGTAGGAGCTATTTTAACAATTGTCGGAACAAGTATTTTCATGCTTCCTGTACCATTTAACCCTGTACAACTGCTCTGGATTAACATTGTAATGGACGGACCTCCTGCCCAAACTTTAGGAATGGAAGGCAGCGAAAGAAATATTATGACAAGACAGCCTGAAACAGGAGATATTCTGAATAAAAAGGTATTGATAAAAATATTTATTGCAGGTCTTGTAATGGCAATAGGTTCAATAGCACTGTTCAGCTACAAATTGGCAATTGGCGCAAGTCAAAAGCAAGCAATGACTGTAGCATTTACTTTATTTGTAATGTATCAGTTATTTAATGCATATAATTCAAAATCCAATTCAGATAAAAAAAGCACTTATCTTTATTTGGCTATTATAGCTTGTTTCATATTACAGATATTAATTGTATACATACCTGAACTGCAACTGATATTCAGAACAACCAGCATTGGAATTACAGACTGGATACTGATATTCATAATCGCAGCTACAATATTAGTGTCCAACAAAATAGCAAACAAAATTGTGGTAGAATGAAAAAACTAAACATCCTCCTTATTGGAGGAACAAAAGACGCAAGTAACATAACCAAACACATAAAAGAAAAATATGATTCATATATTCTGACTACAACAACTACAGAGTATGGATCAAAATTAGCTATTGAGTCCGGAAGTGATGACACAATAGCTAAACCACTTTTAAAAGATGAATTCATAACACTTATTGAAACTAATGAATTCAATCTTTTAATTGATGCAACTCATCCTTACGCATCACATATCACCCAAACTACTGTTAGCCTATCCAAATTATTTAACATAACATATATTCGCTTTGAAAGACCTCCATCAAACCTTGATAATGTTGACACATCAAGAGTTCATGAAGTAACTTCCCTTGATGAAGCTGGAAAATTAATAGCTAGTGATTTTACTTCCGGAAATGTACTGCATCTTGCAGGAGCAAATACTATGGAAGCTATTTTAAAATATGTTCCGGTAAACAGATTTTATGCAAGAATTTTAAAAGTTCCCAAATCTCTGGAAAAATGCAAATTGCTGAATGTTCCTGAAGAACATATCATAGAAATGAAAGGTACCTCCAGCTTAGAAGAAAACCTAAAAATAATTGAAGAAACACAAGCAAGTGTTATAATAACAAAAGAGAGTGGTGATATTGGAGGAGTAATCAATAAAATCAATGCTGCTAATTTAAAAGATATAGGTGTCATCATGTTAAAACGTCCAAAAATCAAAGATTTAAATAAGAAAGACATTGTTTCTAATTTAGATGAATTGGACGAAAAAATAAATAACTATTTTTAAATAAAAAAGAACGCCGAGACTGGGATTTGAACCCAGGCGGAGAAACTCCACAGGATTTCAAGTCCTGCGCCTTACCAGACTAGACTATCTCGGCAAATACACTATTAAAAAAAATTAGAAAAAAATATATAAAAAGTAAAAAAGATAACGCCGAGACTGGGATTTGAACCCAGGCGGAGAAACTCCACAGGATTTCAAGTCCTGCGCCTTACCAGACTAGACTATCTCGGCATAAAAACAGAAAAATATTTAGAAAAAATCTAAATATTTATCCTTTAAGTTCTATTTCAATACTTACATTATCAGGAACATTAACTTTCATGACTTGTCTCATAGCACGTTCGTCAGCACCAATTCCAACTAAACGTTTATGAATTCTAAGTTCCCATTTTTCCCAAGAAGCTTTTCCTTCTCCATCTGGAGATTTTCTTGTAGGTACTACTAATTTTTTAGTAGGTAATGGGATAGGACCAGACAAATCAACACCAGTTCTTTCAGCGATTTTTTTAAGTTGATCACAGACATAAGCCAATTTTTCCGGATCAGTTCCTGTAAGCTTAATTCTTGCTTGATGCATTATTATCCTCCAAAAATAAAAAATAAAGAAAGGAATAATCCTTTCTTTTAATTAACTACTTATAAATCTATTTAGCTGGGGTAACGTCAATACATAATCCAGCAGCAACAGTTTGACCCATATCCCTAATAGCGAATCTACCCATTTGAGGGATTTTTTTAGCGTTTTCGATTACCATAGGTTTGGTTGGTTTAACTTTTACGAATGCTGCGTTACCAGTTTTTAAGAAATCAGGGTTTTCTTCAGCTACTTGACCAGTTGCAGGGTCTAATTTTGCAGTTAATTCTAAGAAAGTACATGCAACTTGAGAAGTGTGACAGTGGAATACAGGAGTGTATCCAACAGTGATTACACCAGGGTGTTGTAAAACAACAATTTGTGCATCAAATTCTTTAGCTACAGCAGGAGCATCGTCTACGTGACCAGCTACGTCTCCTCTTCTGATATCGTTTTTACCTACACCTCTTACGTTAAATCCAATGTTGTCACCAGGTTCAGCAGTTTCAAAGGTTTCGTGGTGCATTTCGATAGATTTTACTTCTCCGGAAGCTCCAGCAGGTTCGAAGATTACGTTTTCTCCTTTTTTCATAACACCAGTTTCTACTCTTCCTACAGGTACAGTACCTACACCAGTAATGGAGTAAACATCTTGAATAGGAATCCTTAATGGTAAGGATACAGGTTTTTCAGGAGCTGCTAAATTATCTAAAGCTTGCATTAAAGTGTCACCTTTGTACCAGGAGGTGTTAGGACTTGCATCTTTAATGTTGTCTCCTTCAAATGCAGAAACAGGGATGAAAGGAACATTAGCAGGGTTGAATCCAACAGTTTTAATTAAAGCAGATACTTCTTCTTTTAATTCGTTGAATTTTGCTTCATCATAATCTACTAAATCAATTTTGTTGATTGCAACGATTAATTGGTTAATACCTAAAGTTTTGGATAAGAAAACGTGTTCTTTGGTTTGTGGCATTACACCGTCGTCTGCAGCTACTACTAATACACCAGCGTCTGCTTGGGAAGCACCAGTAATCATGTTTTTAACGAAGTCTCTGTGTCCAGGACAGTCTACAACAGTGTAGTCGTATTTTTTGGTAGAGAATTTTTGGTGAGCAAGGTCGATAGTTACTCCTCTTTCCCTTTCTTCTCCTAATTTGTCCATAACAAATCTGAATTTGTTTTCTCCGTCATCTAATTGTTGTTCAGCGATTGCACCTGCTTTTAATAACAAGTGTCCAACTAATGTGGATTTTCCGTGGTCAACGTGTCCGATAAATGCTAAATTAATATGTTCTTTAGTTTTTGCCATAATAATACCTCTTTTCGTATAAATCGAAATAACATTCATTAAGCTTATAATTTTAGCTTAATTTAAATTTTAATTATTCACATATAAATATGTAATGTTTTTTTCGTAATTTCAAATAAAAAATATAAAAAAATTAAAAATTAAATTTTAATTATCCTACATAATGTTCAGGACCATAAGGTTCTGGAGATAAGCCTTTTCTTTGCCTAATCTCTTTAACGATTTGATTTTGCATTTCACGTGGTAATCTTTCAAATCCAGACATTTCAGTAGACCATAAACATCTACCTTCAGCAGCGGATCTGATATCTCCAGCAAAACCAAACATTTCAGCTACAGGAACTTTAGATTCAATAGTAGCCATGTCTCCTTCTTGACCCATGTCAACTATTTGACCTCTTCTGTTTTGGATTTCCCTGGTACATGGACCCATGTAATCTTGTGGAGTGTTAATGAACACTTTTTGCATAGGTTCAAGTAAAGTAGGACCAGCAGACATCATAGATGCATAAATTGCATTTCTAATAGCTGGCAATACTTGTGCAGGTCCTCTGTGAACTGCATCTTCGTGAAGTTTTGCATCGTGAAGTTTGAATTTTAATCCCATAGCTATTTCTTTAGCTAAAGGTCCGTCATTAAGTGCAGATTCAAATCCTTCAATTAAAAGCTCTTTTACTTCATCTAAGTATTGGATACCACGAGTAGCATTAATGAATAAGCTTCTGTTGTAAACATCCCATACTTTTCTTGCTTCTTCTTTATCCAAACCGTATTCCATGAAGTCATTAGCAGATTCTTTACCTTTAACTTTACCTTCTTTGAGTTTTCCTTCTTGTAATGCTTTGAAAAGTTCATCTTCTAAAGGTTCAACAGTAATGTAGAATCTGTTATGTTTGTTTGGAGATTTACCTTCAACTTGTGGAGATAATTGAGATACAGTTTCTCTGTATACAACAATAGGTTCTGAAGTTTGGATTTCCACACCTTTTTCTTTAATTCTGTAACTGATAACTTCCAAGTGAAGTTCTCCCATACCTGAAACTAAGTGTTCACCGGTTTCTTCGTTAATTTCAACTTTAATGGTTGGGTCTTCTTTAGCTACTTGCCTTAATACTTCAATTAATTTTGGTAAATCTTTAGTATTTTTAGCTTCTACAGCAACTGTAACTACAGGTTCAGAAATATGATCTAATCCTTCAAACTCTTTGATTTTATCTTCAGGAGAACAGATGGTTTCCCCAGCGATTGCACCTTTTGCACCAGCAATATATACAATGTTACCTGCAGGTACAGCATCAGTGTTAACTCTTTCAGGTCCGAAGTATACACCTACTTGCTGAACTCTGGATTTGGAATGAGATCCAACTAAGTAAACTTCAGTACCTTTTTCAATTGATCCTCCGTAAACCCTACCGGTAGCAATTTCACCAGCATGTTTATCTACAGATACATTAGTAACCATTACAGCTAAAGGTCCGTCAGGACTTGTAGTAATCATACCTTGACCTGCAGGAGATTCAATGTCACCTTCCCAGATATTAGGTACCCTGTATTCCTGAGATACTTTAGGAGAAGGTAAGTGTTCTACTACCATACCAAGCAATACTTCAGATAATGGCACTTTTTGAGCTAATTCTTTTTGTTTATCTTCATTACAGTAATCAATGATGTCTTTGAAGTTAACTCCAGTTTCTTGCATCATTGGAACGTTAATAGCCCAATTGTGATAAGCTGAACCGAATGCTACACTACCATCAGTGAAATCAACAGCCCATTCTTCTTTTTTATCTTCAGGAGCCATATTTTTGATTAATTTGTTAGCTTCCATGTAAATGTTAATGAACCTTTTTTGTAATTCATCAGGTTCTAATTTTAACTCGTTGATTAATCTGTCAACTTTGTTAATGAACAAAACAGGTTTAACATTTTCTTTTAAAGCTTGCCTAAGTACAGTTTCAGTTTGAGGCATGATACCTTCAACAGCACAAACAACAACAACTGCACCATCTACAGCTCTCATAGCACGAGTTACATCCCCACCAAAGTCAACGTGACCTGGAGTATCAATTAAGTTGATTAAGTATTCTTCATCTTTGTAATTGTGAACCATTGATACGTTTGCTGCATCAATAGTAATACCACGTGCTTGTTCTTGTTCATCAAAATCTAAAAACCTTTGATCACCCGCAAGTTCTTCGGAAATCATTCCTGCACCTGCTAAAAGGTTATCGGATAATGTAGTTTTACCGTGGTCAATGTGAGCACAGATACCAATATTCCTGATGGAATCCGGTTTATACATTAAATCCTTAATTTTTGCAATCATTTTCTCTCTTCTACTCAAAGAAATCACCTTATATAAATATGATTAGTGTGCTGCTTTTGCAACTCTTTCTTTTTCTTCTTTTTTCTGTAAAGCAAAACTTCTGGAATCTTCTTCAGAAGCAAGAATTAATTCATCAGCTAAACATTCAGCAACAGATTTTCTGTTTTTAAATGCTGATTGTAAAGTTCCTCTAGTTAAAAATCCTAATGAAAGGTCTACCCTTCTTTGTGGAGAAATGTCCACTGCTACTTGGTATCCAATACCACCGTATTTAATACGAGTAGTTTCTTCACGAGGGGAAGTATTTTCAACTGCAGTAACTAAAACTTGAACAGGGTTCTTTTTAGTTCTTTTGTTGATAATATCCAATGCATCTTTTACAATATTGTAAGCTTTGTTTTTCTTACCGGAGTTGATGTGAGTCCTCATGATTTTATTCATTAATCTTTCAATGATAGATACTTTAGATTTTGCAAACTGTCTTTTTACATGCCTACCTGAAGTGTGAGGAACAAGAGTTTCATCTAAGCAGATGTATTTTACTAAACCTAAATCTTCGATTTTGACTTCATCGAGTTCCCATTTATCAAATAATTTACTCATAAAAATACCATCCTTATCTTACAGGTTTTTCTATTTTTCCACTTACCATCTCGGATAAAGCTACGTTGTTAACTTTAGATACTTTCCAACGAACTCCAGGAATATCTCCCATAGATCTTCCAGATGGTCCACCAATTCCTTCAATCATAACTTCATCGTGCTCATCGATAAATCCAATAGCTCCGTCACCTGGTGCGAAAGCAGTTAATTGTTTACCGTTTTTGATTAATTGAACACGAACACATTTACGTATAGCAGAGTTAGGTTGTTTTGCTTCTATCCCTACTTTTTCGATTACAATTCCTCTAGCTTGAGGAGCTCCTTCGAGTGGATCTGCTTTAACATCTAATCTTAAAGCTTTCCTTTTGTAATCTACATCTTTCCACTTAAAATTTTGTCTATTTTTTTTAAGTTTTTTTGCAGCAAAAAGTCCTGGCATAATATTTCCTCTAAACTTTTATTAAACATATCTAAGAATCCACCGCTGCGATTTATACAGCTAAAAATAGCTAATACAATCTAAATTCAAAGATATAACTAGTTAATAATATAATAATTAATTAGACAATTAAATTATCTAAAAATGAAGATATCATGATCTTTTATTGGAAGCATAGTAAAAAGCACACACAACTATGTTCCATTAATTGTCGATATCTTATGATGATTTATCTTTTTTAACATTAATAAAGGTATCTATTTTGACTTGTTGAAAGTCAGTTTTGATTAAATAAAAAAATATTTCAAAGATTATTTGAATATTATTTCTTTGTTTTTATTGCTTATATTAGTTTTCATCTACATACAAAATAAACTCTATACTCTGTTTTTTAGAGCAGGTATTTTTGTTGTAACAAAAACATGAAAACTGAATTTTGCAATAGCTAATTTCAAAATTAAGATAAAGAAAAAACAATAAAATTAAAGTAAAAAAGAAAGAATGGGATTAACAATTGATTGTCATGAAAGAGAAATAAGAACATGTAGGAAAATGAAAAAAGCAGTAAAAAAAAACAATGATGAATCATTAAATTACATTTTAAACAATAAAAAACCAAGTAAATCAACAATTTCTAAATTCAAAAATGAAAATGAATTATTGATTTCAGAATTCTTCTATTTTACAGTTAAAAAAGGACAAGAACTAAATTTAATATCAAATAAAGTAATTGAAATTGATGGAACTTTTTTAAAAGTAAACGCTGGAATAAACAATCGAGCCAGTTAAAAAGAAATAAAAATTATTGGAAAAAACAAGCAAAAAAATTCACTTCAAAAAGACCTTAAAAATTACTTTGAAAATAAAATTAAGACATCAAAAATCAATAAAATACTTAAAAAACTAAATAATCCCGCAAAAAAATTATTAGAACAAATCATAAATAAAAGACATGTATTAGATTTTTTAAAAGAAATACAGACTTTTTACTCCTTAAAAACCAATTATGACATCAATTTAAGAGATCCTGAATCCAGATTCATAAATGATAAAAAAGGAATATATTGTTACAATTATAATTATCAAGTAGCAACAGACTCAAAAAACCAAATGATAATGTATAACACCGCAAATATTCAAAATAATGATTATGTACCATTAATAAACATGAATGAATCATCAATCATGAGTTTGGAAACAAAACCAGAATTTTTCACCATAGACAATGGATATTATACAGATAAGGCATTAGAATACTGTTTTAAACACAATATAAAAATAATAATTCCCGATAGAACTGAAGCAGAAAGAAAAAGCAATAGGCCAAAAAAGAAATATGCAAAATGCAAATTTACAGAAAATAGGGTAGAAAACTACTTCATTTGCCCAGAAGGAGTAAAATTACCTTTCAAAAATTATAGAAAAATAAATGAGCAATTACATAAAATATATTCAACAACCAAATGTAAACAATGCCCAAAACTAAAATCATGCACTTTTAGCAGAGTTAAAGAAATAACTGAAGTAGTAGACCCATATAAAGAAAAATTAAAAGATGATTACTTCTCTGATTATGGGCAAAAAATTTACAAAAAAAGAACACCCATAACTGAATCAATATTTGGCGTTTTAAAAACAGGACGAAATTACAACGGTTTAAAAAGATTGGGAAAACAAAAATGTATTATAAATTTAAATATTGAAACAACAGCCCATAATCTCAAAATAATTCATAAAAACATCATAGAAAAAAATTAAAAAAATGGGAGTTTTAGGACACATCCAAATAGTATTATTTTTGTTAAAAGTATTACTTTTTTAAATATAGGAATAAAAATAATAAAAATAATAAAAAACATGCAAAATTATTTTTAAAGAAAAAATAAGTAATTTAAATTGATTATTTTCTAAAATAAGTATATTTCAATTAAACCCATTAACTTTAATGAAAAAAAAAACAATCAAAACATAATTTTAAAATATTAACAAAACTTTTCTAAATGATAAAATCAATTGAATTAACTTAAAACTTGTTTAAATTTATATAAACATTAAATAAAAAATTATAAAATAATTAAATTTAAAATAAAACTATAATAACCTTGTTCATCTATACTAACAATTATATAGTTATTACTCTTTACTATCATTTAATTAATTATCATTCTTAATTAAACAATCAGTTAATCAAATAATGATTTGTTAAATGAAAAATAAATTATATTCCATTTAATACAAAATAAAGCTAATATATATTATTATGCGAATAGTAACATTGTTAGAAGCAAATAATAACTAAAAAATGAGTATTGTTTCCCCAATATTCATTTAAATTACATATTAGTTACAACTTGGTAATTAATAAAGCCAATTCTAGAACATTGTGTAGATTTATGAGCTGAAATTATGGTTAATAATTTTCTTAAAAATAATTTAGCTATTTTATTTGGAAATGTATTTTTTAAAATAGGTGGATACATATACAAATTTTTAATGGTTTATCTTCTAAACAACTATGCTTATGGTATTTTAACAATTATCTCTCCTTTTCAAAATATATTGCAAACATTAGCAGCAGGAGGATTGCCTCCAACCATAAGTAAATATGTGTCAGAATATAATGCTACAAATCAAAAAGAAAATTCCTATAAACTCATATTAGTTTCTATAAAAATTGCAATCTTATTAGGAATAACTTTTGGACTATTAATGATTTTTTTTATAGCACCTTTACTTGTTAAAATTTATAATAACAAATCACTATTACTACCTTTACAAATTATAGGTTTAATCGTCCCATTTAGTGCTATTGTAGGTGTATTTAGAGGAATATTTCAAGGAACATATGAAATGACACATATATTAACTAGTCGAGCTATTGAACAGATCACTATGATTTTATCAGCTATCGTATTAATTATACTTGGTTTTTCAGTTGTAGGTGCCATATTTGGTAGTGTAATTGGTTTTTTCTCTTCATTAATCTCAGTTATTATAATTTTACATAAATATTTTTTAGACGTCTTCCAAGGAATGTTAAAATTAAAAATGGATTTTAAAGAAGAAATAAAAATTGCTTATAAAATAATCTCATTTTCAATTCCAGTTATTTTAACTGCAATTTCAGAAATAGGAATATACAGTATGACCACCACAATAATGCCTTTATTCATTACGATCTCTGAAGTTGGATATTTTGGAATAGCAGAACCTATTGCAAGACTACCCCTGATGATTTCTAATTCTTTAGCTACTACAATATTACCTGTAACATCTGAAATGTTTGCATCAAAAAATACAAATATACTTAAAAAATATATGTTTAATGCTTTAAGATATAACTTAATCATAATGGTACCAATATGTTTATTTATAATGATTTTTTCTAAAGAAGTATTGTTAGTGATGTTTTTCACCAAACCATTTTATTCAAAAGGTGCAAATGTTTTAACAATTTTAACATTAGGAATGTTTTTTTATTCCATATTTGCAATAACTTCAAGTATGATTCAAGGTGCAGGTAAACCAAAAAGTTCAATGTATCTTTTAATTGGAGGTTTTATCCAAATATTACTTTTAAGCTTTATATTCATCCCTTATTTTGGGGTAAATGGTGGTGCTATCTCCACTACATTAACAACAGCAACAATGACATTAATTTCATTAATCTATTTAAATAAACACATTTCCTTAAAATTTAACATGGGCCATTATTTAAAAATATTATTTGCTGGAATAATAATCACTATATTTTTATTAATTTTACCCAAAAACTTAATTGGATTCTACATAGGATTATTATTTTTATTCCCCATTTATTTAATCACATTAATGATTATAAAAGGATTTACAACAGATGATTTAAACATATTAATGAAAATTGAAAATAAAATACCATTTAAATTAACAATTATTAAAAAAATGATAATTAAAGGAACGGAAGTGAATTTTAATGAATATAGAAAATAAAATAATAACTACAATTGAAAATGCTAAACAAAATGTAGTTAAAATCACGACCTCAAAAAAGAAAGGTTTTTTAAAAAAAACAACAACAAATAAACTATGTGGTAGTGGCTTTTTTTAAAAAATAATTATATTATAACAAATACACATGTCGTAGAAAATACGGATAATTTAAAAATCGAATTAATAAATGGAAAAAAATACTCTCCCACAATTATTGGTAAAAATATCGATTATAATATTTGTATTCTAAAAATTAAACCATTTAAAATTGTTAAATTATTAAAATTTAATTCAAAAGATTTAAAAACAGGAAAAATAGTCATATTACAATAAAAAAGCAAAATAGATTTTCCATCTCATTTTTAAAAAAGTAAAAATAAATAGCTAAATATAGCTATTTTAAAATAATATTGTTTATATTGTGTTGTCTTTTTGCAATTAACTTAGCTCTTTCAATATTGACACCGTTTTTACCGATAGCAATACGTTTGTTGGTATTATCTGCTGTAACAGTAGCTATTTTTTCACCTGATTCTTTCTGAAGTACTTTAACACCTTGTACTTCTGCAGGGGATAAAAGATTTTTAATAAATTGAATCGGATCGTCGGATAATTCAACGATTTCAATTCCTTTATCTACTGCTCTTTGAACTTTGGAAACAGTGCTTCCGCCTTTTCCAATAGCTAATCCCATATCACCGTTTTTCACGACAAATGTGACTTTACCATGTTCATCATCGATAATACAATCTTTAACCATTGCTCCAGTCATGTTTTCAAAAAGAGCTATGTATCTAATTTCATTTGCAGTGAATTTAATAGACATATGAATCTACCTCAAATCATCTAATATAGTAGAATCTCCTGGATCGTTAACGATTAATGTAGCAACTGTAAATGGTTTACCACAGACAGAACCCAATTCTACACTTGAACCTTCGTAAGTGTATGATGGGATATCTGAAAGATTTGTATAATATTCAACATCTTCAACAATATCTTTAGGAGTGTTTGCAGCAACAATTACAAGCTGACCTTTTCCTAATTTTAAAGATTGAATTGATTTTTCAGAGCCTAATGTCACATCACCAGTATCGACAGCTACCCTGATACTTCTATCTACGTCCATCATCTAGCCTCCTATTCATTTTTATTTGCCATTTTGACACCGATTGAACCGGTACCAAGAGGTATTGGTTGTCCAATAATAATATTTTCGATGATACCAGTTAAATCATCAACTTCACCGCGAATACTTGCACGAAGTAAATGTTTACCAGTTTCTTCAAAAGCTGCACGAGCTAAAACGCTTGATTTTTCACCACTAATACCATGTCTACCAATGGATTTTACTTCTCCTTCAGAAGTCATAATATCTGCAACTAACATAATGTGTCTAACATCAACACTAAGACCTTGGTTTTCAAGAGTATTTCTTGCTTCATTAATAATTGATTGACGAGCTGCTTCAATACCCAATACAGTTTCTATCTCATGAATGTCATTTGTAGTAGTTCTGTATGTGTCAATACCGTCCATAGAGAGAATATCCTTAAGATTAGAACCTTCAGTGTGCATAATCCATTCTCTTTCATCTTTACGGATAATGACTTTTCCAATGTCTTTAATACCACTTATCTGTAAATCACGGAATTTGTCTGCTAAAAGACGAAGCTCCCTAATTTCACGTTTTGGCGGTTCGACAACAATCTTGAGATTATCCTTTTTAATATCAGCTTTTTTAAAGTTTTTCTGAATTTTAGCAAGAATTTCCTCAAGATCAAGTCTTTTATCTTCAATTTTTCTTTCGTCTAAAACTGCTTCAACTTTCATATCCGCATAATTTAAACTGAAATCACTGAGAACATCGTTTACAGTACTTTTACCAATTTTATTAGCTAAAGTTTTAACGAATTCCTCATCCTGACGTTTTTCTTCAGTAAAGTAAATATCCATTGTTGGAGTAGCTATTTTTTTTCTTGCATCCACGATTTCAATAAGTCTTGGAAGACCTAATGTTACGTTTAATTCCATTACCCCTGCATAGTGAAAAGTACGCATAGTCATCTGAGTACCTGGTTCACCTACAGATTGTGCAGCTACTGTTCCAACAGCCTCACCAGCTTCAACATGAGCTCGTTCATAGGCAGTTTTAAGCTCCCCAATAAGCATATCTAACTCATCGTCAGATAAATGTCTGTTAACATAAGCAGATGCTAAATCATCCACATATTTTTCAGGGAATTTTACACGACTTGACGGGTCAACAATTCCGTTTTCAACAAATCTTGCATCAAAGTTTATTTCAGCTTTAAGTAAAGCATCTTCCACTTTTTTAATTATTGCATCATCCATAGTTACACCTATTTACCCTCTTGTTCAACACCTGAATCATAGTTTGGATTAGCATCTCCTAACCTATTTTCATCTATGATTTTATTTAAGTCAGCTGCTTTACCAAAGTCACTTTTAGCCGGATCTACTCCGTCTTCACCAAACATAAGTTGAATAACCATTCCCTGGTTATCAGTAACAAGTCCGGATGGTTTAACTTGTAAATCCTGAAGTGCATTTACCAGTCTTCTTTGCATATAACCGGATTGTGCTGTACGAATCGCTGTATCTACAAGACCTTCTCTTCCTCCCATAGCGTGGAAGAAGAATTCAATTGGATCCAAACCTTTTTTATAACTGGAATGTACAAATCCTTTTGCTTTTGCACCTAACTCATTTTTACGGAAGTGAGGTAAAGTCCTGTCAATATAACCCCTGTGGATACGGCCACCACGAACAGACTGTTGTCCTACACAGGAAGTAATCTGAGTAAGGTTCAACATAGATGCCCTAGCACCGGTACGTGCCATAACTACAGAATGGTTGTGTTCCATAGTAAGGTAGTTTTCTGCAATTTGACCAGATACATCCCTAGCTTCCCCAAGCACTTGCATAATCTTCATCTCTAAAGTTTCTTCAAGGCTTCTACCAGGTAAAGCTTCAAGATAATCATTTTCATATGCTTCAACTAATTTATCTACCTTATTTTCAGATTCTCTTAAATGCTCATTAATCCTTTCCTGAGCTTCTTCAGGAATTTCCTCATCATTGGTACTTGTGGTAATTCCTGTTTTCATAATTCCACAGATAGCCAAATCAGTAGACCTGTCTAAGAATTCCCTAGCTCTAGCAGGACCGTACTCTTTAACGATTTTATCTAAAATACGTCCTGAGAAAGAACCATAAGCTTTTTCATCAATAACACCATGTTTAAGTTCACCATTTTCAATTACAACATAAGCATCAATGTCACAAGCTTCCTCTTTACAAACATCACATTTCTGACAAATCTCAGCCTTATAAACAAGATTCAAATCATCAGGCAGTAATAAAGAGAATAACTCTTTACCTGTCCAGTTTTCATGTTTACGTTTTAAGTGTTTAGGATCAACATTTTCATTGTTGAATAAATGTGATTTTCTGATTATCTGCAGTGCCTGTTCTTCGCTAAATTCAGATCCTGGTTTTGTTAAAAGATATGCTCCGGAAATGTGGTCGTGAATAGCACCAATAATAAGTCCACCAAACCTTGGAGATAAAATATGTTCCTGTACACGCATTAAAGACTTAGCCTCAGCACGGGACTCATCAGTTTGGAAAACGTGCATGTTCATTTCATCCCCATCGAAATCTGCATTGTAAGGAGGACATACACATAAATTAAGACGGAAAGTCTTATAAGGTAAAACCCTTACCTCATGAGCCATCATAGACATTCTGTGAAGAGAAGGCTGACGGTTGAATAAAACCATATCCCCATCTTTCAGATGTCTTTCAATAATATAACCAGGCTCCAACTTCTCTAAAATCATGTCTTTAGTTTCATCGTAAACCCTGATTTTCCTTCCGTCAGTTCTTATAACATAATTGGCTCCAGGATGAACATTAGGACCGTTTTCAATATAGGTTCTCATTTCATCCATGTTCCAGTCATTTACATAAGCAGGTACAGTAACCTCTTTTGCAATCATTTCAGGAACACCAACTTCATTAATACTGATGTTTGGATCTGGTGAAATTACAGTACGTGCAGAGAAATTAACCCTTTTACCAGACAAATTACTTCTGAACCTACCTTCTTTACCTTTTAACCTTTGAGCTAAAGTTTTTAAAGGTCTTCCAGACCTGTGTCTTGCAGGAGGAACACCACTAGCTTCATTATCAAAGTAAGTAGTTACATGGTACTGCAATAACTCCCATAAATCTTCAACAATAAGTTGAGGAGCACCTGCTTCCATATTTTCAATTAATCTTTGATTAATACGTAAAATATCAACAAGTTTGTGAGTTAAATCATCTTCAGACCTTTCACCAGTATCTAAAGTAATAGAAGGCCTTACAGTAACTGGAGGAACAGGTAAAACAGTTAACACTAACCATTCAGGTCTAGCTACTTCCGGATTAACACCTAAAACAAAAGCATCTTCATCAGAAATCCTTTCAAGCCTTTCACGAACTTCACTAGCAGTTAATTTATAATCCTCACCCTCCATTTTCTGAACAATGGAAACCGGCTTATCAATAGTAATATCATCCTGAGCTGCTTCACAGTGAGGACAAACATCACGACGAGCCTCATTATAAATATCTTTTAAAAGTTTAGTTAAATTTTCATGATGATTCTGAGCATCCTTAATCTTTTCAGTGAATTTAAAGATTTCATCATCAGTTAATAAAACACGACCACACTCATTACATGTTGAACGTAAAATCTTATGAATCACATCACCAAAACCAACATGAATAACAGGCCTAGCTAACTCAATACTACCAAAGTGCCCTTGACACTCTCCACCTCTATAACCACAAGACCTACATTTTAAACTTGGATCAATAACCCCTAAATGAGGATCCATTAAACCATTCTCAATAGGATAACCATCCTCATCGTAAGTATCAGGAGTTTCAATTTTAACTACTGACATTTCACGAATATCCTCAGGAGACATAAGCCCAAAGTTAATTTGTTTGATTTTTTTTATAAATCCTTTCAAAATATTGACTCCTTCATATTAATATAATTATGTTTTGTCTCCTAAAACTAATTTAGGGAAAATACATAAACTCTTAAGTTCATCTAATAATAATTTAAATGCGTATGAAATTTCTATCGGATAAGTTTCAACATCTCCACAAATTGGACAGTATTTTTTATTTTTATTCTTATCATATACTGCTAACATACCACAATTTTCACAGACAATAGCTTCATATTTGTCAGACTCATCTAAAAGCCTTTCTTTTAAGGTAAGAGCTGCACCGTGTGCAATAAGACAATCTCTTTCCATTTCTCCAAACCTTAAACCACCTTCACGAGCTCTTCCTTCAGTAGGCTGACGGGTAAGAACTTGTACAGGACCTCTTGAACGAGCATAAACTTTATCAGTAGTCATGTGGTGTAATTTTTGGTAATATGCAACACCAACAAATATTTCAGCTTCGATTCTTTCTCCGGTTACACCATTATATAATGATTCACAACCTGCAGATTCAAATCCGTGATTTTTAAGTTGCTGTTTGATTTCTTTTTCAAGTTCTGTGTTAAATGGAGTTCCGTCAACACGTTCACCTTCAAGACAGCCTGCTTTACCAGCTACCATCTCAAGCACTTGTCCTACAGACATCCTGGAAGGAATAGCGTGAGGGTTAACAATTAAATCAGGAACAACACCAGATTCTGTAAAAGGAACATCTTCAGGAGATAATATTAAACCAAGAACCCCTTTCTGACCGTGCCTTGATGCAAATTTATCCCCGAACTCAGGTTGCCTGGTATCCCTCACCCTGATTTTAGCCAATCGGCTTCCTTCAACAGTTTCAGTTAAAAGAACAGCATCGACAATACCTTTTTCACCGTGTCTGACTGTTACAGAAGTTTCTCTTCTTTTTTCAGCTACAGTACCAAATTCATCTATTTCTTCCAAGAATCTTGGTGGTGAAGTTTTACCGATTAATACATCACCAGATTCAACATATGATTCAGGGTTAACAACACCATCATCATCTAAATGCCTATAAGCATCTTCGGAACGGTAACCTTTAATGTTTTTGTCAGGAACCTCAAATTTATCCTCTTGTCCACCAGGATACCTTTTTTCAGCAGTATCATAAGCTCTGAAAAATGAAGACCTAGCTAATCCTCTTTCAAGAGAACCTTTGTTAATAACCATTGCATCTTCCATGTTGTATCCTTCGTAAGACATAAGAGCTACAACAAAGTTCTGACCTGATGGTCTTTTGTCATAATTAGTTGAATCAATAATACGTGTTTTTACAATAGGAGTTTGCGGATGGTGTAATAAGTGAGCCCTTGTATCTGTACGTAATGCATAGTTAGAAACATATAATCCTAATGCTTGTTTTGTCATACCTGCTTCCATAGTATTCCTTGGTGAAGAATTGTGATCGGAAAACGGAATAATACCTGCACAAATTCCAAGCATAGTAGCCGGGTCAATTTCCAAATGAGTATGTTCTTCATTTAAATCAGCAATACTCATAGCAATATAGGAGTTTTCTTCCTCTTCGGCATCCAAGTATTCAATGAAACCATTGTCTATTAAATCGTCCCATTTTAATTCACCTTTAGCTACTTTCTCTAAATGTTTATCTGTGAGAACTGGTTTGCCATCTTTTACAATGATTAACGGCCTTCTTGCCCTACCAGGGTCATTGAATATATAAATCTCATTATTTTTATCATAATAAGTAATATTCATTTCATGAGAAACCTTACCATTTCTCCTTTTTTCTCTCATTTCATTGGTGAAACTTTCCGGATCTTTACAGTATCCTAAAAGCTCCCCATTAATATAAATCTTAGCACTATCCATATTATCTTTCCCTTAATCATCTAAAACATTCATTTTTTTAATAACATCAATGATTTCCTGTTCATCAGAACCTTCAGAAATATTACACATTAAAGCTAAATTCTTTACCAGACCACAGTTAGGACCCTCTGGAGTTTCATTCGGACAAATTTTACCGAATTGTGTTGGGTGCAAATCTCTTGCTTCAAAGTGAGGTTGACTTCTTGTTAAAGGAGATACAACACGTCTTAAATGAGAAAGAGTACCCATATAACTAGTTCTATCTAATAATTGACTTACACCAGCTCTTCCACCAACCCAATTACCAGTTGCAATAGCATGTTTAATATTTTCAGTTAAAACATCACTACGAACTGCCTGTTTGATGGAAAGCTCTTTACCACGGGAGATACTTCTTTCAAGTTGATAACTCATATCTCTAGTTAAACTTGTAAAAGCAACTCTAAATAAATCTTCCATTAAATCTCCAGATACTCTAAGTCTTTTATTTGTATAATGATCCTTATCGTGAGGTTCTCTTTGCTCATCAATAACCTGAAGTAACATTTCAGTCATTTCAGCTAAATAAGTAGCTTTAGCTTCACGTCTTTCTGATTCAATACCCATATGAGGCAATAAGTAACGATTAATTACATCTTCAGCACGTTTAACACGGTATTCCTCAGTCATACCTTTAGCTACACGGTTACCTATGTATTTAATAGCTGCTAATTGTAAATATTGTCTTCTTTCTTCCTTAGTCATGCCATCCATTTCTTTTTGATCTAATTTCAACTGAGAAAGGGATACCTGAATATCATCTGCAATAATCATTTGGAAATTTGGATCATTGGAAATTGCAGTAATAATTTCTTGATCTGTAGCTAAACCAAGAGCTCTTAATAAAATAACAAGTGGAATTTCCCCTGGAACATAAGGGAAAGAAATTCTTAAAAATACACCGCTTTTACGTGGTTTTTTATATTCAAGAGAAATTCTTGCTCTGAAACCACTTTTAATAGAGGTTACAATAGCTTTAGCTCTTCTATCTTCAACTTCACCAATACGCTCAAGAATAATTTTATTTGGTGCAATTTCCTCCATTGTTACAACAGCTCTTTCAGAACCATTTACAATAAAGTAACCACCTAAATCTTGAGGGTCTTCACCTTGTTCAATTAATTCTTCATCACTAAGACCATGAAGATGACAAATATCAGATTTAAGCATTACTGGTAATTCTCCAATATACACTTTTTCTAAAGGATTATCTTCCCCTTCTTCATTTAATGCCATCTCAAGATACATATGTGCAGAATAATTTAAATTTCTAAGTCTTGCTTCCGCAGGATAAATCATACTTTTAGAACCGTCTGCCTCTTTAGTGAATGGCTTTTCAATAAAGAGTTTACCTGTTTTTAAAGTATATTTACCATTTTCTAAAGTAATAGGTTCAGTAATATCTATGATATTTTGAATCCCATTATTTATAAAATCGTTGTATGATTTAATATGATGGTCAACTAAATCATATTTATCAAAAAATGCATCAACTAATTTCCAGTTATTCTCTGTCATGGACTTCCTCCAGCATTCTATAAAACACCATAAAAATAATTAACTAATAAAAATAAGATTAGGAAACCTAATTAAAATTCTTCATTTGATTATTATTCTTAATTTACTCCTAACTATCTCTATTAAGATAATTCCTCTCAAACTAAGTTCAAATTTATTATAATGAATTTCCAAAAACAATAAAAAAATACAGAAATAAACTTATTATACTAAATTTTACTATTCTAACATTATAACTAACTTTTTACAATACGATAAGTAACAAAAGTACCTGCAGTATCACTCTCACGAGTAATCCTTAAAATATCATGTTCTTTAGCACCAATAGCTTTTACAACAGGATCATCAACTTTAATTCTAGGAAGATTTTCAATATCATAGTCAGCACTATTTTTTAAATCTTCAATTTCAGAATCAGTCATTATTTCATGCTTAGGTACAAGCATATGTTCTTGAATATTAATTGTCAATATATAATTCCTCCAGCTAGAAAAGTTAAAATATAAAATTAGAAAACGGGCCCGACGGGAATTGAACCCGCGGCCGCTTGGTTAAAAGCCAAGCGCTCTGCCAGACTGAGCTACGGGCCCTCACATACAACATTTAAATATTAAGCGCCTTGGCCGGGATTTGAACCCGAGTCGCGGGCTCGACAGGCCCACATGATAGCCCCTACACCACCAAGGCAGGAAATACTTAAAATACAGTATAGCTAATCAAACAGTATTAACCATACACCATTAATTACTATATTTAGTATCATATATAAAGGTTTCGGAAAAATTAATTTTCCACAACCATAAATATAATCAATTTAATAAAGTAATCAAATCCCGCCTGCCGGACTTGAACCAGCAACATTTGGATCTACAGTCCAACGCTCTGCCAAATTGAGCTAAGGCGGGACATGAAATGGGACCGCCCGGATTTGAACCGGAGTCTCAGGCTCCCAAAGCCCAAAGGATCGACCAAGCTACCCTACGGTCCCACTTAATACAAACTAGATGCATAACAATACATCATACATTACCTATTTTATACCTCATAGTATATAAATGTTATTGATTACAATATTTTGAAAAAAATGTAATCATAATATGTGTACTAAAAAACACAAAATAGAAAGCCCCGAACGGGAATTGAACCCGCGACCACGAGATTACAAGTCTCGCGCTCCACCAGACTGAGCTATCGAGGCATAATGAAATTAATGTAACAAATAAACTTTTGTATAAACTTATTTAAATACTTTTCTAATACTCAAAAAATAATGAAATTAAACAATGAACTTTTAAAAATAATGATAACTGTTCAATAAAAAACAAAAAATACTCCCTAAATTAAACTTAATTCAAAAAATACACACATTAAATATTATATACTAAAAGTTTTATAATTATAAATCATGATAAATAAAGAAGAATTACTTCAAAAAATACCAAAATTATTAGATGAATTAAAAAACAAAAATCCATTAACTCACTGCATAACTAATTTTGTAACTGTAAATGATTGTGCAAATGCAGTATTGGCTATTGGTGCTTCTCCAATTATGTCTGAAGATATTGAAGAAGTAGCTGAAGTTGTCTCAATATCTGATGCTTTAGTAATAAATATTGGAAAATTAAGTCATGAACAAGTTGAAGCTATGAAAGTTAGTTCTGCTCAAGCAAATAAAATAAACACCCCAGTTATTCTTGATCCAGTTGGAGTAGGAATAAGTCAATTAAGAAATAAAGTAACATTAGAACTTATTGAAAATTATAAATTAACAGCTATTAGAGGAAATATAACTGAAATAAAAACAATAGCCAAATTAACTGGAATAATTTCCGAATCAAATACTGCAAAAGGCGTAGATGTATCTGAAAGTGATATTATAACTAAAGACAACTTAAATGAAAATGCTAAAATCATTTCTAAACTTGCAGCTAACTTGGATACAGTAATATTAGCCAGTGGCCCAATAGACATTTTATCTGATGGTGAAACTACAATAGCTATTGACAATGGTGATGAAATGATGCCTCAAATTACAGGCAGTGGCTGTATGCTGTCATCTATTGTAGGAAGTTGTATTGGAGCTACTAATCCTCTTGAAGGAACATTACTTGCAGCATTATTAATGACAATAGCCGGTGAAAAAGCAAGAGCTAAAGTAGACAATGAAAATGCAGGAACAGGAAGCTTTAGAGCTTATTTAATAGACTATTTATATAAATTAGATGGTCAAACTTTAATTAACAAAAGCAACATTGAGATATTATGAACAGCCTGAACTTATCACTTTATCTTGTAACCAACAACAGTGAAGATGAAGAAAAATTTTTAAATATTATAGAAGAATCATTAAAAGGTGGAGTCAGTGTAGTTCAACTTAGAGAAAAAAAAGCTGAAACATTAGACTTCTATAATTTGGCTTTGAAAGTTAAGGAAATTACACAAAAATATAATGTGCCTCTAATAATCAATGACAGAATTGATATTGCTCTAGCTATTGATGCTGAGGGCGTACACATCGGACAAAGTGATATGCCTACACAGATAGCAAGATTACTGATTGGCAAAGATAAAATCTTAGGAGTATCTGCTGCAAATATTAAAGAAGCTAAAAAAGCTCAGAGGGACAGTGCAGATTACATAGGTGTTGGTGCAGTTTATCCGACAAATACAAAAGACGATGCGACATCAGTATCTAAAAAAGAGTTAAAAGAAATAGTAAAATCTGTTGATATTCCTGCTGTAGCTATTGGAGGAATCACTCAGGAAAATGCACATGAATTAAATGACTGTGGAATTGATGGAATATCTGTTGTCAGCGCCATCATGAATTCTCAAAATCCAAAAACAGCTAGTGAAAATTTATTAAAAGAATTTAAAGCGAAAAATAGTTAATTTTTACTATTTTTTGCTGAATCCCTTAATGCCTGAACAGCAGCCAGTTTTTTACCTGCAAGCATGCTGATGCAAGCTCCACCTCCGCTGCTTAAATGACTCATTTGGTCTTCATAACCTAAAGCTGAAGTAGCTGCAGCAATATGGCCACCACCAATCAGTGTAAATGCATTTGATTTAGCCATAGCATTAATTAAATCTTCAGTTCCCATTGCAAATTTAGGATCTTCAAATACTCCTGCAGGACCATTTGCAAATACTGTTTTAGAATCACGGATTATTTTTGCATAATAACTAATTGTTTTTACACCAATATCAAAAATAGCTTCATTAGGAATATTATCACAATCAACATCTTTTCTTTCGCCATCTTTTTCAATAGCTACATCAATAGGATATTTTACTTTATTTCCAAATTTTTCAATAAGATTTCTGGCTTTTGAAACCATTGATTCATATCCTTTACTTATTATAAAATTCTTGTTTACTTCACAGATGTCTACACCTGCAGCCCAAAGAACAATGTTTCCTACAATACCTGTTGTTAAAATAGAATCTGCAGTACCGTTACTTAATACATTTTCCATAACATCTATTGAATCATCAGGTTTCATTCCGCCAAGCAGGAATACACAGGGATGTTCCACATTATCCAAAGCACTCTGAATTACAGTCAGTTCTTTTTCCATTACCCGGCCTGCAGCTGAAGGAGTGTTAACAGTAAAACCTACTAAAGATGCCTGAGATCTATGAGCTGCTGCAAATGCATCATTAACAAAATAATCAATTACCGGAGACAATTGCCTAACCAGTAATGTTTCTGCCTGAGCTTCAGCAGATCTGGATAAAGATTCTTCAGAAAAGAACCTTACATTTTCAAGTAAAAGAATTTCATGTGGTTTTAGTTGTTTAATAGCTTGTTTTGCAGATTTTGAAAAGATAGAATCTATATATTTCACTCTTAAATTCAAAAGATCAGATAATGCATCAGCATGCTGAGATAAATCTGTGAAATCTTTTTTACCTGGACGGCTTTGATGAGCAAGCAATACAACTTTAGCTCCTTTATTAGATAATTCTTTAATTGTTTTAGCATGCAATTTTAATCTTGTATCATCTAATATAATCCCAGAACTAGGATCAACTGGAGAGTTAATATCAATTCTAACTAACACAGTTTTATTTTCAACATCAAAGTCGTCAATTGTATTAAATTTATCAGCCATCATTTCACTCAAAATATTAAATATAAATAAATTTATAAAAATACAAGTTTTTATAATTTACTAACTAAATCCAATAAAGCTTTTTTAGGATTTTCAGCTTTAACAATTCCGGAAGCCAGTAAAACTCCATCTGCACCTAAATCCATTGCAGCTTTCATATCCTCTCCAGTAGATATTCCTGCACCACACAAGACTTTGATTTTTTTATTGATTGATTTGACTCCTTTAACAGAGTCTTCTACAACTTCTGGTTGTGCCTGAGATACTGGAATTCCACTACCAATAAGTTCTGGAGGTTCTACAGCTACTGCATCAGGATTAAAAGTAGCTATTGCTTTACTTGTTGCAATATTATTTGTACAGACACAGGATTCAATATTATGTTGCTTACACAATTGTATAACTTCATCAATATCAGCTAATTTCATCCTGTTTTCAGAATGGTTAATTAAACTACCGTTAATGCCTGCTTCAATTAAAGTTTCAATTAAATTAGAACCTGTATGTCCTCCAGGAGTAATTGGATCAATGTGCTGTGCAAAAATAGGTAAAGAAATTTGATCGTGAACCCTATAAATATCAGCTGCCTGTGGAGCTGCAACCATAGTGATACCTGATTCTTCTGAAGCACTTTTTAATGCACGAGCTAACTCCAATGCATTTTCCCCACTAGATTCTAAATAAGTTTTATAATTTAATATTACAATTGGCGTATTCATAAATAATTCCCCAAATCATTAATTTAATTAATATTTTTGATTTAAAATCATTTAAATTTAACCAAAATACTTTTAGATAATATCCATATATACACAAAATATATATCTTTCTAGATAAAATTAATATATATGAACAAAGCATCCAAACTTTGTATAATTTTAGTTATGATTATCTGCTTATTTGCCATTATAGCTTATGAATCAAAGACCTCAACTAAAGAGGATACTTTAAATTCAAGTTACGAATATCTGCCACCTACAACCAACATCAGCGACAGCTATCTAAACAGCAGCGAAGATAAAAAAGAAAATAACCACCATACCACAAATCCGATACATCACACCACAACCAGCTATTCTTATGACTACGATGATTCATATGATGATGCTGTAGGTGATGATTACTATTACGATGACGCATACTACGATGACAGGTACGCAGACAGCTGGGAATATGATGACGAATAGCAGCTCAAATTATTGAGACTGCTAAATAGTATGTCCGCTATATGTTCTCCCATCACCCCTATCTTCCCATACGTGTTTTCCATTATACATTATTCCATTATCCCCTCTTTCACCGAATCTCTCAAATAATTCGCCGTCAGACATTTCAGGATATTTGGCTTTTAATTGTTCACAGGACAAATGATCATCTTCATAATAATTACTTTGAGAAGAAGATGATTTTTGATTAGATGTATCTTTAAATCCATTATTTCCATCCTGAACTACATTAGCAATAACACTTACATTTTGAGTTACATTAGTACTTTTATAGTCCCTGTCCCCATCAAAAACACAACCAATAGAATAATTACCAATACCAGTTATATTAAAACTAATTAATCCATCCCATCAGTGATATATTCAAAATTAGATTTTGACCCGTTTTCATTAGTTAAAGTTACATTAACTGTTTTATTAGCTATTCCAAGACCATTTTCATCAGTTAACTTAACAGTACAATTATCCCCATCATATAAAGTTGCATTACTTGTAATTGTTAAAGATGATTCTTCCTGCGGATTTATAAAAACAAAAGCAGAAACAAAAGCTGCTAAAATTAGTATAACTGCACAAACAAGAACTAAAATTTTATTATTCATAATAAATAATATAAATAAAACAATTATTAAAACCTAACCATTCAACAATTTACTTTTTGATATGCGTGAATTAAAAATTTAGTCAACAAACAATAATATTAAATTAGTATAATGCTCTAAAATAAACTCATAGCATTAAGGATTTTTAAGATTATGTCATTAACTAGAACACAAGTAGAAAAATTAGAGTCAAGCGGATACAGATTTGTTGGTAGCCACAACCACGCAGCTGCTAAAATATGCCACTGGACCAAACAAAGTATTTTAGACAGAGGAGTCTGTTATAAAGAAAAATTTTACGGTATTGAAAGCCACAGATGTCTTCAGATGGCTCCTGCAGTACCTAACTGTCAGCAAAAATGTGAGTTTTGCTGGAGAGATTTGTCATATACCCAGACCCAATGGGAAGGGGAATACGATGATCCTAAAACTATAATTGATGAAGCCATTGAAGCTCAGAATAATTTACTTTGCGGTTTTTTTGGAAATGACAAAGCAAATAAAGAAAAATTAGAAGAATCCAAAACTCCTACAAATGCAGCTATTTCACTAGCTGGAGAACCAATGTTATATCCCGAAATTGATGAATTAATAGCTGAATTTAACCGCCGTAATTTCACAACTTTCGTTGTCAGCAATGGCCAGTGTGTTGATAAATTAAAAAACTTAGAAAATGAACCTTACCAGCTATATCTTTCCTTAGATGCTCCTACTAAGAAAATATATAATGAGGTTTGCCAACCTCAAATTAGTGAAGGATGGGATAATTTAAACCAGTCACTTGATACACTAGCTAGTTTTAACTCCCGCACATGTATAAGAACAACATGCGTTAAAGGAAGAAACATGATTAATCCTGAAAAATACGGAGAATTAATTAAAAAATCAAATCCTGATTTTGTAGAAATAAAAGCTTACATGTGTGTCGGATCATCAAGATACAGATTAACCCCTGACAATATGCCAACATTTGATGAAGTTAAAAGTTTTGCCCAAAAAATAGGAGAAAATTGTGGTAAAAAAATAGTTAACGAATCTGAAGTCAGTCGTGTTGTTTTGCTCCAATAGCTATTTTTTCTCCTAATTTAAATGCATTTTCCAAATCAATTGGAAACTGTGTTTTACGTGTTTTTAATTTTTCATCTTCAGTAAAAAGTTCCATTTTATACTTGGAATAATCAAACTGATAGGTGTCGTAAGAATAAAGATGAATAGGCTTTGTAAACATTTTTTCCAAAACAAATTCATTTTTATCGAATAAATCATGGTAGCCCAATTGTCTTGCAGTTTCCTCATCAAGATTCATAGTGTAAATACAACCAATAGCCATCTTTTTTGGAGCTAAGCTAGTCATATCCTCATCATAAACAAAGAATGGAAAGATAAAACGCTCTAAAAAGCACCTCATTACTCCACTTACATCGCCAAAGTAAACTGGAGATCCCAGTATTACACCATCTGCCTGAACAATTTTTTCCAGAATCGGTTTGAAGTCATCTTTATAAACACATTTTCCATAATGACGACCATTAATCTTTTTACATGCAAAACAGCTTTTACAACCATTAAAAGGAATATCATATAAATTAACTGATTCAATTTCTGCATCACTGCAAACTGAGTGTATTCCTTCCAAAGCTTTTTCTAAAAGCTGAGCAGTATTTCCATCTTTTCTATGACTACCATTTATAGCAAAAAATTTCATTCTTCAGCCTTAATTTTATTACAAAGCTCAACAGCTTTTTTAGCTGCTTTTTCCATTGAAATTTCATATGGAATTCCTGCTTCTTCAAGTATTCTTTGACCTTCCTCTTCATTAGTACCTGTTAACCTAATTACAATTGATACTAAGCTTTTAGATTCTCTAATAGCATCAACAACACCATGAGCAACATCATCTGCTTTAGTAATTCCTCCTAAAACATTTAAAAACACTACTTTAACCGGTTCATAATTTAATACTATGTTAAGGGATTTTTTAATACTTTCTTCTGAAGCTCCCCCACCAATATCTAAGAAAGTAGCTGGCTCTCCACCGTGGAATTTAATCATGTCCATACCAGTTAATGTTAAACCTGCACCATTACCAATAACTGCAATATCTCCATCTAATTTAACAAAATCGACTGCTTTTTTCTTATAACGTGCAAGTTTTACTAATTCCGGATGTCTGTACAATGAATCATTTTCCACAACGAATTTTGCATCAGCAGCTATTAATCCTTCATCAGTCAATACTAATGGATTGATTTCGGCGGTTTCTGCATCATATTTCTCAAATAATTTATATAATTTGTATATTACATCACCCATTTGAGATATTAAATTTGATGGAACGCCCATTTTACGAGCTATTTCACGAGCTTCATATGGTAAAAATTCAATTAAAGGATTTGGATGATATTTAATTATCTTTTCAGGGTTTGTTTTAGCTAAATTTTCAATTTCAACCCCACCTTCATTACTTACCATAATAACCGGTCTTTTATTGGCTCTGTCAATGGATATGCTTAAGAAAAATTCTTTAATAATATTTGCTTTTTTCTCAATTAAAAGCTGATGTACTCTTTCGCCATTAATTGTAGTGCCAATCAATGAATCAGCAACTTTATATGCTTCACCAGGGTTATCTGCAAATTTAATACCACCTGCTTTACCTCTACCACCAACTAATACCTGAGATTTTATTGCAACAGGCACTCCCATGTCTGATGCAATAGAAGTTGCTTCTTCAGCAGAATTAGCAACATGTCCTTCCAAAATTGGAATTCCTTCCTCATTAAAAATTCTTTTTGCCATATATTCGAAAAATTTCATTATAACACCTAATTAGAAATTATATCCTGCTTCAAAAGCAGCTATGTTTTTATCTTCAGTTCCTGCAGGAACACTAGCTTTAATTGATTCGATAGCTGCATCTTTAGATATAACTTCTGTAATTTTTGTAATAGCTCCAACCATAACAATATTGGCCACAATTTTAAGACCAATATCATCCATTGCTGTTTTGGTTGCCGGAGCATTATAAACTTTAATATTATGTTCATCAATAAAATCCTGAACATCTTCAATAGTTGTTGTTCCAGGATCAACAATTAAAACCCCATTATCCTTCAAATCAACAATATATTTAAGTAATGCTTCATGAGACATTGCTACTAAAATATCCGGACTTTGAACTTTAGGATAATCAATTTTTTTATCACTAATAACAACTTCACATTTAGAAGCTCCCCCACGAGCTTCAGGACCGTAAGACTGAGTTTGAACTGCTTCATTTTTATCAAAAAGACAAGCAGCTTTTCCTAAAATAATTCCTGCAAGAATTACTCCTTGTCCTCCAAACCCACCTATTCTCAATTCTTTTCTCATATTATCCTCCAGTTTATAAATCTGTTTCATATGCAGAATCAACAAGAGTTCTGCCACCTGATTTGTCTTCGCTTAATTTTTCAATATTTTCACAAAATTCAGGTCTTGATTTGTTAGCAAATTCACCAGTGACAATTTTCCCAATTAATTCATCATCACTCATACCTTCAGCATCTTCTTTTGACAAAGTATTTATTTTCATAGTTACTGCCATAGCTGTTGGGGTTCTAAGTTTGTTTTTACGACCATAATAAGTTGGACATTGAGAAACAACTTCAACAAATGAAAATCCAGGATTTTTTAAAGCTGTTTTAATAGAATCTACCAATTCATCAACTTGAACAGTTGTCCATCTTGCAACATAAGTTGCACCAGCTGCTGCAACAAGTTCGGCTAATTTAAACGGATAATCACCATTTCCATAAGGTGCAGTTGTTCCAAAACTGCCTTTTGGAGAAGTAGGGCTAATCTGACCACCAGTCATTCCATAGATATTGTTGTTAATACAGATAACAGTTAAATTAATGTTTCTTCTAGCTGCATGGATTAAATGGTTACCTCCAATAGAAGCAGCATCACCGTCTCCAGTAAATACAACAACATCCAAATCAGAGTTAGACACTTTTAAACCAGTTGCAAAACTAAGTGCCCTTCCATGAGTTGTGTGCAATGAATCACATTTAACATAACCTGGAATCCTTGAAGAACATCCAATACCTGAAACCATAGCTATATTATCAAAATCCATTTCAGCTTCTTCCATTCCCTTGAAAAAAGCATTCATAATACTACCATTTCCACAACCTGGACAAAAGATATGAGGAAGCCTGTCTTCCCTCATATAAGGAATAAATTTGTTTCCATTGGGATCTTTTTCGATTGACATTTAGTTTCCTCCGATTTCTTTAATTTTTGATAAAATTTCTTCAGGAGTTGGCAATAATCCTCCAATAACACCTAAAAGATGAGTATTAGCTGTAGCATTAACTGCTCTGTCTACTTCATAATACATTTGACCTAAATTCATTTCAACAACTAAAACATCACTTGCATTTTTAGTTAACTGTTTTATCTGTTCATCAGGGAAAGGCCATGGAGTATCAATTTTAATATAACCTACTTTTTTGCCGTTAGCTCTAGCTTCTTTAGTAGCAGTTATAACAGACCTGACCGGAGCACCATAAGATACAATAACAATGTCAGCATCTTCACAATTTTCACTTTGAACAGAACAAATTTTATCTTTATTTTTTAACACTTTATTGCATAAACGTTTAACAAGAGTTTGATGAGTTTCCGGAGAGTTGGTGTCTGGATAACCTCTTTCATCATGAGTTAAACCTGTTACATGTATATTGAATCCTGCTCCAAAAGAAGGCATTGGATTGATACCATCGACATTTTCAAATGGTAAAAAGTCATCTTTATCTTCAGGCATTTCCCTGGAAATAACTTCAATATCATCTTCAACAACAATTTTTTCCCTCATGTGCCCAATAACTTCATCAGCTAAAACAAATACAGGAGTTCTGTACTGTTCAGCTAAATTAAAAGCTTTTATAGTGAAATCAAAAAATTCCTGAACACTTGATGGAGATAAAGCTATCGGCTCATAATCACCGTGAGATCCCCAACGGGCCTGCATCATGTCTGCCTGAGCAGCCATTGTTGGCTGACCAGTAGACGGAGAACCTCTTTGAACATTAACAATAACAATCGGAGTCTCTGAAATAAATGCATAACCTATATTTTCTTGCATTAAAGAAATACCCGGTCCGGAAGTAGCAGTCATTGATTTGGATCCTCCCCATGAACCTCCAATAATAGCACCTGCTGATGCAATTTCATCTTCCATTTGAACAAAAGCTCCCCCAACTTTCGGAAGTTCACGAGCTAAAGTTTCAGCTACTTCAGTAGATGGGGTAATAGGATAACCTGCAAAAAATCTGCAACCTGCCTTCAATGCACCTTTTGCACATGCTTCATTTCCTTGAATAAAAAATTCTTCTGACATGATAAATCCTCCTATTTACCCTCTAAATCATTTACTGTGATAGCTTGATCAGGGCAAGCTATTTCACATTTACCACATTTATCACACCTATCTCCAAAATTAACATACGGCAATTGTACGCTTTTTTTATTAGGTTCAGAAGATATTGCGTAAACATTCTGTGGACACATATATAGACAAAGGTGACACCCTTTGCATAAATTTTCGTCAATAATAATCATTCACAATCTCCTAAAAAATTATAATAAATTAAAATAGATTATGTATTATATATGTTTTAATACATTTAAAAAGTTTATTATAAATCATGATAATTTATAGGAAAATAAAAAATAAAGTAGAAACTAAAAATAAATTGATAATTAAACAAACAAGTGTTAATTAAGAAATTTTAAAGTAAATTTTGAACAAAGACAAAATTTAAGACTATTAAATTGTTTAAAATTATAAAATTGTGAGAAATATGAAAAAAATAAAAACACCAACAAATGACGAAGAAATAAATAAACTTCAAATAGGAGATAAAATTTCAATATCTGGAGTAATATATGCCGGAAGAGATGCTGCACTGCCACAACTTGCAGAGCTAATAAAAAAAGAAAAGTCCCCTATCGATACAAATGGGATAGCTATAATGCACACTGCAGTTAGTGATGCAGGAATAGCTCCAACAACAAGTAATAAAGAAGAAATAGAATCTACAATTCCTTTTTTAAGTGAAAATGGTGTTAAAATCCATATTGGTAAAGGAATGTTAAATGATGAAACTAAAAAAGCATTAAATAAAAATAATTCTATTTTTGTAATAACTCCACCAGTAGCTGCACTGCTTACAAGTAATGTTTTAGAAAAAAAGTGTGTTGCTTTTGAAAATGAAGGCATTGAAGCATTATATGAATTAAAAGTAGAAAATATTCCCGGAATAATAGCTATTGCCCATGGAAAAAGTATTTAGAAGAAGAATTATTCTTCTGCTTCTTCTTCATCTTCTTCTTGTTTTTTCTCAAAGGAATCAACAAAGTTGACTTTTTCAAAGTCCATGTTTTCCCAGATGTCTTTAGCTATTCTGAATCTAGCGAAAGTTACATCCATATAGGATTTTTGATCAAATTTAGTAACATCATCTAAAGTTATATTTACAACATCACCGTCAATATCAATTACAGTATTGTCAATATCCATATTAGAAGCTGCATAATGTAACTCAATCATACTTTTAATTTTGTCTTCGTCATTGTCAATGATTTCAGTAACATCAACATCAAAAATTAAATCTTTACCTGCTAATTCATGGTTGAAGTCCACTTTTACTCTTCCGCCGTTAACAGTTAAGATTTTACCAGTGCTTCCTTCAGAAGTAATTTTCATACCAGGTACAGGAGTCATACCTTGTCTTTTGAATTCTTTCATTGGGATTAATTGGATTAATTGTTTGTTTCTAGGTCCAAAAGCATTTTCACTATCAATTTCAATAGTTTTAGAATCTCCTTCTTCTAATCCAACAATAGCTTCTTCAATAGCTGGTAATAAATGATTTCCACCTACAACAATTGGAATAGGTTTGTATTCTTTGTTTTCATCAAATAAATCTGCTTCTTTAGCTACATCTTCAAAAGTAGTATCAAATATTTCATCGTTTTCTTTAATTTTTCCAGTAAAATTTAATCTTACAAAATCTCCGTTATTAATAGCCATAATAAACGCTCCTAAATAAATTTTAATATGTAAACTATGTTAACATTATAACATCTATTAAATTTATAAATAATACTTTATTAATGTTTTCATAAACCTATCAGTATTAGTTAACAAATGCTCTTATAAAACTTATTTAATACACTTAAAATTAAAAATATAAATCATGCAAAGAAAAGGAGCTGTCAATTTACCACTTCATGGAGGTCATCCGCCAAAATGGCTGTTTTCAAGAATGGTTAAACTGTCCGGTGCAATTACAGAAGTTATTCTTGATGAATACGGACCTCATGAATTTTTAAATAGAATATCCAATCCATATTGGTTTCAGTCATTTTCCTGTGTATTAGGATTTGATTGGCATTCATCAGGAACAACTACAACAACTCTCGGAGCTCTGAAACAATCTATTAAACCCGAAGAACATGGATTGTATCTTAGCGGAGGTAAAGGAGCAAAATCCCGTAAAACTCCTGAAGGAATACAAAGAGCTGGAGATATATTCAATTTAAAAACAAAAACTGTTGAAGATATGGTAAAGGGAAGTAAATTATCTGCTAAAGTAGATAACTCCTGTATTCAAGACGGATACACCTTATACCAACATAATTTCTTCATTACAGAAAAAGGAGATTGGGCTGTTGTTCAGCAAGGCTTAAACACCAAAAACAAATATGCCCGACGTTATCATTGGATGAGTGATACTGCAATTGATTTTTTAGAAGATCCCCACAGTGCAATTTCCTGTGATGTTAAAAATCCTGAATCTTTAAATATGACAGATAAAAAAAGTAAAGAAGCTCAAAAGATTAGTGTTGATTTAATTAATGATAATCCTGAACATTTACGTAGCTATTTTAAACGAAAGGATAATCAGATGCTATTAACAGATTTTACAATGCCTTCACATCATCCAGTTCTGGATATGGACATTTCGGATAAAGAATTTGAAGTTCTTAAAAATGCCTGGGAAATTCAGCCTGAAAACTATGAAGAATTAGTTTTGCTTAAAGGAATTGGCCCTAAAAAAATAAGGGCATTAGCTTTAATTTCAGATTTGGTTTTTGGAGAAAGTGCAAGCTGGGAAGATCCTGTAAAATACAGCTTTACTCATGGAGGTAAAGACGGATTTCCATACCCTGTTGATAAAGAAGTTTATGATAATTCAATAAATACAATGAGAGATGCTATCGATCAAGCTAAATTAAAAAAAGATGAGAAAATGAAAGCCATCAAGAGATTAGATGACTTTATTAGTTAATATTATCTGTTTTCATCATGAATATTGACATTTTTACCATGTGCTGTCGGAATAACTTCAAATACAGGATTTTCAAATTCCAAATCAAATTCCTTACCGTCCATCAGCAAATGCTGGAAAACAGCAAGAGATGAAACTTCAGAGTGAGGCTGTGTAGTTACTGAAACATTCCAATCTGCACTTTTATATACTTTTCCAGGAACTTTAGCTCCACCAACAACGATTAAAATGTCAGCACCAGATTCCTGAACCTCTCCAACAATTTCATGAGCCTGAGAGCCGTACATGGTTAAATGAACTACTTTTCCACCATTGTCTTTCCATTTATTAATAACACTCATATAGTTTTTAGCATATTCAATTTCAAAATTTCCTCCCCACCTATCAGCAGTGTCCCTAACATTTTCCATAAGTTTATGGTCTTCTTCACCACTTAAATAGATTTTACTAGCTCCAAAAGCTCTAGAAGTTAAACATACATGAGTTGTTATACGTGTATCCCTTCCAATTCTATGATCCAATCTTAAAACATTTACATTCATCATATCACTTCATAAAAAGAACAAAGCTACTGACATAAACAACAATGCCATTAACCTTCCAACTTCATTAGACATTCCTAAAACATCACCATTAGCTATAATAAAATTACGTTTAGCAATAAATGCTATTAAAGCTCCTGCAACAACAGCTCCAACTAAACCTATAATTCCAATAATATCTCCAACCAAATATGCAATAACAGCTACAATAACTGTAGAAAGTATATAATTGAATATATTAGTTGAATAAATAAAATAACATCCAATACCATTATTTGAAGGAGTTGAAAGTAATGATGTTGTTAAAAGTGAAGATTTAGCCACCATTTCACAAATAATTATTCCAGCTATACATTCATAATCCAAGACACTATAAATTCCCGCAATTGTTAAAACAGCTACTAAAAATAAAGTTGCAACTCCACCAGCACCTACTGATGAATCTTTCATAACACTTATTTTTCTTTGAGGGTCACCTTGAACCATAACACCATCTGCCATGTCCATTACACCATCTAAATGATTATATCCTGTTATCAACATTAAAAATGCATAAATAATTACTGATGTGAAAAATGGATTTAAATGTAATACATCTGCACAAATTATACCGCAAACAGCTGCTAAAATACCAACAATCAAATGAATAAAAGGCCAACACCAAACTAACCTTGTCATGTATTCTATTGAAGTATACTGCTTAACTGGAATAATCGTTGAAAAAGATAAAAGCCCTAAAAGAGATTTAATCGGTGAAAATCTCTCATCATTATTATTTTCCATATTTATTTACTCCTCAAAAATTTTTGACATACATCCTGCAATTAATCCTGCAAATATGTCATCGACCATAGGTCCTAAACCACCAATAATCCCAGGTTTTGCTTCATCATAGCGTTTAAAGTTAAATGTTGCTTTAGTTCCAGCAATCTGATTAGAAATAGCTAATCCCAACACTTCATCTGTGTAGAGATATGCCGGATCATCACTTACATCAACTTCCCTTATTCTTCCGCCAGTAAAATCATCTTCAGTTCTAATAGCTGCCATCAATAAAGCAATAACATTAATATCACATAAGGATTTTAGGATTTGTGCTTCAAGCTTTTCTGAAATTTCTTCAGTAACTTCCACACCTGCAACAAGTGCCAGACCTGCTTCCACTAAATCTCCCAATAAAATACCTTCCGATACAAAGTAATCCAATATTCCAAAGGACAATCCGAGTTTTTCTATCGCATCTTCACAGCTAATTATGACTGCTTCTTCAATTGATGTTGCAAGCTCTTCAAAAACAAACTGATCATCTTCATAATCGTTATTTACAATATCTACACTATCTTCATCAATTAAACTGGTTTGAGCCACATTAGCAAGTACAGCTAAAAAATCATTTTTGTTTAAAATATTTTCTATATGTCTAGGTAAACAAAGACTGCGTAAAAACTCTGCTTTAGCTTTAACAACAGTTTTATAAATTTTTAATAACATTCCTGGAGATAAAGTTTTATCAATATATAAAACATGATTTATATCAATTCTAGCATCAACAAAACCCTTAGGAGAATTAGCTACTTTAAGATTTTCAGTGAAATCTTCAATAACCACATCATTAGCCATAAAAGTGAATAATGTTAAATCCCCATAAGTATTTGAAAAATAATCAATTGAATCAACTGCCTGTGCAATATATGAACCTTCAGAGTGATTGAAAGCTTCTGCTTTTTTAGCAGTTTTCTCAAAATCATTTTTACTTTTTAAAATATTGACATTTTCAACAATGTCAATACCATCACTAACAGTAAAGTCACTAAATGCTAGAAAATAATCGGAATTGTTAATACATATTCCATAATCTTTAGTGATAATGTTCAAATTAGTATTTTCCATGATTTAACCTGTTATTATTTATATGTAGTATATGGTATATAGTAATTCTTAATATAAATTTTTTAATAATAAAATAAATAAGAATTATAGAGGAAAAATTATGACACTTATTATCGACCCACAAACTGGAGGAATAGCTGGAAATATGATTATAGGTGCTTTAGTTGACCTGGGAGCTAATCCTGAAGAACTTAAAAAAATTATGGAATCAGTTACCACCCAATTTGGAAAAGTAAAAGTGAACTTTAATAAAGTAAACAAATGCGGAATTGATTCAACCTATTGTAATGTGGAATTGCTAAGTGAAAACAAACACGTCCATTATAAGGATTTAATAGCTAAAATCGACAGTTTAGAATTAGATGAAAAAGTAAAAGAAACTTCCAAAAATATTTTTAAAAGAATAGCCATTGCAGAATCAAAAGTTCATGGTAAAAACTTAGATGAAATTCATTTTCATGAAGTCGGAGCCAGTGATGCAGTAGCTGATGTTATAGGTTCTGTTTATGCATATTATAGTTTAAATTTGGATAAAGAAGAAGTGATTGGATTACCTGTAGCTTTAGGTGGCGGACGAGTTAAAACAGCACATGGAATATTACCTGTTCCAGCACCTGCAGTTTTAGAGATTCTAAAAGACATCAATTGTATTGGAGGGCCTGTAGATAGTGAACTGGCTACACCAACAGGCTGTGCAATTTATGCTGAGCTGTGCAGTGAATTTAAGAAATTTATCCCACCATGCAAAACCTCAAAAGTAGCTTACGGAGCTGGAAAAAAAGATTTTGATTTTCCTAATGTATTAAGAGTAATCAAAACTAAAGAAATAACTGAAAGTGACCAGATAGATGTTATTGAAACAAATATTGATCACCTGACTGGTGAAGAAATAGGCTATCTATTTGACAAATTACTTGAGGAAGGGGCATCTGATGTGTCTGTTACTCCAATTATAATGAAAAAAAATAGGCAGGGAAGTCTTTTAAAAGTAATAGCTAATCGTAACAAAAGAAATCACTTAATTGAAGTGATGTTTAAAGAAATTGGTACATTAGGTATTCGAATAGCTCCAAATTTACATAGAGGAATAGCTAAACGAGAATTTATTAAAAAATCTGTTGAAATTAATGGAGAAAGATTTGATGTAACCTTTAAAGTTGCATATGTAAACGGAGAAATTATTTCCAACAGACCAGAATACGAAGATTTATTAAAAATAGCCAATAAAACAAATATACCATTAATAGAAGTAAAAAAGATAATAAGTGATTATAATGACTAAAAAAGCAATAGCCGTTTTGTCCGGAGGGCTGGACTCCTGTGTAGCAACATGTGTCTATGCCAAAGACTATGAAATTCATGGAATAACTTTCAATTATGGGCAAAAAAGTTTTAAACAGGAATTAAAAGCATCAAAAGAAATTTGTGAAAAAATGGGCTTTACCCATGAAGTTATTGACCTGCCATGGCTTAATAAAATAAGCAATTCTTCACTTACAAGCGATAATGAAATTCCAACTTTAACTGATGAAGAATTAGACGATTTGGACAAATGTGAAGACACGGCAAATAGTGTTTGGGTTCCTGGAAGAAATATTGTATTTACCTCAATAGCTACAGCATATGCTGAAAGCATTGGTGGCGACATAATAATCGTCGGCTGGGACAAAGAGGAAGCTGCAACATTTCCTGATAACTCCAAAGAATTTTTAGAAAGTTTTAATCATATGTTAAATGTAGGTTCACCTCAAAACATTGAAATTAAAGCACCTGCAATTGATTTGAATAAAGATGAAATTGTAAAATTAGGAGATGAAATTAACGCCCCTATGGAACTGAGTTATTCCTGCTATAGCGGAGATGAAAAACACTGTGGTGTCTGTGAAAGTTGCATGAGAAGAAAAAGAGCTTTTAAATTAGCTAATGTTAACGATCCAAGTGAATACAATGAATAAGATAGCTTTATTAATTCAGGAACTAATTAAATACAATCATGGAGATAAAAAAAGAATCGGCCATGCTCTTAAAGTTCACAGTTATGCTAAAACAATAGCTATTTTAGAAAAAGTTAATGAATATGATTTATTTAATTTGGAAAGTGCAGCTATTTTACATGATATTGGAATTAAAGTCTGTGAGGAAAAATATAACTCAGCTAATGGAAAATTGCAGGAAAAAGAAGGTCCGGCAGTTGCAAGAGAAATATTAGAAAGCTTGGACTATAAAAATATCAATAGAATATTGTTTTTAATAGGGCACCACCATACATATACTAATGTTGCCGGCATGGATTATCAGATACTAATTGAAGCTGATTTTTTAGTTAATTTTGAAGAAGAAAACACAGATACTGAAGCTATAAAAAAAGTTTATAAAAATATTTTTAAAACAAAAACTGGAAAAGAATTTTGTAGAAATATATTTGATATTTCTCCTTAAATTGTATGAATGTCAAAAGTGAAACCGTCTGGCTTTTGAGGAAGTTTTGTAGTAGTATTTACACTGAAATCTTTAAAACTGTCACCAGTTACTACTGTATCATTAGTTCCAATTAAATTGCCATCTTTATAAAAAGCTAATGTAACTTTTAAAGTATCATAACTTCTGTCATCATTTGAAGCAAAATTCTGAAATACCTTGTATTCATGTGTTGTATCATTCCAATCTATTTGAGAATCTCCAACAAGGTTAAAATTACCATTGATTATTATTTTATCATTATTAGAATTCATAACTGCAAATCCTGCTACAATTAAAATCAGAATAGCTATTACAATTCCAACAATTAACCTTTTATCCACACATCTCACCAAATAAAATTATTTCTTATTAAGTATATAAATATTCCTATTTAGTGAATTAATAAAAGAAAAAAAATTAAATAGTTATCTTATTCGATAACCATTAAAATGTCGCCAGAATTAACTGCATCTCCAGCTTCTACAAAGATTTCTTTTACAACCCCTTCTTCTTCAGCCTGAATATCATTTTCCATCTTCATAGCTTCAATAACAGCTACAGTTGATCCTTTAGTTACTTTATCTCCAACATTCACATTAAGTTTAATAATCATACCCTGCATATTTGAAATTAAACCTCCTTCAACAGGAGTAAATGGTCCTTTTTCAGTTTCTTCAACTTCCATAAATCCGGTAGGCATGATTTTAACTTCATATACATCCCCATCAACTTCAACATTATATTGAGTTGGAATTCCAATTTCATTTTCACTTGGAAGAGCTACACTTTGAAGTTCTTCTTCAACTGCTTCACCTTTAAGGAATTTTGGAGCAATAGATGGATATAATGCATAAGTAAGTGCATCTTCATCAGATTTGACAAAACCTTTTTGTTCCCCTTCTGTTTTATATTTGTCAAATTCATCTTCAAGTAAATCTGCAGGTCTGCAAGTAATAACTTCTTCATCACTAATGATTTTTTTAGCTATTTTAGCATTAACTGGTGCAGGAGGTTTGCCGTAGAAACCTTTCATATATTCTTTTACTTCATTAGAAACTGTTTTGTATCTTTCTCCACCTAATACATTCATTACAGCTTGAATACCTACAATTTGACTAGTTGGAGTTACAAGAGGTGGGTAACCCATATCTTTTCTTACACGAGGCATTTCATCAAGAACATCATTATATCTGTCTAAAGCATTTTGTTCTTTAAGTTGTGAAATTAAGTTTGAAAGCATTCCACCGGGAATTTGATACATTAAAACATCAGTATCAACACTTTCAGCAATAGGATCAATTAAAGCTAAGTATTTTTCTTTAATTTGATCAAAGTATTTTTTAATAGCAGTTAATGATTTTAAATCCAATCCTGTATCATATGGAGTTCCTTGTAATGCTGCAACCATACTTTCAGTAGGAGGCTGACTTGTTCCTCCAGAAAGAGGAGAAATAGCTGTGTCTAAAATATCCACACCCGCCTGACAAGCTGCATAATAACTAATTTGAGTCATTCCACTAGTACAATGACAATGTAAATCTACTAATAAATCAGTTTCTTCTTTTAATTTAGTTACTAACTCATAAGCAGCCGCAGGAGTTATTAAACCCGCCATATCTTTAATAGATACTGAATCACACTCAAGAGCTTCAAGTTCTTTAGCCAAATCTACAAAATCATCTAATGAATGAACCGGACTTAAAGTATAGCTTATAGTTCCTTGTACATGAGCTCCTTGAGCTTTAGCAACTTTAATTGTTTGTTTCATGTTACGAACATCATTTAAAGCATCAAAAACTCTAAATATGTCAACACCATTTTCATAGGATTTTTCTACAAATTTTGTAACAATATCATCAGGATAATGTTTATATCCGACTAAATTTTGCCCTCTAATTAACATCTGAATTGGAGTTTTGGTAAATTCGGATTTTAAGCTTCTTAACCTTTGCCATGGGTCTTCATTCAAATATCTTATACATGTATCAAAAGTAGCTCCACCCCATGCTTCAACAGAGAAAAAACCTATTTTATCCATTTCTTCAGCAATAGGAATCATGTCCCTAGTTCTCATCCTAGTTGCAAGTAAGGATTGGTGAGCATCACGAAGTGCAGTTTCGGTAAATCTTACTTTAGTCATAGATTAACACCTCTCATTAATGTTTTTTTATAAATCAATAAATAGAATAAATTATACCAAATATTATATATTATTTTAACTAGTATTAATATGTTTGTTTAAAAATAAAAAAAAGAAAAAGAAAAATTATCTTTCTAAATCGCCAGAAATAAATTTTTCAACATTTTCATAAGCTTCATCATCAGTAACTTGAACTGGAGGGTGTTTCATTACATAAGAAGAAATAGAAGTTAACTGACCACCAATACCTCTTTCTAAACCAAGTTTACAACACCTAATGGCATCAATAACACAACCTGCAGAATTCGGAGAATCTTCAACACTTAACCTAAGTTCAATATTCATTGGAACATCCCCGAATGTGCGGCCCTCCATTCTAAGGAAACATAATTTATTATCATTTTGCCATGGAACATAATCACTAGGCCCAATATGAATATCCCTATCATCCATTCTTTCAGCTACAACAGCCTGAACAGCTTCAGTCTTAGATTCTTTTTTAGAATCCAATCTGTCTCTGTTAAGCATATTTAAAAAGTCAGTGTTTCCACCAGTGTTAATCTGATAAGTTCTATCTAATTTAACTCCCCTATCTTTAAATAAATTAGCTAATGTTCTGTGAGTTATTGTAGCTCCAATTTGTGCTTTGATATCATCCCCAACAACAGGAATTCCTTTTTGTCTGAATTTAGCATCCCATTCATCATCACTTACAATAAAAACAGGCATACAATTCACATAAGCAATTCCTGCATCAAGAGCACACTGCGCATAGAACCTAGCTGCTTTTTCAGATCCGACAGGCAAATAATTCACTAAAATCTCAGCACCGCTTTTCTTTAAAACTTCAACAACATCAACTGGTTCTTCATCACTAACAACAAAAGTGTAATCCTCTTCATAATTAGACATATGTGGTGCAACACCATCTAAAACATGCCCCATACTTACACAAACATCATATTTTGGGATTTCTTCTTGAAAAATAGTTGTACAATTTGGTTTTGCAAAAATAGCTTCATCAATGCTCTTACCTACTTTTCTAGCATCAATATCAAAAGCTGCAACAACATCAATATCTGAAGGTGAATATCCCCCAATATCCCAATGCATCAATCCTATTGCTTCATCAGGATTTTTTCCATCATAATAATGTATTCCTTGAATAAGAGAACTTGCACAATTCCCCATCCCTACAATTGCTATTTTAATTTTATTCACAATAACACCGGCCTATTTTAATTAACCATAAATATTAATATAGTTATTTTACCTTAATATAGTTTATAAAAGTATTTATTAAAGAGGAAAAATTATGAACCCCTATGTTGAAATAATCCGTCCGGGAAATGTAATAATGGCGATAATCGCAGTTATTTTAGTAGCTATTCTTGAAAAAAGCATTGATGTTCCTATCATATTAGCTATGTTAGCTGTATTTTTTGCTATGAGTGGTGGAAATGTGATTAACGATTATTTTGACTATAAAATAGATTTAATCAACAAACCTCAAAGACCAATTCCTTCTGGAAGAATTTCACTTAACAATGCAAAAAACTATGCATACCTTTTATTTATTGTTGCAGCAATTATCGGGTTTATAATATCATATTTAGCTGATACTTGGATTCCATGTGGAATCGTAATATTTTCAGACATTGTACTCTACTTATATGCATATAAATTAAAATCCACACCATTAATTGGTAATTTAACTGTGGGATTTATGACAGGATTATGTTTTATATTTGCAGGATACACTTTTAATGAAGGATTAATAATTTACGAATCTTATTTACTTGCATTTTTTGCATTAATAATGACTACTGCCCGAGAAATAACAAAAGACATAGAAGATATAGAAGGAGATAAATTAGAAGGAGCTAAAACATTCCCAATAGTATATGGCTCAAAAATATCTGCAATTATTGCAATTAGCTTAATAATCATTGATTGTGCATTATGTCCTATACTTTACATTTATCACATTTTTAACATTAATTATCTGATTGTTGTAAGCATAGCTGTGTTAATATTTCTTTATGGTGCCATATCACTTAGAAAACAGGATTCAAAAACAGCAAATAAAGTTTCAAAATACCTGAAAATTGGAATGTTAATTGCATTTATTGCATTTGCTATTGGAACATTTACAATAACTTTTTAAAAAATAAATTATAAAAAAATTATTTAATGATTTTTAATGATTTAAATTTGAAAAGTAATGACATTAAGTTTATATTAGTTGTCCTTATAATTAGTTCATTATTAGTTGCCCATTACATTCAATTTACAGAATCAATCGGAATATACTGTTCTGATGTTTTTGTTTATTTATTAAATGCACTATATTACTCTGGAGCCAATATAAACTCCACATCAACAATTTACCTATATCCTTTAATCTCTTTTATAACATCATTATTATTTGATTTGGGATTTAAAAGCGAACTTTCTATTTATTTAGTTACTGGTGTATTCGCAATACTTGGAAATATTGGATTTTATCTTTTGCTTAGAACCAGATTTAATGAAGTATTGAGTTTAACTGGAACTATAATGTATGCTACTTTTGCACTTAATTTAGCATGGTTAGCTAATGGAACTTTGGATATTCCGGCAGTAGCTGTAACTATATGGTGTGTTCTTATCTCATATATGGCTATTAAATTAAATCCAAAATATTATATTATAGCTATGCCTCTTTTTGTAATCTGTTTATTTACAAGATATACTGCAGGATTAATCTTACCCGTTTTAATATTATACTATGTTTATGAAAAAGGATTTAAAATAACACCTGAAGACAAACCATACATTATTAAAGGAATATTATATTCCATTGGCCTTTTTGTTGTTGTTTTAATTATATTAACTATAATGAGTAATTTTGAATTGCCATTAATTCATGAAACTGCAATCAGAGTAGAAGGAAAACGTGGAATGACCGTGAATCAGGCATATAATCCAGATATGAAATACTACTTTACCAATTTCCCAGAATTCATTTCTGCTTCAAAAACCACATTTGTAAATTCTACCCCTCTACTTGAAAACTCAACAATAATTTCATGGATAACTCTTGGATTATTAGCTATTGGAACTATTCTTGGAGGAATGAAACTAAGAATCAAACGCAATAAAGAAAGCATTGGTGCAGCAATTGCATTTTTAATATCTATTGCAACATTCACCCATGTCAGTTCCATTGTTACAATAATAATTACATTTGTTGGCCTTTATTTAATTGGTAAAGACTCCAAACATAAGGAATACCTTGCAATGTTAGGATGGATATTGTCATTTTACATATTCTTTACTTATTTCAATATTAGAGTTAACAGATATATTATTCCAGCCATTCCTCCAATAATATACTTTATTATGCTTAGTATAGAATTAATTCATGAAAAAATCACAATCAATAAAAATATAATTCCATTAGTTTTAATTATAATGTTTGTAATTCAAGGATTTGCTTTTACATCAACTTACGAAGACATTCCAAATTTTAAAGGTCCTGAAGAAATATCAAATTACATAATTCAAAATAATCCAGATTATGAAAACCAGTCAATTGGAGTTTATAATTTAAGACCTTATAGCTGGTATTTACAAACAGATGTTGAAGGAATTCCAACAAGCAATATTACATACATAGATCAGTCTAATGTAACATATTACATTTCCAATAAAGAATTAAGTAATTTAACTAATTATACCCAAGTAAAAAACATAGATGACCTGTATTTATATGAGAAAAATAAGTGATAATTGCTGCAAACTGAGAAATATTAGAAACATATATAATAAAATAATTATAAAAATTAACACAATAAAATAAGGCAAAGCAAAGAGGATAATATGAAAGTTGTATGCTGTAAGAACTGTGGTGCTAAATACCAACTCGATGATGATGACGACATAAGTGCATTCGAGTGTTCTTCATGTGCAGGAGACTTAGAATTCACTGAAAAATATTCTGATGACGGCAATTCCTCAAAATCTACAATTTCAACTTCACAAAAGTATGATGATTCTTATATTGTCCAATGTAGCGAATGTGGATTAAAATATAAAATAAATAAAAACGACAACATACTTGATTACGAGTGTGATAGTTGTGGAGGGTCTTTAAGATATTTAGATGAAAATATGAATAAAGAAGTAGACAAATATCTTGAAGAGAAAAAAAAGGAAGCTCCTGAAACAGTTTATGAAGAAACTAAAAGTGCTGATGAATACACATCTACTGAAAAGAATACAATAACACCTATACAATCAGTTACACATAAAATAGAAAGTTTTTTCTCAGAAGATCAAATGCAAAAAATTGCAGATGAAGAACTAGAAAAAGAAATGGAACAAAAACCAGCTCCAAGAACTGCAAGAACTACTATACCTCAAGCAGTTCTATCTAAGTTTGGAAAAGAATTTTCTATTCCTAAATCAAATGATTATAATGTTTTGAAAAAATATCTTAAAGATGAATTTTTCAAAGGAATGGAAAAGTATTATGTGGACAACCCAGAAACTGAAAAATCCCATAAGTTTTTAGAAAAAATAAGTGATAAATTAACAATAAAGGAACCTGACACTAACATCACATCTGAAACTGATGAAAATATTCAAATAAATGAAATTAAGAATTATAGTAACACCAACAATATCCTAATTGCAATTGGATCTATAATCTTCGTTTTAAGTATCATAGAAATATTAACTATAGATAGCGGATTTGGTATATTTACATTATTAATTAGTGTGATAGTATTATGTTATGGAATCTATAAAACTAGAGACACTAAAGAAACAGAAACTAGAACTAGAATTATCAGAGAACACTTATTAACTCTTCCAGAAGAGTATTATGTTTTCTATAATGTAAAAATACCTGGATCATCTATAGGTATAAATCATGTAGTTATAGGGCCTTCAGGAATTTATGCGCTTATTTCACAAAAATACAAAGCAAAAAATAAACTAGATTCAGAAAATGAAAATCTAAATTTAATTGATTCTATTGAAAATGATGAAAAAATAGAAGAAATTAACTCCAGTTATGGTAGACGCTTTAAGTATACAACCAAACAAGCAAAATTCTCACAGGACAATAAAATAAAACAAAAATCATTAATACTAGGTGAAAACCTAATTAATTTCCTTAATGAAAACAATATAAGACACTGTTTTGTTGAACCTTTAGTCGGTTTCATAAATCATGAAGTTGTTGTAATAAACACCCCATTAACTGATGAAGATTTATTTATGGAAGAATTATTACATAAAATTGAATATGGTTCTACTAAATTAAATTCTGAAACAATAGACAAATGTGCAGTTTTACTTAACAAATATTCTGCAGATTGTTCTTCAGAATTTTAACTTTTTTATTTTTTAAGGGGATTGTCAATAATACAGATTATTGATAGCTTTTCTAATTTTTCTTATTTTCATATTAAAATAGTCATTATTTCTTATTTTAAGTCTGTCAAATGGTTGCTTTTTCATGTATTTTTGATGGTTTGTTGTGGATGAAAAAATCAAAAAATACCAAAACAAAAATTCTCAAAAAAAATTAAAAACAAGATTTCTAAAAAGAATAAAAGAAAAATAAAAGATAAATTAATGACTAAACAGCAAAAATAAGTAAAATTATCAAATAATAAATTATTGACAAAGTCCTTAAAAAAAGAATTTAAAAGAATTTATTTAGAATTATCTAAATTAAATTCCCTATATTTAGATTTAACAACACCCCAAACTTCTTCAAAACCATGTTTTAAATCAATTTCCAACATTTTGTTATTCATTGCTTGTCTAAGTTCAAAATCATTAGCTACAATATTGAATTGTTCTATAATATCTTCTTGAGATAAATAAGATCCCATTCCCATATTCACAAATCCATGTTCAGGACTTCCAAAGAGAGTTCTTTCCTCTCTTTCATCCTTACATATAACAATACATGGAACGCCTAAAGAACAGACCTGATACATAATTCTCCCACCAGAAGTGAAAATAATATCTGCAGAAATCATAAAGTCACTAATAGACTCCACAGTTGTATAAAATTGAACATTTTTCATAAATTCATATTTAGATACTAATTCATCATAATTTTCATGTCCTGAACCTAAAATAACATTAATTCTGCCGGAAAAACCACTAGCTAAAAGAGCATCTAAAACTTTTTGAGATAAATTAAGTGTATCATTTGGAGCAAAATCAATCAAAACATTCCTAACATCATTTGTAATTATTTTTGGCTGATGCAAATAAAATTCATCTTTTAAAATGTAGTATTCATGCCCTACAAAGAATTTATCATCACTTTCATGCTCATATAATGAATCAAATACTAAATCTGCAAGATCAGAACCACTTCCAAAATCTTCAAAATTGATTATATAATAACCTCTACTTGTTAAATCCACCATATAATCATAAGAAGTATTTCCTACATCATTGATGACGATTTTTGGATTGAAATGTTCAAACAAACCCAGTAATTCAGATTTACCCTCGTATGTTTGATATTTGTAATTATAACCTTCAATAATGTCAATTCCTAACTGATGGTTTCTGTTAATAAAGAATACCACATCATGGAATACAAGTTTTGATGCCATTGACAAACAACGATACATATGTCCAGTTCCAATCTGATCATAAGCATCGACAACAAAAGCTATTTTCATTTTTCTAAGGTAATTATTTGCAATCCACCAATCTTCATAAGTATTTATTTCAACACTTTCTTCACGAGAAATCTCAATTAAATCTATATTCAAACCTAAACGTGATGTTTCAGTTACAAAATTACGGCGAGTAGCTAATATACCGCCAGTTTCTTTAAAAGTTTTAGGAAGTAAATCCCTATACAATCTTTCAGAATAAAATGGAAAATACCTCCTATTTTCATCATCAAATCCCCATCTTAAATTTTTATCATCAACAACAGAAATTACACTATCAATATTAAAATCAGCGAATTTTTCAATAGCTTTATCTAATGTTTCAGTTTTTAATAACGGAGAAGAAGGTTGAATTGTAATTACAATATCATATTCATCAAAAGCCTGTTTTTCTTTTTGTAACATTGCACCATAAATAACAGTATCCAATAATGTTTCATCAGTAGCTAATTCTACAGGACGCTTCACAACACTAGTACCATACTTTTCAACAATTGATGCAATTTCAGAATCCTCAGTAGACACTATCACATCATCAACATATTGTGATGCTTTTGCTATATCTATTGAGTAATAAATAAGAGGTTTTTCACCAAGCAAACGTAAATTTTTACGAGGAATATTTTTTGAATACCCCCTAGCGGGAATCACCACCAATATCTTATTATTTTCAAACATATATATCCCTAAATTACAAAATTTATTTAAACGTTACTAAATAATATAATAATACTAATATTAAATCTTTTAGGTGTTAATGAATGAAAAATATGACAAAAGAGTTGTTAGACAAAATAAATGAAATAGCTACTCCAGTAAAAATAATGCATGTCTGTGGTTCACATGAACATGCAATTATGGAAAATGGAATAAGGTCTTTACTTCCCCCAGAAGTAGAAATTATTGCGGGGCCTGGTTGTCCTGTATGTGTTGTACCTTCCCGTGAAATTGATGAATGTTTAGAATTAGTCGACAAAGGAGTTACAGTAACTACTTTTGGAGATATGTTAAGAGTTCCAGGTTCTGAACGTTCTCTTGCAGAAGCAAAAGCAGAAGGCGGAGATGTAAGAGTAGTATATGGAATCAATAAAGCTATTGAAATAGCCAAAAAAGAAGACAATGATGTTGTATTTATGGCTGCCGGATTTGAAACCACCGCACCAACAACTGCTGCAGAAATTTTATCCAAACCTCCTGAAAATTTTTCAGTATTATCCTGTCACAGATTAATACCTCCAGCTATCGATTATTTAATAAATTCTGGAGAAACTAATCTTAATGCATTAATTGAACCCGGACATGTTTGTACAATTATTGGAACCAAACCTTTTGAATATCTCTCAACAGATTACGGTATACCTCAGGCAGTTGCCGGATTTAATCCATTAGACATTTTAATGTCTGTTTATATGATTTTAAGGCAAATACGTGATGAAACACCTAAAATAGATAACGAATACCATAGAGCAGTTAGAGATGAAGGAAATGTAATAGCTCAAAAAGTTATCGACCAAGTATTTGAAGTAGGCAGCAGAGAATGGAGAGGATTTCCAAAAATACCTAATTCCATCTTAGAAATTAAAGATGAATTCAGCCAGTATAATGCAAGAGTCAAATATGACATTGAAGTAAAAGATGTTAAAGAAGCTCCTAAAGGATGTATTTGCGGACCTATTTTAAGAGGATTGGCCAGACCTGAAGACTGTAAATTATTTAGAAAAACCTGCAATCCACTCCATCCAATTGGGGCATGTATGGTCAGTAAAGAAGGAACCTGTAACATAGCTCACAGATATTCAAGGGATTAAGATGAATATAGACGCAATAGCTGTAGATATTGATGGAACAATAACTGATAATAAAAGAAGACTTTGTTACTCAGCTATGGAATCTATACGAAAAGCAGAAGATGCAGGAGTTCCTACAATTATCGTAACTGGAAATATTGTAACCTATGCTTATGCAACATTAGTACTCCTTGGAGCTAGTGGAGGAGTAGTAAGTGAAAATGGTGGCGTAATATTCAAAGAAAATTACAACAACAACCAGATAAAAACAATAGTTGATAGAACTTATGTAACTGCTGCTGATGAACACTTAAAAGAAACATTAGGTCCGAAATTTGATAAACACATTTCAAATGACAATATGTACAGGTTAACTGAAAGTGTATTTTACAAAACTATAACTAAAAAAGAGCTTGAAGAAGGTTTGGAAGGCTTTGAATATTTAGATAAAATAGAATTATACGATAGCGGATTTGCCCTACATGTTACAGACAAAAGAGTAAATAAAGGAAGTTCCCTAAAGTATCTTTGCCATGAAATTGGCATTGACATGAATAATGTAATGGCTATGGGAGACAGTGAAAACGATGAAGCATTTCTAAAAGAAGCAGGCATGAAGGTAGCTGTTGGAAATGCTGAAGATTCCTTAAAAAAAAATAGTGATTACATCTGCACAAACAGCTATGGTGATGGTGTAAAGGAAGCTATTGAAAAATTTGTATTATAGAGCTGATAAAATGATATATGAAATAGCTGAAAAATGTGAAAAAGAAGTTAAAAAAATCTGTGATGATTATGAAGTATATGTCAGTACAGGAAAAACAATAGAACTTGATTCTAAAAACGATGAATTAAATTTTGCAAAAGAAGAAATTACCCAAGGAATTGGAATTAGAATATTAAAAGACAATAAAATGGGCTTTGCATTCACTTCAGATTTAAATAAAATTAACCAAACTGCTCTGCAAGCTCTGGAAAATACCAAATTAAATAATCCTGATAAAAATTATGCATTTTCACAGGAAGAAAAAGTAAATGAAATTGATAAACTATATGATAAAAAATTTGAAAATTTAGACTTGGATGAAACTATTGATTTTCTGAATAATATCATAACAAAAGCTAATGAAACCAAATGTGAAGTAACTTCAGCAGGATTTTCAGCAAGCCGTGGAGAATCAATTATATTGAATTCAAATGGAGTTTCAATTGCTGATAAAAGCACTGGATTTGGTGCTGGATTATCTGTAAATATTGAAGAAAAAGGAAATGTAGCTACAGCATATGATTCTGTCTCTTCAAGATTTTATGATCTGGATGGTGACAAATTAGCTGAAGATGTGTGTAAATTAGCTATGGAATCTGTTGATACAAAATCTGTTGAAACTAACGATTATGATGTGGTTCTTGATTATTATGCTGCTACTGGTCTTTTATCTACTTTTTTAGCAGCATTCAATGGAGAAAACGTTCAAAGACGAAGATCCATACTTCATGACAAAATGAATAGTGAAATTGTAAGCCCTAACTTATCAATAACAAATGATGCCACTTTAGAAAAAGGAATGTATTCTGCAAAATGTGACGGTGAAGGAACTGTATCCAAAAAAACCAACCTTGTAGAAAATGGTGTTTTAAAATCATTTATGTATGATATTTACACAGCAAATAAAGAAAATACAACAAGTACCGGAAACGGTTATAGAAACTCATACCTATCTACACCATCAGTCAGTCCGTCAAATATAATTCTTGATTTTGATGAAAAAATAGGAATCGGCGAAATAGCCCAAGGAGTTTTAACTACCAGTGTTTTAGGAGCACATACTGCAAATCCTATTTCCGGTGATTTTTCCGTAGAAGCAAGTAATGCTTTTAAAATAGAAAATGGTGAGATTAGCTACCCTATAAATAAAGCAATGATTTCTGGAAATATATTTGAAATATTGAAAAAAAGTGAAGGTGTCAAATCCGAAATTAAACAATACGGACCATTTATCCTTCCAAAAATCTTAGTCCACAACTTAAGAGTTGTTGGACAACATTAAATTTTTTTTAATTTTCGTCTGTAATTATCAATAGTAGATGAAGAGTAATCTGTTGACAGGTATTTACCTACTAACTCTTTATTTTTATCAAAGTCATTAAGTTGAGTTTGAGAAGCTTTTTCAATTTCTCTTTCTAAATTTTTAATCCTGTTATCAAATGTTCTTTCAGATTTAAAGACATCCACATTAGTTTTACGAGAAATTCTTTTAATTTCTTCATCTATATCTATTTCTTCATTATTTTTAGCCATAATATGACCTACATTTTAATGATTGGCAATCTTATTTCAGTGACATATTCCTCTTCACTGTCAGCATTGTGAATATTTTTTATTAAAACTTCAGTAGGTGAACCAATAATATCATAATTGTTTTCTTGAGCTACTTTAACCATTGTATCATAGCTATCTAAAATATTATCAATAGAACCTTCATGAATTCCGCTTAAAACACCATGTTCGAATAAATCTGCAGTTTTAATAATGTCTTTTGCTTGTGCATCACCTTCAATAGCTATACCTACATCAAACACAGCATCTCCTTGATTTACACTATGTCTTGGAGAGTAGTAAATTATAAAAGGTTCTCCAATGGTTTTAATTTCTTCTGTTTCAACCCAGTCCATCAATTTAGAAAGCAATATTTCTAAATCGGAAATTGGTCCTTTATAATTAATAACAGCTATTTTTTGATCAGGAATAATTTTATCTTGAATTTGCATTTGATTCACCTTTTTTATTTAATATTTTTAATTTATGTTAAATAAATATACCTCAACTTCTTCTCCTTCATCAAGAAGTTCAACAGATTTTGGAACTTTTACATAACCGTCAGCAGTAGATAGAGAAAATATAGCTCCAGAGTCTTTAAATATCGGCTGAATATCTTCACCATCAACTTTCACCAATTGATACTGCATCCTGCCAACTGGAGAATGTATTCTTCTAGTTAGTTTGCCTTTAACAGTACTTTTTTCGAAATTTTTATCAATACCTGCCAATTTTGTTAAAGGAGGAGCTACAAATGCATTAAAAATCATTAATGCAGACACAGGATTTCCAGGCAATCCAATTACGATTTTACCGTCAACAATGCCTATAATAGTAGGTTTTCCCGGTTGTACAGAGATTCCATGGATATAAACCTGACCTAATTCATCCAAAACATGTTTCATTACATCTCCAAGACCTGCAGAAGTTCCTCCGGATCCGATTAAAATATCCACATCATCTAAAGATTCCTGAATTTTAGCTTTAAGTTGATTATAATCATCCTTAACAGTTCCTAAAAACTTAGCATTGGCTCCACAGGATATTGCATCATTTTTAATCATGTTTCCATTGACATCATAAATTTTACCATATGGCAATTCATTACCCTGAAGAGTGATTTCATTTCCGGTGGATATAACACCAACAGTAGGTTTTTTATAGACTTCAATTGTTTCAAATCCTTGAGAAAGTAAAACACCAATCTTACCTGGAGTTAAAACATCCCCTTTTCTTAAAATTAATTTAGATTCTTTAGTATCAGAACCTTTTTTAGCTACATCCTGAGTAGGAGTAACAGTAGTCAGTATATTAACATTAGAATCCATTTTTTCACAGTATTCAACCATTACAACTGCATCTGCTCCTTTAGGCATAGCTGCACCAGTACTTATTTCAACACATTTGCCTTCCTCAACAGTTTTATCAGTTGTTGAACCTGCTTCTAAAAAATCAATAACTTCCAAAGTTTTTGGAGATTCTTCACTAGCTCCAAAACTATCCTGTGAAAGAATTGCAAAACCATCTTTTAGGGCTTTATCAAATGGAGGGAAATCCATCCTACTATATACATCACCAGAAAGTATTCTGCCGTATGCATCTTCAACAGCTATTTCCTCACTTTGAAGAGTGTAATATTTATCAAATAATTTTTGAATAATTTCTAAAGCATCTTCAGATTCTTTAATTTTTAAAAATTCAGTTCCCATATTATCCCCTTTAATGAATACATTAATATATTAATAAAAGTAATATATAAATAGTTTAATTTATCATCAACAAAATGGAAAATATAAACTATATTGAGGAGGAGAGTACTTGTCAAAACCAAATAATAACAATAACTCACAAGAATTTAGAAGAGTAAGAACACCTAAAAAAGGGGAAATTCCAGGAGCCGTAGAACAAATTATGGGTCACGGTAAATTAAAAGTTAGATGTGCTGATGGAAACATTAGAATGACTAGAATCCCGGGAAAAATGAAAAAACGTATTTGGATTCGTGAAGGAGATATCATTCTTGTAAAACCATGGGATTTCCAATCAGATGAAAAAGCAGATGTAATCTGGAGATATACCAAAACTGAATCTAACTGGCTTGAAAGAAAAGGCTATTTAAAAATGTAAATACCCTTTTACCCCCTTATTATTTTAACTGATTTTAATGGATTCAAAAATCAATAAGGCTGATGCAAAAGTCCAAAAAATACGAGAACGTAAAAGACGAAAAGGCAGTGAAGACCGAAAGGTCGGAAGCGAAGTTTTTGACAAAATAACTTTAGAAACATTATACAAATTAGCTAAACAGGATTATATTGATATTTTAAATGGTGCTATAAGTACTGGAAAAGAAGCTAATGTTTTAAAGGGAATAACTAAAGATGAAACTTATGTAGCTGTTAAAATTTACAGAATAGCTACTTCTGATTTTAAAAAAATGGATTATTATGTCCATGGAGACCCAAGATTTAATGTTAAAACTAAAAATAAAAGACAGCTGATTTATGCTTGGGTAAGTAAAGAATTTAAAAACCTTAAAAGATTACATAATGCAGGAGTTAATGTTCCTGAACCTTACATCAGCTCAAATAATGTTTTAATAATTGAATTTATTGGTGATGAAAAAGGAAATCCTGCACAGCCTGTCAGAAACCAGCCTCCAAAAAATCCTGAAGAATTTTTCAATAAGCTTTTAGTGCAGTTGAAAAAGTTTGTACATGAAGGAAAATTAGTTCATGGAGATTTATCCAATTATAACATCCTTAATCAAAATGAAGAACCGATTATCATTGATGTTTCACAGTCTGTTGTTTTAGACAACCCTATTTCTCATGAACTGCTTCAAAGAGATATAAAAACATTAGTTAATGAATATAAAAAATTAGGTGTAAAAACAAGTTATGATGAAGTATACGAATATGTAGACTTCAAACTTTAACTTCTTCTTTTTTATGTGGTTTGCATAAGATTACCAATGCAACAATAACGATTACCAAACCACAAAGCATTAAAAATGTTGGAATTTCAAAATAACAGACAATACCAAATATTAATGCTGCAATAGGTTCACATCCAGACAGCAATATTGATGCCACACCAGATTCCACATAATTTAAAGCAGTTGTTAAACAGATGTATGGCAAAGCAAATGAAATAAATGAATGCAATATTAAAAACAGCACATTTGAAACTGGATTAATACTGACATAATGATTTATCTGACCAAAATCTGTAAAAGGTAACAGTATCATTACAATCAAAATTAAAGAGTAAAATAAAATACTGTATGTATGGCATCCTTTATTAATCACTTTTGTTGAATCTAATGTATAAACAGCACAAAATATCGCAGCTCCAACACCACCTAAAACTCCGATTAATGAAATTGAACCAATACTGCTTTCTAAAAATCCGCTAGCCAATATACATCCTACAATTGCCAGAAGCATTGATCCTACTTTTTTAACTGTTATTTTTTCACCTAATGTAAAATAAGCACCGATTATAACAAAAATTGGTGAAGTGCCTAATAATACTGCTGCAAGAGACAGATGAATTGAATTCATAGCCTCATTATAACAAAGATTCAATCCTACAATACTAATAGCTGCAATGATAAAATAAGGCAAATACTCCTTTTTGATTTTAAATAATGATTTGTCAGTCAATAACACACAAACAAACATTACCAGAGCAGCTATTGAAAATCTTAAAAATAACAATGTTGTTGGATCAATTCCGTTTTCAGTTAAAGTTCTAACAAAAATTCCACTTGATCCAAACATCATCCCCGCTAAAGCAGGCAATAAAAAATAAATCTTTTTCATAATAATTCCTTTAATTTTTCGTACATCCATAATTTTTATCAAAACATCTATTAAAAAGTATGTCATCTGAAAAATTTTAGAAATTATTAAATAAAACAATACAAATAACTTATATTACTTATAAAAGGTGATAAGTATGCCAGAAACAGATTATTTAAAAATACCTCAAAATAGAATTGGGGCACTAATTGGAAACAAGGGAGATGTAAAAAAATCAATTGAAAAGGCTACTGAAACAATCTTAGATATTGATAGTGAAGACGGAACTGTTTACATCACCCCACAAGAAAACATGAGCGATCCACTTGGCGTATGGAATGCAAATCACATTGTAAAAGCAGTAGCTCGCGGATTTAATCCGGAAGTTGCTCTTAACTTAGTTAATGATGATATTTATTTAGAAGTCATAAAATTGCCATTATACATTGGAAAATCTAAAAATGCACTTTCTAGATATAAAGGGAGAATAATTGGGCAAAATGGAAAAACACGTGAAATAATTATGGATATGGCTGACGTGCAAATGGCCATCTATGGAAAAACCGTTTCATTAATTGGTGAAATGGACAACATCATGATAGCTAAAGAAGCTATTGAAATGATTTTAAAAGGATCAAGACACAAATCAGTCTATTCTTTTTTAGAGCGTAAAAAAGATGAATTGAAACTTAAAGAATTTAAAGATCTTGTTGGAATCAAAGATGATGAAATCGAATTCAAAGACGGAATCGACTTTGATGAAGAAATGATGAAATAGTAACATTTTTATTAATGTTACTTAACTTTTTTTTACAATGATTTAGAAGCATTGCAATATTTTATTTTGAAGTCAAAAATTTCAAAACAAATAGCAAAATATTATATACTTTACTTAGCATATATAGATAGTGTAATGAAAATATCATGTTTTCTACAATAAAATTATTATTTTTTTATCTATAACTTAATCATAACAGATAGAGTACTCTAAAAATATTACTTTGAAAATGCTCTCTGACTTGATTTAAATAAAGAATAGATTCATAAATAAATTATAAAATTTTAAGGAGGAAAAATTTGTCTCAACAAGCAAATGAACTCTTTGACAATTTCCAACAATTGACACCATCAGAGTTCTTTAGAAAAAACAAGCAAATGTTAGGATTCACTGGTAAAATCCGCTCATTAACAATTGTTTTTCACGAATTAATTACGAACAGTTTTGATGCGGCTGAAGAAGCAGGTATCCTTCCAGAAATCAATATTGAATTAAAAAGAATTGATAAAGAACATTACATTCTCAGACACTCCGATAACGGTCCGGGAATTCCTGAAGACTTTGTAATGCAAGTATACTGTAGTATGTTTGCAGGATCCAAATTCAGAAACATCCAGTCAAGAGGACAACAAGGTTTAGGTTGTAGTGGTTGTGTACTTTTATCACAGATGACTACTGGTGAACCTGCTCGTGTAATCTCCTGTTATCAGGAAGGAGATAAACTTAAAGGAGTTAAAATGAAGTTCAAAATGGATGTTAAGAAAAATAAAGGTATGTTAATGGAAAGAGAAGATTTCCCTGCTGAACATACTGGAGTCTGTATCGAATTACAATTTAAAGATGTTTCTTACTCCATGGCAGAACAAGGTGCTTTTGAATACATCAGAAGAACCATGATTGGAAACCCTCATGCAAAAATTACCTTTAGAGATCCAAGTGGACACAAATATATTTTTAAAAGAGCGGCAAATATTGTTCCGATACTTCCAAAAGAAGTTTTACCACATCCAAAAGGAGTTAGTGCAGATGATATTCTATTTATGGCAAAACATACTGATAAAAGACGATACAAGAGTATGTTAACCAGCTCACTTTCCAGAATGTCCAATAAAAGAGTAAACGAAATTGAGGAAATGACTGGTATTGACATGAATAAACGTCCAAAGGATATGACCTGGGCTGAAGCAGAAGCTATTGTAAACTGTTTCAAAAAAATGAAATTCATGGCTCCTCCAAGTAACGGACTCATACCTATCGGATCAGAACAAATTGAAAAAGGTATGAAACAAATTCTTAAACCTGAATTCATAGCTACACTTACAAGAAAACCTGTAACCTATGGAGGAGGTGTTTCTTTCATTATTGAAGCAGGAATTGCTTATGGTGGAGATTCCGGAAGAGTTGTAAATGAACAAAGAAAATCAGAAATTATGAGATTTGCAAATAGAGTTCCATTAACATTTGATCAAGGAAGCTGTGCAATTACCGAAGCACTAAAAAGTATTGATTGGAAACGTTACGGAATTAAAGACTTTGACAATTCCCCAATTACTTTATTTGTAAACATCATTTCAACACAAGTTCCTTATCTTTCTACCGGAAAACAAAGTGTATCTCCAGAACCTGAAATTGTTCATGAAATAAGACAGGCAACTATGACTTTAGCCCGTAAACTTCAAAAACATTTAAGAGCTAAAAAAGCTGCAAAAGAAAAAGCAATGCGTTCAAAAGTATTCGAAGATTATCTCCCAGTCATCATTGAAGAAGCTGCAAAATTAGGAGAAACTGGAATACCTGAATATAATCAAGTTTTAGCTAAAGTAACTAAAAGGGCACTTGCAGAATTACTTGGTGAAAAAGTTGAAGAAGAGGAAGAAGAAGTAGAAGAAGACGCATTAATTATGGAAGAACTTGATGAATTTGGATATGCTGTTGACGATGACCACAGTAATCTTAAAAACATTGAAGAGGAAGTTCCAGAATATGAGGAAGAAGAATAAACAGGTGATTTAAATGTCTGATGAAATAAAACAAAACCCAGAAGGTAAATCACATAAAGAACTAAGAAAAGAATATACCTTCAACAAATTAAAAGGATTAGGTCAGGAAATTATTGAAGAAATCGAAAAACAAAAAGTTCCTTCTATAAAAGTTCCTTCACGTGGTACCTCAAATATTGTTTATGATGAAGCAAAAAGATATTATGTTTTAGGAGACAGATACGGTAGAAGATCTCTTGGTAATGTAAAACAAATCAGAAAATTAGGGCAAATGGTTTATGTAGCTAATTTCTGTAAAGATTTAGTTCAAAGAGAAAAAACAGCTACAATCAGGGAAATGTATTATGTTTCTGAAGGTTGGGGAATCAGTTTTAAAACACAGCAGGAATCAAACATTGTTGGAGAAGATTTAGAAGTAACCTTAGGAACAACAAGGGAAGATTTAGGATTAATGCCAGAGGAAGATGGTGCCTCAGTATATGGTGATTTAACCTTAAAAGATGGTGATGTTGAAATTAATGCTTTAAAAGCTGGAAAATCAGGATATACTATTTCACCAACAATTGATCAAGTAGATTTCTTAGATTGTAATGTAGATAGAGTTATTGCTGTAGAAACCATGGGAATGTTCCACAGGATGGTTCAGGAAAAAGCATATGACAGATTTAATACCTTAATTGTAGGACTTAAAGGACAAGCAGCTCGTGCTACAAGAAGATTTATTAAAAGAGTAAATGAAGAATTACACTTGCCTGTTTATATCTGTAACGACGGAGACCCTTGGGGATTTCATATTGCACAGGTGATTATTTCAGGAAGTGCAAAATTAGCTCACGTTAATCATGATTTAGCTACTCCTGATGCAAAATTCATGGGAGTAACAGCTAGTGACATTATCAATTATGATTTGCCAACAGATAATCTTAAAGACGTTGATGTTATGAGATTAAAAGAGTTAGCTAAAGACCCAAGGTATAAAAGTGATTTCTGGCAAACTGAAATTAAAAAAATGCTTAAGATTGGTAAAAAAGCAGAACAGCAATCTTTCTCAAAATATGGTCTCGAATATGTAGTAGATACATATTTCCCAGAAAAACTAGAGGCTATGGAATAGATTTATTCCTTAAACTTCAAGCAAATTTTTTTAATTTGCTTTTTTCTTATTTTTTAATTTTCGTAATTTCACAACATAATAGCTATTTTTAAAAATTATTATCCTTTAAGTATGTATTATTAAATATTAACTCCATTTCATATTTAGAAAGAAAATAATCAGTATAAATTTACAAGACGCTCTTTTAGACATTATTTTAAAGTTTTATCGAAAGTTTATCATTTTATATCATCCTATGTTTTATTTATCATTATTTTTTATTTTTTTATTAAAAAGACAATAATAAGTTTTAAATGATACTGAAGAATATTAGCTCTTAAAACAAAATATAAAAAAGAAATGAATTTCAGAAGCATATAACATCAAAAATAAACAGAAAAAGTGTTATTTTTCCTAAAAAGTTTATATAATGAAGTACAAATTGGTTATAGTGTTGTCATATGAAAAATTTAATATTTAAAAAACAGTTGATAATTCTAATATCAGTTTTTATATTGATAGCTGGAATTTCTACTGTAAGTGCAAATGAAAATACTACTGATTTACATCAAAGTATGGAAACATATGATAATAACGTTATTAACACTGATTTAGAAGTTGATGATAATAATATTATCCAACCAAATACCACTGATGTTAAATCCGATGTTAGTATTGACATACATGACTTTGAAATGTACTATAAAAATGGTACAAAATTAAGTGGAAAATTATTAGACAATAATAGTAACCCTATAATTAACCAAACTGTTAGTATTAATATTAATGGTATGAGTTATAATAAGATTACAGATAGCAATGGTACATTTGGAATGAATATTAATTTAGATCCGAATGTTTACAATTTCACAGTAGCTTATAATGGTTCAGATATTTATAATCCTGCACTTAAAAATGCAAAAGTTACAATTTTATCTGTTATTGAATCAAATGATTTAGTTAAGTATTATAGAAATGAATCCCAATACTATGCTACTTTCTTGGATGAAAAGGGAAATCCAATAGCTAACAATACAGCAGTTACATTTAATATCAACGGTGTTTTCTACACACAATACACCAACGAAAACGGTACTGCAAAATTAAACATCCAACTTTATCCTAAAAAATATATAATTACAGCTATACACCCTAAAGGTGAAAAAAAAGGATATAATATTGATGTTTTGCCTACAATTGTTTCCAAGGACTTAGTTAAGTATTATAAAAATGAATCCCAATACTACGCTACTTTCTTGGACAAACAAGGAAATCCAATAGCTAACAATACAGCAGTTACATTTAATATCAACGGTGTTTTCTACACACAATACACCAACGAAAACGGTACTGCTAAATTAAACATTAACCTTAATCCTGGAAATTATATTATAACTGCTATGCATCCTGACGGATTGCAAACAGGAAATAATGTCTTTGTAAATAAAACTTTAATTACATATGACATTAGTCAGCCATGTAACAAAACAGGTACTGCAACTTTTACTGCAGAAGTTTTAGACGGGCAAGGCAGACCACTGGGTAATGCTTCTGTAACATTTCTTATTGCAGGTAAAGTTTTAACTAAAATTACTGATGAAAAAGGTATTGCTTTTATTAATATTAAAGCATACCCTGGAGTTTATACCATTACAACAACTTACAACGGTTATTCTGTAGGAAAAACTTTAGAGATTTATAATAATGAAACCGGATTTAAAAGGTATAATTTAGGTTCAAATGAAAATGGTACTGTCTATTTATATAAATCAATAGGTAATACCAGCTCAAATGTGAGAATAGCTTATATTATTGGTGTTCATGTAACTGAAAATGCTGTTCACAAAGCATTATTTGATGAATTAACAAAAAAATCCGGTGAATTAAATTACTGTTATGATATTTATAAAATAAATGTAACACCAATTGGTAAACCTATTGATGATATTAATAGAATGAGAGGACAACTTTTAGGACGTGATTATGTAGTTCCTGAAGCTATAAAAAACAATTATTCCCTTGTAGTTGATGTACATTCCAATCAAGGTGGAGCATATGTCATTACTAACTTTGCTTTTGCTCCGGCACAGGATAATGTATCAAAAGCCATAGCTACTAAAATAATCAATGATAATCCTGGTTTAAAGGAATATTTCCCTGCTTCACAAACAAGTCCACCATATGTAACTCTCCCTATACAAAAATCAGGTACTCCTACTGTACTTTATGAAACATATAAATACGAAGATTATAATAATGTAACTGTACCATATGTTGATTTATTAATTGAATCAGTTGATACTATATTTGACTATATATCATCTGATAATAAACTAAAAATGGAGAGATAAATTGCAGAAAAATAATCTTATACTTGCAATTATTATTGTTTGTATTATCCTCATTGGGTTAGTCTTTTATGCAACAAACATTACCAATTCATCAGATAATACAACTGAACATGATAATAATTCTACAATTAATTTAACTAACAATAGTACTTTATCTGATCAAAGCAGTTCCAGTTCTGATTCCAGTTCATCTGGAGGAAGTTCTTCAAGTTCTGATTCCAGTTCCAGTTCAACAACTGGAAGCTCTTCAAGTGGAAGTTCAAGCCATCAAAGTGGAACAAGCCACAGTGAAAGCTCTTCAAGTGGAAGCTCTTCAAGTGGAGGGTCTTCAAGCGGAGGTTCAAGCCACAGCGGAGGGTCTTCAAGCGGAGATTCAGGATCAGGCAGTAGTTCTGGTGATGGATCAGGTATTATAGATGTAACCTAAATGTTTACATCATTTTCTTTTTTTTCTTTTTGTAAACTCAACAACTCAAAATATTTATATACAACAAGTAAATATATACCCTACTAGGTATAGGTTGTGTTATTTTGAAAAAATGTATGGATTCTGAGAATCTTCACAGAAGATTAAAAAAAATAATAGGTCAACTAAATGCAATTGACCGTATGATTGATGAAGATGTTCCTTGTGAAAATATTTTAATGCAAATAAATGCATCAAAATCAGCACTACACAAAGTAGGACATATAATTGTTGAAGGACATCTTGAACATTGTATTAAAGAAAGTATGGAAAAAGGAGATACTGAAGAAGCATTAGCTGATGTATCTACAATTTTAGAATATTATTCCAGAATTTAATTTTTTTTAAAATAATTTTATACCTATAGGGGTATACCTATACTTTAGGTGATTAAATGAATATTAAAAATTGGCTAGGAAAAGATGAATTAAAAGAAATAATATTAATGGTTATTTCAGCTATCTCATTAATAACAGGTTTTATAAAACCAGACTTATTATTCTTTGATTTATCATGGATAGCAGTTATATTATGTGGTTTACCCATAATCAGAGAAGCAATAGAATCATTAATACATGGAAAAGACATAAAAGCAGATTTACTTGTTTCAATAGCTATCATATCATCAATAATAATTGGTGAAGTATTTGCTGCAGGAGTAATTGCTTTAATCATGACTATTGGAGGATTTTTAGAAGAATACACTGTAAGCAAAACTCAGAATGGAATTAAACATTTAATTGACATTACTCCCACAACTGCAACAATAATAAACAGTAATGTGGATGAAAAAGAAATAGCTGCTCAAAATATCAGAATAAACGATATTATCAAAGTATTGCCTGGAGAAATAATTCCCGGAGATGGAGTAATTATAAAAGGTGAATCTTCAATAAACCAAGCAGCATTAACTGGAGAGTCACTTCCTGTGGATAAAACTGTAGGTGATGAAGTATACAGCGGTACAATAAACTTATATGGTTCAATAATCATCAAATCAACAAAAAATGGAGAAAACAGTTCAGTAAACAAATTAATAAAATTAATTGAATCTTCAAAACCTGAAAATGCAAAAATCGTAAAAGCAGCTGACAGATGGGCAACATGGATTGTTGTAGTTGCATTTATCTGTTCAATAGGAACATGGATTATAACTCATGAAATTTTAAGAGCAGTTACAATACTTGTAGTATTTTGCCCATGTGCATTAGTTTTAGCTACGCCAACAGCAATTATGGCAGCTATTGGAAATTTAAGCAAAAAAGGAATTCTTGTTAAAGATGGAGAAACTCTTGAAGAGCTAGCTAAAGTAAATAGTATAATTTTAGACAAAACCGGAACATTAACTTATGGAGAACCAGAAGTAAATCAAATAATCCCATATGATAAGAAATACACTAAAAATGAAATAATGCATATTCTTGCATCACTTGAAAATAAATCAGAACATCCTCTTGCTAAAGCAATTGTGAAATATTATAAAATCCGTAAAAATCCCCCATTGAAAGAAATAAATGATTTTGAGATTATTTCTGGAAAAGGAGTTAAAGGAAAAATTGGAAATAATGAAATAGTAGCTGGAAACAAAAAGCTTCTAAATGAAAACTATAAAGAATTTGAAAAAACAAAAGTTCAGCCTCATTTAGATGCTGGAGCAACTGCAATTTATCTTTGTATGAATAATCAGTTAATTGGAGCAGTATTATTATCGGACATTTTAAGAAATAATGCAGTTGATGTTATTCTTAATTTAAAATCAATGAATGTTACTCCGGTACTTATGAGTGGAGACAATCAAAATACAACTCAAACTATTGCTTCGAAAGTCGGGATTGACAATTACAAATATAACTGTTTACCAGAAGATAAAAGTAATTACATTAAAGAATTACAATTAAAAAATAATAAAGTAGCTATGATTGGAGACGGATTAAATGATGCTCCCTCTCTTAAACAAGCTAATGTAGGAATTTCAATGGGCAGCATCGGCAGTGACATTTCAATTGAAGCTTCAAATATTACTTTAATCCATGACAATATCCAAGACTTGCCCCATTTATTTAAAGTATCTAAAAAGACTTTAAGAACCATTAATGCCGGAATTGGATTTGCATTAACCTTAAATTTAATAGCAACAGTTTTAGCTATGCTTGGATTATTAAATCCTATTGAAGGAGCATTTGTACATAACATTGGTTCAGTTATTGTAATTGTTTATGCATCACTACTTTTAAATTACAGATAGATATTTTGGCATGACTAAAAGTTTATATATAGTTTCTGGCCAAATACTTAAATATAAACAATTAAGGAGAAAAAATTATGGCAACTGAAGAAAAAACTATTAATGTTGTTGGAATGCACTGTCCATCTTGTGTAGCAGCTGTTGAGCTTTCCATAAAAGATTTAGATGGTGTAGAAGATGCTAAAGCTGACTTAGAAACTAATACTGCAAAAGTTACATTTGATTCCGATAAAGTATCTGATTCTGATTTAGCTGAAGCTGTCCAAGAAGCTGGATTTAAGGTAGAATAAATCTCCTACCTTTGAATCTTTTTATTGCTCTTTTTTATTAATTTTAAAATATCAAATTTTATATAATTTAACTTACAAATTTTAATCCATATAACAAATTTTTTTAAAAATTTAATATTAAAATTAGGGATTAAAATGAAATCTGTAGCTATAAACGGATATGGAACCATAGGAAAAAGAGTGGCAGATGCAGTAGCTGCTCAAGATGATATGAAAGTAATTGGTGTAAGTAAAACTAGACCTAATTACGAAGCAAGAACTGCAGTTGAAGAAAAAGGTTATGATTTATACATTGGAATTCCTGAAAGAGCCAATCAATTTAAAGAAGCAGGAATTGAAATAGCTGGAACTGTAGAAGACATGATTCAGGAAGCAGATGTTGTTGTAGACTGTACTCCTGGAACTATCGGTCCTCAAAATTTAGAAATGTATAAAAAAGCTGGAGTTAAAGCAATTTACCAAGGTGGAGAAGACCATGAATTAACCGGTCTTTCATTTAATGCTATTTCAAATTATGATGACTCTTACGGTAAAGATTACACCAGAGTTGTTTCATGTAACACCACAGGACTTACACGTACATTAAGTACTATTGACCCTATTGCAGATATTAAAAAAGTTAGAGCAGTAATGGTTAGAAGAGGATCTGACCCTTCAGAAGTTAAAAAAGGACCTATCAACTCCATTGTGCCAAACCCTCCAAAAGTACCGTCCCACCACGGTCCTGATGTAAAAACGGTTATGGAAGGTATTGATGTAACAACAATGGCATTACTTGTTCCTACAACTCTTATGCACCAACACAACATAATGGTTGAAATAAATAATGAAATAGAAACTCAGGAAATTATTGATGCTTTAGAAAAACGTTCCAGAGTTCTTGTTGTAGATGCCGGTGAAGGTTTAGGTTCAACTGCAGAACTTATGGAATATGCTAAAGAACTTGGAAGAAACAGAAACGATTTATATGAAATTCCAGTTTGGAGAGAATCCATAAATGTTGTAGGTAATGAATTATACTATATGCAAGCTGTTCACCAAGAATCAGATGTTGTTCCAGAAAATATTGATGCAATTCGTGCATTACTTGAAATGGAATCAGATAATGAAAAATCAATAGCTAAAACCAACAAAGCAATGGGAATTTTATAATTTCCATTTAACACTTTTTTTGATAAAGATGAAAAATAATGTAATGTTTGGACCTGCCGGAAGTCCTGTTAATTATAAAGGAGCTGCTTACAAAGCACCGAAATATATTAAAGAAGAAGGTCTTGATTCCTACGAATATCAATCCCCTTATGGTGTAAGAATTGGTGAAAAGTCAGCTAAAATTCTAAAAGAAGAATCCGAAAAACATGACATTCTCATTTCAATGCATGGACCATACTACATAAATTTATGCTCTAAAGAAGAAGAGAAAATTAAAAAAAGTCTCAACCATCTAATTGCAACAGCCCGTGCCGGAGAATGGATGGGCGCATACAGATTAGTGTTTCACCCTGGTTTTTATTCAAATAGAAAGCCTGAAAAAGCAATGGAAATTTCTAAAAATACCATTAGTAGATTATTTGAAGAGCTGGAAGCTGAAGGTATTGAAGAGTTTACTTTTGCACCGGAAACCACAGGGAAACGTTCACAACAGGGAAATGTTTCAGAGATTGTTGAATTATGTGCAAGTTTTGATCATTTTGAACCAACAATTGATTTTGCCCATGTTCATGCACGTGGAAGAGGATTTTTAAATAAAAAAGAAGATTATAACTGCATTTTTTCACAACTGGAAGATAATTTGGGTATTGATATCCTTCATTGTCATTTTACAACAATAGAATATGGCAATGGTGGTGAAGTAAAACACCACACTCTTGCTGAAAGTAACGAATATGGACCTAACATTGAGGATTTACTTTCAAATCTCATAGACAATGGCTGGAGAGCAAATATTATTTGTGAAACTCCTCTAAGAGATGAAGATGCTCTGAAAATGAAAGAGCTTTACGAAACCATGATTTAAACTTATTTTTTTCTTAATTTTAATATAACCAATTCTGAATCAGTTCCCCACCTCATAGGAGTGTCCATTGAACCTACCCCAGTAGTGACTGACAGATAATTACCATTTTCTTCAAATATTCCCTTATTGTATTTAAACATCAATTTACAAAACAGATTCATTGGATAAAATTGTCCACCATGAGTATGGCCAGACAACTGAAGATTGTAACCTAATCGGGCAAATAAATCCCAAGCATAAGGAACATGATAATTTATAATATTTACGGTATCATCATCAGTAGCCTGTTTTAACTGTTCATTAGATACATCTTCCTTATCTCCAAAAGTAAAAGACAATCCAAAGATATTCAATCCTTTAAATTCCATTTTTTCATCATCTAAAACAATTATTCCAGCTTTTTTGGCTGCCCTGCAAACATTTTCAATTCCAGGATAGAAATCATGATTTCCAGGTGTAAACAGAATTGGCATATTTACATTCTTAAATGCATTAAAATCATCGTCTTTAACCCCACAAGATCCGTCAGCCAAATCTCCAGAAATAATAGCAATGTCACAACTGTCAGACAATTCATTTAACTTATTAGCTACCTGATTAATTATTTTTTTATATCTTACAGCACCAAAATGTATATCTGACAAATGGACAATATTAACTTCTTCCTTTAAATTTTTGAATTCTAAAGTATGTTCTTTAACTATTAATTTATGAGCATGATAATAATTATAAACACCTAAAATCGGCACAACAGCTAATAAAATACATACAACACCAAATGGAATGTCAATAAATTGTTTTATTACATAAATAACAATCAGATCTATTAAAATCATCAGCATTGACCATTGCCAAATCCCAAATATTTCTGTAAAAAATCTTCCGGCAGCAGTTGATTTTTGCTCTTCAAATATCATGGGGATACATTGAAGGCCACCTAAAAGTAAAGTAGCTATAAACAAATAAACATCCTTAACTCCACCAAAGAGTAAAAATAAATATTTCAACAGGAAAAATTCAAAAAGCATATAAAATGGAGTTGCTATAAAAACTCTCTTTGTTCTAAAACTCATTTTTTCATCTCAAACAACTAATTAGTTGATTTATTTTAAAATTATTTAAAGCTTTAGTCAGGATTATAACGAAATTAATAATAATGATGATTTCTTAATTATGAAACATAGGATATTAATATGTATCCAATAGAGGTGTAAAAATGAATATGAAGAAAATTGTAGTAGCAGGTGGTGGAGTACTAGGTAGTCAAATTGCTCTTCAATCTGCTTTTTGTGGCTTTGATGTAACTATATGGTTAAGAAGCGAAGGATCAATTGAAAGAGCACAACCTAAACTTTTAAGATTAAAAGAAATTTATTTAAACACTCTTGAAGCAATGAAAACAAACCCCACAGCATATTGTAGAGGATTCAGCTGTGAAAGTGAACTGTCTGCAGATAAAATCAACGACCTTAAGCAAAAAGTTGAAGATGCCTATGACAGCATAACCTTAACAACAAGTTATGAAGAAGCAGGAAAGGATGCTGATTTAGTTATTGAAGCTATTGCTGAAGATCCTGAACAAAAAATAGCATTTTATCAGGAATTAGCTAAACATCTTCCTGAAAAAACAATAATTGCAACTAATTCTTCCACAATGCTTCCAAGTGCATTTGCCAAGTACACAGGACGTCCTGAAAAGTATCTTGCACTCCATTTTGCAAATGAAATCTGGAGAAACAATACTGCAGAAATTATGGGCCATTCAGAAACTGGTCAGGAATATTTCAATGCAGTATGTGAATTTGCTGAAAATATCAATATGATTCCATTGAAACTTAAAAAAGAACAACCAGGATACATCCTTAATTCAATGCTCGTTCCATTTTTAAGTGCTGCAGAAGCATTATATGCAGGAGGAGTTGCTGATTTTGAAACTATTGACAAAACATGGATGTTAGCTACAGGTGCTCCATTAGGTCCATTTAGAATACTTGATGTTGTAGGTTTAACTACTGCATATAATATTGGTATGATGAATCCAAAAGCTAGCGATCCAGACACCATTGAGGGAAAAGTAGCAGCTATGCTTAAAGAAAAAATAGATGCTGGAAAAACTGGTATAAACTCAGGTGAAGGTTTCTACAAATATTAAAATAAGAATTTAACCATTCTTATTTTTTTAAAATCTTACTTTTTTTCATCACCGCAATATCTGATAAAACAAATGCAATAACCACATTAACAATATTTATTATATTTTTATATAGTAAAACAAATAAAATACATAGTTAATTAAAAACAACTGTTACAAGTTGGTGACTAAATGAAAACAAACAATAAAACCCATGAAACAAAACCATCTAACCCAAAATCAAAACCCGCGCAAAAAGAAAACACTCCTTTTGCTGAATGTATAGTTTTAAAACCTGTAGGTTATCCTTTTGATTTTGCAATGATGGAAAATAATCTTGAAATTATTGATAAAGCATTATTCGAAGAGTATGCTCGTGAACAATGGTTAGGGTTAGTTGTAAAAGAAAATTCCTATCTTTTCGATCAGAAAATAATTCCTGATTACGGTTTTCAAATAGTATCTCTCAACCCCAATAACTCAATAATCTCTGAAAACACTAAAATTAAACTTTTAGATATTGGAGAAAATACTTTGGATACTGTTAAACGTGTTAAAACAGATGTCAAACTTTCAGATGTTGTAGGACAGGAAAATGCTAAAAATAAAACTAAAGTTTTAATCAAATATCTTGAAAATCCTGATAAATTTGGTCCATGGGCTCCAAAAAACATTTTATTTTATGGATTTCCAGGTACTGGTAAAACAATGCTTGTAAAAGCACTGGCTAATGAACTTGATGTTCCATTGTATTTAATAAAAGCCACTTCATTGATTGGAGAACATGTTGGTGACAGTGCATCTAAAATACAGGAATTATTTGAAAAAGCTCAAAAAACAGCACCATCTATAATATTTATTGATGAAATTGATGCAATTGCACTTCACAGAAGTTTCCAGTCACTTAGAGGAGATGTTGCTGAAATTGTAAATTCCCTTTTAACTGAAATGGATGGAATTAATGAAAATAAAGCAGTGATGACAATAGGAGCCACCAACACTCCAAATTCAATTGACTATGCTGTAAGAAGCAGATTTGAAGAAGAAATTGAATTTGTTTTACCTGATGACAATGAGAGAAAAACTATCTTTGAAAATAATCTTAAAACATTTCCACTTGAATATGAATTGAATATTGAAAAGTTAGTTAAAATTAGTAAAAATATGTCTGGAAGAGACATTAAAGAAAAAATTCTAAAAACAGCACTTCACCATGCAATTTCACATGACAAGGAAATTGTAGATAAAAAAGATGTGGAATATGCTTTAAAAGCAAGTAAAATTAAAAATAGTGAAGTAAAAGGAATGTTTGAATAAAAAACATTCTTTAATTATTCTTCAAACATGAATTCAATAGCTCTAATTAATTCTTCATCATTTTCATGAGCTGCCTGTTTGATTTTTTTAGAAATATCAAAAAATATTTTATTAACAATAGAATTTGTTAAATTATCTACTATTTTAGCATTTGCATCTACATCAGAAAGTTTAGCAATTGCTTTCTTAGTTTCTCTTTCTCTTATCTTTTCCATAGATACTCTTAAATTAGCAATAATATCTTCAACACCAATTAGCTTAAAGGATTCTTTAAGTAAAGTGAACTCCTCATCGATGATATTTTCAGCTTCTGCAAATTCCTTTTTTCTGAGTTTAGTATTTTCATCTGCAATCTCACGTAAGTCATCAATATTGAATAATTTAACTCCCAATTCACAGACATCCTGACAGATATCTCTCGGATTAGCTATATCAATCATAAGCAAGTCTTTAAAATCTCCATCAGTCTTTTCCAAACGTTCTTTATTTAAAATATAATGCGGAGCACCAGTTGCACTTATTATTAAATCTGCTGTTTGAACATACTTGCCCAATTCACTGAAAAGAACAGCATGACCGTTTAAATCATTAGCCAGTTCAACAGCAACATAATAAGTTCTGTTTGCAACAAAAATTGCATTTAAATTTTTTTCAGCCAAAGCTTTAGCCACCAGTTTACCCATCTTTCCAGCACCAATAACTAAAACAGACTTATTTTCAAGATTTCCCAAATGCTTTTCAGCCAGATCAACAGCTGCAGAGCCGATAGAAATTGAACCTTTGTTAATATTAGTTTTGTTTCTTACTACACGACCTACGTGGATAGCTTTAGTAAAAATAGAATCTAAAATCTTGCCGCAATGACGTTCTTTAAATGCCTTTTGCTTAGCATCACTAACCTGGCCTAAAATTTGGTCTTCACCTACAATCATAGACTCCAAACCAGAAGTCATACGAAAAAGATGCTTAATGACATTATCTCCATAATCAATAATAATGCTTTTATTTTCATGAGATAAAAGAGAATCTGAAGCATCTATATTATCATTATGAATATAATATTCCTTACGATTACAAGTAGATATTTCCACATATTCCACAATTGAGTACTTTTCCTGCAGTTCCAAAAACAGCTGATCCATTTCTTTTGCAATATTTTCCATAGCATCAATATTTGCAATTTTATGGTCAACCCTTAAATTAAGTATCATCAAATCCCCTTATTAAATCATCGATATACTTTTTAGCTTCATCTATTTCATTGTTATCAAGCAAATCCTTAATATTTTCATTACTGAAAATTTCATAAAGATACTGCCTTCTTTTTTTCTGGTCAGATATCTTGGATTTAAGCAATTTACGACTATAATCCTGAAGTTCGATTTTTAAGATATCTTCCTTCGTAATGATGGATTGAATTTTTTTTCTTAATTGGCGAGCCATCAATGGACTTTTTCCATTTGTAAAAATAGATATTTCGACATCGCCAATATTAAAACTTGTAGGAACAATAATATTTCCATTATCTGGAAAATCAGCCCTATTTAATAATTTATCCCCAGCTATTTTACCAACATAATCAGACAGTTCCCTATCACCGCTAGCTATTACAACTAACTCAGACCATTGAACTAATTTATCTACATCGTCAACTGAAGCTAAAACCGCTCCTTTATTAATTAATTCCTTATCTAAAACATCTCCTGCTAATTTAACATTAGCTCCATGGTCAAGAAATTTATTTGCTCTTCTTGTAGCTACTTCACCAGTACCTAATATAAATACATTTAAATTGGCTGTTTTAAGATATAGGGAAGTCCAATCCATATTAATCAGCATTTCCTAAGGATTTAACACGCAATAATTTTACAGCCATTCTTAAATCATTATTACAATCATTTAAAACATTCATAGCTTCCCTTTCACCAATATTGAAAGTTTCAGCCAATACTTTTACACTTTCATCAGGATCAGGTTTATCAGCACCAACCAATCTTTCGGACAATTCCTTTTTCAAGTCCAGATATTCATCATGAGTCATTCCAATATTTCTTAAAGTAATATCACGTAATGGACATGGTTTAGATGGTTTACAACACCATACTAATGATCCGAAACAAGTTCCAGTTCCTTCACCTAATTTAGTTTCTTTTGCGAATTCCGTTTTAATATCAATATATTCTTGAGGAGTTAAGTTAACTTCATCCAAAGCATTTAATATTGGACAAGGTTTAACTGGAGGGCAACAAAAAGCCAATCCCCTTTTATCTCCACCTCTACAGATATGAGATGGCGCATCTTCCCAAGTCATAATTAACCTCCAAATTAATAATCATTTCTCATGAAATAATTTATACAGATATAATTTATTTTAGTTTATATATAATCTTTTTTATGAAAAAACATTGCTGTCAAGCTAAGCTTTTTTTGATTTTTAGTTTTTTTTCATTTAATTATTCTTATTTTTTGCTTATTTATTTTATAACTTGTTATATTCTTTTTATTTTAATTGTATCTATTTTTATTTTAATTATATTTAATTTTAAGTATTTTTTATAGTTAATTTTATTTATTAGTAATTATATATATTTATTTAAGTATGTTAGTTTATTTTAGTTTGATATAGTTAAATTGGAGTTGATTTAGGCATGTTTTTAAGTAGGATAGTTTCAGATGAATTCGGAAATTTTAATAATTTTGTTGAACGAAAATATGTATTAAGTGATGTTGCTTTTACTCGAAAAGGAAAATTGAGTTTAGAGTCAATTATTAAATATCCATTGTGCAATAATAAAAAAACAACATCTATTGAGATTAATCGTTTTTTAAGAAACGAATTGAACGATAGAGGTGTTAGAATTACTAAACAAGCAGTTTCTGAAAAAAGACAATTTATTGATCCTCAAGTTTATATTGACATGAATGACAGCTTAATTTCAAAAATATATGCTCATAAAGACGAAATGACAACTTTCAAAGGTTTTAACGTCTATGCAATTGATGGATCAATTGTTGAAATCCCAAACACAAAAATAACAAGAGAAGAATTTGAAATTCCAGAAAAAACTGAACTAAATAAAGATACATCAACTGCAAGAATCTCTTGCATGGCCGATACAAAATGGGACTTCATAATCTCATCAAACATAACCAATAAAAGCACCAGCGAAATAGAACACGCATTAATGCACTTAGACGATGCAAAAAATAAAATAGACCTCACAAAGACAATAACAACCTATGATAGATTCTATAACTCCATAGAAATAATGTTCAAAACCATGCTATTAGACTCTTACTTCATAATACGTGGAAAAACACACACATTTAAAAAACAACAAAATAAAATGAAAAAAGAAGGAAAAACCGACGAAACACACGAAATCAACATAAAAAAAGCACAAATCAACAATTTTTTCACAGAAGAAGTAAAAAAATTCGCAAGAAAAACACGAGAAATAAAAGTCAGAATAGTATTCGTAAAACTCAAAACCGGAGAAACAGAAACACTATTTACCAATTTACCCAAAGAAATAGCAACACCAGAAGAATTAAAAGAATTATATGGCACAAGATGGACAATAGAAAAAAACTACGACAGATTAAAAAACAAACTCCACATTGAAAAATTCACAGGAAAAAAGAAAATAATCATCGAACAAGACTTCTACAGCCACATATACCTATTAAATATACTAATAGCACTCAAACATGACGCAGAAGAAGAAATAACACGAAAACCAAAAGAAACAACAAAATACAAATATGTTTACAAAAGCAATGTAAACACACTTATCGGAAACATAAAAGAAGAAATGCCCCGGCTCCTAACAGACGATAAAGAAGAAATAAAACAAATAGTAGAAGAAATACTAGACATAGCAAGAAAAGACCTAGTATACACAAAAATCAAAGCACCAACAAACAAAGAAAGAGATAAAAAGAAATATTATCACAAAAAATGCAAATCAAACATCCAAAACAGCTTTTAAAAAAATGCAAAACCTTAACTTGACAGCAATGATGAAAAAATAATCTGATTAATATTCTATTGTATGACTGATACATTTAAATACATTGCCAAAATCATCTAAATAAGTTTCATCCTTAAGTAAATTGAAATATTTTAATGTTAAAGGAGATAATTTATGAAATACCTGATATTTAGTCAGATTATTTTTAAAATCCTCAATAACTACATCATATACTCCTGCTTTAGGAACAAAACAAATACTGTATTTAATATTATCAGAAAGAAGTACAGTTTCTTCAAATAAAACTGCATTTGAATCATAAAGTTGTTTAATTTTTCCTTTTGATTCCTCTGTTTTTTCAATAATCGCCAATCAAATCACCTAAATCTAATTAAAAAAAAGAATAGAAAAAATATAATTTAATGTTACTTAAAACTGCTCATACTAATTCTTTAGCAACATCAAATGTAAACCCAGCTAGCTTTAAACTAACAAAAAAGTGTTTAATAAAATAAAAGAGGATGGGAAAAAATTAACTTTTTGAGTTGATTTGTTTTTTAATATTTTTTGGTATTTGATTGTTTTACTATCTTAAATTCTTTTATTTTTCGTTAATTGTTTTGTTATTTTTGTATTGGTAAAATAAGTTTATATCAATTGTTATATTTTTATTTGATAGTTGTTTTAGGGTTATTTTTATCCATTGATTATGTTTTTTTTTAATTTTCGGTTATTTTGTTGAATATTTTTTTGAGGTTTATTGCTATTATAAGTAGTGTTAGTTCTGTTTTGACGTTTTGTAGTCCGTATGAGTTTGTTTGTCTGTATTCTAGGTTTTTTATTAGGTTTCCAAAGACTATTTCTATTGTGCTTCTTTTTTTGTAGGTTTCTTTTTCTTTTGGATCTTCGAATTTAATGGCCATGTTTTTTCTTGATTCTGTTCCATATTCGGTTATTGTTTTGTATTGGTTGTATCCTGCACATTTTGTTTGATTGTGACAGTATTTGCATTCTGTTGTGTAATATAATTTTTTAGTTGTGCCATTAGAGAAGTATTCTTTTTGAAATGGGAGTATTTTGTTATTTGGGCATATATAAGTGTCTTCTTCTGCTTTGTATGTGAAGTTTACTTTTCCAAATGGTTTATTTTCTTTGTTTTTTGATTTTACTTTCATTGATTGTGTTCTATTTGGTATTATTGCTGTTAGATTGTGGTTTTCCATGTAATCAAGTGCATATTCTGAGTAATATCCATTATCTGCTAGTATTACTGTGTTTTTGAGTGTGATGTTTAAATTTTTTTGAACATTGTTTATTTCAGGTATTAATGAGTTTAAATCTATGGGGTCTCGTATTAAGTTTATATCTATTATTATTCCTGTTTTTGTGTCATTTACTGATTGTATGTTGTAATTGAAGTCCGTTCCTCCTTTTTTATTTAGCATCCAAAGTGCTTCTTTGTCTGTTGTGCTTATGCTTCTTTGTTTGCTTTTAGTTAAAATTTGCTCCATTTCATCTAATTCGATTATTGCATGTGTGTAATGATTTATTGATTTTATTGCTTTTGTAAAATAGTTTATACAGCCTTTTCGTACTTTCTTTTTTTGTTTTGAGTTGTTTTTGTTTATTTCTTTTTTAGTTTCAATTAAATATTTTTGTGCTTCTTTTATTAATTTGTCTTTTCTTGAAATAGTGTGTGATTTTTCGATTTGATTGGTGAATTGTTGTGTTTTTTCTTGTTTAAAGATATATTGGAGGAAATAGATGTCTTCCATTTTTAATATTTTTGATTTTGATGCATTGGCCCGTATTTTACTTCCATCAATTGCAATAGTTGATAAATCTAAGAATTGATAATATTGGGCGAATTTAACGCAGTCAACAAATAAATCACTTATGATTTGATGTGATTTTCTTTTGAAATCATTTATCAAATGATAAGATGGTGTTTCATAGTTCATTAGCTTTTGATATCTTGTATCAAATAATAATTTCGTGTTTATTTTTCTTCCACTTGTTATGCCTTCGCTTGATGCCAAAATAAGCACTTTACAAAGTGAAATTTCACTATATCTTGGTCGGCCAATTTTATTGGTTCGTTTTTCAATATCATGATTGTTGAAAAACCAGTTTACAAAGTAATCAATGAAAAATACAAATTTTTCATGCTTTGTTTTTATATCTTCAAAATCTAATAACTTTTTAAGTTCATTTAAATCCATTGAATTATTAATAATGTTATTTAAATACATTATATTAACCTATCTTTTTATACTAATATATTTATACTTCATACTATAAATATTAAACTAATGACAAACCAAGAACAAATACCCATTGAGAGAAAAATAACTCAAAAAGAACTTACACAAAAAATAAAAGATTTAGAAAAAGAATTAAAAGTATTAGAACGCTTAAAATTTATTAATTACAGATATCAAGGAAAAAGTGTAGATGAAGCAGTAGCCCTAATTGGTGTTACTAAACGAGTCGGATACATATGGCAAGAGCGATGGAACAAAGAAGGCATTGAAGGCTTAAAACCAAGATATAAAGGCGGAAAACAATCAAAAATATCTTCAGAACAATTAGAAGAACTAAAAAAATACTTAATAAAAAACAATATAACAAACACAAAAGAAATAAAACAAATAATAGAAGATGAATATCAAGTAAATTTTTCAGAAAAACACGTAAGAACATTAATACACAAAATGAATCTAAAATAAACAAAAAAATAAAAACAAAAGTATGTGAAAAATAAGATCAAATTACTTTCTTCCCACCCTCTAAAAATAAAAAAAAGGAATTAATTTTTAAACATTCCTTCTTTTTCATCTGCAGTTAACTGTTTAACTATTTCATCAGGAGTTCCTACATCAAGGATTTTTCCACCTCTCATTAAAGCAGACCTGTCACAGACATCCAATACAAAGTCCATATCGTGAGAAATGATAATAAAGGTTTGCTCCAATTCTTTTCTAGCTTTTAAAATAGAATCAGTTACAATTACACGGGTGATTGGATCCATTGTACCTGTCGGTTCATCTAAAATAATTATTTTAGGTTCTTTAATAAGAACTTGTGCAAGAGCTACTCTGTGTTTTTCCCCGACACTTAATTCATCAGGATATTTATCAAGTAAGCATTCAGCTACATTTTCATCAAAACCGACAGTAGTCAATACATGAATAGCTTTGATTTTTGCAAATTCTGCAGGCAATTCCAAACTAATAGCATCAGTCAAGTTTCCTAAAATAGTTCTGTGAGGATATAATGAATATTCCTGATGTAATAATCCCATATATGGAATTACACGACCCCTATTAAGAGGACCGCTTTTACTCATGTCAACCCATTCATCACCAAGTTTTACTTCAATTTTACCGCTACTTGGTTCAGTCAGCCCTATTAACATTTTAGTAAGTGTTGTTTTTCCAGCACCACTTAAACCTACAATACCAAAGATTTCTTCCTTGTTTATGGCTAAATCAATTCCATCAACAGCTTTAACTACTCCCCTTTCAATTGAATAGTAATGTTTTTTAACATCATCCATTCTAACTTCAGGAGCCCCAATTTCCGGATTTTCTACTTTTTCAGGTACTGGAACAGTATCAAGAAAATGATTCACAACATTTTCAGGTTCTCCTTCCTCTTTAATTTCTCCATGTTCCAACCAGATAACATGATCTGCCAGATCATTCATGATTTCAGGCCAGTGAGAGGTGATTAGCATAGTGATTCCTTTATCTTTTACACCTTCAATTAATGTATTGTGAAGTTTTTCAGCAGTTTGAGGATCAAGAGTACCTGTTGGTTCATCAGCTAAAAACATCATAGGCTGTTTTGCTAATTGTCTTGCAAGTACAACTCTTTGTTTTTCTCCACCACTTAAGTCACGTGCAACATGAGTAATTCTGTGGTTCATCTGAACCATTTCCAACAAGTCTAAAGCATCATAAAGATTGTCTTCATAATCATATTCATCACTCATTGCCCTCATAACATTTTCAATTACAGTTTCTTCATCGTATAATGCAAAGTTACGTTGCAACATGATAGCTATTCTTCTTTTAATACTTGCAAATTCTTTTCTTTCAGCATTGAAGAAATCAACTTCTTTTGCTTCGTAAGTTCCACCACAGGAGCATTTTTCCCCTGCATGAGATGGAGATTCAACAGCCAAACAATCTGGACAAATAGCAAGATTAAAGATAACCTGACCTTTATCAGGTTTGTAATCCAATGTACCTCTAAGCATGTTAATTAATACAGATTTTCCACTACCACTACGTCCTAAAATACCTAAAGTTTCCCCTTCTTTGATTTTCAAATTAATATTTTTAAGAACATCAACACCATTAAATGTTTTTGTAATATTCTTAAGAGTAATAAAATCCATGAAATCACCTTTTATAAAATCAGTATTTATTTATCTTTTAAACCATTTATAATATTTTCTAATAATTATTGTTATATAATGGTGTTATATATTTAAAAATTAGATATATTAAAGTTCAATTTGCCAGAAATAAGTGCCCTAGCTATTGAAAAGCCATAAACTCCTGTTTTAAGCATCTTTTCAATTTTTTGTTCGCTGTCTATAGAATTATTTCCAATAACTTTAATATTAGTATTAGAACAAATTTCAGTTAACAAATCATAATCAGCATCAAAAATTCCTGCTTTCATTGCATCAATATGCAAATAGTCAGCTCCTGCGTTTTCAATCAGTTTAGCTATTTTTAAAGTGTCACTACCTTCAACATTAGCTCGAATCTTAACTGAAACCTCACAAGAAGCATTGTCAACAACATCCTTAATATAATCAGCCAAATCCTCTCTTTTTAACATATTCTGACCACAGCCAATAGCTAAAATTTCTTCCTGGCGACAATGACAATTAATTTCAACAATATCCAAATTGTCTATTTTACTTACTTCAATAATAGGCTGTGGAGTAGTTGACCTGACATTAACTGAGACTTTAACATCAGGATGCTGTTTTTTAATTAAATTAACTTCTTTTTTAATATGGTCTATAATTTCATCCTGAAGAAAATGAAACTCATTTCTTCCTCTTTTGATTATTTTTTCACTGGCTTCTATTGTTTCAGCATCTAAACTGTAACCGCCTAATGTGGCCGTGTCAAATCCAAATGGAATAACTTTATTTAAAAATTCAGCATCTGTTATTCCTGCCATTGGAGCTATGACTTTAATTTAGAAGCCCCCTTAATATTCTTTTTCAATAACCCATGTCCACATTCCGTTGTCATGTTCACGGATTTCTTCAAGTCCTAAATCTGCCATATATGCAGCATCTTCCATATTACGGCCAATACCGATACCTGCTTTAAGACCAATTCCAATTTCATCATTAATTTCAACTAAAATATCTTCAATGTCCTTTTCAGACAATCCGTTACATGGAGCCATAAAGTTATCTCCACCAATGAAAAAGAGTAATGCTCCTTTTTTAATTAATTTAGTCATTAAATAATGCTGTGCTTTATTAACCATGAAATTAGTATCAAATGCAGATTCAATATCAGTTAATGTTTCTGTAACACTATTAATATCAATATGAGCTGCCTGAACTAAATTATCTTCATCTGCAGGAGCTAAACTATCAATAGCTAAAATTTCTTTTCTTTTTGAAGATTGAGCCCCACCTTCTTTTTGTAAGGCAATAGTAGCTAATTTTTGAGCTTCATGAGGAGTTTCAGCTGCTCCAACACCCATACTGATAGTGATTGGATACCTATTTCTAATGGATCTCTGAATTCTCAAGTGGTCTTCCTCATCAATACCATTTGTAACAGCAAGCAAATTATCAAATCGGGTAAAGAAAACCAAACCTTTTTTATTTGCAAATTGTCTTTCCAAATCTGCATATAATTCTGCTTGTAAAATTTGTAAATCTGATTCATTACGTGGTCTTGGAGTCACAGTCCATGGACCATAATTATCAATTTGTATTAAAGTCATTTGTATCATTTAAGCCACCATTTCTCTAAGAAATATCATTTAATATTATTTTAGCTAATTTTTTCTTATCATCTAAAGTTTTCATAATTGTATTTGTAACAATTACTTCACTAACAATTTTTTCTAAATCATCCTTTAAATTATTATCTTTTTTATCAATAACTATTGTATCTAAAAAACTTTCATATAAAGAAGCTACACCTACTGATGAAACTTCAATTCCAAGTGCATTCATAAATTTACTGGCGGGACCACTTACAGAATCAGTACCTATAATTGGAGAAACTGCTATTACATGAGTATTTTTTAAAGCTTCCTTAACACCATCTAAAGATAATATTGGAGATATTGAAGTTATCGGATTAGACGGGCCAATAATAACTGCATCTGAATTATTAATAACTTCAATAATTCCTTTTGCAGGAGTTACTTTGGAAAATCTGACATCCAAAACTTCAGGTTTGCTCTGATGTTTTATTAAAAAGTCATGAAATTCCAGTTCCCCCATATCTGTAATGATTTTAATATCTGAATTTTCATTACTCATAGGCAAAATTTTAGAACTTATATGCATATTGCTTGCCTGAATATCAACAGCTTCAGCAAGTGAATGATTTTCCATCAACAGAGTCTTTTGTATTTTAGTAGCCCTATCAATATCCCCTATTCTAAGCAACTCTGGAGTGCCTAATTCATCAAGCCTTTCATGAGTGATAAATGTATCATTTTTAACACCATACCAGAACTCTTCATTAATCATGTCTGCCATAGTGTATAACACAGTGTCAATGTCTGCTGATACATAAACACCTGAAAAGTATTCATTTTCTAAAGTATTGACAATAATAGTCATATCTTTAGGATCAATAACTTCTTTTAAACCTTGCAACAATTTTGGAGTGCCAGTTCCCCCAGATAATACAGTAATCATTTTAAGTTAGTCTCCAGATTAATTTCTAAATACATCAAATTCTTTTGGTCTGAGCAACGGATTGATTCCAGTATCAGTGTCTCTTAGCTTATCAAAATTATCAAATCCGCGAATAATAACAACAGGAAGGCCCTCATCAGCCTGACCCATAACAAGAGATGCTGCTGCAGCAAGTTCATCACCAGTAGCTACTTCACTAGTCTGAAGTTCGCGACCATATAAATCCTTTTCACCAGCCCGTTTCCATAACGGATTAATTCCAGAGCATCCAATAGCCACACCAACAGCACCATTTCTAAATGCTCTTCCCTGAGTATCAGTAATTAAAACTGCAATTTCCTCATCAAATTCATTTTCCAAAAATTCTCTGATTTGTCTTGCAGACTTATCAGCATCTTCAGGCATGGGAGTAGCTAGCCCTTTATCAACATTAGACTCATCAATACCTGAATTTGCACAGACAAAACCCTGTTTAGTTTCAGTAATAATGAAATCAGGACCAACAGCAACCACTTCTCGGGATTCATTTATAATAGCTTCAACCAATTTAGAATCTTTTTTAGACTGTTTAGCAATAATTATGGATTCTTCAGATGGAATTATATCTCCTAATTTGATAACATTTCCTTCTGCTTTTGAAATTAAAGTTTCAGCTATTAAAATAATATCTCCATGTTTTAATAAACAACCCTGTTTTTCAATTGCATCTTTAATTATTTGACAAATATCATCATTAGGTTCAACTAATGGAATATTGTCTAAACCAATTAATTCTATTGACATATTAATCATCTTAAAAAAAATAAAAAATTAAGGATTGAAATTGCCTATATTCCATTCCCCATCAAAAACAGCTGCACCTGCAGTTACTGCTTTTTTATAATTGGCAAAAATGCCTCCGTCAAAAATAAATTTTGCAGCATCTTCAGCTGTTTTTGCATCAAAATCTACTGAATCATAGAACTGACTTCCATATGTGGAAATAAATACAGCTTCGCCATATGGGATTTTGTCAACCAATAATTTTTCATCATTAGCTATTCCCACATAGCAGATATAATCATCCTTTTTATTTGTAGATGTAACAACTCCTGCAATACGTGGAGTATGATAATCATCTTTCTCATAATCCAAAGTAAGCAATGAATAAGCTATTGCATCTTTAATATTCATCCCCAAAGCTATTTTATCAGCTATTACATCTGTATGTGAACCATTAGATACAATAGCCATATCTTTTACAATGCGTATACAATTATATGTAATGTAAGTATTTTCAAAAATATCTTTTTCAAAACCTTCCTTTGGCACGATAGATGCTCTATTATCAAATTTTAAACATTGCCTATTAGGAAATGACCTACTAGATACTCTATACGCCACAAAAGGTTTACCATCACAATTCATACCAATAGATAAAATTCTCCCCGTATACATTTTTCAACCTCTTAAGTAGTATTTGGACTTCTAACAGCATCTTCAGGAGACACACCTGCAGGAGTAGTTATAATAATCTCTCCAGGTTTTATTTGTATTTGTCCCTCATCGATAACATTAGCTTTAACACCAATAGCATTTTGCGATATTAAATCAGACATGTCTTTACCATCAACAACAACTTTATGCAAATTAGCTACAGGCACAACATAATATTCAGCATCTCCAGAAACATCAGTTACATTTGGTTTGCCTGTTCCTGAGTCAGTAGAAGATGCATCATCAGCAGACATATCTGATGCTGAGAAATTACTTGTCACAACCAAGAAAATCATAATTGTAAATAAAATATCTATAAGTGGAACTAAGTTAATAGACGGTTTCCTGTTAAGAACCTTCTCTTTATATGATTTAACATCAATTCTCATAAAATCACTTATTGTCTCAATTTACTTTCAATTATTTCAGCATTAACATTGCACTTTTCCAATATAATATTCGAAATACTTTTATCTAACATACTAGGTTTAAATGAAACCTTAATGTTTGCATAAGGATCAGAAATTAGTCTAGTATTAACAACACCTTCGGCTTCTTGAAGAGCTTCTAATGCACATTCAACATTAGCTTCAACTCTTATTTTAACTACTGCATAACCCCAATTAGTCATTTTAGTAGCCAATTCAATTTTATCCATTTCATTTTCAACTAAACCTTGAATATAAGTATGAATCGGCAACATGATAATAGCTACAAGCAAACCTACAATAGTTGTTGTTAAAGCTACATAAATACCTTCTGCCATAGCTGCAGAATTAGGATTAACTCCTAATGCTTTAAAAGTCATCCAGATACCAATTACAGTACCTATCAAACCTAAAAATGGAGCCAATTCAATAATTGTTTTAATTGAATTTAATCCTTTAGTCATTTTACTTACTTCAACAATGAAAATTTGTTCCATACTTTCTTCAACTTCAGTTTTGTTTTTATAACCGATTTTTAAAGTTTCAGAAATAATTTTAGAAATAGGATTTTTAAAAGAATTAATTTGTTTTAATGCTTCAACTGCTCCCCCTCTTTCCATAGAAGCAGAAACAATACCTAAAATTTCAGTTGTATCTACCTTACTAATTTTCTTAAGATACACAATTTTTCTTAATGAAACAAGAAGACCATAAATACCAATAAAAAGAATTATATAAGTAATAATTCCCCCCTGAGTAAGTATCTCCATGATATTTTCGAAAAATTGAGTCAGATATTCAACTATCATTTTTATCCTCAATATAATATTTTTATAAAAATAATTTATTTAACCATATACTTAATAGTTTTTAAAAAAATAGCTATTGAGAATTTTTCATTTTCTCAACAGTTGCCCATGATTTCCTAACAAAATCAGGCATTTCATCATATGTAAAATTAGTTAAAAATTTTTTAGTGGTGGGATCAGAAGGATAGCCCGAACCAATTCCACCTATTTTAATATAATCTTTATTGATTTCATTTATATGTGAATCCCTTTCTTGTTTAGCTATGATAGAAGCAGCACTAACTTCAATATAATTATCATCCGCTTTATGTTCAGCTACAACATTCACTCCGGTGTCATTTGCAAGCTTGTTTTGAAAACGTTCTGCTTTAATATCAACTGCATCAACAATAGCTTTTTCAGGATTTAAATTAGAAAGAATTTTCTCCATCCCAATTCTTTCAATTTCATTAAGATTAATTCCCTCTGCCCTCATATTATCAATGTCTTGAGCAGAAATTACTACCAAATCATATTCGAACATTTTTTTTAATTTACGAGACAGAATTGTTCTTCTATTAGGAGTCAAACGCTTAGAGTCCTTTACACCCATTCTTTCTAAAACTTTATCCATTTTTTCAGGGACAATAACTCCTGCAATAACTAATGGTCCTAAAACAGATCCCCTACCAGCTTCATCAATTCCTAATACATCCATAAAAATCAGCAAAAAAAGTTTAAAAAAAAGAAATAATTAAAAAAATTATTTCATAGCTCTAAGACGAACTTCAGGTTCTAATGCAAGAGGTTCTGCAGCAACAATAGCTGTACCTTTTGCTACAACAGTCATAGGATCATCAGAAACTTCAATAGGAATAGATATTTCATCGAAAACTCTTTCTTTTAATCCACGAAGTCTTGAACTTCCTCCAACTGCTACTGCATTATTATAAACTCCCATCATTAATTCAGGAGATAATCTTTCTAAAATCACATTTAAACCATCTACAATTTCTTGCATAAATGGTTCTACAGCATCAGCAACTAACATTGAATCAATAACAACTTTTTTAGGCCTGTTGGTTTCTAATGATTTACCAATAACTTCAACACTTAAATTTTCAAGTTGTTCACTGCAATGAATCATACCAACTTCTATTTTTGCAGCTTCTGCATCATGAATACCAATAGCTACATCGTATTTTTCTGCAACTAATTCAACGATTCTGTTATCAACATCATCTCCACCACACCTAACTGTTTCAATATCGTTAATACCACCGAGAGAAATAATAACAATATCAGTTGAACCTGCACCAATATCAATAACCATAGTTCCATTTGGTTCTGCAATAGGTAAACCAGCACCAATAGCTGCTGCCAATCCTTCACTAATTACAAGAATGTTTTCTGCTCCAGCTTTTCTACCAATTTCTTCAGCTGCATTTTTTTCCACTTCAGAAGAATCTCCTGGAATACCTATAACAATTCTTCCAACACTTTCTCCTTCTTCTATACCAATTTGCATAGCTTTAATAAGTAAAGCTTGTGCTTGAGCTACGTTTTCAATAACTCCTTTTTTCAAAGGCCTTACAGCAAGAATATCTTCAGGAGTCCTACCAAGCATTTTTTTAGCTTCTTCCCCAACTGCTAAAACTTCAGACGGATCATCCTTTTTAACAGCGACAACTGATGGAATTTGATATAAATCAAATTTGTCTCCAGATGGTTTTGCAATTACCGTGTTTAAAGTTCCTAAATCTATTCCCAAACTGTTACTAATGATTCTGGTATCATTAGCTTGTGGTTCCTCTTCTTCATTTCCAAAAATATTCATGACTAATCCTCCGTTACAATATCTTTAAAATCAATGACAAATATCCTATTAGATGTAGCTATACTCTGGACTTTTTCAACATCTTCATCTTTTTCAACTGAAATCAAAACTGTTGATAATACAACATCGCTTATATTATATAATGGCTTTAAAGCAGATTTAATAAAATTTGGTAGTTTAACATTGGAATTTATATCAACATCAATGAAACCTGTAGTTTGAGATTCCTGTAAAATCGCAAATGAAACCTTTGATTTCTCAAGAACATAAACAAGATTTTTAATCATATCATCAGGAGCGACTAAAACCATCAAGTTAGGTTCTTCAGTTAAATAATGGCGAGTTACTTGTATAAAAGCCCCACCCTTCTGATTACAAAGTCTTTTAAATTGATTAATTTTGCCTGAATTACCATACAACATGATAAAATCAAATTTTTTATTTAATCTTTTATCTGTTAATATAACATGTTCTCTAAATAGAATTTTTACAGAATGCTTAGAAGCAATCGCTTTATAGGCTATGTCATCTATCAAATTAACATTTCCTGCAGCTATACACCAAACTTTTTCATCTTGGTTTTCATTATCCTGTGTTAACCGTGCAGCTTGTCTAAGTGCTTGTATATCTTCTATCATTTAACTACTCGCATTATATTAATATTTTACTTCAACTTTAAATAAATTACAACAAAGTAATTGAATTTATTAAAGTTTAACAATTAATAATTACCCATTATTATTATATATATTTTATCTTTAAAAATATAACTTTAACCACAACAATTAGCATAAAGCATAACAATAATTAAAATCAAAAATTAATTCAAGAAATAAATAAATTTTTAAAACTCATATAAATTAGTTTATTTCACTAAAAATACCATTATTCAATCATTAAATAAAGATACAAGAAAAAATAATGAGTAAAACAAGAAAAAATTAATAATAAATGAGTTAAAAAGTATCAATGGAGTTTTACATGAAATTAGAAAGTACAAAGATTCAAAGTTTTTTTGCAATATCCGATGGAATATCACTAATGAACATGATATGTGGATTTATCTCAATCCTTTTTGCGATAAATCATAATTTTGAGTCATCAGCTATTTTAATGATAATAGCCATCATGTTTGACTCTGTAGATGGCTGGGTAGCTAGGAAAATTAATAGAAATGATGCATTAAAATTTGGACAAAATATAGACTCCCTTTCAGACGCCATATCATTTGGTGCAGCACCTGCAGTATTTCTCTATACAATTAGCAGCACAATACCCCATAATCTTTCAATAATTCCAACAATCATTAGCTTATTAATTGTAGCTTGTGGTATCTTAAGATTAACCAGATACAATGCAATAGCAGACCACATTCAAACACATGACTTTATAGGATTTCCAATCCCTGGAATAGCCATTATATTAGCTACATTCTATTTAAGCGGATTATTCAATATTTATCTTGCTTTAATATTAATGATTATAGTGTCTTTATTGATGATTAGTAATGTTACATATCCCAAATTTGATAATTTAATTATTATTGGAGTTTCTGTAGTGTTAATTGTGTTAATTATACTTCCAATAAGTCTAACACTCTTTGGCATAAACATACCTGCATTAATACTATTGATATTTTCCTTATATTACCTGTTAATTAATTTAATTAAAATTAATTAAATTACCCATCTACTTTTTTAAATAAAAGTAGAGGTATAAATTAATGATTGACCAAAAACCAAGAGATCCATTATATCCCCAAGGATTTGAGGATATAGATAACCTTAAAAACCGTCAGATTCCACGACCAAAACCCAAAAAAACAGAAGACAATGATTTAAAAATATTAAAATCATTTAATCAGAAATTAGGAAAATATATTGGTCCAAAACCGGAAAATATAATTGAAAATGAAGAAAAGAAAAAAATAGGTATGATAATTACAACTTTAATTATCTTAACTTTGGTAATATCTGCTTATTATTTCTTAATTTATGAACCCTCCCAAGAAGAACTGAATTTAGCAAAAACAACAAAGCTTAATGAACTTCATAATCTGTATACTGGTGCTCTAACAAGTTCAAGTGAAGCTATGATATTGGAAAATGAAATTAACAATGCAAAAAGCAAAAATGAGGTAGAATCCATAAATATATTGTTACCTGCTACTAAAGACTGGAAAACATTTCATAAAAAGTCCATAAATGCAAATTTAGACCCATATAATAGAACTATGGTGACCTATACTGACAACAATACCAAAAATGCCATAATACCTGCCAGTGAAGCTTTAACTATTGTTGATGAGAATAATGCAGAAGTTCTCTCTAAAATTAAATTTAAAAAACCGAACACGGTATCAGTGCCTATTTTAGTTTCAAGACTTCAGGCAGGAGCCGGACTTGTAAATGTAGGAAGTATTGTTGATATTTATACTAGTTCAAACTATACAGACAATGGAACACCAAATAACCAAACCAGTCCAGATATAAAAGGATGTACTGTGGTTTCAATAATGAGATGTGAAGAAAATGGAGAGATTGACAGCGAATACTCAAAAGCAGGTACAATTGTCCAAGGAAATAACACAAATCCAAATGAAAACACACAAACTTTTAAATCAAATGTTTTGGAACTTTTAAAAGGTTCAATAATAAACGGGTACAATGAAAAACAGACTGCAGAGCTATTGCAGAATTATGGTATAAAATTATCTAATTATGAAAGACAAATTAATCTTGGAGATTTAGATGCTCAATATATGCTGCTTGTTGAAACACCACAAGACAAAGTTAATTTCTTATTAGATAATATGGATCAAATCATATTAACAATTCCAACAACAAGTGCTCCTGCATGGATGGTTAATGAAATAAATTCAACTTATAAAAAATAGGTAAAATATTTTAAACTAAAAAATAAAAAGTTGATAACATGAATAAACCAAAAATTACAACTTTAGTTGTTATAATTTGTATAATCATATTAGGATTATATGCTGCGGGAGAAGTTAACTATTTCTCATCAAAAATAGCTGTTGAGAAAAATATAGATTCACCTGTTATAAATATACCAACTATTGGAATTGAAGAGAAAATAAATAATGTATCTCTTTCACAAGGTGTTATGCACGATACAAAATCATTTACGCCAACATATGGAGATGTTATACTATCTGGGCACAGAACTCTTCAGGGATCACCATTCTTAAGACTTAATGAATTAAATAACGGAGACATAATTACTTTAGAATGGCCGGGAATAGGGGAAGTAAACTATACCGTCATAAACAAGACTATAGTTGAACCAACTGCACGCATCAATGCTCAAAGTAATGGAACTCACATATATCTGATTACCTGTGACCCAATTGGATCTACTGCCCACAGATTAATTATTGAAGGTGAGTTAAGCAAAGTCGGTCCGATAAATGATGAAATAATTCAAAACAATCCTCATGAATCATATGCATTAATAATAGCTACTGCATTTTTAGTTATAGGATTAATATTTAGTTATTTCTATCCTAAAGACAATAGAATTTATATATTAGCTGCAGTGTTAATTATATCAGCAATATTATTCTATTTCTATGTTTTCCCAATAGATTCCAATATAATTTATGAAAAAATATTATGGCTAAACGGAGGAATGTAAAAGATGGATGTTGATGAAAAATACTTTTCAAATATAACCTCAAGAGAAAGAGCAATATTTGAAGGTGCAATAAGTATGGGAGCATTATTTCACCAATTTGTTGGAACTCCTGTAAATAAAAGTTCTAAAAAAAGCTTAGAAACAAGTATGGAAGAATCATTAAAATTACAGCCAGCTATTGAAGATGTTGATGTTAAAATTAGATTTGACAAACTGGAAGAATCAATGAGCGATTTTGACTACACCTCTTTAACTGGAGATATGCTTGATGTTAAAGTATATACAAAAGTAAAGGATGTACAGGCTACAATAAGAATAGAGTTTATTGAGGAGTTGAATTATCCTTTAATGTATGTAGAGGACATCCATTAAATTATTGCAGGTGTTGTATCTACAACACCCACAAACTATTTTTTTAATCAATTAACTCAAAATTAATCAATTGATCAGTTTCCAAATTCTCATCATGCATATTAACAGATGTCTGAGGACCATCATATGTTTTATAATACAATATTCCTTTATCTGTATTATAACAATCTGAATAAATGGTATATTCAAATTTATCAGGTTCTTCCACCAATGTGCATCCTTTCTGCTGTTCTACAGATGCAAGGATATGGAAAAACTGAGACACACTTTCTTTTTCAGAGTCTCCGGAAACAGAATTCTCCTTAACAAAAGAAGCTTTTACAAAACGGGACTGTGAAGAAACATCACCCGGAAGACCAATTGAACCCATTCCCCTACTATAAATAGCCAAATCCAAATTTCCGCCAAATGTATTTTCAGGTGCCTTATTGGATAATGCCATATAATTATTTAAATTAAACAGCTGTTTATCAAAAGGAGGATTGTTTGTTAAAACCCCTACAGGATTATCATAAACATTCAATCCTTCCTTTACAACCTCTACAACAATTGAAGCATTTCTATCTGAAATAATCCAATGAAGTGGAGATGGAGGCAATTGAGTTGAAAATTTCTCATTTGAAATATTTAAATCAACCAATAATCTTTTGGCATCATTTATTGTTTTTGATTGGGATAATATATATGGAATAATTTCAAAAGAAGCTATGTTAACTTTAGACTCATTTAATGGCTTGTAGTCACAATAATCTGGAAAGTTTAATCCACCCATAGCCAATCCTTTCTCATTACATGCATCATAATACAAAGGATATTCATCAATACCTGCAGCTATGCCAATAATCCCATAATGATTTTCAATGTCTTCAGTATCCCGAAATATTAAAGGATAGTTTCTTGGAGTTATAGTTACTCTTTCATTATATGAAATTTCATAGTCAAAATTACGGCCAAAATAATGGCATTTTGTTAAATAATTTGCAGCAGTACACATAATTAACAAACCTCCGTTGTTAACTAATTATGCATAATATATATTTATAGTTAATTGAATTGTAAAAAAAGAGTGAAAATAAAATAAATTAATAAATTTCTGCCAAATCATTTAATAAATCAGTTAAATGCTGCTTAGTAATATGATTCATTAAAACCACACGAATAGCTACAGGACATTTAGCTACTGAAACTCTCCATCCTAAATTTTCCAATTTATCTGCCAAATCATGCGCTTCCATATTCGGATGGTTAAATGCTACAATATTTAATTCAGGTTCTACAACAACATCATAACCTATCTTTTCCAATCCTTCTTTAAAATAATGAGTATTATCCATCAGGTTTCCGGCCAGTTTTTCATAGCCTTCATTTCCAAGATATTTCATAATAGCATAAGTAGCTGCAGAAGCTGCTCCAGAACGAGTTCCGACAATTGTTGATTGTGTTTTAACAGTCAGATATGGGGAATCAACAGCCATTACTTCCAAATACTCTTTTTTTCTAAATAAAATTCCGCCTGCAGGAATTGGTGCTAAACCCATTTTATGAGGATCAACAGTAATAGAACAGACCCCAGGTAATGAAAAATCAAAAGGCGGAAATTCATAACCTATTTTTTTTAAAAAAGGTATTGAAAAACCTCCAAATGCAGCATCAACATGGAAATAAATATTATTTTCATAAGCTATTTTAGACAATTCCTCAATAGGATCAACCAAACCTAATTCGGTTGTTCCTGCAATAGCTACAATAGCTACAGTTTTATCAGAAATATTTTCCTTAACTGATTCAACATCTATCTTGTAGTTTTCATCTAATTTAGCTTCAATAATTTTTAAATTCATCATATCGGCAGCTTTTTTAAATGAAAAATGAGCAGAATCCGGAATTATAATTTCTCCATTTTTAATTCCTTTATATTTCCTAGCATGATTTCTTGCTGCTCTCATAGCCATTATATTAGCTTCAGTTCCACCAGTTACAATATTACCATAAGGTTTACTAATCGACAATAATTCACCAATAGAGTTTATAACTTCATCTTCAATGTATTTTGTTCCTTTGAAAAGACCCGGATCTCCCAAATTAGAGTCTAAAAATTTACAATAAACTTCTTTAGCAAATGGATGTGCTTCTGTGCACATAGAACCTAATATTCTACCGTCACTATATTTATGATCTTTTGATTGAATTTCATCCAATTCTTCAAGTATGTCTTTTTTGGATATTGGTTTATCTTCCATAGTACAACCTTATAAGGTGATATTTTAAAAAAAAATAAAAAAAGAAATAAAATTTATTCTTGAGATTTACGGGCAGCATCAAGAATAATTTTTTTCTCAGCCCTAGCTACAGTTTTTCTAACTTCAGCTACAGCATCTGCATTTGAGGATACACTGGTAATTCCATATCCTACAAGTTTTTCAACAATATGAGGTACACTGCCTGCCTGACCACAGATACTGCAAGTAACACCCGCTTCAACACATTTTTTAATTGTTCTTTCAATTAATTTCATTACAGCAGGGTGTTCTTCAGTATAATGTTTTGCAACAAATTCATTGTTTCGGTCTACTGCAAGAGTATATTGTGTTAAATCATTAGTTCCTAAACTTACGAAATCAACACCAATTTCAAGGTAATCTTCAATAGTTAAAGCTGCTGCAGGTATTTCCACCATCATACCAAAGTCAATGTCTTTATGAGGGATTAAACCTACACTAGCACAAAGTTCTTTTGCCTGTTTAAGTTCAGCAGGACTTTGTGATAATGGAATCATAATTCCTAAATTAGTATAACCTTTATCATAAAGTTTTTTAATAGCTTTGAATTCGCATTTAAGAATTTCAGGTTGGTCAAGTTCCCTTCTGATTCCCCTCCAACCTAACATCGGATTGTGTTCTTCAGGTTCGTTTTCTCCACCTTCTAAAGTGATGAATTCATCAGTTGGTGCATCTAAAGTTCTGTACCATACTGGTTTTGGATAAAATGCATCTGCTACAACCATTACATTTTCTGCAATAGTGTCAATTAATTCATTTTCCCTTCCATCAGCAATGAATTTTCCAGGATGAATACCTGCAGTTAACATTAAATGTTCAGTTCTAAGTAATCCTACACCATCTGCACCAGTAGCTGCTGCTCTTTGAGCTGCTTCAGGCATACTCACATTAGCTTTTACTTCAGTAACCGTTATAATTGGAGCTGCTTCAACATTAGCTGCTGTTGGAGCTGCTTCTTCTTTACTTTCATGGATTCCTTCATAAACTAAACCTTTTTTACCATCTAAAGTAACTCCAACATTTTCTTCTAAAGTAGTTGTAGCTGAACCGGTTCCTACAACACAAGGAATTCCAAGTTCACGGGAAATAATAGATGCATGGCAGGTTACTCCACCTTCATCAGTAATAATTCCGCTAGCTCTTCTCATAGCCGGAACCATATCAGGAGTAGTCATAGTTGTAACCATAATGTCGCCGTCTTTAATTTTATCCAGTTCATCAATGTCTAAAATGATTTTAACTTTACCGGAAGCTGTACCTGGACTTGCTCCAAGACCTTTAACAATGACATTTTTATCACCAACAGCAGAATCTTCACTAGCTGCACCATTGTCATCACCTAAAGTAGTAATTGGTCTTGCCTGTAATAAGAATAAATTACCTTTTTCAAAAGCCCATTCAGTATCCATTGGTTCACCATAATGAGCCTGAATCCTTTTACCCATTTCAGTTAACTCAACAAGCTCTTCATCAGATAAAACTCTTTCGTTTCTTTTATCCTCTGGAACATCTACCCTTACACTAGTTCCGTCTTCGTCTTTTACATACATTAATTTTTTATCACTTATAGTAACACCAATAACTTCGTCATTGCTTTTGTCTACAACATAATTATCAGGAGTTACATCGCCGGATACAACAGCTTCACCAAGACCCCATGATCCTTCAATTAAAGCTATTTCTTCACCGGTAGATGGGTTTACAGTAAACATTACGCCCGCCTTATCTGCAATAGCCATTTTTTGAACAACAACAGCAATGTACACTTTTGAGTGATCAAAACCGTTTTCTTCCCTGTAAAAAATAGCTCTTGCTTCAAATAAAGATGCCCAACATTTCCTTATGTAATCAATTACATCCTCACTACCAGAAACATGTAAAAAAGTATCTTGCTGACCTGCAAATGAAGCATCAGGTAAATCTTCTGCAGTAGCTGAAGAACGAATAGCTACATCAGTATCTTCTTCACCAACTCTCTGACAAAGTTGATTATAAGCTTCAATAATTAAAGTAGACATGTCTTCTGGAACCGGAGTTTCAATGATAATAGATTTAATCTCTTCAGCAGCAGCTTGAAGTTCTTTAGTATTGTTGATATCTGTTTTAGCAAGAATATCCAATACTTTACCGTTAATTCCAGCATCTTCCATGAATTTTCCATAAGTTTCGGCAGTTACTACAAAACCAGGTGGAACAGGAATACCTGCTTGAGTCAATTCTCCCAAGTTAGCTCCTTTTCCCCCTGCAATTCCAATATCAGATTTGCCTAAATCCTCAAATTTTACAACATACATGAATTATAACCTCTTTGGTTTTAAAATGAATTAATATCAATACATTGACAATATGTTCTCAATAAATAAAAAACATATCCAATATTATATTTAATGTATAAATTTCAACACTTAAATATTTAATCAAAAGAAACTGTAAAAAAATGATTGAAAAAAATTAAAAAAAAGAGTAAGTAAAAATTAGTTAAATTTATAAAACTAATTCTTCACCTTTGTCAACAACAATTCTGCAGGAAACTGGCAATTTCATTCCTGCTCTTTTTAATGCTAATTTAGCATCTTCAAAGTTTTTCTTGTTGGTGTCAATAGTAATAATTCTTTGACCCGCTTTAACAATAGCTTCAACACTGATTGGTTTACCAAATGCATTTCTCATACCACTTTGAACCCTATCTGCTCCTGCACCAGTAGCCATAGGATTTTCCCTTACAATTTGGTGAGGGTAAGTTCTTAATTTTAAGTGGTAACCTAATCTTCCTGCTTTTCTTTGCATAAGTCTGTTAGAAGCAATCCTTGCTGCTTCTAAAGAGTTGTGTCTAATTTGAGCAGGTTTTTTTACAGCTAAACTTACTGAAACTGGAAACTCGTCAGTTAAATTACCCATATCATATTGAACAATTCTTGAATTTGGGGTTTTTCTAATATAATCTCTTCTTGTATAAGCACGAACCATTATAATTCCTCCGAAAATAATACAAACATCTGAAAATATGTTTGATTAAAAAATAGCTATCTATAATAAAATTTATAGTGTATCTCTAAATAGCTATGTAAAAATTATATATAATAAATATATAGAATACTTAAATATTTAAACTTAGTTATTAATAAATGTTATCCTATTTGAAAAATTAGAAAAATTATTTATTTAAAATAAATTTTGTTCTTTCCAATAATTTTTCAACAAAAGGAGTTGCAGGATGATTTAACACCTCATCTGGAGTATCAAACTGATGAATAATTCCATCCTGCATAACCAACACTTTATCTGCCAAATATAATGCTTCCCGAATATCATGAGTAACAAACATTACTGTAATTTTGGTTTTTTCATGGATTTCTTTCATTTCCTTTTGTAATTGTGTTCTTGTTATCTCATCAACAGCACTAAATGGCTCATCCATCAATAAAATAGCTGGTGATGCTGCAAGTGCTCTTGCAATACCTACTCTTTGCTGCTGACCTCCAGAGAGTTCATGAGGATATCTGTTTAAAATAGATGAATCCAGTCCAACAATATCCAACCATTTATAAATAGCTTCGTCGATTTTTTCACTATCTTTTTCATGAATCAAATTAGGAACATAAGCAATGTTTTCCTTAACATTTAAATGGGGAAACAGCATTGTTCCCTGAATTGCATATCCAATTTTTCTCCTTAACTTAACACGGTCTGATTTAGAAACATCCATTCCATTTACAATTATACTACCTTCATCAGGGGTGATTAATCCATTAATCATTTTTAAAACAGTAGTCTTTCCACATCCTGAACTACCAATCATTGTAACAAAATCCCCTTTTTCAACATTTAAATTGAAATTGTCTATTGAAAAATCACTATCGCGATAATGTTTACCTATATTTTTAAATTCAATGATTGAACTCATATAATCACCTCATATCAAATGTTTACTTACTAAAAAGTCATGAGCTACATCTGAAGGGTCTTTTCCTTCAACATCAACTTCATAATTCATATGTTTCATATCCTCTGTTGAAACATTACCAGTTAAATAATCAAGTGCATCAGCTACTTCCGGATGATCTATTAAAGTTTGCTGATTTATTACTGTTCCTCCATAGTATGAAGGATAGAAATTCTTATCATCTTCCAAAACTACAATATTGGAGTTTTCCAAACGCCCGTCAGTTGTATAAATGTCAATTACATCAACCTGACCCTGTTTAACTGCATCATATTTAAGACTTACATCCAAATCCATTGTATCTTTAAAGTTCATCCCATAAGCATCACAGATTACATCATAACCGTCTTCACGTGCATAAAAATCAGATTCCGCTCCAAAAGATAATTGATTAGAAACTTTAGCCAAATCAGAGTAAGTTGTTAAGTTATATTTATCTGCAACTTCTTTTGTAACTCCTATTCCATAAGTATCTTCAAAACCGTACTTATTATACCATGTCATATTATAATTATCTTCATAATATGAATTCAACTCATTAAATTGAGTTTCATTATATGTGCTGTTTTTATGTAAAATACTTAACCAAGCTACTCCAGTATATTCCGGATATAAATCAAAATCCCCGGATTCCATACCACTATGAATTGTACCTGATCCTCCAGCTACTCCAGAAGTAAGTTCTACATTTAAATCCGTGTGTGCTTCAATAACTTGTTTTAAAAGCTCTCCAGTAATGTATTCTTCAGTATATGCCTTACTTGCAATATGAATTGTGTTTGCAGGATTTTCCTCATGTGCAATATATCCTCCAAGAAGAATGCAGATAATAACTATGCAAGCAAGCACTTTTTTATTTTTGAAATATTTGAAGAATTTAGGTCTTTTTGCACCAGGTGCAGATATTTTTTCAAAGTATCCCAATATCAAATCAATACCTATTGCTAAAACAGAAATCAGTACACTTCCTGCAACAATCAAAGGCATGTTATTTGTAGTGATACCTCTGTAAATAGCTACCCCCAAACCTCCGGCACCAATAAATGATGCAATACCTGCTAAAGCAATTGTCATAACAGACATGTTACGAATTGCAGACATAATATGTGGCAAAGCCAATGGCAATTTAATTTTTAATAAGATTTGAAGATCGGTACTGCCCATTCCTTTTGCAGCTTCAATAATCTTACTATCAATAGTTCGAATCCCAGTATATGTATTTCTAACCATAGGCAATAATCCATAAATAGTTAAAGCTATAACTGCACTGGTATTACCTACTCCTGAAACTGGAATTAAAAATCCGAATAATGCTATTGACGGAATTGTATAAATAAGATTAACAATTGCTAAAATCCATTTATTTTTCGGATACTCACTTATAAAAATACCCAAACCCAATCCAAGTATTATTGCTAAAATAACCGAAATTAAAGAAATTTCCAAATGCTGAATCATTAAATTAGTAAAAAAATCACTTTGATTAGCAATCAATGACCATGTTTCAGACAACATTTATTTCACCTGCCAATATAACCACTGTTGAATAAAAAGCAATTTATTTCGTTATATAATCCAAACTATTACAAAAGAAATATTAAACATTAAATAATATTCAACAAAAAGTATTAAAATAATACAGTAATTATAGAAATTAATAAATTAAATATAATTATTTATAATAGCAAAGTACATAAATGTTACGATTAAGTAAAAAATACTTAAAAATATTAAATAGTTTAAAAAACATAAATTTTAAAGATGAAAATAAAAGGAAAACTGCAACTTAAATACAAAAATTCAAAGATTGCTGAAACTGTTTATGAATCTTTAGAAGTTGACAATATTGGATTTTTAGATTCAAAGTTGAAAAATGACACAATTGAATACAACTTAGACAATAATTCACTTGAAAGTTTTTTATCAACAGCTGATGATTTAATAGCATCTGAAATTGTTGTAGAAAAAATTCTTGAAACAACAAAAAAAGAATAAAAAAACCAATCACTTATTTAAAAACTCAATTTATAATGGCCTATTAAACATTTTAACTATATAATAGGAACTTTTATATAAACAAAAAATATAAATATATTTTATAAATAATTTCTTGATTTATTAAATACAAAATTAGAGAGTGTATATTTATGGAATGTTACTATCATCCAAACAAAGAAGGTGTTAATACTTGTGCCATCTGTGGAAAATCTGTATGTGAAGAATGCAGTTTAGAAATTGCCGGCAAAATGTATTGTAAAGAATGTTTGGAAAAAATTGTAGGAATTGGATTAAATAATAAAACTAATGAACAAAAAGAAACACAAAATATAGCTAGCCAAAATGTTGAAAAAAAATCAGAACCTGTAAGGCTTGGTAAAAAAGAAGAACCTCCAGTTTATGATGAGTCTATTTACCAGCCTCCAAAAGAAGAAAAAGCTATTTTTGCTAGTGATTTAAGCAGTAATTTAGATCAAAGTAATGAAAATATTTATGCAGGAGATTTGCAAGAAGAATCTTCTGTTTATAATACTTCACCGCAACAAGATTCTTATCCTAAAGAAGAAGTATTTAATAAACCTATTGCAGATGATTCCCCATATAATATAAAAGGAATGAGCTATTCTAAAGAAGTTAATGAAACACCAGAATCATACTTTAGAAAAGAAAGCGCACCTTACTTAGAACCATCTAATAATATAAATCAAGATCAAAGTATGGGTCAAAACATTATTGAAAATCAACAACAAACATTAAGACAACAACCACAAAGTGCTCAAAACGAATTTGATTACTATCCGCAAGAACAAATAGCACCACAACAACAAGCACCTCAAGATTACATTTATCCGGACCATACTTACGAACCTGAAGAAACAAGCGCAAGACAAGCTTTAGAGGAAAAATACGAAAGATATTTGGATGACTTGTACTTTGATGAAACAGAAGTTCCTTTAGAAGAACAATTAGCTAAAGATGAAGAAGAATACGGTTCATTAACTAAAAAACCATATGTTCCACAAACACCACAACCAACAGAAAAAGAATATAATCAGCAAATAATTGAAGAACCTGCTTATGTTCCTCAACAAATGGAAAGACAAGCATACAATCCGCAAGCTAATGAAAACCAAATGTATGCACAACAACAAAATTACTACCAACAAGAACCTCAAATAAGACAACCACATAGAAGTTATGAAGAAGAACAAGAATTAGACAGACAAATACGTGATCAATTAAACATCCGCAGAGAACAACCTAAAAAATCCAAAAAACCTATTCATAACATCAGATATGAAGATGAAAAAGAACCCTTCGGAATTGTAGATATTATATTAACTATCATATTAATAATAGCTATTATAATTGTATTATTCTACATTGTATACTTATTCTTCTTAACTAATAGCTATCCTACATTTTTAGATGCTGTATTTGGTCTTCAAGACCCTGGAGAATTAATAGGTAATTTAATGAAATAATTCAATTTCATTATTTACTTTTTTTCTAAATTTTTCTAAAACTTCACCATTCTTATAATCCAGCACCCTAATTTTTGCAGGATAATTTTCAATATATTCTGAAATTACTTTTTTGGAAATGGGAACTTCCAGAATACTGAGTATTCTTTCACTAAAATGTGTTGAAAAACCTCTTCCAATAACTTTTTGAACCTCTTCAACATTATCAAAAGGAGAATTATTAAAAATAGTATTAGCCAATCTTTCATTAAACATGTTTAAACTAACTAAATCATCAAAATCAAAAGTATTTACAGTATTTAAAATAGCTTCTTCATCCCTAACATTATAAATCAGATTATCATTAGCTATTTCATGTTTTAAAACTTCAATGGTTTTATCAGGCATCATGTCCTTAACCTTATCAAAATTATTTTCAGCAATAGAACGCCTGATTAAAGTTCCGCTTACTCCTTCAATCCGTTTTACAAAAATAAACTTATTTTCATAATCAAAGTTGATTTTACTTAAAGAATTTGAAAATGAAGCTATGACATAATTATCTTCTTCAAGCTTATCTCTTAGGAGAACTTCGTTAACTGTTTTATCAATTATTTTATAAGGTTTTGGAGCTATCCAATGACCTTCAGATATTCTGTCCATTATTAAATCAAAATTTGGAACTTCCTTATAACCTCTTGGAATATAATCTGTGTTTAAAGCTTTAAACATTTTAGCCAATGACAGAGAATACTGGCCGGAACCCATAATTCCCATAGGCGGGCCTTCAACAACAACATCTGCACCTACTGAAATAGCTATTTTTGCTCTAATTTCACGTGGCAATATATATGGAATACCTCGTCCACTCCGCTCAAATAGTCCTGGAACAATAGCTACAAATAATGCATCTGGAACTTGTGACTTTGCAACTTTCATGCAATGAAAATGACCATTATGTAAAGGATTATACTCAGTAAAGTCAGCGATTAATTTCGTTTCAGAATTATTATCTGAACTTTTAGAAGTTATATCCAAATCACTGAAAAACAATTCCTCATCACGCATAAGAATATCTTCAGTTAATGACATGAATTATAATATGAAATTTAAACTAAATAAGGATATATGTAAAAAAAGAAAAAGTTAAGAGAATTGTGAATTCTCTTTAAGAACTGATTTTTATTGTGTTTCCTGTTTGGAAGTCATTCCAGTAGGAAGTTATGATGTATTCACCAGCCATTAATCTGATTCCTAAGCTTGCAATACCATCTTTATTAGTAACTTTGTGATAAAATACACCATTTACGTTAAATGATACATTTTGGTTAGCTAATGGCTTACCTTGACCATCTAAAGTTAAAGCAGTAAAATTGCTGCCGTCTAAGTATTTCATATCTAAATCTTTAGTTACTAAAGTTGGCATGACAGTTATGTTGTTAGCTCTTTCTTCACCGGTTGCCGGGTTGTAAGCTGTTATAACATATGATTTTGGATTTAATCTGATGCCTAAACTAGCTGTACCGTTTTCATCAGTTACGCGGGTGTAGAACACACCGTTAATGTTGAATTTAACAGTTGTGTTTGCTAATGCTTTTCCGTTGCTGTCTAAGAATTTAGCTACATATTTTGTTCCGTTACAGAAGTATAATGTAGTGTCGTTTCCTAATACAGTGTTTTTAACTGTTACTGTTGCATTAGCTGTTGCTTTATCATAATCTTTGGTTCCGTTAAATACAGCATTTACTTTGTATTCGTTAGGAACTAATCCGATACCCATGGAAGCTGTACCGTTTTTATCAGTTGTTTTAGCATAAACTTTGCCGTTTACTGTGAAGTAAACAGTTGCGTTAGCTATTGGGTTTCCAAATGCGTCAACAAGTTTAGCTGTGAGATTTTGAGCACCTTTGAAGTATTTTACAATATCGTCCATTGTTAAGGTGGTTTTAGTGTTTTTATTAACTGTTATTGTTCCGTTAACTATCATGGAGTCGTATTTAGCGTCTCCTGTGTAGAAGGTTACTACTTTGTAGGTTCCTTCATCTAAACCAGGAATAATAACTTTAGCAGTGCCGTTAGTGACTGTTCCTTTGTAATCTGTACCGTTTATTGTTACAACTACACTACCGGTTCCGTCTTTAGGAGTAGTAACAGTAATTGTAGCATTTTCACCTTTAATAATATCTGCAATATCAACAGTCATATTATAATCAGACACTTTAGAAACAGTGAAATTAGTAGAATTCTCCATAGGCATGTATATGTCATTACCATTGTAGAATACACTTACATTATAAGTACCATTAGCTAAATTAGAGATAGTTACACTAGCTACACCATATTTAGCTACAGCAGTGTAATTTTTACCATTAACGTTTACAGTTACATTTCCAGTAGCATCTTCAGGTAATGCAATACTAATTACAGCATCTTCACCAACAACAATATCTTTAACATTAACAAGAACAGAAGAAGGTAATTTAGATATGGTAAATTTAGTAGAATTACTGCTTGCTACATATTTATTATCCCCAACATAATTCACATTAACATCATAATCACCAGCAACTAAATTAGAAATAGTTAAAACACCTTTACCATCAACAATAGCAACATTATAAGACCTACCATTAACAGTAACATTAACTACACCAAAAGAAATACCAGGAACAGACACACCAATAACAGCATCCTCACCAACAACAATATCATCAACACTAACAATCACACTAGATGAAACTTTTGACACTGTGAAATTAGCAGAATTACTACTTGGTAAATATTTGTCATCTCCACCATATTTTACATTAACATTATAGTTTCCAGCAGCCAAATTAGAAATAGTTAAAACACCTTTACCATCAACAATAGCAACATTATAAGACCTACCATTAACAGTAACATTAACTACACCAGAAACAATATCCGGAACAGACACACCAATAACAGCATCCTCACCAACAACAATATCACCAACATCAATAATAATAGTCACATTATATTCAGATGCTTTTACAACATCAAAGTGAGTAGCATTTTCACTAGGTAAATATTTGCCATCACCAGAGTATTTTACAGAAACATTGTAGTTTCCTTTAGCTAAATCAGAAATAGCAATATTAGCAACACCATATTTAACATCAACTACATAATCTTTACCATTAACAGTTATAGTAACACTACCAGTAGCATCATCAGGTAAAACCACATTAACAACTGCATCTTCACCAACAACAATATCATCAACATCAACTGCAACAGAAGAAGCTAATTTAGATATACTGAATTTAGTAGAATTACTGCTTGCTACATATTTATTATCTCCCGCATAATTCACATTAACATCATAATCACCAGCAGCTAAATTAGAAATAGTTAAAATTCCTTTACCATCAACAATAGCAACATTATAAGACCTACCATTAACAGTAACATTAACTACACCAGAAACAATACCTGGAACAGACACACCAATAACAGCATCCTCACCAACAACAATATCATCAACATCAACTGCAACAGAAGAAGCTAATTTAGATATGGTAAATTTAGTAGAATTACTGCTTGATAAATATTTGTCATCTCCTAAGTAGCTTGCACTAATATTATAGTCACCAGCAACTAAATTAGAAATAGTTAAAGTTCCTTTACCATCAACAATAGCTACATCATAAGATTCATCATTAACAGTAACATTAACTACACCAGAAACAATACCTGGAACAGACACACCAATAACAGCATCCTCACCAACAACAATATCTTTAACATCAACTGCAACAGAAGAAGCTAATTTGGATACTGTGAAACGAACTGTAGTTTGTGCTCTATTATTTTTAGTGTCTTCCGGTGCAATAAATTGAACCAAATAACTTCCTGCAGGCAAATCAGATATTTTTCTTGATTCTTGACCATATATATAGAAAGAATCATATCTATAATAATTTGAATTGTCTAAACGAATAACTAATTCAACTTCTATAGAAGATACAGATGAAGACACATTAATAATAACATCTTCGCCACAGTTAATAGAACTAGCATTAATACTAAGGACTGGGTTTAATTTATTCACACTAAATGATGCTGAAGCAAATGAGTCTTTATAATAATTTTGACCTGTGAAATAAGCAGATACATCATATTTACCTGCTTTTAACCATTTTACTTCTAAAGTTCCTATACCATTTTTAATAACTACATTATAAGTTTGACCGTTTACAACAACTTTTACTGTTCCATTTATTCCAGGAGTAAGTGTTACATTAATTACTGCAGTTTCATCAACATTAACATTACCTACAACAAGTTTAATTCCAGTATTGATTTTATCAACAAAGAAAGTTTTAGTAACAGTAGTGCCATTAAAATTATTATTACCATTATAAGTTACAGTAATATTATGTTCTCCAAATTCTAATAATCCTAAATCATAAACAAGAGATCCTGAACCATTAAAATCAATAGTTTCTATTTTTCCATTGAAGCTAATAGTTATAGTACCATTAACCATAGGTGAAAGTTTAATAGTAGCTGTAGCATTTTTAGTTATGTCTGCATCTATAGCAACATTAATATCCAAAGGTCCATTGCCAGATACTTTACTTTTATCTTTAGCTTTAACAGCATTATCTCCTTTAAATGAACTAGAAACAAGATAATTACCCATAACAGTTACATTATTACTCCTACTATCAGACCATACAGCATATTGTCCTCTAGCAACAACATGATTATTTAAAATTAATAAATCAGAAGAAAATGGTTTTAAAAATATTCCCCTATTTCCAGCATTAATTACATTATCTTCAATTGTTGCAGATCCTCTTGTAATTACAATAGCATCAGTAGTTGCAGTTATATTATTACCGTAAATATATGCTTTTTCAACAACTGCTCTTTGATGAACCATTTCTATACCTGTTCTTACATTAATAAAAGTATTGTTTATTATAGTTGTACCATTTACATCATCTTGAATATAAATACCATCATATGCATTAGATATAGTATTTCCTATAAATGTATTTTGACCAATAGTTTTACCAACATTTGAATTACCTTGTAATTTAATAGCATAACACATTGCACTACTTATACCATTTCCATCAAGAATATTATTTTTAAATAAGTTACCTTCACTAACACCAGCTACAGCAAGAGATGAAAAACCTAATCCAACAAAAATAACATTTGCAGATTTAGAATACATCTTATTATCAGTTATATTATTATAGCTTGATGAAACAATATTCACAGGCACTTTACCTGAAGATTGAGAAATAGTATTATTTCTAATATTACAATAAGATGCATTTACCATATAAACAACATTATTTGGAGCTGGTACAGTACTTGCTGATGAATAAAGATTGGAATTAATAACTGTGATATTTTTAGTATGCTGAATTAAAATAGGTATTAAAAATACAGCATCATTATTACTCCATTTACCAACAGTATTATTAATAGTTACTCCATTTACAATAGAACCTTCACTTCCAGGAACAAAATTAAATCCTACATTTGTAAAAGTAGTATTAGCCCCAGCAGGCAAAATAGTTAAATTTTTACTTATTACGAAACATTTATCTGATACATTATCAATTTTTAAAACATCCCCATTATTAAAAGGAGCAGTATCTAATATATCACCAGTTTCATTATCAAAATAGTTTTCATAATTATCATTTGTTATTGTATATTCCTTAGCATTATTTGCATAAATAGGACTATCCATAATAACTGAATCAACTGATACACTATTTATTGCTGTATCTGCATCAACTGTATTATCTACAGTATTATTTACATCATCTGCAGCACTTACAGCACCAATTGAAACAATGAACATTAAACATAAGAATATTAAATATTTAAAATTCATTAATACAAATCCTCCATTTTATATATAATCAAAAATATTTGTAGAAAAATAAAATAATTTTGACATATTTCAATATAGTTATTAAATTATTTAAATATATATTTTCAAAAAAAGAGAAGTAAAATTAAACAAAAATAAGTTATTTACAATAGATATACTTAAATTGTATTATAAAAAAACAAACTATTTAAAAAAAAAAGAGGAAATAAAAACCTCATTGAAAAATTTTAAAAATTATTTTTTCTTATATCCGACAACTAACAATGCAAATATAACCACAATAACCACAATAAAAAATATCAAATAATTATTATCATTAATATTTTTAGAAACATTGGATTTTTCAATTTCATAAGCTTCTGATGAAGAAGAAGCACCAGGTGAATGTGGACTAGATTGACCTGCACCAACATTTGATTTTGCAGGTTTGGATTCGCTAGGATTTTCATTATTAGTTTTATCACTGTGACTATATGAAGGCAACATATTTAAACTATCACCAACATCAGAACCACTATCTGAGTCTGTAGCATTATTATCAAATTCAGTATTTTTACTATTATCTTCAGATGTAGAATCATCTTTTTTAGTATTATCTTCAGAAGTATTATTATCTGGAATGGTTGTGTTATTATTGACATCAGATGTGGAATTATCTGTATTTGTAGTATTATCAATAATTTCTGTGTTGTTAGATGTAGAATTACTTACATTTGTATTATTAATTTCAGTATTATTCGTAATGTTAGTTGTAGAATTATCAACATCAGTATTATTAGTAATTTCAGATGTAGAATTACTTATATTCTTATTATCATCAACTTTAGTTGGATCTTTAATAGAATCTTTACCTTTGAAAAAGTCATCCCATAAATCTTTAATAAAATCAAATATTTTATCTATAAATGAGCTACTTTCTCCTGTGTATTTTTTATTATCAGATCCGTTGAAATTTTTGGAATTATAAAGATAAATATAATCCTCAATATTTCCAGTGAAATCTTTAATTTCATTATCCGTGAAATTCATATATTGAATTTGGTAATATGTGTCATTAGCTAAAATTATTAAACCATCATTATTTTCAATAATATTTCGGACAATGTTAATTTTTGAAGCTACAGAATCAAATAACGCTCCATCATTAAGAGAATTATTTGCAAAATAATTATTATTAACTTCAACATTACCTAAAGGACCATCAACATCAGTTATACCATCAATATAATAAAATCCACCGAATAATGAATGAATAATTCCATTACCATGTGCAACAGTATTTTCAATAAAAGCATTACCAGTAATTGTAATATTATCCCTTACTTTAATAGAAATTATAGGACCTAAACTATCATTATTACCTACTTTTCTAAAGACATTTCCTGAAATAACAGTGAAATGAGAATTTATATCAACATACCCCTGATGAGAATTACCATCAGGACCTCCACCATAGAAATAGTTATTTTTAATATTAACATACCTTCCAGTGTAAGTATCAATTGCATAATTTGAATTTATAAATATATTTGAAGTTATATCCACATTATTTCCATGTTCTACAGAAATAGATTTCCTGGAATTATTAAATATATTATTACTAATAGTTAAATTCGCAGTTTTATCTTCACCAGTAGGATTAAGATAATGAATACCATTAGAATTTTCGAAATAATTAAAGGCAATTGTATTATTTACTCCATCAAGAATTAAAATCTCATAAACTTCCCAATAATTAGGATCTTCAAAATAACCTTTATCAGTAGCATTCCCATCTCTATAAAAAGTATTTCCACTAATAAGCATATTATTTCCACTAAGCCACATGGATTGTGCAAGGGAACGTGCATTATTATTAATAAAAGTATTATTTAAAATAAGACAACCTTCACCATCATCAATATCTATAGGAGCAACAGCAGCAGAGTTATTTGAAAATGTATTATTAATTATGAATACTTTATTATATGCTGAAATAGCACTAGCTATACCTTTATTACTTAAATTTATTTTTTTAGTAACATAAGAAGATAACATAGCATATATTTCATTTGAATCAAATTCATTATTTATAAAAGTTGAAACAGTTGCATTTGAGTAAACAGCACCGCCATATTTATCAGATAAATCCACATTTTTATTCATATTGTCTGTGTACCCATAAATATAGTTTTTAATAAATTTAGAATTTCTAACTAATAAATTATCTCCACAGTTATAAATAGCTCCACCATACATTTTTCCGTTTTTATACCAGTTAGTATTAAATAGATGATTTTTTACAAAAGAACAGTTGTCAACAGTTAAATTATTGGCATAATTAGCTATTGCTCCTCCCTGTAAAATACCATTTTTAATTTTTGCATAATTTCCAATGAAAGTGGAATCTTGAATAGTTAAATCATCCTGAAGATTATATATAGCCCCACCACTGACTGAAGCAACATTGGCTTTAAAAGTACAGTTATTTAAAATAATCGTTCCATTATTGTAAATAGCACCACCAAAAGTTGCTTTATTATTTATAAAACTACAATTATTTAATATTAAAGTACCTTCATTGTAAATAGCACCACCATTTACTCCTTTAGCATCAGTTAAATTCAAGTTAGATAAAGTTAACTTAGAATTACCTGAAACATTAAAAATACTATTTTCATTATTAGCTGAAATAACAGCACCATTTTCAGAACTGATTGAAACATCACCATCAATTAAAATGGTTTCATCAACAACATAATCAGAATCCTCCAAGATAACATTATCATCTAAAGTCATATTATTCAAAGAATCAACTGCAGAAACTGAATTAACACATAAAACAAATAACAATCCTAAAAGCAAAATCTTTAATTTAAAGTTCATCTTTTTTCACCTCCATTTAATTCCATGATAGTCAAATGAAAATTAAAGAAAAATTGACTATTAATTAAATTATTAAAATGTAATATATTTAAAACTTTTTAATAAAATATAAACAACTAAACAAATATTAACTTAAAACACCAAACTAAACTAAAGGAGGGATAAAATGGATACAATAATTGAAAACTGTAAATTAATAAATAAAATTGGAAATTTTTATGTTGGAATTAAAAATGGAAAAATAGCTAAAATATCCAAAATTCCATTTGAAGGTGGTAAAAAAATTGACATTAATGGAAAACTACTTCTCCCAGGATTTATTGACCCCCATGTTCATTTTAGAGATCCCGGATTAACACAAAAAGAAGATTTCAAAACAGGCAGTGAAAGTGCAGCTAATGGAGGATTTACAACAGTTATAGATATGCCAAATACTATCCCTAAAACAAACACATACAAAGCCCTAAAAGAAAAAATAGCCATTGCTGATAAAAAAAGCATTGTAAATTATGAGCTTCAGGCAGGTTGGAATACTTTAGAAGAAATGGAAAAAATGATTAGCTTAAATCCAATATCCTTTAAAATATTTATGGATTTGGAAAATGATGAAACTTTGGAAGGGATATTTGAAGATTTAGGAACTTTAAAAAAAACTACTTCATATAACGGCCTTGTAGCAGTACATTGTGAAAATAAAGCTATTATAAAAAAGGAAATCAGTAGATTAAAACAAAAAGAAGAAAATATTCCAATTGATTACAGTTATGCCAGACCTGCTAAAGCAGAAGATGAATCTGTAAAACAGGCTATTGAACTAGCTAGTGCAAATAATTTAAATTTACATATTTGTCATTTAAGCTCTAAAAAATCCTTAAATTTAGCTAAATCCAATAATGTAAGCTATGAATTTACACCACATCATTTATTATTAGACAACAGTACATACAATACTTACGGCACAATGATAAAAACAAACCCTCCATTAAGAGAGGCAAAAGATAAAATAAACATAAGTGACATTGATGAAAACACAATTATTGGAACAGACCATGCTCCACATACACTTGAAGATAAAAATCAGGGAGTTTGGAGTTCTTCACCAGGAATTCCCGGATTAGAAACCGTAGTATCTCTTTTGCTAACACAGGTAAACAAAGGAAATCTTGATTTAAAATTAATTCCAAAAATATTATCCAAAAATGCTGCTAAAGTTTACAATTTAAAAAATAAAGGATCAATATCAATCGGGAAAGATGCTGATTTTACAGTTATCGATTTGAAAAAAGAAGGCAAATTCAATATTGAAAATTTCAAAACAAAAGCCAAATATTCACCATTTGACGGTCAGGAATATACTGGCGAAGCAGTAATGACCATAAAAAACGGTAAAACAATAATGAATAAGTTATAATTAAAAAAAGAAAAATGATGAAAAGGTGTTGATACACCTATGCATCATATAATGCGTTTTTAGGACATGCTTCGATACATTGACCACATAAGGTACAGAATCCCATAATTGGGAATTTTTCATTACCTGTTGCATGGAGCATATTGTATGGACATGCTTCGATACAGTCACCACATTCGTCACATTTATATGGGTTAAATTCTATCCTGTCTCTAGTTACAGTTTCACCATCAATAACTTTTTCTATTGAACCAACAGATAAAGCATTATTGGAACAGACTGCAGCACATGCTCCACATCTAATACAACTTGCAAAAGATGGTTCAGCATCTGTTTCTTCTAATGCAGGACATAACATACCAGTTTTAGTTACTACACGAATTGCTTCAGTAGGACATTTATTAGCACATGCACCAACAAAGTCACATTTTTCAGCATCATAACCTAATCCTTCAGTATCTGCAGGAACTCCGTCAGCCCATTCAACATCCATACTTAATGCATCAGTAGGACAGAGTTTTATACATAATTGGCATGCAGCACATGCATCTGGAATTAATACAGACAAGTTTGCAGCATTAGCTTTAATAAAGTCACCAGGACATGCTTCAACACAAGTATTACATCCAATACATTTAGATAATTCTAAATCGAAAGAATTAATGGTTTTAGCACGTTTTGCAGGTTTTTTCTCAGAAATAAATACTGCATTCCAAGGACAGGTTTGTGAACATAAACCACATTTAATACAAACATCATCAGCTATTGAAATGGTTCCACCAATTTCATCAAGAGTAATTGCACTAACAGGACATGGATCTACACAAGTTCCACAACCTACACAATCATTAATGTAAATAGGTCCTTTACCTTCAAGGTCAATAACTTCGCCTTTAGGTTCTACAATACCTGGAATACCAATTACATCAACAGGACAGATGTTTACACATTTTTGACACATTACACAGAAACCTTCAACTTCCATTAAATCGTTTCCAGTAAGTTTAATAGTGTCTTGCGGACAAGCTTCGGCACATTTACCACAGGAATTACATAAAGTAGAGTTAAATACTAATCTTACTTGATCTTCAGCCCCTTCTGCAATAGAATATGTTTCTACTTTTAATGCGCCTTCAGGACAAACATCAGCACATTTTGGTTCTCCTCCACAAGTATCACAGTGAATAATGGAAGTAGGTGTTACATCAATAGCTGAGGTTGGGCAGGTACCTTCACAAGCACCACACCTAATACAGCCATCTTCATTAAATACTATCATTATTAAAACCCCTCAATTAGAATTTTTTAATGATGTTTCCTTCACTGTCTACAATATCTACTTCAGCTAATCTCATTTGGCTATCCATAGTGTGAGTTGCACAGGATAAACATGGGTCGTATGCTCTGATAACCATTTCCATTAAGTTGAATATTTTATCGTCTACTTCTACACCAGGTTTGATGTAATCTTTAGCTACTTGTTGAATACCCATTTCCATAGCTGGGTTGTTTTGGATAGTAGCTACAACAATGTTAGCTTCAGTTACTAAACCATTGTCATCACATGCATAGTTGTGTATTAAAGTACCACGAGCAGCTTCTACAATACCTGCACCTTCACCAGCAGTTCTTTCTAATTCTTCTGGGAATTTTGGACCAGATAAATCTTGATCTAATGCATCAGCAGCACATTCAGCAGATGCTAATAATTCAATAAGTCTTGCCCAGTGGAATAATAATGGTGCTTGTGCATATCCAAATTTGTCATGGAATTCTTCAAATGCAGCTTGTGCAAGAGGTGCTGCATCTGGCATTTTATCAGCAACGTTAATCCTGGATAATGGTGCTACTCTGTAAATACCTTCAGGATATCCTAATTCTTTAATGTAAGGGAATTTTAACCAAGAGTAAGGTTTTACATGTTCAGCAACAACATCTTTGTATTCTAAGTTTTTGTATTCAGTGTAGATACTACCATCAACATCTTTTATTCTTACATCACCATTGTAAACATCCCATACACCATCATTTACAAGACCACAGTGTCTGGTGTCACCAAAGTAACCTAAAGATTTGACTAAATCCATTTTTTCTTCAAAAATAGGTTTAGCTAAGTCGAGAGTAGCTTGTGCTAATTCTACGTTCCTTTGAGCTCTTTGTAATAAATCTTTTTGAGTTTCATCATCTAATTCAGTAGAAATACCTCCAGGAGTAGAGGAAGTTGGGTGAATTGGACGACCACCGATTTTTCTTACAATTTCTAAACCATTTCTCCTAAGTTCAATTGCTTGAAGTGCAATTTCAGGTTGATCTTTAATAATTTGGAAAACATTTCTGGTTTTTCTGGTTCCATCAGGGATGATTAAATCAGGAGCAGCTAAGAAGTAGAAATGAAGTGCGTGGGAGTGCATAAATGAACCCCAGTTCATAATTTCTCTCATTTTATATGCTGTTGGTAGGATTTTTTCATCTTCGAAACCGAAAATTTGGTCAACTGCTTTTGCAGCTGCTAAGTGGTGTTGAACATCACAAATACCACAGATTCTTGGTACAATCCTAGCTAATTCTTCAACTGGACGACCTTGTAAGAATTTTTCGAAACCTCTGAATTCCATAACATGTAATCTTGTATCGACTACATTTCCATCATCATCGAGCTGTACAGTAATTTTAGCGTGACCTTCAATACGTGTTACAGGCTCCATAGTAAGTTTTACCATATTATTCTCCTCCTTTCTGCATTTTCATAGGGACTAAAGCAGCAGGTAATGTGTAAGTGTAGAAAGTACCTACAATATCATCTAATTGATCTGCTACAGCTTCAGGGTCAACAGTTTTATCTTCGTCGACACCGTAATCAGATGCAATAGCACTAATCATTTTTGCTCCTTGGTCTAATACTTTAGAAGTAGGGCCGTAACATCCTCTACATTGGATTCCAATAGAAGGACATTCTGCTCCACATAAGGAAACAGTTGCAGGACCCATACAAACTAAACCTTGGGAAATTAAACATAAATCTTTTTCAGGAGCTCCAACTTCAAATTGTCTTTTAATGAAGTCCATAGCTAAACCAGCAGGTGGTTTTTCTCTAGGACATACTTCACAAAGGTTAGTTGCAGGTAATTCGATAGTTTCTCCACGTAATAATGTTAAAACAGCTTCAGCTACAACATCAGAACGAGGTGGGCAACCAGGAATAATTAAATCAATATCCATTGCTGCACTTAATGGTCTTACTCTGCTTTCAAGAGCTGGTACTTCTTCATTAGGAATAATTCCTTCCGGATTAACAGTAGAACATGAATTAATGTAAGCTTCTTCTTCTAATTCTTCTACAGTCCATAAGTTACCAAGTCCTGGAATTCCTCCATAACATGAACAAGTTCCATAAGCAATAACAAATTTTGCTTTTTCATTTAACATTTCAGCTAATTCCCTGTTTTCATCATTCCTAATTCCACCTTCTACGATGAGAACATCTAATTCTGGTACTTCATCATATTTGGTATCCATAAGTACAGGGGAGAATTCAAAATCAGCTAATTCCATAACATCTAATAAAGATTCGTGGAAATCAGCAATTGATAAGTGGCAACCGGAACATCCGCCTAACCACATAGTTCCTATTTTTACTTTATCAGCCATAATAACTCCTCCAATCTAGTTTTCAGCATCTAATTGTTCTTTTAATGGTGCAGGACCTAATTCTTTGATTCTGTTAACCATCATTTTAACAGCTTCAGAGAATTTTTCACCTTCGGATGCGGAAATCCAATCGTGGTGAACTCTTTCTTTTCCAATTCCCATATCTTCAACAAGTTTGTAGATTAATCTCATTCTACGATCTAACTTATAATTTCCAGCATCATAGTGGCAGTCACCCATGTGACATCCAGCTACAAATACACCATCTGCCCCTTCTTTAAATGCTTTTAACACAAATTGTGGGTCAATTCTTCCAGAACACATTACACGAATAACTCTAATATTCGGTGGGTATTGCATCCTTGCAGTACCTGCTGTGTCTGCTCCTCCATAGGAACACCAGTTGCAACAAAACATTACAATTTTTACATCATCAGCCATAGAGTTTATCCTCCTCTATCATATTTTTACTAATTTGAAATTATTTTCAAACCAGATTATTCAAATTTAAAAAATTTTTTAAATTCTTCTTTAAGACAAAAAATTTAGTCATACCTTAATTTTTTACCTTAATTCACAATTTTATGTACTTAATGAGCTAGCTCAGCATAACATTAACGTACTGATTAATATATTACTATAATAATTAATATAAAGGTTACTTAGAACTTAAAGCCAAAAAGTTTATATAGTATAAAACAAGATTTTAAGAAGCTAATAAAAAAAGTTAAAATTTAAAAAAAAGAAAAATAAGATGAATTACATCCCATCTACACTCATATCAATCATTTTTTGAGTATCTGCAGCTAATTCATCAGGAAGTCCTGTAATATCCATACTTAAGAAACCTCTTACAATCATGGAAGCTGCTTCTTCTTCAGTTATTCCTCTTGAAGTCAGATAATTGATTTCGTCTTCATCAATTTTTCCAACTGCTGCTTCGTGAGACATTTCAAGATTTGCAGAACTTGCCTCAAGTTCAGGAACAGCATAAATCATACTGTCATCAGACAATACCAACCCATGACATTCCAAATGACCTTTAACTTCAGGAACAGTTCCGGCTAAATGTCCTCTAGCAAATATTTGAGATTCATCCTGAGATACTGCACGAGAAATAACTTCTCCTCTTGCACCGGGAGCATTAAGATAAGCTCTTGAACCTACATCAATAACAGAATCTTTTTTACCTCCCTGAATACTTTGGAAAATTGCTCTGGAATTTGCACCATCACAATAAGCAGTAGGATAAGACTGTAAAGTATTGACCGGACTGGTTAAAATATAATTATTTAAGTATGTACCGTTTTCTTCAACCTTAATTCCTGTTCTTGGACGTACTTCCACCTGTTCTGCCCAATTATGAACCATGGTAAAAGTTATTTTAGCACCTGGTTTTACATAGAGTTCAGATACTCCAACATGCATTGCAGATGAAATATCCTCACCAGTTGCACATCCTGTAATTAAATGCAGTTCAGAGTTTTCTTCAGCGATAATGACATTATGAGCTGTTTGCATAATATCTTCATCACTAATAAACATACATGCCTGTACAGGGAAAACCTCTTTAGTTCCAGGCAATGACCTTACAAAATATCCGCTTTTAATTCCGTCTTTTTCTTCACGTAAAGCTGTTTTAGCAGTATATTTATCTGCATCAGGTTTTACAACATTCCACATGTAATCTTTAACCCAATGATATTTATCTAAAGCAACACCAATATTCATGACTTCAACTGAATCAGACATTGAATTATTTGTAAATACATTAGACTGATCAACTTGTAAAAATGAACCTGACCTTCCCTTTTCTTCTGTATCTACTCCAACTTTTAAAAGAGTATTCTTAGTCTTTTTAGATACATCATCCAAATCATCTAAAAGATCAATTCCATCTATAATTTCATCTGAAAAATTTTCAATTGTAACATCTACACCAAGTGGAGCTTTTTTATCTTTAGCTCTTTCAGCATCATTTAATACATTGCGCACATTCAACACATCCATTGAAACCTTCTTTCCTAATATCCTCAATAATCTCAGCAGGATTACCTGAACAAGCTATTTTACCATCCATTAAAACATGAGCTTTATCAGCACTTACAAAATTCAAAATATAACCTAAATGAGTAATTAAAAGACCGCTTCTTTTTCTAGAATCATGTTTTAAATCCTTATCAAGTAAAGTACCAATTTCACTAGCTATCAATTCAACATTTTCAATATCCACACCGGAATCCGGCTCATCAAACATAGTGAAATCAGGCATTTGAGCAAGTAACTGTAAAATTTCAGAACGTTTAACTTCCCCTCCGGAAAATCCGAAATTAACATCCCTGTCTAAAAATTCATCATTAAATTTAAGTTTTTGAGCCAATTCCAACATTCTGGCATTTAACGGTTCATTAATTTCTTGATGAGATTCAATTTTAAGCAAATCACGAACTGACACTCCACGAATAGATGGTGGAGATTGGAAACTTACCCCAATTCCTAATTGGACACGTTCAGCTGTAGTTAAATTAGTAATATCTTTACCTTTGAATTTAATTGTTCCATTAACTACATTATATTGTGGAAAACCAAGAATTGTTAAAAACAATGTACTTTTACCAGCACCATTCGGGCCTAAAAGAACATGAGTCTCCCCCTCATCAATTGAAAGATTAATATCCTTCAAAACTCTTTTGCCGGCCACTTCCACAGCCAAATTTTCAATTTCGAGTAACATCTTATCACCTTATTTAAAAAGACATAAATTATACAACACTATTACATTTAAATTAAGATATATAAATATGTTATAATTATAAATCTTACATACAAATGTTTTAAAAAAAAAGTTAATGCTCAACCAAAAAGAAGCAATTTAAATAAAAAAAATAGTCATGGTAACTGAAAAATAATATTATTCAGTTACAATAATGAATTCACCGACTTTTTCTACTTTAGCAAAAGGAACTAATAATATATCCCCATTTCTTTTAGCACCTTTAACATGAATATTACGGCCGCTTTCTACCCTAATAGCTATATCAACGATTTTCCCAGTTTTTTCATTGATAATTAATTCATCTAAGACACCAAGAATACGAGCATTATTAGTAGCTACCTGATAATTTTTAATTTCACTCCATAACTTTTCTTCTCTTTTAGGAATTTGTTTATTTTCCATCACATCACCTGACAAATTTTCATTAATTATATAAAATATTTTAATTTCATCATATTTAAATTTAAATAGTTTTATTAATGAAAGCCTGATAAAATTTTTCAGCAACTATACTGTCTTTAAGGGTATTGATATTTAATGCCAATTCAATTTTAGGCAAAATAAGTTGCTCCTCCTCCTGAATTTCATTAACACTTCTTAAAACATTCAAACCAGAAGGTACACTGCCATTAAATTCATAGGAATATTCCAAATCTAATTTTTTAAAAATTTCAACAGGAACCTGAGTAGACAAAGAATCTTTAGCAGATTCCAAATATTTAGTCAATACAAAATCAATAGTTTCACCACTAATAAACGGTAAATCTGCATTAATAAATAATAAGATATCATTTTTTGATTCAGACTCAAAAAGAGTTAGAATATAAGACAAATCATTTAAATAATCAATTCCACTAGTGTCTAAAATTTGAAAATTTCCATTTAATGATTCCAAATATTTGGTTGTTTCTTGAGTATGAGAACTTACAGCAATAACAACATCTTCAACTAATTTAGATGAAGAAATATTATCAAGAACATATTTAATTAAAGGTTTGCCATGTAATTTAAATAGAGGTTTTTCAACATCAACTTTCAGACGAGTTCCCCTACCTCCAGCCATAACAATAGCATAAATCATGACAAAAACCTTTAGAATCAATTATGCATATTTGCTGCCCTGTAATTTCATCCTCTTACCGAGAATACATTTTTGACCTTGGCAGCCCCCAATAGGTGATTTTTGAGTTCCCATAGAATTCATACAGCGAGCCATGATAGCTGAACCTAAAGCCAAACCGTCTTCAACAAATACGACCTTATCAAACTTATCCTGAACCGCTTCTAAAATAAGCTGTGGTTTACGTCCAGTAATACCTGCTCTTCCAGTAATACCTAATGCAGAACCTGGAGTAACAACATTTTCCTCAAATGCAACATCCAAAACACGTGTAACAATTTTAGTACTTACATAATCCATAGTAGACAATAATGTTGGAAGACCATCCCTGTCATAGAATTTAGCTCCAAGATCCATTAAATCTTCTAATTTATCACCATTAACACCTACATCACAACCAATTAAAGTTGTACCTGCATTTTCAGAAGCAACAGGATCTAATGGAACAGTACCGAATCTATCTACATCCATAGGAACTTTACGAATATCAATTAATTTATGAGCTTCTTCAGCATTAGCTTGAGCTTTTTTAGTATTGGCTTTCTTAATCAATTTATCAGAATACAAATCTAAAGCAGCTCCATTATTCTTATCAATTTCACCGGAACCTCTAGCTAAAGAATCACTAACTACACCAGCCAAACCTAAAAAATTACCTACAGTATTTGCATAAGGCTGATTATCATTAACAATACGGCCAGCTAATGTGGATCCGAAATCTAGAGAAATACATGGATTTCTATAATCAACATCAGTCCATTTAGCTCCTAATTTAATACCTGCAGTAACAAGTTCGCCTTCCATCTCATTTGCAACAGTTTCCTTACCTTTAGGCGGAACAACACTAACTACAGCACCATCAAACATTACATTATTTAAAAGAGAATGTTTTTGCAATCTTTCAGGAAGTTGGGAAACACTCATAGCAGGAGACATTTTTCTTGGTGGGATGCCTGCATCTAAACAGCCGTCAGCTAATGCAATAACTAATTGGCCTGCTTCTTCAGCAGTAGCAAAACCTGCGGTTACACCAGTAGATCTAACTACAAAATCCAAATCATTATCTTTATCAACATGAGCTTTTTTTAAAGATTCCAAAACCGTATCTTTAATTAAATCAGCAACAGCTTCTTTTGAAAGTTCAATACCCCAAACAGTTTTACCAAAAACTTCTTCATTAGGTTTAGGTGGACGAATATCTCTAGTCATTTTCACTGTTTTATTGAGCAGATAACATTCACTAGTGTTTAAATTAGTAGCCATAACAATACATTTGGTTGTAGTGTTACCTAACTCTACAGAAGCAGTTACATAAAAAACATCTGGTTTTTTAACAGCACCAGGACTTTGCGGTCCAGCCCTATTAGCTCTCAAAGAATCTAAATTTCCTTCATGAGACTTAGCTATTATAGGTTTAGGACCTTTATTAAAAATTTTACCTAAAAAAGACATTATTCAAACCTCAATAAACTGTATTAAAAGTTAGTTAATAATATCTTTTTATAATAATATAAATCTTATTAAATGAATTTGAAAAAAAGTAAGAGAATAGATTAGAATAAACTAATCTATACTAATTTGTTGATTGGGTGATCTTCAACAGCTTCAGTACCGAAGTCAGCAGCTGCTTCTGCAATGAACATATCAGTTTGTGCTACAGCAGGGAATGCTATTTTAGCGTTATCGATAGGTCCAAAGAGAACGAAGTCTCCACCAGTCATAACTTGAACAATGTTTGCACCAATATCACAAACAGTGTAAGCAGTTTTGTTTCCAGCTTTTTTGTAGTCTCTTAACCAATCCCAAGCAGAAGGTACATTGTGAATACCAGAACCTACTGGATATCCCCATTTAGCTTTTTCTGCAAAAGTAGTTTTTGCAGCAATACCTGCACCTTGTCCTAATGGAGTAACTGCAGTATCCATCATGAACTTGTCGATACCACAATCAGCAGCTACTTCAAGTAAACCTTTTTCGTAAGCTCCATCATCTCCGTTTTCCCACATTGCCATTTTACCGTCAACGGTAGCATTCATTGGGTTGAAACCTAAGATAATGGAAGCAGAGATATCAGTTTCTGCAAGAGCATCCAATTCTGATTTATCTGCAGCCATGTTGATGGAGTTGTAAATAGCTCTTTCAGTTAAACCAACTTCATCAGCATATTGTGCACCAGCAACTCTAGCATCACCGGAAGTAGAATCTATAAGGAATGGTTTATCACAGATATCACCAATGTACTCAATGTATTTTACAATAGCTTCTTCAGTTTGACCGAAAACTTGTACAATACATGGGTTACCTGTTACATCAGACATTTCAACCATGTCATTAACTAAAGATTCTGCTCTACTTTTATCAAAATCACCTGTTAATTCATCACTAATAATATTGTGTCCACCGTAGAAAATAGTACCTGCTAATACAGTAGGATATTCCCCTGGTTGACCTCCCATTTTTACACCAGCAAAGTCAAATACAACTTGCTCTTTATCAAATCTAAACATTACGCAATCCTCCTATAATATAGCAGCTATTAATGTAAGTAAATTGAATTTCATAACTACTACTAAAATTAATAAACCGATTATTAAACCGTATAAAATACCAACATCTCTACCTGTTTGTTGACCTAAACGTTGATAATATTCCCCCACAGTAAAATCCACTTTTTCTTCAGCATCATCTAATTTAGCGATGATATCTTTTAAATCATCTGATGAAACCATTACTTGAGGTATTGATTTTTCTTCATCACTCATATATAAACACCTCTACATTCCACATAATTTTACAATAGCAGGAATAAGAACTAGTAAAATAACAGCTAAAAGAATACCAATAGCGAAACCTTGAGTCCTAGTTGCTAATAACCCTGCGAAAAGTTTTCCTTCCCTTGCAATGAGTTTTGAACTGTAATCAGCATCTTCAGAAGCATTTTTAATGCCGTTTATATTAGGTTTATTAGAAATTTGTACCATATTTCATGCCTCCTTAAATTAGACCTAAGAATAAAGCTCCAATTACTAAAGAGAATGCTAAACCAATCATAATACCTTGAACTTTACCAGCATAATTACCTGCAAGGTTTCTTTGAATTGATCCTACCATATCTATTTTAGTATTGATATTTCTCATTCTTGCTTCAATGAGAGCAGTTTCAGCTGAAACAACTTTAATTTCTTCTCCTTCATCTTCATCTCCATCGTCACCTTCGACAGAAATAACCATTGCTTCTTCTTCAAAAGCACCAGGGTCTTTTTCAACACATTCATTAATTTTAGCTTGGATTGCTCCAACATCTTCAGTGTCAATTAAATCAACAATTTCTAATTGTTGTTGGAATCTTTCAACACCATCTAAAGGAACATTTTCAACAAAAGGAATTGCACCAGTTGCTCCAATAATTTTCTTTTTATCAGGGTCTGCACCATTTTCATGTAATGCTTTGAAAGATTGACCTGTAATATGACCTTGTACTTCAGCACCAGCTAAAATTAAAAAACGGATATTAGGATTAGATATAATGTTTGCAACAACTTTTTCTACACCTAAATTTTCTGTTTTACATGGACCTGCGATTGCTGCTCCGGAAAGTTCTGCTTCAATATGTGAAGCTAATGTTGTTACTGCAACAGGACTTTCAGGATCTCCTACAATGTAGTCCCCACTAATAACCGGCCAGCCAGCTGCTGGTTCTTTTTTATCAGCCATCTATAAAACCCCCCATCTCATTAAAAGTGGTAATGCAGCAAATATAATAAATGATGCTAATAAAAATCCATAAACAACATTAGTTAACATACCAGCAGTAAGATAAGAACCATCCCTTCCAGGATAAGCACCAACAGGACTAGTATGAGGATCTAAAGAGCTTACTAACTCATCAGCAGCACCTTGAATTTTTGCTACTTCTTCGTTTACTTCATCCATAGATAAAAGGATAACTCCCCCACCTAAAGATGCACCAATAACACCTGAAACTGGATCTAAAGCAAGATTCATATCAGGTACAATTTGAATCATAGGTAACATTTGAGCCATATATAAAACCTCCTATCATTCCTCTACTTTTGGCCATAAACCAGCCCATTTAACTGAAGCTGCAGCATCATATGAAGCTTTAACAAATGCTCTGAAAGAGATAATCCATCCTATTAAACCAACAATGAATACAGCTAACCAACCGAATACGTCACCTGCAACAGATGATACTAAACCAGTAATCATCATAGATAAAAATGCAGTTGAAGTAGCACATTTAAGAGTCCTGGATTGATCTTCATTTGGACCTAAACATGCATTGAAAGGATGTTGAATTGCCATAGTACACATTATAAAGAATAATGCAATGAACCCGTTAGCTACAACATGGTTGAAAATATCAGTAGCATCGTAAGATCCAGTTACAGCAGCAGATAAACCTAAAACAGCTAAAGCACCTGCACCTGCAATTTCAGCAGTACATCTTACCATAATTGGGATTTTCATTCCAACAATTTTAGTAGCAATTAAACCTACAATAGTTGCAATAATCATAGCAAATATTAAACCTATAACAGGTCCTAAAGTACTCATCATAGGGATATCTGGGAATATGAAACCTAAAGCAAGACCAGCTAAAACACCAATAATACTAATGGATAAACACATGTAACCAATAGAAGGAACACCAGTACCTAAACCATAACTTGCTACACTACGAATAGCATTTGCTCCCCATACAGTAGCACATACAGTACCAAGACCTGCAAGAACAGGGCCTATAATACCATTAATATTACATAAGTAAATACCTACTAATCCACCAATAATACCTAAAAGTAATAAATGATTACCATTAATTGAACTATGTGCACCATCAGCACTTCCACCAGCAGACATTTTAAATACCTCCAGTTAATAATACACAGAATATTCCGACTACAACTGATGCTATAGCACAAGCTAATGCTCCAGTACCAATCCTTTTAAATTTAGGATCATGCATACCTTCAATGGTACCACCAATATTATAAGAAGCAATAACAGAGTTAATAAAGAAAACACCAGTACCTAACATAGCAGCTAAACCAATACTTACAGCAGCACTAGAGAAATAAGAAGCAGATTGTACAGCATCATAAATAGCATAGTAGATTAAACCTCCACCAAAACCACCGAAAGCAGCACCTATAAGACCACTAATGAAACATACACATGGAACACCGTGTCCTTCAGTACCGGGAGTTTTATATTTCTCTTGATTACGTTTAGTAATAGGGTCAACTACGGTTTTAGATGCTGCAGGTACAATACCTACACCATATACATAAATATAATTAGCAATAAGCATGGTGATAGCTAACATAATCATAGCACCTACTGCACCACCAATACCAACTATAATCCAAGGTTGACCTGTCATAGTAGCTGCACCAATAAGACCTGTTAAACCTGCACCAGCAGCTAACATAGCAGTACCAGTACCTACACCAGTAGCTGTTGCCATAGCTGCAGGAGCTCCTCCTACAGGAATAAAGTGCACACCTGCACCAATCATAACACCGCCTATAGCGACAAATAAAATAATTGAAATTGGATCCATAATCGAAACCTCCTTATTCTTCCTCATATGGTCCGTATTGTTTTCTTGCGAATCTTTCTAATTTGTCGTTCATTAATATTAAAATAAGAACAATAATGAAACCAACAACTAATCCGCCGTATAATCCAAATACAACTGAATTCCAGAAACTAAAGAATACTACAAGACCGAAACATAAACCTGTTAAAGGTCCACCAAATTTAACACAGAAATTACCTACATCAAGGGAATTTTTTGCTCCCATTGGTGCTTTAGTAACTATATCTCCTTGAATAGCTACAGGAGTTCCTCCACCAAATTCGAATTTTTGATATTCACTTTCAGCACCGTAGTGAACATCCCCAGTTGAAGAACCGATAGCTCCAAGAGTAATACCCCAAAGCACTGCTAAAAGTGGTAATGGGAATGCGTGTAACGGAGTACCATTTAATGGAATAGTCATTAAATATGAAACTCCAACAAGACAAAATGTAGTTATAAATCCATGTCCAGCAATAGGTCCTAAAGATTGAGTCAATACATCCATAAATAATGGTTGTTCAAATTGAGATTGACCAACAATCCTACCCATGTGAGCAGTAATAGTATAAATACTGTGAACAAAAGCAGCGACACAAGAACCTGCTGCAATAGCAAATAAATCATTAGTAATTCCTAAAGTCATTAATACATATGCAATAGATCCAGCAACACCACACCAAACACCATAAGCGACTGGTTCACCAGAAGCCGCTTTGTTTATCATACGATGTAAATGTCCCATTTGAGGAGCAAGTTGAACTTGAGAGTTAGGGTTACTTTGAGAACCAATATCAGACTCAATATCCTCAGCAGCACCACCAATAGTTGCAACTGCACCCATTAATGCGACAACACCTAATGTTATAGGGTCCATAATTTTTTCCTCCATATTTTTTATTAAATTGATCATTTAATAAACGTGATATATATCCCATAATGAATATATGTAGTAAATTATGATTTTTATTCCATATAAAAATCAATTAAATGATACCAACAGAATTTTTTTTCTATTGATACTTAACTTTCTTTCAATATTAATATAAATGTTTTACTAAAAAATTTTAAGGTATACTTAAATTTAAGGAATAAATAGGTGAAAAATCACCTATTTAACCTATTTGTTTAAATTTATTTTGCTGGGGTGATGACAGTTCTTTCACCAGATGGTTCGAACTCTCTTAATGCACCTTTAGCAAATTCTTCACGAACTTTTGAGAAGTCAAATACTAAGTTTTTATCAGCAAATGCGATTTTAATTAATGGGTTGAAAGCCCATGCGTCTCCACGAGCTGCGTGAGGAGCTTGAGCGATACCAGCGTATTCACCTTGGTGACCTACGTTCATTGCGTAGTTAGGATAGTTTGGTCCTCTCATTTCGAGTGGTAAACCTTCATCATTTCTGATGGAGAATACGTTAGCTGCACCACATTGATCTTGTAAATCGTAACCGTAGAATCCTAATCTGGAATGTTGTTCTTTGTGTAAGTACATAGCTAAGTACCATGCGCTTAAACCAGTTTGAGCATTACCAGTAGCGAATGCAGTAGATGCACCAGCTGCTGCGGAAATTACGGAAGCTCTTTGAGATCCACCGAAGTGAGTTTCAAGTAATGCTGGGTATTCTTCGTATTGTTCTAATGCGTAGAATGCAACTTCAGAACCTACATCAAGAACAGTGTCCATGTTGTTAGGTGCTTCAGTTAATCCACCATATTTGTCTTCTACATAGTCTTTACCATAGTAAGTAAAGTCATCTAATACATCATCAGTATATGCTGCAGTAGCATATTGGGTGAATCCTACACCACCAGACATGTAAGAACCTAACCAGATTTGGTCGTAAAGTGCAGCACCTAATGCTACTACTTCTAAAGTGGAACGTACAGGGTCATCAGGGTAAACTCTGGAACCTTGACAGATATCTGCCATGAAACCAAATGGAACTCCACCTAACTCGTTTTCTGCTCTTGCTCTTCTTACAGGTAAGTAAGTACCCATGTGAATAACTTCTGCGTGTTTAGATGCGTATGCGAAGTCACCAGTAGCTCCTTCACCAGCACATTGGTTGTATGCAGAAATCATTGACATACCAATTTGCATTGCAGACCATCTTGAGGTAGTACCTCCGTCACAAACTCTTCCTACGATAGCAGGAATTCTTACAGCTTGCCATACACTTCCACCAACTTCTTCTTTTAAAGCTGCTGCTTGTTCATCATTGAACTCTTTGTTGATGTCTAAAACGAATGCTGAATCAATTTCATCAGCTAATTCATCGTCACCAGTAAATACTTTAACATAACTGTCTTGTACTACTAATGGGTCAGTTTCTACCATGTGTTCTTGAACTACTGCTGCACCAGGCATTGCGTGGTTTACAGTTTCCAAGTATTCAGTAATAGTTTCAGGAGTTACTTCAATACCTAACCTTTTTTCAAGAACGTTGTGAGCAGTGTTTAAACCTACAATTACAGTTCTTCTAATATCGTCCCAAGCTTGTTGGATAGCTGCGTTGTTAATGAAGTGTAAATCATCACCTTCTACATAAGTATCAGTAGTAGATAATTGGTAAGACATTAAAGCCCTTTGACCTAAAGGAGTACCAATGTCTGGGTTGTACATTGGAATTCCTCTTTTTTCAGCGATTTCTTTACCTTCTTTTACGAATGCGCTTTTTCTTTCAGATTGTTTCCAACCGCCCATGTTATAGAAAGTGGTTCTTTTATCAGTTGGATCTTCACTGAATTTGTTTTTCATTGCATCTAAGAATTTTTTATCTGCCATACTTAATCCCATCCTTCAACTGGATTGAATGCACCAAATGATCTGGATACGTGAATGTTTTTTAACACTTCAACAGCTTCAGTATCATCTTTGTATGCTTCACCATCAATTCTGTAAATTGTGGTTTTTGATTTTAAGGTTTCTTCATCTAATGGTTCACCTAATACTACTGGTTCGTCTAAGTCTACACCGATTTGGTCTCTTACCATTTCAACGTTACCAGTTTCTTTGTTGAATACTTGTCTTCTAAGCATATCAAACATTAAACCATTTTCGTCTAACCTTAAAGAGTGACCGTGTACACCTGCACCTCTAATACCAGTTCTTGCAGTATCGAAGTATTCGGTTTCTAAGAGGTATTTGGAAATACGTTCAATATCTCTTTCCCTAGCTTCGATAACTTGTCTTCCGGATAAAGTACCAGTATCAATTCCTCTGAATCTGTTTAAATAAGACCTTGCTCTTAAGTAAGGTTGAGCTGGTGCGAAGTACATTGAGTCTACAAATTGGATGTATCTAATCCTGTCCCCTGCTTTTGCACCTGCAATAGGGGTAACTAATTCTCTTACAATGTCATCAGGCTCATCCATTTCATCTAATGGTGGGTGAACACTTTTGTATTCTTCACCTGGAGCTCTGTGACCTAATATTTTTACTACGTCTTCATCAGAGATTTCTCTTAACTTTTCTAACTCGTAATCTGGATTACAAAAGTTTCTTCTGTTTTGAGCAACCTGAGAAGTACCTGGATAAATTTGTGCCATAATTATGCATCTCCTAATGCTAATTTAACTTTTCTAATAATTTCATCTAATTTTTCCTGTGAGATTGTTTCTCCACGAATAACTCCACTAACAATATCAACAATGTGTCCTTCTGTTTTAACATCCTCTTCAGATGGCATGACTTTAGAAGTTTTTACACCAATTTTGGCAAAATCTTCACAGTCAACTGGAGATTCACAAATGATAATACAAGGCTTATTTACATTCCTTAAAATCAATCTAGCCTTGTAGATTAAATGATTTTTGACTCCACCTAAATGAATAACAAGTAATTTAAAATTACTCATTTGTTCCACTTCCTTATCAGTGAGACCAAATAAGGTACCGCCAGAAGCCGGAGCATCATGAGGAACACCTGCACCTGCATTTAATACCATTGTACTAGTCAAAACATTGGATTCACGTAATCCGAAAGTGATTTCACAAACAGGTTTAGTAATATGTCTACGTCCTGGAGACATAGCAACAGCTAAAACTTCAGCTCCACATTCAGCAAATGTGCCTCTTTGTGCAAGACCTCCGCCTTTACCCATACCACCTGTTGCTCTGCAATCAACTACGTGAGTACATCTTCCAATCATTTTAAAAGTCATCCTTTCTAACAATATTTACGTGATCTTCAAAACTTGAATATTGATCAGTCATTCCAATTAATTCATCAGGTAAATCTGCATCACCATATTTAATTCTATCAGAAACTGTTCTTTCCTTTCTGATGTAATTTGTTTTGTCCTGATTGATATCAAATCCAAAAGGAATATGCTTTTTGCAGATTTCTTCAATTTTTTTAACTGTAGACTCCATTGTCAGTTCAACAAAAATTCTGCCAGTTTTAACTTTAAGAACAACATCTTCGCCATTAATGTTAATCACTCTACGTTCCCTATATTGTGGAGGTAAAGTTTCTTCAGTTTTTGGAAATCTCGGACCATGAATTACAGTCCTTTTAACATCTTCAAGTGATTCAATGTCATTTAACAACTTTTCTGTTGTGTCACTTCCAAGCACTCTATATGGGAATATTTCAATATCCATTTTTTTGCCGTCCATGAAAAATTAGATTTAAATATTAAATTAATTAGATGTCACCTTTAATATCATCAGCTGCTAAAGCAACATATTTGAGAGGTTCTCTAAATTCATCAACTTGACTGTATACTTCTTTAATTAAACCAGAAGTTGCTTCTGGTGAAAAGAGTTGTGTTCCTGCATCTAAGGACATAGCAGCAGCTACACAAGGGATACAGAATCCTTTACTGTGTCTGGTTACAACGTGGTTACCGTTAAAGAGACCAGGGCCTCCTCCACCATAGATAGAGTGACTGAAGAAAGAGAATCCTACAGCTACACCTTCTGCTCTACCGTAGTCAATACTTGGTAAACCAGTAGCAAATTCAATGTTATCATTGAAGTATAATAAAGTGGATGGAATACCTTGAGCAGCACGAGCAGCACCAATGTTTACCATAACAGCAGCAGTAGCACCAGCAGCAGCATATGCGTTCCATAAAGCTGCGTCATCAGTGTTATAAATTGAGAAATCGGTTAAGTCTTTTTGAGGAGCAATAACTCCGTCAGCTTCAGCTCTAGCGATAGTTCCGTTTACAACACTACCAACAGTACCTTCTTTTGCATTATCTTTTACTAAATCTAAAACCATATTGTCAGCATTCATACCTTGGTAAGCTAAACCTAATAAGTGTAATCTTTCGTATGCACCAATAGCATCACCCATTTCAAACATAGCAGTTTGTTCGAAAATAGATGCTAAAGCAGTAGCTTGGAAAGTGTTTTTTAAGGTAGCAGCAGCAAAATCATTTGCTTTAACACCTCTTAATGCATAACCTGCACCTTCGAGTTTTTGTGGAATGTCTAACATAGTAGCAATGTTGGATCCTTTGTAATCTACGGATTGTGGGTATCTACCTAATACTGCAGCTTTTACGAAGTTTGCATCATAGATACTTACGTCACATACATCAATAATAGCTTGTACTAATGAAGTTGCAGTAGATAATGGAGCAACAGAGTATTCTGCAGCAACATCAATTCTTTTAGATGGAACTTGTACTAATAATCTTTTACCTCCGGAAATAGGTTCAACTTTAGTATCATCATCTTCAGAAATTTGTATCATTTCTTTCATTTTTTCTGCAATTGCACCTGCATTTGCTACAATATCAATATCCAATTCCCTTCCTAATATTTTGGATTTGTCTCCACCGACTGAACCGGTTTTGACAGATTTTTCAAGTCCTTCTAAGTTTACTGCAACAGTTCTTTTTACACCTTTAACAATGTTTTGAATAGCAGTGTTCCTGAGTGGACTTAAAGCTTCGATTGGGACATCAGATACAACTAATGAGCCTCTATCGTCGTATAAATCGACTTTATCATCAAACTTTGCCATTTTTTCCCTCCTAATTAAATAGAGTATTTAATATACCACCTGCATTTGAGTGAAATTTTTCACACAAATTTGGATAAAGCTATACACAATAATTAATTGTAAGATAGCTAACCATATGGTATACAAGTCTTATTTTAATTAAGATATAATATAAACATTACCAATGGGATAATTTAGAAAACTTTATTAACAATAAGCGTTCCTAAAAACTTAGGAAAAATGAAGTCAAAAGTAATACTTTAAAAATAACATATCCCATATTTATTTCAGAGATAATAAAATTAAAAATAATATTTAGAAAAATAAGATATTAATTACTATCTAAAATTATCATATAACAATTATTAGACAATTATTATTTTAAAAAACCAGTTAAATTAATATTTACTAAAATATATCCAACAAAATTTACAATAATACAAAAATGAATAAAATTAATACAATAAATGATAAATTTTTTAAACAAAAAACTATTATTAATTAAAAATACTGTAAAATAATCAAGATTTAGGAAAAACAAAATTATTATAAAAAATAGGCAAAGTAATACTAAATTACTTTATATAATACTAAAAACATAATAAAAATATTATGCAAGTTGTAGCAGATGTTGGAGGAATTCCTGGAAAAGATTGTAATGGTTTTTGTAAATACTGTTACTTTAGAAAGGTAAAAGAAGTTAAAGCATTTGGCTGTGCTCACTGTTTACCTAATAAAATTGGCTGTGACAGATGTAGTAAAGGAATAACCGACTCACAAAGTGAATTTAAATCTCCCTTTGAAGTAATTACAGAAGTTCAAAATGCTTTGATGATGCAACCTAATTTTAGAGAAAAAACTATTAAAGCAAATATAAGCGGAGGAGGAGACGTTAGCTGCTATCCTTATCTTGAAAATTTAACTGCTAATTTAAATCAGTTTTCACTTAATTCCCACTTAGGATATACATGTGGAAAAGGCATTACTGACAGTGCCATAGCTTCCAGATTGATTAATAACGGTGTTGATGAAGTTACATTTACTGTTTTTTCAACAGACCCCAAACTCAGAAAAGAATGGGTAAAAGATCAAAAACCTGAAGAAGCTCTGAAAGCATGTAAAATTTTTTGTGAAAATGTTGATTTAACAGGAGCGGGAGTAATAATTCCCGGAGTTAATGATGGTGATGTACTTAGACAAACATGCAATACCTTAGAAGAATGGGGAGCTAAAGGATTTATCCTAATGCGATTTGCAAATACATTTAATGAAGGATTGATTTTAGGAAACGAACCTATTCTTAAAGGAATTGAATCGCAACCTGTTGAAGAATTTGGGCATTTAGTCGAAGAAATCAATAAAGAATATAACTTCAGAGTAACAGGAACACCATTATGTGATCCTGAAACAGGCGGACCATTTGCAATAGCTAAAGATGAAAATGAAATATTTTTACAGTTTATTAAAAAAGTAACTGGAGAAGCTACCATAATTACATCTAAAATAGCTGCACCATTCATAAGTAAAATATTTGATAAAATAGATGCAGAGGATGTAAATGTAATAGCTGTTCCAAAAGAGATAGCCTGTTTAATTACAAAAGAAGATTTGGAACAAATTGATTTAAGTGAAGTAAAACAGGCAGTTATCATTCCAGGACGTGCTTTTGTTCATCAATTAGATGCTGAGAGAATTTTAAGTGCTGACGGCATAGAACGTATTGTTGGGCGTGGACCAGATACTTTAACAATAGATGGAGAGCTTAGTTTTGATAAAACCGATGAAAATGTTATTGAAGAAGAATTAACTCAATTTAATGATTTGGTAGATGCTATTAACTTCTTTGGGATGAAAATATAAAAAAAGCAGATGATTTAAGAATCATCAATAATAGAACTTTCAGTATGGATTTTTACTAAAATATAATCATACATGAAAGATTTTTTAATTTCAGCCAAATCAGATAATTTTTTACCTTCTATAACTACATTTTCAATTAATTCATGATATTTATCATAATTTAATTTTACTCTAACTCCGTCAAGTTGAACAGTAATCGGTGCAGGAGATATGACCTCTTCAATAGCCGGAACCTGATTTTCAATAGCATTTTTAACTACAATAGAAGGAACAAGTGGTGGATCCAATGCCATTTCTCTTTTTTTATTATTTAAAATTATTTCAATAGTATCCACTAAATCATTAAGAGCTCTTATATCAGGACCTCTTTTAAGCCTTCTTGGAATCCTGCCAAGTCCGCCAACATATGCATCAGCACCTGGAAGTTCTTCAATTGGGATTTCAGGAGCACCAGTTACAATAACTGGAACATTAATATCATCATATAAAAAGGATTTTTCTTGAATACAATTTTTAAAACTGCCTAATGCGAAAACAGCCACATCATGTTCTTCAATTAAGCTTTTTTCTTCTTCAGTAATTCCGGAAGTTCCTTTTCCGTCTCCTCTGGCCAGACCAATCATATTGTCTTTAGCACCGAATTCACGCAAATATTCAGAAATATCACATGCTGCATGAGGCAAATGATGTCTTGCAAGTGTTGGAGATACAATAGCTATTTCAGAACCTGCCATTGGAGCTACTGTTACCTTAGCTAGCAATTCTTTAGCCTTGTTTTTAATAATATCAACATCTTCCAAAGGAATAGCTAAATTCAAAACCAATTCCATTTGCAAAATGTTTTCTTGAAGAATGAAACCACCTAAATCTTCAATAAGCTCCTTGACTTCTTCACTTTTATGAACTCCACCAGTATATGTTAATGTTTCATACATACTAAAAAATCCCTCATATAATTTTATTAAGTAAGTTTTTTACATTATTTCTATATTAACTTTTCCAAAATTTCATATCTTTTTTCAAGTCTTGCAAATGGATTTTTAGATACAAAACTGTGTGAAGAAATCTCAATTAATGGTTTAGTTTCATTTTGAACTTCATTAGCCAAATAATCGGGATATATTACATAATCATAGTTTTTATCATCAATGACAAATCCCATACTTTCAGCAGTGTCCTTTAAAAAGTTAGAATAAACTTTAACGTGAATGCTGTTTTTGATATCATTATTAAGATATTTTTTAGCTAACGGATAATCATCAAAAAATGAAAGTATTTCCTCATCAGTTAACCTGCTGTCAAAATCTATTTTTTTAATACTTTCAAAAATTTGGGCTGATGAATTGACTTTGACTGGAATAGAGTCTATTTCAACCTTACTTTCAGATAATAAAATAGCCAGATTACCATCATCCTTAGTGGGGTGTTTATTAACATTGTAATTTTTTATTCCAACCAATTTTACAAGCTCTTCACACATAGGTGTTGTGACAATTTTCATACTAATAATTATTATAAAAAGTAAAATTTAAAATTAATTAATTTTTATAAATATGAACCATGAAAATTACATTAAGCTTTGAAAAAACACAAACAAAAGATACATCAATAATGGTCGATGCACTTAGGGCAAGTACCACAATTACACTTGCTTTGAATAACTTCAATAAAATCATCCCATGTTTCACACCAGAAGAAGCATTTGAGTTAAAAAAAGAAGTTAATGGAGTGATAGCTGGTGAAAGAAGTGGAAAACGTGTTGAAGGCTTTGATATTGGAAATTCGCCAAGAGATGTTGAAAATTATAAGACTGATATTGAAACACTTATATTAACTACCAGCAATGGAACCCGAATTCTCAAGGATATGGAATCAACAGTTCTTGTAGGATCTATGGTAAATGCAAAAGCATCAGCTTATAAAAGCGTGAAAATAGCTGAAAATGAAATTGATGTTGTGATGGCAGGCTATAAAGGAAATTTTGCTCTGGAAGACTTTTTAGCAGCTGGTGAAATTCTTTACTGGATTTGTAATAAGCTAAATAATAACTGTGAAATAAGCGATTATGCAAAAGCAGCTATACTGGCCAGTAGAGATTATAATGCTCTGAAAGAAGGATTTTATACTTGCAATTCCGGGAAAAAACTAACAAGACTTAAATCTAAAAAAGATATTGATTGCTGCGTGTTAAAAAATATAAGTGAAAATGTGGCAGTCTATGAAAACAATATATTAAAATTAATTAAAGATTAGATTTATATACAAATTGTAAAATATATATTATAACATTAATATTAACAGATGTGTTTTTTTTGAAAAGAGAATGTTTAACCATAATAGGAACTGCTCATGTATCTGCAAACAGTGTAGATGAAGTTAAAAATGCAATTTATGAGCAACATCCAGAAATAGTAGCTATTGAATTAGACAAAGGAAGATATACTCGATTGAAAAATGAAATGATGGGTATTAAAGAGGATGACACTATTTCTGTTTCAAAAATTATTAAAGAAGAAAAAGTCGGACTATTTTTAGCTACAACAATTCTTTCATATTTCCAGTCAAAAATCGGAGAAGATGTTGATGTAAAACCCGGATCAGAAATGATTGGAGCTATTGAAGCTGCCCAGGATTTGGAAATTCCAATAGCATTAATTGACAGAGAAATAAATACAACATTACAAAGAGCTCTTAATAAGATGGGATTTGTAGAAAAATTCAAATTTGCATTTAGTTTACTTACTTCAATTTTTTCAGATGATGAAGAAGATGAAATTGATATTGAAGAGCTAAAAAATCCTGATAATCTTGATGAGTTAATGGAATTCTTTAAAGATGAATCTCCAAAAGTATATGAAGTTCTTGTACAGGAAAGAGATGCTTATCTTGCAGGAAATCTTTTAAGAATCCCTCAAGACCATGTGATAGCTGTTGTAGGTGCAGGACATAAACCAGGAATTAACAGATATCTGGACAATCCTGAAACAATTCCTCCTTTAAGTCAATTAGAAATTATTAAAGAAAAAAAAGGAATTCCATGGTTTAAAGTTATTTTAGCTTTAATTCCAATATTATTTATTGTGATATTTTTTCTGGCCTACATTAGCGGGATTAATATAACCTGGAACATTTATGAGTTCATAGTCATAAGTATGATAATGGGATTTGTCGGTTCCATTCTTTCCGGATCAAAAATTCAGTCTGCTGTTGTTGGTGGAATAGTGGCTCCTTTAACTATTATTCACCCATTACTTGCAGCAGGATGGTTTTCAGGACTGGTTGAAGCTAAATATAGGAAAGTTAGAAAAAGAGACATTGGCAATCTTACTAAAGTTGAAAGCTTAAAAGATTTATGGCACAATAATATAGTAAGAATTTTACTTGTTGTAGTTGGAACTAATCTGGGAGTCAGTTTAGCTACACTTGTTATATTGCCTTCACAAGTCTTTATACCATTATTTATGAAAATATTTGGCGGATAAAAAATAATAATTTTTATAAAGTATACTTACATAATTATTAAATAAAAAATTTTAATGGAATTTAATTACTATGTATTTCATATTTCGATGTGACTGTGGAAGAGTATTGTATGCAAAAGAAGGGGTAGCCACCCGCAAGTGTGTTTGTGGAAAAACCCTCAAAGTAAAACAGCGCAGAATATTTAAAAAAGTAGAAACTCGTGAAGAAGCTTCATTAGCAGTTCAGGAAATGCAGGATGAAATATATGGAAACACTGACTTTCAAAGAGCCAGTGATTTATAATCTATAATTTTAACAAAGGTCTGTTTAAAAATGGCTAACGTAATATTTGAAATAGTATTAATAATAATTTTAATTATCCTTACCGGGATTTTATCAATGGCTGAATTAGCTGTTGTTTCGACAAAGAAAGCAAAATTAGAAAAATTATTGAATGAAGGACATAAAAGTGCCCAAATAATCATTGACTTTGCAGAAGATCCAAATCAATTTTTATCTACTGTACAAATAGGAATTACACTTATTGGTATATTAACTGGTGCATACGGTGGAGCTACTTTAGCTGAACCATTATCCCAATTAATTGGACCATATATCCCCTATAGTGGAACAATAAGTATTTTAGTAGTTGTTATTGTTACAACTTATCTAACTTTAGTAATTGGAGAAATTGTACCAAAAGTTATTGCTCTAAATAACCCTGAAAAAGTTTCTTTAAAATTAGCTAAAAGTATGGCCATACTTTCAAAAGTCTGTAGACCAATTAGTGTAGTTCTTGCTAAATCAACTGATTTCGTTTTATGGACAGTAGGTATGAAAAGTACATCTGAATCAATAGTTACAGAAGAAGAAATCGAGTTATTAATTGAAGAAGGAAGAGAAGACGGAACTATTGAAAAAGAAGAAGAAGATATCATTAAAAGAGTCTTTAAATTGGATGATAAAAAAGTTGAATCCATAATGACTCCTAGAAATGAAATTATCTGGGTTAATCTGGAAGATGACAAAAGAGTAAATGAAATCAAAATCATGGAAAGTAAAAGGTCCATTTTTCCAATAGCTAGTGGAGAATTAGATGATTTCATCGGTGTTGTTCAAGCAAAAGATATTTTGGCACTTTTATTTAGTGAAGAAAAATTTGATATCAATTCAATTATTAAAAAACCTTTAGTTGTTTCTGAAAATCTTGAAACATTAGAATTGTTAAAAGAATTTAAAGAAAACAAAGAATATGTCCATATGGCTCTTGCTGTTGATGAATTTGGTAGTGTTGAAGGTTTAATAACATTAAACGATTTACTTGAAGGAATTGTTGGAGATATTCCAGGTATTGATGAAACTGATGACCCGATGGCTACTCAAAGAATAGATGGTACATGGTTAATTGACGGAAGATTCCAAATTGACAAATTTAAAGAACTTTTTGATTATGAAAAAGAGTTCCCTGATGAAAAAGAAGATCAATACACTACAATAGCAGGATTTATCTTAAGTTTAAGTGGTAAAATTCCTAATGAAAATGAAGTATACGAATGGGACAGATTCCGCTTTGAAATTATAGATATTGATGGACATCAAATTGATAAAATTCTTGTAACTGATTTAGGTCCTCAAGAAGAAGAAACAGCAGAAGATGTGGAAAATGATTGAATTATTAATACAAATCATATTGCTTGTTGTCGGATTTGCAATTTTAATAAAAGGATCTGACATTTTTGTAAGCGGATCAAGTAATATAGCTACTATTCTAAAAATTCCGACACTTGTAGTAGGATTAACTATTGTAGCTTTTGGTACAAGTGCTCCTGAAGCTGCAGTATCCATATCTGCATCCATTCAAGGAAGTAATGCACTAGCTGTAAGTAATATTGTTGGAAGTAATATCTTCAATATTTTAGGAATTATTGGTATTTGTGCCCTACTTAAAGAGTTAAAGCTTGGAGAAAATGTACTTGACAAAGACATTCCATTCCTTTTAATTGTTACTTTACTTGTTGTCGGATTTATATTGCTTAGCTGGAATATAACAAGAATTGAAGGAATTATATTACTGCTCCTTATAATTGGATACACTGCTCATTTAGTATATACCTCTAAAAAATCAAAAGGGGCAGATTTTGTTGAAAAACCAAAATTTGGCCTTCCAAAAAGTATTGTTTATGTAATTATAGGTCTTGTTGCAATTATTCTTGGTGCACAACTTGTTGTAAACTCCTCATCATATATTGCAATGGCCTGTGGAATGAGTGAAACATTAGTTGGTTTAACAATTGTAGCTATTGGTACATCTTTACCGGAACTTGTAACTTCCCTAACAGCTCTAAAAAGAGATGAAAACCAACTGGTTATAGGAAATGTGATCGGATCAAATATATTCAATATTTTATTTGTACTGGGTTTAAGCAGTGCCATAACTCCAATTTCAGTAAGTTCAAATATGATTATAGACTTAGGTTTAATGATATTTGTTACAATTTTATGTTTTATATTTGGTAAAACACATAACAAATTTGATAGAAAAGAAGGAATAATCTTATTAGGATTATTCATATTATATATGGCATTCGTGATTCTCAGAAATTAATTTCTTTAGCTCACAGGCCTTACAAATATCAGAAGATGTAGGTTCACCACATAACCTGCATTCATTTAAATTAGATGGAATATCACTTTCAAAGGTTAAAATCTTCTGGAAGGATTCCATAATATTATTTTTTATTCCAGGATATTTATCCTCATTATTATTTAAAAAATCCTTAATTTTAGCTCTTAAAGATAAATGAGAATATGGACATTCATCTAAATGAATATTAATATCATTTAAAATTGCCCAGGTTCCAACTTCTTTTTCAGGAGTGTTCCACAATGGTTTAATACGTGGAATCAACTTTGGATGAATAACATCAAGTTGAGGGCCGAATTTTGAGAATTTAATTAAATCACCACGGGCAAAACTCATTAAAAAAGACTGAATTTCATCATCAAGATTATGACCAGTAGCTATTTTATCTGCCCCAAGTTCATATGCAGTTTTATTTAAAATATTTCTTCTGAAAACTCCACAGGGAATACATGCACTTTTAAATCCTGAGTAAATATCATCCAGTGTAAATCCCTCTTCTGTTTTAAATGATTTTTGAATTAATTCAACATCTAACTTTTCTGCATTATCAATAGCTGAATCAATACCATGCTGACGGTATCCTTCAATACCTTCATCAACACTAATAGCCACTAAATCAAAATCCAAATAATTTTGATAATTTTTTAAAGCATATAAAGTTAAAACACTGTCTTTACCTCCAGACAATGCAACAGCTATCATTTCATGTTCATTTATTAAATTATAATCATGAATTAAATTATTAATTCTTGTAAATATTTTTTCATTAAATTCATTTTTGTTTAATTGAACCATTACTAAATAAATTTATAATAAGATAAATAAATAATTTTACTAGGTGAATTAAAAATGATAACTGCAGATTTCGCAATATTGCCTGTTGGAACTGAAGATACTGAATGTAAAGAATATGTAACTGCTGCTGTTCAAGCTATTAAAGATTCAGGACTTAACTATCAGTTAACAGGTATGGGAACTCAAATAGAAGCTGAAAATCTTAAAGAATTATATGAAGCAATAGCCAATGCTCAGGAAGCAGTATTTAAAACTGGAATTGGAAGAGTTTATACAGTAATCAAAGTTGATGACAGACGTGATTTGGAAAACAGAACTTTAGATGCCAAAGTTGACACAGTAAATAAAATGTTAAAATAAAAAAAAGAAAGAAAATTAGTTAAAGCTGTCACTAGCTTGTTTAACAGCATCAATAACTAAATCCAAATTTTCCTGTGTTAATGAAGGATGCACAGGTAAAGAAATTACATGATTTGCAGCAAGTTCTGCATTCTGTGCATTGCCTTCAATACCTAATTTTTTATAAATTGGCTGATTATATAATGGAATAGGATAATGAACACCTGTTCCAATACCTTTTTCAGTTAAGAAATTAACCCAATCATCTCTTTTTCCTTTTTCAACAAGAATAGTATATTGGTGGTAAACATGTTTAAAATCATCAGCAGAATAAGGAGTTACTACCCCATCAACATCTTTTAAACCTTCGTTTAAATATTCTGCATTAGCTATTCTTTTATCATTGAATTCATCAATTGAATTTAATTGTGCAAGGCCAATAGCTGCAGAAATATCAGTCATTCTAAAATTATAACCAATTTCATCATGAGTATACTTTATGCTGGAACCGTGAGCTCTGAACATACGTGCTCTTTTAGCTAATTCCTCATCATCAGTAGTTATAATTCCACCTTCACTGGTAGTCATGTTTTTAGTAGGATAAAAACTGAAACAACCTGCATCCCCAAGTGCACCTACATTTTTACCTTTGTACATTGCACCATGAGCCTGTGCTGCATCTTCAATAACTTTTAAGTCGTGTTTATCAGCAATTTCATTAATTCTATCCATATCTGCAGATTGTCCATATAATTGAACTGGTAAAATAGCTTTTGTTTTATCACTAATCAATGCTTCAATACTATCCGGATCAATAGTGTATGTTTTTAAGTCAATGTCTGCAAAAACAGGAGTTGCTCCAGTGTAAACAATTGAATTTCCAGTAGCTATAAATGTAAATGGAGTTGTTATTACTTCATCACCTTTACCTATTCCTGCGGCAAGTAGCGCTACATGTAGAGCAGATGTTCCTGAATTAGTTGCAATTGCATATTTTGTTCCAATCCAAGCAGCAAATTTTTCTTCAAATTCAGCCACCTTAGGACCTTGAGCAATCATTCCTGATTTTAAAACTTCTACAACATTTTTAATTTCTTCTTCTCCAATTATTGGTTTTGCAATTGGAACTTTAATATCCGCCATTTATATCACCAAATCTTAAAAATAGATTAATCTAAACTTACAATAATATTTAAATCTAATAATATTTAAAATATTACTTGATTATTTAAAAAAGTGATAAACTATGGACGAATATAACATTAAAACAGTTGAAGAGGGATTAACAAAAATCCAATTTCCCGAATTCGATAAAATTTCATCTGAGGCACCTGTTTTTTACAATCCACATATGGAATTAAATAGAGACATTTCTATTTTAGCTCTTCAAACTTTTCAAAAACAAGAAAATCAAGACATAAACATTTGTGATTTGTTTGGAGGTAGTGGAATACGTGGTGTTCGTTATAAAAATGAAATTAATGGGGTGGACCATGTTTTTATAAATGACATTAGTGAAACTGCAAATGAATATGAAAGACATAATGTTAAATTAAATAATTTGGAAGACATTGAAATATTTCAACATGATGCAAGTATGTTTTTAAGAATGCACAGAGGAAAATTTGATGTTATAGACATTGATCCATTTGGAACTCCTTCCCCATTTTTAGACTCTGCAGGATACTGTTCACGTAGAAATTCACTGTTATGTGTTACAGCTACTGATACTTCTGCATTATGTGGAACCTACAAAGAACCGTGTATTCGCAAATACAATGCAAAACCTTATAAAAGCGAATATTGTCATGAAACCGGAATCCGTATATTGGCAGGATTTGTAGCCCTTACACTGGCCAAATATAGTAAATCCATAGAAGTTAAATTATCCCACAGTACTGAACATTATATGAGATTATATATAGAAGTTAAGAAAGGTTCCAAAAAAAGTGATGAATGTTTAAAAAATATAGGATACATCAGTCACTGTAAACATTGCCTATATAGAGAACAGAATAAAGGATTAGCTACATCTACACCAGATATCTGTCCCGAATGTGGTGAAAAATTAATTCAGGCAGGACCTTTATGGCTTGGAGATATTCAGAATGCAGAATTTATTTCAAAAATGATTGAAGAATCTGAAAATAAAAAATTGAATACAAAAGAAGATGTTTTAAAACTACTGGAAAGTTGCCGTATAGAAGCGAAAAGCCCTGCTACATTCTATGATGTGCATAAAATCTGTAAAATCCTAAAAATCAGTGCACCAAAATTAGATCTGGTATTTGAAAACCTTGAAAAAGAAGGATTTGAAGCTGTTAAAACACATTTCAACCCTCTTGGAATAAAAACAAACGCTCCACTAAAAAAAATTAAGGAAATAATAAAAACTTTGTCATCATCAAATTAAACAAATATTCAAAATACACAAATAGTGAAAAAACTAGATATAGCCTATGAATTATTTAGGAACACTAAATAAATCCTGGCTTTATCGCCACTACTTTTTTTAATAAAATTGAAAAAAAATACATATCAAAATAAATATCTCTTTTTTTACCATACAATCATTCAAAAAATATTTGAAAAAAATAAATAAACTACAGTATAATGCTAATGGCATATTAATTTAATAAAAACAAAAAAATAGAGACCCTATTTTAATTATATTCAAAAATACATACCAAATGATTTACAATATAACTATTGATTTTTCGAATCATATTTAAAATAGTACTAAAAAAATTAAAAAATGTACGAATAATTTATATAATATAAACATAAAACATTAATATGCCTATATTATTTGTTTATTCAGATAAGCAATTAATATAGTCATTTAGAGAGGTTATGAATATGGCTAATGAAAATAAAGAATTTATCAAATTAGATGATATTGATGTTAACATTTTGAAAATAATAAATGAAGATGTCAGAACATCTTATAGACAAATATCACGTAGTTTAGATGTATCTGTTGGAACTGTTCACAATCGTATCGATAAAATGGTTAAAAGCGGAGTAATCAAAAAGTTTTCACCAGTAATTGACCATGAAATATTAGGATATGTCCTCACAACCATAATTGGAGTAAGGGTTAAAGGTGGAAAACTCAAAAACTGGGAAGAAAAAACTTACTTTAATAAAAATGTAGTTGGAATCTATGATGTAACTGGGGAGTATGATGCTTTTTTAATAGCTAAATTCAAAGATACCAATGAATTAAACACATTTATTAAAGATTTAGTTAAAGACCCTAATATAGAAAGAACATATACTCAAACTGTATTAGATGTTATAAAAGAAGATATGGGTTCTTCAAACATATTATAACTTAAATTATAATTTATTAAACCAAACCATCACAACATTCCTTTAAACAATATTACACCAAATAACTTATTTTTACTTGTAAAAAATTGCCAAAAATAAGCTTAAAATATATAAGTTTCAAAAAACATAACATTAAAAATCAATTATATAATAGAGGTTATTAAATGGCAGTTTGTTTACCTGACACCCAAGATGATACTCCCAGCATACCTATTAAATTAACAAGAGTAGGTGTAACTGGAGTTAAAAAATTATTGCAACTCGAAAGAAATAACAAAAGACCTATAATTTTAGTACCTACATTTGATGCATTTGTAGACTTACCAAACGATCAAAAAGGAGTGCATATGTCTAGAAACCCTGAAGCAATTAGTGAAGTATTAGATGAAGTAGCTAATGACAGTTCAGTGGAAGTAGAAACATTATGCGCAAAAATCGTGAGTAAAATGATGTCAAAACACGAATATGCAAAACGTGTTGAAATATCAATGACTACTGATTATATGTTTATGAGAGAATCACCAGTAACTAAAAATAAAACACAAGAAATGGCTAAACTTAAAGCTAAAGCTATTGGTTACAGAGAAGATGGTGAAATTAAAATTAGAAAAAGCATTGGAGCTGAAGTTATTGGAATGACTGTTTGCCCATGTGCTCAGGAATCTGTAAAAGAATCAGACAAAAATAAATTATTGGAATTTTTAGATGAAGAAACTACACAAAAAGTATTAGATACTGTGACTTTTGCTTCCCACAATCAAAGAGGTGTTGGAACTTTATTAATTGAAGTTCCAGAAGGCAAAGAAGTTAAAGGTGAAGACATAATAGAAATAATAGAAGAATCCATGAGCTCCCCAGTCTGCGAATTATTAAAAAGACCAGATGAAAATGCTACAGTTTTAAATGCTCATAAAAAACCTGTTTTTGTCGAAGACTGTGTAAGAAATATGATGGAAAAAATAGCTAAAAAATATGCTGATTTTCCGAAAGACACTCTAATCACATCACGTCAGGAAAATCATGAAAGTATCCACAGACACAATGCTTTTGCAGAAAAAGTAACGACAATGGGTGAATTAAAAGAAGAATTAAGGATCTGATTAAATGCAAAAGTTTTATGAAGTAGCAGGAGAAGTAATGGGGTTTTTTGATGCATTTAAAGGATCAAGACCTGCAATTGACAATGACAAAATCCTAATCGTTAGAGGAAGATCAAGAAAAACATTAGATGTTAATGACTTTAACTCAAAGCTTAATGAAATTGGAAGCATAATAAACGGTGAAGAAATTGAATCCGATTCTAAAAAAATCACCAAACTTTTAGAAAGCGGTGATAAAAGCATACAGGAAAGCGAAGGTCAAACAACAAATATAGACAAACATGGTCTAGAAAGAATGCAGGAAGAACTTGAAGCTATGGGTCTTATAGTTGAGTACAAAGCTTTCGAATTACCATGCTGTTATGCTGTAATTGCAATATGGCAGGATAAACATGGATACCCCCCATTATATGTTGAAGTAACAGTTTCAGAAAAAGAAGAATAAAACATGCAAAGAAAAGAAAAAATTCTCCAGATATTGGAATCAACTGACAGTCAGATTATTGATTTCATGAACAAAGCTTCAGAATATCGGGAGAATAACCTTATTACATACTCTAAAAATATTTTCATTCCTTTAACTGAAATCTGTAAAAATGATTGCGGTTACTGTAATTTTAAAAAAACTCCTGATGATCCTACTGCAATTATTCTAAAAACAAAAGATGAAGTATTGGCTAGTTTAAAAGAAGCTGAAAAATATGGGTGCAGTGAAGCTTTATTTACATTTGGGGAAGATGCTGATGAAGAAGAATCGGTAAAACAGAAATTAGCTGAATTTGGGTATGAAAATATTGTAGATTATGTTTTTGATATTTGTAAAATGACTTTAAATGAAACTACCTTACTACCTCACACAAATGGTGGTAATTTTAGCTATGAAAATCTAAAAAAGCTAAAAGAAGTTAATGCTTCTATGGGTATGATGCTTGAAAGTACATCTAAACGATTAATGAAAACAATAGCACATAATAAAAGTCCAGGTAAAACCCCGGAAATCAGATTAGAAACAATAGCCAATGCAGGAAAACTTAAAATACCTTACACTACCGGAATTTTAATTGGAATTGGTGAAACAAAAGAAGAAATAGCTGAGTCATTATTAGCTATCAGAGACCTGTATGATAAATACGGGCACATTCAAGAAGTAATTATCCAAAATTTCACCACCAGCCCAGGAATTGAAATGGAAAATTGGGAAGAACCTACTTTTTTAGATATGGTAAGAACAGTAATGGCTGGAAAACTGTTATTTAAGGATACAGATGTGAGCATTCAGGTTCCACCTAATTTAAACCATGACACTGCCCAAATATTTTTACTTTGCGGTGCAGATGATTGGGGCGGTGTTTCTCCAGTAAGTCATGATTATGTAAATCCGACCTCTCCCTGGCCAACTCTAAATGAATTAAACAGACTGACACAAGATGCCGGATTTGAATTAATCGAAAGATTGTGTGTTTATGAAAAATACGTTAATGATAAATGGCTAAATAAAACTTTACTTGAAAAAATAGCTAATTTATCCTAGCATCACATACTACATGAAATACTCCCGGAGAGTATTTCTTAACTTTATTTAATTTTAAAAATTCCACCTGCCTGTCTCCAGCCAGTTCTTTAATTCTATTTATCGGACGGATATCCATTAATTTTTCAGGAACTGTTTCATGATAATGAATAACTCCACCTTTATTTAAGCTATCAATAGCTACTTTTAAATAATGGTGAGTTGTTTTTACATATCCCATTATAATCCTGTCTGCTTTATAATCCGGAGTTATGTTTATACAGTCTCCAAGTAAAGGAGTAATATTGCTTATTTTATTTAATTTAATATTTTCCTTTAAATAATGAAATGAATTAGGATTAATTTCTATCGAATAAATCTGTTTTGCATTACTGTGAACTCCTATTGGAATTGAAAAGTAACCTATTCCTGCAAACATATCAATTACTGTTTCATTATCCTCAACAAGTTTAGCTATTCTTATTCTCTCATTGTTATTTCCTTTTGACCACATTACTTTTTTTAAATCCAATTTAAAAAGACATCCATTTTCTTTGTTGATTGTTTCAGTATCATTACCATATAATAATTTTATAACAGGTTCTCTTTTAGTCCCATAAATATGGTCAACTTTCATGATGGTTTTTACATTATGTTTATCTGAAAGTTCTTTTAATTGTGTATCTGATTGTACAGTGAATTTATTGTCTAATATTAAAATATCGCCTATTTTTTTCCATTTCATTAACAAAACTCCATTAAAGCATCTAAAAAAGAAAACTTTATATATGTAAATACATAATGTAATATTAGTTAGTTTATACTAATTAATTGATTCTGATTTTATAAATATTAATAATTAAAAATTACGTGTTTATATAAAATTTATGTATAACCTACAATATAGTTGAAAAATACAAATATTTTAAATACTTACATGAGGTGTTTAACATGGATGATAAAATATTAGAAGGTACAACAACTGTAGGAATAACCTGTAAAGATGGTGTTGTATTTGCTAGCGAAAGAAGAGCTAGTATGGGAAACCTTGTAGCTCATAAAGTCGCAGAAAAAATATTTAAAATAAATGATCATATCGTAACAACCATTGCTGGTAGTGTTGGAGATGCTCAAAATTTAATGAAAATAATTGAAGCAGAAGTTTCTCTTTATCAAATGAGAAATAACGACCACATGAGTGTAAAAGCTGCTGCATCAGTAACAGCAAACATTTTACGTTCCGGCCCAATGTATGTGCAAACATTACTTGGAGGAATGGATGGAGATAAACCTTCATTATACTCTCTTGACCCTGCAGGAGGCATGATTAAAGACACATACATATCCACCGGATCAGGTTCTATTGTAGCATATGGTGTTCTCGAAGACAGATACCATGAAGAAATTACAACTGACGAAGGATTAGAAATAGCTATAAGAGCTATCAAAGCTGCTAGCGAACGTGACACATTTTCAGGAAATGGATATTTAGTAGCTAAAGTAACTAAAGACGGCTTTGAAATGTTAGATAAGGAAAAGGTTAATGATATTGTAGCGAAAATATAAGACTATTTTTCATAACTAACTACTTTTTATATAAATGTGTAAATAGTTTATGAAGTTTTTAACTAATTATAGCAAACAAGCTTTTTCATGGACTATATTTACACAATACTTTTTTTTGAAGGGATTATATGACTTCAGAGATTTTAGAAGATATCAAAAAAGAAATAATGGACAAATTACCAAAAAATGCTCAGGTTTCAAAAGTAGAATTTGAAGGTCCTGAAGTGGTACTTTACACTAAAAACCCAGAAATTATAACTGACAATGGCGATCTTATACGATCATTAGCTAAAGAACTTAGAAAAAGAATCATTATCAGATCTGATAAAAGTGCATTATTAGGTCCTGAAGAAACAATTAAAAAAGTTCATGAAATAGTTCCTGAAGGAGCAGAAATTACAGACATTTACTTTGATACAGTTACTTGCGAAGTAGTTATCACTGCAAAAAAACCGGGACTTGTTATTGGAAAATATGGTGTAACCTCAAGAACAATTGTTAAAAATACCGGATGGGCACCTAAGATCTTAAGAACACCTCCAATAAGTTCCGATGTTATTGGAAAAATCAGAACTACCTTAAAAAGTAGCAGTAAAGACAGGAAAAAAATGTTGCAGCGTCTTGGTAGACAAATACACCAAGGTACCAAACATCCTAATGATTGGGCTAGAGTAACCTCAATGGGTGGTTTTAAAGAAGTTGGACGTTCATCAATGCTTTTACAAACCCCGAACAGTAGAGTATTATTAGATTGTGGTGTCAATGTAGCTGCATCAGATAATAAAAACGCATTTCCATACTTAAATGTTCCTGAATTTTCAATTGAAGAGTTAGATGCGGTCATTATTTCACACGCTCACTTAGACCACTGCGGATTTGTACCATATCTTTATCATTATGGATATGAAGGACCAATTTACTGTACAACTCCAACAAGAGATTTAACAACACTTTTACAGCTTGATCACTTAGATATTGCTCACAGAGAAGGTAATCCTTTACCATTCAATGTAAAACATGTGCAAAAAGCTATTAAACATACAATAACCTTAGATTATGGTGAAGTAACTGATATCTCACCAGATATTAGATTAACCCTCCATAATGCAGGACATATTTTAGGTTCAGCTATTTCACATATGCATATTGGTGACGGAGCTCATAATTTAGTTTATACTGGAGATTTCAAATATGAAAGAAGCAGATTACTTGAACCTGCAACATTCAGATTCCCACGTGCTGAAACTGTAATCATGGAAAGTACATATGGTGGTCGTGAAGACATACAACCTTCAAGAAACTCTGCAGAAAAAGAAATGATGAAAACTATCTACAAAACTTTAAAACGCGGAGGAAAAGTTTTAGTTCCAGTATTTGCTGTAGGAAGAGCACAAGAGCTTATGGTAGTGCTTGAAGAATACATGAGGCATGGAATGATTGATGAAGTTCCTATTTACATCGACGGTATGATCTGGGAAGCTACAGCTATCCATACTGCAAGACCAGAATATTTAAGTAAAGATTTAAGAGATCAAATATTCCACATGGGCAGAAATCCATTTATCTCAGATATGTTTAATAAAGTTCAAAATCTTGACCAAAGAAAAGATATTGTTGAAAGCAACAGTCCAGCAATTATTTTATCCACTTCAGGTATGTTAACTGGAGGTAATTCAGTTGAATACTTTAAATGGTTATGTGAAGATGACAGAAACACATTAATATTTGTAGGATATCAATCTGAAGGTTCATTAGGTAGAAGAATCCAAAAAGGATGGAAAGAAGTGCCTCTTGAAGAAGACAATAAAACAAAAGTATTCAATGTTAAAATGGAAATCAAAACTATCAACGGATTTAGTGGACACTCCAATAGGCGTCAATTAATGGATTATGTAAAAAGACTTAATCCAAGACCGGATAAAGTCATTACCTGTCATGGAGACCCTTATAAAACAACAGACTTGGCTTCATCAATACATAGAAGTTATAAAATTGAAACCAAAAGTCCTGTGAATTTAGACAGTGTAAGAATACACTAATAAATAAATACTAATTGAGATAAATATAATAATATAATTTAAATTTTTATTAATTTTAAAAAATAAAAATACCACTAGGTGTTAAAAAAATGGTTACTTATTCAGAATCCGGTGTTGATATTGACCTTGAAGCAGTTACTGTTTCAAAACTTGCATCAAAACTTAAATCAACATTGGAATATAGAGATATAATAACTGATAGCGGACATTATGCTGCTTTAGTTAGATTAGGCGATAAAGCTATTGCAATGAGTACTGACGGAGTAGGCAGTAAAATTTTAATTGCTGAAATGATGAACAAATACAATACTGTAGGTATAGATTGCATAGCTATGGTTGTAAATGATATTCTTTGTGTCGGTGCAGAACCAATAGCACTAGTAGATTATCTTGCAGTAGAACAACCTGATCCTGAAAGAGCCGAAGAAATAGCTGAAGGTCTTGTAACAGGAGCAAAAGAATCCAGAATTTCAATAATTGGTGGGGAAACTGCATCACTTCCGGGAATAATAAAAGACTTTGATTTAGCCGGAACCGGAATAGGTTTTGTAGATGTGGATAAAATTATTACTGGAGAAGATATTGAAGCTGGAGACGTTTTAATAGGCATTGAAAGTAATGGTATCCATTCAAACGGATATAGTTTAGCTAGAAAAGCATTATTTGATGATGGCGGCTTTTCAATCGATGACAAAATGCCTAATTGTGATACAACTATCGGAGAAGAATTAATAAGACCAACTGAATTATATGTCAAACCAATAGTTGCTTTATTTAAAGAAGAATACGAAATTCATGGATTAGCACATATAACTGGTGGAGGTTTTACTAACCTTAGACGCTTGAAAAAAGGTGTGGGATATAATATTTATGACCTTCCAGAGGCTCCAGAAATATTTAAACTCATATACCAACAAAATGTCCCTCTTGAAGAAATGTACAAAGTTTTCAATATGGGTGTCGGTTTTGTTGTAATTACCAGTGAAAATGAAGCTGAAAAAATAATGAAAACTTTAAAAGAATACTGTAACTGCCAAATTATCGGTAAAGTAACTGATGATGAAAAAATTACCGTTAAAACTTTTGAAGGCAGCGAAGTTACATACTGATTCAATAACTATAAGGAGAGTGAAAACATGAAAATAATGAAAGATAATGAAATAGCTCTTGTAAAAGAAATATTAAAAAAATTAGGAGCTAGCGAAGAAGACAGCGAATTGGTAGCAGAAGCTACAATTGATGCAGATTTAAAAGGATTTACTTCACACGGACTTGGCAGATTCCCACAATACTTGATTAGTATTGAATCAGGAACTATAAACTTAAAAGATAACATAACTATTGAAAAAGAAACTCCGGCTATTGCTTTAATAAATGGTAACAGCGGATTTGGACAAGCTGTTGCATATAAAGCTATGAAATTAGCTGTAAAAAAAGCTAAAGAAGTAGGTATCGGATGTGTAGGTGTACACAATTCAAACCATTTCGGAGTAACTGGATTTTACTCAGATATTGCAGTTAAAGAAGGAGTTATTGGAACTGTACTTGCAAATACTGATCCTGCAATTGCTCCATTTGGTGCAAGTGAAGCACTTATTGGAACAAACCCAATCGCTATCGGTATTCCAAGTGATTCATACATTGCAGTAGATATGGCTACATCAGTTACTGCACGTGGAAAAATATTAGAATCAAAAAGAAAAGGATTAGAATTACCTGAAGGTTGGGCACTTGATAAAGACGGAAACCCAACAACTGATCCAGAAGCTGCTCTTGAAGGTTCAATTTTAGCATTTGGTGGATTTAAAGGATATGCATTAGCATTTATGATTGAAATTTTAACCGGACCTTTAGTAAATGCTGAATATGGAAAAGGAGTAACTGGTACAGCTTCACCAACTAAAAACTGTACAAAAGGAGATTTATACATAGCTATTGATCCAAGTAAATTCGGTTCAATGGAAGATTTCAAAGCAAAAACTACAGATTTCTGTAATCAGGCAAGAGCTGCAGGAGAAAATGTTTCAATTCCAGGAGATTTAGAAGTTAAAAAAATAGCTAATGCTGAAGCTAATGGAATGGAAATAGATGAAAAATTATATGAACAATTAAAAGAAATCTGTGACGATTTAGATATCGACTTTGATTCCTACTTAGAAGAATAAATTTATTCTTCACTATTTTTTATATTTAGCATAAAAACCATCAGTATCTGCATATATTGCATAAAAACCATAATCTTCTGCTTTTTTCATTGCTCTTTTAATATATTGCCTGCCCCATGAAGTAATAGCTTTTGCACATTCATAAGAATACCATCTGAAGCGGGGAAAACCATAAATACCATACATAGTATTAGCTAATCTTTTTATAGCCTGTTGCTGCACATCCAATGTCTTTTTTTCAGTAGGATCAACAGATGCTTTCATAGCTTTTTTAATTTTAAATCTTTCATTGAGAATTTTAGATATAACTGATGGAATAAAACCTTTCGGATTCTTTTTAAATTTTAAATCATGTTCAGGAGAAATATTGTAATCTTCCCTATTTTCAACATCTCCAACAACCAGCATATCTGGAGAAATGTTTTTTGAAATAATTATACTTGGATACAGACTTCTAAAATCGAACTGCACTAAATTTTCATGTAATCCAATTTCAGGTTCTTTAACATATCCCCCTTCATTGTCTTCTTCAGCTGCCCTAATTGTAAAGTTTGATCCTCCAGGCTTATTTGGTACAACCTCATTGTCAAAATATGCTTCCTTAACTAAAAACCATTCAGCTTGCTGACCAGTAGCCATACGACTTAAGTCAAAAAGAGGCTGACCTACAATACGGGTAAGTTCCAGATTAAGCGGAAGTGTCTGCTGAGCAATTTTTAAAGTGGAGACAACATCATCTAAAGAATAATCAAATAAATCGTCCAATTGTGTTGAATCACTATCCCAATACTCCCAAATATGCTCTCCAGGAACATCGACCTTTTCTTCCCCGAATAATTCATAATAAACTCTTTCTAAAGTATATCTTTCCAGAGTCATGTATCTTCTCATAACAAGATACAAATCAACATGAATTAAACCTTTAAAAGATGCTGCATTTGCAAAACCCCTTCTAATAAATTTAATATTAGAATCATCCATTCCCAAATCCAGGTCAATACCATGACTTTTAGCTCTATCCTTAAGATATGGGAAGTCAAAATTATCAGAATTATATCCTACAATAATATCAACATTGCTTTTTTTAACTATGTCAATAAATGTTTCAATCATTTCTTTTTCAGATGCTACCTGATTAACAAAGTCATCTCTGTCTTCGGAATTTGTTTTAGTTGAAATAACCTGATTTATTCCAAAATTACTGGCAACTCCAATCATAATTATTTCATCAACTTCAGAATTCGGCATTCCATGAGGATTCCTAACTTCCAAATCAAAACTTAAGATTCTGAAATCCTGTAAATCATCCCCCACTCTTTCAAGAGGTTTGGTAAGTTTAATAATTTCCAAATCGTGTTTTTTAGAATCCAAATTTAAAAAAGAATCGATTTTTTCCCCACAGGCTTTAACTTCAGTCATTGGAATAACATCACGGTCAATTAAATATCTTCTATAAAAAGGAATATCATGTTCTCTTATATGGTCCACCTGATCCAAATCACGTAAAGCATCCCTGTTTTTAGCTAATTCCTGAGGATTTAAAAAAGTCACTTTTAAAAATGTTTTTTCCACCTGAAAATCCTTTTTAATAACCTCTTCAATATGTACACCCTCCAAAGTATCAAGAATCTGTTCCTGACACTTTTTAACATTATCTTTAGGAGCAACATACAAATAAGGCTCAAAGCTATCATCCAATAAAACTATATTTTTATCTTTATCTTTTGAAAATAAACGAATTACAGGCTTATTTTCATAAGTAACATAGTCAATATCTAAAATAACAACATTTTTTTCCATTGTTTATTCCCCTTTGCTTTTATTAAGTTCTATTCTGAAGTTATCCAAAACAGCATAAGTTATACCTAATATTAACGGGCCTAAAATAAATCCAACAATTCCGTAAACTAATGGACCTGCTAAAAACCCTATAAGTAAAATTAAAGGATGAATATCTGCATAATGGCTGGACAAAGCCGGTCGAATATACATATCACTTAAACTAAGGAAAAATCCAAATAAAAGTACTATTACAACCCTTACATAATTTCCAGAAAGTAAATCTACAATAGCTAATGTCCAATAAATCGGCCAAGGCCCGAATACTGGAATTAACTGGAAAATACCTGTAATCACACCTAAAAATACACCCTGAGAATATCCGAGCAATGAATACCCTATAGCTGCAATAATACCAATAATTAAAGAAGTTAAAAAATGTCCATAAAATATACTTTTTAAAACATCTTTAACAGAATTTACGGTTCTTGTAAAGAAATCCTTACTTTCCCGAGGTATAAATGATTCAACAAAATTATAACATTTGTCCCCATCTCGAATAAAGTAATATATTGATGCAAATAATATAAATAGATCTACAGAAATTGAAAGAAGTTTACTAGCTAAACTTACAATATAATCCAATATGACATTTCCTATATCAGTTATGAAAGTAGATAAAGATGATTTAATTGTTGCAGCATCAATACTTGAACTTACATCAGCAGGTAAGTTATTAATCATCTGATTAATTATAGTATCCAAATTTAAGTTAAATCCAGTTGGATTAACTATCAATACCTCAGATAAAACACCGGATATTACTGAAATGATATATGCAATTAAAATAACCAATGGAATCATAACTAAAATTACAGCCAGAAAAATAGAAATTGATTTGAATTTTATTTTAGAAGTTATTTTTCTAGCTAATGGGCGAATAGCATAAGCTAATATAGCCCCCAGTATAACCATATTCAAAACTGGAGATACAATCATTACTGATATTCCAAGCAGGAACAATACTAACAGTACTGGAGGAGTTATATATTCTTTTAAGTCTTTTTCCATTAGAATCACATTTAATTACTGTTTTATTCCTGCAGCATTTCTTCTGTATTTTCCAAACTCTGAAATTTCTTCTATTTTCTCATTTTTAAAAACCGGACCCTCTACACAAATTCTCCACCCAGTATTATCAACACAACACTGACCACATATACCTAAGGCACATTTCATGTATCTCTCTAGAGAATATTCTGCAGTTATTTCAGCATCTTCAAGTATTTCATAGATTCCTTTCATCATTATCTCAGGACCGCAAACAAATGCAAAATCATAAGACTTATCTTCAAGTAAACTTACAGTACAATCTGTTGCAAATCCTTCAAAGCCAAAACTTCCATCATCAGTACATGGATAAATATCAGCACCGGATTTTTCTAATGAATCCATAAACAATAATTCATCTTTTGTAACAGCTGCCGGAACGACATCGACAGAATTGCCTTTCTTAAGTAAATCACTAGCTATTGCATTAATCGGAGCCATTCCAACCCCACCACCAATAGCTAAAATTTTTTTATTAGATAAACCATTTGAAAATCCGTTTCCATAGCTGCCTCGAATACCTATTTTATCTCCAACTTTCAAATCATGAAGCTGTGATGAAAATTCACCAACATTTTTAACACTGATAGCTAATCTTGAATTTTCTTTGTCAATTAAAGAAATAGACATTGGTTTTTCATTATGGAAGTTCCAAACCATTACAAATTCCCCCGGAGAAGGAACACCAAACTTATCCATATCCCAATCAAAGATAAAAGTTTTAATAGTCGGAGTCTCTTCAATTATTTCATTAATTTCAACAATTTGTGGAACATCATTCATAAATTACAACTCCTCATGTGCAAGGCCAATCATTTCATCAATAGATCCATAACCTTTTTTATTCATAAATCCTTCTAAACCTTTGTTAATTTTGCTAAATACTTCTACACCTTCATCCATAATAACAGTACCAATCTGAACTGCCCTGGCTCCAGCAAATAAAAATTCAACAACATCTTCAAAGTTTGAAATTCCTCCAACACCAATAATTGGAATATCCACATTATCATAAACTGTATAGACATTACGAAGAGCTATTGGTTTTATAGCCTTACCACTCATTCCACCGAACTTATTTGACAAAACAGGTTTTGCAACATCAATATTGATTTTCATTCCAGGACCTAATGAATTGATTAAAGTCAAGGCGTCTGCACCTGCATCCTGAGCAGCCCTAGCTATTTCAACAATATCAGTAACATTCGGAGTTAGTTTAGCTATTATCGGTTTATTTGCACTATCCTTAGCAGCACTAACAATTTTATGAGTTAAATTAGCATCCTGACCAATAGATGCACCATAACCTTCCATAGCATGAGGACATGAAATATTTAATTCAATCATATCAACATAATCTTCAATTTCCAAAACTAACTTACTAAATTCCTCAGGAGTTGCTCCATAAATTGAAGCTATTGAAACATTTCCTTTTCTATCAATTCTTTTAAGTTCTTCCTTAAAGTTTTCTACACCCGGATTTGAAAGGCCAATAGCATTAATAATACCACATTCAACACCTACAGTTGTAGGATTTACATAACCTGGATTAGGTTCTAAAGAAAAAGATTTAGAAACAACACCTGCTGCACCAGATTTTAAAATCCAATTCATAGAAGAAGCATTACTCCCCATAACTCCCGCAGCCAACATTAAAGGATTTCTAAATTCAACTCCGCAAACGTTTGTCCTCAACATGATTACACCAAAATTTTTTATATAAAATTAATTATGTATTATAAAACATTTATACATTCTTAATCAAGTTTTTCTTCATATTTCTTAATTAATTCACGATATTTGTCATTTTGTAATTTTAAACTTATTACATTGGTTTTATTAGATTTAATAATTTCTTCTTTATCTTTTAATAAAGATTTGATGTTTTCATCCTGTTTTTCAATTATTAAATCTTTTTGTGCTAAAAGTCCATCATAAGTTTTTGAAATTTTTCTTAACTGAATTTCAAGATTCTCAGTATTATTATGCATCTGCAATTTATAGTCATCAATTAAAGTTCTTAAATATTTTATCTGATCCTGTTTATCATCAATTATATCTTGTTTTTCTTTAAGTTTCTGTTGAAGATTATCCAACTCTTTAATTTTAGCTTTTTCATTGTTAATCTCACTATCCACTTTAAGTTCCAGTGTTTTAAGTTCATATTTTTGTTTAGTGATGTAATTTTTAAACTTGTTAATTTCCTTATCCTTAGTGGCTAACTGCATATTAAGCTCATCAATTTCTGCATTTCTTAGCTCAATTGTTTCTTTAAGGTCCTGAAATTTCTTTTTATTATAATTCGCTTTAGTCATGATTTCCAATTCCACAAAATATTCAATTAAACTATATCTTTTAAATCAATTAAATATTTGCAATTCTCTATATTAATATATCAGTTACAATAAATTTAGTATTAAATTAACAAAGTCATTTTGAGTGGAAAAATATGGAATGTTATATAACCTATTGCATTAAGGGATTTTTAGCTTTTAATGAGGATTTTGAATTAATAGCAAAAAAATTATTTCCAAAAGAAAGTATTGTAACTGCACTGATGGAAATTGAAAATAAAAAAATAGCTTCACAGGAAAAAGAGATTATTGAAGAAGTTTCAAAAGACTATGATAAAATCATTATTGAATCAAATAAAAGAATCTCTGATTATTCCAGCTTAAATTCCTTTGATAAATTAGAAATTAAAACACATAATGCAGGTGGAGACTATTTAAGAAGCAATTTAGAAAAATTTGTTGATGAAAGCTGCCTGGAAGTTTATCAGCAGTTAGCTATTGCTAAAATGAAAGAAGCATCAAAATCAGAAGATAAACATCTTATTCAAGCTATAAATTCCATTGACGAAATTGATGAATCTATCAGCAAATTAATTGAACGTATTAGAGAATGGTATGCTTTGTATTTCCCTGAAATGGATGTAATTAAAAATAATGAAACATATGTCCGTTTAATAGCTGAAAACAAAACTAAAGAAAAAATCATCCAAGCAAAACCTGATGTATTTTTAATAGACCCTGATTATGATGAGGAAATTAATCAGAAGGATTTAGACATAATGAATAATTATGCAAATTCCATTTATGAATTGCAAAAAAGCAGGAAAGCTATTGAAAATTACATTGAAGATAAAATGGAATCCTTAGCACCGAATTTGAAACTGTTAGTTGGAGCTTCACTTGGTGCTAAATTAATATCCCATGCAGGAGGACTTAAAAGATTAGCTACTTATCCTTCAAGTACTGTTCAGATAATGGGTGCTGAAAAAGCATTGTTCAGACATTTGAAAAGTGGTGACAGACCTCCAAAATACGGTTTAATTTACCAGCATCCACAAATTAGAGGGGCTAACTGGTGGAATCGTGGAAAAATAGCTAGAATGCTTGCATCTAAAATATCACTGGCATGCAGAAAAGATATTTTCACTAAAGATTTTGATCCGAATATTTACGAAGAATTTATCAGAAAAGCAGAACAGATAGAAAAAGAAAATCCATTTCCAACAAAGACTACTAAAAAACGAAAAGAAGAGCGCTCAAAATCTAAAAATAAACACCAGAAATCTAAAAAAAGAAGAAAAAATAAAAGGAGGAAATAAGCTATGAAAGTTTATTTAAAGGACGGACAAATAGCTACCAAAAATTTAACACCTGGAATTTCAGTTTATGGGGAAGAATTAATTCAGGAAAATGAAGAATACAGAATATGGAATCCCAGAAGGTCAAAATTAGCTGCAGCTCTATTAAATGGATTAGAAAAACTAGAGATTCCTGAAAATGCAAAAGTCCTATACTTAGGTGCGTCAACTGGAACAACAGTTTCACACATTTCAGACATAGTAACTGACGGAAAAATATATGCAGTTGAATTTTCACCAACAACAGCTAAAAAATTAGTCCGACTAGCCAGACAAAGGACTAATATTGCTCCGATTTTAGGAGATGCTACCAAACCTAAAAATTATTTGAATATAACTGAAAAAGCAGACATTGTATACTGCGATGTAGCTCAACCAACACAAAGTCAATTGTTTATGAAAAATATGGACTTAATAGGGAAAGATAATGCTATAGGAATATTAATGATTAAAGCTAGAAGTATTGATGTTGTACAAAAGCCTAAAAAGATTTTTAAAGAAGAAGAGAAGAAATTAAGAGAAAATGGTTTTAAAATTATTGAAAAAGTAAAACTGGAACCATACGAAAAAGACCATATTACATTTGTAGTAGAGAAAAATTTTTAATAAAAAATATCCCGACTACACTTGTAAAAGCTTAAAAAAAGGACAGACAGAAAATTAAAAAAATAAGTCAAAATACCGAAAAAAGTATTACTTCGATAGCTATTTATAACATAAAATGAAATATACAATATGCTAATGCAAATAAAAAAAAGTTCATTTTAAATGCCTTTAGGGAAAAAATCACTCTATTAATCACTCAAATTGGTAATTCCTAAAGGAATGAACTTATTTTTAAAAAATACTTATTTTTATCAAAATTTTAATAAATATTTAAAAAAAGCTATTTTAACTAAAAAAGTATTACTTTTTAAGGTTCAAACAGTGAAAACATCACTAAAATTTTTCCAAAATAACATCAAAGATTATATTGGCTACTTCTTTTTTTGAAGATAGCGGAACACTTACAATATCATCATCTACAATCCACACCTTATTATTGTCTGAACCGAAATGACAGTTCTCGTCACTAACATCATTGGCTATTACCAAATCAGTTCCGGCATCTTTAATTTGCTGCTTTGCACTGGCTATTATATCTTTCTTAGAAATATTAACTTCAGCCTTAAATCCAACTAAAAAGATATTGGGATTCAGTTCTTTAATTTGGCGAATGATTTTAATAGTTGGCTTTAAATTTATAGACAATGCCTTTGAAGAATCTATTTTATGAATTTCCTTATCTTCAAATTTAAAATCAGAAACAGCAGCTGTTGAAATAAAAATATCCTGTGTAGGAATTAATTCTTTAATCACATCATTCATTTCTCCAGCTGTTTCAACTTTAATAACATCAAATACAGAAGGAATTTTTACACTAACATTAGCTACAATTAATGTAACATCAAATCCACGAATATAAGCCTGTTTAGCTAATTCCAAACCCATTTTTCCAGAGGACTTGTTAGTTATTCCTCTTATTGGATCAATCGGTTCATAAGTTCCACCCATACTTATTAAAACTTTTTCGTGGATAAAACCACCTCATTTATTTAAATTAATTGTTCTTAATGCTTCTAAAACTATATCTTCTTTATCTGGGAATTTTGCTTTACCTTCATCCATTTTAGGTTTGATAAATGAAGCAGAGCCCTCTTTTTTAATTTTATCAATGTTACCTTTAATAGCCTTAAACATTGAATCATGCATTGACGGAACAAACAAAATTGGAGTGTCATGCCCATATGCAGTAATCAAAAGTGTAGAAATTGGATTATCCGCTATCTTATATGCAAATTTGCTTATAGTATTCGCAGTAGCTGGAGCAACTAATATCAAATCCTCTTGAGAATATTTAACATGCTCAATCTTACCAGTCAACTCAGTCACTACTTCATTACCCGTTGCAAATTCCATAGCATTTGGAGTTATAATGTCACAAGCAGCTTCGCTCATAAAACATTTAACTTCCACATCATTTCTTTTAAGTTCTCTAGCTAATTTAATAGATTCAGTAGCTGCAATACTACCCGTAACACATAATATAATCATAAAAAATACCTCTAAAAAAATAAAAAGAATTATGCACCAATTTGCATATTTTCTAAAATATAATTAAATGAATTTAGATTTTCATCAAATTTATCAATTGGTGCACTATACAATACAACATAAGCTTGGTCGCCCTTATCAAACCATAGAGCTTTGTGTTCTTTAACTACTCCATTAATATTAGATGTATAAACATATTCAGTAGCATTCTTATCTCCAATTAAAACCTGACCAGAAGATGTCAAATTAAAAGAGGAATCATGTTGCATTGCAGTGTAAGTTTGATTTATAAATGAATCAAAACTTCCCTCAATAGGCTGTTTTTCAACATTGATGGTAACTTGCCCTACTTTAGATGAATCTATAGAGTCGGATTTTGCAAGAGCAATTACAGAATCATTTGAAGTTGATTCAGAAAGTACCCAGTCAGAAGGATATTGAACCATAACCCCTCCTTTGGAAGAACTTAACATTTTGGTAGTGTTATCACCACCACCTCCAGTAATGTCAGAAGTAGATACATTATTCATAATCAAGTATCCAAACACACAAATAATTGCTACAATTATTATAACTCCACATATAATATTTTTCTTCATAAATTCACCATAATTAACTTCTATCCACCTTCAGATCCAGCACCTGAAGATTCATAACTTCCTGTGTCAGAACCACTTCCTGACCCAGAATCCTCACTCCACCCAGAATCATAATTTTCAGAACCTTGACTAGAGTATGTATCTCCACTATCATATGAATTATCTGAAGTGTAAGTATCTCCAACTTGAACAGAATCATTACTCGTATCATTTACTTTAACTTCCTCAACTTCAGGAAATGCTGTATCCTCAACAATAGCTTGTGCATCAGTTACTGAAATATTTCCAAAGTCAAAAGTTAAAACTCCGTAACCGATGCCTGCAGTAAATCCAATTACTAAAACTAAAACTGCAACTAATCTAAAAGTACTATTATCCATAGGTTGTTTTTTCTCTTTATTTAAAGATTTATCACCTTTTTTTGGATTAATAATATATTTTTGAACCAAATCTTGCTCCTCTTTTTTCTTTCTATTAAGCTTAGGAGGTTTAGGGTTAGTTTTTCTTTTACCAGATGGTTTACCCTGCATAGACCTAATTCTATTAGTAGCATCACGAGCATCTAATGTATTGAGTTTATCTTCATATTTAGAGCGAAAATATCTGTATTTTTCTTCAGAAATCTTACCATGAGCATAGTCTGCATCCAAACTACGCATAACTCTTAGAAGTTTCTCTTTATCATTTGGCATGTATACCATCCATGAATTTTATCATAATACTATTTTATTAAATCACTAATTTAAAGTTTTTTCTAAAACTCCGGATAAGAACCTAAAACTTTTAAAAAGTAAGTAAGCCCACCCAGTTCATTTAAAATATTCTGAACTGTTTTATCAGTTCTATGACCATAAAAATCAACAAAGAATAAATATTTGCCTAAACCTTTTTTAGAGGGTCTTGATTCAATTTTTGTTAAGTTAACATGTTCTTTTTCAAAAACTCCCAATATCTTATAAAGCATTCCCGGTTTATCTTCATAAATAGAAAATATTATTGAAGTTTTATCTCTATCAGTAGGTTCATGATCATTTTTCGATAAAACAACAAAACGTGTTTCATTATTATCAATATCCTGAATATTTGGTTTAAGAATTTCCAAATCATAAATCTCAGCAGCTTTAGAATTTCCAATAGCTGCTTTTGTTTTATTCCCTAAAATACTTTTAGCTGCACTTGCCGTGCTTACAGCATAATGAGGACTTATTTTATTACTCTGAATAAACTCCTGACATTGAGCTATTGCTTGAGAATGAGAATATACATCAGTTATATCATCCATAGTCGTTTCAGGATTAACAATTAAATTTTGATTAATTGGAATTACTATTTCTTTAAATATTTTTAAATCAAATTTATGAGCTAGAGAATCTAAAGTAAGTCCCACAGGACCTTCAATAGAGTTTTCAATTGGTACCACTCCAAACTGACACTCCCCACTTGAAACACTTTCCATCACTGCAGGAATAGTACAGTACGGAACTAAATTTTTCCCAAGCATGTGGGCCGCTTCATGAGTAAAAGTTCCTTTTGGACCTAAAAATGAAATATTAATACACATAATACTTTGTGTTATATTATTTAACAGTTAAAAAGTTTATTGTAAATAAAAAAAGAAAAAATAGCTAAAATATTAGCTATTAAAATTTGAATTAAGACTCCAATTTAGCTATAAGTCTTAAAATATCTGTTTGGGTTATAATACCAATTACATTATCGTCTTCAACAACAGGTAATCCATTATAACCAGTATCCATCATTGTGTTAGCCACTTCGGAAATAGATGCATCTTTTGAAATAGACAACGGATTATCAGACATGACTTCTTCAACTAAAATTTCTTTAATTTGAGTTTTCTGATATTTTTCCGGAACATTTTTTCTGAAATTGATAAATGCCTTCATAACATCTTTTGAAGTCATCATACCAACAAGCTCATCTCCATCAATAACAGGCAATCTGCCTACACGAGAATCAATCATGATTCTTCTTGCATGAACTAACCTTTCCTGTGAAGATACTGCTTTAATACTATCAGACATAACTTCCTTAACAGTTATTTTATCAAATGCCCTACCAACTGCAAGAGTTACAAAATCAGCTTTTGAAACTATTCCAACCATCATATCATCATCAGATACTATAGGTACAGAACCAATACCATTTTCCAGCATTAAATTTGCAACATCTGCCAAATCCATTGTTTCAACAACAGAGATTACATCTTTAACCATAACAGATGAAATATGAAGTCTTGATGCAGGCATATTTTCATATCTTGAAGAACCTAATTTATCAGCTACATCCCTTTCTGAAATAATTCCCACCAATTCTCTTTGATGATCTTTATTGGTATTAATTACTGGCAAACGTGAAATATCATTTTTAGCCAATAATTTTAAACCATCAGAAAGTTTTTGATCCTTATCAACAGTGATTAAATCTTCAGACATCAAGTTTTTTATTTGCATATTATCATCTCCTTTTCAGTTACGAATAAATTACATCATCGAAAAATAGGAATAAAAGGAAAATACTCCTATTTTTTAAAGTTTATAATGTTTTAATTGCATTTAATATATCTTTTTCAGTAATGATACCTATAATTTCATCATCTTTAGTTACAGGTACACCACCAATATTTTTCTCAGCAAATAATGCACAAATATCTCCAATTCTTTCTGTTTGAGATACAGTAATTGGATCTTCTGCCATAATATTAGAAACTATGTTTTTCAATACTTCTGAAGCAGCATTAGAATTTAAGTTATCAAATAATTCTTTTGCATTGAGATACCTAATAATATCAGTAGAAGTTACTATACCCAATAATTTTTTACTTGCATTAGATATGTCAGCTTCACCTCCAACAATAGGTATTCTTCTTAATCCGTTTCTAACCATTATCTTACAAGCACTTTCAATTGGAGTTCCAGGAGTGGTTGTAAATACTTTAGTAGACATGTAATCTTGTGCAACTTCTTCAGTTAATACACCAGCTAATGATAATGCAATATCCCTTTCAGTTACAATACCTGCAAGTTTATCATCAGCATCTACAAGAGGAATAGCACCAATTTGATTAGATAACATTGTTTCAATAGTATCCTTAATAGAAGATTTATTAGAAAGGCAAATTACATCACGAGTCATAATTTCTCTAATAGGTTCATTAATAGCTGCTAAAAAGTTGTCTTCGTATTTTTTCTCAATAATGTTAAATTTCTTTCCTCCACCAAAGAAATCCAAAATATCCATTACTGTAACAATACCTAAAACCTTACCAGAACCCGGATCAGCTATTGGTAACCTCCTAAACTCATGTTCCATCATTACTTTAGCAGTATCTTTGATACTTTTAGTTGGAGGTATAGAAATCACGTCTTTGGTTGCAATAGCCATGATTTCTCCTTCTTTATTAGAAACTTTTGTTTCATGCTCGACTGAGCCCATCTTTATAGATTTTCTTAAAATGGATGATTTATCTTTCATTTTATCACACCTCTAGTAGTTCTAAGTGTACGCCTAACAAAAAACAATTCAATAAAAATTCAAAACAAAAAATATTTCCACATTCACTCAATATTCAATATCTTGTGTACTTGTGGAATGGTGGATACTTCAAAATATTGCCCAACAATTTCTGAAAATTCAAATAATTTAGAATTAGAATTACCCCAATCCTCTAAAGGACTAGATGGCTGGATAATTATTTGAAGTTTGTTTTTGCTTGAAATATTATTAGATAATTTTTCCATTACCTCTTGAATTAAATTTGTTTTTGTTGAAGGCAATACAACTACTTTACAATATAACATTATAGACTTCGCCATTAATAAATTTACTGATTTGATTTCATTGATAAAAATATCTTCATCAAAATCATTGTTAAAATGTTCAGGTAATTTAATATCTAATGATACAATGTCTAATTTTTCAATAGAATTAATTTTTTCAGGTAAAGTACCGTTTGTTTCCAGAAGAATTTTCAAATCAGTCCTGCTAGCAATTTCATTAATAAATTCAGGATATAAACTAGGTTCACCACCAGTAAAAGAAATTACATGACAGTCAGGAGTTCTGATATTTTCAATAGCTGCTAAAACTTCTTTAACTGTCATTAATTTTCCTGATTTTTCAGATTTACTGTCATTAGTATCACAATAGTTGCAATTTAAGTTACAACCTGCAAATCTAACAAAAATCTGTCTTTGACCTATGAAAAGACCTTCCCCCTGAAAACTTGAAAAAATTTCAATTATTGGAGCTTTCATAATTAATCATCAAGCACTTTTTTATAAACTGCGCCCTGTCCGATTCCCTCATTAACTCCAACTGCAACATATTCCAGATTATCATATTTTTCAGCTAATTTTTTAGCTAATGTTTCAGCAAAGAATTTAGATAACTCTTCAGCAGAAGAATAAGGAAGAGGTAAGAAAACACAATCTTCACTAGGAATTGAATATCCTTTTCCAGCTATTTTGAAATAAACTGTTTTTTCTTCTTTTAAATCAAAAATGGAGTCTGTTTTTTTATCAAAATCTTTAATATCTATTAAATTATTGTAAACAGGAATTAATAATCTGTGATCCAATTCATTACAGATTGCTTTAGTATATGATTTAACATCTTTAAAATCCACTACAAATTCAAATTCTCCTGCACGTTCCCCTTCAATTTCCACATCAACAAAATAAGAATGTCCATGGATATAACCGCAAGATTCATGACCTGGAATAACATGAGCTGAAGAGAACCTTAAATTAGATTGTATACCATTAATCATAATTTTCATAAAATCACCATCTTATAATAAGTTAGTTTTACTAATATCTTTTTCAATTGTTTCTAATTCATCAATATATCTGCCGGCAACATCATTAACTAAGTCAGTTAAGTTATCTTTGTTAAATATCTGATTACCTGCTTCATCTTTAATATCGAAAAGACCAATAGTTTCAACATCATCTGGAGTTCCCTTATCCTCTAAATTTAGAGCAAAATGTATTTTCATGGAACTTAAAGATGCACTAGCTATTGAAATACTTAATTTTCTATTTTCCACAAAGATATCATCACCTTCCCTTTTAGAAACAATTCCTTTTTCAAATAGAACTTCTCTAAAAATCATAACAATCAGTCTTTGGCGAAGGTAAGCTATTCTCATGTTTGCAGGTTGGCAGTCAAAAAATTCACAAATAAAATTAATCATATAATTAGATTTAATTTCAAGTCCAACATCTGCAAAATCCTTTAAATTATCAGGAGTGATATTTACAGGACCTACCCAAGTAATAACAGATGATCCGTAAATTCCAAATTCATTAAAAGCCCAGGAAGGATTAATCTGACTTCCATCATACTCGAAAATATCATCAATATGTCTGTGAATAATAGTCATGATTTAATGTTAGATACTATTTTTATATAAAAATATTGTGAAGTGCTGAAAAATAAGAAGCGAAAATTAAATAGAAAATTAAGTTTAACATTAATTTCATAATAATAAAACAAGGAAGTTATTTTTATGAAACAAGTTAGAACAAGAGATTTTATTTATTCAACTGATGGACTGTTTTTTGCTTCTACAAACTATGTCCATCCTGACGATAGATTTATCTCATTTTTAAGATATATACCTGACCCAAATGGAGACAGGGAAAAAGAAGGTAAAAGATACAGAAAAGTTACATCTGATGAAGCTTACAGTTACTTAAGAGAAAATCATCCAGACTATTTATACTTCTGTGATGTGACAAATGTTGAAATGATGGGTGTTCCTAAAGACAAAGTAGCTAAAATTATTAAACCTGAAGAAAGACTAGCTGAACTTAGAGATGCTTTCAATAAAGGAGAAGAGTTAAAAAATCCTGAAATAATGGCTAAATTAATGAATGTAAGTGACTTTTTCCATTATGTTGCAGACATACCTTATGAAAACTTAGGAATTTCCGGATCCATCCTTCCAGGACTTCACAAGGAAGATGTTTCTGATATTGACTTTGTAATCTTTGGACTGGAAAATCATAGGAAAGCTATGAAAGCATTTAGAGAAAATAAAGGTAAAAATGTCCATATTGATAAAATTGACAAAGATATCACTGTAAAAGGAATTGTAGATGAATTCTGGGAAAAAGTCTACAACAAACGTATGAAAGATTCCAGTTTGACTATGGACGAATTCAAATGGTATGAAAACAGAAAAGGAAACAGAGGAACTATAGACGGAACCTTATTTGATATTTTATGCACTAAAAATTATGATGAAATCAGCGGCAAATGGGGAGATACTGTTTATGAACCATTAGGAATAGCTCAAATCGAATGTGATATTGTAAGTGCACTTGGTGCATTTGATAATCCTTCATTATACACTATTGAAAACTTAAAAATACTTGATGGAGTTGAAGCGCCAATATCTGAAGTTGTTTCATTTACCCACACATATGCAGGCGAAGTTATTGACAATGAACATGTCATAGCTAAAGGAAAAGTCGAAAAAGTCATTAGTGAAGGTAAAAACGATTCCTACAGACTTGTTGTTGGAACCACCAGAGAATCCATGGACGAATATGTCAAACTCAAAGAAAGTCCAGCATGATAAAATTGTTTTAATAGCTAAATATTATTAGCTATTCTCTTTTTTTACTTAATTTTAAAGAATTTAGACAGTTTATAACCTCTTATTATTTATATTACTGAATTCTAATCAATAATATCGATTTTAAAGAGGTTAAAAAATGATAAATATATCATCAATAAAAATGCATATGTACTGCCCAATGAAATTATATCTAAAAACACATGTAGACATCTCTCAAAATAATGAATATCAATTGTATAATGAAATTAAAAATCTTAAAATAGATATTCAAGATTTATTGCAGAAAAATATGCGTAAACTAAAGAAAAGTATGGATTTAAATGAAATAGAAACTGCTTTAAGTCAAAATATAGCTGCATACACAGAAAATAACATAGATACCATAAAGAATTTAAAATTAGACATTACACAAGAACAGATAGGTGAAATAACAGATGAAACTTATTTCAACATAAAAATATTATCCCTCAAAGCTAAAAAAGCAATGAGGATACTGGACAAAAACGGAATGGAAATTGTTGAGATGTTTTTCCCAAATTGCATGTATTCCTACCTAATGAAAGATAAACAACTTGATTTAGTTGGAATATGTGATAAAATAGAAATTATTGATGGAAAATATTATCCAATAAGTTTTAAAAGTTCAAAACCACCACTTAAAGGCATATGGGACTCCGATGCAATAGAACTAGCTGCAAATGCCATTTTAATTGAAGAAGAATTTGACACAGAAGTTTTTGTAGGATTTGTAAAATATTCAAAAATAGATGATAAACGACCTGTAATTATGGATATGAATCTTAGAAAAGGACTATTTAGTGTATTGAATGAAGTTAAAGAGATTATAATTAATAAAAAAATCCCAAAAGTAAAAATAAATGAAAAAAAGTGTAGAAACTGCGAATATTATGCAATTTGTACAAAAGATTAATATTTAATATTTCCATGAAGTTTTTTAATATCAAAGACTGCAGTATCAGCTATTGCCATTACAGCAAGTACCCCTGCCTGTACAGGATCAGTTATAATTAAATCTGCATACTCTGTAACACTTCCAGGCATATTTAAGGAAATAACAATTACACCTTTTTCTTTTTTTATTTTTTTGACAGCTTCAGATATTTCTCCGCCCATTAAAGAACCTGCCAATACTAAAACATGTGCTCTTGGAAGTCTGGATACAGCATCAGTAGCTTCAGCTATATTTTCTTCACCAACAATCGGAAGAGTATCTACACTAATACGTTCTCCACGAATATTATGCCTATCAGCTTCAGTAATTGCTCCTAAAGCTACTTGAGATACTTGCGCTCCCCCACCAACAATAATAATCCGTTTTCCATAAATATTTGATTGGGAAGAATGAATTTCTACAGACTTGACTTCTTTAAGCAATTCCAAATCAGCTATTAATGAATCAATATCTTCCACATTTTCAAGCTCTAAATCTATTGTACCTACATTATTTTTTTCAATGAAAAGATGAGTATAGCTAATATTAACTTCATGAGCAACTATAATTGAAGTAATATCATCTAAAACTCCTTTTTTTTCGTCAGATTTAATAGTTAAACTATAATTTTCCATTTTAATTCCTTATTTTATCTAATTCTGCATGTGCCCTTTTCCACATTTTTAAATAATTATCTTCTTTTGATACAGGAATTACTTCCAGTCCTAACTCTCTGTGTTCTTCAATCCAGCTTTCATCAAAAACTGGAATTTCAATTTTAATAGGTTCAGAGGTTTTATTTATAACTATAAGATTCCTATAAGGAAACTGTGTTTCTACAATATATCCACCAAGACTTACCATGTGTTTTGGCTGCATTACAAATTTCAAATAATCACCTCATAATACTCCAATTACAATAGCTAATACTCCAAGTAAAGATGTTCCAACAATAGTTGGCAATAATTGTCTGTTTGTAAATACTGGAGTGAATGCTGAAAAAATACCCATCATAAATACAAATATTAAAGCTACAACAATATTAACTAAAATTCCCCATGAAAATACATTTGGAGGTATTCCAATAAACAGTACTGAAAATAGAGCGCCAAGTACAAACATTAGAAATCCTCTTGTGATAAATACAACAGACCTGTACTTAGCTGCATATTCCATATATGGGCCTTCAATTACATCAGATTTCGCTTTAATAATTGAAAATGGATATTCATTTAACAGTATCATGTATCCTATGAAAAATACGATTGCTGCAATAGCACCGGATACAGTAAATAAAAATGGACCGTTAGCCTGCTGATATTGAACTATATCCTGAAGGAAAATACTTCCGCAGTATGTTATAGGTGCAAATAATGCTAAATATAATGGGAATGAACCATAAGTAATCATTCTTAAGGATCTTCTTGCACTTATATCTTCCATAAAAGATCTTGTAGTATTTGTATGTGCTGCTCCTTTAGCCAAATCCGGAAACGGCATCCTGACAGACATTACAGATTTGGATAATGCACCCATCAACACATAACATATTTCTTCAACTTTTAACAATCCAACAATAGCTATTAAACTAGCTAATGCAGGAATATGAAATGCCTGAGGAGTTAAAGCAATCAATATACATAATACAGCAATAAAACATATGATTGGCAATGCTTTATACAATTTTGGAAGCGGTGAGACTGCATCAACATTTTCCTTAAATGCAAATTTAATGGGAGCCATTATTCCGGGAGAAGTTACTGGAGGTCCTATTCTTTGCTGAATTCTAGCATGAACATATTTTCGCTCAATACCTGGCAAAAATGTACTTACAATAAAACAAACAACTACTGTAACCACTACTGCCAAAATAGAAAAGATAATAATATTTTGCATCATGATTTTATCTCCTAATTACCTCAATTGCTCTATCAGTACAAGTAAAACATGGATCACATTGTACAATACATAATTGTGCATCAGTTATTTGGTCACCAATACAGGCATACTGCATTGCACCAATATTTGCCATAGAAGGTGTTCTGATAATAGAATGCCTGACTCTTCCACTTTCTAAAGCATATGAATGATACAGTGTTCCTCTTGGAACTTCAATACGGCTTTCAATAATATCAGTATCTTTCATTTCCCAGTCATGAGTTACAACCGGACCTTCTGGTAAGTTTTTAACCGCCTGACGAATGATTTTAATGGATTCCAATGATTCCAATGCCCTCATCATCAAATTAGATTTAACATCACCATCTTCCTGAGTTATAATGTTAAAATCAAATGGATCATATTCTTTCATAGTTGTTCTTAAATCCTGCAATACACCAGTAGCTCTTAAAGATGGACCGGTAACATCTAATTTAATAGCTTGTTTTTGAGGAAGCACACCTATTCCGGTAATCCTTGACATTAATATTGAATCTGCAGTGAATCTGTTTACAAAGTCTGTTAAGCCTTCTTCCAGTGCATCCATATCATTATTTAATCTTTCAATTCTTTTAGAATCCAATTCACATCTTGGCCTAACACCACCAATAACAGAACATCCATACTGAACTCTATTACCTCCAATCATATTTAGAAGTTCCATTACTATTTCTCTAAGGTAGAAAACCCTCATTGAAAATGTTTCATGAGCTAAAACTTCACAACCATGAGCTAAATAGAGAAAATGACTATGTAACCTTTCCAATTCTCCAACAATTATCCTAATATAACTTGCCCTTTCCGGAATTTCAATATCCAAACCCAATTCTGCAGTTCTTACAGAATTCCAAACATGAGCATTAGAACAAATTCCACATATTTTTTCAGTTAATGCATTGGCTTTTTCAACAGGGAGCCCTTCCATAATTCTTTCTACACCCCTATGGTTAACGCCAATAGTTATTTCAGCTTCCTGTACAATTTCATCCTCTACAAAAAGCCTTACTCTATATGGCTCTAATGCAGCTGGGTGAACTGTACCCATAGGAATTTCTGTTTCTATAATTTTACTATTTGGTATTTTTTCATCCATTTTTTAAACTCCCCTTTTAATCTGCATCTAATAATTTTGGTAAAATTGATACAACACCAGACAAAACATCCTGAGGCCTTACAGCACATCCCGGAACTTTTGCATCTACAGGTATTATGTTTTCAACAGGTCCATCAATTTCTTCAGAAGGAATATCTCCATGAATATTCTTATAAACTCCACCCATTAAAGCACAGCTTCCTGCAGCTACTACCAGTTTAGGTTCAGGTATAGCTTTATAAATTTCCTCTAATGGTTTTCTGTTTAATTTGGTTACAGGACCAGTAACCACTAAAACATCAGCTTCACGAGGATTCCATGTTAAAAAAACCTTATATTGTTCAGCATCAAATCTAGGTGATAATACAGAGTTAACAATCTCAATATCGCACCCATTACATCCGCCAGTATAAACTAACATCAGATGTATTGCTCTTGCTCTTGAAAATGATTTAATTCCCATATAATCCCCCTTAGTCCTCTCTATTTTTTAATATTGTTTTATCTGAAAGATATTGTGAAATAACTTTTAATTTATCATCAGATATTTTAACTGGCTGATTAATAAGTTCTGAAACATCTACTTCCTGATTTCCAACAGTATTCGGATGAATAGTTCCTTTTTCACCGTATAATAAAAATACTGGACAGAAATCATGACAATAATAACATACAACACATTTTAGTGAATTTAATTCAGGAACTTCTGTTTTTGTCCAGCTGTCAGTTAATTTTACTGGAGATGCTAATTTCTTCATTTCAATAGCATTAGTCGGACAAACATTGGCACAGCCTCCACAGCCAATACAGGCATCTTCATCTACTTTTTTTTCTGGTTTGACAGAAAGTGTACTTATCTGTTTTCGCATTTCCATGTCAGTAACTCTATCTGCTGCGAAAAATATTCTTTTAAAGTTAGTAAATGCTCCTTCCAGTGCTATTTTAAGCATGTTTCTCATTTAGATCTCCTCTATAGAATCTTTAAAATTTCTCTCAAACATAAATGCATTTGCAGGACAGGCATTTTTACATGCTCCACAATATTTACATTTATCTTCATCTACTTCAAATTTGCCGTCATTTTTATTAATTGCATCATATGGACAAATATCATAACATAAACCGCAGTGCATACATAACTGCTGTTCAATGAAACAGAATCCGTCAATGATTTCTTTTTTATGCATCGTAGTTCTTGGAATTGCATCAACCGGACAATGAACACTACAATTTTCACATAAAATACACTTATCCAAATCAACGGAAATTGTTCCTCTATGTAAAGTAATAGCTTCCTCAGGACATACTTCACAACATATTCCGCAGGAAATACAATCATCAGTTATTGATCCGTCCCATGTAGCTACTTTAAACAATCTTGCATCATTTTCACAGACTTTAACACAGTTTCCACAGGATACACAAAATCCTGAAAGTGTGTTTTGTTCTTCCCCAGTTATTTCATTAACAAGAAGCATTTCATCATCTTCTTTTAATGTAGCTGCCGGACATGAATCAATAGCTATTTTATGTGCTTTTGAAATATTTTCTCCAACATCTTCTGTTGGATCATATCTTAATTTTGAATCCTCATATCTTAAAGAGTCATTTTCAGATAATTCAGCACATAATCCGCAATTAATACAAGAGACAATAGAACCTTCCGGTTTTTGATTAATATGATTTACATTTATTTTAAACTTCTCAATAGATATTGCATTATGAGGGCATGCTTTCAAACAGTTTAAACAAAGTGTACAAGTGCTTTTATTAACAACATGACTTTTATTCATTGCTCCATTAGGACAAACATCACTACAAAGTCCGCAGTCACTACAAATTCCTTCATCTCTATCTAAAGTTACCTGAATCGTACCGGTCGGACAGTACTTTTCACATCTTCCACAATAAATACAATTATTATAATCTGTTGTAAAATAGCTTCTGCTTACCTCTGTCGTTTCACTAGGCTTATGAGGTACTCCCTTATATGTAGGTAATGCATTGCTTAAAGATTTTATAAATTCCAGCTGTTTTTCTTCAGTTAATTTGAAGCTATCAATTCTGGAATGAGATGGGCAAGCTTCTTCACAAACTCCACAACGTGAACAAATACCGTAAACAACCCCCTCTTCAATTTTAATATTATTTATAGGGCAGTTATACATACACATTCCACAGCCACTGCATTTAGCTCTGTCTACAACATAACCTCCATAGCTATTAATGAATATTGCATTACTTGGACAGTTCTTATAACATAATCCACAGGTAAGGCAACTTAAAGCTTTTCCATTAATTAAACGAATAGCTTTTGTGGGGCATTGTTTAATACATTCCCCTTTTCCATCACATGTATTAGTCGATACAAACATTATAAACCCCTCAATCTCCTCTGTCAAATAATAATTTACCTACAAAAATACCAATTAATCCGAAGAAAAATCCTGAAGCTATTGGCATGTCTGTATAAAATGGAAATGGGCCCAATTGCCATGCAGAAATTACTCCTACAATAAAAATTATTATGAATGATGCTAAAGTGAACTGTGTATCCATAGCTTTAGTTTTGATTTGAGAACCTATAAGAACACCAAATAAAAATCCGAATATTATTGCTCCTAAATTTAACATATGTTCACCTCAGTTTTCCTCTTCAAATTTCTTAAATCCCATAAAAGCTATAACAATTGCACTTAAACCAACAAACACTTTTAACCCAACTACTATATTTAAATATGGAACTATTCCTGCATTTGTTATATCAGGATAATGGAAAATTGTTCTTACAAACTCCGGAACCACTCCTGAAAGATCTGTTCCTACATTGTATAGGAAAGCACCTGCAAAGAATAAACCTGCAAGACCAAGCCCAATATAAACCAAGACTCCGAAACTTTCTACAATATCTACAAAATCATGAGAAAAATTTATTGGAGATTTATCCAATCCATACACTAAAAGACACATAATAACACCTGCAGTAATCATGGCTCCACCTTGAAAACCCCCACCAGGAGTTATATGTCCTCCTAAAATAGTCATTATTCCCATACATGATACAAAAATTGCAATAGGTAAAGCTATCAACTTTAAAATCACACTATTTTGGCTCATTCTTCTTTACCTCCTAATCTTCCTCTACCAAATACAAGTAAAACAACTAAACCTGCAGTTAATAATATAATAGACTCACCTAAGGTATCATAACCTCTAAAATCAAAAATTACAACAGTAATCAAGTTTGGAGATATGCTGGTACCTAAAGCATTGTAAATATTACTTACACCAGGAACAATGACTTTATTTAAGTTAAATAATGCATCAAATAAAGATATGGAAAATAACACTGTTACTACTGATGCAACTAATGTTCTAATACTGCTAGACAAGGTTACCACCCCAGTAAACAAATACAACAATTATTCCAAGCACCATCACTGCATAAAATATCATTTTATCTAGAGAATCATCCTGTTCAATTTTAAATTTAGGAATTAACGGCATATTCTTTATTAAAACAACAAGAATAATTAGAGTAACAAGACCTGCAAGCAATATATGAATATGTCTTAATAATAAACAGGCCAACACTAATGAAACAATCAACAATATTTCAGAGGTAATACTTCCAGAAACATCTGCATTAGTTACAGGACCTGGAGAAAAGAATTTTCTAAAATCTTTTACAACATTGAAGATTTGATCATAAAGTTTCATAAAATACCTCCTACAAACTCAGAAATCCCAGTTGTAACAAGACCTGGGAAAAGACCTAATATAATAATTAAAGCTAATAAAACAACCATTGCAAAGACTGCTGATTTAGGAACCTCATTATCAGGAACTTCCAAACCTTTTGGCTTTGGTCTTAAAAACATTCCATAGAACGTTTTAACAAATACAACAAATGTAGCTATACTTACTACAACTGCAAGAATTGATAATTCTGGATATCCGCAACTTAATGAAGCCTGAACAAGCATTAATTTACTTTGGAATCCGCTAAATGGAGGAACTCCAGCCATTGCCAAACCACCAAATAAAAGCATTAAACCAACTTTTGGATGATAAGCAAGCAACCCTCCCAATTTACGAGTGTCTTCCTCTTTAGTTACATAAGCAATAAGTCCGAATCCTATAAATAATAATGCTGTAGTGATTATTTCATTAAGTGCCTGGAAAAGACCTGCAGTAATTGCAAACTGAGTTCCAAGACCAATACCCAATCCGATAAAACCAAGTTCACCAACTGCCAAATAACCAATCATTCTTCTGAAGTCAGTTTGAGTTAAAGCCAGTGAAACACCTAGAATCATAGCTAATACTGAAAACAATACTAATAACAATTCAAATATTGGCAATTCATGGAATATTCTAAACATTATTAATACAATAGAAATCATTGAGATAACTGTAAATGTCTGAAGCAAAGCTGCTCCGTGAGGTTCTGCTTTACTGTACATTCCTGATTTTATGATATGGAACGGAGGTAAACCTGAAGCATATAACCATCCGAAGAATATTAAAGCAAATGACATCAATAATACTGGAGATGTGAAGCTTAAAGTTCCATTGTGAAGAGCTACAACTATATCAGATATATTAATATTACCAGTACTTGCAAGTAAAAATCCAATTCCTAAAAGCATTATTGGGCTTCCAATAGATCCTAAAATCATGTATTTAAGAGCCATTTCATAACTGTAATCCATAGGAGATGCAATTACAATACCCACTTGGACTAATGCAAGTATCTCAAAGAATACAAACATGTTGAATATATCATCAGTAAGCATTAATGCAGTTACAGATGCTGTACCCATAAACAATAAGAACAAATACTGCCCAGATGCTTTTTTATATTTTGACAAGTAAATAAAAGCTACTAAAAATGTTATTAATCCTATTGCTGCTATAAATATTTGTTGCAGCATGTCAAAAGAATATGTAATAGCCGGATGATAAATTACTCCAGTTACATTATCTACCATCGGAGTATATCCTCCAAAGAAATGCAATCCGTAATTGGAAATTAATGGAATAATCGGTAAACAGATAGCTACTACAAATGTCAATACTTTAATAGATTTATTGAATTTAGCAAAAGCATTTACAAGTATTGCACAAAGCATAGGAACTATTACCATAAGAGGAATCAAATAATTACTCATCATACTCCTCCTGTTTAGATGTGTCTGCCAATAGTACTTTTGTACTTAAAGTTCCGTATTTTTTGTAAATAACCATCACAATAGCCAACATTACTGCCAGTGTACTTGCACCGATTACAATGCTTGTAAGTACTAATCCAAAAGGCAAAGGATAGGCAGAGTTTGCAGCATACCAAGATGGACTCATTCCAGGCATTAAAATTGGAACTACTCCACCTGGTTTGTATCCTATAGCTATAATAAATAAATTTGCACCTTCTTCAATAAAACTAATACCAATTATTTTCTTTACAATATTATCAATGAAAATAGCTGCAAAAAGACCAACAACTACCAATGCTCCTGCAGTAAACAATGCTGCTAATTGCATATATGCCATTAGGAACCATCCCTTTGTGTTTTCTTAACAGCCAATGCTAAAAATACAGGAACAATAGCTGCACCAACAATAGCTTGTGTTAAAGCAACATCCGGAGCAAGTAAAAGTTGGAAAAGTACTGCAAGAGCACCACCAGAAAATCCTGTTAAAATTGCTGCTTTTAACAAATCTTTTTGAATAAGAGCAAGAATCGCACTTAAAACTGTAATAATCATTAATATAATACTTAACATCTTATTCATCCTCACTAATCTCTAATGTAGAAATAGAAAATTTAATACTATCATCATTACTCTCATCTGATTTATTTTCCATTTCTTTAACTTTATTTATATTATGAACAAACGGATTTTCATCGTCTGAACTTTCAACTTCCACTTCTTTATTTTTTAAATTATTTACTTTATCTTCTGAGTTATAAAAAGCATTAGCTATTGCATGTGCTGTAAATGGTGCTATAACTAAATAAATACCTGCTAAAAGATATTGTTGTAACCCAATCATTGCTATAATAAATGCAACATCAAAAACACCAACAATATGGATTCTGGCATAAATTAAATTATTCATATTTTTATCCAGAGTTAAAAAACCAATTGCAGATATTATCATTAAAATAGCTGAAATAATAAGAAGAACAGACTGAATCAACTCAACTGCAAACATTAGTCATCTCCTCCTTGTGTAACAGCAAAAGCAACAGTCCCTATAAATCCAAAAAGCACTAAAGCTAATGAAATATCTTTAAAGAATGATATGTCATACATATCTCCAACAACAAGTAAAGATAATGCAAAAGCTACAACTACAACAGAACTACTTAAAAGTCCCATTGTTGTAGATTTATAAGCACTTGCCCTTAACGCAGCAAGCATCATTATCATTGATGCAACAACCACAAAATATTTTGAAACAAATAATATGTCCATTACTATCCCACTCAACAATTATTTAAACATATAAAGAAAACTACTCTAACATCTTCTTTATATATGGTTCAAAAGGAATAATATCTTCCTTACTTCTTGGAGAAATAGCAGCTACTTTAATAATGTTATTTTCAGAATCCAAATCAACTGACAAAGTTCCCGGAGTTAAAGAAATACTGTTAGCCAAAATTGTTTGAGAAACAGGTCTCTCTAAAACTGTTTCAATTTCTACAACTACCGGATCAATATTTTGTCTCATAATTCCATTAACAGCAACATCAAAAGTTGCTTTAAGTATTTCATAAATAAGATCCAAGAAATAAACAATTCCATAACCTAGTCTAGTTAAAAACATTAAATAAGCTCCATTTCGTAGATTAAAAAGTCAACATAATAAAATAAAAAATTGACTACATAAACAATTATTAATTATCATGATTATTTATTATAAATGTATGCATTTGAATTTGGAGCAATAAAAAATTATCAAAATTTAAAAAAGGTGTTGAAAATTTATAAAAATTAAAAATACAACTATAAATTATTTAAAAATAAATATAACTTATTTAAAAAATTTAAATCAAATATCAGACTGTTTAAAAAAAACTTAAAAGAATTAACTATTTGATTTTAAGGCAAAAGCACAAATAAAAAAAATTAATAATATGAACTGACAAAATTTAGACATACCTAAAAAAGTGATTTAAATGGAAATTCTAGAAAAAGCAGAACCAGCAATAATCTTCCTAGCCATCATATTAGGACTTGGATTAAGTGACATATCCGTTTTAAGAAACAATAGTGAATCATTAATAACATTATTCCTCTGTCTTATGTTATATGGACTGTTTCTAGAAGTTCCCCTTAAAGATTTAAAAAAGAGTTTTAAAGATTTTAAATTTACAAAAACCAGCTTAATAATTAACTTTATCTGGACACCGTTACTTGGATACTTCCTCGGGTCACTATTTTTAAAAGGAAATACAGATATTCTAATTGGATTTATTATGCTTATCTTAACTCCATGTACTGACTGGTATTTAGTATTTACGAAAATGGCGAGAGGAAATATAAATTTAAGTCTTTCAATCCTTCCAATAAATCTGATACTTCAAATCGTGTTGTTGCCGGTTTATTTAATTCTATTCTTTTCAAGTCACAACTCCATAGATTATTATGAAATCGGATATTCCATATTAATTGTTGTGATAATCCCATTTCTTTTAGCTCAGCTAACTAAATTCCTATTGAAAAATAATGAAAAAATAACCAATTTCTTTTCAAGCTGTCAGATAATCTTTTTAGCTGCTGCAGTATTTGGGATATTTAACAGCAATGGAGATATAGTATTCAGTAATTTAAACTCAATTTTATCAATATTTATCCCATTAATCCTGTTTTTTATTATAAATCTCGTTTTAGATTTCATAGTAGCTAAAAACATGAAATTTAATTATGAAAACTATGCAAGCCTAACAATGACTACTTTAGCTCGAAATTCACCATTGGCACTAGCTATTGCTGTAAATTCATTCCCCGGAAGAGAATTGATATTAATCGGACTGGTAATTGGACCATTAATAGAATTACCTGTTTTATATGGAGTGTCAAAGCTATTACTTGCTATTAAAAAAAGATATTAGGAAGCAGTTAATTTAAGTCCAATAATTCCTGTTATAACCAGCCCTATAAAAAATAATCTTAAAAGATTTGCAGATTCTCCCAAAAAGAAAATGCCAAAGATTATAACACCAACTGCTCCAATAGCTGTCCAACAAGCATAAGCAGTACCCATAGGGATTGATTTAAATGAAAATGATAAGAAAATCAAACTTAAAATCATGAATACAACAGTTAAAACTGCAAATAATAATTTTGTGAAATTTTCAGAAAATTTTAGAGCTAAAACCCATCCCATTTCAAAAATACCTGCAACAAATAAATAAATCCATGAATTCATACAACAACTGTTTTAAAAAAATAATTAATAAATGTTTGGAAAAAAATATGCCATTAAAGAAAGTATTTCAAATCTCCTTAAATAAATGGCCAATATTCCTAAAATTATTATAGATAACATCCCAAATTGCTTATGTGACTTTTTAGAAGATATTGGAGCAAATAACTTTATTCCAGATGGAGAAAAAGCATCCAGTATAATATGACTTAATAATCCTAAAAACAACCCAATAGCTATTTCAATATAGTTTACAGTTAGTGTTCCAAATAAAAATAAGCTAATAAAGAATAATGGCAGGAATATTAAAAGCAATTTCTTATTTAGGAATAAAAAGCTTAAAAGAGCTATTAAAATAGCCATGAATAAGTAAGATGTAGGAATTATTGTTATATTCATAAGAAGCTCATAAGCCCAAATAAGTATTAAAGAAACTGTCGCGGTTAATGTGAGTACACCAAAAATAGAGTGAGTAAAACTTCTGTGCTGGGAAAAATAAAAGACAGTTCCTAAAAATACTATTATTAAACCTAAATAATAAGGTAATTTTAAGATATAAAGAGATATAAACACAATTAATCCCAAAATAATCATTTTATAGACATTGTCTTTTTTAAGTTTATGATCAAAATCAGGAATATTAGCACCAATTACACTTAAGGCAATAATCAGAGGATTATGAAAAAACATTAAAGCAAGAATCAATGCAAATATTGTGTGTCCTTTATATGAAGACAAAAAATCACCTTAACTTTAGATTATAACTTATATTACAAATTAATAGTGATAGCATTTGAAAAGTATTTAAAAAAAATAGCCAATATTCTACAAATTAATAATTCTTAAAAATGAACAATTGATTAATATTATTATAGATACTTAAAAAAGAAGAAATATGTCTTAAATACTCATGAAAAATCCTATAGCTAATGTTAATGTTAATTATTATACACGATATTACTACTTCTAAAGGTTGTGCAATACTTAGAAAATGAATTATATTTATTTTATTAATCATGGCAAAAGTGCATTAAATGTATTTACATCATTTAGTGGAAACTGTGTTGATTAAATAAATTGATTAAATATCAAAAAATATTGATTATTCAAAAAATCAAAATGTAACATATATATGTCATTATTAATAAATATTAATATACATCAGAGGTGTGAAAAATGAAAAAAATATTATTCGGTTTGATGATTTTAATAATTGGAATATGTTTGATTTCTGCAAGCTATGCAATTTCACAAGAAAATAATACAATTGGGAGCACATTACCTCAAAGTGAATCACATACAATACAACATAATCCACAAAATATGCAAGCAAATTCTTCAAATTACACAGAAAATGAAATACAACATTATAAAGACTTAACCAAAACTAACAACAACACATATAAAGAAGTGACTATAAATGGGTCAAAATATATAAGCACTCCTGAAGGATTATGTCCGATTAAAAAAACCCACAATGGAACAGAATATTTTACTACTAAAGAGGGTAAAACTTATTATATAGTTGAACTTGAAACTGGACAGTTATATGTCGCTGACAACACAACCTCAACTAATGGATACTCCACCAGTAACTTCACTTCAAATACTGAAGACAATAATAGCGCATCACAACAAAATATCAATAAAACAACATATACCAACAACAGCATCCCTCTGGAATCAACAGGAATTCCAATAGCTATTTTATTAATCGCCATTGTTGGATCAATTATAGGACTTAAAAGGAAAAAATAATTAATTTTTTCCTTATTTTTTTTAAAAAATTCCAAAATAAGATAAAAAACTTTTCATCTGCATTAAAGATTTTTCAACACTGCCTTTTCCAACTAAAGCAAATGGAGATAAAACCTCACAGGTAATTGCAGGAACTCCATTTAAATTACAAACATCTTCAACTGCCCCTTTGTAAATTTTTCCTGCAAATTCAAAGCTGATTACTTTACTTCCTGTTTGTGCTGAAATATAATTGGCTATTAAACAGCTTTCAGGAGAAGGATTTCTACTTGAAAATATTGATTCAAAACCAGGATTGCTGTTTTTAGCTGTTGAATGAAAATCACCAACAAAATTAATTTTAAGTTCCTCAATAGCCTGCATAATTAAATTACTTAATGAATTTTTAATATGTGCAGATCTGTTTAAATCTCTTGAATTGAAAGTTCTTTCATTATTCATAGTAGCTTTTGGAGCTGCAAATGGAATCATATAAACCGTATTATCCAAGCCAATATTAATTAATTCCTCCAATAATTTTAAACTGGCCGCCTGTGAAGGCAATTCGTTGCCGTGAATTCCAGATATCAATAAAATATTTGCCCCACCACTGCCTAATTTAAATATAGGTGTTCCAAAAACTGATTGTTCTAAAATAAATTGATTTAAAGGAGTTAATTCCATTTCTTCAAAAATATATTTATTTTTAGAGATATAACCTCCAGAATTTTTTGAAATGAAACCCATTTCCAAACCGTTAAAATCATCAAGTACTTCAAAATTCATTACTTAATATATTACTTTAAAACTTTTATTTATATTATAACATAAAGTATAGTTTAAGGGATAAAATTGAAAAAATATATAAAACAGTTAATCAAGCTTATAAATTATGAAAGAGACGCTGAAATCGAATTAATGACTAATGAAATAAAAAATCTGTCTCCAAAGAAAAGGGAATCATTAGGAAGAGCCATCAACAAAGTAAAAGGAAAATATCTGGGAAAACAGTTAGGTTCCCAAATCGTACAGTTTGGAAGATCTGAAAAAATCGAAACTGAAATCAGTGTTGGAGATATGGTTCTAATCAGTACAGGATATCCTCTTAAAAGTGATTTAACAGGAACCGTTGTTGAAAAAGGTGCGAGATTTATTAAAGTAGCTTTTGAAAAATCAATTCCGAAATGGGCTCTTAAAAAGAAAGTAAGAATTGATTTATATGCAAATGATGTTACCTTCAGACGAATGGAAGATAATCTCTTGCATTTAAGTACAAAAGGTAAAAATGCTCTTGAATACACTTTAAAAAAAAGAGATCCTAAAGAAAATAAAAAGGAAAAATATATTGAGTTTATAGATAAATCCCTTAATAATTCTCAAAAAAACGCTGTTAAAAATGCAGTAAACACTGAAAATTTCTTTTTAATACATGGTCCATTCGGAACTGGAAAAACAAGAACTTTAGTCGAGCTGATCCAGCAGGAAGTAAGGCAAAACAACAAAGTTTTGGTTACAGCTGAAAGCAACAGTGCAGTTGATAACATATTAGACAGATTATCCCAGAATAAAAAATTGAAAATTACAAGGTTAGGCCATCCTCAAAGAGTTTCAAAAGAAAACATCCAATACTCATTAGCTTATAAAGCTGAAAATCATCAATTGACCAGTAAAATTAATAAAAATTACAAAAGGATAGAACAAATAAGTGAAACAAGAGACAGATTCACAAAACCAACCCCACAATATCGCAGAGGTTTTAGTGATTCAGATATACTATTTAATGCCTCAAAAGGTAAAGGTGGTCGTGGAATAAGTCCTTCTAAAATGGAATCAATGGCTAATTGGCTTTTAGAAAATGAAAAAATTGATGAAATTCATGACAAAATTAAAAAACTTGAAAATAAAATAGTAAAAGACATTATTAACAGCAGTGAAATTATTTTATCAACCAATTCTACAGCAGCTATTGAAGAAATAGCCAGAACAAACTTTGATGTAGTAATTGTAGATGAAGCTTCCCAGGCAACAATTCCAAGTATTTTAATTCCATTAGCTAAAGCCAGAAGGTTCATTCTTGCAGGTGACCATAAACAGCTGCCTCCAACAATAATCAGTGAAAAAGCACATTTTCTTGAAAAAACTTTATTTGAAGAGCTGATTAAAAAATATCCCAAAAAATCAAGTTTATTGAATGTACAGTATAGAATGAATAGTTTTTTAATGAAGTTTCCAAATTCAGAATTTTATAATGGCAATCTGAAAAGCGATTCCAGTGTCAATGACATAAATCTTGATGAAATTATTGATTTGAAAGAGTTGACCCATCTAAAAGAAAATGATGTTGAAAAACAACTACACAACAATTTAAAACCTCTATTATTCATTGATACTTCCAATTTAAAAAACAATGAAGAAAAACATTTAAAAGATTCCAAATCAATTATCAACCAAAGCGAAGCAGATATTGCTACTTCAATAGCTAAATTTTACTTAGAAACTGGAATAGATCCCAAAGATATTGGAATTATAAGCCCCTACTCTGATCAGGTCAATTTAATTAAAGATAAAATTCCTGTTGAAGTAAAAAGTGTAGACGGTTTCCAGGGACGTGAAAAAGAAATTATAATCATTTCAACTGTGAGAAGTAATGAAAATGGAAATATTGGGTTTTTAAAAGATTTAAGAAGGCTTAATGTGGCAATCACTAGAGCTAAACGAAAATTAATAGTAATTGGAAACAAAAATACTTTGAAAAGAAATTCCACATACTCAAAATTAATTAAATTTTGTGCGAAAAATGATTTGTTGATAAATTTTAGGTACACCTAAACTTTTATATACCAGAACATACCAAGTAAATATTAGAGAGAAAAAGTGTTGAACATACTTTTGAATCTCTAACTCTTAATTGGGGGATTTTTTCTCAAATATAAACCCATATAACTTTTCAACCTCAATTATAAGTCCCCAATTAAGAGTTCTCTTCTGTCAAACTATTTTTTTATTAAGCTTAACAATGAAATTCAAAATAAATCTTTTTTATGAAAGACTTTCAAAACCTTTTGTAGCCATCAGTTTTATAAAAGAACCGCTTGGAGACATTACAATGTTTCCTTTAGAATACTCTTCTATAGCTACTTTAGTCATTGTGTCCTTTTTAATTGGATCTTTAGATGCTTCAGAAAGTGCTTTAACTAACACCAATACAGCATCACCTCGAGACATATTTCCAGTTATTCCACTATCTCTGCCAGCATATCCAGCATAATTATCATTTTGTCTAACAATATCTACTGAACTAAGATTAGTTACAACTCCATCAACTTTAAGAGGCCTAATCGAATCTATAATGGCATCCAACCCATCATCATATATAATCACTACTGCATCAGCATGCATTCCAGTATTATATTCCACAATTTCCTTTGCATACTCCATACCCTGTTCCGGCCCATCCCACAGACAGTCATGGAGCATCATCGGTCCTGAAAGACCTCCAAGAGCATGTTTTGTAGGATGAGTCATTCCACCAGGATATACCGGAGTATAATTAGCTATAGTACCATTATCTAATTCAACCATAAATGCCATATCCAAACCGCCTCCAGATTGTTCATTTTTATCAACAGCTAAAACCAATATATTTTTATCACCTAATGTTAAAGTAGGAGTGCTTAAAAATGAATTTGCTATAACTGCCACAATCCCCACAATAATTACAATAACAAGTATTATGATTATTTTATTTCGTCTATTCATGATTATATCACTTTCAAATATTTTTACATTATTTTAATTTTCATATTATTATAATATAATTATTTTGTTAACCTCTTGTTTATATATTGATAAATATTATTAATGAACGCAACAAAAATTAGAAATTCAAGTTTTTCAATTATTATGAAAGACCTTCAAAACCTTTTGTAGTCAATAATTTTACAAAAGAACCGCTTGGAGACATTACAATGTTTCCTTTAGAATACTCTTCCAAAGCCACTCTGGTCATTGTACTTTTCTTAACTGGATCTTTAGATGCTTCAGAAAGTGCTTTAACTAACACCAATACAGCATCACCTCGAGACATATTTCCAGTTATTCCACTATCTCTGCCAGCATATCCCGCATAATTATCATTTTGTCTAACAATATCTACTGAACTAAGATTAGTTACAACTCCATCAACTTTAAGAGGCCTAATTGAATCTATAATGGCATCCAACCCATCATCATATATAATTACTACTGCATCAGCATGCATTCCAGTATTATATTCCACAATTTCCTTTGCATACTCCATACCCTGTTCCGGCCCATCCCACAGACAGTCATGAAGACGCATTGGCCCTTCAAGACCTCCAAGAGCATGTTTTGTAGGATGAGTCATTCCACCAGGATATACCGGAGTATAATTAGCTATAGTACCATTTTTCAGTTTAACCATGTATGCCATGTCTACGCCACCACCTGGCTGTTCATCTTTGTCACTAGCTAAGACCAATATGTTTTTATCACCTGAAGCCAAGCTAGAACCTCCTAAAAAGAAACTTCCTACAAATGCCAATATCCCTATAATACATACAATAAGGATGAATATAATCAGTTTTTTTCTTCTAGTCATGTTTCCACTTATCAAATATTTTTTACATTTATTTTAACTTAATATAATAAATAATTTTTCTTTTCTTAAACATTCTTTTTAATTGATGAAACAATATACTAAGACACCTCCCACATTATTTAATTAAAAAAATTAAAATGATTTTTTAAAATGGAAAATAAATCAGATTTAAAAAACATAAACCATATTTGCAACAAACAAAGAAAAAATAAATTACAAAATTAACTGATAAATTAAAAACACTGATTTTAACTTAATATTAAATACTATTAAAAATAGAAATTAATTTATAATATTTATTATGGTGATTAAATGGACAAAGTAGTTCTTGCATTCAGTGGTGGATTAGACACTTCTGTTTGTGTTAAATTATTAGAAGAAAAATATGATGTTGAAGTTATTACTGCATGTGTAGATGTAGGGCAAGGCGATGAAGAAATAGCTAAAGCTGAAAAAATGGCAAAAGAAATAGGTGGCTATAAACACTACACTATTGATGCTAAAGAAGAATTTGCAAACGAATACATAGCTAGAGGAATTAAAGCTAATGCAGAATATGAAGGATATCCGTTAAGTACTGCACTTGCAAGACCTTTAATTGCTCAAAAAATTATCGATATTGCCAAAAAAGAAGGAGCAACAGCTATTGCACACGGATGTACTGGAAAAGGAAACGATCAATTCAGATTTGAAGCAGTTATTTTAGCTATGTCTGATTTAGATATCATTGCACCAATCAGAGAATTAAACTTAACAAGAACTGAAGAACAAGCTTATGCTGCTGAAAAAGGCATTAAATTAAACTCTGATAAAATTTACAGTATTGATGAAAACATTTGGGGAAGATCAATTGAAGGAGATATCTTAGAAGATCCTGCAAATGAACCTCCTGAAGAAATTTATGCTTGGACTGCTTCTGCTGAAGATGCACTTGACACTCCTCAAAAAGTATCTATTGAATTTGAAGAAGGTATTCCAGTAGCTATAAATGGAGAAATGATGCCTCTTATTGACATTATTAAAGAAGCTAATAAAATTGCCGGTGAAAATGGTATTGGTAGAGTAGATACTATTGAAAACAGAATGATCGGACTTAAAAGTAGGGAAACCTATGAAGTTCCAGGTGCTAAATTACTGATTGCTGCACATCAGGCATTAGAAGAATTAGTACTTACTACTGATGAGCTAAGATTTGCAGAATACATGAGTACACTTTATGCAGACTTAGTTTACAGGGCATTATGGCAAGAACCTTTAAGAGAAGATATCGATCAAGCTATTGACCATATGCAAAGAAGAGTAAGTGGTGAAGTTACAATGAAACTCTTTAAAGGTTCCATTGCACCATTAACTAGAGAATCTCCTTTCAGCTTACACAGTATTGAACAAATTACTTTTGAAGATAAAGAAACCGATCAAAGAGAAGTTGAAGGTATGATTAAATACCACGGTTTGCAAGCTGCAAACTATCAAAAACTTAACAGATAGCTTAAACAGCTATCTTAAATTACTTTTTTTAAAAAAAATAAAAATCAGTTACTATTACATAAATAGCAACTAATTAAATGGTCCCGGTATTTCACAAACATCATTATCTTTAGCCAGATAAGTATATAGCAATGCTGCAGCAATAGCTCCTGCAATTGGACCTATTAAATAAATTGGGAAATACATCCAGAGATTTATTCCACCAACCAAATAATCCATTAAATAAGGAGCAAATGTACGTGCCGGATTTATAGAACCTCCAGTAAATGGCCCTAAAAAAATAATAACTGCAGTTACTGTAAAACCAATAGATAAACCTGCAAAGTTAGGAGTAGCTTTTTTATCAACAGCAACACCCATTATTACAAGCACTAAAAAGAAAGTTCCGATAAATTCCGCAAATATTGTTTGTAAATAACTTACACCCATACCCGGAGCAGTTGCACCTAAACCACCAACAACCACTGAAGGCATTCCTAAACATAAAACTAATGCTAAACTACCACAACAAGCACCGATTACCTGAGCTACAATATAATACACAGAATCTGCCAAAGAAATATTTTTACTAACCAGCAATCCAACTGTAACTGCAGGATTTAAATGAGCTCCTGAAATTCTTCCAAAAAGATAGATACAAACCATTACAGTTAACCCAAATGCCAGTGCAATAGCTATCCAATCACCCAAACCGCCTAAAATTCCAATACCTACATTATTTGGATTAACTGATTCTGATATCATCAATGTGATAACTGCAGAACCTGTTCCAAAAAATACTAAGAAAAATGTTCCAAGCAATTCAGCAATGAATTTTTTTCCAATACCACATGGAGCCATAATAACACACTCCATTTATACTGCATCTTTCCACTGACAGAAATCATGCCTGAAATCAATTAATGAAGCAGATGCACAATTTTTACAGCCTTTAACTGGAGATCCTGCATCTTCTTTATTAAGAGCCATGATGTTGGTCATCATAGTTGCAGTTATTGGTTCACTGGTAAGCAAACAAGGATAATCTGCCAATCTCATTAAAGAAGAGAACCTTACAGAAATGGCACATGCAGGATATGCATATCTTTGAGGGTTCATGATTACTTCATTTTCTTCAACAGGATTTAAATTAACTTCAAAACCAGAAACGAATGGTTTTAATATGCCTGATTCAGAAGCTCTGCCTTTTCTAGCTTTATCCAAATATCCCCAACCTCTATAAATCATATCCATAAAGTCACAGTTGTGCAGCTCTGCAGCAGCCCCTCTTGTTGGGAATTGCTGAACAAAATTATGGAAACGTTTAGTTAACAAATCAACAATCATAATTGCATTGAAACCGTCCAGTTCAAGAATATATTCAGTTGCACATGCTGATGAACCAGTAGCAAGTGACAATACATCAAAAACACTTTTGAAATTATCTAAATTGCCCCTTAATGATGTTTCAATAACATCAGTTGTAGCTTCAATAATTCCCATAATCATATCATCCTTACACATATTGAATGTTGACTGAGAAATATGGTGAGCAATATCACCTACACAGTATGCAGGAACAGTTAAAATATTACCATAATGGACATCATCTTCCATTGCCCCAATAACTGTACTTCTCATTTTTTTCTTATAGGAATTCATATATTCTCTTACATCAAAAGAAGAGTGACCCGCATTATCCATAAGCTGGCCTTGAGCTTCAATTGGGTTTTTATATATATTTTGTAATGTATCTATTTCTTCACTAACTGCCTCAGCAGCTGTTGAACCGCCTTCCAAAGCATTGGCAAAAGCTTCTCCAACACCATAAGAAGTATTCATACCCCATGATTTAGCAGCTAAAATAGCCTGTTTATGATTTTCAGGAATATCTGTTTCTAACAGTATTTGATTAACAACATTACTTGTGCTTCCGGGAATCAATGCAAAATCAACAACACAAGTAGGGCCATAAAAACCTCCATAACGTCTTATAACTTCTTTTCCAATTAATGCTTCACATGAAGCTATTTTATCTATAAATTTATCTAAGCTATCTGAAAAACTAGCATCTTCTTCAGTTAATATCTCAAGAATTGCCGGAGTTTGATAATGCTCAACAAAAGGATCATCTTCAGGTATAACCGTATCTGTAAGACTGCACAGTGTATCAAAATGTGTTTTAACAGAATTTATATGCAAGTCAAACACACTTTGAGCCTGATTATCCATAGCCTCCATTTTTGATGCTACTTTAACATAAGGTTCTGCATCTTTTATTTTAAAATCAGTCCCTCTTTTTTTCTTAATTGTGTCAATGTCAGCTCTTTGAGCAGCCATTGACTCATCAATCATTTTCTCAAATAACTCTCTCATTTTAACCCACTCCACAGAAAAGTTGAATTTAAAATAATTCAACTTATTTAATATATGTAATCTTTATAAATTATAAAATTAACTGAAAACTATATATTACATAGCAAATAATGCTATACTATGAACAAAATAGAAAAACTGCAAGAGATTATAGATGATTCAGACAATATTGTATTTTTTGGAGGTGCAGGAGTATCAACTGAAAGCGGAATTCCTGATTTTAGAAGTGAATCCGGAATTTTTAAAAGCCTGGAAAAATATGGTGATACACCTGAGAGATTAGTTTCACATAGCTATTACTTAGAACATACTGATAAGTTTTTTAGCTATTATAAAGACTGTTTAATTTTTCCAGAAGCAGAGCCCAATCCTGCACATTATACTCTGGCCAGATTAGAAAAGGAAGGGAAATTAAAGGCAATAATTACACAAAATATTGATGGCCTACACCAGAAAGCAGGAAGCAAAAATGTATTGGAGCTTCACGGAAGTGTTTATCGAAATTACTGTGAAATATGTAAAAAAGAATATGATCATGCCTTTATTTTAGAAAGTGAAGGCATACCACACTGTACCTGCGGAGGAATTATAAAACCTGATGTTATTTTATACGAAGAAGCTCTGGACATGAATATTTTAAATAAATCAGCGGAATACATTATGTCTGCAGACACTTTAATTGTTGGGGGAACATCACTTGTAGTATATCCTGCAGCAGGACTTATAAATTATTTCAAAGGCAAAAATTTAGTTTTAATTAACAAAAGCCAGACTGATTATGATAATTTAGCTACTTTAGTAATTAATGAAGCTATCGGAGAAACATTAGCTAAAATAATATGAATTTTACTGTTAACTGAGATATGTTTCTTCAAATCATGCAATCCCCTCTTTTTAATATTTTAATTGAATTGAAAAAATTGAATGTTTAAAAGTGAATATTAAATGAAAATAAATAAAATATGAAGATATGTTAATTTTATCCCCAATGAGTTACATATTAAATTTAATCTTCAATTTTATCATATTGACCCTGACCATCAGTTCTTAAATGATATAAAACCGGGAATCTTTCAGAATACTCTTTTTCACTCATATATTCATAACCACCATTAATCCAAGTTCTCCACGGCCCATTTGAGTAAGATGATGAACCTGAATAAGAACCAGTACTCCCATAACTATAAGTCTGTGACTGACCATCTGAAGAAGAATCTAGTGAAACCACCCTATTTACAATAGATACCTTATGTGTGACATTAGATGAATCATAATTATCATCACCTAAGAATACACATTTTGCGGAATAATTTCCAGAATTGGCATTTATACCAAAACTAGCTATGCCTTTTTCATTAGTAGTGACATTTAAGTTATTAACATTACCTTCATCATCTGTTAAACTTATACAAATAGTTTTATTAGCTATTAGCTCCCCATCACTATCAGTTAGTTTAACCGTGAAATTATCACCATTATTTAATGTTGAATTCGAAGTTATAGTCAAATCCGTTTCCTGTTTAAAAATAGATGAAAAATTACTTCCAAAACATAGAATAACGAGCATACTTATCAAAATAATGACTATAATCGACAAAATAGTTACTCTTTTATCTAACATATTATACACCAATTATAATGTTGTAATTAAAATATTAATAAATATTTTCACATAAAACACAGCCAGAATACTTTGAAATTAACCCAATACATTAATCCAAATCATAATTTAAAGATTCTGGAACTAATTCAATTCCTTTGAGAGTATTATTGCATTTATAGACAAGTATTTCAACACCTGCCTTTTCAGCTTCAACTAAAGTTTGGGAAAACTTAGGATCATTTTCCCAGTTTGGCCGGAAATAGTTGCCTGCAGGATGCTGAATTAAGAAAAATACTACAGCACGATTTCCCTCATTTTTAAGTTTAATTAATTCTTTTAAGTGTTTTGCTCCCCGTTCAGTTGGTGCATCCGGAAATCTTGCCTCACCGTCAACAATCAAAGTTACCCCTTTAACTTCAATATAACAGCTGTCAACTAAAAACTCCATTCCACAGCAATCATCCTCCTGATTAGCCAAGTATATATCAATTCTTGAATCATCAACCTGTTTTTCCCTTTGGTGATATGAATAACCCTGAAGCTCTTTTATTTTGCCATTTAATATTGCATCATAGACAATGCTATTAGCTTCCTGTGAGTAAAGTGACACTAGCTCCCCTTTGTTTACAACAAAATGAAGAGTGAATCTGGTTTTTCTTTTCGGATTATCGGAAGGTTTAAGATAAACTGCAGCACCATCAACCAAAAGCTCTTTGCACCTTCCAGTATTAGGCACATGAGCTATTTCAATTTTTCCGTCAACTTCAACTTCAGCTATGAATCTGTCAGGTCTGTTTTTAAAAATACCTTTAACATAATCCATATTATCCCTTAATTACCTTTCCGATATGTGCAACTACATCTGTAGCTCCAAATCCATAACCTTTTTCCAGATATGCTTCATCTCCTGCAAGACCATTGATGAAAATAGCTAAAGTAGCTGCATCAAATGCATTTAAACCTTTAGATAGTAATGAAACAGCTATTCCTGCCAATGCATCACCTGTTCCTCCAACAGTCATTCCGGGATTTCCGGATTTATTAAGTTTAAATTTATTTTTCTGAATCACCAAATCTATTGCACCTTTAACCACAACAGCACCGTTGATCTGTCTTACGACCTGCTGAAACTCTGAAATATTTTCATCAACTTCAGCAAAATCATAGCTGTCCAAATCTAATTTAATGTCTTTGCCAAAAAATGATTTGAACTCGAAAATATGAGGAGTTAAAATTACATCATCCCTATTTTTAATAATTTGAGGTTTAACCTGCTTTAGAGCATCTGCATCTAAAACCAATGGTTTTTTAATTTTACTGGCTAAAATATTTAACAGTTTTCCTGTTTCATCATTAATTCCTGCTCCAGGACCCAATAAAACAGCATCAGCCTTATCAGCCATCATCAAAATGTCTTCAGCATGTTCTGCAGTTAAGTAATCTCCTTTTAGTGAGTTTACAATCAAATCAGGATGTGTTGAAATAGCTAAAGCTGCAGATTCAGGAGCTGCAACATAGACCAAATCAGCTCCTGCCCCGATAGCTGCAAGTCCTGCAATACTTGGAGCACCCGAATATTCTTTACTGCCTCCAACAATTAAAATTTTACCGTTATTTCCTTTGTGTGATTTTAAAGATCTTTTATTAAGTTTAATCATGTCTCCATAATTTATAAAGTATTCTGCTTCAATCGGAATTCCAATATCACAGGTTACGATTCCCCCAACTTTTTCTTCACCGGCCTTGTGAATTCCTGTTTTTACTTTATGAAAGCTTACAGTATATTGGGGTTTAACTGCCACATCATGTATCTGACCGGTTAACGGATCAAGACCAGACGGAACATCAACACTAACTGTCAATCCATTGGAACTGTTTATAACTTCAATAGCTCTTTTTATGTTTTCTCTTAATTTACCATGAATTCCAGTTCCCAAAATTCCGTCTATAATAATAAATTCTGAAAAACTGTCGCTATTAGCTACTTCACAGTTATTTATATCATCAATTGTGTTTAGGTTATGAACTGTCAAACGGGAAAATCTTGGTTTCATGTTTTCAAGTATTTCATAGTTAGTTTTAGCTTCAAGTGAATGAATTCCGTTTTTATCTTTTAACATGTAAATATCAACATCATATCCTCTGTTTAAAAGATATCTTGCCGCTACAAAACCGTCTCCACCGTTTCCTCCAGAGCCTGTAAAAATAATTATTTTAACAGGTTTTGAGAATGTATAAACAGCTATTTTACCTACTTCTTCTGCAAGAGATTTTCCGGCAGATTCCATTAAACAAAGTCTTGATAAACCTAAATATTCACAATTTAAATCTGTAACAGTCATATCTATAGGATCCATAAAAATCACCAGTCAGATATACATTTAAAAATTGTATTTAATAATTCTTTTTAATTATAAAATTTAAAAATAAAAGTAGTGCCCATGTAAAATGGACACATAACCAATTTAAAGTGTTAAAATATCCAGTTATATATTTAACCAAATACAAAAAGTATGTCCAGCTAGTTAATGCCTAACTGGACTCTTTTTGTATCACAAAAAACTAACCAGACGAATTTGCATCAATATTCATACCATATATCTGCAAACACAGAGCATGCAATAACACCATTACATGCTCCAAAATATCTTATATCCCATGTTAAATATATAATTTCACTTGGATTTGAAAACAATATTTCGAAATGAAAGCAATTTTTAAAAAACGAGTAAAAATTTAAGAATGAAAAAATTAAAATAAAAAAAAGGAAAAAGGGACAATACCCTTAGAATAAATCTTGCAAGTTGATTTTGTAAGCTCCTAAGTTTCCACCGAAGTTACCTGCATCGATTTCTAACACTCCAGGAACATTACATGCTGCTTCAATACCTGCTTTCATTGCAGCACGTACTGATTCTTCATCAATACCATCAATAACAATTTCAAATACTCCATCAGCATCTTCCCTAATGTCAGAGTCAACTTTGTCTTTTAAAGTTACACACATTTTTTCGTTGGTAGATGCATTTAAGAATTTGTAATTGTTACAACCTACTTTAGAACCGGAAGCAACCATACCTCCAGGGAAAGGAGTGATTACACCTTCAACAGCTGAAATAGCATCAACAGCAGCTTCAGCAGCCATTACTCCAGCCATTTGATTTTCAGCTAAGATAAAGAAGTTTCCACCAGCTACACCAGCTTTGAAACCAAAAGTAGATTCCACTAAGAAATCACCAGACATAATTGGGATAGAATGCATTTTTCTACCGTCAATTTCTAATTCATCTTCAAATCCGTCACCGAAGAATTTTAATTTAAAACCGGTTTTAAGTTCTTCATCAGCGTCATCAAGAACATTGAATGCTGCAGTAGTTGGTGCAGTTAAAATACACATACCAATTCTTTCAAGAAGTTCATGGTCTAACTGTTTTTTAGATCCTTGACAGAGCATAATAACATAACCTGGCCTTCCGTCAGGAGTTTCAGTTGGTGGTACGTAACAGTCAATACCTGCTTCTGCAGGACATCCAATAACAGAAGTTCCGTATCCAGTAGCTTCAGTAGCTGCAATTTTAGCTAATCTTTTAGTAGCTGCTGTAACTAAAATTCTAGTTACTTTAATTCCAAAACCTTCTGCATAATTATCTTTAATTTCTACGCCATTAATTTCCATATTTTCACCAAATATTTTACAAAAAATCAATTTTTGCTATACTAAAAAATATAGAAAGTAAATAAAATAAAGTTTTCTATTTAATTCATTCCAGCAGTTCATCATCAGATTTATCATCAGAGTTTGAATTAAATGAAATTTTATCAAGAACTGAAGAACCATAATGAGGTAAAATCAGCATTCCTATTACAGTAGCTAACCAGAATGAAATTAATCTTTCAATTACAGTAGCAGCTGCACTTAATGACGGAGTTATTCCTGCCGTTGAGTAAAATAAAATCATTACCCCATCTACAGCACCAAGTCCACCAGGCAAAAGTGGAATCATACCAATTAAAGATGCCATAATAAATACTTCACCAATGATAACTGGACTTACATGAGCTCCAAAGGCTAAAAACACAATATAAACTCTTAAAATCTCAAATACCCATATGACAAAAGATAAAGGCAGAGCATGATGTAAAATCCTTTTATCAGAAATTACAAGTTTCATGGTATCCTGAAATCCATTAATCACAGTATGTACTTTTTGTTCCAATTCCATCGAATTTTTCTTATAAAATCTTCTAATTAATCCAATAATCCAATTATCAACTTTTTTACCGAATTTTGGATTTACAGACATATATATAAGTAAAATTAAACATGCTACAATAGCTATTACTGCAACAACCATCAATATTAAAATCCATAAATCCAGCTTAAAGTAGAAAGTTATTCCAATAATTGTCAAAATAGCCAAGAAAACAAATGGAAAAGTATCTAAAGCTTTATCAGCTACTACAGTTGCAAATGTTTCTTCCATTGGATAACCTTTATCTCTAGACAATATATATGCCCTTACAGGTTCTCCACCACCCCTTCCAGCAGGAGTAATGTTATTTGCAGCTAAACCAACCATAACAATAGGAAATAATTCCTTGATGGATATTTCAATACCATCCATCTTGTTAATGATTTGCCAACGCAAAGTGTATAAATAATAAGTAACAACCTGAATTAAAACAGCTAATGCGATAAACCATAAATTAGCTATTTTTAAAGCACCTAATATATCACCTATCCCTACAAACCAAAGCATAATGCCCAAAATAAGAAAACTGATAAATAGAAATATTAATGATTTATGTTTCATGATTTCACACAACTAATATAGAATATACTTATTTTAAATTTACTAGTTAATATTTATATAGCTATTTATTCAAAAACATAAAATGATGAAATATATAACTAAAACAGATTTATACATAGTTAGCCGATATTCAGGAGTAGTAATGATTTGTGTGGGATTAATGTGCTTATTTCCATTACTAATCGATTTAATCTATTTTGAATTTAACTATGCCTGTTTTATTATTCCGGGAGTTTTTTCAGTTATTTTAGGATACATATGTATGAAAGCTCTTGATAAATACTCCAACAGCAAAATGAGATTAAAACACGGGATGATGATTTCATCAATTGCCTGGATGTGGGCAAGTGTCATCGGAGGTGTTGTAATTTCACTTGCAACAGGGACTGATTTTTTAAATGGTATCTTTGAAAGTACTTCAGCATTAACCGGTACTGGAATAACAATGTTTGATAATGTTGAAATATTGCCTCACAGCATATTATATTTTAGAGCATTTGAACAATGGGTTGGAGGATTAGGAGTAGTGGTGATGATGATTGGTATTTTAACAAGACCCGGTACAGCATCTGCTAAATTATACCAATCTGAAGCTCGTGAAGAACGCTTAAAACCAAGTGTCAAAACCACACTTAAAAAAACTATTGAAATCTATTTAATTTATACAATAATTGGAATAATATTATATCTTTTAGCTGGAATGCCTGCTTTTGATTCTGTTTGTACTACATTCTGTATGATTGCAACCGGAGGAATAAGTATTAAAAATGCAAATATTGGGTATTATCACAATGACCTGATTTATCTAATTTCAATTATGCTGATGGTTTTAGGAGCTACAAGCTTTTTAGCACATTATAAAATCATTAAAACAAAAGGAATGTCATTAATTCAAGATTTGCAATTTAAAACATTAATCTGCATAATCACTTTTGTTACAATAATTCTTTATCTGGCATCACATATTATACCGATTGACATTTTATTTACAGTTACCTCAGCAATTACCACAACAGGAGCTAATGTCCAACTGGCTTCCACCATGGCGGGATGGCCGTCATTTGTATTACTTAGTTTAATGATTTTAATGTTAATTGGAGGTTCCAGCGGATCTACTGTAGGTGCAATTAAACTTTTCAGAATAATAACTTATGTCAAAACCATTTACAGACACATAAAAGAAATTCTTTCACCAGACGGCAGAATAATCCCTATTAAAATATCCGGAAGAAGAATATCTGAAAAGGAAATAGGAAAAACTGGAAACTTTATAACATTATATTTAATTATTATTGCAATAACCTGGCTCATATTTTGTTTTTACGGATATCCTCCATTTGACAGCTTATTTAGTATAATATCTCTTCAAGGAAACAACGGATTGGATGTTGGAGTATTGAACAATACTCTCCACCCTGTTTTAAAAGTAGTATCTATTTTAGATATGTGGGTAGGAAGATTGGAAATTTACCCAATATTAGTCTTATTTAGAGGTATTTTTGAAATATTTAAAAAATGAAAATATTTATAATATTCAAAAATAAATTTAATGTATTATTAAAGAGGGAGAGTTGAAATGTATATTATAATAATGGGTGGAGGTCGTGTAGGCCTTAACCTTGCAAATTTATTAATAGAAGACGGACATGACATTACTTTAATTGAAAGTGATGAATCATTATGTTCAGAAGTAGCTGCAGAACTTGATGCACTTGTAATTTGTGGAAACGGAACTAGTTCAAAACTATTGGAAGAAACAAATATTGAAGATGCAGACTTTTTCATAGCTACAACCGGAAATGATGAAGCAAACTTATTATCCTGTATTTTAGTTAAAAAATATAATGTTCCGACAATTATTGCCAGAGTAAGCAATCCTGACCATGAAGAGGCATTTATGGAAGTTGGAATAGACAATGTAATCAGTCCGGAAGTTACAGCTGCAGGACTTTTAGAAAAACTTGTAACAAGACCTAATGTTGCAGACCTAATCACCCTTGGTGAAGGAGATGCTGAAATCTTCGATATGACAATAACCAACAATAAGGTTGTTGGGAAAAAAATAGGGGAAATATCACCAACAAAAGATTATATAATAATAGCTACATACCAAAAAGGCAAATTAGTGATACCTCAAACAGACAGTGTTATAAGCCGTGGAGAAAAAGTCACTGTTCTTGTAAAAAGAGGGGCATTTAAAAAAGTAGCTAAAAAATTAGAAAAATAATTTAAAAATGAGAATAAGACATTTCAATACTCTTTTTCCCATTATTGTCAATCATTCCATGTCCTGGATAGATTGTTTTAACATCTAATTTTTTCAGTTTTTCTACAGATTCTTTTAAATCAGACCAGCTGCCGCCAATATCAGTTCTGCCAACACCACCCTGGCCAAATACTGTGTCTCCACTAATTAAGTTTTCACCATCCCATAAACAGATAGCTCCTTTAGAATGGCCAGGAGTATGAATCACTTCAAAATCTTTTATTTTATCTCCCTCTTCCAATTCAATATCCACTTTATGACAGTTAATTTTGGATCCGAAATGACTGGCTACAGTATCAGGATTACCTTCTTCCCTTAAAGCTATTGCATCAATTTTATGAATAGCTATTTTAGCATTAGGGAAAAAACAGTTACCATTAACATGATCAAAATGACAATGGGTGTTAACAATTAATTTAATATCTTCAGGATTGACGCCATGTTCTTTAAGTTTAGAAAAAAGGTATTCTTTATTATCTCCAGCTCCAGTGTCAACTAACATATCATCAATCAGATAACAATTAGAATCTAAATTATAACCTGGAATCCATATAATATCTTCAGAATTCATAAAAATAGTATTGAAATTATAATATTTAAAAATAGTTTTTTATAAAAAATGGGGTCACAGGGATTTGAACCCCGATCCTGGGATGTCTCTTGCCTCAGTACTCCAATTGATCATCACAACGGATACTGTTCAGTTACGCGTATATTTTCTTCAAAGACAACTGGAGTCCCAGATGATGCCAGGTTACACTATAACCCCAACAGATATGTTATAATAACATACTATTATTAGTATGATTTAATTACTATATAAATGTTATTATCAGAATTTCATTTGCCTGTCAATACCTGTAATTTCATCAATTTCCAAAGCTTTTTCAAGGGCAAAATCTTTTTCAATTTTATAATTATCACTTTTAGTGCGTGGAGTTTTCTCAGGTTCTAAAAATAACCATTTTGTATACTTGAATTTAACTCCAATATATGGTTTAGCACCAAATTTTTCAGAAAACTCACATAATGCATCAATTTGAGGAAAATCTATGTAAATTTTATCTTTAGTTGTAGTTTTGACTTCAATAGCCAAATATAATTTACCGTTTCCAGCTACAACATCAGGCAAAGGTTTCTTAGTTGCACCTCCAGAAGCTGGAGCCCTCATAGCTGCAAAATCTCTTTCCCAAAGTTTATGCACTAAATCCCTTTCTTCAGCAGACCCTTTTTTAGCCATAAGAATAATCTCATAAAAAATAGTTTAATAATGGGGCCGGGGCCGAGATTTGAACCCGAGTCACAGGATCCACAGTCCCGTAGGATGACCGCCTACCCTACCCCGGCATAAGAAATAAATAAAAAATTGTTAGAATGCGGGAGCAGGGATTTGAACCCTGGTAGACCTGCGTCAACAGGTCCTAAGCCTGTCCCCTTTGGCCTCTCGGGCACCCCCGCTTATACAAAAGAAAGGATACATAGAAACCATTAAAAATCTTAACAAGTTTTTAAAATGCTCCGGCCGGGATTCGAACCCGAGTCTTCGGCTCGAAAGGCCGAAATGATTGGCCGGACTACACCACCGGAGCAATAAATGACATAATTTAATTGAAATGGGCCCAATGGGGTTCGAACCCATGGCCTTCCGGTTATGAGCCGGACGCTCTACCTGGCTAAGCTATGGGCCCAAAAGCGCCATCGACAGGGCTCGAACCTGTGACCAATCGGTTAACAGCCGAACGCTCTACCTACTGAGCTACGATGGCATATGAGTACCCACCAGTCTTAACCAAATAAACCCATTCAAATCAAAAGACTTCAAACAGTATTAATTAGTTTGAATTTAATACTATATAAATGTTTTGATTAAATTACATCTAAATAAAATTAGAAGCAAACTATAATATAGTTTGGATAAACTAATATATAACTTTAACTATTAATATTAAAACAAACAATAAAGAATAATGATTAAAATGGATTCTAACATATTTGATTTAATAAAAAAGGCAAATGAAACCACACTAAAAAAACATGGAAATGAAATCAGTCTTGAAAGAGCAATATTCCTTTCCTGGTGGTGTGATAAAGGAGATTGTGCTTTTTGTTACATGTCTACTCAAAAAGATAAAATTAAAGACCCAACCAAAGCTAGACGTAATATACATAACATCTATGCCGAAGCAGAAATGTGTAAGCGTTTAAATTGGAATATTGAATTCCTTTCAGGAGGTTATAAGTCATTTACAACTGCAGAAATTAAAGAAATAGCAACCACCATTAAAAACATTACGGGAGACAGTGTTTGGTTAAATACAGGAATTACAGAGGAGTTGGAAGAATATGGCTCAGAAATAAAAGGAATTACTGGAGCTGTTGAAGTAGCCAATCCTAAACTACATCAGAAAGTATGTCCAAGTAAATCATTAGATAAAATAAGCAATATGTTAGATGTAGCTGGAGATTTAGGATTTGAAAAAGCTATTACTGTAATTTTAGGTCTTGGAGAAACATTAGACGATGTTGATTATTTAATTGATTATATTAAAGATCACAAAATTGACAGAGTAATTTTTTACTCATTGAATCCTCATAAAGAAACTGTATATGCAAATAGCTCACAGCCAGCTTCACTTTATTATGCCCAAGTGGTAGCTAAAGTTAGATTAACATTTCCGGACATTACAATAATCTGCGGAACATGGATTGATAATTTAGCAAATATTGGAATTCTTATTTTAAGCGGAGCCAATGGAATAACTAAATTCCCATTATTTAAAATGTTTGGAACAAAATATGGAAAAAGAGTAGAAGAAGAAGTTAAATGGTCCGGACGCCAACTTAAAGGAACATTTACTGATAAAAAACAACTGGGAAATCCAAAAAGTGATGTTAATTCCGAACTGGACAAATTTATTAAAAGATATATAAAGGAATCTTTGAAAAACAAATATTAAATTTCTAATATGTTAGATTTTGTTTTAAAAGAAACTCCATTAGCTAAATAAGTTAAAGAAGCACCACCAAATGTAATTTTATCAGGAATTACTGCATCATCACCAAAATCCATTTTTAAACTTTCAGTAGATGGAAGTTCTACATCAAAACTGATTGATTTAACTTCACCATCCTCAAAGTTTCCAAAATCATGAGTATAACATTGAGATAATGCCAACACATCTTCTATTAATTCACCAGTATTGTTTTCAACAATCCACTCAATATTTACTTTATTATCATTATCTTTTGATACTAATTTTTGTGTAAATAAAACTTCATCAGACATAAAAATCACAAATATTTATTAATCTATTATTATAAATACTTACATAATATAAATCTATTTTGATTTTCCAAAAAATTGGAGGAATTATTATTAGTGTCAATATGATGTGTGGACTTGAAATCCACGTACAATTAGAAACTGAATCAAAATTATTTTGTGATTGTCCAACAAATTATAAGGAAGCACCAGCAAACTCAAACATTTGTCCGGTTTGTTTAAATCAACCAGGTGCCAAACCATATCCAACAAATGAAAAAGCAATTGAAAATGCATTAATGATTTCTTTAATGCTTAACTGTAAAATCGATAAAGGTTTTACCTACTTTATGAGAAAACATTATGATTATCCTGATTTACCTTCAGGATACCAAAGAACTTCAGTACCTATCGGTTATGAAGGAGAATTAAATGGAGTTAGAATTAGAGAAATCCATATGGAAGAAGATCCGGGTCAATACAAACCTGACAGAGGTACTGTTGATTTTAACCGTTCCGGAATTCCATTAATTGAAATTGTTACAGAACCAGATATAAAATCTCCTGAAGAAGCAAGAACCTTTTTAAAAGAGCTTATTCGTGTATTGCAATATAGTGGAGGGGCTCGTGGAGAAGGTACTATGCGTGCTGATGTAAACATCTCTATAGAAGGTGGAAACAGAGTAGAAATGAAAAACATCAACTCCATTAAAGGAGCTTATAAAGCATTGAAATTTGAGCTTGTTAGACAAAAAAACCTTATGAAGAGAGGTGTCGAAATCAAACAAGAAACACGTGCATACCTTGAATCTCAAATGATTACAGTAGGTATGAGGTTAAAAGAAGATGCTGATGATTACAGATTCATTCCCGATCCTGATTTACCACCAATGGAAATCTCCGATGCTCAAATTGAAAATGTTTTAGAAATAATGCCTGAAGCACCACATAATAAAGTAAAAAGATTTACTGAAGAATATGGAATTGATGCAGAATCTGCTAAAGTATTAACTTCCGAACTTGACTTAGCTATAGCTTATGAAGAAGTAGCTAAACAAATTGATTCCAAATTTGCTTCAATGTGGATGAGAGATGAACTTAAAAGAGTATTATCCTACAACAAACTTGATTTTGCAGATAGTGGAATATTGGTTGAAGACATTGTAGAACTTTTAAAAATGCTTCAAAACAAAGAAATAACCACAAAAGCAGGGCAAAGAATCATTGAGCATATGCCAAACAATAAACAAACTCCAAAAGCAATAGCTGAAGAATTAGGTTTATTGGGTGTTGTAAAAGATGATGAAGTAATAGCTGCAGCAAAACAGGCTATTGATGAAAATCCAAAAGCAGTAAATGATTATTTAGAAGGACAAAAAGCTTCACTTAATTTCCTTGTTGGACAAGTTATGAAATTAACAAGAGGAAAAGCAGACCCTGGAGAAACTGTTAAAATCTTAAAAGAAAACATAGAATAAACAGGAGGTAAACTATGGCTAAAAGCAAGTCATTAGTTAAAGATTATATGACTAAAAATGTTGTTACTGTATCACCGCAAACAACAACATCAGAAGTTATTAAATTAATGAAAGAAAGCGATCACAATAGCTATCCGGTAGTAGAAAACAACAAACTGGTCGGAATGGTAACCTCTTTTGATATTGTAGTAAAAGACTGGGCAGACCATGTCTCAGAACTAATGAGTACAAAATTAGTAGTAGCTAATGAAAATTTAAGTATAAATGATGCTTCCAGAGTAATGTTCAGACGAGGAATCTCCAGAATGCCAGTCATTAATGAAAAAGGTGAAATTGTAGGCATTATTACAAACACAGATATGGTTCGTTCACATATTGAACGTTCCACCCCGAATAAAGTAGATTACTTTAAAAGTACTATGGACCAATTATATGGTATCAAAAGTACTTTGAAACATATGCAAGTTGACACTGATAAAATAAGGCCTACTCAGGACAGAGTTTATGCTGATGAACTTGAAGGAAGAACATATGAACTTAAAATGGGATTAGCTGAACCTGCAATTGTTGTTAAAACTGGAGACAGATGGATTTTAGTAGACGGACATCACAGAACAGTAGCTGCAAAACAGTTAGGCTGTAAAACAATCGATGCATATGTTATTGATTTAGGTAAAGATATTCGTTTAGGCTTAGAAAAAACAGCAGATAAAGCTGGAATAACAACATTTAACGATATTGAGATTATTGATGACGACAAACATCCATTAATAGCTATTACAGAAAGTATACAAGATAACGAGAAAAGTGATTAAATGGCATCAGATGAAATTATTAGAGAAGTTTATAAAGTTTTAGAAGAAAGAAGAGACAATCCTATTGATTCATACACTTCTAAAATAATGCAAGACAGTGATAAAAAAGCAGAAGATAAAATACTTGAAAAAGTAGCAGAAGAATGTGGTGAAGTACTGCTTGCTGCTAAAAATGATGAAAATTTAGTTTATGAATCTGTTGATTTAATATTCCACACTTTGCTTATCCTTGTTTACAAAGGAATAGAAATAGATGAAATTTTTGAAGAATTTGCACGTAGAAGGCATTGAACTTATAATTTAAGTTCCATATTATGCATTCCACGTTCAAAACTTCCTATTTTAACTCTTTTTTTATTGAATTCTCTAAATCCCATTCTTTCATATAATGATTTGGCACCTGTGTTTCTAAAATCTGCATCAAGGGTTACTCTTTTTAGATTATTTTTTTTAGCATAGTCAATTACATCATTTAAAACTTTACTGCCTAAACCTTTTCCTCTTTGAGACTCATCAATAGCTAGCTCTGCAACATGAAAATCTCCTTTTTCTACATCACACAATACAAAATAGTCTAAAATATCAACAATTAGCAATTTTAAACTGACTGTCTTCAAACTATGATAAAATGCTGGTTTTTTAGAAATCCAAAATATCAATAAACCAATAACATTATTATTCTCATCCAAAACAACTTTGGTATCATCAAGGGATTCTTCCTTTTTTAACTGTTTTTCAATTGTTGAAATAGCTTTGTCAGAACTTTTAAAAAGCAAATCAAATGTTCTGAAATCAACATCATAAATCAGTTTAGCTACTTTTCTGGAATCATGTTTAGAGGGATTGAATGTTTCATAAATCAATTTATCTACCTTTTATTATAGTTAGAGCAAATACACCTGCACCAAATCCATTATCAATGTTTACAACTGCTATTCCCGGAGCACATGACTGAAGCATCGCGTTTAAAGCAACAACTCCCCCTTCACCTACACCATAGCCAACAGATGTCGGAACGCCAATAACCGGAATATCAACCAAACCAGCTACAACAGAAGGCAAAGCACCTTCCATTCCTGCACAGACAATTAATACTTCCACACCTTCTTTAATCATGTGTGCTATTTGGGGAAATAATCTGTGAATCCCAGCTACACCAATATCATAAGAAGTTATTGCTTCACATCCTCCTTCTTCAACTATTACCCGTGCTTCTTCTGCAATATTTATATCTGATGTTCCTGCAGTTATAATACCTACTTTTCCTAATGTTTTAGGAACCTCTTTATTTCTGATTACCAATATTTGAGCTCTTTTATTATAGTTTAATTTAAACCCGTCCAAATCCAAATCATTAGCTAATTTTTCATATCTTTCTGAAGATAATTTAGTTACAATCAGATTTTCAGGATTTTCACTATCCAAATAATTTTTGACTATCAATAAGAGATCTCCGTAATCTTTACTTGGAGAAAAAACTGCTTCTGGAAAGCCTGTTCTTGAAGAGCGTGATTTGTCAAATTTAGCAACTTCATCAAATTCTAAAATAGTATCTGCCTTTAAAAGTCTTTCACATTCTTCAATACCAATTTCTTCATTGATTAACTTTTCAAGAATTTCTCTCATATTATCATAACTATTTTATACAATAATTATATTTAAATATATATTGACTATGATGGCAAAAAAGATTTTAACTCAGGGAATTGTTCAGGGTGTAGGATTCAGACCTTATATTTACAGACTTGCAAAAGATTTGAATTTAAACGGATATGTAAGAAATTTAGGAAATGTAGTTGAGATAATTCTTGAGGGAGAAAATATTGACTTATTTATTGAGAGATTACCTAAAGAATTGCCTCCAATAGCTAAAATAGACTCAATGAAAACAGAAGATATAGCTGTTGAAGGTTTTGATGATTTTACAATAATTGAAAGTTCAGATGAATTTTCAGGAGTATCTGTAATACCTCCAGATATAGCTATCTGTGACAGCTGTCTTAATGAAATAAGAAATCCGAAAGACAGACGTTATAAATATCCTTTTAATGCATGTACTGACTGCGGTCCCAGATTTACAGTTATTGACAGTGTTCCTTATGACAGAGTTAGAACTTCAATGGATGAATTTCCATTATGCAACAGCTGCCTTAAGGAATATAGCGAACCTTTAAACAGACGTTATCATGGTGAAGCCATTTGCTGCAGGGACTGCGGACCTCAAATGAAGATATATAAAGGATCAGAAGAAATAGACAGTGATAACCCCATTAAAATAGCTGCAGATAAACTGAAAGAAGGTAAAATTATATCCATTAAAGGAATCGGTGGAACTCATTTAGCAGCTGATGCATATAATGACAAAGCCATTAAAGAATTAAGAAAACGCCTGAATCGTCCAAATCAGGCTTTTGCTGTTATGAGTAAAGATTTATCCTGTGTTGAAAATTATGCCCGATTAACTGATAATGAAATAGCTACAATAACTTCAAATAAAAGACCTATTGTAGTTTTAAAGAAAAACAATAATTATAACTTCCCAGAGTCATTAGCTCCCGGTTTGCACAATATCGGAGTTATGCTGCCATACTCTCCAATGCATTATCTGCTTTTTGATGAAGGAGATATTGATACATATATAATGACCTCAGCCAATACTCCCGGGGAGCCTATGATGATTACGAATACTGAAATTCTGAATTTAGACGGAATTTCAGACTATTCTTTAATCCATAACCGCAGAATTTTAAACAGATGTGATGATTCAGTTATCCGATTTAGAAATGATGCTCTTTCATTTATTCGCAGATCCAGAGGTTATACTCCTGAGCCCTATAAAATCAATTATGAAGTAAATGATTTAAATGTACTTGCCTTAGGCCCCGAGCTTGATGTTACATTTGCAATAGCTAAAGACAATATGTGCTATCCTTCCCAGCATATAGGAAATACAAACAAATTAAAAACTTTAAACTTCATGAAAGAAGCTATTGAAAATATGGAAAGAATCACTAAAATAAATGACTTTGATGCAATTGCATGTGATTTGCATCCACATTTCTTTACAACAAAACTAGCTCATGAATTCGGTGATGAATTTGAGTGTGATGTAATAGGTGTGCAGCACCATCATGCACATAGTGTTGCACTGGCTAATGATTACGGTCTTGATGAAATGATTGTAATAGCTGCAGACGGTGTAGGCTATGGAAGTGACAACACAAGCTGGGGCGGAGAAATATTATACACCGACATTAACAATTTTGAAAGATTAGGTCACCTGCAGCCACATAAAATGCCTGGTGGAGATATGGCAACCAAACACCCAATAAGAATGCTTTTAAGTATTTTAGATGATGGAGAATTAATTGGCAATTATGTTGATTACTTCAAATACGGAGAAATGGAAATTAAAAATATTTACAAGCAATTGGAAGCAGAAATCAATGTTGGATTAACAACAAGTACCGGAAGAGTATTGGACTCTGTTTCAGCAGCTCTGGAAATATGCAATACCAGAACATATGAAGGAGAATGTTCAATGAAATTGGAATCTGTTGCATATTACTCCAAAAATGATCTCGAAATTCCATTTGAAATCAAAGATAATGTATTAAATACCCGTGAAATCCTCCGTGAAGTTGTCAGATTATATCAAAAAGGAGAAAATAAAGCAGATATTGCAAATGCTGCTCAAAATGCAATAGCAAAAGGACTGTCCCAAATAGCTATTGAAAGTGCAGATAAAAAAGGTATTTTCGACATTGGGGCTACAGGAGGTGTATTTTACAATGAAGCAATAACCAATACCTGTAAAAATTACATTGAGAAAAACGGATATAACTTTATTCAGCATAAGAACACATGTGCCGGTGACGGATCTGTTTCATTAGGTCAGGCTATTGTAGCTAAAACAATTTTATAATTTCATGTAATTTTTACATGATTAACTAATTTTTTCAAAATAACTTAAACAAACTTTAAATATTATTCAGATTATATGTTCAAATATGACATCCGAAATAATAATTATGAATACTGATGTAATAGCACTGGCTGCGGACAGTACAATTACAATAAATGATAAAAAAACATATAATGGAGTTAATAAAATATTTATGCTTTCAAATGATCCCCCAATGGGAATTATGGTATTTGGATTAGGAAAATTTGAAAATATCTCCATAGAAACTTTAATCAAAGAATATTCTAAGAAAACTAACTTTAAAAAGCTAAAAAATATAATAAATATTAAAAACGATTTTTTAAAGTATCTAACAGAAGTAACTCAAGCAACAAACATAAACATCTTTCTAGATTCACATTTGAAAAATTTTAAGCAAATGATAAATCAGCAGAGAAACTCATGTAATGAATTAGAGTTTTATCAATTTATAGAAACATTTTCTAATGCAGAAATATTCGAATTTTTAAAAGATATTTTTGAAACTGAAAAATACAATGAAAAGTTTAAAGAGATAATAAAAGAGTATGATGAATCTAAAATTAATTTAAATAATTTAAAAAAATGTTTTTGTTCCTATATATTTAATATATCAACAGGAATATTAATTGCAGGATTTAATAAAGAAGATATGTTTCCATCATATGTTTCATTTAATATAATCGCAAATGTTAATAATACACTACTTTATCAAAACATGGATACAAAATTAAATTATTCTGGAACATTAATAATTCCATTTGCCCAAACAGATGTCATTGAAACTTATTTATCTGGAATTGATGCTAATTTAGAAGATGAAATTAAAAAATATTTCGTGAACATTATGGAAAATTATATTTGCAATATGTATGACCACATAAATGTTGAAAAATTAGAAAAAATAAACGAAATTAAAAACCAGCTGACTAAAAACTTTAAAAATAATATTAATTCTTTAAAAAAAGATTTTTATTCTCCAATACTTGAATCATTAGATTTTTTGCCTAGGGAAGAAATAGGAAATTTAGCAGAATCTCTGATACAAATTACTTCATTAAAAAGAAAAATAGATTCAAATTTAGAAAGTGTAGGTGGAAATATTGATGTTGCCCTTATTTCCAAAGGTGATGGATTTATTTGGAAAAAAAGAAATCCCTATTTTGATCCAAAGATAAATCCCCAATTTTTTGATGAAAAAATGAATAAAAATTTTTAAATAAATAAAAAAATGAATTAATATATGAGGTGAAAAAATGAATCTTAAAAGACTCTCACGAGAATGGAGAACAAGAGGCATCGGTATTGACAAAGAATATTTAGAAAAAATAAATGAACAAAGACACGAAGAATTAATGAAAGAAATAGAATTCGAAAAACGATGGAAAAAAATGGAAAAATAAACAACACAAAAAACTAACCCTGCAAAAATATTCATATCTGCTTAAACACCACAAAAAATAGCCAATAATCTTCTTTTCAAATCTGATAAAAGCATTATAATTCTTTATCCCGAATAATTCTAAAAGTTATACATTCTTTTAACAAAAAATTTGACTGCAATTAACTTACAGATTTAAATAAAATATTTTTTTAAGGTCAAAAAATAAAAAAAGAATAGATACAAACAACAGCTAATTTATTTATTTTTAAGAGTTCGCTCTAAAATATATTCTGCTCTGTTTTTAAGATTATCATATAACCTTATTTGATTCATAAGTTCTGAAATAGCTTCTGTTTGACCATTATCAATTCTTTTTTCAATATCCAATAATTTAGACCATTCATCACCAGAAGGTAATTGGGGCGTATTTAACATATCTTCACTGAAGTTTACATTAAACGTGTTCTTATTAATGGTAATATGAATATTAACTTCATGATCCAAATCATAATATTTACGAGGTCTACCTCTAACAATCTTTTTATAAGAAGAACTTAATATTCCAACGTTTTCCATAGCCCGCAAGTGTTCTATGATTGCTTTTTGACCAATGTTAAGTTCATTTGAAATTTCACTTACAAACATTGGTTCTTCCCTTAAGAGATTTATAATCTCCCTTCTTGTTTTACAGCCCATTACATCAAGTATATCCTCTTTATCAATCCCACATTCAGAATTTCCATAATTACCATTGATTTCAATTATAGAAACTGAATTGGTGTGAGGATTAGCTTTTTTATTTTCTTCAATTTCGTTTGTATCTTTCATAAATATAGATTATACCGAAACCTTTATATAACTTTTTGTTACTATAATAACATACGAGAAAGATAACTTTTTGTTACTTTAATATTTGGTGCAAAAAACTCTTATTAATAACCCTTGTTTTTTGAACCATTTTCCTATATGTCCATAAATTCCAAAATATGCCAATATTAAGTATCAAAAATAAAAATTCTCTACACAAGGGTTATTTAAAGAGTTTTAAAAATTTGAAAAGGTGACTGAATGGCTAATGACAACAATGAAGACCAAAAAGAAGAAGAAGAAACTAAAACTCTTCAGGAAAAATATGATGAAGTTCTTGAAGAATTAGATTCTAAAAATAAAGAGTTAGCTAAAATAAATGAAGACCTTGAAAAACAGAAAGAAGAAACTCAGGAGTATATTTCACTATCTCAAAGACTTCAGGCTGATTTCGAAAACTTCAAAAAAATCAATGAGAAAAAAAGTAAAGATATCATCAAATTTGCCAATGAACCACTTATCAAAAATATCTTAGACAGTTATGAAGATTTAGGAAGAGCACTTGAAAATTCTAAAACTGAAAAAGAATTGAGAGACGGTGTTGAATTAATATATTCTAAAATTAAAGATGTTTTAACTAAAGAAGGTTTAGAAGAAATCCCTGCAAAAGGGGAAAAATTCGATCCATTTAAACATGAAGCACTTATGGTTGCAAATGATGAACATGTGGAAAATGGATATATTATTGATGAACTGATGAAAGGATATACCTTAAAAGGTAAAGTTATCAAATACTCTAAAGTTAGAGTCTGTAAAAAATAATGTTTATTAAATTATTATACAATCAAAAAATAAAGGTGATTAATTATGTCTGATACTAAAAAAGAAAAAATTATAGGTATTGATTTAGGAACAAGTAACTCTGCAGCATCTGTACTTGTTGGAGGTAAACCAACTGTAGTACCATCTGCAGAAGGTGCAAGCCAATACGGTAAAGCATTCCCAAGTTATGTTGCATTTACTGATGACGGTCAAATGTTAGTAGGAGAACCTGCTAGAAGACAAGCTGTAACCAACCCGGAAAACACTATCAGTGCAATCAAAAGAAGTATGGGAACTGATTACAAAGTTACAATCCACGGCAAACAATATTCACCACAAGAAATCTCTGCATTCATCTTGCAAAAAATTAAAAAAGATGCAGAATCTTTCTTAGATGAAAAAGTTGAAAAAGCTGTTATTACCGTACCTGCTTACTTTGACGACAACCAAAGGACTGCAACAAAAGATGCTGGAACTATTGCAGGATTAGATGTTGTAAGACTTGTAAACGAACCTACCGCTGCAAGTTTAGCTTATGGTATCGATAAACAGGAAGATGATGATGTAAATATCATGGTATACGATTTAGGTGGAGGTACCTTAGATGTAACCATCATGGAATTCGGTGGAGGAATATTTGAAGTAAAATCCACTAGTGGGGACACCCAGTTAGGTGGTACCGATATGGATAATGTTCTTTTAAAATACTTATCTGATGAATTCGAAAAAGAAAACGGAATTAACCTTATGGATGATGATCAAGCTGTACAAAGGTTAAGAGAAGCTGCTGAAAAAGCAAAAATCGAATTATCCACTACATTAACCACTGAAGTAAACTTACCATTTATTACAATGGGTAAAGACGGATCTCCTAAAAACTTAATCATATCTCTTACAAGAGCTAAATTAGAAGAATTAGTAGATGGCATTGTTAAAAAATCCGGAAAACCAATGCAACAAGCATTAGATGATGCTAAAATGAGCAAATCAGATATTGATAAAATCATTCTTGTTGGTGGACCTACCAGAATGCCAATTGTACAAAACTATGTAGAAAAATTCATCGGCAAATCAATCGAACGTGGTATTGACCCTATGGAATGTGTATCAATGGGAGCAGCTATCCAAGGAGGAGTATTAGCTGGAGAAATTAAAGACTTAGTTCTTTTAGATGTAACTCCATTATCATTAGGTATTGAAACCTTAGGTGGAGTATCTACTACTTTAATTGAAAGAAACACAACAATTCCTACTAAAAAAAGTCAAATCTTCTCTACAGCTGCAGATAACCAACCATCTGTAGATATTAATGTTCTCCAAGGAGAAAGGAAAATGGCTGCAGACAACACTTCACTTGGAAGATTCCAACTTGTAGGTATCCCACCTGCACCAAGAGGAGTTCCTCAAATTGAAGTTACCTTTGATATTGATGCAAACGGTATAATCAACGTATCTGCAAAAGACAAAGGTACAGGTAAAGAACAAGCTATTACAATTACTTCTTCAACCAAATTATCTGACGAAGAAATCGAAGAAAAAATCAAAGAAGCTGAAATGAATGCTGAAGCAGATAAACAAAAACAAGAAGAAATTGAAGTTAGAAACAATGCAGATTCCTTAATTTACACATCCGAAAAAGCTTTAGAAGAATTAAAAGATAAAGTAAGTGATGATGAAAAAGAAAAAGTTGAAAAACTTGTTGGTGAATTAAGAAATCTTGTAGCTGGCGATGACATTGCTGCTATTAAAGAAAAATCTGACGAATTATCTGAAGTAGTTCAAGGAATTAGTGCTAAAATCTATCAAGAAGCACAACAACAAGCACAAGCTCAACAACAAGCTAATCCAAATGATGGTGCTCAATCTAATTCCTCAGATGATGACGACGGCACAATCGATGCAGATTACGAAGTAAAAGATGATTAGATTAAATAATAACTGTTTTATTATTTCCAAGTAGGTTATATAAAAATCAGAATCAATAAAAACTAACTGTTTAGGAAACATAAAACAAATTATTTATTCTATTTTTTTATTTTTTTAAATAATACTTATAAGGTGACTAAATGGCAGAAAAGCGAGATTATTATGAAGTTCTTGGAGTTGATAAAAACGCTTCAGAAAAGGACATCAAAAAAGCTTATCGTAAACTAGCTATGAAATACCATCCAGACGTAAGTGAGGAAGAGGGAGCTGAAGAAAAATTCAAAGAAGTAAGTGAAGCTTATGCCGTCTTATCTGATGATGAAAAACGTCAAAGATATGATCAATTTGGTCATGCTGGTATGGATGGATTTAGTGCAGAAGATTTCTATCAAAATGTAAACTTCGAGGACATATTCCAGGGCTTCGATATAGGAAACATATTTGATATGTTCGGATTCGGAGGAGGTTCAAACAGAAGGGGCAGACAAGCGGGACCTCAAAGAGGATCAGACATATACACCGAAGTCAAAATAACCTTAGAAGAAGCTTTTAATGGTGTAGAAAAAGAAGTTAAAATACGAAGAAGTAAAATCTGTCCAACATGTAACGGAAATAAATCAAAACCTGGTGTTGAACCAAAAACCTGTCCAACATGTAACGGAACAGGACAGGTAAAACAGGTAAGTAACACAATACTTGGTCAAATGATGAATGTAAGACCTTGTAGAGACTGTGGCGGTACAGGTAAAATCATTACTGACCCATGTGAAGAATGTCATGGAAAAGGTAATGTTAGGGAAAGTAAAACTATTAAAATTGAAATTCCTGCAGGTGTTGATGAAGGTGACCGTTTAAGAGTATCTGGCGAAGGTAACTGTGGAGACCAACCTGGATACGAAGGAGATCTTATAGCTAGTGTTCACATTAGCAGAAATAAAGAATTTCAACGTGAAGGAGACCACCTTTACTACGAACAGCAAATAAGTTTCCCACAGGCAGCACTGGGAGATGTAATTCAAATCCCAACTATTGAAGGGAAAACTGTTGAATTTAAAGTAACTCCCGGAACTCAAAGCGGAACTGTATTTAAACTTAAAGATCAAGGAATGACTTCAGTAAGACATAAAGGTAGAGGAAATCTCTATGTTACTGTAAAAGTTGTTGTTCCTAAAAAATTAAACCACAAACAGAAAAAATTATTAAAAGAATTTGACGAAATAAGTGGAAATGAAATCCACCACGTTGAAAAAGGACTTTTTGACAAAGTCAAGGAAGTTATCAATAGTTAGTTAATTAATTTTAACTAATTATCACCTCTCTTTTTTCCTACAAAATTATTGAATTTGTAATCAATTAAATAATAATTTAAACTACTTTTTTAAAAATTTATAATGATGATTTGATTATAATACTAGCTATTATAAAAAACTAGATATTTAAATTAAATAATGTATATGTAAAAAAAGAAAAAAGTAAGAGAATTATGAATTCTCTTTAAGGACTTATTTTTATTGTGTTTCCAGTTTGGAAGTCATTCCAGTAGGAAGTTATAATGTATTCCCCACTCATTAATCTGATTCCTAAGCTTGCAATACCATCTTTATTAGTAACTTTGTGATAGAAGACACCATTTACATTAAATGATACATTTTGGTTAGCTAATGGCTTACCTTGACCATCTAAAGTTTGTGCAGTAAAATTGCTGCCGTCAAGGTACTTCATAGAGAGATCTTTTGTTACTAAAGTTGGCATGACAGTGACTTTGTTTCCAATATCTAAACCGTCATACATTGTTGTAATGGTATAGTTTCCTGGTCTTAAACTGATTCCTAAGCTTGCAACACCGTGTTTATCAGTAGTTTTAGTATAGAATACTCCGTTGATGTTAAAGGTTACATTCTTGTTTACTGCTAAAGATCCGTCTTTATTGTAGACAGTTGCTTCAAATCTGGAAGCATTTAAGTAATATTTGGTTAAATCATTTTGCATGATTAATGATTTTACAGTTATGTTAAATCCTTTTTCTTCACCGGTTACAGGGTTGTAAGCAGTTAAAATGTAAGATCCCGGTCTTAACATAATACCTAAATCAGCTACACCGTCTTTATCAGTCTTTTTGGTGTAGAAAACACCATGAATGTTAAATTTAACTTCAGTGTTAGCTAATGCTTTTCCTGTACTGTCAGTAAACTTAGCATAGAATCTGGTAGCATTCTGATACATTTTAACCAAATCTTTACTTATAATAGTCGGATTAATAGTTACAGTAATATTCTTACTTATTTTATTATACATATCTGAACCATTATATGAAACAGTAGCCTGATAAACATTAGATACTAAGTTAAGCCCCATTGAAGCAGTACCGTTAGCATCAGTGGTTTTAGCATAAGTTTGACCATTAATAGTAAAGTACACTGTTGCATTAGCTATAGGATTACCTAAATAATCAGTTAAAACAGCAACCATTCTTGTACCGTCTTTGTAAATCATCACAATGTCAGAAATGTTTAAATTAACTTTTTTATTAATATCTACAGTGAAATTAGTCCTGATTACCTGTTTATCATAATTACTGTCTCCAGGATAAGTAACAGTCACATTATAGTTTCCTGCAGTTAAATCTTTAATGGTTAATTTTGCAGATCCGTTAACAAGAACTACATTATAAACATTTTTATCTACAGTTACAGTAATGTTTTCTTTAAGATCTTTAGGACCATTAACAGTAATTACAACATCTTCACCAGCTACACCCGCATCAATATCTACTTTTAAAGAGTCTTTAGCTTTATTAACAGTTAAAGTAGATGAATTTGTAGTTGGAACAATAACTTTTGAGTCATCGACAGAGTAAACTAAAGTGTATTTTCCAGCATTTAATTGTCCAATGACAAAACTAGCTACACCATTTTCATCAGTAACCATGTAATAAGTTTTACCATTAACTTTCAAGGTTACATTTATATTAGATAATAAATTGCCTTTAGTATCCCTTAAAGTAGCATTAGCTATTATAACTTCACCATAATCAAGAGAAATATCCTTAACATCAAGGATTCCTTTTCCTAAAGAAGCACCACCATTATAAGTTACACTCTGACCGTCAACAGTAGCAGAAATAGTATAATTACCTTCTTTTGCTTCAAAACCATTAATAATATTATTAGCTATTGTACCATTAGTCATGCTTAAAGTAGCATTTGCTGCAGACATGTTGAAGTTACGTACTGGTAAAGAACCATTATAATCAGTAAAATTGGTTCCATTAAATACTTTGAAAGCTAAAACAGCATCCTGCAATAAACCTGTTTTGTTGGTAACATCTAAAGTTAAAACCAAATAATTATCTGGAGTAGCAATCTCTTTACTTAATTCAGTTATTACACTATTATATCCAGATGAAAGACGTATAACTGCATTGTAATAAGTTGCATTATTGCTTCCCCACCAATTATTATCTAAATTAAGAGTTATATTAACACCATTAACTTTACCAACTTTTACATCACCATAAATAACAGAATTTTTAATTATAATAGCATCATTTATAGTTGAGGAAGTAACCTCCACTAAATATTCAACATTATCAAAAATACATCCGTCAAATATTCTTGTAGAGTTAATTTTTTCATAAAATATATTTACAGATAGCAAATTGGAAAATGTTGAATTATATACATAAATATCTTTAGGAGTTTGACTTCTACCTCCCCCAACAGTATTCCAACTGTTAAATCCGCCAAATACATAAGATCCCATAGTAGAGGATCCATTTCCGTCAACAGTTACATTATTAAAGACTATTTTTTCAGAACTTCCAAAACCAAGACAGGTTACAGATCTATCTCCCTGATAGATATTACTTGAATTAACAAGTTCCAAAGGAGTTTTTCCAGTTACTGAAATTTTAGTGTTTTCAAGAGTTATATTACCAATTTGACCTACATTAAAAGAAGCAATAACCCTATAATCCATGTTCAAAGAAGAAGCAGATATACTGTCAATAATCTGAGAATTATTCATGTATAAATTACCCTGATTTGCAATTGTTGAAGCTCTAGTTGCATGATTTGCTACAAAAGTTGTATTATCAATTGTTAAATAACCATCATTGTAAATTGCTCCACCAGCATATGCATTTTGACGTTTTACTGGGTCTGCATGACCATTATTAAAGAAATATGAATTTTTAATAGTTAGAATACCTGCAGAGTTAATAGCTCCACCATAATTACCTTTTCCATTAATAAATTCCACTGTATCAATCATTACATGAACATTTTTCTCAACATATAATGCAGATTGTGTATCTTTTCCAACTCTATTAATAGTCATATTAGCTATTTTAAGAGAACCTTTACCTTGTAAAGCTGTGATAAAGTATTTGGCATCAGGATTAAAAATTATTGTTTTGTTTTCTCCATCACCAACAATTGAAATATCCGTATTTACCTGAATATCCAAATCAGCATTAAGATTTCCAGTATAAGTACCTTCCAATACATGAACAGTAACTGTCCTAGATTTAGATTGAGCATATTCTAATGCATTTTTAATGGTTTTAAACGGTTTAGCTAAAGATCCATCTGCAGTACTGTCATTACCTTTAGCATCAGACACATAAACTGTGATATTATCTAAAATAGTATTAATTTTAACAGTTATAGTTCCATTTTTATATATGTAATTTTTACCATTTGCATCATAAGTTCCGCTTAAACTATATTTACCGTCTTCAAATCCGACATAATTATAAGTAGCTATGCCATTAACTACATCAGCAATTCCTGCATAATTTCCATCAATTAAAAATGTAACAGTGTTTCCACTAATAACTGCTCCACTAGGATGTGTTACTTGTGCAGTTAATTTACCTGCTAATTCTGCAACATTTAAATCATTGAAAGTAATTGTAAGTCCAGTTACATTTGCAACACCATTATTAGCAACAGGTGTGGAAATATAAATATCCTTACCTTCAGGAGCATTATTATTTTCAAATAAAGAATCATTAGAAATAGTTAAATCTGGAATATTGCTGGTTTTACCATTTGTTACAGAAAATAAATAAATAGCTCCACCCATAGTGTTAGCAGTGTTATCTTTAAAAGTAACATTGTTAAAGGTAGCTCCTGAAACAGTAGCTGCTCCACCATTAGCTCCGGAGTTATTTATAAATTTGACATTTTCAAAAGTTGCAACAGGAACAAAACTGCTACTACTTATGTAAGCATATACAGCACCACCATCACCAGCAGCACGGTTGTTTATAAAAGTATCATTTATAAATATTGTTTTTGCACCACCAGATACATAAACAGCTCCACCATTAGTTCCAGCATAATTTGAATCATAAATATTATTTATACTTATAATATTTTGGGCATAAACAGCTCCACCTTCAGCATTGCTATTTTTAGGATTAGTATTATTTATGAATTTAGAATTAGTAACAGTTAAATTGTTAGTTCCTCTTATAACTCCACCAAGAGTAGCACCTACATTATCTGCAAAATAGGAATTGTTTATTGTTGCATAACCTAACCACATATTTCCTTTATTGTTAATATAAGTTAAATTATTAAATACTAATTTTGAGTTTTGAGTATCTATATCATATAATAAATTACTATTAGATGTGGAATTTTTAATAATACAATCATTCATAGTTAATGAAGATCCGTAAATTATTCCCCAATTCCAATTAACATTAGTTGCTTTTCCATTAGTAAATGTTAAATTAGTAAGAGATACATCTAATCCTTTATCAAAATAGAAGAAATAATCTTTATCCTGACCATCAATAATTGTTTTACCATAATTTTCACCAATTAAATTTAAAACAACTATTCTATTATATTTTAAATTAACATTGCCAGTACCTAAATAAGTACCATCCATAATATGAATAGTAATGTTGATTGATTTATCTAATCCTGCAGTTATTGCATGATTAATTGTGTTGAACGGATTATTTTTACTTCCGTCACCAGTTGTATCATTACCTTTTGTAGAAACCCAGAATTCCGCAGGGGTTCTGTCAATATTGACAGTTAATGTAGCTGGATTGAAAGTGTTATTTTCTCCATTATAATTACCGTTTATTTCATGTTTACCATTGTCAAATAATTTGGAAACAGAAACTGATGCAAAACCATTATCTGAACCACTTTCACCTACTTTCATACCATCTATATTAAATTCAATATTTCTAAGAGAAGCAATAGTATTTCCCACATCATCAGTTATAGTTGCACTTAAAGTAAAAGTAGTTTTATCAGTGAATACATCATTAAATGTAATAACAGCATTCATAAAACCATTATTATAAATTAATCCCATTTTAGAAGAAGAATTTACAAATTTATTTTGTTTTAATATATTATTCCCTTCTATATATATTACTCCATATTGAGCCCAATAACCAGTCTCTGTATTCGTATTAGTACAATTAATAAATACATTATTCATTATCTGACCATTATCACTTTTAACTTTAAGAGCTGCATCATTGTAATTCCCAACAATATCTTTAAAAGTATTTCCGATTATTTTAGCATTTTTAGAATTATATATGTATACAGATGCCCCGCAGGAATATCCTGTATTAATAGCATTGTAAAAAGAAGAATTACCTATATAAACATTACCATTATTATTATTAAAACATATATCTGGACCTTGATTTGAAGCAGTGTTGTTTTTAAATATAGAATTAGTTACTTTTAAATCCATACCTTTAGAAACAATAGCTCCTTGAGAACTAGTTGCATAATTATTTTCAAATACACAATTATCAACAGTTAAATTACCTCCACAATTAATCATACTTCCAGTATTAGATTTTCCATTAATAAAAGAAATATTTATCAAAGTTAAAGCAGTATCTCCACTAACAGATTTAAGAAATGAACTTACACTTCCACCATCAATGAATGTTTTATCATTTCCCTGACCAACAATAGTTAAAGAACCGCCATATTTTTCATGAGCTAAATTAATCTTTAAATCAGTATTATTACCTCCAGTGAATGTTCCTTTACTTAAATAAATAACTGCATTATCAGAAGCATTGACACTTGAAATACCCTTATTTATTGTAGCATAAGGACTAGTCTGACTACCGGAATTTGAATCATCGCCAGTAGTATTCACATAAATCGTCTTATCATAACTTATCCCATCACCTAAAACAGGAGATGAAGCACTATCAACTGCCAAAACATCAGCAGAAGAATCCTCCTGTGCACTAACTGCACCAAGAGTCAAAATAGCCAGTAAAAAAATACCAACTAACATCAGTTTATTCAATTTCATTAAAATTTCACCAAAAAAATTTAAATTATACTTAAAAAATATCAAGTATAATTAAAATATAAGTATATTTAAAATAATATTTAAAATTTATTAAAATAAATTGCTTTTGAAATATGTTAAAAAAAGAAAAAAAAGTAAGAGAATAATAGAAATTCTCTTTAAGGACTTATTTTTATTGTGTTTCCAGTTTGGAAGTCATTCCAGTAGGAAGTTATAATGTATTCCCCACTCATTAATCTGATTCCTAAGCTTGCAATACCATCTTTATTAGTAACTTTGTGATAGAAGACACCATTTACATTAAATGATACATTTTGGTTAGCTAATGGCTTACCTTGACCATCTAAAGTTAAAGCAGTAAAGTTACTGCCGTCAAGGTACTTCATGGAGAGATCTTTTGTTACTAAAGTTGGCATGACAGTGACTTTGTTTCCAATGTCTAATCCCTCATACATTGTTGTAATGGTATAGTTTCCTGGTCTTAAACTGATTCCTAAGCTTGCAACACCGTGTTTATCAGTAGTTTTAGTATAGAATACTCCGTTGATGTTAAAGGTTACATTCTTGTTTACTGCTAAAGATCCGTCTTTATTGTAGACAGTTGCTTCAAATCTGGAAGCATTTAAGTAATATTTGGTTAAATCGTTTTGCATGATTAATGATTTTACGGTTATGTTAAATCCTTTTTCTTCACCGGTTACAGGGTTGTAAGCAGTTAAAATGTAAGATCCCGGTCTTAACATAATACCTAAATCAGCTACACCGTCTTTATCAGTCTTTTTGGTGTAGAAAACACCATGAATGTTAAATTTAACTTCAGTGTTAGCTAATGCTTTTCCTGTACTGTCAGTAAACTTAGCATAGAATCTGGTATTATTTTGATACATTTTAACTAAATCTTTACTTATAATAGTCGGATTAATAGTTACAGTAATGTTTTTAGAAACTGCATCATACTTATCAGAACCATTATATGAAATGACAGCATTATAGATGTTAGATACTAAGTTTAATCCCATGGAAGCAGTACCGTTAGCATCAGTTGTTTTAGCATAAGTTTGGCCATTAATAGTAAAGTACACAGTTGCATTAGCTATAGGATTACCTAAATAATCAGTTAAAACAGCAACCATTCTTGTACCGTCTTTGTAAATCATCAGAATGTCAGAAATGTTTAAATTAACTTTTTTATTAATATCTACAGTGAAATTAGTCTTGATTGCTTGTTTTTCATAGTTTTTATCACCAGAATAAGTAACAGTCACATTATAGTTTCCTGCAACTAAATCTTTTAAAGTTAAAGAAGCAGATCCATTAACAAGAATTACATTATAAGATTTGCCATTTACTAATACAGTTACATTACCTGTTGCATCTTTAGGACCAACAACATTAATTACACTATCCTCACCAGCAACACTAGCATTAACATCTACTTTTAAAGAGTCTTTAGCTTTATTAACAGTTAAAGTTGAAGAATTAGTTACATCAGAAATAACTTTACTGCCACTTACAGAGTAAACTAAAGTGTATTTACCAGCATTTAACTGTCCAATTACAAAACTGACAGTACCATTTTCATCAGTAACTAAAGTATAAGTTTTACCATTGACTTTCAAGGTCACATTAACATTAGCTAATGGATTACCTTTAGCATCCATTAAAGTAGCATTAGCTATTACAACATCACCATAATCAACAACAATATCATTAACTTCGATAATACCTTTACCAATACTTGCAACACCATTATAAGTTACACTCTGACCATCAACAGTAGCAGAAATAGTATAATTACCTTCTTTAGCTTCAAAACCATTAACAACATTATTAGCTATTGTACCATTAGCAATACTTAAAGTACCATTAACCATAGACATATTGAAATTACGTAATGGTAAAGAACCATTATAATCAGTTAAATTAGTTCCATTAAAGACTTTAAATGCTAAAACAGCATCCTGCAACAAACCGGTGTTATTAGTAACATCTAAAGTTAAAACCAACCAGGTATCTGGAGTCATATTAACAAGGGTTCTGTTTGCATCAACAACAGTAAATACTGGTTGAGTATTGTTACCCCACCAATTGTTATTTAAATCAATGATTCCAGTAGTTGGATTGGATAAAACAGTCCATGAAACAGCATTTGGATTTACAATATAACAATTAGTAATGTTAAGTATGCCAAATGCATTAGTTGTTAAAACTTTACCTTTAATATCAATAATACAATTATTTAAAGATACATTACCAGATCTGTTTAAATTAGGTCTAAAACCAACATTATTAATGTTGTTGATGTTTATAAAAGTACAATTATCAAATTTAATAATATTTTGCCAGTTATACTCTGCAGAAGAACCATAATATGATCCAAATATATCTCCAGCAGCTATTGATTCATTGTATCTGAAAACACATCCATATGATTCAACTCTATTTAAACCAGCCAAGTATATGTAACCTGCCCTATTAGATTGAATATCCGTTCTTCCTGCTTCACCAGCAGTTCTTCCGAGATTTTGAATAGTTGTGTTAATTAAAGTTATACCGGAATCAATTCCTACAATGTTTCCATAGTGAGATCCACTCCACCAGTAAGCTTCTTCAACTAATGAATTCTGTAAAGTCATGTCTTTAATTACAAAAATATTTGATCCCCTGTATGCATAATTTGCAAAGAAGTAAGAATTATTAACTATTAAAGTACCATTGTTAGTTAATCCTCCACCATATGATGAAAAACCATTTCTTACAAATGAACAGTTGTTAATAATCATATTTCCAGAGTTTAATACTGCTCCCCCAAGAGTTCCTTTATTATTTTCAAAGTAAATATTATTTAAATGAACATTTGAACCTGGCAAAGCAATAATAGGAGAATGAATATTTTTTACATTTTGATATGGATATACTGCACTAGCATCTGCTTTAGAACCATTAACCATACTCATATTTTCAATAGTAATTATATTACTGCCTTTAGCTATTGTAAAGAAATCATTAGTTTGATTACCGCATAAAATAGTTTTATTAACTCCAGCACCAGTAATTGTTACGCTTACAGTAGATGAAAGCTCAATATTTGTATTACCTTCACCTGAATAAATACCTTCCAAAACATGAATAAATAACACAGAACTTTGAGAATATCCGTAGTTTAATGCTTTTTTAATTGTTTTAAATGGTTTAGCTAAGCTGCCATCACCATTTACATCATCACCTAATTTATCAGAAACATAAACAGTTACATTATTTTTTAATGGTTTTAAAGCTACTTTAACAGTTCCATTAATGATTTTATCACTTGCATCTGCAAATACATAATCACCAGACAAAGTATAAGTTCCATTTTTAAATCCAAGATAATCTAGTGATGCAATACCATTAACAACCTCAGAAGTTCCCATATAAGTACCATTCAGATAGAACTTAACAGAACCTCCACCAATTACAGCACCAGAAATATGAGATACAGACATAGACACAGTATCTGCTAAAAATTGAGTAGTTAAATTATTGAAAGTTATAGTAAGATTAGTTAACTTAGCATCAACATATTGCTTATTGTCAGAATGTTCCATGTAAATATCCTTACCATTAATTACAGCTGTGTTATCTTTGAAAATACAGCCAGTTAATGTAATATTAGAATCTACAGAATAATAATCAGAAGTATAATGAGGAGCTAAGTAAATTGCACCACCATAATTTGCAGAATTGTTTATAAAAGTACAATCAACAATAGAACCCATAACAGTTTGAATTGCTCCACCTTTATCACCAAAACAATCAATAAAAGTAGAATTAATCACATCACAAAGCATTTTATAATTATTATAAGTATTTGAAAATCCTATAAATGCAGTTCCATTATTTTTCTTGAAATAATCATTTTTAGATAAAATAAAAGAAAGTAATGAACCAGTGTTATTTATAAACTTATTATTAATAGAAATACCTTGCTGAGTAGCCCTAACTAAACCAAAATTATTTTCAAATACAGAATTAGTTATATTAATATAACCTCCTTCAAGGAAATAAAGATTATATGCATTATTTATTTTATTATTAGCTAAATAAGATTTATCAATAGATGAAACACCAGTAATCATACCTGTATTATTGCAAAATGTCAAATTATCAATAGTAGAACTTCCATCTATAATCTTACCACCATAAGTGTTAACATTGTCAGAGATTATACAATCTTCAATAACAGAAGGTGCATTAGTAGTTATTAATGAATATAATCCACTAATATATTTTGTTATAGACCCATTTTTATAAGTTAAATTTTTTAATACAACATTTGTGTAACTACCAGTTTTTAAAAACCAATTTCTATTTTGACCATCAATTAACACTTTATTATATCCTTCACCTACCAAAGTTAAGTTACCAAGGTTAGAAAAAGTTAAATTAGTATTATTAACACCACTATAAACTCCACCCATTATATGAATAGTTGGATATAAAGATTTTCCAAAACCATAAGTTATAGCATTACCAATGGTTTTAAACGGATTAAGTTTAGAACCGTCACCAGTTAAATCACTACCATGTACACCGTCAACCCATAAATCAATAGGAGTTTGATCAATATTAACAGATAAAATACCAGGAGTCATAGAAACATTATTACTGCCCCAAGTACCATTAATAACTAAATCCCCATTAGGAACTAACTTAGTTACAGATAAAACAGCCAAACCATTATTAACTGCTGCTTGACCTACCTGTTCACCATTAATATAAAAAGTAACACCATTATATGCCTGAGTTTGACCTGAAACATTGTTTCCATCAACATCAGTTACTCTACATGAAACTTTAAAAGTAGGAGAAGTTGTAGAATTATTTAAAAAAGTAATAATTATGTTCATACTTCCACCATTAAATATTTGACCTTTACTTGCAGAAGTAGAATTGACAAACTTATTATCTTTAACAAAATTCTTACCATTAATATTAATTACAGCACCATTTTTCCCATTATTGTTACAGTTGATAAAAGTATTGTTTACAATAATACCATTTCCATTATATCCAGAATTAGCATATAATGCAGCATCTTTTGCATTACCTGAAGTGGATATATTAACAAACCTATTATTCTTAATTATAGTACTATTAGATGCATCAATATATGCACCTGCACCACTGCAATAAGTGCTCCTAACAACAGAATTTTCAAATACACAATTCATAAGTTGTGCATTTTGCATACTACTTGCAAAAATTGATCCCCCATAACTATTAACACTATTATTCCTAAAAATAGAATTAGTTACTTTAAAATCATTAGATCGTTGATAAATTGCACCACCATTATAACCAGTTGCATAATTATCCTCAAACAAACAATTATCAATAGTTAAAACAGCATTACTTGTAATAGCACCACCTGTATTGGATTTACCATTAATAAAAGCAATATTTCTCAAAACAACAATAGAATCCCCACTCATTGATTTAAAAATAGGAGCCATCTGTTCCCCATCAATAAAAGTCTTATCATATCCCTGACCAATAAAAGTCAAAGACCCATTATAATTCTTATGAGCCAAATTAATACTTAAATCAGTATTATTATCCCCAGTGAATGTTCCCTCACTTAAATAAATAACAGCATTATCAGAAGCATTGACACTTGAAATACCCTTATTTATTGTAGCATAAGGACTAGTCTGACTACCGGAATTTGAATCATCACCAGTAGTATTCACATAAATCGTCTTATCATAACTTATCCCATCACCTACATGAGATGAAGCACCATCAACTGCCAAAACATCAGCAGAAGAACCCTCTTGCGCACTAACAGCACCAAGAGTCAAAATAGCCAGTAAAAAAATACCAACTAACATCACTTTATTTAATCTCATTAAAATTTCACCAAAAAAAAATTTAAAATTATACTTAAAAAACATCAAGCATAATTAAAAAATAACTATATTTAATCTCATATTTAATAGTTATCATGAAAAATTAAAAAAAATAAAAAAAATGTGAATAAATTATTATAATTTGTTCACTAAAATAGTATTAGAAGTAGCATAACTACCATAGACAGATGTAATAATGTATTTACCAGCCATCAAATTAATATTTAAGCTGGCAACACCATTAACATCAGTAATCTTGTTATAAAATACCCCATTAATGTTGAAAGTCACAGTCTCATTAGCTAATGCACGACCAGTACCGTCAACTAAACGAGCCTTAAACTGACTGCCATCCCTATAATTCATAGTCAGATCACTACCTTCCAAAGTAGGTAAAACAGTTACTTTTTTACCAACTTGAAGACCGTCAGGATGAATAGCTGTTAAAATATATTCCCCAGGATTTAAATTAATATTTAACTTAGCTACACCATCCCCATCAGTTTCACGAGTATATAAAACACCATTAATGTTAAACTTAACTTTAGCATTAGCTAATGGATTACCCTGACCGTCTAAAAATTTAGCATAGAACTGAGAGTCATTGCGATAATATTTGACCAAATCGTTAGCTTCTACTGTTGGCAGAACAGTAACATTAAATGACATTAATAAACCATCATAGGGATTATGTACTGTTAAAACATATTTTCCAGCCCATAATTTAATACCTAATGTAGCTATACCATCATCATTAGTTTTGCGAACATAGAATACACCATTAATATTCATTGACACGTTAGTATTAGCTATTGGATTACCTGCACCATCAATTACTTTAACATGGAACTGAGACTCATTAAGATAATATTTAACCAGATTGTCCCCCAATATTGTCGGTAAAACTTTCACAATAGCTTTTGCAAATGCATTGTCTGATTCAGTAGGACCATAATATGCACATAAAACTTCATATTCGCCAGGTCTAAGGTTAATATTCATAGTTGCCCAACCATTTTCATCAGTTGTGCGATTATAAGTTTTTCCATTAATAGTTATAGCTATTGTACGATTTACCAATGGATTTGAATAGGAATCCAATAATTGTACATAAAATTGTGTTCCATTACGATAATTTTTAGTGCAGTTTAAGGCAAACAGATATGTTGAATTTCCTGAAACAACCAAAGTAGTTTTTACAGATGATTTTTTATAGGTATCGTCACCGCCAAAAGTTGCCTTAATATCATAGAATCCGGGAGATAAAACAGTATCCAAAAATGCCTTACCTTCAGAATCTGTAATAGCATAATAACTTTGATTACCAACTGCAAATTTAATTTCCTTGCCTTTGATATATGTTCCGCTTTCATCAATTAAAACAACATAGTAATTACTGCTACCACTTAATTCAGAATCTCCAGCAATTAAAACTGTTTTAGTAGTATTGCCTACAGATTCCACATTCACATAGTTAACTCCATAACTTCCAAGATAGGAATTACTGCCTAAATAATAAGTGGAAATAATATATCTGCCATAATCTAAATCAAAGCTAAATATTACCTTACCATCTTTTGCAGTTACTCCTTTGTAAGATCCGACAAAATCACCATCAATTGTAGAAATATTAGCTAAAATAGTAGCATAATTAATAGGATTACCTAAAACATCACTTAAAACAACAGTGAAATTCATAGACTCATTATCATAACCATTAACATCACCAGATTCAATGTTAGTAGAAGTCCTGTTAGAATCAACCACCAATATATAAGATGAACCGGATGATGGAATATAATTTGGATTATCTATATGATAACTAATCAGATACTTGCCAACACCAAGACTTAAGAGTAAACGAGCTACACCATCATTATTTGTAGTGGCTGTGTAGTTTGTTCCATTTATATCAATCATGATTTGCATATTTTTAACAGCTGCATTCCTGCTATCAAGTAGTTTTATCACATAATACTTAGCTTCACCAACATTCATAATAACATCAGATGCAAGAATTGCAGTCGGCATACGATAAACAGACACAGTACTTGAATTTTTAGCAAACAAACCATAATATGGGTTAGTGTATTGGTAAGTAATATTATAAATACCAGGATTTAAAGTAATCTGCAAACGGCCATACCCATAAATGTCAGTAACAACATTGTAAGTTTGCTGCCAATCACCGGAAGAAATTGTAACAGCAATATTCTTACCATACAAACTATATGCATTAGTATCATTGAAAGAAATTACAAAATACCTATTTTCACCATAATACTGAACAAAATCACTTGCATTAATAGAAACCTGACCAGGTGCAGTTTGACTATCAACAACAATAGTAGCAGCACCAGTTGAATCAATATACCATATATCACCATCAAAATCAAAAGTAGCTAAATAAGTACCTTCACCTTGAGCAATACGGAAAGTTACTTCTCCATTACCATCAGTTACACCAGTATAAGTTTTTAATAAAACTCCTTTGTACAGATTTAACTTTATAGTTGCATTAGTTACTCTGTGACCAAACATATCAGTTAAAACAACAGTATAAACACCATTTAATGGAATTTTACTATAATGGAAACCTGAAATAACTGTTAAAACCTTATTAACAGTAATAGTTCCACTGCCTTTTGCAGAACCGTAAACATCATCACCTGCATAGCTGGCAGTTATCTGATAAGTACCCGGAAGATAATTAATAGTTAATCTGGCTACTCCATCATCACCAGTTTGCAAAGTAAAAGTATCAGACAAATTGCCCTGAGTTATAACAACCTTAATATACTCTCCTCTAATTAATGTACCGTGTTCATCCCTTAAAGTGATATTATACTCATTTCCAACACCATAGAAAACAACATCAGGCACTTCAATTGTTGAATTAACAGGACGGATTTCAACATAAGATACAGAAGAGCTTGGCAGATACCAGCCGTCACCTTTATACTCACATTTAATAGTATATTTTCCAACATCCAAACTTAATAGTGCATCAGCACGCCCAGTAGAATCAGTAGTAATAACAGCAGTCCTTGTTCCTCCTTTAGAATCAATAATAGTGATTGTTATACTTTGATTAACAATTCCTACCTGTCCATTTGTTAAAACTGCATAAAAATTAACATTTTTACCATAAAAAGTGTAATTATAACTAATCAAATAAGTAACAGATGGACTAATAGTAATCTGAGCAGATTTATTACACCCTTCAAAATAACCATTACCATCATAATAAACAGATATGTTATATACCCCTACAGGATAAGTTACTTCAAACTTGGCATATCCTTTTTCATCAGTTACTAAAGTGAAATACTCTTTTTCACCTTTTGGAGTTGTAATAACAACAGTTAAAGTCTGATTGAAAATTCTATGGCCGTTTACATTAATTAAAGTAATTTCATAGTTGTTATTGTTTCCATAAAATACTACATCATCCATTACCAGTTGAGTGTTATTATTTCTAAGTGTTAAGTCTAAAAGTTGATTATCAATCCTTGCATAAACATTGAAATCAGCAGTAGTTTCATTTTGAACAACATATGCATCAGCTTTATTATTTACAAGAGAAGTGTTAAGTGGAGATACTATTCCATAATCTGATGAGAAATAAACATCTCTAGTTGGAAGAACCTTATCCAAACTACTAATATTTCCATTATTATCAATTAATTTATTTAAAGCAGCTATAATATGAGTGTTTGTAACAGCATCTAAAGACATGATTACCCAATTATCAAGAGTTAAAGATCCGATATGTACAAAAATCCTATTACCATCAGGTTTTTGATTGGAACCCCACCAGTTACTTGAATAATCAACTTCACCGTCATAAACAAAAATATCATTACCTCCGTAAGTAGCAGAATTATTCAAAAATACAGAATAATGAACAATCTTAGTACCTGCAAGAGCACCACCATAAGCAGCTTTATTTCCAATAAAAACAGAATAATAAACTTCATTAGCAGTAGCTATTCCCCTATATGAATAGGTAGAATCCAGATTACCTATACCTGAATTGTCATTTTTATAGAAATAAGAATTATTGATTAAATCAGCACTTACATAACAAACAGTATTGGAATCAAAGAAAGAATTATTTACAACAGCCCCTTCAATTAACCTACCATTATTTTTAATAAAAGAACAATTGTTTACTTCTCCATGACAGGTTCCATAAACACTGCGTCCTAATCCAAGTCCTATGCGATTACTTGCATAATAATCACTAGGTATGAAATTATTCTCTACAAAAGAACAATTAGTAATGTATGCAAATACAGTACTTTTAGATAAATCCCCAACTATATTTTTACCTAATGAAGATGAAGAAGAATAAATAGTAGGATTTAAATTAACAATACCTACAGTATTGCTTCTAAATACTGAATTGGAAATAGAAATATAATTCCAGACAGGGAAACAAACATTGTATGCTTCCATACCCCTATAAGTGTAAATATTGCTGCATTTTTCAGCAGATATATTATTAATAGTAATATTGGCTCCACCTCTAATTAATGGACCTACAATGTTTTTAAAAGTGATGTTGTCCACATATACATTACCGTTATTTTGAACACCATTACTTGTTGAAACAATACCAACAGAACGGATATCATGGAAATTGGAATTTAAAACTGTTAAATTTCCTCCTTTAACAATAATCAATTCATTAGAATACTGTTTTAAATTAACTGTAAAATTTAAATTTTTAAGAGTCAAACTACCCCATTCTTTAACTATGAATATATTACGGTCATTTTCCCTACTTAAAATTACATTACCAACACCAACAACAGATAAATTTTTAACAATTTCCAAATTTGAATTCCAATTATTTGTATAAGTACCATTTAACAAATAAATAGTATTTCCATTTAATGCTTTAGCTATTGTATGATCCAAAGTTTTATAGGGATTATCATGACTTCCATCACCAAACCCGTTGTGTCCTGTTGGTGAAACATACCAATCATAATCAGTTAATCCTGTACCGACAATAAGTCTTAATCTTTGAGAATTAATTACAGCATAAACAATTGAACTTTCATTATTGTTTCTTAAATAATTAGAAAATGTACCATTAACTAAAGTTCCACTACTATAATCAAATTTACCATTTTGAGACTCGAATTTAACACTCATTTGAGGAAGTAAAGAAGGATTATCCAAATATTTCATGGAATCCCCATCAGTATATTTATTTAAAGTTGCCCTAAACTCCGCATTAGTACCTACTTTAATCGGAGACTCATCACATTCAAAAGTCATTACAACCCAATATTTAGTGTCTGATTTAACATACTTAAGAGAAGGTCCTTTATTTACCCCCCACCAATTATAATTTGCTGAAACATTATTTGCATAAGCACCATTACCATAAATTTCGCCTAATACCACAGAATAAGTTATATTAAGATTAGAATTAGCAATATTAATACTGCTATCAAAATATGATGATTTAATAGTTGCATCAGAATTAAATAGAGAAGATAAACCTGAATAACCGGAAGTTCTAAAGTATACATCACTTATATTAACTACAGAGTTTTCTGCTCTAAATCCCGCATCAGCAGTTGTATTTTTAACTACCAATGTACCATTATTACATGCTAATTGCCCTACTTTTGAGTTAATAACAGTCATGGTAATGCTTTTAAAAATATCAACATCAAAATTAGGGTTTGAAGAAATTCCAAAAGTTTGAGAATTATTCACAAATAAATTATGAAAATTATAAATTGCAGGATTCTTATTTGAATAGCTTATAATCAATTTACTATTAACAACACTACAGTCTCCCAAATTAAAAATCATATCCGCATAATTAGAACCAACACAATTAGAAAATTTAGAATCATAAACTTTTAAGTCGCCTTCATTGTAAATAACTCCCATAAAAGAATTAATATTTTTAAATTCCACATTTGACAATGTTAAAAATCCTTTATTGTAAATAACACCATAATAACTAGAATATTCAGTTGTTTTTCCATTGACAAAGTTAATATTTTCCAAAATTAATGATTTGGACTCGAAAATATTAAAAAATGTACTTTGTCCATTACCATTAACTGTTACATTGCCCATTAAGGATTTAATTACCAAATTTTTATTTATTTCAATGTTTAAATCACCAGGACTGCTATAAATTCCATCCATAAGAATAACAGTAGAATTATCATTAGCCATATTAACTGCTTCACCAATTGAAGAATATGGTTTATCCTGACTACCATCAGGTACTATAGATAAATTTGCAGAAGGATTTACATAAACATAGTTATCCCCATTATCTCCAATAATAGGGTCTGTATCATAGTTATTTTCAACAATTACATTATCATCAACATTAGTACTGTTAAAATCATCACTAGCACTAGCTAAACTTATTGAAGACAATATAATCAAAAATAACATGAATATAAATGCATTCTTTTTAACAGAAATAATTAACACCTCTTAATTAAATTATACTTGGTTATAAATCAACCATAATGTTATTATTTCTAATAAAAAGAAGTATAAAAAACTTTCTAAAATATTAGAAAAAAGAAAAAAAGAAGGTTTAATTATTCATTTTCCCTATCTTTTCTGCGTTTATAACCTATAAACAGACAGATTATAAGAATAATGATTAAACCAATAAATGTAAATATTGTTTTTGGATTATCTAATTGCTTAGTCACATCCTCTTCATCAATCTCATATGCTTTAACATCATCACTGCTGGAACTGGATGAACTAGACTCTCCAGCATCAGATGAACTAGATCCTCCAGCACTAGCTGAAGAAGCGGCATTTGCAGTCAAACCTACAGTAAGTAAGTTTTCATTAGCATTACCACCATCTATTTGGCTTAAACTATTAGCATTAGAACTGCCATTAACTCCCTGATTTGAAGTAGGATTTCCACCTTGAGCAGGTCCGCCATTAGGACCATATTGGCCACCACCGCCAGGACCTAAATTACTTCCAGGACCAGGAATTCCACCACCAGGACCTGAAGGACCAGGACCGGTATTTCCACCAGGTTTACCTTGGCCTCCAATTTGAGGACCAGTATGCCAAATAGGATTTGTCTTAGTAATCACTGTAGGGCCGGAAGCAGGCTTATCATTACCTCCCGGAGTAACAGTTCCGTTTCCATTTGGCTTGTCTGGTACTACAGTAGGAGCCCAATTAATAATTGACCTGACTAATGGCTTAAATACAATTTTATCACCTAAATTAAAAGGAGAATCATCTGGGACTCCTTTTTTACCATTAGATTCCCAGTAATTATACCTTGCATCAACATATAAATGTGAACTGTCATATACACTGAAACTTTCAGCTTTAGGTGCTTTGTTATTTACAATATTAGAATTGTGTATAACCATATTAGCAGATCCTAAATAAAATGCTCCACCTGATTCCAAACCAAGATTATTAGAGATAGTTGAATTAAAGATATTCAAATTATTCTGAGTGTGGCCATAGTAAACATATGAACCGTAACTGATAGCTCCACCATAACTTGCAGAATTATTGCTTATAATTGTATTAGTAATTAGGAAGTTATTAGATATGTCTAAAGCACCACCTTTACTTCCTGCACGATTATCAGTAATTATACAACCATCAATACGTCCATCATTTGCCTGAACAGATAATGCTCCACCATTAACTACTGCCTTATTATAACGGACAATAGAATCTTTAAGAGTGAATTTATCAAATGTTCCGTAAATTGCTCCACCATCACCATAATTTCTATAAACATAAGAATTCAAGTTAGAATTATTACCCACAATAGTGGAATTAGCCACATTATTTGTAAAAGAACAATTAGTTAAGTTCAATGAAGCTTTTGGTTTATATGTTGAATATTCACCATAATTTGAAATAGTTCCAATAGCTCCTCCTTTATAAGCATTATTATGATCAAATATTGAATTAGCAACTTCTAAAACAGTATTTTTGTTAAATATTGCTCCACCAGTACCTAAAGGAACTTCACATACTGATCTGTGTTCATAACGAACACCTTCATCAATAGACCATCCGGTAGAATACCTTTCAAGCATACAATGATCCAAATTAAGAACTGCAACATTCATGTAAAATACAGTATTATTAATTGTAAAAGATTTAGATGAATCTGTGTAAATAGCCCCACCATGAACACCTTTATTATCACGAATTACTGATGAAACAATAGTAGTTTTACCAAAGTCCGCTATAGCTCCACCTCTATGAGCATAATTTCCAGATAATTCAGTCAAATTAATAACTAAATTACCGTAATTTAATATAGCTCCACCTAATCCCGTATTTTTACAGTCAACAGTATACCAGTACTCCTTGCCTCTGTCATCTACCGTTTTATTTATGAAATCAGGATTACTATTATCAAAGTAAGCAGAAGAGTTGCAAATTATTGAATTATTAATGTATAAAGTACCATTATTAACAAATAATGAACCTCCATTAACATTATGTCCATTAGATACAATTAATCCGTTTATTGTTAAAGTACCATTAGTTAAAATAGTAAATAACTGACTATTATTTGCATCAATAAATACTTTACCCGGATTAATAGCTAAAATAGTAATATTTTTATCAATAACAAGATTAGAATCCTTAAATGTTCCATCAAGCAAGTAAATTACACAATGATTTAAAGATTTACCTAAAGCAAAAGCCAGAGAAGCATAAGGACGCTCTTTACTACCATCACCTGCAGTATCACTACCGCCAAGTGCAACATAAAGTGCAAATGGAGTATTATCTATAACCAAATCATGCAATGCATAGACAGCTGCATTTGCACGTTTAGATCCATTACCACTAATAAGATAATTGTTTATAACTTTATTAAACAAATTCTCATTAGTTATAATCATAACTGCATAATCATCTCCTTTCAATGAATAAGAAAATATGTTATTATGAGCTACAGTATTACTTACTGATTTGCCAGTAAACAAGACCGCTGATTGATTAGTAACGCTTGAATTTCCAGTAATGATTATATCATTGTATTTTATTGAATCATATGCAGAATTATAAGCATAATATCCGAATACAGAATCTCCACGAATAGTTAAGTTATTATGATTAAAGTTAGTATATCCAGAATCAACAGAATAAACAACCTTATCAGCTATTCCGGACATATTATTATAAGCAATTTCATTGTCTTTAGAATTTTTAATAATTACAACATTTTCAAGATTGCTGAAAGTCATATTATTAGAAATTATATGATTTGAAGAAGTATCAAGTAATTTAATCATTACATTACTTTTTTCACCGGATAAACTATTATTAATTACATAATTACCCATACCGCCAACAACAATTACACTAGAGTTTGTTAAATTATTATTTTTAATATAAACTTTAGAAACATTGTTTAATGTTAATGTAGAGTTAATTAAAGTTAAATTAGTAATATTAACTGATGAAGCACCACTATTAAGAATCAGGTTAACAATTGAACTTACATTTTCTTTATAATATGTGATATTAACTGGAATATCAATACTTAAAGTTTGACCTTTAGTTAAATTATTAAGTAGCAACACATCATTGTTTTTAATAATTTTAGAGTTTATAGTATCATTAAAGTATATTCCGCAATTATTATCATCAATAACATAATAAGTAACACCTAACTCAACAATAGAAGTATTATTCTCAACAAATATTGGATTTGTTACATTAGCATAAATTAAATTACCAGTAATATTTGTATTATTTGTAAATTTAATTAATCCAATAGCCCCTTGTCCAATACCTAATATATCATGAATTTCAGTAATTTTAGATAAATTACCGCCAAAGATATTGAAAGTGTTGTTTATAATAGAAATGTTGTCTGACATATATGTGCCAATACCATAAACACCGTTAGAATTACCATAAAGATAATTATTCACAAAAGTAACATTATAATTTTTATGCAACTCGATGAGATATGCCATATCCTTAGAATGAATAACAATATTATTATTAGAAATATTCAAATCATGGGGACTGCCAATAACATTACAGCTTGCTATACCGTAAGCTGCACCATCAGAAATAATGTTAATATTATTTCCCATAATTTCACTTTCAGTTAAAACATCAGCATAAATAGCTTCAGTTACACCAGTACCAATCATGATAATAGTATTTCCGGAAATTCTAAATCCTGAAGACATTACTTTATTATAAGTTAATCTTATAGGATTATAAGCAGGCATACTAATACCATAAGCATAAGCAGCTTTTGAATTAATATAAATATTATTATTTTTTAGAATTATGCCATTGCATACATCAACAACTGAAATAGCTGAATTAGCAGGACTTTTATCCTTTAACATTAATGTAATATTATTGTTAGATAACGAAACATCATCTACACCATTTAAGACTATAGCTTCTTTATTCATATTATAGAAATTAAAATCACGAATTAATGATCCGCTAGCATCTCCACTTAATGAAATAGTAACATTAAATAAAAGATTGCTTTGTTTATTACTAATAATATTGATTTTTTCTGTTATGAATACATCCTTGTTAGATAAGAATGTAAAGAAGATTACTTTAGTCTTATTTGCTTCAAAAGTATAATTCAAATAACCTCTTTCATCAAAGTATTTGTAGAAATTGTCATCATTAATAACTAAAGCTGTTGCATCATAAATAACCCCATTAATCATGTTGTCAGAGTTATTGTCTGCAAGTTCATCAGTAATCTCTTTGTAGATACCAACACTAGCATTAGTTTCAATTACATTACCTGATATGGTAGTTTTATAGATTAAACCTTTAATAGAAATACCATAACTTTCACTGCGAATAACATTGTTTAAAATATTATTATAATAATATCTCATGACATTTGATGTGGAAGTTACAGATATACCTACAGCATGAGTATCAATCATATTATTTGAAATAGTATTGTTACATCCGATAAATGTAATAGCATTATCATGATTAACTTTAATTTTATTATCATGAACATAAGAACAATTATCAGTAATACTAATACCCACACCATAATTCTTAATATTAACAGTATTGTTAAAAGCTTCAGTATAATTACTTAAACCGATAGCACAATAAATGTCTGTAAATGTTACATTATTATGTGCAACAATAGCAGAATATCCTTTTTCACCATTAACTAAAATACCATTACCCTGACTAGTTCCAGTTACGTTATTATAGGTAACAGATATATTCTTACCCATTGCAGAAACTGAAATACTGCTTTCTATAATAGTATTATTATATACTGTAGCATTATCTGAATATAAGTTAATACCATAACTGCCACGAATAATAGTATTATTAACAATAGTTGTGTTGATATGGTTTTCATAAACCAACTGTAAAACAATAGACATTGGCCCATTACAAAATGCTTTAAGGTAATTATCTGAAATAACATTACCTAAACATAACGGTGATCCACCATAATCTGCATGTCCAAAGGGATTAAAGTAAATCAGGTTACTGACTATCAAATCATTATAATCCAGAGTTTCCAATTTATTTTTAGAAATTATATTATAATGACATTGACCCATAACCATTACACAGGTAATATAAGTACTCATATCATTACCAATAATTCTATTATAGCTAGACCATCCCATAGGCATTGCATAAACACCTGCAGCATTAGCTATTCTAATTGTATTGTTAACAATTGTATTATTGTTAGATTTAGTTATCCAAATACCGTGTAACTGACCTACATATATTCCATTAATAGATAATGCACCTTTAGTATTGTTAATTGTAAGTCCTGAAATTGTAGATCCGTCACTACCTTTAACTAAATGAATAAATCCATTTGAAATTTTAGAATTATTATCTAAAGGCATTAAAGTTAACTGACGATCAATAACAAAACCTCTATCAGATATATTGCCTATTTTTAAAGTATCTCCAGCTACAATTCCTGATTCATTTTTGATTTGACCATTGAATTTGTAGAAATAATTATCATAATTATTTTGAGTAATTTCAATAGTTTTGCCGCCAATAATTGGGCTTAAAACAATATCCTGATTACCAATATCCAAATTATTAGATTCATGGTTAATAATTACGTTGTTATTTTGTTCCAAAACAATTGTAGAATTATCAGTATCATCTATTGCACTAACTGCACTTAATGATAAAATAAAACAACAAATCATTACCAAAATCAACATACCCTGTTTTTTAATATTTTCACCTCCCTTTAAATTAATTAAATAAAATCATAGTCCAACAAAATAGAATAAAAATATTATTAAATTGACTATGTTATAAATATCTGACATGATATATATTTAAATTTTTATACAATTTTTAAAAAGCATATCTGAATAAAAACAAATAATATAAAAATTTAATGAAAAGTTAATTAAACAATTAAAAAATATTAATAATATTCAAAAAAAGAAAAAAGTAAGTAAATAAAAGTTATTTACTTATTGTCTAATAGTAATAGTGTTTCCAATTTGTAAATTCTCCCAGATAGAAGTAATAATATATTTACCTGACAATAATCTGATACCTAAAGAAGCAATACCATTACTGTCAGTTACTTTATTATAGAATACACCATTAACATTAAATGTTATATTTTGATTTGCATAAGGTTTACCTTGACCGTCAATTAATGTAGCTGTGAATTTGCTGCCGTCATTATACTTCATGTCTAAATTATCAGTAAACATTACATTTTTAACTGTAATTTTATTGGAAACCATACAGTCCTTGTATATTGCAGTAACAATGTAGTCTCCTGGAAGTAAACCAATTCCTAAAGTAGCTACACCATTTGCATCAGTTGTTTTAGTGTAGAATACCCCGTTGATGTTAAATGTTACTTTTTCACCAGCTCCTGCAACACTACCGTCCTGTTTAATTACTTTAACTGAATATGCAGATGCATTTTTAAAGTATTTTACAAGATCATGGTTCTCAGTAAGTAAAGATAAAACTGTAACTGTGTTACCTTTCTGTTCTCCATTAGGACCAACAGCTGTAATAATGTATTTGCCAGGATATAATTGAATATTTAAACCAGCAGTACCGACTGCATTGGTTTTTTTAGTATACCATACACCATTAATATTAAATTTAACTTCAGTATTTTTTAATAAATTACCATGCCCATCATAGAATACAGCATAATATTGAGTGTCGTTTCTAAACATTTTAGTAACATCCCTACTTGAAATAGTAGATTTTATTAAAACATTTACTTTAGCATCACTGCCCCACTGTTTAGCATTGGAATCAAATTTGATGTAAACTGAATATTCGCCAGCTACTAAATTAAGACCCATTGAGAATTTACCATCTTTATCAGTGGTTTTAGTGTAAGTTACACCATTAATAGTTATTTTTACATCAGCTCCGGCAATTACATTACCGTTTAAATCTTTAAGAGTTCCTTCTAAACGGGTTCCGTTTTTATAATACATTACAACATCTTTAGCTGAAATTACAGTATAAACCATATCTCCGATAGTTAATTTTGAAGTAGCGGAACTGCCTAAATAGTAATTATTTTCACTAGCATTGGCAGATATTGGATGTGAACCTGTGAAAGATTTAGGTATTTCATAAACAAATTTAGCTATTCCGTTTTCATCACTTACAGCTTTTCCGACATATCTTCCATCAGTGAAGAATTCAACAGTAATTCCGCTTACACCATTGCCTAAAGCATTTTTAACAGTAGCTGTGAAATAAACTTTATTACCTGCTTTTCCAATTACTTCATCTACTTTAATGTTTAATTTTCCTTTAGTTACAATTAAATTAGCAGTTGCATTAACTGATTTATAATTAACTTTAGATAAAACAGCAGTAATTGAGTAATATCCAGGAACATAGGACTCATTTAATTGATATTTTAAAGTAGCAACACCATCATTGAAAACAGCACTTCCAATTTTTACACCGTTTATGTAGAATGCTGCTTGAGCTGCAAGACCTCCGGTGTATGGAAGTTTAGCAGTTATTTTAATGGTTGCATTGTCTAAATAAGATACAGTTACATCTGCAAATACAACATTTTCAAAGATATATTTGTAATTATTGTTGACAATATTGTTTTTACTATTATTTACACCGTCATTTCCACTGCCTTCTTTTCCAACCAAGTAATTGTTAGTAATAGTATTGTTAACAGATTTAGTATCTAAATCTACAGGATAACCTACATTAGATACAATTTCATTATTATCTATTATATTACCAGTTGAAATAGCTACAAAACGAATTCCTGCATTTCCTTCTTTAATTGAATCATAATTTTTAAATGAAATTGCTTTACCATTACCATTGGAAGTTATTTTATTATTGGAAATAACATTATTACTTGATGCATAACCTGCAAATCCATAAACCATATTTCCAGTTCCAGAAATAATATTTCCGGAAATTTTATTGTTGTTGGAAGAATAAGCTTCCATTCCATAAATAACTTCTGCAGCTGCATTAACTTTATTGTTTACAATAGTGGAAGATTGAGATAATTCTAAAGTAATACCATAATTTACATTATCTGCTGAAATTTTTACATCATTATCTTTAATTAAATTATTTTTTGAATTATAACCTGCTATAATACCTGTTGCAAAATAATTTCCGATAACTTCCACATTATTGTCAACAAATTTATTATTTGAAGAATATTTAGAAGATCCTGAACCGGTTTCAGATCCGATTACACCCATACCATATAAATAATTGTCTTTTCCTTCAACATGAATATTGTTTCCAGAAATAATATTGTTACTTGAATCAAAGTAGAAATCAATACCTACTAATGAATTAGTGGAAAAATTACCATTAACAGTAGCTCTAGGTTGATTTACTAAAGATTTAACAGTTACATTATTGTTTAATACTTCATTGTCAGAAGAATAAATCATTAAAATACCATAGGTTCTGAAAATTTCTTTAACATCATTTTTACCGTCAATACATTTTGAAGCTTCATATAAATGTAATTCACCAGTTCCTAAAGTATTAATTACATTTCCAGAAATAGCACAATTTTCTGCACCATAACCCAGAACAGTGTAAGTTAAATAATTACCGTGAGAGTAAAGAGTGTTATTTACCACTTCAACATTACCTGATCTGTAAATATAAATAGCATATGCTGCATTCGGATCAACAACACTAATATTATTGTTTAATATCATTACCTGATTAGTATCAACTACATTAACTCCCCATCTATTTAAAGAAGAAGAGTTTTTATTAATGATAGTTACATTTTCAATCCATACATGATTTGTAGTTACTTTAAACATTGAATCAGTAAAAACAGCATTTTTACCAAAGATTTTAATACCTTCAGTAATAAGCATTATTTTATTGTTAAAGGTTCCAACAAAGTTTAAAGTATCTCTCATTTTAATAGCTGAATTTAAATTACCGTTTTCATCAAAGAAACTAGAATAATTACTTTCCGTAACTGTGTAAATTGTACCATTAAAAACATACACAGGTTTTGATGGATCTACAGCCCCTTCAGGAGTTAATATTAAAGAACCATGACAGTTGTTGTTTGAAATTGTGTAAGTATCTTTATCTGCTTCAGCAGCATCAATTGCATATTTATTAGTAGTAGTTATGTCATTACCTGTAATAACAATATTTGCAGGGAATTTAGTGCTGGACACTTTTTTAAGTAAAACACCAACACCAGTATTGGAAACTATATTATTATTTGTAACAGTTAAATAATCATATTTACCCATTTGAAAAATACCTGCAGAAGTATTGGTAGTTACATTATTATTTTTAATTGAAATATAATTACCTTCTGCCTGAATTCCATAACCTTTACCATGAACGTCAACAACATTATCAGTTACATTGGAATAATCTCCTGCAAGAATTCCAGCACCCATAAGTAATGCATTTTGAATTATATTATTGGAAACTAAAGAGGAATTACCTACAGCAATTGCATAGTTCCCACCTACAGTTTCATTAGTGTTGAAATCTTTACCTGTAGCATTGATAATTTTATTATCAGTTACAATAGTACCTACACCAGTAGAAGAAATGGATCTGTAATTACCGATGATAGTATTGGAACTTGCATTGTTATAATTTCCCATAAGCTGGATAGCATAATTCCAGGAAGTTGGAAGAACAGTTGCTTTTATAGTATTGTTGAAAATAACATTATAATTAGATATAGCTCCAACAAAAGCTCCCCCACCATAACTGGACAAATAAATTCCATTTGCATCATCAGTGTATAAATAATTATCAGCTATGTAATTGTAATGAGCACCACCAAGTACAATTAAAGAAGTAGACCTGGAACCATGCCCATAAGTTGCTCCATAAGTAGCTAATACATTGTTTGTAATATTATTATAATTAGAACCTGGATTTAAAGTAATAGGGAAAGAACTTGGACCGGAATTGTTTATTTTATTATTGAAAATATTACATTTGGTAGCCTCATTAAGGAATATTCCCTGAATATCAGTACCTTTATTTGCAATATTTAAGTTAGATACGCTACTTCCAGAGGATTCTTTTAAAAGAACCACAGTACAATCCTGCATTTTATTAGTTGATGTACCTACAACATTTAAAGGTTTATTTAAAATAAATTTTTTATCAGCGAAAGTTCCATCCAAACTCATAGTATCTCCAGAATTAACAGAAGAAGATTTGAGAGTACCGTTCTCGTCAAAATAAGTACCATAATTAGATGAACTTACTGTATGAGACGCAGGTGCAGCTATAACACCACTATCAGAATAGTAATTATAACTAACTGGCTCATAAGATACCATACTATCTGAAATTATATTATCATCAACTGTTGCATTAACATCTTCAGCAGCACTAACTGCTCCGAGAGATACAAAAATCAATAATAATAAAATTAAAGAAAATTTAATATTTTTTACCATTTTATATCACATCATTAATTATATTAAATATAATTTAAGCAAAGTTCAATAAAGTATACCTTGCAAAAAATACATTATAATTAAAGTTATGGTAAGAGAAAATATTTAAAAATTACTATAAAAAAAGAAATTAAATGAAGAATGATTTAATAATCATCTTCATCGTTTTCGTGTTTGTTTCTAGCATACCCGACGACAAATATTGCAATCAAACAGATTACTGCAATAATAAGTACAACAGGAGTACTTGATTGACCAGCTGCAGATTTAGATGCAGAACTTTTAGAAATTTCATGAGCAGTAGCTCCAGATTGACCTTTAGATGAATCTGATTGTGAAGAAGCATCTTTAGATTGAGGTGATGCAATTTTTGCATCAGCCGGATCAACAGAAGTATCTAATCCAGCCGCAGTTGCCCCACCAGCTTCACCACTGCCACTTTGATCATTATTAGTAGTTCCATTTACCAAGACTTGGTCATTATTATTATCATCAGTATCTGAAGTATCTCCATTTGAATCATCAGGATTAGAACTATCAGAGCTACTGTCATCTTTGTAAAGAGGATCAGTTAATGTAGCTTGAGCCAATATTTGAGAATACTTAGCTTTATCAGCAGAAGATAATGAACTAGACTGTATAAGTTTCATGTTGAAATCCAAATTCTTACATGTGTGGTGACAACAAGCAACACCATACTGAATAGCCATTTGAATCATATTATCTGCTAATTTAGTCACCATGTCTGGACTAGCATCCCATTTACCTTGATAATTTAAATACATCATCCATGCGGCCATAGATTGCCAAGCAGCTGCTTGAGCAACATTACCTACACCACTTGCAAGACCCAAATAAGTATTAGCTATTTCATTACCTAATTGAGTGTTTAAATTCTTATTAGCTACAATCAAACCACCATATAAATTTTGCATTTGAGCAGCATAGGATAATGAACCTGCACGTGTACTGAATAATGCATTATAATATAATGGATTTAATATTTTACTACGAATTTCAAATTCAAGCTCTTCATCGTAAGTTCTACTAATATAGTCATTTTTATTCCTTATATCTACAAATGCAGTGTCAGGTTTAGCACCTAACTGTTTAGCTGCATTGTATAAACCACCAAACCAATCATAGTAATCATCAGAATCGAAGAATCTCCAAGTACTATCAAAGTTTTGAGTAATCAAATCAACTTTACCAAGCAAGTATTCATAGTTTTTCCTTTCGTTGTTAATTACGATATTACCATGTTCATCAAGAGTCCAGGAATAAGATACTCTGCTAAGATAAATATCCGCTAAATCCGAATTAATTGTAGTGATATTCCAGTTTGCAGTATTTGGTATAAGAGAATTCATACCAGTACCTTCCAAAACAGCACCAGGAAGACCAAATAACCTGTCAGTCATCGGATTTTCAGCATAATGCTTTTTCAGGAAGTTGTTTGAAACATCATCATCAGTGGAATTTAAAGCTAAACTAACAGCTGTTAACATTAATTTAATCCAATTAGTATTACTTGTAACCATACTTGCAAATACATCAACTCTAGGTCTGTTTACCACTGAACCATTACTTAATTTTACAGTTAAATTATTAATTGGAATTAACTCAACACCAGTAATGTCTCCAGATCTGGACCATGTCGGTTTACAGCCGAGGAAGTACATAAATTCTGCAACACCAATACCTTCAGTCCTTAATATTTCAGTACCCCACAATATTAAAGCAGTAAGTTCAGGCCAGCTTCCATGTTCTTCATAATAATTTGCAAGAAGCAAATCTACAACATTTACTGCAGACTCATAAGCTGCTTTAGAAGGCATTTTTGAAGCATCAGAACTGTGACCAATATGTCCTGTAGGTATTGAATCACTATAAGCAGGATCTGCAAACAAACCTGCAGTAGTATAACTACCAGATAATGCTGCTAACAATGCATCCCATTCATTATTGTTTTGTATTTGAGAAATTACTTTTGAAGCAAATACTAATGATTCATATAATCCAGAAGATTTGTTATAAACTTTAAACTCATCCATTCCAGCTAATTTATCAACACTAGCTGTACCATTTACAAGATTTTCAACAAATGACCTAAACCAGTTAATTACAACTAATTTTTGACCTTCATACTGACGGTCACCTTTAATATCATCATAGTAATCCTTATTTTTTAATTCTGGATAAATATGATGCAATATTTGAGTATATACATCAGTTCTTGAAGTTGTTATTGTAATAACTTCTTCAACAAGTTCAGTTCCATTTAAAACTTTACCAAGAGTATGTAAACCGAAAGTATTGAAATCTTCTGCCATACTATCCAAGTAATTATGTAATCCTTCAAGCCAATCATCAAATTTTTGACCATCAGCAGGTTTGTCAAAACCTAAAGTAGGAGCTAATTCTAAAATTAACTTTTTATAAGCCTCTGCATTGGCTGAAACATTATTTTTTACTTGTTCATTATAGTGGTCGATGTAATTGGATAATGTAGTATAATTACCATATAACTCTGAAATTACCATTGCAGGAGTCATATGAGTGATCATCATAGAACCTATCCTATCTCTAGCTACCATAGCTTCCCCAGGGTTTGATACAATATATGGATATATAGTAGGAGTTAATGTTAACTCAAATGTCCAATCACCTTCATGAACACCAATATTTCTACCAGGTAACCACTCTACAGTACCGTGAGTACCTAAATTAATAATTGCATCACAACCAATAGTCTTATCTAACCATTTATAAAAGGTAACATATTGCTGATGAGGCGGCAATGTCAAATCGTGATAATTTTGAATCTCCTCCCAACCTCTACTTGGTTGGAAAGTGATGAATACCTTACCAAACCACATTCCTGGAATTACAATATATGTCTTATTATATACCATTATTTCTCCAAGACCTGCACCCCAACGGTCAACCATTTGCTTATACAATGTTTGATTCATATCTTTAGTCAAGTTATAAAACTCATCTAATGTAATCAACTGATGATGTTCCATTAACTGATTCCAATATTTTTCAACATACTGATTTAACAAACCTTGAGCCCAGGTACCTTTGTTACCCATTTCAATTATTAAATCAGACAAATCATCAACAGACGGAATGTCAGACTTATCCATTCCAATATCATATCCCGCATCAGCTAAATGCTCAAGTATATCATGAGCACTTTGGAAAACATCCAAATAAGATGCACCAATTTCTGCTTTACCCGGCGGATAATTGTACAAAACAACTGACACAACTTTGGAAGAATTATCCATATCTTTTAAATCTGCCCATCCAGTAGTCATTTTGACCATTTTTTCTATACCGGACTGCACAACATGTACTTTACCCATATTATCTTTATATGATAAAATAACAGGACCAAAGACTCCTTCAAAGCTAGGAATAGAAACTGAAAATGTCCACTCCATTTGAGCACCAAGCTCACTGTCAAAACTGGTTTGAGAAATATCCACCAAACCTTTAACAACAGTTAAATTAATTTTAACCAAATCATCTTCAGCAGATCCTTTACCATAATCTAGAGACCAGCTGTATAATGAAGCTATAGCTGATATACCAATTTGAGAAGTTTGAGTAAGAGTTAATAAAATTGAAGACATTGATGGAGTAATACCTGTTTTAAATATATTAAAAGCAGATCTACCATTTGCTTCATAAGTTCTAATCAAAGCATCCACAACACTTCCACCACAGTAGTAAGAAGCAATAGCTATGAATTTGGTTTCAGGATTTTTCATATTCATATATTTGTTTTCAAATTGTCTGAACAATTCTGCAGGATTCAATTCAGTTTTCATCCACTGCTCATATTCTCCAGTCATCCAATTTAAACTTCCCTTTTTATCATCATTATATCCCGGATGTGATAGAATCCACTGATTAATTTCACTGGCTTTTGGAACTACAGAAAACATTCCAAAATCCGGATGGTAAATACCGCATTCAGGACTTAATTGGGGAGCCCCACCTTCCTGAAGTGTAGGATTTGTGTATTTTTGAGGATTAATTAAATAATAAACATATTTCAAGTAATTTTCCATGTTTGATTTTAAAACATCAGAATTATTAATATCCTGAGCCTGGAAATAAGAACCTATATATGTATTTTCAACAGTATTGTAAGAATTATCTGCTGCACTTGCTCCTACAAAATGAATACCTATATTTTTAATTATTTCATCATTATAAACACCAAAAGTATAAGCAACATTATATTTTGCATTAGCTGGTGAAGAGCTTAACAAATTCTTTAACACCTGAGAAGTAAAAAGACTATATGAACCTTCAGCAAACATATCAACATGCACGAAGTTAGCATACTCTAATAACCATTCTCTAGTCTTGTCATAGTCAGTTGTACTTATATATGCAACCCTTTTAGATAAACTCATTAAATAGTCTACTTTTTCTGAGTGTGATTCATAAGATACTAAAAGCATAATATCTGGAACAAACATGTAATTAACTAAAACAGAAGAATGACTTCCAAGATTTACATTTTCTGTGTGAGTCTCATAAGTAGAATAGCTAAGTTGAACTTTATAATTGCCGGCAGCTAAATTACCAATTGAATAAGCACCTCCAGCACCAGTTTTACCAGCAAATACTAGATTATTTGATGAATCCAAAACTGTAATATTAACACCTGCTAAATCCACTCCGTCTTCAACCCAGGTTTTTGTAATTGGATTATAAGAATCCTTAGTATGAATATCAATACTACCGTCTCCAGCATTAGCAGAAATTACATCAGTATAATAAATATTGCTAACTTCATCTACACTAACACCTATAACATCCCCTAGAACATCATTACTAACTATTGTTTCGTTGTTAGAAACATCCTGCGCAGATACTATGCCCATTGTCATAATAAACATTAATAATAGACAAAAAATAATAAATGCACTTTTATTTAACCTTTTAATATTTTCACCCCCTGTTCCAATTAATTATTTTAAAAGTATAGCAATATTATTATAAATTACTATAATTGTAAATAATACTTTACAATATATAAAACTTGCTAAAGTTTTGAATAACTAAAAAACAATAAAATGAAAATTAATTTATAAATTATCTTAAAGATTATTAAAAAATGTTAATAATTCATACATAAAATAAAAAATAGCTAAAAAAAGATTAAATCAAATTTCATCCAAATAAAAAAAACTAAAAATAAATATTAATGGCATGTTAAGAGTAACCCACCTTCTGTTTAACAGCATTCATCTTAGCGAACTACTTTTGCCTCTTACAGTAGTCATCAGCATTTTTTGTTCTTGCATCCTATGGAATGGCCGTTTCACCGATTCTTTCAATGTCCTCAATTAAATATCATAGTCAACCATTAAAAGACGTGTCGTTTCTGCTCCAGAGTCATACCTCTCAGTATACGTTTTTCAACGCCATAGTCTGTAACGATGGGCGGAGTTTCCTTAGTTAAAAAACCAACAGCTGTCTTTAACTTGCCATATTTATAAAAAGTAGCAGGGCCTAGATTTGAACTAGGGATCTCGGGGTTATGAGCCCCGCGGGATCACCAGACTACCCCACCCTGCTATATAATAAAAAGGTAGTAATTTAAAACTACAGTATATAATCTATGAAATAAACTATATAAATGTTTCTATAAAAATAAGATGGAGATAATGATTAATTATCTTCCAAACTTTCAATTCTTTTGTCAATTTCTTCTAATTTTTTCTCAGTCTCTTTTTGAAAAGCTTTAGAAGATTTTTTAAATTTTTTAAAGCTTTTTTCCAAATCATCAACAGATTGAGTTGTTTTATCAAATCTGTCTTCAAGGTCTTTTAAATCATTAGTAGTAGCTAAAGACCAACTTTGAATTAATTCTTCACTTTTTTCATCTAAAAAAGCATCAATTTTATTAGAAAATGCATCAGTATTTAATCCAGACATATCAATATCACTTAATTTAATTTTAATTCTTTTACTCATTGATTCTTCCTCTTTAGACTCTTCAACAGTGTCTTTTTCCCTAGATAAATCATCATAGTCAGAATCATTTTGTAATATTTCACCCATATGCGGATCTGCAGTAGTTGGAACATAAGTGCGTAACTTCTGAACAGATGCTGGATTATTTTGCAGATAATAATAAACTAAAACTAAAATAGCTACTATTAAAATTACAATTGCAACAACATCAATAGGACTCATAATATCACCTTATTGTTTTTTGAGTTTAGCTTCTTTAGCTTCGATTTCTTTAAGCATTTTTTCTAGTTTTTTCTGTTCTGTTTGTGCTTCCAGGCGAGCTAAACGTTCATTAATTTCACTGTGTAAGTAACCAACTTCACTTCTCACTTGTGTTGTTGATTGTCTTATAGCTGAAAGGCTGTCTTGTTGCTCTTGCGGTAATGGAATTGGATTATCCATTAAACGTTTAGATTCAATATCTTTTTCAACCATTGACATCTTCTTAAGTTCTATCTCTTTTTCAAGAAGTACTATAGAAGCTTTAGATTTAGCAACACTTTTCCATTGAGCAGCAACAATAATCACAACAAAAGCTATTATAATTAAAATAATTAAAATAAAAAGTTGGTCAGGTATTGTTGGAATATCCATAATTGCCTCCATATTAATTTAGTATATTAATAATTAATATAAAATAAAGTATATAAATATTATTATAATAATTAAAGAAAGGTTTGTTAAGATGATTGATTCTTATTTAAAAGCAGGTAAAATTCTTTCCAAAATAAGAAAAGAAGCCTCAAAAATGATTAAAGAAGGAACATTAGTACTTGATTTAGTTGAATTTGTAGAAAATGAAACTATTAAACAGGGAGCAGGTATTTCATTTCCATGTAATGTATCAATAAATGAAGTAGCTGCACATTATACATCTCCATTAAATGATGAAACAATGATTTATGCCGGAGATTTAGTTAAATTAGATTTAGGTACTGAAATTGACGGATATATTGCAGATTCAGCTATTACAGTAATGGCACCGGGTAAAAATTTAGATGAACGTTTTAGCCAGGATGAAATAAATTTAAGGCAGGACATTATTGAAGCATCTGCAGCAGGACTGGATGCAGCCATAAGTACTGTTAGAGCAGGAGTAAGTGTTGGAGAAATTGGTGCTGCTGTTGAAGAAGCTATAAACGAATATAAGTTAAATCCAATAGCTAATCTTACAGGACACAGTTTAGAACAATACAACCTACATGCAGGAATTTCAGTTCCGAATATAGACAACCATGATGAAACAATCCTGGAAGAAGGTCAGGCAGTAGCTATTGAACCATTTGCAACTGACGGAATAGGATTTGTAAATGATGCTCCAGGAACATACATTTATTCTTTCTTAGCTAACAAACCGTTTAGATTAAAACACACAAAAAATGTATTAACTCATATTAAACACAATTATCAGTATTTACCATTTTCCGGAAGATGGTTAACAGAAGAATTTAAAGAAAACAGATTAAATGCATCTTTAAAACAATTATCTGAAGCAATGGCCATTTATCCATACCATCCACTTAAAGAAAAAACAGGCTGCCTTGTAAGTCAGAAAGAACACACAGTAATTGTTGAAAAAGAAGGCTGTACAGTTACAACTTTATAAAAAAAAATAAAAAATAAAAAGAAGATTTAGTAATAAGTAGGAGTCATAACTCCCATTTTTGCTCTTCTTTCTATTTCTTTTTTACCTTTGTCTTTTTTACCTTTAGCTAATTTTTCAAGTAAACCAAGACCAGGTTTTACATCATCCATAGGTTTTGTTTCAATTAAACCAGCATCTACTGCAGCTGAAAAAACATCTACACCTGCACCAGTTCTGGTTAATACAGTAGACCATCCATCTGGAGCACCAACAGATCCTGTTGAAATATCTGCAAATTCACAAACATAATCATTACAGACATTACATCCTGCTTGTTCATATCCATGAGTGGATTTAATTGGAATACCTTGAGGTTCATCACTACCTTCGGTGTATATCCAGAATTTTCCTTTTCCAATATCCATTTTTGTTACTTTATCCAAATCAACATCCATTAAACCTTTAGTAAAAGTATCTAATGAAGCCATTGGGAAGTTTTCCATACAAAAGATACCAATTAATAAGTTAATTTTATCAGCAATAAATCTTGTGGAAAATGGATATGCTTGCATTTTTCTAATACCCTGCATTTGACAAGGAGTAACAACAGTTCCAATTGATTCAATACCATATTGACGTGCTGCTTCTTTTATTCCCCATACATTAGGAGACATTGAATATTTAGTTCCGGCAGCTGCAAGAACTTCATCAGCAGTGGTAGCTATTTCTGGAACAGGAACCCAGTCATCACCTGGGTCTCCAGCTACAACAGCACCTTCAATAATATTATTTTCTAATGCATAAATAAGTAATGCAGAAGCAATACCACCGTCTTGAGCTACTTCCTGAATTCTTTTATCAGTGGATCTAGCTGCTACAGCTTCTTTATAAGTACCTAATACCATAATCAACTCCTCCTAAAGTCCTGTATCCTTTTTAATTTGTGTTAAAGGTAACCATGATCTTGGACACATTGTGTAACAAGAACCACATTTAATACATCTGTCAGTATTAATAGTCGGTCTGCCTTCAACCATATCTATAGCTCTAGTTTGACATGCAAGAGCACAACTTCCACAGCCGCTACATAATCCTTGACGGATAATGTTGTTTAATACATCACAACCGCATGCAGTAGCACAAGTTGCTAAATCAAGTGCTGGTTGTAAGTATTCCATATCACCATTACATAATGCAACAACAGTTTTTGCAATCATTTCAGGAGATACTGGACAACCTGGAAGTGCTACATCTACTTTTACTAATGAACTAACTGGTAAGAAAGATTCATGTTTAGGTTGAGCTTGTTGTCCTCCACGAGCATAAGTTGTAAAACAACCATTAAGAGCACAAGAACCAAATGCACAAATCAGATCAGATTTTTCTCTAGCTTCTAAAAGCTCATGTACACTGTGTTCATCTTGCAAACATACAGAACCTTCAATTAAACATAAGTCCATTTCTGGCATTTCCCATAAGTCAACTAAAGTTTGACCATAAACAATATCTACCATATCTGTAAGTACAACATCTAAAATGTCATAGTTTTCAGTTAAGGACATACCGTCTCCAGTACAACCACTTAAGTGAATGTAACCTATACGTGGTTTGTTGGTTGCTGTTTCTTTTTTGGTTTCTGCTACAGGAGCTGCTGTTTCTTCAACTTCAGGAGCAGATTCTATTTTTTGTTTGGTTTCTGCTTTAGGTTTTTCAGAACCACCAAAAGCTTTTCTAATTTTATCAAACATTATTTTACCCCGATTTCTTTTAAAATAATATCCATAGCTTCAGGAATTGCCTTTTCAACAGGTTCAGTTAAACCCATTTCAACATCAGGAGAGGAAATCTCTTGAGGTTTGCATCCAACAATAATCACTTCACAATCTTTAGCAAGGTCGTGAAGAGGCTCTTCAACAGGCCAGGAATGAACATTTTCATATTTTCCTCTAGGCATGTCATAAGGGCTAAATACTTTAACAGTCCCCGGTTCTGCATCAAACTCAACAACATCAATTACAATAACTTTTTTCCAATATTCATCAGGAAGAGAAAAAATAAAGTGTGTTGCTCCAGTTCCAGCATCAATAAACATAACTTCGTCAGGCATTTCTTTGTCTTCGAAATATTCTTCCAATTTATGAATCACAAATGGTCCAAAACCATCATCTTTAAATAAAATATTTCCGCATCCCACTACGATTGTCTCTGCATGATAAGGCATATAATTTCCTCCTAGCTCCTTATATTCTCACCATATCGTTTTTAAGTATGCTTTTATCCTCATCATCAACTACCATTACATGAGTTGCACATGATAAACATGGGTCATAAGCTCTGATAACATCTGCACCAAATTCGTGATGGAAACCTTCAGTAGCTGGTCCCATTGTTGGAATATTCCAGGTAGTTGGTACAATAGCTGAATAGAATTGGATTTTACTATCTTTAACAGTAGCCATGTGTACATTAGTACCCCTAGGTCCTTCAATTACACCAATACCTAATTTACCAGTTCCTCTATCATCATAATCAGCTCTAGCTGGAGCAGAAGTATCAATTTGTTCAAGAAGATCAATAGTTAAATTATAATTATTTAACATTTCCTCAGCTCTAGCTACATGTTGAGCAACTACACCTTTGTCTTTAAATCCGTTGAATTTTTCCATTCTTGCTCTAGGACCTGTTTCAACATTTTTACCATTAATTAAAGGAATGGTTGTACATGCTTTTTTACCTATTTCAGGATCATCATACCAAGCTTCCGGTAAAACTTCTGAGAAATTATCATAATCAAATTCATCAAGATTACCATATGATGGACTAGATGCTAAAAGTGGTACATCAACAACACCTAAACCTTCAGGAAGTTCTCTTGCAGCAATGAATGATTTCATTAATTCCACATGTTTTTCAAAATCAGGTTTAAAAGCTTTTAATCTATCAATTAATTTGTCTTTTGTAGCTGAAGTAATATTTCTAGCCATACCACCTATCCTAATATCAGATGGATGAATACCTTCACCAGCAAGCATATCAACTACATATTGCACATTTTTCCTAACAGCAGACACACTTTTAACTGCAGTAGTGAAATCTTCTTCAGGTACAAAATCAGGTGCAATTAAAAAATGATGAATTGCAGCACTGTTAACACTGTGAGCAGCCAAAGTAGCTTCCCTTAATAATTTTCCTGCTTTAGGAACTTCGATATCTAATGAATGGTCGACAGCTTCTACAGAAGCTAAAGTGTGTGGTATTGGGCAGACACCACAAATCCTTTGACATAAAACAGGAGCTGTTTCAGGATTTTTACCTGCAACCATTTTTTCTAAACCCCTAACTGGAGTGATACTTAAATATCTACCTTTTGTAACAATCCCTTCATCATCGACTTCCATGACAAGTTCCGCATGACCCTCTTGACGAGATGTTGGGGATATAACTATTCTGTCTTTCAAATGTGTCACCTCTCTTTTCAAAAAATAATTAGAAACTAACATTTAATATTTATAACCAATATTCATATATATAATATAGTTTGTATAATAAATAGAAAAGTATATATACTATAATATAAATTTTTATTAAATGAAGTAAAATAATTAATAATATGGATTAAATTTATAAGTTAAATTAACCTAATAATATATTATTGTAAAAAAAATAGTACATTCTATTTAAAGTTAATTACAATTTTATTAATTAAAAATGGAGGTAATACCTTGGATAAATCAAATATAATAATTTCTATCATAATTGTTATATGTATTGCTGCAGGAGTTGCTGCTTATGGAATAACTAATAGTGAAAATCCGGTTTTCAGTAATTTAAATAGTGTAGACTCCGGTAGTGGTGATTCTGGCAATGGTATTGGAAACAACACAACACACCATGATTCCCAAAGTACCAACAGTCATGGAAGCGGAAATGGAGGAACAGGAACAGGTAGTGGAAGTGGTGTTAGTTCAGGTTCTGGATCAGGTTCAAGCTCAAGCTCTGGATCAGGCTCAGGCTCAGGATCTGGAAGAGGTCATCATCCTACACCTTCACCTACCCCAAGCACTCCAAAAATAACTTCAGGTGAAGCGAAATCAATAGCAAATCAAAATATTGAAGCAGTTGGATGGTATGCTGGAACCCCAACATTATCTGCAGACAAAACTGTTTGGTATGTTCCAATTTTTGATCAAAGCGGTGCAACTGTAGACAGTATTGAAATAAATGCCAATACTGGTGCGGTTATTGGAAGAGGATAATTAAATTATCCTCCTTATTTTATTTTTTAAAAATTTTTAATTTTAAAATAATAGCTTTAAATATAGTTAACTATAAATACTAAAACATACAAAATTTAGTATTGTTGTATATAAGGGCCCGTAGCCTAGCTGGATAGGGCGTCGGACTTCTAATCCGAAGACCCCGGGTTCAAATCCCGGCGGGTCCGTATTTCTTATAAAATCTTTTTTTAAAAATACAGAACTTATTAAATAATATTTTAACATGGGCTTGTAGCCTAGTCTGGAAGGGCGTAAGACTCCTAATCTTAAGATCGAGGGTTCAAATCCCTCCAAGTCCGTATTTTTTTTAACTAATTTACAATCATTTAGCGATAGCTTTCTTTAAAAAAATTAATTATTGAGGCAAACAAAAACTTTATATATGTTCATATGAATATATGTTCATATGAGTTCAAATGATGTATGTGAAATCAAAAGTATCAGAACAGATATTGTTGATGATATTGCTCATAAAATGAAAGATGATGATATTGTTCTAAAAACATGTAATCTTTTTAAAATATTAGGAGATGCTAACAGAGTAAAGATCATTTTAGCACTCCAATATGATGAATTATGTGTTTGTGAGCTATCATTACTTCTTGATATGAGCCAATCTAGTATATCACATCAATTAAGACACTTAAGAAATAGTAACATTGTTAAATTTAGAAAAGAAAATAAACAAATATTCTATTCTTTAATTGATGAAGAGATACTCAATATCCTTAAAGAAGGCGAAGAATATGCAAACTAACCATGCTGCACATAAACATGACCATTCAGAAGAACATCATCACCATGATGAAGATGACTGCTGTAGCCACGACCACCACGAACATCACCACCATCATGACGGAGATGACTGCTGTGGACATGATCATGGTCCAGGATGTGCATGTGAAGCAGATTTATTAGAAAATATTGATAAAGAAGCAAATGTAGAACAGTCAAAAAAACCATTGGGAATATTTGCAATAGGTATAATCCTTTTAGCATTCGGATATGCATTAGAAATGTTTAATGTTGTCAATCCTATTGTAAGTCAGATAATCTTCCTAATAGCTGTAATTTATGTAGGAAGACACATAATAACAGAAGGGATTGAACATTTATTTGAAGGAAAAGTTAAAATTGAATTATTAATTACAATAGCTACCTTTGGAGCATTCCTCCTCCAATCCGGAGAAGAAGGTGCAATGTTAATGATTCTTTTCTACTTAGGTGAATACCTAGAACATTACTCCCTAAATAAATCTAAAAGCTCATTAATAGAACTTGTTAAATTAACCCCTGATACAGCTATGGTAAAACATGGTGATCACGAACACGAAAAAGCAGTAGCAGATATTACAATTGGAGATGTTGTTGTTGTAAGACCTGGAGACAAAATACCTGTTGATGGAATTATTGTTGAAGGAACAACATCTGTTAACCAGGCTTCAATTACTGGTGAAAGTTTAGCAGTAAGCAAAAGCATTGGAGATGAAGTATATGCATCTACAATAAATGAAGAGGGATACATTGAAATTGAAGTAAACAAAGGTAACGATGATACAATATTTGCTAAAATTATTGAATTGATTAAAAATTCAGAACAGAACAAAGCACATATTGATGTATTTATCGACAGATTTGCTGAATATTACACTCCAATTGTTGTAGTATTGGCTATTTTAGTAGCTATTTTACCTCCAATATTATATGGAGCTTCAATAACTGACTGGACTTACAGGGCATTAACCCTTTTAGTTATATCCTGTCCTTGTGCATTAGTAATATCCACTCCTGTATCTATAGTATCAGCTATTACTAAAGGTACTAAAAACGGTATTATTATTAAAGGTGGAGAATATGTTGAAGAATTAGCCAGAATCAAAGAAGTTTTATTTGATAAAACCGGTACTTTAACTGAAGGTAAACTTGAAATAAATGAAGTTCAAACCTGTGGAGAACATGATAAAGAGGAAATACTTAAAATAGCATGTTCTATTGAATCCAAATCAAAACATCCTATTGCACATACATTTGTCCAATACAAAAAAGATCACGGCATTGAATTAGAAGAAGTGGAAAACTTTGAATCAATAGCTGGAAAAGGTTTAAAAGGAGACATTAACGGAAAAACTTACTTCATAGGTAACAAAACTTTATTCAGCCAGGACATTAATCTTGAAAATAATGGAATGAGCACTACTGTAATCATCGGAACTGAAAATGAAGTTTACGGTTTAATTACCTTAAAAGATAAAATTAGAGATGAAACTCCATCTACAATAGCTAATCTTAATGCTAAAGGAATTAAAACAACTATGATTACAGGAGACAATGAAGCAACTGCTAAGTTAGTGGCTGATGAAATTGGATTAAGCAGTTACCATGCAGATTTACTTCCTCAAGATAAAGTTAATATAGTATCAGATGCTGTATCAAAGCATCAGGATGTAGCTATGGTTGGTGATGGTGTAAATGATACTCCATCTCTTGCCCGTGCGAATGTAGGAATAGCTATGGGTCTTGAAGGTGCAGATGTAGCTATTGAAACAGCAGACATTGTTTTACTTGAAGACAAGTTATCCAAAATTAATTTACTTGTTGATTTGGCTAAAAAAACAATGGGTAAAATCAAATTCAATGTTGCTTTCTGTTTAAGTGTGAAAGTAATATTAATGATACTTGGTATTGCAGGATACATCAGCTTATGGGAAGCAGTTCTTATTGGAGATATGGGAATTACTTTACTTGTAGTAGGTAACTCCTTATTGCTTGCAAAATAGATATATTCAAATTATCTATTTTTCTTATTTTTTATTGATTTCATTTTCAAATACTGTTTTAAGAATTAAAAATTATTTTTATAAAAAACTACATATTTTAAATAATTTACAAAATAAATTAAAAGTGCATTGCAAAAAAGAGTTAGAAAGTATTAAAAAATACTTAAATGAATTTTAGATATTTCTTAAAAATTATCTAGAGTAGTTAAAGTTTCAGCTTCTCTTTTTTCTGATTTTTTATCAAAAGAAATTTCACCGTATTTTCCTCCACCACCCGGAGTTATGTGTATGCTTTTATTTCTGAAAGCTTCAATAGCTGGAGAAATTGATGAATCTATTTTAGCTATTTCCTCTACAGGTTCATTAATCAGTATATCAATTTCAGTTCCAAAGTTATCTATCAGATTTTGCCATTTTCCCTGAACTGTTTTTGTTGTAACTCCCTTATCATAAACTGTTGATATTAATTCGGCCAAAGGCATTAAATGAACATATTTAGGTCTAAAATCAGGATGTTTCGGTTCATCATAGTCAGCTATTTCACTTATTCTGAAATCAACCCCTTTTTTGATTGTTCCGCCGCAGCTGCATTTCATCTTATTTTCTTTAGCTATTAACGGATCAACTAATTTGTAACATTTGGTACATGCAGTCATATGATATTTTCCAAGGTTCGGCACCAACCCATAATTTGCTTTAATATCTTTGTTTTTTATTGATTTTTTTATTGATGAATAAGACATATCTTCAAGCTCAATTTGATTAAACTCCCTACCTAACCTGTGTGGCCATGGAGAGTGTGCATCAGAATTAGTAAGAAATGGAAAATTCTTAAGTTCAGCTACAGTATCTGCCATAAATGTATCTGCAGACAAACCAAGTTCTACAAAATCCGGAGCCTTATCATAGCAGTCATAAATACTGTCAAAAGATTTGTACATTCCAGTCCATGGAGTAAAAGCATGAGCCGGTCCAATTAAACAGTCATATTCTTTAACCATTTCTAAAAGTTCTGCTCCTGAATATCTTGTTCTAGGTCTTCCGTCGCTTTCTTTATTTTTAGAAACCAGTTTTTCAGACAGTTCTCTTGCAATACCAATATCCGGAATTATAATTAAATGATGAATCCTGTTTTTTCCTTCAACTTCTGTTGTTAAAACAAAATCCATATCATCTGCAGTGTAAATTCCATCTCCCTTATAGGTTGTACTTTCCTCAATAATGTTTAACCAGCCAGGATGGAATGCATCGCCAGTTCCCAGAAGTTGCAATCCTTTAAGCTTTGATTTAGGAGCCATATTTTTTATCAGCATGTCTTTAGATGAAGCCATTGAAAAACAGCTATGAACATGAAAATCAGCATTAACTAACATGGATAATAATTAGCTATTAATAATATATTAAATCATCTAATATTTTCTTAAACTCCTTGTAATTTAGACTTTTTTTAGGTTTTTTTAAATCAATGTCTAAGTTATCTTCATTAACTATTCCATTAATGGAAGTTAAATTTTTTAAAAAATCATTGGTCCTGTTAATTACATCAATCAAATCATTTCGGGTAGTCGGATAAGCTAATTCCAAAATAGGTACTCCCTTATCTTTAATTAAAGCCATAACCATGTTACGTTCATTAGAACATCCTGAACCGCCAAATAAAATTAACTCATTTAATACATCATACATTCTTTTATAATGCTCAGGCCTTTTACCAAGAACAATAAATGCATCTGCCAATTCCAAAACTCTGGAAAATAATGTTAAACGGCCTTTAACTCCTGAAGGTAATTCATTTGAAAAATAAGAACTGCCCAGTAAAATATTATCCCTATTTAAAGTATATGGTGCCTGAGTATCATCACATTTCCCACTGGAAACATCCATATTATTATATTTTGAGAAATTTGTCGGTGATATATATTCATGACCGTTTTTTTCAATTAATGGAACTACAATCATAGCAGCATCTGGAATAACAGCTACTTTCATGATTAATACCCCCTCATTTTATTAAAACAGCCAAATTTTAAAAAAAAATAAATAAATGATATATTTATCCAATATATCTTAAATCATCACTACTGCTAGCATTAGCTTTGTTAATTATGTCTTGTTCCATTTGTTGAGCTTTAGCTAACATTTCTTTAGTTTCTTCAGCTCTTTCTTCCAATTTATCAGTACCAATTTCAAAATTAAGCAAAATAGCTAATTTATTTAAAATAGCTTCAGCTGACTGTGCATCAATGAAATAACCCGGAGTCTGACCCATTAAGCAAATACCATTCATTTCCTGACGAAGACCTAAACCTAAAAACAATCCAGAAGCTCCTACAATTCCGCCATCATTAGATCTGATTTCAACTTCTGCATCTTTTAAAAGCTCAATGTTTTCTTCATTAGTAGCTGCTCCAAAAACTTTAGATTCTTCAACAGGTTGGCCAGTAGCCATTCCACCTAATGTGAATATTTTACTAGCTCCCTTACCCTTAACAAAGTTTAATATATCTTGACATACGCAGTATTGACCTTCTGGAGATAAAGCCTGAGTGTTTCCAACAAGAATAATAATATCCAAATTGTCTTCCCCAACATTTTTAACATAATACAATTCATTAATCATGTTTTCAATTAAACCTCCTTCTCCAACAAAAACTTGCGGAGGAAAACTTGGAGAATAAATTTCTGCAAATTTAGTAGCATTAAATTCATCAATCATGTGATCTGCAGCTAATTTACCTACATGACCAATACCAGGCAATGCTTCTATAAAAATAGGATTATTTAATTCAACATCCTCTAAAACAGTAATTTGTGTGATTTCCATCTAATCATCCTTTTTATTCATAGCATCTTTTTTTAATATGCGACGATACTTTCCGTATTTATCCTCAATAGAAAATTTAGGAGGATAAATAACTTTAAGCTCCCCGCCACATTGAGGGCAAGCATCCTCCATTGTATAAATCTTACAATCAGGACATTTATTCATTTTCATATTCATAAAAATCTAGCTATCCAACTCTCTTAAGAAAGAACCATTTCCTTCAGAAGCTTCAACTATTTCAATACATCTATCAGCTGCTGCTTTAAGAGCTTTTTCAGCTAAAATGTAATCAGTAGATTTTACAGTTATCCTATATCTTGGTGCACCAACACATTGAACCTTAATTTCTTCCTCTTCGTCCCCATTATCTTCAGCTGCTTTAAGAGCTTCAATAATGATATCAACACCATCCGGGACAAAAGTTTCAATATCAACATAACCACTGATATGAACTTCAGGAGGAGTAATATTTTTACTAGCTATTTCAGTTATAGCATCAGCCCACTCTTGAGATATACCTTCATCAGTAAGAGATTTTGCACCATCATCAGCTGCTGTTTCAAAAGCACCGTAAACATCACCGAAAATATCCATTAATTCATAACCTACTTCCTCATAAGCATCATTTAAAGATTTGTCTAATGATTTAGCAGATAATTCCAAGAATTTTTCAGCTTTTTGTTCAATTTTCCAATGCTGGATTTTTTTAGTTCTTTGATCTTCCCTAATTCTTTTTAAAGAAGCATCCACATGCCCTTTTTTAGGATTTACCCTAAGAACACGACAAACTATTTTTTGATTTTCTCTTACATGGTCTCTGATATTTTTTACCCAACCAGAAGATACCTCAGAAATGTGAATAAAAGCTTCTTTACCATGGTATTCCTCTAATTTTGCGAAAGCCCCATAATTAAGAACTTTATAAACAGTACCAATAATAAGTTCTCCTTCGTCAGGCCATTCTTGATTTTTCCTCACCATATAATCACCAAAAATAAAATAAAAATTTAAAAAAAAATAGAAAAAATAATAAGCTAGATTAAAAAATTTCGATTGAATCTAGTTTAAAACTTTATCAATATGTGCCATAATTTTAGCTTTAGCACCACGAGATTTGACAAGTGTTTTACCACAAATGATACATTTTACATCTGATGCAGCACGATCAAAGATGATTTGTTCATTGTCACAATCTAAACATTTTACTTTTAAAAAGTTTCCTCTACCTTTACTAACCATGTTAACCACCTTATTTAGCTACAAATTCTGCTTTACCAGTTCTGAATGATTTTTTAATTTGGGATTTTCCACATTCTTTACATTTAAGTCTTAAATCTAATTTTTTAACTGGTTTGTTTCCAGCAGGTAAAGGCCTTGGATAACCTCTATATCCAGCAGTTACACGTCTGAATTGTCTTTGTCCCCATTTTAACTCACTAGCTTTTCTTTTTTTTGCAGTATGTACTTCGTGCATTGTGTGTTTTTTACAATGTGGACAGTAAGTTCTTTTTTCTTTTGGTATTTTCATATTTCCACCATTAAATTTTACACTAAAAAGTGTCCGATTAATTAAATTATTATAAATCTATATGAGAATTTTATCTAGTCTGAAAAATATCAAAGATCTAGAGGATTAAAACTGTATTGTAACATACTCCGTTTACACAAAGCAGAAATCCAAATTATATAAAAAAATATAATTTCTTATTATCACAAATAGATACGGTTTGTATTTATATTCTTTACAATATTTAAAGGTTTAGATTTTAACAAAACGAGCTTTATGATTTTTAACAAAAATTTTAGCATTGATTTTAGGTAAAACCACTAAATCCTGAGGTCTGAACGGACCATAAACCTTTTCATCAACTCCAACAATAGAATCAACATCATCAAATACAAGCATTGTAACCAGTTCTGAATCTTTAGCTATTTTTCTAGATTCCAAGTCAACAAATTCATCATTATCTCTTGCTAACTCAGATATATCATCTTCAACTTTAGCGGGTTTAATATTTGACTTTTGAATTTGTTTTTCGATTGGCTCTGGCTTTTCATCAGTGATTACTTTCGCTTTGGAAATTTCATCAATTCTATTTAAAACTGCATCATCCCGGGAACTTTTAACTTCATCATCCAAAGTATTGACCGGAGGTTTTGGGGTTTCTTTAACAGGAACATCAGTTTCACTTGGAGTATCATCATCAGAAGATAATTTTTCAAGTGAAATGCTTTTTCTATGATTTGTTAAAGTATCAATTAAAGAAAAGTAAAATTTTTCTTCTTCAGGAGTTAAATTAAGAGGTGTTGTGTCAATTAAATCAAATTGTGGCTTACCTGCAAATAAATGGTAAGACCTGTGAATATTAACAACAGCCGCATCAGTAATTTTGTGTTCGCGCCTTTCACAAATCTCAGTAGCTATTCTTTGAGTATCTTTTAGCAAGTACTGTTCTGCAGCAAATGGATCATTACCTATATGGGTCCTTAACTCATCTAAATACTTATGAATATCTTTATAAAAGGAGTCTTCTACACGAGCTAATGTACCGTTACTACGCTCTTTTTTTTGAATTTTACGCAATTGTTGAAAGAATTGATCCACTTAATACCATCTCTGATGAGTTTAATATAAAAATAAAAAAAAGTTTATAGATGAAAAATTATTCATCTGATTCTAATCTTGGAGCAAGTAAGAAACTAAGTTTACCATCACCAGTAACCATATTAAGAGTTAATTTTAATGGCATGTCAGTACCTAAACCGATTTCAGCTTCTTCAGAGAATTTGTCTGCTTTAAGCATTTCTCTAATTTTGTCCAATGAGAATAAAGATTTTTCTTGAGTGCTGATATTTTCACCATGAAGATATTTAATACTTGCATCACCAAATTCACCATCAGCAGATGCTCTAAAGTAGTCTTCATCAACTTGAAGAGCTATTTTATCTGAGAAAATATCAATATCATTAATTGCATCTTTTAAGATTCCAAAGTGAACTTTGAAAGCTGCAGGATGTTCAAGTTCTGGTGGAGTAGGATTATCATATTCAATATCAATTAATCTTATTTTGAAAGTTCTTGTAGCATCCCCTTCAAAAGTAATTATAAAATTACCTTCATCTAAAGACATGATAACTCTATCTTGAGATTTTGCACGTTTAAGAACACTCATGAATTCCCCAGTATCAATATTAATCTTTTCAGGAACATCACAAACATATTCATCAAATAAACTTGCTTTTAATTCTAAATGTACGAATGTTATATGACTACGGTCTAAGGCATCTAACCTCATACCTTCACTATCAGTTTGAATTTGTACTTCATCAACAATAGATGAAATAGCATCAAAACTTGTTTTTAATATACTAGAATCACTTAATTCCGCTTTGAACATATATAATCCTCTAATAAGAATTTATTAATTATTAATTAGATATTTATATTTTTATCTTTATTACTTATAAAACATTAGGTCAGTATTTAAAAAATTTTAGTAAAGGACTATTAAATAAATCATTTTAATCTATTAACCATAACCTCATGTGCTTTAAGTTCAATTTCATCATTTAACTCTTCAATTGAATCAACATCATATTTATTCTTCATAGCATTAAATATCAAATAATCCGCAATGTGAGGATTTTTTGGTAAAAACGGTCCGTGCAAATATGTTCCTATGAAGTTTTTATAAATCATCCCTTCATTATTATCCTCATCATTATTTCCATGTCCGGATATAACCTTGCCTAAGCTTTTATAATTATGAAATGTCCTTCCACCATGATTTTCAAAACCAACCACTTCTTTCGGTTCTAAACCAAGGTTATTTTCTATTAAAATATCTCCAATCAATCTGTCCTGCTGACTTGTTGTTTTAATATCAAATATTTCAAGACAGGAAATATTGTCTCCATTAACATCATAATATTCATTGCCGAACATCTGATAACTTCCGCAGATAGTTAATATTACTCCATCGTTTTCAATATAATTTTCTAAATCCTGTCTTTGCTTCAATAAATCATTGGAAACAATGCTTTGAGTTCTGTCAGAACCTCCGCCAATTAAAATCAAGTCAATATCATCATAATCAAAATCCATGTCATGATTTACAGAATAGCTTTTCTGATTAAATTTAATGCCTCTCCATTCACATCTTTTTTTAATGCATTTTAGATTACCTATGTCCCCGTAGATATTCAGAATATCAGAATACATATCAACAACATTTAATTCAAAACTCATGCTTTTTCCCCTTTAAGTTTCATAAGTACTTTTCTAGCTTCAGGCATTGCGGTAAATGTTCCGATAATATACGCCTTATCATTTTCAGCTACAATTTCCTCTACACATTCAGCAATGTCACTTTGATCTTTTGAGTGGTAAATTTCAATTTTAGAGGTTGGGAAATCCACATATTTTAATCTTAAAGCTACTTCTTCAGCTCTTGTTCCAACACAGTAAAATTTATCAATATTTGGAGTATTAGCTATTTCTTTAAAATATGCATCCCAAATCCAGGAAATATCTTTACTGTCAGGCCCATAATCGTTTAAAATAAACATGAAGGATTTTTTATCTTCATCAAATTTTATAGTTGAGAAAACTTCACTTAAACCGACAGGATTTTTAGATAAAACCAAAACAACATCACAGCCATTTACAGCTATCCTTTCCATTCTTCCACGTTTATATTCAAAGTTTTCAATTTGAGATTTAATTACATCATAACTGAAACCGTTTTCCCTTGCAAGAGCAATAGCTGCAAGAGCATTAGAAACATTGTAAATTCCAAGCAGATTTAAGTTGATTTGAGCTGATTCTTTTTTATCTTTAACTGTGAAATTATAACTTCCGTTTTTGAAAGTCACATCATCAATTACATAATCCGCTTCATGATTTTTGGCTCCGCATTCAGAACATGAAAATTTACCATGATTTCCATAATTGATATATTCATAATCCAGTTTATTTCCACAGACAGGACAGAATACAGATTCCTCAACATTGATACCATTTTTACTGAATGGATTTTTCTTTAAGCTATAGTACACTTTTGGCTGATTGGAATCCTGAAAATAAAGAGAAATTGGACTGTCTGCATCTAAAATAAGTGTGGAATTATGTCTTTTACTTGATTTTTGAACTAATTTAATTGTGTTTTCCACTTCCCCATATCTGTCTAACTGATCTCTAAAAAAATTTGTTATAATTATATAATCACTTGGCAGATATCTGGTAACATTAGGCATAGACCCCTCATCTACTTCAAATATTCCCCAGTCATAATGGCTTTGATGGTTTTGAATAAAAGAGCTGGTAACTCCTGTAATCATGTTGGAACCATTTAAATTAGATACAATATCATAATCTTTACCTTCAAAAATGTGATTTGCCAAATTGTTTGTAGTTGTTTTCCCGTTTGTTCCTGTAATAATTGCTACTTTATCACATTTTTTTGCAAAATCCTTTAAAATATCTGGTTTAACAGCAAGGGCTATTTTTCCAGTTAAAGATGTTCCTTTTCTGCCTGCCTTTTGAACAACTTTATTTCCAATCATACCCGCCAATACTGCTATTTTTGACCTCATTTCTAATCACAACTAGGATAAGTTATTATTTAATATGCTTTATTTTAAGAGCATTTAAATTATTCTCTAAATTTATACATTAATAAGATATTTTATTTATATTTTTGCTAAAAAAGGAGACGTAAAATCCGTCTTGAAATTTGTTGAATATTGTAAAATAATGTTTTAAGTCTTGTTTCTTTATTTGCAGCCATACGGTTTTGTTTTTATTTATTCTGCTAAATTTTCTTTTTATTATGATAAATACAGTTCCAATATTATTTCTTCTAGAATATATTTCTTTTTGAATATTTGTTGACTTAATCTTTTTCAAACCAATACTGGGAAAAATAGAAGACTTTTTCAAATTACTCAAACAAAAAACACCCACATAAACAAATACACAAATATAAGCAAAAATCAGTTGCAAAAACAGTATATTTAAATATATTTTTATAATCAGTAATTATATCACAAGGATTCAGTACAAAAATAATAATACAACAATTATCCAAAAACTAAAAAATTCAGAGCCCAAATAATTTAAATTATTGCCAAATCCATTACTAATTATTCCTGCTTAAAAATTAAATCCAAATAATTTTGCCATCATTATAACTATTGTAAAAAATATTAACTAAATCGCAGTAAAATTAGATGCTAAATGCTGAGTTCCATCATATAATCCAGACATCATAAATATAAGATATAAAATAACCAATACAACTAATTTAACCTCTGAAACCATCATACCTCCCTTCAGAATCTAAAACTTCCATTCACATAATATTTTCAATGATGAAAATATAAAATCCCACATTTATAAAATTATAACTATTATCATAAGTACAACAAGCACTGCTACAAGATACTTATGAAATTTACTATGAATTCCCCTTTTAAATTCAATAATTTCAAGCCACATAGCCAACGTTTCAAAAAGACCAATTAATCCCACAATAGCAATAATTTTAAATTCAGAATTACTATGAAAAGCATACCATCCCCTAGTTCCCATAAATATAAGACTTATCATGATGCTAACTATACCTATAGCTTGAATAAGATTATCTAAAAATTCATTACCTTCTTTTTGTTTAAATCTTAAAAACGTGTTATAAACATATCCACACACCACAATTACAAAAAATGCAACAAACATACTTGTCATTATCATTCCTACCATTAAATCACCACATTATTTTAAAAAAAAAATAACAAGATAAAAAAAATAAAATATTTTTATCCCCTTAATTATAATCACTTTATTTTATATAACCATCAAATTTAAATATTAAAATTATAAAATTTTAAAACAATACCCCAATATTCCATTCAAAACAACATCAGTGCACACAAAATTGAAATTAACCAAATCACAGTATAAATATTTATTAAATGATTATTTTTTAGCCTATATTTTCTGTCATATGTTCCTGCCATCAAAAATACTACAAATAAAATAGACAATATAACCAACTTAACCTCTGAAACCATCATACAACCCCTTCAGAATCTAAATAATTCCAAAATCTTCTCCAAGCCATATCTTCAACAACACCTTTGAAATAATTATACGGTAAATAAAAAGTTTTTTTCAAGTTACTTTCCCCTAATGATTCATCTATCACATATCTTGTAGCTGTTTTTATAGGTTTTTTAATTGGATTTTCATATATTCCAGACCCATAATTCGCATAAACAAAAGGAGCATTTCCATCTAAAAGATAATTATACATACTGCATTAATTAAAGAAAACACGATTATTATACAGATGAAAAATTTTAGGAAATTTTTTACATGATTATTTTATGACATCATAAAAATTTGTTTTTCCTCCAATATCATTTTTTCAACTTTTAATTATATTCAAAACTTTATATAAACTTTTTAATTTTATTTTACCTACACTAAAAATACTTATTTGATTAAATATATAAAAAATTAAATTAAAAATGAATATATCTTATTTAATGAACTATAAAATTTTACAACCAAATAATTAATAGTTAAAGATTTAACAGTTGATTCTAAATAAGTGTAATCTCCTATGTAGTTCCATATTATTTTATTAAACAATACCAATTTTAGACTAGCAAAATACAAAATTAGACAGAAAACACAAAATAAATAAACCTATAAAATTTTATAGACTCAAAAAAGGAAAAAATATTATATTTTCCCCCATTTTATTCATTGCAGGCTTTTTTCATAGCTGAGACATATTCTTTTAGAGGTTCTGTTGCATTTTCACCATGCTCTTCAATGATTTTTACAATAGCACTTCCTACAATAACTCCGTCGGCTATTTTACCAATGTTGGAAGCCTGTTGAGGTGTGTTAATACCAAAACCAACAGCTAAGGGCAGGTCACTGACTGCACGAATATCATCTAAAATAGATTTCAAGTCTGTTTTTATTTCACTGCGCATTCCAGTAACCCCTAAAGAAGAAACAACATAAATAAATCCTGTTGCATCACCGGCTATTTTTTGAATTCTTTCTTTTGAAGTTGGAGCTATTAATGAAATAACATCTACATCATTAGCTAATGCAATGTCTTTAATTTCACCTTTTTCCTCGTAAGGCAGGTCAGGTGAGATAATTCCATCGATTCCAAGTTCGCCGCATTTTTTAAAGAATTTTTCATAACCATAGAAGAAAACAGGATTGATATAAGTTAGAAATACTAATGGAATATCTGTTTTTTGGCGAACTTTCCGGACTATTTCAAATACATCATCAGTTGTTGTATTATGACTTAATGCCCTTATATTTGCATCCTGAATTACAACTCCTTCAGCCATCGGGTCTGAAAATGGAATTCCAATTTCTATTAAATCACAGCCTGCTTCCTCCATAGCTAAAATGTATTCTACTGTTTTTTCGACTGTCGGATCTCCTGCAGTTAAAAATCCTATAAATGCCTTACCGTCATTAAATGCATTTGCTATTTTACTCATATAACTCAACTCCCCTATATCTTGCAATTGATGCAACATCCTTGTCTCCCCTTCCGGAAAGACATATCATAATAATTTCATCTTTATCCATTTTTGGAGCTATTTTCATTGCGTGTGCTACTGCATGAGCACTTTCAATAGCCGGAATGATTCCTTCCATTTTTGACAAATATTCAAAAGCATTTACTGCTTCTTCATCAGTAACCGGCACATATTCTGCTCTTCCAATATCTCTTAAATGTGCATGTTCAGGACCTACTCCAGGATAATCAAGACCTGCTGAAACAGAATAAACTTCAGATATCTGCCCATATTCTCCCTGATTAAATATAGATTTCATCCCATGAAATATTCCGATTTGTCCGTTAGTCAAAGCTGCTGCATTATATGGAGTATCCACTCCTTTTCCTCCTGCTTCACATCCGATTAATTTAACATCCTTATCATCTATGAAGTTGTAAAATGCACCCATAGCATTACTTCCACCACCAACACACGCTAAAACTGCATCAGGAAGTTTTCCTTCTTTTTCCAAGAACTGTTTACGGGCTTCAGCACTTATTACTGCCTGGAAGTCTCTAACCATCATTGGAAATGGATGAGGACCCATTGTTGAACCTATTACATAATTTGTATCATGAACTCTTCCAATCCAGTCTCTAAAAGCATCGTTAACTGCATCTTTTAAGGTTTTTGTTCCTGATTTTACAGGATGAACTTTTGCTCCAAGCAGTTCCATCCTATAAACATTTAAAGCCTGACGTTTGGTGTCTAACTCACCCATGTACACTTCACATTCCATATCCAAAAGTGCTGCTGCTGTTGCTGTAGCTACCCCATGCTGACCTGCTCCAGTTTCAGCTATTACTCTTGTTTTTCCCATTTTTTTAGCCAGTAAAACCTGACCAAGGACATTGTTGATTTTATGAGCTCCTGTGTGATTTAAATCTTCACGCTTTAAATAAATTTTAGCTCCTCCCAAATCTTCAGTCATTCTTTTTGCATAGTATAACAAAGAAGGTCTGCCAGCATATTCTTTTAAAAGTGTATTTAATTCTTCTACAAATTCAGAATCATCCATATAATGATAATACTGCTCTTCCAAGTAAATTAATTCATTCATCAAAGTTTCTGAGATATACTGTCCGCCGTATTCTCCATATCTTCCATCATTCATATTTTTAGCCTCCATGACTTTTTTTATTTTATATTCATCTTTAAATCCGTCAGTTTCAACACCACTGCTTAAATCAATTGCATATGGCCTAACTTCCCCAATAGCTTGAGTGATATTTTCACTGTTTAACCCGCCTGCCAAAAAGAATTCTTTTTTCAAGTTTTTTCTAATCAGCCACCAGTCAAAGGTTTTGCCTGATCCTTTTCCACTGTCAAGCAACAAATAATCAGCTAATGAATCATCATACTCAGAAAAATCTGTATTTTCAGATACTTCAATAGCTTTAATAATCTTTAATTTGTAATCTGTTTTTTCTTTAAGAGTTTTAATATACTCTTTGTTTTCCGTCCCATGAAGCTGTGCAATATCAATTGTACCGTCACTGCATAATTTCAGGATTTCACTAATGTCTGCATCTACAAAAACACCAACACTTTGAATATCTTCGCAGAGTTTTGCTTTCATTTGTTTTGCAAGATTATAATCTACTTTCCTTTTACTTTCAGCAAATACAAATCCTACATAATCCGGTTTGTATTTGTTTGCAAACTCTATATCCTCCAATCGTTTAAGTCCGCAGATTTTGATTTTAACCATTCTTAAACTCCTGAATCATTGCCTTCTTATCTGGTGATTTCATTAAAGTTTCGCCTATCAAAACTGCATCAACATTATTTTCTTTTAATCTGGCAACATCTTCTTTTGTTTTAATACCACTTTCAGAAATAAATATGATATCTTCCTCTACACAGCTACGTAGACGAATACTGTTTTCAATATCTACACTAAAATCTTTTAAATTTCTATTATTTACACCAATAATATCTGCACCTGCATCAACAGCCCTTTTAATTTCATTTTCATCATGAGCTTCAACAATAGCAGACATTCCCAAAACACGAGTTATAGTCAGATACTGTTCCAATTGCTCATCAGATAAAATAGATACAATAAGCAATACTGCAGATGCTCCAAGTAACTTGGCTTCATAAATCATGTACTCGTCAACAACAAAATCTTTCCTAAGTACTGGAATTTTAACATTTTTAACTATTTCCTTTAAATAATCATCAGAACCCTGAAAAAAGTAAGGTTCTGTTAAAACTGAAATAGCTGATGCTCCTGCAGCTTCATATTCTTTTGCAATATTTACATAATCAAAATCTTCAGCTATTAAACCTTTAGATGGAGATGCTTTTTTAACTTCAGCAATAATGCTGATATCATCACTGCCTAGGGCTTTTTTAAAAGGATAATTGAAATAAACATCAAGATTGAATATTTTATATTTGAGTTTATCTAATGAATTAACCTTTTTAGCTTCAGACACTCTTTCTTTTGTTTTTTCAACTATTTTATCTAACATAAAATCAACTGTTTGTGTATTCAATAAATTTCTCAAGCTGTTTTTTAGCTCTACCAGAATCAATAATTTCACTGGCTAATCTAACACCATCAGCTATAGAGTCTGCTTTTCCAGCTACATACAAAGCAGCAGCAGAGTTTAAAACAACTGCATTTCTTTTTGGTCCTTTTTGGCCATTTAAAATAGACAATGTAATTTCTGCATTTTCCCTAGGGTTTCCACCTACAAGATCTTCTTTAGAACATCTCTCCATTCCAAAGTCTTCAGGAGCTATTTCATAACATTTTAACTCTCCATCTTTAAGTTCACAGATGGATGTTTTATCACTAACTGAAATTTCATCCAGTCCGTCCTGACCGTGTACTGACAATGCAGATTTAACTCCCAGATTTTTAAGGACTTCACAAAGAGGTTTTACAAGTGATTCATCATAAACTCCCAAAACCTGCATTGAAGCGCCTGCAGGATTTGTCAGAGGTCCTAAAACATTGAATATTGTTCTTATAGATAATTCTTTTCTGACTCCATCTACAAATTTCATAGCTAAATGATAATTTTGAGCAAATAAGAAGCATAAATTAATCTCTTTTAATATTTCCAGACTTTTTTCTGGCTCAATATAAATATTAACACCTAAAGCTTCTAAAACATCAGCTGCACCACACTTACTTGACGCTGATCTGTTTCCATGTTTAGCTACCGGAACTCCCGCTGCAGAAATTACAATTGAAGATGTTGTTGATATATTGAAACTGTTAGACCCGTCTCCACCGGTTCCAACTATTTCCAGGACTTCTTCATCATTTAACAGTTTTACACAGTGTGCTCTCATAGCTTTTGCAGAAGCTGTAATTTCTTCAATTGTTTCACCTTTCATTGATAAAGCTGTCAGATAAGCACTCATCTGAACTTCACTAGCTTCCCCAGACATTATTTCATCCATTGTATTATAAGCTTCATCAGCATTTAAATCATTTCCGTTTATGACTTTTAAAATAGCTTCTTTAATCATTTAATTATCCTCCCTAATTATTTTGTTTATGAAATTTTCAATTATTGTAATTCCATCAGGAGTCAATATTGATTCCGGATGAAACTGAAGACCATAAATATCGTATTTTTCATGTTTAACGGCCATTATTTCTCCATTATCTGCTGTTTTGGAAATTATTCTTAAATCTTTAGGCAGTGTAGTTTCAACCAAACTTAAAGAATGATATCTTCCAACAGTAATTTCATCATTTAAACCTTTAAAAATTGGGTCTTTATTTAATTTAGCTATTGATGATTTTCCATGCATTAATTTACTTGCATAAGATATTTTACCTCCAAATGCCACACATATTGCCTGATGACCAAGACAAACTCCTAAAATTGGTATTTTATCATAGAATTTTTTAACAGTGTCGACACAGATTCCCGCATCTTCCGGCCTTCCAGGGCCAGGAGATAGAATAATAGCTTCAGGATTTAAATCTTCAATTTCGTCAGGGGTGATTTTGTCATTTCTATAAACTTCAATATCATCATTTACCTGTCCGATTAATTGATACAAGTTATATGAAAAGCTATCATAGTTATCTATTAATAAAATCATAAAATTCCCCCATCAGCTATTTTTAAAGCATCAATAACTGCCGCCGCCTTGTTTAAACATTCATCAAATTCATTATCTGGAACACTGTCAGCTACAATTCCTGCACCTGATCTTATGAAAACTTTATTGTTACGTGCAAAAGCTATTCTAATTGATATACAGGTATCTACATTACCGCTTAAATCAATATATCCAATAGCTCCACCATAAATTCCCCTTTTATTATTTTCAAGTTCATTAATAATTTCACAAGCCCTTATTTTTGGAGCTCCGGACAGTGTTCCTGCAGGAAGTATTGAATCAATAGCTGCAAGTGAATCCAAATCTTTTCTTAAAGTTCCAGATACTGTTGAACCGATATGCATTACATGAGAAAATCTCTCAATTGACAGGTATTTATCAACACTGACAGAACCCATTTCAGATATTTTTCCAATGTCGTTACGTCCCAGATCTACAAGCATATTATGTTCAGCCAGTTCTTTTTCATCACTTAACAACTCTTTTTCAAGAGCCAAATCTTCTTTTTCGGTTTTTCCTCTTGGCCTTGTTCCAGCTAGTGGAAATGTATATAATTTTCTATTGTTTAATTTAACTAAAGTTTCAGGTGAAGCCCCTGCTATTTCAATATCATCACTTGAAAAATAAAACATATAAGGTGAAGGATTTGTAGTTCTTAAAACCCTGTAAGTATCAAACAGGCTTCCGGAAATGTCTGCTTCAATTCTGTTTGACAGTACAACCTGAAAAATATCTCCTTCTTTAATATACTCTTTAGCCTTATTTACCATTTGACAATATTTTTCACGTGAAAACACTGGTTTGAAATCTGATTTTAAAGTTAATGGTTTAATTTTTGCTTTTTTGCCTGTTTTAATTAATTTGGCTATTTTTTTCAAATCATCACAGGCTTTTTTATAATTTTTATCCAAATTGTCTGTTTTCATATTTGCAATTAAAACAATTTTCTGTCTGAAATTATCAAATGCAACAACCTTATCAAATAACATTAAATCAATATCTTTAAACTGATCCTGATTTTCAGCATCAAGGTTTAAGGAAGGTTCTGCATATTTAATATAATCATAAGCAAAATATCCTACAAAACCACCGGTAAACGGAGGTAAATCAGGTAATTTTGGAGATTTGTTTTGTCTAACCAAATCTTTAATAACTTCACCAGGATCCTCTGTTTCGATAATTATCTTCTCATCATCAGTTAATTTGGAGCTGTCTTCAAATTCGCTGTCTCCTTTAATTTGAACCCGTCCATTTTGACAGGTAAATTCTAAAAGTGGATCAAAACCTAAAAAACTGTATCTTCCCCATTTTTGTGAATCTTCAACACTTTCCAGCATATAACAATGTTTACTAATTTCTTTTAAAATCCTTAATACTTCTATTGGAGTAGCTATATCAGAGTACATTTCATAAGCTACCGGAATTCGTTTATATTCGTTATTTTTTGCAATTTCTTTTACTTCATCCAAACCTGGGGAAAACATTTTAATCACTATAATATACTTAGAATAATGTACTATTTAAATCCTTGTTGTACTTTTTTGTACATTATAATTTATTTGAAAAAAAATTATAATTTGTTTTGTTCCCTACTAAAATTAATGACAATCTTTTTAATTTGCCTGCTTTCCAAATAAGGAAGATTTTTAGTAAGTTCTTTTTCCAAACTACGATTCAATTCCATTCTTTTTTGAACATACTCCTCGCCATCATACTGGCTAGAATATTGTTTATTTAAATTAGAATATTTAGTTATTAAAGGTTGAATAACCCTTTCAATATCATCATCTAACCTGTCATTAATTATTTTTTGCTTTTTAACATCAGACAAATAACCTATTAAAGCTATAAGGAATCCGAAAACAACAACAGTCAGTGCAGCAACCATATACTTATAAGAGTCAAAAAACATTACACATAAAGATACGCCTGCAATAACTACTGCAAGGCCTACCATTTTAATATTCATAGTAAAAACACCTAATTATATAATTAATTTTCAGCATATATAAAGTATTATTTCTTATCTAAAAATTTCCATTCAATCTTTAAAGAGTTCAATATTAAATATAAAGATAGGATAGCTAAAATAGTAATTGTAATCATTACCAAATCATTGTTAAAAAGTATTGCATCCCTATCCAAATAAAATAAAGATTCTGCAAAGAAATTATTCATAATATGTGCAAATACAGGAACAAGAATGTTGTCTGTTTTAATATACAAAATACACATACACAATCCAAATACAAATGCTGAAATCATACTTCCATATCCATGAAGAACTCCGAAACATAATGAAGATACCAAAATAGCCATATTAACTGGAACAACTAATTTCAGCCTGTTTAAAATAATTCCTCTGAAAATTATTTCTTCAGAAATTGGAGAGATTAAAATAGTTCCAATTAAGCCTCCAATAAAAGCTATGCTTTTCAGACTTGGAATTAAGCTAAAACTTAAAAGACTCCCTATATTTAAGGTGTTAGCTAAGTACAACATCCCATATGAAAAAAATACATTTACAATAACTATTAAAAATACATATCTAAATTTAATTTTAGAAAAAATATTTACATCAGTTTCAGCTGCATATTTTCTGGATTTAATAAGAATATAAGCAACAATAACTAGGTACATCCATTCCATATCTACATTAAAACCGTAAAACCCAGCTACCAGATATATTAAGTAAAAACACAAAATTATAATTAATAATTCAATCAAAGTAGTCTGTTTAATTGCCTTATTTAATGATGGCATAATAACAAAGCCCTAAATAAAAAAAAGAGGTGAAAAATCACCTAATATTATAAAGTAAACCTTGACAACGACTTTGGAATATCTGTAAGTAAGGCATTGCAATAAATGTTATTACAAAGTTAATGATTAAAGTTGATACAACACCAGCTACAGTAGCTACACCCATTACTGGAACTGCAGAAACAGTAGCAACTCCTAAAACCATTAAAACTGCTAAAACTATACTAACAACAACACAAATAATTACACTGACAAGTATTACCATTCCAATATATGTTGTAAAGCATCTTGTCCACCCAATGGACTTAGCAATATTTGTTATTTCTTTTACATCAAATGCCGCTTTCATTGATCCGTCATTTGTAGCCATATGAGAAATAGCTAAAAATGAATACAATGCAAATACTAATAAAATAACAATCCCTACTATAAACCCAACAATACTTAAAGAAAGATTATTAGCTTGGCCACAGCCCCATAGAATACCCAAAAATACAAGGATTGGAATAATCAAATAACCTAAATACACAACAAAACATTTAATTCCTTCAACTAGCATCAAAGTCCAGTTTTCGAATTCAGGAAGTTCATCATCACCATTAATCATTCCTTCAGTAGCTATTTTAATAATTCTATAATTATAACCTAAAATGAAGAACATAGGAATGACTAAAAAACCAAATAAGTAAAACACTCCTAAAATCAAGAGATTTTTTACATTTTTAGAAGCATATTCAAAGGAATCTTTATAAATATCTAATATCATCTCTCACTCACCATCATCAATGATGAAAACATCCTCAATGTTTTCTTTATCTAAAATCTTAGTTATTCTAAAGGCTAAAAGTAAAGAAGGATTATACCTAGCATTTTCCAAGGCATTTATTGTTTGTCTTGTGACACCAGTTAAATCTGCCAATTTTTGTTGACTTAATCCTTTTTCATTACGAAATTCTTTAATTTTAGTTTCCAAAAAATCACCTAAGTTTTTTTATACTTAGTAAAAAATAATTTACTAATATATATTCATATCATATATTATAAACTTAACCACCACCACTCATCAAAAAAGATTTAATTAAGAATAGTATAAAATACTAAAAAAATCAATATATTAATATTATTAAATAAAACTGAGATGATATAAAATGGCTATACATCCAATAGAATACAGATATGGTACTCCTGAAATGAAATCCATTTGGGAAACTGAAAACAAATTACAGAGAAAATTAGATGTAGAATCTGCTCTAGCTCAGGCAGAAGGAAAACTTGGCATAATTCCTCAGGAAGTAGCAGATGAAATAGCAGCTAAAGCTAATACCAAATATGTTAAATTAGAAAGAGTAGATGAAATTGAAGCTCAAACTAAACATGACATAGCCGCATTAGTTAAAGCTATTGGAGAAGTTTGTGATAATGATGCTGGAGAATATGTCCACTTCGGAGCTACTTCAAATGATGTTGTAGACAGCTCCAATTCTTTACTTTTAAATGATTCAATTGAAGTTTTAAAAGAAAAAGTAGAAAAATTAACTAAAATAATGCTTGATTTAACTAAAGAAAATATCGATAAAGTCTGCATTGGCCGTACCCATGGTCAGCATGCACTTCCAACTACCTATGGTATGAAATTCGGTATTTGGGCTGATGAACTTCACAGACAATATGAAAGATTGGAAAATGCTCAAAAAAATGTTTGTGTATCTATGATGGATGGTGCAGTTGGTACTACAGCAGCTCTTGGTGAAGACGGATGGAAAATCCATAAAGAAGTAGCTAATATCTTAGGATTACCTGCAGCTACAATTACCAACCAGGTTGTTCAAAGAGACAATCATGTGGAATTCATTTCAACATTAGCTAATATTGCAAGTACTTTAGATAAAATAGCTCTAGAAATCAGAAGCCTCCAAAGAACTGAACTCATGGAACTTGGTGAATACTTTGATCCTGAAAAACAGGTGGGAAGCAGTACAATGCCACATAAAATGAACCCAATTACAGCAGAACGTATTTGTGGTATTGCAAGAATTGTAAAATCATTTGTAAATGCAGCACTTGACAACAACCCTCTCTGGCATGAAAGAGACTTAACCAATTCATCATGTGAAAGAATAATGTTTCCGGAAAGCTGTATTTTAACTGATTACATCCTCAATTTAACTATTAAATTAATGAGCAATTTAGTATTCTACGATGAGAATATTGAAAGAAATTTAAACTTAACTAACGGATTAATTATGGCTGAAAGATTAATGGCAGAACTTACAAGAAGCGGAATGGGAAAACAAACTGCATATGGAATCGTAAGGAGAAATGCTATTAAAGCTAATAAAGAAGGCGGTCTTTTAGGAGAACTTATTTTAGAAGAAGAAGACGTCCAAAAATACCTAACACCTGAAGATGTTGAAAAAATTATGAATCCCCATACATATATCGGTTCATCTAAAACCATTATTAATGAATTACTTGAACAATCTAAAGAATGGTTTAAATAGAACATAGACATAATAAGTAAAATGAGGTGAAAAATACATGAGTGATGTAAAAATTTTAAAATCTATTGATATAACATCATACACAATTATGGGAACTGGGATTGGAGTATTATTCTCAGTTTTAGCCTCCATAATTCTTTTAGTAGCTATAGGTATATTAAATGCTCAAAGCATTGGAATAGTGGCTTATATCATCCCAACACTAATTGTTGGAACTATAATGTGTTCTATATATAATAGATTTGCAGAAGGATATCTCTACAACTGGTTAACAAAAAGGATGAATCCAATTACTTTTGAATTAAAAGACGGCAAAGAAATTACTAAAATTTCAACTGTGCCAACTGCACTTATTGCATCAATTATAACAACAATTCTTGTTATTTTACTTTGTGCAGTGTCTATATTCATTGTTCCAATTATACTATCATCAATAGTTCAAACTTTAATGTTTAGTGGACAAACTGTAATGGCATTTGCACTTTACCAAGTTGCAGCAGTTATAATGCAGCCATCAGTTATTGCAATGATTATAGTCGGATCATTTATTATAACTTTTGTATTTACATTAATTGCAACTTACATCTATAATTTGCTTGGAAGTAAAGGCAAAGGAATTGTCCTAGACTTATCTAAAGATAGTGAAATGACTTCTCTAAATTCCATTAACCCACTTAGTTTAGTTATTGTATTAACAGTAATCAGCTTAGTATTCAACATTATTTTAGCTATCATTTCATTAGTTAGTGGCGGAGATGCTTACCAAGCATTAGGCAATATTGTTGGTGGATTAATAAACGGAGTTATAGGTGGCGGTCTTTTAGCTATATTCTATAATTTCTTAGCTACAAAACTTGGAAAATTAAAAATAGAGTTAATTGACAATTAAATCAATTAACTTTTTGTTTCTTTTTTATTGCAGGAACATATCCTTTAAGAGCAAGTGACAAGGATATAACTGTTACTGAACTTAAAGCCATTGCAAGAGCAGACCATTCAGGCATGAACATTATTCCAAAGCCGGCATACAGCACACCAGCTGCAAGTGGAATTAATATAACATTATATGCAAATGCCCAGAATAAATTTTCTTTAATTCTAGTCATTACTTTTTTAGAAAACTGTACAGCAGCAACCACATTTTCCAAATCTCCTTCCATCACAACAATATCACCACTTTCCATAGCAATATCTGTCCCATTACCCATAGCTACACCAATATTAGCCTGAGTAAGTGCAGGTGCATCATTAATACCATCTCCAACAAATAAAACTGTTTTGTCTTCTTTTTGAAGGTTTTTAACAATGTCTAATTTGTTTTCAGGCAAAACTCCTGCTTTTACATTATCAATACCCACTTGGCTAGCTACATTTAATGCAGTTTTCTTGTTATCTCCTGTAAGCATATATGTTTCAATGCCCATTTTGTGCAATTCTTCAATAGTTCTTTTAGAATTAGCTTTAATTTTATCAGATAAGCTTAAAATACCTTTAACTGCACCATCAATAGCTACAAAAATTATAGTTTTGCTAAGATTTTCTAAATTCTCATATTCTTCCAGAACACTTTGAGGAATTTCAATATTCTGAGACTCCAAAAGCTTTTTATTTCCTGCTAAAACATCTTTATCATCAACTTGAGCTTTTAAACCTTTTCCCGTTATGTTTTCAAATGATGAAGTTTGATTAAGTTCCAGATTCATGTCATTTGCTTTTCTGACAATTGCCTTAGCTATAGGGTGGTTTGAATTTTTCTCTACACTGGCTGCAAGTTCAACTAGTTCATTTTCACTGATTCCATAGCAGATAATATCATCCACTTCCGGCTGACCTTCAGTTATGGTTCCTGTTTTATCAAATGCTGCTACATCAATTTTACCTGCATTTTCCAGAGTATCGCCATTTTTAATCAGAATACCAAATTCTGCAGCTCTGCCAACACCTACAGTTACTGCTGTCGGAGTAGCTAAACCTAATGCACATGGACAGGCTACAACTAAAATTGAAATTAAAGTTGTAAGTGCAAACAACAAAGTAGAGTCAAATACAAAGTACCACAACATGAATACAACGACAGCTATTGTTAAAATTGTTGGTATGAAATAACTAACTGCAGTATTAGCTAGTTTTTGAACTGGAGGTCTGGAACTTTGAGCTTTTTCAACCAAACGAATAATATTTGACAATACAGTTTCACTACCAATCTTTTTAGCTTTAATATGTAAAACGCCCTCCTGATTAATAGTACCTGCAAATACTTCTTCACCATCTCTTTTAGCTTTAGGAATTGGTTCACCATTAATCATTGATTCATCAACATAAGAATGACCACCAATTACTTCACCATCTACAGGTATTTTATCTCCAGGACGAACAAGTAAAGTATCATCAATTTGAATTTCTTTAATATCCACCTCTTTTTGAGATACTATATTTCCAGCATCGTCAAGTTCTATTAAAGTAGCTGCTGTTGGCTGAAGACCAATAAGTTCACGAATTGAATCAGAAGTTTTCTTTTTAGCTCTTGCTTCAAGATACCTACCAATAAGTAAAAATGATGGAAGCATAATAGCTGTTTCATAAAACATGAATGAATGATCAAGAACAATGTTAAATGTTCCAAGAATACTTGAAAGATATGCAACAGTTATACCCATTGAATACATTACATCCATATTTAAATTCTTATGAACAAGACCGTTGAACCCTGCTTTAAGTGTAGGTAACGATACATAAAGAAATGGGATAATACTTATGATTAAAGAAATTATTCCCATAGATAATCCAAATGGATGCCAATGAATATACATTAAAGCCATTAAAACAGCAGATGCTGCAAAACCAACTATAATCCTATTTCTTTTATCCTTCAAATCATTTTTATAAATTTCATCTTCATTTATTTCAAGTTGCCCTTCAATTCCAAGTACTTCAAATCCTAAAGAGTTTATAACTTCCTCCATGTCTTTAACAGTTGCTTTTGTTTTATCATAATTGATACGTGCTGTTTGTGAAGTTAAATCTGCCTTAACATCAAAAATGCCATCCAAACGTATTAAAAAGTTTTCAACATTCATGACACAAGAAGCACAATGCATCCCATTAAGTTTAAGAGTAACTTCATCAGTGTGAAGTTCAAATCCCAAATTTTTAACCAATCTTTCAATTTCATCAAAGGGAAGCTTTTTTGGATTGACAGTTAAATGCAGTTTATTTGAAGCTAAATCTGCATCTACTGATTCCACTCCTTCAACTTTTTCAAAAGTTTTATTTAAACTTAAAACACAAGAAGCACAATGCATTCCTTCAATAGGCAAATCCATTTCTTTAAGTTTTGCCATTATATCACAACCTAATTTTAAATAAATTATTTTTAGTTAAAAGTAATAATCACACATATATAAATTATATGCTTCTTTAATAAAAATTTATGCATGCCTAAATAAAGTTTAAAAAAAGAAAATTAAATGTCTTTAACAAGACATCCGTCCTGAATAACTTTTAGAATATTGTCGTTATCAGCTAAAATACTTACATCATCTAAAGGATTACCATTGACTAAAATTAAATCAGCTATTTTATTTTCACTAACTGAACCTAATGAATCTTCTTTGCAAATGAACTCTGCAGCTTTTATTGTTCCACTAGCTATAGCTTCATCATTACTCATTCCAACATCGGTTAAATGAATTAATTCTTCCAGGTTATGTCCATGGGCAATTACTCCACTATCTGTTCCCATTAATAAATCCACTCCTTCTTCATAAGCTACAGCTATATTTTCTTTGTGAACTTTAACTATTTCTTTTAATTTGGCTGTTTTTTCAGCTGCATAATTATCCCATGCAGGAAATCCACTATGATATAAAAAATCATGAACCAGCATTGTTGGAACTAATTTTACATTATTTTCAGCCATTTTACGAGATGTTTTTTTATCAATGAATGTTCCGTGTTCTATAGAATCAAATCCCGCATCTATACAGTTATTAATCCCTTTTAAACTGTGGCAGTGAGCTGAAACCTTTAAATCATTAACATGAGCTTCATCAACTATTGTTTTAAGTTCTTCAACATTGAACTGAGGATAATCTGGAGATGTGTTTGTTGTTAAGACTCCCCCGCTAGCCATGACTTTAATAAAGTCTGCTCCTGCTCTTTTTATTTCACGAGTCTTTTTTAGAACTTCCAGAGGTCCGTCACACCTTCCTTTAGGAAATCCCGGATAAACTATTTCCATGTCAAAACCTGATGGTAAAAATAAATCAAAGTGTCCTCCTGTTGATACTAAAGGAGTGACTGATATTTCCATTTTAGGAGCTATAAATAAACCTTTTTTTTGAGCTATTTTAACTCCAATATCTGCAGGGCCACAGTCTTTAATTGTTGTGACCCCTGCATCAACTGTTTGTTTTCCATGTTTAATTGCATTGTAAAAATGTAGTGCTAAAGGATTTGCCATGTTTTCTTCTTTGTGAAAGCCATTAGCCATAATATGTGCATGGCAGTCAATGAAGCCCGGCATCAGATAATTATCCTGTCCGTCAATGATTTTAACATTGTCTTTAACAGACAATTCCTTTCCAGATATTTGTTTAATGTGCTTATCTTCAATTAAAACATTGCATGAAGTTTGAATTTCTTCATTTGGATTTAAAATATTTACATTTTTAATTAAAGTTTCCATAATAACCACATTATTTATAAAATAGCTATTTTACCATTGTCCCCATCAACTTCAACTAAAACACCATTTTTTAGTTTATCAGTGACTTCTGGAGAGTCAACCATTGGAATATCAGACATTATAGCCCCAGTAGCAATAATTGGTTCTGCATTTAAACATATGATGGCTTTAGGTGCAGTATTATTTTTTTTCATTTGAAATATAACATAAGATCCGACAGTTGAACCTTTTCCTCCGGGAATGAATAAAACTTTATCTTTAATGGATTGACCCTTAAGTTCATGATTTGGATCAATTACAATTCCAGTTTCGGGATCCACCCCACCTAAAAAACTAATTGGTTCGTTGCTTACTATTAATTCTCCACTATCTTTTCCTTTAGCAATATTTCTACAGTCAATCATAAAAATCACTTAAGCAATAATTCTTTGATATAATTTTATAAGAACTATTACTTAAAATTAAAGAGCATATTAAAATGAATTATATGAAAATTTCAAAACCAAAAAAACATGTGTAAATGATTTTAATGAATTTAATAAAAATTTAAAAGATGAAAAAGAGTTATAAATCTAGACAACATCTTTTTTCATAACTTCTCTTAAAACAGCTGTAGCATAAGAACCTCTATTTATAGAAAACTCAGTTAAAACACCTTCATCAGTTGGAATAGCTGAAGCATCCCAAACTTGAATTCTCATAGACCTTCTTAAACCATGACTTCCTAAACGAGGCATTTTAGGAACTTCAAAATCTTCTTTAGTTAAATTATAGCTATTTAAAACTGATTTTTCCATTTCACCAACTTCACCATCGGCAAAAGGTACTTTAGTTCCATATAATGGAGAAGTAGGATTAGCTTCAAAATTATCTATTAATTTCTGATATTCTTCAGGAGTTTTATCACGAACAATTCTCTCTTCATTGTCAATAATAATATCTCCTTCAACATATCTGTTAATTCCCATAGCTACCCTTCTGCTAACGGCATCATTAAATAAATAAGACTGATATGCATGAACAAACATTCTCTGAAGAGGTTTTGGAAGTGCATATAATGCATTTTTATAAGCTTTATCATCTAATGGTCCTTTTTTAGCATCTTTAATAAGTTCACGAACCATCATTTTTTCATAACGCATTCCTTTACTCATAAATTCCAAAGATTCTTCTAAATTTCCATCATCATAAGCCTGTCTTGCCTTCTGATTTTCTTCATGTTCTTCACCTGTAGGATTTCCAATGTATCTTCTAACGGCTTCTTTTAAATCATTTTGAACTAAAGCTTCACCTACCAGGTGAGTGTTTGTTCTTGGTTTACCAAATCTTTGCCATCCAAAGTAATTAGGAACACCAGTAACTTCCAGTTCCTTTAAAATATTATTAGCTACTTCAGCACTTTTTTCAATATCATCAATATCCCGGATAAGAATTCTGAATTTATTTCCCTTTAGCTGCCCCATTCTAAGTTTTTTACGTCCACGAACAACTTTTAAAAAATCAGTTTTATAAATAGTTCCTTCCAAATCCTTAACTTGCCTAAACTGTTCTTCAGATTCCATATTAGATATACAAATCCATTGACGAGTACGGGCTTTTTTATCTTTCATTCCTGCAAAGCCCATTCTTTTTCTACTAATGTGCAAATCTCTTGCAATATCCAAAACAACATCTAAAGTAGTTCTACCTACTTTCTCAATCCAAATCCAAATATTAGGTCCTTCACCAGTTGGAGTCACTTCAGGGATTTCTTCAACATAAAAATCTTCATATTGATTCCTAATAGTTCCGCCAATTCCTTCTTCATCAGTTACATAAGTATTAGCATTTAACATTGTATCACGGAATTTAAAAAAATTATATAATGCCCCGACCGGGATTTGAACCCGGGGAATAGGATCCGCAGTCCTATGTGTTATCCAAACTACACCATCGGGGCGACATTAAAAATAGTTATCAGTCAATATTATGATTTTAATAGTATTTAAAAGCACTGTTTTATTTAAGAATTTTATTTGATTAAAAAGCTTTACAAAAAAACAAAATATAATTTATTGATTTAAACCCCTATTCTAATTTAAAAAAAATAATATTTCATTTATAAAAAAATAAAAACGAATCATTTTTTCAATGATTCTTTTAATTCACCTAAGGTAGCCATACCAATATCACAGGCATAAGAAATGTTATACAAACTAACATCCTTTATTATTAACTTTTTAGCTATTTCAAATTTTGTTTCCTTAATTCCTTTCCACATTCCTTTTCTAAACCCTTCTTCATATTTTTCCTTACCAAATTCCTCTACAGTAACCATATTAACACCTGATTTATAGATATGTTTTATTTTTAGCAATAATTTCTCTTTTAGCTATTTAAATCATCAATCTTGTTTCTCACAATAATTCAATAGTTCCAATCTTCCCACAGACACACCAGTTACTTGCGAAATTAACTCCAGAGGCAAACTCTCCTTCAATAAATTCTCAGCTATCTCATGCCTAGCCTTCACAATTCCTCTCTTCTCACCCTTTTGTTCACCTGCTTCATATTTTGACTGACCGAACTCTTCCATCAAACTCATATTACATCACTTTAGATAAATTATCTACATCATTATTTTCCATTATTACTAAACCGCTCCAATCTTTCTACAGACACATCAGTTACTTGCGAAATTAACTCCAGAGGCAAACCCTCCTTCAATAAATTCACAGCTATCTCCTGCCTCGTCTTCACAATTCCTCTCTTCTCACCTTTTTGTTCACCTTTTTGTTCGCCTGCTTCATATTTTGACTGACCGAACTCTTCCATTAATCTCATGTTATCACTTAATATGTTGCTTAATTTTTGTCGTGTTTCTTCATCTTCGATGAATTTGTCAACTAATATCCAAGTTAAAGTAAATACAAATTTTGAATTCTCTTTAATGGATTTTTTTAGCTTACTTAGTGTTTGCACTGTTTTTTCCAAATGTTGAGCTATTGTGCCATCAAGTGTCATTAATGGTGATAATGCAAGGTTTATTAATTCGTTCTGGTTTATTTTTTGGTTGTTTTTTATTTTAATTTCAATATTATTTATAATTTCGCCTGCATTGTAATCTTTTAAAGATATTACCAATATTTTAAAACTAGATACTGGATTTACTTTATAATCAATTACTTTAGTGTCTTCTACAGTACTAAATACTATAATATATATTGGTTTGTCTCCAAACCTAGCTCTATCTTTAATTGCAGTATAAATATTAAATCGCCGTTTATCATCCAAATAGATATGTGTCGATTGAAATTCAAACATTAAAATCACATGATCCAATTCCATAATTAAATCTGCACGATAAGCCTTTAAATCTATTTCCATCAACTCAGTAGGATTAAAATTAACCATTTGAGTTGATAATTGTTTTGGATTAATATCAAGCATCCTCAAAGGAATCATATTAATTAAACTAAAAGCATCACTTATTCCAAGCCCTTTAAAAAACTTATCGAAATGCTGAGCTGCCATAATTTTCACCTAAATAAAATCTAATTTGTAATAAGTAATATGACTTAAAACTTATTTAAAATTTTCTATTTACAAATACAACAATTATTAAAAAGTATTATAAAAAAACAAAAGCACATAAACAATTTAAAGTGAAAACAATATTTTTTAAATAAAATGAGAAAAATAATTTAAAACCCATCAATCAGGTCTTAAAAAGTTATAAATCCCATTTTATTCCAAATGAAACCAATACATGCAAAATTTCATTTGTGATTTAACAAATCAAAAAGGAGATAATTTGTTTTGATTATTTAATATCAAATACTAGGATAAATTAAATTATCTAGAAAAAACTATTCTCCGACTTAAAACACTTTAAAAATGTTTTTACTTTCTCAAATATTATTTAAGAAAGGGAACAAAGAAAAAATAAAAAAACTTTATTCCAAGATATACTATATCACAAGGAGTATATAAAGTATTCCTAAGTTTAGAAAGCAATCTTTCAAAATCAAATCAATATTACCAAATATATAATGTATATGAATAATCTCCATAACTACGACTAGCTACACTAACATCTTCACCTACCGCTCCAGAGCTAGCCAATACCTTTCCTCCCAAAACATTGTTTTCCTTAAACTGATAATTCTTAAGACTTAATTTCTCAAATTTCTCACGACATAACTTAGAAACTTCCCTTACAGAGTGTTTTGAATTATGATTTTCATCTAAAATATTGGAAATATCTTCTATGAAAACTCTGTCTGTAGAATTGATTTTAGCACTTAATAACTCCATTGTGTCTTGAGCCGATTTAAAGTCATGTGAAGTGCTAGAATAATTAGGATTAGAAGTAGAAACAATTGAATTAACCATCAAAATAGCTATAAGTAAAATTACAATAGCTAAAAATGCATCAATAATGTAAAAATATCCTTTTTCATCTTTCATGATTAAGGATTATAATAAAAAATAGATAAAATTTAAAGAAGTGTGAAAAAGTTAATTTTCACGGATGTGTTTTACCACTTTTTCTTTTTTAAGTATGGATTCGTCACATGCCTTTTGAACTTTTTCCTTCATGATTTCAAAGTCTTCAGGTGTTGTATCTCCAACGAACTTTTTAACTTTAGTATAAGCAGCTTCCCTAAATAATGGAACCAGTTTTTCAACATTTCCATCTTCTTTAATTAAGTTTGGTTCACCAGAATTATCAACCTTACCAATTTCACGAATAGGAACATCATATTTAGCTACTGCTTTTTTAATATCTCCAACAATTTCAGGAGGTGCAATCAACATTAATGAATCAGTTGAAACACCTAACGGATCTATATTTAATGTTTCAAGCATGTTTAATACTTTTGGAGCTACGCAGTCACGAATTTCTTTTTCATAGAACTCTAAACCTACTCCTGTTGTATTGGATATTTCATGTGCATCTCCACGTAATCCCCCATTTGTTACGTCAGTCATTGCATGGATATCTTTAATTAAATCAGCTTCAAAAAGTGCATGAGATGCCTGGACAAAGTTTACATTTAATGTATCCCATATTACATCAAAAAAGCCATTATATAATGCAGTTGTTGTAATAGTTCCTCCACCAGAACCTTCTGTAAGTAAAATCACATCACCTTCAGTTGCTCCTTTTCTTGCAGTTGGAGGATAATCTGATACCCCGACACTTCCTACAGCAGAAACAAATCTATCGCCTAAAACCATGTCTCCACCTACACGTAATGTACTTCCTGCCACTATTGGAACATCAACAAGTTCAGATACTGCTGCTACACCTGCAGTAAAATCAAATATCTTACCAACATCCCCATCATCTGCCAGATGAACATCACTTAAAATAGCTACAGGATCTGCTCCCATTACACAAACATCTCTTAAAGTAGCTCTTGTAACATGGAATCCTCCTAAAAACGGATAGTCACTTAAACGAGAATGTATTCCATCAACTGCAGTTGTTACATAAACTTCATCATTTTTAACTGGTGCTTTAACTACTCCCCCATCATCCTGTTCAGAAGGGTTTACCAATGAAGCTGTATCTGTACTGGAAACTATTTCTGCAATTTTTCTGTGAACAAAGAAATCTCCAGCTCCGCGAGAACCTACACCCATTTTTCCCATAGCCACATCTGCTTTTGGAATATCTACAATTTCTTTTAAAAAATCATCATCAAGAGAATTTAATTCCAAAGTAGTTTTTACTTCATCAATAACAGCTTCAGCCATTTTACATGAGTTTTCTTCAGACAAATCTTTGTATTCTCTAATTCTACTTGCTAAAAGAGCAGTTAAATCTTCATATGCATAATCATCAATTCTTTTTCTTACAAAACCTTCAATATCCATAAATACAATCTCCAATCATAATTCTAAATTAACAAAATTCTTTAATATCTTTAAACCTGCAACTCCACTTTTTTCCGGGTGAAACTGTGTTGAAAATAAATTATTTCTGCTTAATGCTGCAACAACATCAATTCCATAATTACAAGTGCCTGCAATTATTTCATCATTATCCGGAACAACATGAAAAGAATGAACAAAATAAAAGTACTCTTTATCAACACCTTCCAAAATTGGGCATTCTTTAACAACATTTAATTTGTTCCAGCCCATATGAGGTATTTTAAGCCCTTCTGGAAGATATTGTGCCTGACCTTCAAATAATTTTAAACCCTCAACATTCGGACTTTCTTCACTTGAGTCCATAAGAACCTGCTGACCTAAACAAATTCCCAAAAATGCCTTATCACTGTCTACATGTTCATGAATTACTTTTTTAAATTCTTCAAGATTTTCCATTGCACTGCCAAAAGCTCCAACTCCCGGAAGAACCAGATAATCACTGTCAGCTATTTTCTCAATGCTGCTGGTAATTTCAACATCACATCCAATTTTTTTAAAGCCGTTGGAAATGCTTTTTAAATTTCCGCTTTTATAATCAATAATCGTTATCATAATTCTACTTCCAGTCAATAGCTGACCTAATCATTCCTCCAAAGTCAGAAAAAACAATTTTATCAGTTCCTAAAGTTTTTGAGTGAGCATCAAGTTCTGCAACTACATTATCATAACCTAAATCTCTTAATGGTTCAACTAAACGAGGCCCATCAGTTACAGCTATTGATTCACATTCAATTTCTTCAACAGGAAATGCATGAGGAACACCGCATACAACATACAAATCAACAGGGTTTTTCTTTAAGTAGTCTGCAGCAGCTTTTCCAGTTACCGGATACTCATCTAATCCACCAGTAATATAATCAATATCTGCTTTTAACTCCTGTTTAATATTAACTGCATGATTTCTAATTCTTGAAAGGCCGATATTTTCATCTAAATTAGCTATAATTATTGGTTTATTTTCCGGATTAACTTCACGATAATCAAAGTTTAAAATATCTGCAAATAAATAGGAAGTTTCTTTTTTAGCATTTAATACAAATGCGACTTTTTTACCATCACTTAATGCTTTTATGATTTTTTTAGCCACCTCTTCCTTATTATCTCCAAAATTAGGTTGAATGTATTTTCCCTGAGCCATTCCTCTGGTTTTTTCTATTTCAGTGGCTTTTTTAAGCATTTCAATTTGACGGTCCGCCTCTTCACGCGGAATTATCCCGTACTCGACAGCAGAATCTAAAACCATAATTGCTCCTTCGGTATTATCTCCTTCACCAAATCCTCCGTGAGATTCAACAGGAATAACTGTACAATCTAAATCAGCATTAGCAATTGCTTCTTTTAAGTCTTCACCAATAATCATACTGGCACATGTACCTACAACACCTATAAACTCCGGTTTAAACATATCATAAGCTTCTTTTAATGTATTCTCTAGTTTTTCACTAGCTCCTAAAATAAAGTCATTTTCGGCCATTGCTGTAGTTAAAACACGTACACCATCACTTTCTAAAAGTCTGCCAGTTCTAAAACAACAACCATGAGGTCCATGCATTATAATAACATCAACATTCATGTCTCTTAAAGTATAAAGAGATGCAGCTATGGGACTTGGTCTTGGATGCATTTTTTCACCTATTCACTAAATTTTTTATATATAATATTAAATTTTCTTAATTTATAAAATTAAGTTTTAATAGTATAAAGAATATATATCTAATGTATATAAAATATGTTAAATAAATTAAGGAGATAAAATGAATAAAAATATAGCGATTATTCTTTCAATAGCCGCCATACTTATTACATTAACCTGTGTTGGGGCAACTGTAATTAATAGTGATGGCGATATGAAGCAAAATACATTTGATGGAATAAAAATAAATGTTCCTCACGATGCTAAATTTATACAAATACCTGACGGATTTAAAGAAAATACATATGGAATAACAATCCACACCTTTAAAGATAACCAATCAATGGTTAATTTCTTAAATAGTTTACAAAATGCAAAAATCGTGTCTTTACCGGATCAACCACCACAATCTGTTGCATTTACTCAAGGTGATACTACAAACATCTTAGTAACTAATGGAAAAGAAGGAATCTGTGTTGGTGCTCCTGATCAAAATTTAGTGCTTAAAATGGCAAACAGTGTAATTTTCAGTAATGGACATCCATCTGAAAGAAACCACGGAGTTATGGGAGTAGGTCAAAAACATCTTGATAAAGATAAAGATTTCAACCTTATGGCAGGGCTTATAATATTAGTAGACAATTCTGAATTCAATGTTAATTTATACAATACAGCAATAGCTTCCTCCATAAGTGAAACCAATACACTTATAGATAACAATTTTAACTTCGATGAAGAAGAAAATATAAATATCGAAAATAATACGAATATAACTTCAGATACACCATCAGAGGACATAGCTAAAGACAGCCCAGACAATCTCACACAATCAGAATGTGAACAAATGGTAAATGATTATTTACAAGACACTGATTGTTCTATAAGCAGTGTAGAAGAAAATGACGGAATATACACTTTTCACATAGAAACTCAAGACGGACAAAGTGCAGGAGTAATAACTGTTGATTCACAAACTGGTGATATGAATACAACCGGATTTGAAATTCCTGAAGACCTTAATGAAGATTATATGTCTCCAGAATCAGATATGGATGATTTTAATCCAGAAGAATATGATATGGAAAACTTTTATTTCGAAGACTATTAATGTAATGTAGGGAAAACACTTTTCCTGATTTTTATTTTTTATAGATGATATCATGGACTTAGATTCAGAATTAGTAGAAGAAAAAATTAGACAATATCGTGTTTTTAAAAGTTGTTCCCAATCAACCCTCATGGGGCTTTGTGAAGTAGTTAATCATCCAATGAGTCAAGCCAGATTATGCGCATTAGCTAGTGGATTTTCAGGTGGAATTGGAGGTACTTTTGATGAAGGAACCTGTGGTGCTTTAACTGGAGCATTAATAGCATTGGGATTTTTAGAAGATGACGAAATTAAAATAAAAATGGATGCTAAAAAATTATATGATGCTTTTAAAAAAGAATATGGTTCAGTTCAATGCGGTATAATTTCAAAAAATGGAGAAGACAAATCCCCATGTGTTGACTGCTGTGTTTATGCAGCTAACGAAGCAATAAAATTATTAAAAGAATAAAATCTTATTTTTACTTTTTTTATAAATACTTTTCAAATCCTCTTAGAAAAAGAAAATACTATTTATTAAACTAAACTAAGACTATGAAAAGCACAGAGTTTAATGAAAAAGTTCTTGATGTTTATGGTCAATTGCCTCTTGATTGGCTTACACCTGAAGACATATGGTGGAATACTTTAAGAAAAATTTTAAATGAATTAGATGAACCAGAAAGTGTTAAAAAAGAGATTTATGCTCAAATTCAAAAAGATATTACATGAAGAGGCAATTAACCTCTTGTAACAATACTTATAACATCTTTATCTTGCAATTCATAATCAGCAGCAATTCTCATGTTTTTACGTGCATCTACTGCATGCATAAAGTTATCCCCAATATCTGAATGAACAAGATAAGCTAATTCTTTAGGAACCGCACCTTTAGGCACTAAAATTCCATCAGGCAAAACATTTCCTTTTTGATCTGTGTATTTATGTTCATCCTGAACTGGATAAACCACAATCATATTAAGTAAACCAAATATAGCTTCATTTAATGCTGTTTGAATACCTGTTCCACCATATTTTTCTAAAATATTAGTTCTAATATATTCTAAAGCTTTAAGCTGATTATCTGACAATTTATCTTTTTCTAAAATTTCAAAGTCAGAATCTCCCGGAGTATATCTAATTAAACCAGATTCAGCTGCTTTAACTAAAGCTATTTCAGATTCTGCAGATGCAGGTATAACATAAGGATATTTTTCCTGCATTCTTTTAATGTTTTCCTCAGCAGTTGGTAAATCAGCTTTATTAGCTACAATAAGCATTGGTTTGGCTATATGCAATATATTACGGATAAGTTCCATGAAATCTTCTTTTTCCCATTTGGTATAATCAGGATTAACTTTTCTTTTAGCTTCAATAATATCTTCCAAAGTTATTCCAGTACCTGACAATTGGTCAAAAATTACTTTAGCTATGTCTAATTTTTCAGCTTCAATTTTACGTACAAGTCTAACCCAATTTCTGTTAAGAATTCCATACATCCACATTACAATTTCATCTTCCAGAAATTCAATATCATCTAAAGGATCATGAGAACCGGCTTCTACGCTTTGTCCTTCAGCATCAGTAGAACCGGAAGCATCAATAACATGTATTAAAACTTTAGCTTGCATCAAATCATCTAAAAATTGATTACCTAAACCCTTACCTTCATGAGCTCCAGGAACAAGACCTGCAACATCTATTAATTCAACAGGCAACAATCTTTTTCCATCAATACAAATGGAATTTCTAGGATTACAAGTAACATTCAATTCTTTACAAGGACATTCACTAATAACATGAGCAACTGCTTTATTAGCATCAATAGTAGTAAATGGATAATTAGCCATTTCTACACTTGAAGAAGTTGCAGAGTTAAAGAATGAAGATTTTCCAACATTTGGTTTTCCAGTAACTGCAATTTGAAGCATAATATCACAATAAAAATAAATAATTAATTATATATTTAAGATTTAAATTATATAAATCTAATACAAAAAACATAAGTGAAAAAACATGGATGGCAATAAACCTTCTGCTCTAAAAGTTCGTCAAGGATTACAGGAATTCATGACACAATCAAGAGAAATGAGCTTTGGAACAGAATTTAACAAAGAATTCTTTGATGTTGTTAATGTTGATATTGAATTAAACAACTTAGACCTTGCATTTAACAATTATAAAATTATTAATTTAACAGACATACATATTGGCCAATGGTTAAATCCCGAGTATTTAGAGGGAGTTGTTGAGTATGTAAATACCTTAAAACCAGATATGATAACATTGACCGGAGATTATGTTTCATATATTTTAGAAGGCTATGAAGAGGATTTGAAAAAATCTTTTAAAAAATTAAAAGCAAAAGACGGGAAATTAGCTGTTTTAGGCAATCATGACCATTGGCTTGGAGCCAGTGAAATAAGAAACATCTTAAAAAAAGCCGATGTTAAAGATTTAAGCAATGATGTATACACACTTAAAAAATCTGAAAAAAACGACAATCACGAAAAACTGCTCAATATTGCAGGAGTGGACAGTTATACTGTCGGTGCTGATAATCTGGATAGTGTTTTAAAGAAATTACCTAACCAAGGAGCAGCTATTTTACTTGCTCATGAACCAGACTTTGCTAAAATATCTTCTGAAAGCGGAAGATTCGGACTTCAAATATCCGGACACTCACATGGCGGACAGTTTATTATTCCTGGAACCAATATAGCTCCATTTAGAGGTCCTAAATCAACCAGATATCCTGTTGGAAAATATAAAGTTAAAAATATGATTCAATATACGAGCAGAGGTCTTGGAACAAATACATTTTGGATGAGAATAAACTGCAAACCTGAAATAACATTATTCCATTTAAAAAGTAATGAAAAACAAAAAATAGAAATTATCTAGATTCCTATGGAAAATACAAACCAGTCAAATGTTAATAAAGCTAAAATAATTCTAACTTCAATTACAATTGGAATAGTTAATATATTAATAGTTTTAGCTATGCCTATGCTTAGTGATGATTTTGTTTTGGGCCGTTGGACAAATGCAATAATTATAATCTTTTTATTAACAATTGCAAACACAATATTATGGCCTATTTTTACCAGAATACTGATGAGGTTTTTTATTATAACATTTGGAATAGGTGCACTTCTTCTAAATGGACTTATGTTTTATGGAGTTGCATATTATCTCCCAGAAGTTAATATAGGAATAGGCGGAGCTTTAATCGCAACATTATTCATAAACATAGCTACAACACTTATATTTAATATAGCTAATATTGACTTTTACAATAGACATATCATCAAAAAACTTTCTAAAAAAGTTAATACTGACAAAAAAGCTGCTAGAAAATATTCCGGAGTAATAATGATTGAAATTGACGGATTAGCTAAAGAAATTTTAGATGAAGCTATTGGCAAAGGATATATGCCTACACTTAAAAGATGGATTGAAAATAAAACACATACTCTAAAAGAATGGGAAACTGACTTATCAAGTCAGACAGGAGCAAGTCAAGCGGGAATTTTACATGGAAATAATAAAGACATTATAGCTTACAGATGGGTTGAAAAAGAAAATAATAATAAAATCATAGTTTCATCTAATTTCTCCCACGCTCCATTAATTGAAAATAAAATATCTGATGGAAATGGATTATTAAGTGATAATGGAGCCAGTAGAGCAAATATGTTCAGCGGAGATAGTGATGATTTCATATTTACATCATCCAAAATCATAGAACTGGATAAACTATTTAATAAAACATGGTACTCTGTATTTACCACCTCAAATAGCTTTCAGCGAATATTTGTATTATTTTTATGGGACATTCTTAAGGAATTAAAATCCCAGATAGTTCACAAAATCAAGAACATACGTCCCAGAATGAAAAGAGGGATAATATATGCAACATTAAGAGCCGGAGGAAATGTATTTTTAAGAGAAGTTGTAACAGAAACTTTGGCTGGAGATATTCTTAATGGAGAAATAAATTCAGCTTATGCAACTTATGTAGGTTATGATGAAGTAGCCCACCATTCCGGAATACGTGATAATGATGTTTGGAGTGTTTTAAAAGAGATTGATTTAGAGATTAACCGTTTGGAAAATGCTGAAAGTATTTCTAAAAGACATTATGATTTTGTAATTCTTTCAGACCACGGACAGGGAAACGGAGCTACATTTAAACAAAGATACGGAATAACTCTAGGAAACTTTGTAAGGAGATTTTTACCTGAAGATATGAAATCCTTAAAAATAGATGAAGAATTAGACCACTTTAAAAATTCATATATTCCCAGAAATGAATCAATTGAAAATATAAAAGAAAAAATGGATACTATAAAAAATTATGACATATTTAATGAATATGAATCATTACAAAACTTTAAAGAAAAAAGTATGGATCTTTTAAAAATCGATGAATTATGCAAAACAGAAGAAATTCAAAAACTTAGAAAAAAATATAACGACAGCCTGGATTATATTAGAGGATATGAAGCTTCACAACACACTACTAAAAAAGCATCCGACTCTGAATTGATTGTTTTAGGATCTGGAAACTTAGGTCTGATTTACTTAACACAATGGAAAAATAGATTAACTTATGAGGAAATAATATCATTATTCCCCGATTTAATTCCAGGACTTGTGAAACATCCCGGAATCGGATTTATACTTGTTAATTCAATAGCTAACGGAGGAATGGTTATTGGAGAAAATGGTATTTATTATTTGGAAAGTGATGAAATAACCGGAGAAAATCCACTAGCTAATTTCGGGAAAAATGCTTCGAAACATCTTAAAAGACATAATACCTTTAAAAATATGCCAGATATTCTTGTAAATAGTTTTTATGACCCTGAAAGTGGAGATATCTGTGCATTTGAAGAACTGATAGGCAGCCATGGCGGACTTGGTGGAACTCAAACCAAACCCTTTATATTATACCCTTCTGATTGGGATTGTCCTGAAGAGCTTGTTGGAGCCAAATCAATATATGACTTCTTAAAAAATGGAATGGAAAAACTGAAAGAGGAATAAAATGGAAAATAAAATTTATATAATTGGAATCGGTCCAGGATCAAGTGAATATTTAACTAAAAAAGCTATAGACACCGTAAAAAGTAGCGATTACACTGTTGGAAGTACAAGAGCAATAGATTTATTTGATGATGTCAACAATAAACTTGCATTTAATGTGAAAGATTTACTAGATAAACTTGAAAAAGGAGTGGATTTGGCTATTGAAGGTAATACTGTATCAATATTATCCACTGGAGATCCGGGATTTTCAGGTGTTTTAAATACTGTTTTAAGAATAGCCAATGATAAAAATTTCCCGAAAGAAAAAATAGAAGTAATTCCAGGAATCAGCTCTCTTCAGTTAGCTGCTGCCCGTAACCACATTCAGTGGGATAATGCAAATGTTATGACTTTTCATGGCAGAGAAAACATTGAAGACATTTTAAAAGTTATAAACAACGGTAAAACAACAATAGCGCTTCCTTCTAAAAAAGTTAGAGACATGGCACAATTTCTATTAGATAACGGAGTAAATGAAAACCGCCAGGTAGTTGTCTGTGAACGTTTAAGTTACGATGATGAAAAAATTGTTCAATCTACATTAAAAGATATTGCAAGTAGTGAATTTACTTACATGTGTATTATGATAATCTATTAGGAATATTTACCTTTAAAATTCATTTTAAAAAGCATTTATCATTTGATTTTAAAATTAAAACTTTTATAATTAGTTAATCATAGTTTAAGTGTTAATTTTTTAAAAAAAGTTAACAGCTGGTAGATACTATGATTAGAAAAATAAACCTGATAAGTTTCATTTTCCTATTTATTTTTTTGATAGGCACTGTTTCTGCCACAACAATTGAAAATGAAACTCAAACAATAAATAGCAAATTAGAAAACACTAATGAACACCAATTTCAAGGAACAAATAATATAGAACCTCAAAATGAAATACTTTCCACACCAAAGGCTAAAACATTAACTGTAATTAATTCACCACCAGTTGAAATGCATTATAAAGATGGGAGTAAACTTATAGCAACATTAACTGACAATAATAACGATATGCACCACCCAATAAGTAATGCTAAAGTTATAATTAATATTAATGGAGCTAATTATACCAAAATTACCAATTCAAATGGTCAGGTTATGTTATCCCTAAATTTAGAATCCGGAGAGTATATGGCAAAAGTGATATTTGAAGGTTGTGATTTTTATCACCCATCAACTTCAACTTCCAAAATAACAATTAAACCTACAATAAATGGTGACGACATTGTTAAATACCATAAAAATGATACACAGTACTATGTTGGATTTACTGACAATAAAGGAACACCACTAACCAACACTGAAATAACATTTAACATAAATGGAGTATTTTATAAAAAAACTACAAATACTGAAGGAATAGCTAAATTAAACATAAATTTAGATCCGGGAAAATATATTATAACTTCATATAATCCAAAAACTAATGAACAACGCTCCAATAAAGTAACAGTATTGGCAACAATTAGCTGTAACTACGATTTAGCTAAATACTACAAAAATAAAAAAGCATACTCTGTTTACTTACATAATTTAGACGGCAGCTATGCCAGATATTCAAATGTGACTTTTAATATAAACGGAGTATTCTATACTAAAACCTCAGATAATACAGGTTATGCATCATTAAATATTAATTTAAATCCCGGCCATTACATAATAACAGCAATGTACAGGAATTGTTTTGTTTCAAACAGCATACTTGTTAAACCTACAATTCAAACCAGTGATTTAGAAATGAATTTCAAAGATGGAAGTGCTTTTAAAACATTTGTAACAACCAACGAAGGAAAACCTGTAGGATCTGGAGAAAATGTTACATTTAATATAAATGGAGTGTTCTATACTAAAACTACAAATTTAAACAGTATTGCATCTCTAAATATTAACTTAAACCCTGGAAAATACATAATAACCACTTATTATAAGAATGTTCAAATTGGAAATAAAATAATTGTTCACCCTGAAAATTCAACAAAGATATCTAAAAACTTAAACAGAGATTTTACTTATGAAATAGATATTCCCAATTATGTAAATGTAACCCTTCCTAAAGTAGAAGCTGAAAATAATTATACAGTTAAAGCTGGAGAAAAAGGAATTGTAAAATTACCAAAAAAACAAATTTTTGAAGTCAGTAACGGATTAAAAAATTATACACTTTCAAACTATAAAACAGACAATAAAACAAGTGTTTTAATTAATGACAAATATGTTTTCATACCGTTTGATGAAATTAAAATTAAAACAGGTAAAACAACTAGAATTCAAAAAGATAGTGGTCTTTTAATTTATTCCAGTGAAAATTACACACATATTCGTTATTATAATACTGCTGATAGAGACATCAGTCAATTTGGAGTTACAATAGATAAAGAGGGAAAAATGGCTGAGAGAATTAATTACATTGAAAATGGTGAAATAAGAGCAAGTCTCCTATTTAACACTACTGGATTTGACGAATATGGAATCAGATATAATTTAGCACTAGCTAATGGTTTAAATCCCGAAACTGAATTAAATACTAATTATATAAAACTTACAAATAACCAAATAAGTCCAATAAAATTCACCTCAACCAATAAAACCGTGACATTAAATACAGCTAGAGAAAAAATCGTTGGATACATAACTGATGAAAAAATCAGCACCATATTTAAAACTAACAATAATCTAGTTGAAAAAACAGAAAATATAACTTACGGAACTCATCCAAAGTATAATACAAACAATAACTTTGAAATACTTCAGTCATATGCTATTATTAACTCTAAAATTACCCAAACAGATGTAGAAAACTTAGCTTTTGGACTTGATTATTTAACAAGCTATAAATTAAAACATATCCAGGGAATGTTTTTAGCTGGTATGAATTCTGCTTATTTAAGCGATTTGTATGCAGATAAATATGCTAAAAATTTATCTCTTAACTGGCAGAGAACAAAAACAGCAGTTGTTTTAGGCGGAATTGATAATGACAAACTTTATCTTCACATAGCTAATCCAAATATGGGAATGTCTGCAACTGGAAAAAATACAAGTAAAATAACTGAATTTAACTTTATGACCTCATTATTTTTATCAAAAATAGAACAGTATGTAATGAATCCAATTGGAATTATTTATAACAATAACATAACTAGCTCTTTTGATGAAGTGATAAATGCTCTTTTAAAGTCAGAAGTCAGTCTTGTTAATCGCGGAGATTCAATATATGTATTTTGTGAAAATGGAAGCAAATCTGTACTTCTCATAAACACAACAACAGGAATTTGCAAGACTGTTTTGGTTGATGATGGTTTTGCATATAAAGGAGCTACTCAAAAAACAGATAAAGGAGAATGTACAATATGCATAATTCCTAAATTACTTGAAGAAAGTTTAGCTAAACAGTTGAAAAATATCCGGGAAACTATAGATAATGGAATATTCCAGATAAATAAAAATATTGATAATTTCATGAAAAATATCCATCCGGCAACCATAATCGGGTACAATATCGGCGCTTTATCTCTAAAAATTCTTGGAGGAGCTGTTTCAGGAATTTCAACAATTGTATTATTCCCAGCTACCTTTGCTGTAGCATTTCAAGCAGTAGCTAATAAAATCAGAGTCACTTTTGCTGATGAAAAAGACACACATTACTGGTACAGTCATTTTACACCAAGCAGACCAGGTTATTTCCAGGATACCAAATTGTTTTTAATTCCTAAAGGAACCCCTGAAGTAGATTATGTTGAAGTACATATCAACCCAGATAATTCCTTAAACCGCAGCCAAGCGAAATATATAAGCAATGGTAATGTGAGAAAATTAACTAAAGAAGAGACCTACCAGTATTTTGATGAAGAATATTGGGATCCTCTCAACACTCCTAGAAAATTAGGAAAATATTAAATGGTGATGCTATGGGAGATAATTGGAAAAAAATAAAAGAAAACTTTCAAAAGGAACCGACAATATCAAAAGTGCTTTATGTTTTAACATTTATTGTATTAATTTTGATTATTCTGGTAGAACTTTGTGGATTACAGCTCCCAATAGATATTGGAACTCTAAATATGATCTTTTGGGTGTTAATAGCTATATTTCTCTTAGTAGAAATAGTATATAAATTGAAAAAATAAAAAAATTTAAGTTAAAATATTAATTTTAACTTTTTATTTCTTTTTTTAAAGCTGAATAGCTTCCTGTTTAACTTCTGTATTGTCCTGATTTTCGTATAAAATTTTAGCTAAATTCAATAACTTTTCCTGACCTTTAATTTCATCTTTAAATAAAGGAACTTGAGCTATAATTTGTTCTGGGAATTTTTGATCAATTAAAGCTAAACGTTTTTGCTGCAATCTGTGTCTGGAGTGGCAGAAATCACAATCTGTAATATCCGGCATTACCTGATTTACAATTACACTATCTACAGTGATGTTATAATTTTCTAAAGCACCTAATGCTCTTTCAGATTCATAGATAGACATTTCTTCAGGAATTACAACCATTTTAAATGTGGTTCTGTCAGGATCAGATAAAACTTTTTTAGCTTCATCAATTTGCTCTTTAGTTCTTTTTAGCTCTTCAGTAGTTTGAGGATTATCAGCAGCATCCATAAATGGAATGAGATTTTTTAAAGAATTAGCTGCAGAACCTAATTTTGCTTTAATCATCATCATTTTACCTACCCATGAGTCCATTACATCAGGGAATGACAATAATCTTAAGGTATGTCCTGTTGGTGCAGTATCAAATACTACAACATCATATTCATTTGAAGTCATGACAGATAAAAATACTTCAAAAGCAGCAGCTTCATCAGCACCAGGAGAAGAGGATGCAATATCCATTTGGTCAGATAAGAAGTCTAAACCCATTAAACTTTCTGAAGTGGAATTAGCTTTTTGAGCATCAAGAACTGCTTGTTTTTGAGCCATAGCTTCATCAGGATCTATTTCAACTGCAAATAAATTTGTTTTAATTTCTCTAGGATAATGGCCAATCGGCACTTCCAAAGAGTCAGATAAAGAATGTGCAGGATCAGTTGATACAATTAATGTTTTTTTACCTTGTTCTGCAAGCCATAATGCTGTTGCTGAAGAAATTGAAGTTTTTCCAACTCCCCCTTTTCCTCCAATAAACATAAAAGTTGTTTCATCTTTGTTAAATTTAAAATAATCTTTAAATGCCAAGAAAATTACCTCCATATTAAAAATTTAATTTTAGTAACTAAAAGTAATTTTATAATTTTTTCATATATAAAAGTTTACTATCTAATATATAAGTTAAAAAAATCATAATAATTATCATTAAAATTTTTCCAAGGAGTGTAAAGCATGAACGAGCTTCCAAAATTAGATACTAAAACAACAAAAGAAAGCATAATCAAATTCATTCAAGACAAAGTATCTGAAGCTAATGCAAAAGGACTTGTTGTTGGATTAAGTGGTGGAATAGATTCAACATTAACTGCATACTTAGCTACAGAAGCTGTTGGTAAAGAAAATGTATTTGGAATTGTTATGCCATCTACAACCACCCCAACAGAAGATAAAATTCATGGAACAGACATTGCTAAAATATTAGGTATTGATTATAAGGAAATGGCTATTGACAGTATTTTAAACGAATTTTTATCTGTTACACAATATAAAACAGAAAACGAACAGTTAGCTATTGGAAACCTTAAAGCCAGAATCAGAATGTCTATCATATATTATTATGCAAATTCAAAAGGTTACCTTGTAAGCGGAACCGGAAATAAAAGTGAAATACTAATTGGATACTTTACAAAACACGGAGACGGAGCCTGTGATATTGAACCAATTGGAGATTTATACAAAACTGATGTATTTGAATTAGCTAAATATATAGGAGTTCCTGAAGAAATAATCAATAAACCTCCACGCGCAGGTTTATGGAACAATCAGACTGATGAAGATGAAATAGGAATGACCTATGAAAACTTAGATAAAATTCTTTACCAGTACAAAGATAAAGAAACTTCAAAAGAAGAAATAGCTAAAAACTTAGATATTTCAATTGATGAAATTGATATGATTATAAATAAAGTAAAAAGGAACGCACATAAAAGCAAAGTTCCTGAAAGCCCTGAAAAGACTGTAATGGTGATTTAGTGACAGAAAATATAGAAAAAAAATGGCAGAAAAAATGGGAAGATGACAAACTTTTTGAATCCGACCCTAACGATAAAGAAAAATTATTCCTTACTGTAGCATTTCCATATCCTAGTGGTGCTATGCATATTGGACATGGGCGTACATACACTGTTCCTGACGTTTATGCAAGATTTAAAAGAATGGAAGGCTACAACGTATTATTCCCTATGGCATGGCACGTAACCGGAGCTCCTGTTATTGGAATAGCTGAAAGAGTTAGAAGAAAAGATCCATGGACCTTGGATTTGTATGAAAATGTTCACAAAGTTCCTAAAGAGGAACTTCCTAATTTAGCAGACCCAGAATACATTGTAAGATATTTCAGTAGCGAATACAATGAAGTAATGCACGATATGGGATATTCCATTGACTGGAGAAGAGAATTCAGAACTATTGATCCGACTTACAAAAAATTTGTAGAATGGCAAATCGGCAAATTAAAAGATAAAGGATTAATTATAAAAGGAGAACATCCAGTAAAATACTGTCCAAGAGATAAAAACCCTGTTGGAGATCATGATTTGCTTGAAGGAGAAGGAGTAGGAGTTAATGAATTAACCTTACTTAAATTTAAAATGGATGATAAAATCCTTGTTACAGCTACTTTAAGACCAGAAACTATTATCGGAGCTACCAACATTTGGTTAAATCCTGATATTGAATATATTGAGGTCAATGCTGAAGGCGAACACTGGATTATTACAAAAGAAGCTCACCACAATTTAAAACATCAAATTAAAGATTTGGACATTATTCAGGAAATAGACCCTAATGACTTAATTGGAGGATTTGTTGAAAATCCCTTTACCGGCGACAAATTACCAATATTTCCTGCTAGCTTCGTAAGTGGTTCATATGGTAGTGGAGTAGTATTTTCAGAACCTGCAGATGCACCTGCAGACTACATTGCTCTTCAGGACTTAAAAAACAATAAAGAATTAATAGCCAAATATCATTTAGAAGACATTATTGATGATGTAAATCCGATTAATGTATGTAGTGTAAAAGGATACGGAGAAATTCCTGCTGCAGAAATAATTGAAAAATTAGGCATTAAAGATCAAAATGACCCTAAACTTCATGATGCTACTAATGAATTATACAAAGTAGAGCACAGAAAAGGTATTATCAGCGAACATATTCCAGAATATGGTGGTAAAAAAGTATCAGTAGCTAGAGAAGAATTTAAAGCTGATATGATAGCTAAAAACATGGCTACCATCATGTATGACTTTGCAGAAAAGCCAGTTATCTGCAGATGTGGTGAAGACTGTGTTGTTAAAATAATGGACAATCAATGGTTCCTTAAATATTCAGATGAAGAATGGACTGCAAAAACCCATGAAGTTCTTAATGGTGAAACCATCATTCCTAAAGAAGTTAAAAACAACTTTGAATATTATATTGACTGGTTAGATGACTGGGCATGTTCCAGGAATGTCGGACTTGGAACCAGACTTCCTTGGGACAAACAATGGTTAATAGAACCTCTTACAGACTCAACTATCTATATGTCCTATTATACAATAGCTAAATATTTAAGAAACATGAATGCTGATGATTTAAACCCTGCATTCTTTGATAAAGTTCTTTTAGATATTGACAGCGATGATGTAAAAGTTGACAGTGAAACTGTAGCTGAAATCCAAGATGAATTCAATTACTGGTATCCTCTTGACTGGAGATTATCTGCAAAAGATTTAGTTGGAAACCACTTAAGCTTTTTAATGTTCCACCACAGTGCAATTTATCCTAAAGAAAAATGGCCTAGAGGAACTGTAGTCTTTGGTATGGGTCTTTTAGAAGGAAATAAAATGTCTTCCTCAAAAGGAAATGTTATTTTATTAAAAGATGCTATTGAACAGTACAGTGCAGATGTTGTAAGGCTTTTCCTAATGGCATCAGCTGAACCATGGCAAGACTTTGACTGGAGAGAAAAAGAAGTTCTCGGAACCAAAAGAAGATTGGAATGGTTTAGAGAATTTGCCGCTAAAGTAGAAGAAATTAAAAACTCCCCATTAGATTTAACCAATATCGAAAAAGTCGAATTAACTCGTACCATTGATATTTGGATGTTAAGTCAGTTAAATCAGCACATTAAAGAAGCTACTGAAGCTTTAGAAGGATTCCAAACAAGAAAAGCACTTCAGGAATCTTTATTCTTACTTAAAAAAGATGTTGATCATTACTTATACAGAGTAAAACACCTGCTTGACTCCCAGGACCCTGCTATAATCTATGTACTTTCAACAGTTCTTGAAACATGGATCAGATTGCTTGCTCCATTTACTCCACATACCTGTGAAGAATTATGGGCAACATATGGTGGAGAAGGTTACGTAAGTCAGGCCAGCTGGCCGGAAGCTGATGAAAACCTAGTAAGTCCGAAAATTGAAAAATCTGAAGAATTAGTTCAAAATATCATTAAAGATATTAACCAAATCAAGAAAATGGTTAAAGGAGATGTGGAAAAAATCCATGTTTACCTTGCTCCGGATTGGAAATGGGACTTATATGAAATAGCTGAAGAAATTGGAAAACCGGATATTGGTCAGATTATGGGCAGAGCTATTGGGGCAAATATTTATGATGACAAAAAAGAAATAGCAGCAGTAGCTAAAAAAATAGGTCGTGAAATGACTAAAACCAAATATGTAGGTAAAATTGATGAAAACCAAATCATCAGTGATGCACTAGATTATATTGGTGAAGAAACTGACGATGAAGTCATCATACATACTGATGACAGCTATGATCCAGAAAACAAAGCCAGAAATGCAATGCCTTACAAACCGGCTATTTTTATGGAATAAGGGTTGAAAACCTTATTCATTCACTTATTTTTTAAATACATTAAACAAAATTATATATATACATACTTATATAATAACAATTATGAACTTCCAAAACTATAATAAAATAGTTATTTTATTAATTGTTGTAAGTATCATCACAATGATTTCACATATAGACTGGATGACATTTCCTATTTCACACTTTATAGAGATAATTTTAATGATTTTAGTAGCTATTTATCTTATTTTGTGCATTAAACACCATGAAAATTCAGGAATAATTCTAAGCCTAATATGTTTCATACTACTTTGTGTACTGCTTTATGAAAACGGACCCTATATGATTCTTCATATAGAACCTTTCAATATACCGCTGACATTTCCACTTTAATTTAATAACTTTTTGATAAATTTAAAATACAATCATCACCAAAACTTCTATTAAATAATAGTGATTATTTTAAAATTTTTAATAGGAGATATGAAAATTGAATAAACAATATAAAATAGCTATATCAGTTTTACTAGTTTTCCTATTTGTGCTAACAATCGCTTCAGCCAGTGCAACAGATATTGACGTTGGAGGCAATGGAAGTGATTACACAACAGTTAGTGAAGCTGTAAGCAATTCCCAAAGTGGAGACAATATTTACATAGAAACTGGAAACTATAATGAAAATAACATTAACATTAACCATGATTTAACCATATCCTCAAAAAACAGTGGAAATGTAACAATCAATGCAAATTACAATAAAGTGTTTACTGTTAACAAAAATGCAAAATTAACATTGATTGGAATAAATTTCATAAATGGAAAAGGAGATGGTGGAAGCATAATCTACAATAACGGACAAACCACTATAAAAAACTCCACATTTTCAAATTGTGAAGTAAACGGCTACGGAGGAGTTGTATTTAATAATCTTGGAACTTTAAATGTAGAAAATTCAGTATTTAAAAATAACATTGCAGAAAGCCAGGGAGGATTCCTACACAATGAAGCAGGAAAAGTAACAATTACCAATTCCACATTCATCAACAATCAGGCCACACGTGGCGGAGCAATATACAATCACCACGGATTTTTAACAATAGATTCATCAATCTTTCAAAAAAACAGCTGCGGAAAACATGGAGAGTTAGGAGGAGCTATTAAAAACTGGGGACCTGCAACAATTACCAATTCCATATTTGAAGATAACAACGGAGCTAACGAAGGAGGAGCTATTTACAATTTTTATACAACATTAACTGTTGAAAACTGTAAATTTATAAACAACATTGCATATTCCGGAGGAGCTATAATAAATATTCAAAATGAATTAACTCCGGAAATAACAACAATAACATATTCAGTATTTAAAAACAATGACATTAAAAATCAAAACCAAAAAGGAGACATAATCCTAAATTACAACAATATTTTAAACTCAACAGTTAAAGGAATAAATATTGATGCTTCCTACAACTGGTGGGGAACAAATAATGTAACTGGAATGAATTTAAGTAACTGGGCAGTAGCTACAATTACATCCAATCCCTCTACACTTGTTCAAAATTCAAAAGGAAACATAACTGTAAGTTTAAATAATCTCTATAATAACCTTACCAAAACAACAACTTCCAAAAATATGAATATAAACGGAGAAGTTCTTTTTGAAAGTTTAAACTACACTCAAAGCATTGATTTGAAAAATGGAATAGCTAAATTAAGTTTTGATACTAAAAATAGAGACAATATAACTGCAAGTATCGGAAATCAAAAATTCACATTGGATATCTTCAAAATAGAAAGCAGCAATCTTGTAAAATATTATAAAAATGACTCCCAATTTGCTGTTAAAACATTAGCTAATTCAAAAGTGATATTTGAAATCAATGGAAAAAATTACACTAAAACCAGTGATAAAAACGGAATCGCTTCAATGTCCATTAATCTCAGACCAGGAAATTACACAATAAAAACCTACACTCTCGGAAATGTTATAACCAACAATATTACTGTACTTTCAACAATTAATGGAAAAAATATTGTTAAAATGTATAGAAACGGAACTCAATTCTATGCCACATTCCTAAAAGGAGATGGCAGCCCACTAGCTAATACCAATGTGACATTTAACATTAATGGAGTGTTCTACACTAAACAGACTGATAAAAATGGAATAGCTAAATTAAATATTAACTTAAGACCGAATACATATATTTTAACCTGCATCGATCCATTAACAGGATTGGATATAGGATACAACGTTAATGTTTTACCAACTATAGTAGCTAAAAGTATTGTAAAAACTTATTTAAATGACACGCAATTTCATGCAACCCTTTTAGATGAAAAAGGAAACCCTGTAACCAATACAAACATAACATTCAATATTCACGGAGTATTTTACAAAAAATTAACTAATGAATCTGGAATTGCAACATTAAATATCAGGTTAATCCCTGGAGAATATATTTTAACAGCATATGACCCATTTAACGGATTAGATATGGGATACAATATTACTGTTTTAGAAAAAGATTAATTAAAGAGTTTAAATGCTCTTTAATTTTTTTATAATTTACGGGCAAAGACCAAGTATCCAGTATGGCCAACCATACGAGTTTTTGGTCTGACTCCCTGAGGTCTAACTTCCAGACCTCTTTCTAATGTTTCCAATATTTCAATATTATAAAAATTAAGTTTTTTAGCTACCCTATAAGCTATTTCTGCCTGATCAATATATGGTGCATAAACTGCTAACCATCCGCCGACTTTCAAGGATTCATAAACTTCTTCAAATATTTCAAAAGGCTTTGGCAAATCTAAAAAGACCAAATCAATATCTTTTTCATCAATGCCTTCCTTAATATCCTTGTTTTTAACTTCAATATTTGTAATTCCAAATGTTTCAATGTTTTTTTGAGCAACTTTGGCAAAATCTTCCCTTATTTCATAAGTATAAACCTTACCTGTGTCTCCAACAACATTTCCAAAGTTAAGTGCAATAGCTCCAGCACCAGTTCCAGAATCAACAACTCTGTCTCCTGAACCTAAACCTGTGTAAGCCAACACTGTTCCAATATCTTTTTTAACCAAAATGGAACAACGTCTATCCATCAAATCAATGAAATCATTAACAGTAGGTTTAACAATTTTAAATGTGTGGTCTAAGTGACTTTTAAGCTCATCACCTACTTCACAATTAGCTATCTGCTCTTTAGTAACAATACCTAAATCACTTTGAAATTCACAGTCTTCTTTAAGAAGATATTTCTTACCACGTTCATCTAAAATCATTTTCAAATCAATCACCTAATTTTCTAACTCAGAAAGTCTTTTTACTCTTTTTAATGAATCCGGATGTGTTGAGAATAATTCCATAATTTTATTGGATGTGGAAACATCAACATTTCTTTGACTGAGTTCTTTTAACTCTTCTTCAGAAATGGATCCATCACCATCAAAATCTATTTGTCTGAAGTCATTTAAATCTCTTTTAGCATTATCTACATCATTAACAAAAAATGCACGAACAGTATTTACATCTTTAATTGTTTCGTCATCACATCTTGCAGCCCCATAAGATAATTTATAAAGGGCTGAAACCAAATCTGCAGGACGGTTTCCATATTCCACACTAGCTTCATCTGCATAATATTCTCTTGTTCTTGATATAAATAGTACAAGGAGCTGTCCTATAAGATAGAATACATAACCTAATATTCCGATGATAATACCTGCATTATTTTCATTACTGCGTGAAAACATAAATGATAATGCAATATAATAACAAATCATTGGAACTAAGCTTACAATAGCTGTAACAATCATATCATTATGTTTAATGTGGCCCATTTCATGACCTAAAACTGCTTTCAACTCATTTCTATCAAGCAAACCTAAAATTGGGCGAGTAATAGCTATATGTCCGCTTCTTTTAGATCTCCCATATGCAAACGCATTTGGAACATTTATTTCAGAAAGTTCAACCTGCGGTTTTGGAACTCCTGCTTCACGTGCAAGTTCTTCAACCATCTGATGAATATTTGGAGCTTCACTTTCAGATAATGGTCTTACATTCATTGAATGTTTAACTAATGTAGGACCAAACCAGTACTGTGCAGCTACAATACAAAGACTAATAATTAAGTAAAATGATGGTCCGCCAATTCCCAAATAGCTGCCAGCCAATACAACAAGGAAATACACAATAGTAAACAATATAATCATGGTAAGTACCATTCTTGCTTTAAGTTTCCATGTACCTTTCATTTAATATACCTCATAATTTTATAAATTTTTTATATACTTTATAACTACCTATTTATTAACCTATTCTTTCTTCAGAAATTGGGCCGCTTGAAGACCAGTATGACTCATATACTCCAGGATCATACTGACCACCTGAAGTTGAAAATACACTTCTATAAATCGGATTTCCGTTTTCATCATACTCCCCGGTTTCATAATCTTCCTGCCAGTCATCATATTCCTTTTGTGAGTCAGAAGATTTGTCAGAATTATCTGAATAAGTTGAAACCTGAGCATCTTCCTGAGAACTATTAGTAGCATTATTGGTTATATTTGTTTCATTTACATGATTATTATCTGTAGCAGGTATTGAAACAAAATAAAGACACCCTGCAACAACTGCAACTAATGCAACAATCAGAATTATAATTACAACATATTTATTATCCATATCATCACACCTTAATATATAAATTTTATAAGTATTAAATTAGGCAGTACCAAAATCTTAATTTAATAAAAAATACATAAATTATTAGCATATAAATTACGGTGATTGAATGAGCGGACCTTGGGTAGAAAAATATAGACCACAAAAATTAGATGATATTATAGGGCAAAAACAGATTGTAAACAGACTCCAAAAATACGTAGGGGAAGAAAGCATGCCTAATTTAATGTTTACAGGACCTGCAGGTGTTGGAAAAACAACTACTGCAATAGCTCTTGTAAAAGCTATTCTTGGAGAGTACTGGAGACAAAACTTTTTAGAATTAAATGCATCAGATGCAAGGGGAATCGATACTGTAAGAAACGACATTAAAAATTTCTGCAGACTGAAACCTGTTGGAGCCCCATTTAGAATAATATTTTTAGATGAAGTAGACAACATGACTAAAGATGCACAGCATGCTCTTCGTCGTGAAATGGAAATGTATACTAAAACTGCTTCATTTATACTTTCCTGTAATTACTCCTCTAAAATTATTGACCCTATTCAGTCAAGATGTGCAATATTCAGATTTGGACCTATTAAAGGAGAAGAAATCGCAAACAGATTAAAATACATTTGCACATCAGAAGGATTTGAATACACTGACGGAGGAATTGAAGCTATTGAATACTTTGCAGAAGGAGATATGCGTAAAGCAGTTAATGTACTTCAGGCAGCTGCTTCTGAAGGAAAACATGTTGATGAAGATGCAGTTTACGAAGTTGTTTCAAAAGCAAAACCTCAGGATGTTCATAATCTCATAACAAAAGCATTATCTGGAGATTTTATGGGTGCACGTAACCTTTTAAGAGAAACCATGGTTTTACAGGGAACAAGCGGAGAAGACATGGTTAGTCAAATCTACCAGGATGTTTCCAAAAGAGTATTTGAAGGAAAAATGGAAGCAGACATTTATATTGATTTAATTGAAGCAATAGCTGATTGTGATTTTAGAATAAGGGAAGGAGCAAATCCAAGAATCCAACTAGAAGCTCTTTTAACCCAATTCTTATAAGGTATAGAAATGTTATGGACAGACAAATACCGACCAAAAACACTAGATGAATTGGTTGGCAATAACAAAGAAAAAGCATTAATCCAAAAATGGGTGGATAACTGGAAAGCGGGAAATCCTCAAAAGCCGTTGCTTCTGGTTGGTCCTCCAGGAATTGGAAAAACAACACTTGCTCAGGCAATAGCCAGAGAATTCTCAGAATACATAGAACTAAATGCAAGTGACAAACGTTCCCAGGATGTTATTAAACGTACCATTGGAGAATCATCTTCCAGCAGATCATTATTTGGTGATGAATACAAATTGCTTATCCTTGATGAAATAGACGGAATTCATGGAACCAATGACCGCGGAGGAGTAAGAGCTATTGGAGACATTATTAAAAAAGCAAAACATCCAATGATTTTAATAGCTAACGACTTTTATTCAAAACGTATTGCATCACTTAAAACAAAATGTGATGTTTTAAAAATGAGTAAAGTTAGAAGCCCAAGTATTAACAAATTGCTTAAACAGATAGCAGCTAATGAAGGAATAAAAGCAAATCCTGCAGCACTTAAGGAATTAGCTAAAAAATCCAACGGAGATATGCGCTCAGCAATAAACACATTTCAGGCACTGGCAAGTAAAAATGAAATTCTTGAATTAAGTGATGTTGAAAATATAACTACAAAAGATGACAGATCAACAATAATCAACGGAGTTACTGCTGTTTTAAAAAGTAAAAATCCGAATCATGTTAAAAAGGCATTAATGGTTGAAGAAGACCCTACACTTGTAATGGAATACATTGCAGAAAATATTCCTCGTGAATACACAAAGAAAAAAGAAATTAAAAAAGCATATGAAAACATTGCAAAAGCTGATTTATACTTCGGAAGAGCAAGAAGCAGCAGATATTACGGTTATTGGAAATATGCAACTGATTTCATGGGAGTTGGAGTTAGTGATGCGAAAGATGAAACTTATAAAAAGTTTACAAGGATTACCTCCCCTACGGTATTTACATTAATGGGGCGTAACAGAGGAAAAAGAAATTTAAGAGACAGAATAGCTGAAAAAATGTCTCAAAAAATGCATATTTCACATAGTGTAGCTATTTCAATGTTTCCATACCTTGAAATTATGTTTGAAGACAATGAGCTTGCCTGGGAAATATCTGACTTTTTAGGTTTTGAAGAAGATGAAATAAAACGTTTCAGAACCAGAAAAATACCTAAAAAAGTTATTGAAAAAATGGAAAAGCAAAAAGCTCAAAAAAGAGTTGAACAAAGACATGCGAGAGCTCAGGAAATCAAAGACGGATTACTGGCTACAATTCCCCCTCAAAAGGAATCTTCCGAAGAAATAAAAAAAGAACCTGAAAAAGAAGTTAAAAAAGAACCTGCTGAAGAAATAAAAAAAGAAGTTAAAAAAAAACCTAAAAAGAAAACAGACAAACAAGTTTCCTTATTTAACTTCTAATTCTTTTTCAATATACTCATAAGCTTTTAAAACATTTTCACGATACTGAGGAGCTACATCTTCTAAAAATTCCATAAATGATGTAGACAAATCATCATAATCCTCAGTTTCGATTATTTTTTTACCATCCATTTCCAAAAATGAATTAATCCAATCTAAAGGCACATTAATTAAAGGATAAATCTCATTATCTTTTTTATTGAATGTCAATCCTTTTCCTTTGAAAATATCTGAAAATATGGAGTTTACTTTACTGTCTAAAATAATCGGATTAACAGTTAAATCATGATTTCCGCCGTAAACCAGTTTTACACCGTATTTGCGGGTATATGGCTCCAGTATAATTTCAATCAGAGCATTATTTTCAGGAATCAGAATTGTGCTGTTCGGTTTTATTTCATCAGCAAGGACTTTAGAAGATTTGGAGCAGATTTTCTGAAATAAAGAGTTTCTAACTACTTCAATGTCAGGATATTCCTTATTAAATGTCGCCTGTCTTTTTCTTGAAAATTTGGAAAATCTCAGGTTATTAATATAAATTTTTTCAGCAGTATAGCTAACAAAACGTGTATCAACGCCAATTATTTTTAAAAATTTCAACACATCTTTTTTAGAGGCTGTAAATTTATCTTCATCCCTTTCAATGGCAAAATTAAATATAGAATCCATTTTATCTACTCAAATCAAGTGTTTTTCTAAGTGTTTTTTCCATGACTTCAACAGGTGCCTTCTTTCCTGTCCAGATTTCAAAACTCTCTGCACCCTGGTACAATAACATTTTAATTCCATAAACAGGAGTTGCACCTGCTTTAATAGCTTCACTAAGAAGTACAGTTTCATTAGGATTGTAAACAATATCATTAACAACCAAATCAGAATGCATATCCTCTGCTTTAACAATAGCTTCGTCATTTGTATGGGGACTCATTCCTACAGGAGTAGTATCTATTAAAATATCTGCATCACTTACATAACCTGCTATTTTATCAGTAGAATCAAAAATAACATTATCCATTAATTTAGAGTTTTTAACATCCTCAGCTAATGATTTTGCTTTATTCATATTCCTGTTTAAAATAGCTATGCTTTGAGGATTTTCACGAGCCAGATAAAAAGAAATTGCTCTTGAAGCTCCTCCAGCACCTGCCACTACAACATTTTTATCTTTAATCGAAGTTACTTCTTCAATTGCTCTAATACATCCTATTCCATCAGTATTGTATCCTTTCATTTCTTTAAAATCAATTGTATTTACCGCACCAATCAGTTTAGATATCGGATCCAATTTGTCCAAATACTTCATTACATTGATTTTATGAGGAATAGTTACATTAAATCCTTTTATATTAAGAGATTTTGCTCCCAAAATAGCTGATTTTAAGTTTTCAGGATAAACATTAAATGGAACGTAAGCGTAGTCCATCCCCAATTCCCCAAAAGCTGCATTATGCATAAGTGGAGAGAAACTATGTTCTACAGGATGACCTATCAGACCTACAATTTTTGTACTTCCACTAATCATATACTAGTGATATTTATTTAATTGTATAAATATTTCTTTTTACAGATATTTAATTATGGATTTTAATATCACTAATTTCAATGAAAGATTAAAATCAGTAAAACTTAGAGAGTTGGTAGTTGCAGGAATAGCAGCTATAATCCTTGGAGTAATTTTAAGTGAAATATTTCCAGCCATTTATGATTCTGATGAATTATATTTTGTTGTAATTACATTTTTAATATTAATATTCTTTATTTATGCTCTGAAAGGTACTCAAGGATTAAATTCAAATATCCATAAAGTTTTTGAAACTGAAAATCAAAAAGAAATCATTTATGTATTTTTAATAAACCTGTTTTTTGCAATGCTTTTCCTTGCATTGTTTTCCGGTTTAGATATTATAATCGGATTTCTGGACCCTACCTGGGAAACAGGATTTGAATTTGATTATACTAGCCTTACACCAGTTGCATTTTTTATAGATGCTCTTGGAACAATTATTCTTGCACCTCTTGTTGAAGAGCTAGTTTTTAGAGGCGTACTGCTTAATCGGTTAAAACTAAGAATCGGAATTATTCCCGCTATTTTAGTTTCTTCATTTTTATTTGGAATTGGCCATGAATTTGGAGGAATGATAAGTGCATTTTTATTTGGAATCTGTATGTGTATTTTATATCTGAAAACAGACAATATTCTAATTCCAATAACTGTCCATTTCATCAATAATTTAGTTGTAACTCTCTTAGAATCAACATATATTGATATGATAATGTTAGAATTTCCCTGGATAATTCCAACATTGATTATTTCAGTAGTATCTGCTGTTTTGTTAATTTTATACATTTATAAAGGGTTTAAGAAGGTAAAAAGCCTTACTTAAACTCCCAATTTATTTATTTATTTATTTAATCTTGTTTTCTTAATTTATTAACTACCACTTATAAATATATTAAATAATAAAATCTATAATATTATAAAATTATTGATAAAATAATGGAGGGCAATTATGGAATTTACAAGACCTAGAGGAACTAGAGATTTTCTTTTTGATGAAATGAGAGAGAGAAAAAAAGCAGAAAACATATTGCGCAATGTATTTGAAAATTATGCTTATCAAGAAATTAAAACACCTTTATTTGAAGAATTAAAATTATTTACAACAAAATCTGGAGAGGAAATTGTAGATCAATTATACAATTTCAAAGACAAATCCGATAGAGAATTAACTTTAAGACCTGAAATTACTGCTCCAGTAGCTAGATTATACTTGAATGAACTTCAAAAAACTGCATCAAAACCTATCAAACTTTATTATTACGGCAGCTGTTTCAGATATGAAAGACCGCAAAAAGGAAGATTCAGACAATTCTGGCAATTTGGCTGTGAATTAATCGGAGCAAAATCACCGCAGGGAGAAGCTGAAGTTATTGCAATGTGTTCAGAATCCATTGAAAAACTTGGAATTCCTGGTGCAGATGTTAATATAAATCATTTAGGAATTATCCGCGGATTATTCAAACATTTCAACATAGATACATCTACCCAAAGAGAAGTTATGGTTGTTATTGATAAAGGAGATAAAGACCTTCTAAAAGAATCATTAACTGGTGAAAACCCTATTATCGACAATGAGGAGTTAAACAATGTTTTATTTAAATTAATTGATTTGGTTGGAGACAAATCCATTATTAAAGACATTGAAGAGTTAGTTGCACCATACCCTGAATCACATGATGCTTTAAATGAGCTTGAAGAGTTAATTGATACACTTGCCAGTTTTAAAATGGAAAATTACACTTTAAACTTAGGTGTAGCCAGAGGACTTGACTATTATACCGGAATTGTATTTGAAGTTTATATTCCATCTCTCGGAGCTCAAAAGCAGGTCTGCGGAGGAGGAACATACAGTTTAATTAAAATATTTGGCGGTGAAGAAGTAGTTTCCACAGGTTTTGCATTTGGTTTTGACAGATTGATGAATGCAATTGAAGAGCTTGCAACACCGGAAGAACTTCCATGCCCTATTGACATTTACATAGCTCCAATTTCTGATGATGTAAGACTTAAAGCTTATGAAATAACCCAAACTTTAAGGTCTGCAGGAATAGCCTGTGATGTTGATTTAAACGGTAAAAAATTCAAGAAAATAATGAACCATGCAAATAAAATCAAAGTAAAACAGGTAGCTATTATTGGAGCTAAAGACCTGGAAAACAATCAGATTACCATTAAAAATATGGAAAGCGGTAACCAGGAATTAGTAGACCTTGACAATATAGTGGAATATATTAAAGGTGTATGAACAATGGAAATTAATTTTAGACATGAAATAAATGGTCAGAAAGTCATTACAGCTATTGCCCAAGATTGGAAAACTGGGCAAATACTGATGGTGGCCAATATGAATAAAGAAGCCCTTCAAAAAACAGTTAAAACTGGAAAAGCCCATTACTGGAGTACTTCCCGCAATTCCCAATGGCTGAAAGGTGAAAGTTCAGGTCATACTCAGGAAGTTAAAGAAATACTTGTTGACTGTGATATGGATGCAGTTGTTTTGAAAGTCAAACAGAACGGAGCTGCATGCCATGAAGGCTACTTTTCATGTTTTTTTAGAAAATTAAACACTAAAAATATTGAAAACATAAAAGAAGAGGAACTTGAAACAATTTTAGAAAAAGTTTTCAATCCCGATGATGTGTATTAAAATGAAAACAATAATACCAGATACAAGTGCTGTAATAGAAGGAGCTATAAGTAAAATAATAGCTAAAGAGGATTTGGATTATCCTGAAATTATTGTTCCTGAAGCTGTTGTTTGTGAACTTGAACATCAGGCAAATGCAAATAGAAATGAAGGAATAAATGGTTTAAAAGAACTTCAGAAATTACAGGAAGCTCAAGACAATGGCGAGTTAGCTATTACCTTTAAAGGAAAACGTCCGACTAATTATGACATCAGATATGCCAAAAGCGGAGAAATTGACAGCTTAATCAGAGATTTAGCCAGAAGTGAATTTGGAACATTAGTTACAAACGATAAAGTTCAGGCTGAAACTGCAAAAGCTCAGGGAATTTCTGTTTACTACTTCAAACAGGAATATAAACATGCAGAACTGTCTATTGAAAAATTATTTGACGACGACACAATGTCTGTTCATTTAAAAGAAAATGTTGTTCCAATGGCTAAAAAAGGAAAACCTGGACATGTGGAATTTGTAAAAATTGGAGACAAAGCTTACACATACTCTGACATGTTAGATATCTATAATGAAATCCTGGAAAAAAGCAGAAGCGATCCTAAAAGCTATCTGGAATCAGACAAAGACGGATCAACAGTTATTCAATCCAGAGAATACAGAATTTCAATGGCCAAACCTCCATTTTCAGAAGCTTTTGAAATAACCGCAGTCAGACCTGTAGCTAATGTTAGTCTGGAGGAATACAACATCTCTGAAAAGCTGATGGAACGGATAAGCAAAAGCGCTGAAGGAATACTTATTTCAGGTTCTCCAGGAGCAGGTAAAAGTACATTTGTTCAGGCACTAGCTAAATATTATGCTGAAGATTTAAATAAAATTGTAAAAACAATGGAATCTCCAAGAGATCTGCAACTTCCGGCAGAAATTACACAATATGCTCCTTTAGAAGGAAGTATGGAAAATACTGCTGATGTTTTATTGCTTGTCAGACCGGACTACACAATTTATGATGAACTTAGAAAAAACAGTGATTTTAACATATTTGCAGATATGAGAATGGCCGGAGTCGGAATGATTGGAGTAGTTCATGCTACAAGACCAATAGATGCTATACAGAGGATTTCATCAAGAGTGGAGCTTGGAATAATTACTTCAGTAGTAGACACCAGCATTTACATTGAAGATGGAGATATTAAAGAAGTATTTGAAACAAAAATGACTGTTAAAGTTCCATCAGGTATGAAGGAAGCAGATTTAGCCAGACCAGTTATTGAAATTCGTGATTTTGAAACTGGAGAGCTTAAAAATGAAATCTACACATATGGTGAGCAGACAATTGTAATGGACCTTGATTTAGTTAACAATTCTTCAGGAGATCCATCTACTTCCAAATCTGCTGTAGACAGGCTAGCTGAACAGCAAATCCTTAGAAAAATTAAAAGACTAATTCCGAAATCCAAAGTAGGAGTAGAAATAATTTCTCCTGAAAGGGCAAATATCTACATTAATGAAAAGTATATTCCAAAAATCATCGGTAAAAACGGGAAAAGAATAGCTGAGATTGAAAAGGATATTGGAATAAGTTTAGGTGTTGAAATTCTTGAAAACACCCCAGGACATCTGGCCCGCGGTGAAAAATTTGAAGTGGATATTATTCACACTAAAAAACAGCTGATTTTAGATTTGGGAAAAGTCAATGGTACGCAAAACTTTGATATTTTTGTTGGAGGAGAATATTTGCTTACAGCTACAACAAGCAGAAAAGGAGAAATTAAAATAAAAAGAGGCATCGAATTATCTGACCTATTGCTCGATGCCATAGAAATGGGTTTAGAGATAACTGCAGTTAAAAAATAGGTGAAATAAATGAAAATAGGTGCATCAACATTATCAGGATTTAAAGATGATATAGGAACAAATTTAGAATATTTTGAGGAATTAGGACTGGATTATGCAGAGATATTGCATCAGTATCCAAATCAGGATTTAGATACAGATATCTTTGAGAATTACAATTTAAAATATACCGTCCATTCTCCTATTATCAATTTGAACATAGCATCATTAACTGAAAACATCAGACAGGCTTCAATAGCTGAAATTAAAAAATCCATTGACCTTGCAAATGAAATTGATGCTGAAATTGTTGTTGTTCATCCTGGATCTATCCCTTTTTTAGGCAGAGACTTTGAAGATAAAATTTTTGAATTGAATAAACAGTCTATTGAAGAAATTGGAGAATATGGAAAAGAATTAGGTGTAAATGCAGCTATTGAAAATATGCCTACTTTTGAAGGATACATGTACTCAAATCCCTATGAATTAAATGAACTGGTCACTTCCCTGGACATGTCCATGACTTTAGATATCGGTCATGCAAATCATGCAGGATATGGGCCGGAGGATATGTACTTTGATTCCATTAAACACATACATGCCCATGATAATAATGGTGATGATGACTCACACTATGCATTAGGTGATGGCTCTATTGATTTAAAAAGTATCATCTCTACTTTTGAAGATAAAAAGTATAATGGTACCTACATCATAGAAGTAAATGAGAAGGATTGGGTTAAAAAAAGTTATGATTATTTAAAAAATAACTTTTAAATCCCTTATTTTTACACCTTCCAATTCCAATAATTTAATCTTATTTTCCAAACCGCCAGCATAACCGGTTAATTTGCCGTCAAAACCAACAACTCTATGACATGGAACAATAATAGAAATAGGATTATGGCCTACAGCACCGCCAACTGCCTGAGAAGACATATCAGAACTTATCTTTTTTGCAATATCCCCATAGCTAACAACTTCACCATAAGGAATTTCTTTAAGCAAATTCCAGACTTTTAATCTGAACTCAGTTCCCTGCAGATTTAAATCCAAATTTTTAACTGAAGGATTTCCCCCTCTAAAATAGCTATCCAGCCACTTTTCAGTTTTTTTAAAAATAGTTAAATCATTATTTTCCCCTGTTTTATCTTTAAAATTTCCAAAAAAATGTTTCTGACCTTCAAACCACAAACCAATCAGTTTATTGTTTTTACCAGCTAATGTTAATTTTCCCAAAGGAGAATCATAGCAAGTTGTATAAATCATAATGAAAGTTTTAAATAATAAAATATTTAAAATAATAACTTGGTGATGGGGTTCACCAGAAACTTATTTTCAAACCGCAAAAATTGCTGATAACTCCTATGTTATATAAAAAATACTTAGGAGGATAATTTAATGGCTGATGTATTTCCATTAATTTTAGGGATAATAATACTTCTAGCTAGTGTAATTTCTATTAAAACTGGAATTAGTGTAACAGTAGTTGAAATTGCAGTAGGAGTAATAATAGGAAATCTGGGATTCTTCCACAGCGAATCCTGGATGATTTATATAGCTAGTTTTGGAGGAATATTGCTTACATTTCTAGCTGGAGTCGAAATTGATGTTGACTTAATGAAAGATAATTTTAAAGAAAGTTTTACAATAGGATTTTTATCATTTCTAATTCCTTTCGTAATCGTGTTTTTAGTAACTTATTACATTATAGGATGGGAATTAAATCCCGCGCTATTAACAAGTACCGCATTATCTGAAACAAGTATTGCAGTTGTTTATTCCGTTTTAACTCAAAAAGGACTATTTAAATACAAAATCGGAAAATTAATAATGGTTGCAACATTTATAACAGACATATGTACTGCAATAGCTTTAAGTGTTTTATTTACAAAATTTGACATTTATACATTATTATTTTATGTAGTGTCTTTAGCAGTTCTTGTAATGGCTTATTATAAATCTGATTTATTTTTCGAAAATCCATTATTTAAAAATAAAATAGGAGAACTGGAAATAAAATATGTTTTTGTCTTACTTTTAGGATTTATATTCTTTGGAAGTCTTGGAGGCGGGCAAGCCATATTACCTGCATTTATATTGGGAGTAATACTTTCCGATCACTTTAAAAACACTCAAAAAGGAGAAGTTAAATCCAGATTCAAAACCGTTGCATTTGCTATTATAACTCCAATATTTTTCATAATTGGAGGAATGAAAGTTTCCATACCTTTAATATATAGCTGTTTTGGAATCTTTTTAACATTATTTGTATTACGTCAACTAAGCAAATACATTGGAGTTTATTATCCAAGCAAAATCTTTTTAAAACAAAACTATAACTATGTTACAATGATGATGAGTACCGGTTTAACCTTTGGGCTTGTTGCTGCAGTATTCGGACTAAATAATGCATTAATCAATCAGACAGAATATAGTGTAATAACTGGAATACTCGTATTAAGTGCTATTTTACCTACATTTGTAGCTGAAAAATATTATACTCCGGTACATAGTGAAGATTTAGGAGATTGATGGTTAAATTACCTTCAGTTTTCCTACAATAATTTTTTTTCCTTAATCTCATTTTGGAAATATAAATACTTGGAATCAACTACTTTTCGAATATTTGCTGCTGTTTTTTTACCGATACCTTCAACTTCCTGAAGCTGACTTTCAGAAGCATTAATAATATTAGCTACTGTTCCAAAGTGCTCCAATAAATTTTTAGCATTAACCGGACCTATATTTGGAAGGGATTCTATTATAAACAGCTGCTGTTCCCACAAGTTAACAGGTTTTTTATCAGTTCTTATCTGAATTGGTGTTTTTTCACCACTTTGCTCTCTGATAGCTATTCTTTTAATCATAGCTGCAGTATCCTGAGCGTTTCTTGTTGGTATAATACTGATTCCAAAGTCAAGAGCTATTGAAGCTATTGAACCTCTAATTGCATTCGGATTAATCATACCATTGTACAAATCATCCCCTTCAAGAATAATTAAAGGACGTTTAAATTCCTCCATTAAAGACCTTGCCTGTTTAAACAGTCTTTTGTCAACAATTGAATCAACAAAGTCTTTAGCTGTTTTACGTTCTATAACAACTTCATCACTTACCTGATAATCACCAACAGCCATTGCCTGAACTTTAACATCAATTTCCATTTCAGACAAATGACGTATGACCTTTGAATTACCTTCACGAGTATCTGCAAAAACAACCGGAAGTTCTTCCTTTTTGGGAGCAGGATCTAAAACTTTTACTCTTTTTTCATTTTCCATCCTTTCAATAGCATTGGAATTCAACTCTTCCAATACCTCGGGATCAATTAACTGACGTTTCATTCTGCGTTCTTTATTAATTGAAGCCCAGTAATAACCTTCATCTCTGGTTCCATTTGTAATAAGAACTTTTACACGACCTGAACGTTTACGGCCTGTTCTTCCTCTCCTTTGAATCATTCTAACTTCAGAAGGAACAGGTTCATAAAGAATAACCAAATCAACAGCAGGAATATCAATTCCCTCTTCAGCTACACTTGTTGAGAGAAGTACATCATATTCACCAATTTTAAAGGCTTTAATGATTTCTTTTTGTTCCTTTTGAGTTAATCCCTTTTCACCATCTCTTGAAGCCTGACCAAAGAACTTGGCAGATTTAATTCCTTCTTTTTCAAGTTTCTGATGAATCATTTCAAGAGAATCCCTATACTGAGTGAAAACCATTATTTTTGAAGATTTCTGGTCAGCATCTTTAACATACCTCTCAGACTGCAATTTGGTTTGACCATTTTGCCCCAATTCTTTTTTAATGATATCAGTTACTTTTTTAAGTTTAGGATGTTCCAAACCATGTTTTTCAGCTTCTCTTGCAAGATAAATAGCCTTGCCAAAATTAGGATCCTGAATTAATGATTTGGCAGCTTTTGTTTTCTTTTTACGTAATCTAGCTACATATTTGTTAAATGTAACTACTCCCTGTGTTTCAATAAGTTCCTGAGAATGCTGTATATTGATAACTGCACTCAAAATTGAAATAGCCTGGAAACATTCCTTTTTAGGATTTACAGTTCTTGCAATTGCACTTTGAACTCTTCCTCTTGCTCTCAATATATCTGTTTTGTTAACAGAAACTGTTCTAATAATTCCCATATTCTTAAGACCTTTAAGACGAACTTTAAGAGCTTTATCAACATGTTTTTTAATTTTTTCCAATTCAGAACTCATTTTAACCCTAACCCAATCGATTGCAACCGGATTAAAATAAGGCCTTACATCATAATCCTCTTCAGTTTTAACTACAATATTTTGAACATATAAATTATCACAAACTTCTTTTATTTTTTCTTTATCAGAACCTGGAGAAGCAGTCAGTCCTAAAATCAGGTTAAATTTAGATTCTTTAACATATCTTGAAGCCAAATATACATAAGAATAAGATCCAACACCGTGATGACACTCATCAAAAACAACTAAAGATACATCTTTTAGAGAATATCTTCCTTTCAACAAGTCAGATTCAACAGTTTGCGGAGTTGCACAGATTATTTGAGATTCTTCCCATCTTTTAACTCTTTCATCAGTTTTAACAGCACCTGTAATTGATGAACAGGGGACAGTTAAAAATTCCTTAAAAGTAGACTCGTGCTGTATAGCTAATGGTTTACTTGGAGCCAATACTAATATTTTAGAGTTTTTAACTTTATCCAATCTATCTGCTGCTACTAAAGTAGCTACTATAGTTTTACCTAATGCCGTAGGTGCAACAATCATCGTATTTCCTTTCTTTAACACATCGGCAGCTAAAACCTGTTGATATAACCTAGCTTCGATAGAATCGGATTTTATTAATGGGTGGTCAATATAATGTGCCATGATAGAACATAGTAACTGAATGTTTATAAATGTTTAATAAGAGCATGTGAAAACTAATCAAAAAGTAGTGTAATTTAATTTTAAAGTAAAGAACTTGTTAAAAAAAAGAAAAAGGAGAGATTAATTAAAATCTCCCAAATTAAGATATTATTATTGTGTTTCCTGTTTGGAAATCATTCCAGTAAGATGTAATAATGTATTTTCCACTCATTAATCTCATAGCTAATGAAGCAACACCATTTTCATCAGTGACTTTATTATAGAACACACCATTTATGTTAAATGTTACATTTTGGTTAGCTAATGGTTTACCTTGACCATCTAGTGTTTGTGCAGTGAAGTTACTGCCATCTTCATGAGTCATATTAAGGTCACTGGTAACTAAAGTAGGTAAAACAGTTATATTGTTACCTACAGCTAATCCTTCATATATTGTTGTAATGATATATTCTCCAGGTCTTAAACTGATTCCCAAACTTACTACACCTTTATCATCAGTGCTTCTAGTATAGAATACTCCATGAATGTTGAAAGTTACAGTTTTGTTTACTGCTAAGCTTCCGTTTTTATCATAGATAGTTGCCTCAAATTTGGAAGCGTTTAAGTAATATTTGGTTAAGTCATTTTGCACGATTAATGATTTTACGGTTATGTTAAATCCTTGTTCTTCACCAGTTACAGGGTTGTAAGCAGTTAAAATATAATTTCCAGGTCTTAACATAATACCTAACTCAGCAATACCATCATCATTAGTAGTTCTATTGTAGAATACACCGTGAATGTTAAATCTGACAGTAGTGTTAACTAATGCTTTTCCATCACTGCCAATGAATTTAGCATAGAATTTAGTATCATTTTGATACATTTTAACTAAATCTTTAGCTATGATACTTGGATTAATAGTAACAGTAACATTTTTGGAGATTTTACTGTAGATATCAGATCCATTATAAGTTACAGTTACTGCATATACATTGGAATCTAAATTAAGACCCATAGATGCAGTACCATTATCATCAGTAGATTTAGCATAGTCCACACCATTAATATTGAAGTATATAGTAGCATTAACTATTGGTTTACCTTGAGAATCTGTTAATTTAGCAACTAAACGGGTTCCGTCATGGTAAAACATTACAACATCATTAACATCTAAGTTTACATTTGGAATTACAGTTATGTTTCCTTTTTTAGTCATGGAATCATATTTAGCATCACCAGAGTAAGTTGTAGTGATATTATGATTTCCAGCACTTAAAGCAGGAATATTTACTTTTGCAGTTCCGTTAGTTACATTTGCAGTGTATTTTTTACCGTTGATTTCAACAGTGACTGTTCCAGTTGCATCTTTAGGTAAATCCACACTAATAGTAGAGTTTACTCCTTCTTTAAATTCAGGAACAGAAACATTCATGTTATAATCAGTTACTTTAGATACAACTACAGTTGCATTAGCTTTGTTTTGTGCATATTTGTCATCAGCGAAAGTAGCTGAAACATTATAAACACCAGCACCTAAACCAGAAACAACAACTTTAGCAGAACCATTACTAATTACAGCATTATAAACATCTTTACCAACACTAACAGTAACATTACCTGAAGCGTCTTTAGGAACGTTTACTATAATAACAGCATCTTCTCCAACTTTAACATCACCAGGAACAGTAATGTTCATATTATAGTCAGATATTTTGGATACTGTGAATTTGGTTGTGTTCTGATTAGCATTATAATTGTTGTCTCCATCGTATTTAACAGTTACAGTGTAATTGTTTGCTTTAAGATCAGCTATTGTTTTAACTGCTTTACCATCTACAATAGCTACAGTGTAATCTTTACCGTCAACAGTAACAATCACATTACCTGTAGCATCAGAAGGCACATTTACACTTACTGTTACATTTTCACCAACTTTAATGTCATCAGCATTAACTGCAACAGTTGAGTTTAATTTATTAACTTTGAAATCACCGTTTTCATCAACAGCAGCATAATTATCATTTCCTGCCCAAACAGCAGTAAATCCATAAGTACCTGCAGCTAATTTAACACCAGTTAAAGTACCTTTACCGTCAGTAACATTCACAACATAGAATTTACCATTAACAGTAACAATTACATTACCATTTAAAGGAGTACTGTTAACACCAGTTAAGGTAGCTTCAATAGCAAATTCATTGCCGTAATTTACATCAGCAATAACAACACCTAAAACAGGTTGTGCTTTATCAACAATTACAAATCCGTCAACTACAACATCATTATATTTATCATCACCACCGTATTTGACACCAACAGTGTGATAACCAGCAGTTAAATCTTTAACAACTTGTGTAGCTTTACCATCAGTAATATTTGCAGTATATGGAGTTCCATCAACAACAATAACTACTTTACCAGTAACATCAGCAGGTAAAACAGCTTCAACAGTTAAATCTTCACCAAAGACAATGCCATCAACAGTTACATCCATAGTAGGATCAACTTTAGACACAGTAAAACTGGAAGTAGCAACTACAGCATTATAATTGTTATCACCAGAATATTTAACAGCTACATCATAAGTATCAGCTTTAAGACCAGACACTTTTACATTAGCCATACCATTGATAACAGTTCCATTGTAATTTTTACCATTTACATTAACAGTTACATTACCAGTAGCATCACTAAGTAATTTAACAGTAATAACAGCATCTTTCCCAACTTTAATGTCACTAACAGCAACATCAATAGCAGAATCTACCTTATTAACATTGAATTTACCGGAATCACTAACTGCATTATAATTATTATCACCTGCAAATTTAGCAGTGAAATCATAAGATCCGGCAGCTAATTTAACACCAGTAACATTACCTTTACCATTAACGACGTTTACAGTGTAATCTTTACCATTAACAGTAACAATCACATCACCGGTTAAAGGAGCATTATTAACACCAGTTAAAACAGCATTAACAGTAAATACATTACCATAATCTACATTATTAATAATAACATTTAAAGCAGCATCTGCTTTAGCAACATTAACAACGTCAGTAAATTCAACACCAGTGTATTTATCATCACCAGCATATTTAACAACTACAGTGTAATCACCAGCAGCTAAATCTTTAACAACTTGTACAGCTTCACCATTATCAATAGCTACATGATAATCTTTACCATTAACAGTGATAACTACTTCACCAGTAGCATCACCAGGTAAAACAGCGTTAACAGTTAAATCTTCACCAAATACAATGTTATTAACAGTTACATCCATATCAGAAGTTATTTTAGATACACTAAATTCAGCACTGCCTGTTGCTCCATTATAATTGTTGTCACCAGCATATTTAACAGCTACAGTGTAATCACCAGCTTTAAGATCAGATACAGTTGCACTAGCTACACCATTTTCAATAGCTGCAGTGTAATCTTCACCATTTACAGTAATAACTACTTCACCAGTAGCATCATTAGCTAATTTAACACTAATAACAGCATCTTCCCCAACTTTAATATCACTAACCGCAACATCAATAGCAGAATCTACTTTATTAACTTTGAAATCACCGTTTTCAGTAACACTAGCATAATTATTATTTCCTGTCCAAGCAGCAGCAAAACCATAAGTATCCGCAGCTAATTTATCACCAGTTAAAGTACCTTTACCATTAATAACATTCACAACATAGAATTTACTATTAACAGCAACAAGCACATTACCATTTAAAGGAGCATTGTTAACACCAGTTAAGGTAGCTTCAATAACAAATCCATTGCCATAATCAACATCAGCAATAACAACACCTAAAACAGGTTGTGCTTTAGCAACATTAACAACACCAGTAACTTCAACACCAGAGTATTTATCATCACCAGCATATTTAACAACTACAGTGTAATCACCAGCAGCTAAACCACCAATAGTTTTAATAGCTTTACCATTATCAATAGTTGCAGTATATGGAGTTCCATCAACAGTGATAATTACTTCACCAGTAGCATCAGCAGGTAAAACAGCGTTAACAGTTAAATCTTCACCAAAGACAATGTCATCAGCAGTTACATCCATAGTAGGATCAACTTTAGACACAGTAAAGCTGGAAGTAGCAACTGCATCATTATAATTGTTATCACCAGAATATTTAACAGCTACATCATAAGTATCAGCTTTAAGACCAGACACTTTTACATTAGCTATACCATTAACAACAGGTCCAGTATAATCTTTACCATTTACATTAACAGTTACGCTACCTGTAGCATCACTAAGTAATTTAACAGTAATAACAGCATCTTCGCCGACATTAATGTCACTAACAGCAACATCAATAGCAGAATCTACTTTATAAACATTGAATTTACCAGAATCACTAACTTCATTATAATTATTGCTTCCTGCGAATCTAGCATTGAAGTTATAAGATCCAGCAGCTAATTTATCAGCATGGAAAGTACCTTTACCATTAACAATAGCTACAATGTAGTTTTTACCATTAACTGTTACAATTATATTAGTATCTAAAGGAGCATTATTAACACCAGTTAAAACAGCATTAACAGTAAATACATTACCATAATCTACATTATTAATAATAACATTTAAAGCAGCATCTGCTTTAGCAACATTAACACCTTTAGTAACATCAACTGCATTATAATTGTTATCACCAGCATATTTAACAGAAACAGTGTAATAACCAGCGTTAATACCAGAAACAGTTGCACTAGCTACACCATTTTCAATAACTGCAGAGTAATCTTTACCATTAACAGTAATAACTACTTCACCAGTAGCATCAGCAGGTAAAACAGCGACAACAGTTAAATCTTCACCAAATACAGCACCATCAACAGTTACATCCATGTCCGGAGTTATTTTAAGTACACTAAATTCAGCACTGCCAGTTGCTCCATTATAATTGTTGTCACCAGCATATTTAACAGAAACAGTGTAATCATCAGCTTTAAGATCAGATACAGTTACAGTAGCTTCACCATTTTCAATAGCTGTAGTGTAATCTTCACCATTTACAGTAATAACTACTTCACCAGTAGCATCATCAGCTAATTTAACACTAATAACAGCATCTTCACCAAAGTCAATAGTATCAACAGCAACATCAATAGATGAATCTACCTTATTAACTTTGAAATCACCGTTTTCAGTAACAATATTGTAATTATCATTTCCTGCCCAGACAGCAGCAAAACCATGAGATCCAGCAGCTAATTTATCACCAGTAGCAATACCTTTACCATCAGCAGCAACTTCAACAGTATATTCTTTACCATTAACAGTAACAATCACATTACCAGATAAAGGAGCATTATTAACACCAGTTAAAGTAGCTTCAATAACAAAACCATTACCATAATCAACATCAGCAATAACAACACCTAAAACAGCATCTGCTTTAGCAACATTAACAACTTCAGTAACTTCAACACCAGAGTATTTATCATCACCAGCATATTTAACAGATACAGTGTAATCACCAGCAGTTAAATCTTTAATAGTTCCAGTAGCTTTACCATCAACAATAGCTACAGGATAATCTACACCATCAACAGTGATAACTACTTCACCAGTAGCATCAGCAGGTAAAACAGCGTTAACAGTTAAATCTTCACCAAAGACAATGCCATCAACAGTTACATCCATAGTAGAATCAACTTTAGACACAGTAAAGCTGGAAGTAGCAACTGCATCATTATAATTGTTATCACCAGAATATTTAACAGCTACATCATAAGTATCAGCTTTAAGACCAGACACTTTTACATTAGCCATACCATTAACAACAGGTTCAGTATAATCTTTACCATTTACATTAACAGTTACACTACCTGTAGCATCACTAAATAATTTAACAGTAATAACAGCATCTTCCCCAACTTTAATGTCACTAACAGCAACATCAATAGCAGAATCTACCTTATTAACTTTGAAATTGCCGGAATCACCAACATCATTATAATTATCACTACCTGCGAATTTAGCAGTGAAATCATAAGTACCAGCAGCTAATTTAACACCAGTAACATTACCTTTACCATTAACGACATTTACAGTGTAATCTTTACCATTAACAGTAACAATCACATCCCCATTTAAACCAATAGCATCTACACCAGTTAAAGCAACATTAATGTTAAATGCGCCATAATAATCAACATCTGAAATAAATACATTTAATGCAGGGTCAGCTTTAGATACAGTTAATAAAGCATTGCTTACACCAGGCAAGTATTTATCATTACCTGCAAATACTGCAGATATAGTATAATCACCAGCATTTAATTCACGTAATGGAAGTTTTGCAAATCCATTTTCAACAGTTACAGGATAAACTTTACCATTTACATTAACAGTAACTACTGAACCGTCAATATCAGAAGGTAAAGTGATTATAACAAGTCCGTTTTCACCAAAAGTAATATCTTCAACATTTATTTTTAAGTTAGCTAAAACTTTATCTACTTTAAAGACTGTTGAATTTTCAGCAGCTACATAATGATTATCACCAGAATAACTTGCAGATACTTCATACTCATCAGCAGTTAAATCTTGGAAGTAGAATTTAGCTTCACCATTGTAAATAGGCAATATATAATCAATACCATTTAAAGTTAAAGTTATAAGACCAGTTGCATCTTTAGGTCCGGTTACAGTAATTATTTCAAGATCTCCAACAGTAATATTTAATGCACCGACAGTTAAATCAGGAGTTGCTTTTGATATATTTAACATACCTGTTTTAATATTAACATCTGATCCGTCATAAACAATGCCGACTGTTTTACTACCAACATCTTTTACTTCATAAGATGCAATATAAGAACCATTTCCTAAACTATTTGCTATATACTCAACATTATCAATAACGAAGAATAATTTTTGACCAGCTACAAGAACACCATCAGCAACAACAGTAGCATGTAAAGTTACAACATCACCGTAACAAACATTTACAGTTTTATTATCTAAAACAGTTACAATTATTCCACCAGTACTTGAAATAGTATTTATATCACCAATATTAATAATTGGAGCTTTGTTTTCAGTGTAATTACTATACTTGTTACCATTAATACTTAAGATACCTTCCTTATTGTAAATCTTATTATTGTAAATAATATCTCCAAATTGTGCTTTATTATTGTCAAATTCTGAACCGGAAACTGTTAAATCACCAAGATTATAAATAGCTCCAGCATAAGAATCTGCAGTATTGTTTACAAATTTAGAAGAATCAACAGTAGCGATAATTTTAGTATATTGTGAATCAAATCCAATAGCTCCAGCAGCAGTAGTAGCTGTGTTGTTTATAAAGTTAGAACCGTCAATATCAACAGTTCCTTCATTAATCCAAGCAGCTCCACCATATTGAGCTTTGTTATTAGTGAAATTAGAGTTAACTATTTTACCTGAAACAGGTATATTATCCTGAGTTACTATAAGTGCTCCACCATTATTGTCATTAGGACTCATATCACCTTTACCAAATGCTGAATTGTTATCAAATACAGAGTTGGAAATAGTGTAATTAGATGCCCATACAAACATTGCTCCACCATATAAAGCTGTGTTGTTAACAAATTTAGTTCCATCTACACTAATAGTGTTTATAGCACTGCCAGATACTCCACCAGTTGCAGCTAAAGCTCCACCCCAACGGCCAGAGTTATTAACAAAGTAAGAATCACGAATAGTAGCATTACCAATAGTAGTTACAGCACCAACTAAACGATCACCATTTACATAGTTTTTAATATTGTTTGTAAAGTTAGATTTTGAAATATCTAATTTAGCATTTTCCCAGTTGTAGATAGCAGCTCCACCATGATCAACACCAGCAGAACCACGATTAAGAATATCATTAACATCAAATACAGAGTTAGTAACAATCAATTCACCATTGTTTAATACAGCACCACCATAACTATCAGCAGCATTATCTTTAAATGTAGAATTATCAACAGTTAATTTTGCACCATTCTCATTCAAAACAGCTCCACCTTTTGATGCTGTGTTTTTAGTGAAGTTTGAATTTGTAATCTTTGAATCAACATTTGTAAAAATAGCTCCAGCAACAGGTGCTTTATTACCTACAAATGAAGAATTATTTATTGATACAACTAAATCTTTAACACTTGCACGAGAAAAGCCAACAGCTCCACCTTCAGCAGTAGCTATGTTATTTTCAAATACGGAATCAGTAATAGTTACAAATCCTTTATTGAAGTAAGCAGCACCACCATATTGAGCTTTATTATTAGTAAATTTAGAACCGGAAATAGTACCAGTGATTGGTTCATTGAATTTACTTACTTGAGATACAACAAGAGCACCACCATTATTATTATTTGGAGTCATATTACCTTTACCAAACGCAGTATTGTTATCAAATACACAATCAGCTATATTGTAATTAGATCCCCATATGTAAACAGCACCAGCATATAAAGCAGCATTATCCCTAAATATAGTATTAGATACTGTTAAAGTACTTGAATTTTTCCTTAATTCAGCACCAGTAGCTGAAATAGCTCCACCCCAACGGCCAGAGTTATTAACAAAGTTAGAACCACTAACAGTAGCATTACCAATAGTAGTAATAGCACCAACTAAATTATCACCATTCTTATAATTCTTAATATTATTAGTAAAATTAGAATTAGTTACTTTTAATGTGCCCTCTTTCCAATTATAAATCGCTGCACCACCATAATCAACACTAGCACTACCACGATTAACAATATCATTAGAATCAAATACAGAATCAGAAACAACTAATTCACCATTGTTGAAAACAGCACCACCATAACTATCAGCAGCATTATCACTTAATTTAACATCACTTAAAGTTAAAGAACCATCATTATAAATAGCTCCACCCTTATCAGCTTTACCATTAATCAAAGTAGCATTAGTTAAAGTAACAGTAAATCCTTCACCAATACTGAAAATCCTACCTAAATTCTTAGCATCAATAGTATGACCTTTACCATCAATTTTAATATTTTTATTAATAACTACACCATTTACAAAGTTAGCAGCTTCATCATCAGTCATTACAACATTTTGATTAAGAGTTAAAGTACCGGTAACAAGACCAATAGCATTTTGCAAATCAGTGAAATTCTCAATACCTAAATCAAGGTTGCCTCCAAAGCCAACATAATTAAATATGGCATCAGGAGCATTGTTAACAAATTCAGTATTTCTAACAGTTAAATCTTTCACATTAACTATAGCACCACCATAGGATGCGCTATTGTTAATGAATTTAGAATCGGAAATTAAAACTTCAGGATTACCATTAACAGTATTAATATCAATAGCTCCACCTTCAACATCAGCAGAGTTATTAACAAATTCTGAATCCGTAATTTTAATGTTACCTTCACAAATATCAATAGCTCCACCATATTGAGCTTTATTATTGGTAAATTTAGAACCAGTAATAGTTCCAGCAATAGCTTTATTAGTATCAGTTACTTCAATAGCTGCTCCATTGTTATTATTAGGAGTCATATTACCTTTACCAGATGCAGTATTCTTATCAAATACACAATCAGACACAATAAAGTCAGATCCCCATACAAAAATACCTGCACCATACAATCCGCCATTCTCTTTAAAAGTAGAACCAGATACAGTTAAAGTATTTACATCATCACCAGCAATCAAAGCGCCAGAAGTAGTAATAGCTCCACCCCAACGGCCAGCATTATTAACAAAGTAAGAATCGGAAATTGTAGCATCACCAATAGTAGCAATAGCACCTACTAAACGATCACCATTCTTATAATTCTTAATATTGTTAGTGAAATTAGAACCAGATACAGTTAAAACACCATCATACCAGTTATAAATCGCTGCACCACCATAATCAACACTAGCAGAACCACGATTAACAATATCATTAGAATCAAATACAGAATCAGAAACAACTAAATGACCATTGTTGAATACAGCACCACCATAACTATCAGCAGCATTATCACTTAATTTAACATCACTTAAAGTTAAAGAACCATCATTATAAATAGCCCCACCTTCAGCAGCCCTACCATTAATCAAAGTAGCATTAGTTAAAGTAACAGTAAATCCTTCACCAATACTGAAAATCCTACCTAAATCTTCTGCACTAATAGTATGACCTTTACCATCAATTCTAATATTTTTATTAATAGTTACACCATCTTTAAAGTTAGCAGCTTCATCATCAATCATTGCAATATCAGAATCAAGAGTTAAAATACCATCAACAAGATTTATAGCATTTTGCAAATCAGTAAATGTTTCAATACCTAAATGTAATTCTTTAGAGTTATGAATAGCTTGTGGAGTATTATTAACAAATTTAGAATTTTCAACAGTAACTACAGGATTATTTATTGCAGAATCAATATCAATAGCTCCACCTTCAACATCAGCAGAGTTATTTTCAAATAATGAATCAGAAATTGCAATATTACCCTCACAAATATAGATAGCTCCACCATATTGAGCTTTATTATTAGTAAAGTTAGAACCAGTTATAGCTCCAGTAATATCTTTACCAGTATCAGTTACTACAATAGCTGCTCCATTGTTATTATTAGGAGTCATATCACCTTTACCAAATGCAGTATTCTTATCAAATACACAATCAGACACAATAAAGTCAGAGCCAGCTACAAAAATACCTGCACCATATAATCCGCCATTTTCTTTAAAAGTAGAACCAGATACAGTTAAAGTATTTACATCATCATCAGCAAGCAAATAACCTGCAGTTGAGATAGCTCCACCCCAACGGCCAGCATTATTAACAAAGTAAGAATCGGAAATTGTAGCATCACCAATAGTAGCAATAGCACCAACTAAACGATCACCATTCTTATAATTCTTAATATTGTTAGTGAAATTAGAACCAGATACAGTTAAAACACCATCATACCAGTTATAAATCGCTGCACCACCATAATCAACACTAGCACTACCACGATTAACAATATCATTAGAATCAAATACAGAATCAGAAACAACTAAATGACCATTGTTGAAAACAGCACCACCATAACTATCAGCAGCATTATCACTTAATTTAACATCACTTAAAGTTAAAGAACCATCATTATAAATAGCCCCACCTTTATCCGCCTTACCATTAATTAAAGTAGCATTAGTTAAAGTAACAGTAAATCCTTCACCAATATTGAAAATCCTACCTAAATTCTTAGCATCAATAGTATGACCTTTACCGTCAATAACAATATTCTTATTAATAACTACACCATCTTTAAAGTTAGCAGCTTCATCATCAGTCATTGCAATATCAGAATCAAGAGTCAAAGTACCTCTAACAAGACCAATAGCATTTTGCAAATCAGTGAAAGTTTTGATACCTAAATCAAGATTTGCTACTCTGAAATTATAAATGGTATCTTTGGAATTGTTAGTAAATGTTGAATCAACAACTGTTAAATTATAATAGTTATATATAGCTCCACCATATTCTGCAGAGTTACTATCAAATTTAGAATTAATTATTTCTACAGCAGGTTTATTTATCTGTGAATCAACAGCAATAGCTCCAGCACAATACTCCGCAGAGTTATTTACAAATATTGAATTTTTAATTGTGATTTTTCCTTCACAAATATCAACAGCTCCACTGAAATGAGCTTTGTTATTAGTAAAGTTAGAATCAGTTATAATACCAGTAATATCTTTACCAGTATCAGTTACTACAATAGCTGCTCCATTGTTATTATTAGGAGTCATATCACCTTTACCAAATGCAGAGTTTTTATCAAATACACAATCAGATACTGTAAAGTCAGACCCTGCTACAAAAATACCAGCACCATACAATCCACCATTCTCTTTAAAAGTAGAACCAGATACAGTTAAAGTATTTACATCATCACCAGCAAGCAAATAACCTGCAGTTGAGATAGCTCCACCCCAACGGCCAGCATTATTAACAAAGTAAGAATCGGAAATTGTAGCATCACCAATAGTAGCAATAGCACCAACTAAACGATCACCATTCTTATAATTCTTAATATTGTTAATGAAATTAGAACCAGATACAGTTAAAACACCATCATACCAGTTATAAATCGCTGCACCACCATAATCAACACTAGCAGAACCACGATTAACAATATCATTAGAATCAAATACAGAATCAGAAACAACTAAATGACCATTGTTGAAAACAGCACCACCATAACTATCAGCAGCATTATCACTTAATTTAACATCACTTAAAGTTAAAGAACCATTATTATAAATAGCTCCACCCTTATCCGCTTTACCATTAATCAAAGTAGCATTAGTTAAAGTAACAGTAAATCCTTCACCAATACTGAAAATCCTACCTAAATTCTTAGCATCAATAGTATGACCTTTACCATCAATAGCAATATTCTTATTAATAACTACACCATTTACAAAGTTAGCTGCTTCTTTAGCAGCCATTGCAACATTTTGATTAAGAGTTAAAGTACCTGTAACAAGACCAATAGCATTTTGTAAATCAGTAAAAGTCTTTATATTTAAATTAAGATTACCTCCAGCACCTACCCAATTAAATATAGTATTAGGAGTATTGTCAATAAAAGTAGATCCTTTAACAGTTAAATCATGTACATTGCATATAGCTCCACCAACTGGTGCACTATTGTTAATAAAATTAGAACTGGAAATTGTAACTTTAGGGTTACCATTTGCAGCATTAATATCTATAGCTCCACCTTCAACATCAGCAGAGTTATTAATGAATTTTGAATTTAAAATTTTAATGGTTCCTGCACAAATATCAATAGCTCCACCATATTGAGCTTTGTTATTGGTAAATTTAGTTTTACTTATAGTTCCAGTAATAGCTTTATCAGTATTGGTTACTTCAATAGCTGCTCCATTATTATCATTTGGAGTCATATTACCTTTACCAGATGCAGTATTGCTATCAAATACACAACTAGTAATCGTGAACTTAGAACCTTCTATAAATATACCTGCACCGTATAATCCTCCATTTTTACTAAATGTAGACTCACTAATACTTAATTCATTAACTTTCTTACCAGGTAATGAACTGCCTGAAGTAGTAATAGCTCCACCCCAACGGCCAGAGTTATTAACAAAATAAGAATTTTGTGAAATTGTAGTTTTACCAAGAGAAGTTACAGCACCAACAACATAATCCCCATTTTTATAATTTTTAAGGTTGTTGGAAATAGTACTATTTTTAATAAATAATGTACTATCATACCAGTTATAGATAGCTGCACCACCATAATCTTCAGAGGCAGAAGAAGTACGTTTGGTTATATCATTATTATCTACTATACATTTTTGAATAGTTAAAGTTCCTTTGTTGAATACTGCACCACCCATAGTAGCAGCAGTATTGTCTTTAAAAGCAGTGTTGTATGCATATACAGAACCAGTATTATATATTGCACCACCAATATCAGCATTACCATTAATTAAATTAGCATTATATATATTTAATTTATCAGCTGTTGAGGTAACATTAAATATCCTACCTAAATTATTAGCATTAATAGTAAAACCATCACATTTAAGATTAACAAGATGGTCAACAACAATACCATTTACAAAGTTATCAGCTTCACTATCTAACATAGTTACATTAGAACTTAAATGGATATCACCTTCAACCATGTTTATAGCTTTTTGCAAATCAGTAAAGGTTTTAATTTCACCTATGTTTAAAGTACCTGTATAATACATATAAACCATATTATTAGTAAATGTTGTATCATCATCAATATTTAAAGTATATCCACTATAAATAGCACTACCTTCTTTTTTTGCAGAGTTATTGGTGAATGTGGAATTTTTAATATCTAAAGTAGCTTTACCTGTTTTTCCACCTTCATATACAGCACCACCTTGATTGGTTGCAGTATTGTTTATAAAAGTACAGCTGTCAACACTGGCACTGGAAACACCATTATTATCATCTCCTAATCTATAAGCAGCACCATTATCTGCAGTATTGTTTATAAAATTACAATCAGATATTGTACCTTCACAGCCATACCATGTAAGAAGAGCACCTACATTAGGATTTCCACTTCCATAACCAACACCTTTATTGTTGGTGAAATTGGTTCCGGATATTTTGAAAGTAGAACCTATAACATTTACAGCTGCACCTTGGAATGCTCTATTTGCATCAAATACTGAATTTTCAATGATAATCTGATTTTTACCTGCGCTAGTGTAACCTAAAGAAGTTACAGCACCACCATAACATCCGCTGTTATTTCTAAAGTAAGATTTTGAAATTTTAGTATATCCTGTTGCAACTACTACACCATCTACAAGATCTCCAACATTATTGTCACGAATAACCATGTTTTTATGGTTATTAATTATTTGTGAATTAGAGATTAATAATGAAGCACCATTATCTGCATAGATAGCTGCACCTCCATTGTCAATATTTTGACTTCTGAATTGCACATCATTTCCATCAAAAACAGAACTGTCTACAATACAAGTTCCAGTAGTGTAAATTGCACCACCATATTTATAGACAGTATTGTTTTTGAAATTCACATTATTTACAATTAAAGTAGAACCATCAAAGTAAACAGCCCCACCATTACTTACAATTCCTGAACTATCAGAAACAGGATTTGCATTAATTAAAGTCAAATCATTTAATGTTAATGTAACAGAAGAATCTTTTACTACAAAAATACTTCCATGACCATTAGCATCAATTGTATGACCATTTCCGTTAATTATAGTAGTCTTTGTAATAGAAATACCATAATTATCCTTTTCATCATCTCCGTGTTTGACATCATAATTAAGCTCAAATACATTTTGAGAATTATCAATGTCTGTTTGTAAAGATGTGAAATCTTTTTGTGCTTGGTAAGTATCATTAGTATTAATAGACACATCTTCAGCAGAAACTGCAGACATGCTTAAAAGTACTAATAAAAGAACTAACACACCAATATTCTTTTTTAGACTCATGAGATTTTTCTCCTTTTCTAAAAATTACAATTAAACACATTAAAATTTAAACTGAACTAACAAATAGTTAGACAATGTATATATCTTTAACACAACTTATATAAAACTACCTATTTAATATGAATAAATTAAAATATAACATAATCAATCAAATAGTTAATCAAACAAAAAACCATTTTTAAAATATAAAAATGAACAAAATTAAAATAAACCAAATAATAAAAATAAGTAAAAAAAGGTATAGGATTAATAAATAAAAATTAAATTATGTGTAAAAAATAATATTAAAAATAATACTAAGTAAACAAAATATATATTAAATAGCTAAAATTTAAAAAACATGATTAAACATAAACTATTTAATTTATAAATTATCAACACATTTTTTAAATTTTGTAGCAGCCTCCCCAATAGCTATTACCTTATTACAGTCTAGTTTTAATGCCTGATTAATTCCCTCCCGGACTTCATCAAAAGTTGCACCAAGAGTGCCTTTTTTAACAAAATCATCAACATGATTCAGTATAATTTTTTCTTTAAGTTCAGGATGTTCACTTATTTTATCACTAGCTATTTTTTGAGAAGCACTTGAAGCAGGAACAACATATTTGGAAAATTCTAAAACATTATCAAATATTTCCAAATCCCCTTTAGCACCGGATTCTGATGAAATTGTAATAACTGTAGTAATATCACCATATAACTTTTTAAATTCCCGTAAAACCGTTTCAACACCTGCAGGGTTATGTGCAAAATCTACAACAACATCCTTTTCGCCAATGGTGGCTACTTTTTCCATTCTACCGGAAACCCCTCCAAAAGTAGCTATTGATTCCAATATTTTATCATAAGGTAATTTTAGAAATTCATGAGCTGCAATAATTACGCCTGAAACATTATAGACATTATGAATTCCATCAAGAAGCATTTTAACTTCCAGTTTTTCATCTGGAGTATGTAACTCAAAGGATCTATTTTTCAAATCAATATTAGTTGCAATATAATCCAGCTGCGGAGTTGTTAGACCGCATTCACATAAATAATATCCTGAACCTGAAATAATCTCTTTAACATCAACGGTTTTGCCGCAAACACATTCTTTAGAAGATACACTTACAGGCATTTCATCTACTCCAAAAGTAATTACTTCACCTGCAAAGTTCAATTCCCTTAAAAGCCCCATAATTGTCGGATCCTGACCGTTTACAATAAGTTGCTTTCCATTTAATCCTTTTATAAATTCTGCTTTGACATGTGCATACTCCATAAAGCTCCCCAAATCATTTAAATGATCAGGAGTTATGTTAGTTATTAGTCCGGAACTTAACTGAGAATTTCCAACTATTCTCTCAATAGTACCCGGAACTCCAAATGTGCCTACTTCCAAAATTCCCACATCACCATTTAACCGGGACTGTAAAATTGGAATATACTCGGCATTTCCCTGCATTTTTTCCAAGTTATGTTCAACAGGTACAATATTATTATCACAGGCTATTTTTTTCAAAAGAGTTGTGGTAGTCGTCTTACCGTTAGTGCCGGTTATTCCAAATACCGGTTTGTTTACTTTAAAAATATCTATAATATCACTAACTTCCATAACAGGAATGTTTTTTTCCTGAATAATGTCAAATACTTTAGCTGTTTTAGGTAAACTTATTGGTGGAATTATATAATCTGCTTTTTCAAAAAACTCTTCCGGATGAGATTCATAAAATACTTCAATATCATACCCTTCCAAAGATTTTTTAAACCTGCAGCCATTAGCAGATGCCATGTCTGTTCCAATAACATCAAATCCACGGTCTTTAAGAATTCTGGCTACCAGATTACAGTTAGCTCCACAAATCCCAATTACACCAAATGTGGTATCTTTCGAAAAATCAGACTCATTCATATTTTTTACTTCCCTCTTCAAGTCCTTTCATGATTTTTTCAACAGTGGTGAGTCTGTCATAAGCTATAAGTGGCCCCATATGCAAAATAATGTCTCCAGGTTTGGAATATTTGAATGTTAAAGCAGCAGCTTCAGTAATATCTCTGGTAGCTACCTTAACCGCATTCGGATTTTCAACAGCATCTAAAACTTCATATGCCGCATTCATTTCAACTTTCTGGTTAACTTCATTAAATCCGCTAGCTATTATAACATCTACATATTGTCCAACAAGCTTTCCAACTTCTGCCTTATCTCTTTTAGACAATGTATCAAAATGATCTAAAAACAGTACAACATTGTCATCTTTAAAATAATCAAGAGTGATTTTCATTCCATCATATAAAAATGCAGAATCCAGAATAACTTTTCTTCCATTGTACTCACCAACATCCTCCATATGTGCCGGAAGTCCTTTAAATTCAGACAATGCCTCAGTAATATCTTCCTGAGAAACACCATATGTTAAAGCAACACTGCTGGCCCCTACAGAGTTTTCAAAGAAATAGCTGACCATGTGGAATGGTGTTGTAAATTCCCCTTTTGAATATCTGACGGTTAATTTTTCATCACCGGCAGTTCCAATGAAATCACAGTCATCATCTAAAGCATAATAAAGTGCATTGTCCCTTACCGGAGCTATAATGTCCCTGCAGGAATTATTTGCAATAAATGTTTCACTCATTCTTTCCAAAATCAATTTACGTTGCTGATATTTCTCAAGAGAACCTCCAAATTCAGACAGATGGTCTTCAGCAATATTGGTTAAAAGACCAATTTTAATATCCAATTCATCCAGAAGTCCTATAGTTCCATGAGGAAGTTCAAAAATAGCTATATCACAATTTTGAGCTTTACCTTTAACTATGCCATCAATAATAGCTTCACTAACTAAATTATTAACTAAAGAAGAACAGGACCATACTTTATAACCTGCCTGTTTAAAAATGCTTGTTGTAATAAATGTAGTAGTTGTTTTACCCATAGTTCCCGTGATTCCAATAATATCAACAGGAATCAAATCATTTACCATTTTTGAAAAGTCTTCATTAGTAATAACATCTAAATCAGCTTCAGCAACCTTTTTTGCAATAGGTGCACTGTCAGGCAAACTTGGAGCCTTATAAACTTTATCAATACCATCAATAGAAGGATTATCATTGCCTAAATCTAAAATAACTCCCTCTTTTTCCATTTGTTTTAAAATACTTTGCACATCTTGTTTAAAATCAGATAACTGTTTTGGATCAGTTATAATAACCTTATGATTTTGATTATTAAGTAACCTTGCAACAGGCCTACCAGCATTTCCTGCACCAATAACTAAATAATTCATAAATTTATTCACCTATAATTATTATATGATTTTATTAAATTTAAAGTTGAAGACAACACCCTAAAAAGTTAATTACATTTCGACTAAGCATTATTAAAAACAACCTAATGAGTGTCTTATAGAATACCCTATCAAATTATTTACATAAATAGTTTCTTATAAAATACGCTTTTAAGAAAAATAGCTGAAAAGTATTCTATAGAAATTTATTGAAATTTAAAAAAAATAGTGGAAAAAATTATTCAAAGTGAATTAAATTTTCCACATCATCATAAACAACATCAAGTCCGCACATAGAGGGAACATAATTAGCTGCTTTTGCTGAATTTACACCAATTACTTCAAAGCCCATATCTTCAATAGGCGCTACGACCATACAGGTATCACAGACCACATTACCACCTGCATCTTCAATAGCTTTTGTATAACCCATTCTGTCAGCTGTTGCTTTTACGCTAACTGATGTACAAATCCATAATTTATTTTTAATTGATTTTCCCCTGACAATATTTGCAACTTCTTTTATTTCTTCCAATGAAGCATGAGGACAGCCTAAACAGATTAAATCCGGTTCATCAGCTGTAGTGGATAATTTGTTACGGGTGTCTAAAATGTCGTCTTCAGAGATTGTAATATGATCATCAGCTTCACTTTTAGCAGCCAATTCATATTCCGGAGTAACGTTCTCCATATGATAAAGAGCTACTGAACCTGATGAGGCAAGTGCTGCTCCCAATGTTTTTAAATTATTATTGTCAGGAATATTTTTAAGGGTGAAGTAAGGCACTCCTCCACCGACAATTTTCCCAACAATATATCCGAGAGCTCCGAAATCAGCACCTGCGAGTTCGGTTTCAACATCCACTACTAAATTAGCCTTCCTATTTTCATCTAAATGGAATCCATAAAGAGGAGTTTTACCAACAATAGCTGCAGCTAATGCTGCCGGACCACCTTCACGGTTAGTTTTAGCACCAATTACAGAATTAACATAAGCTACTGCTGAAGATTCTGACCAGGACACATGGTCTCTAAATCTGGGAACATTTCCAACAAGATAAGGAGTACAAGTACATGTTTTTGAGATTCCAAGTTTGCCGTAAGCTTCTACAATCTGATTTTGCTTAACTGAAAATTCTTTTGGAAATCCGAGAGCTTTCCAATTATCCAAATCAGTTCCAGGAGGATTTAGGGAAGAATTAACACTAGCTACCCCTTTATCATCACTGGCTAAATCCTGAAGATATTCCAGTCCCGCATCACCAATAGTTTTATAAGAAACTCCAGAAACCTGTGCTGAAGTGATATCCACCAATTTAGAAGCACCATAAATATCTCCTAAAGCTACTAAAATATCCATGCTTTTTCTAACAGTTTCTCCAAACTCCCCATCACACATTTGTTCTTCTTTTTTTGTTAAAAACATATTAATCATTATTTATTTGATATTCAACCATATCATTAACCAAGTTTAAAAAGTTGTCTTTACTGTCAAATGGAATCATAGCTCCTGCAGCAATATCATGACCTCCACCCTGGCCACCAAAATTGTTGGAACTGTCCTGTAAGGCTTTTCCCAAATTAACTCCATTTTCAACTTGCTGTCTGGTTGTTCTTCCGGAAACTTTAATATCCTTATGAAGTCTGGATAATCCTAAAACAGGTTTTGAATCATCCAACAGGTTAATAGACAAACCTATACTAGCTATTGTACCCATTACAGATTTCAACACTTTATCTTCACTGTATAAATATTGAATATGAGAAAGATTAACTGAACCTTCCTTTTTAATCCATTCCAAACCTTTAACAAGCTGATCGCGATATTTGCGCTGCAAATCAGTAGCTGTTTTTAAGGCTTTTTCACGTTCTCCAAGAGCAATGCTTAAACCTAATCCAAACTTCTTATTTTTACCGCATGCATCAAGAATATAGGAATACTCTTCCAAATCACGAAGCAGAGGTATTTCTTTTGGAACTGTATAACAGTCACCGAAAATATCCGGATTAATCTTAATAAGTTCATCTTTAAGAATATCTTTTTCCTCTTCACCTAAATCAGAAAATTTAATTCCATAAGACAGATTCATCCTTTCTAAAAACTCAGTTGAACCTTCCAAATCCCCAGTTATTCCGGGAAGCGGCGGAGAAAAAGTGTAAGCTAAAGACTTGAAAAGTGGTTCAGAGGATTTGGAAACTATTTTCAAACCATCATGAATTTCCAGATTACCACTTTGTTTAGCATCATCAACAATGAGTTTATTAACTCCGGTAAATCCGTCCTGACCTTGCATATCACCAAAAGCACCAATTAAAGCAAAATAAGCCAAGTGTTTTTTATCAAGGTCCCTAACTGCCAAATAGCTGGAACCTGCTCCACTTAAATCCCTGCTTCCGTCAATATCAAACAGATGAGGATTTATGTGAACCACATTGCTTTCTGCTTCAACATCACTGACCTGATGATGATCAGCTATAATAACATCACATTTAAAGGAATTAAGTTCACCTACAAAAGAACTTCCCATATCTGAAAAAATGACCAAATCATGTTTTTCATGTCTTAACTGATTTATTAAATCTTCTTTAAGACGAGGAACAATTGTAGTGTGAAACTGAACCTTTTCCTCTTTTAAAGCATTAGCTAATACAGCTGCTGCTGAAATTCCATCAGCATCGTTATGAGAAATAATTCTTATAACGTTGTTGTTTTCTATGTGCCCTTTAAGCACATTACTAGCTTCACTAGCTCTATTTAACAAGGAGTGCTGCTTCTTTTGGATTGTATCTCCATCCTTCAGGTAATGCACCTTCATTTACATAATATGAAGCTAATCTCCTGATTCTAGATTCAATGATAGTTAAACCTCTTTTAGAGTGTAAATCTTTAGGATTTTCAGCTAAATGATCTCTTATATTTACTGCTCTTTTGATTAAGTTCATTAAATCTTCAGGGTATTTTCCAGCTTGATCATTTCTTTTTAAGATTTGGGTGATTCTTTCACCGGTTACTTCTTTAACACTAGGAATACCGTATTGGTCTCTTAAGATAATACCAATTTCACTGGTACTTTTTCCTTCTTTGTTAAATTTTAAAATCATTTCTTCAATTTCTTCATCACTGTAAGTTACCCATTCTGGTCTTGCCATAATAATTACCTCTTAATATTAGTTATAAAGTAAGCCCATAATAATAAATTAGAAAATTATTGAACAGAATACCATTTAATAAATTTTTCTAAAGAATTTTTTCTATGTGAAAACTGGTTTTTTTCTTCAGTTGTAAGTTCTCCAAAAGTCTTATCTTCATCTGGAACATAGAAAATAGGATCAAAAGCAAAACCTAAATCTCCTTTTTCCTCAACTGCGATTTCACCTATGACCTTACCTAAAAAGATCTTGGGCTCAGAATTGGGGGCGCAGTACCCAATAACTGACCTGAATTCGGCATAACGGTCATCGACACCATCTAAAAGCTTTAATATTCCCTGATTTCCAAGAGTTTCTTGAACATAAGAAGAATATGTTCCCGGAAAACCTTTTAAAGCTTTTATGAATAAACCAGCGTCTTCAACAATCACAGGTTTATTAAGTTTACGACTAGCATATTTTGCACCTGATATAGCTACTTCCTCAAGAGTTCCCTGAGGTTCACAGTAACCTAAATCAATATGCTCCAAGTTAATGTCATAATCTTTAAATATATTCTCTGCTTCTATAACTTTATGTTTGTTACCAGTTATAAATGTTATCATAAAGTTAATTATGAACTAAATTTTTTATAAAATTAACCATAATCAGTTAAAAGATTTAAATGAACAATTAATTGTTTAGGAAATTTTAGCTAATCTAAAGTAATTATATATTATCATCAGTCTCCAATAATGGTTTAAATTCCCTTCCAATAGTTTTATCATTTCCCAATATGTAAAAAACTTGAACATTATTGTTTTATTTGCTTTTCTTACAAATTTAATCCTTTAGCGAATGCTCTTATGAAAATTGATACTTTTTATTTTATGATTTAAAAAATTATTAGAATAGCATTTATTATATGTAAATTTCAAAATTCTTGAGAAACATAAGAAACATAAGAAACATAAATTTTTTTTATGTTTTTTATGAAATGTATTATCAGAGGTTATAAACATGAAAAATAATCCTTTTAGAAAACGAACTGGAATTTTGCCTTCGTATTTCACTGGCCGTGAAAATGAATTAAATGAACTTAAAAAAATATATAACTCAACTAAAATAGGAATTCCCGGCCATTTAATATTATATGGACCAAAAGATATTGGAAAAACATCTTTATTATTAAAATTTCAAGAGGAAATAACTAATCTTGATGATGTATATTCAGTTAGAATTCCATTAATGGAAGGAAATTTTGAAGACATTTACTCATTAATAATAGAAAAATGTTCTGACACGTTAAATATTAATATTAGCCATTTTTGGGAGAAAATAAGTTCATTAGGTATTAATATACCATTTATCGGAGGCATATCTGTATCACGTGAAATTCCCCAAACCAGCCCTGCAGTTGCATTTGAAAAAATTTTAAACGTGATTTATGATGAGCTAGGCTCTGACAATCCTGTTTTAATCCTGCTGTTTGATGATCTTCAAAGGATTATGGGCAATGATGAAACAATGAAGATATTGAGTATCTTGCAGAATGCTCTTGTAGAATTAAATCTAAAAGGAAAAAACATAATGTTTGTAGCTACTGGTTCAGAAGACATTTTCAACAAAATACAAGACAAACTTGACTCAGCAGTACGGATATTCGAACCTTACTTAATTGGACCATTATCATACGGCGAAGTATATGATGCAATCAATATTCCTACTAAAGAACAAAATGTGGCCTTTGAAGAGAATGTCATAAAAGAAATATATGAATTATCAAACGGAATTCCATATTACATGCAAATCCTAGCTTACAGCTGTTTTGAAGAAACAAATGAAGATGATAAAGTGACTATGGATGAGTTTAAAAAGGCATCTGTGTATTCCTTAAACATTTTGGCCCAACGTGAATTTAAATCATTATTCTCTAAATCCACTACGGAAGAGCGAAAAATACTATGCTTAATGGCTGAAAGCAACGAAACAATTTTATCCTATTCCCATATCAAAGATAATGCTCACCTAAACTCAGAACCTTCAGCATTGCTAAAAAGTTTAATTAACAAAAACATGATAATCAAACCAGCAAGAGGCAAATACAAATTAAAAAGTAATCTTTTCAAATTATACCTGCAAAATTTACGTATAAATCAGGATACTGGATTAATTAGATAGTGATAAACTTGCCTAAGTTACACTATCCAATATTATTTAAAACAAGCATATTCAAAAAACAAAAAATGAAAATGAACCAAAATGATGAAACAATCGATATGACAAGAAAACATACCTAGTTTTCGAAAAAAATATTGCTTTTCAAAATGCTCTAAATAAAATAAGTAACAGATTTTTGTATTAGAAAAATTGTAAAGTAATATACGGAAAAAATGTAAAATTAAGGAGTAATCATTATGGTTGTTAAGTATTTGCCGAGAATATTGGATGAAGATTTGGAAAAATATCTTACAATGATTGGTGCAATTCTCATTGTTGGACCAAATGGTGTGGCAAGACAACTACTGCCGAACAGCATGCCAAAAGTGTATTAAAACTACAAGACAAAGATAATTATAAAACAAATATTATGTGGGCAGACATAGAGCCTTCCAGATTATTAAAAGGAAACAAACCGCGATTGATTGATGAATGGCAGGTGGCTCCAGTATTGTGGGATTCCGTCAGAACAAGCATAGATGAAAGCGAAGGATATGGATTATATATTCTAACCGGTTCAACAGTGGTTGATGAAGACAGCATTATGCACTCAGGAACCGGAAGAATCCATAGAATGTTAATGAGGCCTATGAGTTTGTATGAAAGCGGTGAATCAAACGGGCAGATTTCAATTATGGACTTATTTGACAATCCAGACATTAACATTAATGACTGTGAATCCTCTTTAACAATAGATGATTTGATATTTGCTGCCTGCCGTGGGGGTTGGCCAGATTCATTGAATCAAAAAACTCGAGAAGGCAAACTCTTTGTTGCATATAATTATTTGGAAAACATTTGTAACACAGATGTTTCTGCTGTTGATGGGGTTAAAAGAGATCCTGATAGGGTAAGAGTATTATTACGTTCGCTTGCAAGAAACAATTCCACACTGGCTAAAGATCAAACCATTATAGAGGATATTAATGCTAATTTTATGGATATAAGTAGACCCACATACTATTCATATGTTGATGCCTTGAAAAAATTATTTGTAATTGAAGACAACAGAGGATGGTCGCCAAACATCAAATCAAAATCAGCAATCAGATCAGGAAATAAAAAAGTATTCATTGATCCTTCAATTGCCGTAGCAGCATTGAATGCAAATCCTAAATCAATGGAAAATGATTTGGAAACATTCGAATTTATTTTTGAAAATTTATGCATTCGTGACTTAAATGTTTATACAAATTCCTATGGCGGAAAAGTTTCATATTATCATAACAAGTCAGATTTGGAAATTGACTGTGTTGTTCACTTGAGAGACGGAAGATATGCATTAATAGAATGCAAGCTTGGAAGTGAAAGAATAGAGGAAGGTGCCCAAAATCTTCTTAAAATCAATAAGTTAATTGAAAAGAATAAAAAATTGGATAATCCCACATTTCTTGCAGTGCTGACTGGCGGAAAAGATGCATATACTCGTCCGGATGGTGTTAAAGTAATTCCAATCGGTTGTTTAAGATAGTATTTAATATATCCAGTCAGTTATCCTGATTAACATAATAACTGCTGAATGCATATTCTTCAAATAACTACAAAAGAAATTTTGTATCAGAGTTTTAGTGCAAAAATCAATAAGCATCAGAATTATATGAACTGATTAGAAATTTGCTCTCATCCATTATATTTCATACACTAGAAAAAGAGGTTCACCCATACATAAAGAATTAAATTATGCTTTCCTAATGGGTATAACGTCCTCTTGATTCAATTTCTTTTATTTTTTTAATTATTTTATCTTTATTTTCCCCGTATGAATCAGCATAACCGTCTAAAACATCATCAAAATATTTGCTGGCTGTAGTGCTGTCTATACTTTGCAGGGATTTCTTTAATACAAGCAAATCAACTGCCTTATCTTCAAATAAATCAGAATGTCTTCCAAGACCAAAATCTAAAAATACCAATTTTCCGTCTCTAAGCATTATATTTGAAGTTGTAATATCTCCATGAATAATATCCAAACTGTGTATTTTAGCTATTTCAACTCCGATTTTATAAGCTAAACTGTCATCAATAACTTCTTTAAGCATCTTCCCTTCAATAGCTTCCATCAATATAGATTTATTTTCCAAATCAACATCATATAATACAGGAGCAGTTACACCTGCTTTTTTAACATCAGACAATAATTTGGCTTCAAGTTTGGTTCTTGACTTTCTTATTTTAGAATCAATCTCAGCAATTCTGTAAGCTTTCGGAATTCTGCTTTTCAATACGGCATTTCTGCCCAAATATGAACTTTTAATAATATCTGATTCAGCACCTTTAGCTATTAAATTATCAGGTAATTTCAAATGTGATTCATCACTATTTACCCATGGAGCCTCTACTTCATCAGTTCTGAAACGCTGAATAATCCCAGTATCCCTAATATCCAAAGGACCAAACTGATTGTACATAAGCAATCCCAGCCATGCAATCATTACTCCGTTATCCCCACATAGTTTCATTTCAGGCATATAGAATTTGGCCCCATGCTCCTCAGACATTGTCTTAAGCATTTCCCTAAGTCTTGAGTTTGCAGAAACTCCACCGCACAACATAACCTCATCTTTTTGTGTATGGGACAGTGCCCTTTCTGTTACCTCAACAAGCATTGAAAAAGCTGTTTCCTGCAGTGAAAAACAAACATCCTCAATTGGAGTGCCTTTTTTAACTTTTCTTAAAGCTGCAGAGAGCAATCCTGAAAATGAGAAATCCATTCCTTTTACAACATAAGGTAAATCAACATAAGAACCTTTTTTAGCCAGTTTTTCAATTACAGGACCTCCAGGATGGCCTAAACCTGTTTCACGACCGAAATGATCAAGACAGTTTCCCGCAGCAATGTCTAGTGTTTCACCAAAAATCCTATACCTTCCGCTTTCATGAGAGATTACCTGACTATTTCCACCACTTACATAAAGAGTTACAGGATTAACTGCACCAGTGTCTAATTTTCCCACTTCAACATGACCAATACAATGATTAACACCAATTATTGGTTTATTTAAAGATAGTGCCAGTGTTCTTGCAGAAGTAGCTACAATTCTTAAAGCAGGACCAAGACCAGGACCCTGTGAAAAAGATATTAAATCCAAATCATCATAAGAGATTCCCGCTTCATCAATAGCTTTTGGAATTAACTTTGGAATCCAATATCCATGATGTTCAGCAGCTATTCTTGGATGAATACCTCCTTTTTCCGGGAATAACTGTTCCCCAGCCATAGCTAGTATATTTCCATCACTATCAACGATTCCTACACCTGTCTTTTCAGCAGTTCCTTCAATTCCTAAACATATCAAAATAATCAACTTAAAAAAATAATTTAATTTAATATTAGTTATTTGAAATATAAATAAGATACAGTTCACAAATATTGCAGAAATACACATTTTATTAATTTCACATTTCCTACAAATATTTAAATTTCAAAAATAAATTAATAATCATGGGATTTTATAGCACAAAAACTTCTGAAGAAAAAAGAGTTACACAATTAACAGGAGATGTACGTCTTAGAGAGGAGTTTAAAGAAGAAATCGAAAACAGAGGCATACCCATCTATCAGGGATACAATATCCAAAAAAGATTAAGATTTGAAGTTGAACAAGGTCAACTTAAAGGTGATGAAGTAGATTCAAGATTAATGGAACTGTTAGAAGAAAACAGTAAACAGACCGTCTCAAATATTTACACCAAAGACATTAAAAAAGATTCTGACAGTCCAAATAGGATTCCTCCAAGACCTCAAACAAATGAAATCAAAATACCTCCAAGAGCCAGAGACGGAAAAACATTCAGCACGGATTTGACTCAAAAAGAGATGTTGGAAAAAATTATTAAGCAAAATCAAAAAATTATAAATCAAAATAAAATTATTATTGAAGAATTAAAAAAGGTGAATAAATGATTGACGGAATAACAACATACGGTTCTGATGAATTAATAAACCAAATAAAATATGGGGAACCAGTATTTATATGTGTAATTGGTACAACTGAAACTTCCAAAATACCTGGAATATCTGGAGCTGGAGCAACTCCCGAATTAACTGAATATACTCCTGCAGCAGATGCTGAAATAATGGTTCATGGAAGTGTTCATTGTATGGAAGAAATTCCTCAAACAGTGGTTGGAGAAACTGCTGCACCAACACCATCAATGCTGACTAAAGCATCCTTACAACTTGCGGATATACCATTTGTTATAGTAGATGCTGGTTCTAAAGTTACCCCTCATTTAGAATGCAACAGACTTGGAAATGAATATGGAAGAGATATCAGAACAGGAAAAGGAGTTTTAAATCCATTGGAAATTTATGAAAATGCAAAAGAACTTGGAGCAAAGCTTTCAATGATGCATGATTATCTAGTAATCGGAGAAAGTATAGCTGCAGGAACAACTACTGCTCTTGGAGTCTTAAGAGCTCTTGGATATGATGCTAATGAGAAAGTCAGCGGAAGTATGCCTACAAATCCTCATGATTTAAAAACAAAAGTAGTAGATGAAGGATTGAAAAATGCAGGTCTTGACCCTGAAACTGATGAAATTGATGCAATGCAAGCTATTGGAGCTGTTGGAGATCCAACCCTTGCAGGAATGGCTGGACTTGTAATATCTACAGATATCCCAATAATTTTAGGCGGCGGAACACAAATGGCTGCTGTTTGTGCAATTGTAAAATCCATAAATCCTAATTTTGATTTCTCAAGAATAAACTTAGCTACTACAGTTTTTGTGGCTAATGATGAAACAGCTGATTTATTTGACCTTGTAAAACAGATTGATAAAGATATTACAGTCAATATTGTAGACCCTAATTTTGAAGAAGCAGAATATCCTGGATTGAAAAATTATCTGGACGGTTTTGTTAAAGAAGGTGTTGGAGCTGGGGGTGCAATGTTTACAGCATTAATTAGAGGAAACTCTGTTGAAAGATTAAGAAAAAAAATAGAAAAGGTTTGCAGTGAATAGTATTTAGAATAAATGGGTTATTGAACCCATAAATACTATTATTCCTACAATCCAACAGTAATATGCAAAAATATCCAAACTTCTTTTTTGAATTAATTCAAGTAACCATTTAATAGCCAAATAACCGGATATTAATGCTGCTAAAAATCCTAATAAAACAGCTAAAGCATTGAAATCAGTAATTGTTCCAATATCCTTAAGTTGGACTATAAATGCTCCTAAAATAGCCGGAATAGATAATATAAAACTGAATTTAGCAGCAAATTCTTTATCCAATCCAATTACAAGACCTGCAGCTATTGTAGTACCTGAACGTGAAAGACCAGGTAATATAGCACATGCCTGACCTAATCCCATAAATATTGATTCTTTAAGTGAAAGATTTGATAAATCAACCTCTCCGGAATTCATTCTTTGAGACAAGTAAAGAATAGTACCGGTTACAAATAGGAAAAATGCCGGAACATACAATGCACCTGCAAACAATGACTCTACCTGACTTTCAAATAATACTCCAACTAAACCTACAGGAATAGTAGCTATAATTACATACCAGACCAATCTTTTATAAGGATCAGAGTAAAATCCCTCCTTAAATCTGTGTTGAATAATATCTCCAATACTTAATAAGAATGCCTGAATCATTCTGATAATATCTGCACGGAAGAACCATAATACAGCTATTAAACTTCCTAAATGAAGAAAAACATCAAAAGCAAGAGAAGATTCTACCCCTAATGCATTTTGAGCAAAGATTAAATGAGCTGAACTACTTACAGGTAAAAATTCAGTTAATCCCTGAACAATACCAATAATAATTGCCTGAATTATATCCATTTCCCACACCATTTAAATATAATCCAACCAGCCAAATTTATCATCCTTTTTACCTTCAACAATGTCAAAGAAAGTTTTTTGTAATTTTTCTGAAATTGGACCTCTTTTACCCGCACCAATGATTTTATGATCAATTGAACGAATAGGAGTAACTTCAGCAGCAGTTCCACTGAAAAATACTTCATCAGCAAAGTATAATCTTTCTCTTGAAATTCCTTCTTCAACAACTTCATATCCTAAATCATTAGCTAGCTGTTTGATAGATTCTCTTGTAATTCCTTTAAGATTGGAAGAATCCATTGAAGGAGTGTATAATACACCATCTTCTACAATGAAAATGTTTTCTCCACTACCTTCAGAAACATGGCCTTCATAATCAAGCATAATAGCCTCATCATAACCATGTTCAATAGCTTCCAATTTAGCCAATTGGGAATTCATATAATTAGCACCGCATTTAGCTAATGTTGGAAAAGTATCTGGAGCTGGTTTTCTCCAGGAGGAAACTCCGACATTTACACCATTAGCCATTCCTTCTTCACCTAAATATGATCCCCATTCCCAAGCAGCTATTACACTATTAACAGGACAGGTTAATGGATTTACTCCTAACTGACCATACCCTCTAAATACAACAGGACGTATGTAACAGGAAGCTAACTCATTGATTTTAACAGTATCCCTAATTGCCTGTGCAATTTCCTCCTGAGTATAAGGAATATCAATTTTATAAACTTTTGCAGAATTAAATAAACGTTTTACATGTTCATTTAAACGAAAGATACATGTGCCTTTTTTATTATCATATGCCCTAATACCTTCAAAAACACTTGTACCATAATGGACTACATGTGAAAGTGCATGAATTTTTGCATCTTTCCAATCAACCATATTTCCGTCCATCCATATTTTGCTAGCAGAATCATCCCATGCCATTTATATCACTTTTAATTAATAATTTATTAATATATAATATGGTTTTATTTTTATTTATAAGTTACTTTTAGATATAGGCTACTTTTATACACAAAGTAAACCCATGATTTTATAAAGTATAAAAAATAAAGTAATAACAAATATGGTGGTAAAATGAGTAAAGATGATAGAAGTGGCCTTAACCCATTTACTGGAAAATCACATTATGACAATGTAGATGATGATAAATTTTTAGATGAATATTATAATCACTATTACGATATGATAAACAAGTATGAAATATTAGACCAAACACAACAAGGCCAATTAATCTTAAAAGTTACTTCAAATTTAATAAATGCTGTTGAAAAATATTTAGCTAAAATCGGTAGGTCAGATTATACTGCAGACTATTATGACTGGGAAGTCCATTTAGTTGAAGATGACACAGTAAATGCAATGTGTATACCTGGAGGAAAAATCATTGTACTTTCAGGAATTTTGCCAATAGCAAATACTGAAGAAAAAATAGCATTTATTTTAGGTCATGAAATTGCCCATGCTCTTTTAGACCACTCCAGAACCGAATCCAGTATCAGAAATACAAAAAATACAATAACAACCATTTCCAGAATCGGAAGCATCGGACTTATTCTTTTAGGTCAGGAAGAGCTGGGACTTGCTGCAGGTGCAATTACAAATATTGCAGATATCGGATCTGAACTTTTTTTAATACAGCCATTTGGAAGGTCTCAAGAAATAGAAGCTGATAAACTTGGAATGATGATAATTCACTGGGCAGGTTATGACATAAGTGAAATTCCGGCATTCTGGCAGTCCATGAGTGAAGAAAATGCCAATGATTTTGATTTCTTTTCTACCCACCCCTCTGATGATAAAAGAATTGCTGCAATGAATGAAATGATATTTGAAATAGAAAACCGAACAGACTTTTATAGTCAGCCAGTTTTATCCGACAGCACATCAACAAGTTCAAATATGCTTGAAAAAGTACCTACATTAGGTACCGCAAGTGCTGAAGTATCAGGAATAAGTGCAGCTAAAAATAAGCATTCTGCCAATACCTGCAAATATTGTGGAAATACTATAAAAGCAGATGATATATTCTGTACCAACTGTGGAAACAAATTAAAATATGAATTAACTTGTAATAAGTGCGGACATCAGGTAAATGATGATGATGCATTTTGCACCAACTGCGGAAACAAATTAAAACATGAATTGAAATGCAGCAATTGCGGAAGTGCAATAAAAGAAGATGATGTTTTTTGTTTCAATTGTGGAAATAAAATATAAATTCCTTAAAAAAACCAAAAGCTTTATATATTATAACATCAATAAATAAGGATGTGCTATGGTTCCGTGGTCTAGTGGTATGATACCTCCCTTACAAGGAGGGGATCACGAGTTCGAATCTCGTCGGAACCACTTCCCAACTATTTTTAAAAATTTAACTATTATTTTATGAATATTTTATCATTTTCTAACTACTTTTTCTAAAATTTTTGAACAAAATATAAAAAATATTCAAATTAATTAATCAGAGCTAAATCAAAAGATTAATAAATATACAATTCTATAAACAATTGTATAGAAATAATAGGTGAATTAAAATGGTTGTAAAAATAGGTATTATAAAAAGTGGAAATATTGGAACCTCTCCAGTATTAGACCTTCTTTTAGATGAAAGAGCAGACAGACCAAATATTGATGTAAGAGTATTTGGATCTGGAGCAAAAATGAATCCTGAACAAGTTGAAGATGTTGTACCAAAAGTTGATCAATTTGACCCAGATTTCTGTATCTTCATTAGCCCAAACCCAGGAGCACCAGGACCAGCTAAAGCAAGAGAAATGTTATCTGAAAAAGACATTCCAGCTATTATCATTGGTGATGCACCAGGTAAAGGTAAAAAAGATGAAATGGATGAACAAGGATTAGGTTACATTATTGTAATGTCTGACCCTATGATTGGTGCAAAAAGAGAATGGTTAGACCCAACTGAAATGGCTATTTTCAATGCAGATATTCTCAAAGTGCTTGCAGAAACCGGAGCTTTAAGATTAGTTCAAAACACAATTGACGGTGTAATTGACGGAGCTGCAGCAGGAAATATCGAATTGCCTAAACTTATAATTACTGCTGAAAAAGCTGTTGAAGCAGCAGGATTTGAAAACCCATATGCAAAAGCAAAAGCTATTGCAGCATATGAAATGGCTGGAGCTGTTGCAAACTTAGATATGAAAGGATGTTTCATGACCAAAGGTTTCGAAAACTTCATCCCATTAGTAGCAGCGGCACACGAAATGGCAGCATCTGCAGCAGCATTAGCTGATGAAGCTAGAGAAATTGAAAAAGGTAACGATTCTGTTTTAAGAACCCCTCACATGAAAGAGGGAAACACTGGTTGCAAAACAGATTTAATCAGCAAACCAGAATAAATATAAAATTAAAAGTAGCTTTTTAGCTACTTACATTATCTTTTTTTATACATCTAAAAAAATTAACTCTTTATAAATCTTTTAGCTATTTTTTTTATCACTGCTGCAAAAAGCACAACAACATAAACATACATTCCTGCTAAAGGATTAAACAGTGCCAATATTAATGATATCAAAGCCAATATTGGAGGAATACTTAATCCAATAATCATTATCCTTTTATGAGGTTCTATAAACTTATAAATCCGTTCTTTAACTAAATTTTCTTTAAATAAATAAATATATAAAATTAAATAAAGTAATCCCACTAATAAGATAATTAAACTAAAAACAATTACACTTTGACTGTATTGATAAAAAGACAATACAAAAGAAGTTGAAAAGGGTATTAAAACCACTAATGCCAAAATAGCTAAATTTATTGTAAGAATAGTATTATCCACTTTTTTATACATTGGAATAGCATTAGTAGATGCCCAAAAATTTGAAAGTATAATGAAACTAACAAAATACAAAGATAACTGAGGTAACAAATTATTAAGCACATAAATATTTAATTGAGAAGAAGAATGTATTGAATTAACTGATGGAACAACAATCTCCAAAGCAAGTAAAGTTAAAGCTACAGCATAAACTCCATCAGTTATTGCACTTAAACGATCATGAGATGCACGTTGAGAAAAGTCTTCACCTGCCAATTATAAAACACCTTTTGTACTTGGAATTTCATCATGTTCTATTTTTATTGCTTCTTTTAATGCTTTAGCAAAAGCTTTAAAAACTGCTTCTGCTTGATGATGGTCATTTGCTCCTTTTGAAACACCATAAATATTTAATTTAGCTGAAGATGCAAAAGACTCGAAAAAATGAATAACAATTTCAGAAGTCATGTCCCCAATTTTTTCATTAGTAAAGTCAAATTCCATATTACAATAGCTGCGTCCTCCAATATCAACAGCTACTTTAGCTACTGATTCATCCATAGGCACTGTAGCATCAGCCATTCTTTTAATGCCTCTTTTATCTCCAATAGCTTGATTGAAAGCTTCCCCCAACAATATACCAACATCTTCAATAGTATGATGATCATCAATTTCAATGTCTCCTTTTGCATCAACAATCAGATCAATCATTGAATGCTTTGAAAATGCTTCCAGCATATGATTAAAAAAATTCACACCAGTTGAAATATCATATTTACCTTTTCCGTCAAGATCCATTTTTATTTTTATATCTGTTTCAGATGTAGTTCTTGAAACATTTGATTTTCTATCCATAGCTATTCCTCAAACTATTGTTAAATTAAAAGAAGAGCAAATAATTCACTCTTCCGGAGCATTGCGTATAATTTTAATGCAATCTTCAGGGCATGCCATTGCACATATAGTACAAACATGACAATATCTTAAATCCAATACATGTGCAACAGTATTTATTTTCCATATTTTGCCTGCTTTTGGACAAATATCATAACAGGATCCGCACCCTGTACACTTACTTTCATCAACCTCAATTTTTAAAATAAGAATTCCCCCAAAATTATAACTTTAAAGTAGCAACAGACATGGCTTTAAATCCAATATACACTTCTTTACCAATTGTAAGATTTAAATCTTTTTCTGCAGACAGAGTTATGTCAGAATATAAACCAAGCCCACCAACATCTATCTTTACACGAATAACCTCTTTTTCCAGTTTCATTTCAATGATTTTTCCTTTAATAATATTACGGATACTGGAAGTTTGAGGCTCCAGCATAACAAAAATATTATCATAGCTGATTAATGCCAGTAATTTATCTCCCACTTTATAATTTCTGTTTAATGGAGTGTTAATCTCAAACTGGTTCATTTTAATAGTCATGATTCCTTTAGATTCATCAACATTTAAAACTTCAGATTCAATTTCATTAACATCCTTATGTAATTCCATAATAGCATTGATTTTCTTACATTCTTTTAAAATTGAATAACCTTCATCAGTAAGGGTAGTTCCCCCACCCCCACCTTTTCCACCTTTAGTTGTATTAACAATTTTAACATTAAGTGCAGATTCTATTTTATCAATATAATTCAATGCAGTTCTATAAGAAACCTTAATTGATTTAGCTGATTCAGTCATTGACTCAGTATTAAGGATGCTTTCAAGCAACTGATATTTTTTACTGTCCAATAAGAACGAATTCCCATCAACATTAATCTTATACTCAACACCTGCCTTCACATCGGTCATAAAATTCCTCCAAAATATAATATAGAATTAATATGATTTTTATAATTAAATAATGTTTCGATGAAAAATATTAAAAATATAAATAAATACTTATAAAAAATCATTAAATAATCAAACAGAGTTATTTTAAAAAGTAATATTTATTAATTATCGATATTTTTCAATGTATCTTTAAATATGTGCTGAATAAATTAAAATAATAAAAATAAAAATAAAATAATCTTAATAATCAAATATAAAACTTAAAATATTATTTTTTAGCTATTTTAAGAAATATCAATAAATAAAAGAAAAATTAAAAAAATATAATCGTGCCTTATCTGAATTCGATTTTTTCGACCAAGTCTAACATTTTGTTCATAATTTTAGATAAAGGTCCGAATTTAGATGATAATGCTCTTAAACTAATAATATCCTCCTGAGTAAAGAATTTTACAAGTATTAATGCAAAGAAGTACACAATAATACAGACAATAATTCCTACAAATAACCAGGAAGTTGTTTTAGGCATAATATATGCAACAACACCCATTATCATTGAAGCAGCTAATATTTTAACTACTGAAACTTTAGGAGCTTTAACTTTAGTTAATTTAAATACCATATAAAGTATAGGCACCATCATTGCAAAACAGGCTATTGAAGTAGCTGCAGCACCTCCGGCAATACCTAATGTAGGAACCATGACCCAATTTAAAATAGCTGTTAAAATAGATCCAAATATTAATATATACATAGGAATCCTTGGATTTCCAATTCCCTGAACAATACTTGTTGAAATTGAAAACAATGAGTAAAATGTCATACCAACAGACAAAATAGCTAATGCAGATGCCCCTGCAACATAAGCAGGATTAGTGAAATAAAGCAATCTTAAAATAGGTGCTGCAAAACAAGCTAATCCTATACACATTGGAACAACAAACAGTAAAGAAAACTTATATGCTTCAGAAACATATTTTTCTAGTGCTACCTTATTTCCAGATTTAAATGCTTCAGAAGAAGCCGGCAAAATTGTTGTAGCTATTGAAATAGAAATCATCAACGGCAATCTGGATATAGGATCCGCAGCTGCGAAAAATCCAACAGCTTCCAAAGTTAAAAATTTACCCATAACCATAGTACAGATATTATAAATAAGCATTTCAGCAATAGCAGTAATAATTACCGGAATTGAGAATTTAACTAAAGTAGTGGCTAAATCTAATTCATCTCTCCAGGTAAATTTAAAATCCACACTAGCTGGAGGAATATATTTGGCCATATGATATTTAAATATATATACTGCAGAAACAGCTGCTGCTGCAAAACCTATTACAGTACCCCATAATGCACCAGTAACAGAAAATCCAATTAAAACAAATGCTGTTGCAAACAAAATCATTCCCAACTGCTCTACAGCACGGGTATATACAATATACTCCATTTTATATACTCCCTGAAATGCTCCTCTAAAAGCACCGACAATAACACTAAAAGGAGTAATAAGACCTACAATTTGCAAAGGAACAAGTGTTTCAGGCTTTCCCAAATAATTGTAAGCAAGCCATGGAGCAACAACGAAAACCATAATCACTCCAAAGAATATTCCCAGAAATACCATGATTTTTAAAGCTACATAAATCGTTTTACGAGCCATGTCATGTTCATTTACAATTTCATATTCTGCAACATACTTAGCTATTGCAGGAGGAAGCCCCCCAGCAGACAATGTTTGGAATATTCCCTGAAATGGCAAAGTAGTAGCTAAAATACCCCAGCTAGTTGGGCCTAAAAGAGCAGCCATTAAAAAACGGTACAGATATCCCCCAATACGGAAGATAATATTACCTATAAAAATAATAAAGCTACCTCTAACTAACTTACTCGCCATAACATAACCTAATAAAAAAAATTTGATTAAATTAAAAAAACTATACTAATATAAATTAATTTTACTATATAAATATACTCATTGCAATAACTTAATCAATGTATTTTTTTAAAAATTTTTCAAATTCCACTAATGTTCTGTTTAATGATTCAAATCCGTAATCATCTTTTTTTATATCTTCAAGAGAATCCCTAGACCAGAAAGAAGCTCCTAAATTAGATCCGAAAGGACCTCCACTTACCGGAATTATTCCATGTATCATGAAATAAGTTATATTTTTTAAATGGGCAAAATCCTGACCGCCAGTTCTGTCTCCGCCAACAGCTATGCTCATTCCAATTTTACCTCTTAAAATATTATAATCAACAGCTTCCAGAGCACGTGTTCTGTCCATAATAGCTGACAGATTACTGCTTATGCCTCCGCTTTGAACCGGAGTAGCCAGTATCAGTCCGTCACATTGCTGAAGTTTTTCATATATCTCCAGCATATCATCATGATTAATACATTTTTTGTGTTCCAAACAATAATCACAATGCATACAAGGTCCAATATTCTTTCCAGAACAACTAAACAGATATGTTTCAAATCCATTGTCCTCTAATTTATTTAATGCTTCCTTCAAAACATAATATGTTGTACTGTTTCTAGGGCTTCCGCAAATACCAAAAACTTTCATTTAATCAGCCTCAGCTAAATGTTTATAATTAAATACTTTAAATAGTTTAAACAAATTGAAAAATAATTAAATTAAATTTGGTGAGAAATATTACAAAAGATAAAACAACATGGCTCCCACTTATACTGGTGGCATTAGCTTCATTTATAATAACTCTGGACTCGACTTTCATGAATGTAAGTATTTCACAGCTGGTTATAGACCTGAATACTTCATTAAGCACAATACAATTAATTATCTGTTTTTATACTTTAATTACCGCTTCACTGATGCTTGTTGGATCTAAATTACAAGACATCGTTGGAAAAAAGAAAATATTTTTAGCAGGTGCGCTAATTTATGGAATCGGTGCATTAATCGCATCTGTAAGTCAAAATGCAATTACTTTATTTATTGGATGGTCTCTGCTTGAGGGATTAGGGGGAGCATTAATGACTCCTGCTACAATCTCCATTATCAGCGGAACATACAAAGATGACAAACGTACCTTTGCCCTTGCAATCAGCAGTGCAATTGCAGGAATAGCTGCAGCTATAGGACCATTATTTGGAGGAGTTGTAACTACATTTTTGAGCTGGAGAGTTGGATTCGTACTTGAACTGTTAATAGTTGTGTTCATATTTTTATTCTCATATAAAATTAAAAACTTTAAACCTCACCTCAATAAAAGTGATTTTGACATAATTGGAGCTATTTTATGTGTAAGCGGATTGATAAGCCTTGTTTTAGGAATATTATGTTTAAAACACCACCACCTAACAACACTGATTTTAATTTCATTGTCAGTTATTTTACTTGTAGCCTTTGGAATATTCGAAAATAAACAAAAGAAAAAAGGAAAAATACCTTTAGTAGATATCAGTTTACTTAAAAACCATAATTTAAAAACAGGAATGGGAATACGTTTAATAACTAATTTATCATTAGGAGGAGCATTATTTGCAGTGTCTGTATTTTTACAAAGTGTATTGCATTTAAGCGCATTCAGAACCGGATTAACTTTACTTCCGGCTACATTTGGACTTTTAGTAACTTCCATACTTGCTCCAAAATTAGCTATGAAATTCAACCATAAAATCATAATGATTATAGGATTTATATTAGCTATCGGATCAACATTTTTACTCAAATACCAATTTGGATTAAATACTCACTTTATAGACATAGCTCCGGGATTAACTGTCTTTGGATTAGGTTTAGGATTTGTCATTTCCCTAGGTGTAGACATTTCACTTAATACTACTCCTGAAGAAAAGCAAAGTACAGCATCAGGACTTATTACAACAAGTCAGACACTAGGTTCATCAATGGGAACTGCTATAATCGGTTGTATTCTTATAATTGGAGCATTTAGCGGATTACATGATGCAGTAGATACTTATGCACCAGATTATCTAGACAGCAACAATATTACTCACCATAGTGGAAAATATCTTGAAAAATTAGGGCATGTAAACACAACAGAATTAAAACACGAACACAGCTTAACTGAAAAAATTGTAGATACCATATTAAAAGATGCAATGAAACTTGTAATGGATGTTACGGCAATCCTGCTAACAGTCGGATTATGTCTAACATTAACATTAAACGATGAGAAAATTAGAAAAAGATATAATAACTAAACTACAAAATTATAATGTTAAAATATTGAGGAATAAAATATGAAAACTGGAAAAGGTATTGTAAAAAAATATTCTAGAGAATACAACAGAACTCTTAAAAATGGTGAAAAGAAAAAATACACAACAAAACAGATACAAATCACAATACCTAAACATGATGACATATACGAAGATCAAGAAGAAGTTTTAATTATTCCTCAAAGTGAAGTTAAAGAGTTTGAAAACCTGGAAGATAAAGTTAGTGCACTTGAAATAGCCAATTATCTATACACCAACCAAATAGAAACCACTCCAAAAGTAGATGTTGAAGCATTTGAAAATGAAATTAATCTACTTAAACAAGAAAAAGAACAGTTATCAGCTACTCTTGAAAATGAATCTTCAAAATTAGAAAGTTTAAAAGACAAACATTCTAAATTAATTGAAGAAAATGAAAACATTAAAACCAAATTCGTAAATATCAAGCAGGAAACTGAAAATATTAAAACCAAATTCACAAGCATAAAAGAAGAAAATAAAAATCTTAAAGACAAATGCTCCTACATAAAAGAAGAAAACAAAAGTATTAAAGACAGCTATGAAAGAATAAGCAATAAATATACTACTTTAAAACAGGATACACTTAATACCAAAACCAGCTATGCAAATATTTTTGAAAGTAATCAAAACCTAGAAAAAGAACTTAAAAGTATGTATGATGAATACAACGAATTAGTTGATAAATATAATGAATTAGAAGAAGAAAATTACTTCCTCAAATCAAATAAAAGTCATGATGAGTATATAGCTAATAGAATTAAAGAATTTATTTTAAAAACAGACTAAAATTTATCGTCCCAATATTCTTCGGGACACCATCTTTTTAAACCTGGTATAAATCCAACAGTAATACCTGTAGCCTGGTTTTCAGGTAATCTAGGATTTTTTTCCATCATTTCTTTTGTTTTTCTTATAATCATTTCTTCAAGAGTTATATCAGGTTCTGTAAATTCCCCATTTTGAAAACAATCTTTACAATATTCATCATTTAAACTACCATCTGCGTTAGTGCCGTAATCTGCTTTTACAATTGGCCTACCACAAGAATTACAAAATCCCATATTATAATCTCCTTTTTTAAAAAAAAGTAAAATAAATTAAATCAAAAAGATTTAATTTACTTGTTCATCTTCGTCAAGTGCAAGTCTCATACTATCTGGATCTTGTGGGAAATGTGCTAAGAAGTCTTCAGCAGCCCTTCTTACATCTCTAGAACCAATAATGTATCTACCTGCAATAATAATATCTGCACCTTTTGAAGTAGCTTCTTCCACTTTATTAGGAGTGATTCCTCCAGCTACTGCAACTAAACCATCACCAATGAGTTTTTTAATGGATTTGATATTACCCCATTCAGTCATTTCACTGGTATCTTCACCTTTTTCAGCTTTGTAAGTTTCTAAATCCACATTTCTGTGTAATAAAACTATATCAGGTTTTAAATCATCTGGAAGAGCAGATAATTTTTCTTCAAAGTCAGATACATTCATCATATCAAGAATTGAGTAAATACCTTGTTTTTGAGTTTCATGAATAGCTTTCTTAATAGATTCAATAGTTCCAAGACCAGAAATAGCTACTGCATCTGCTGTTTCATCTGCAGCCATTTTTATTTCTACCCTACCAACATCTAAAGTTTTTAAGTCAGCTATAATAAATGCACTTGGACGTAATTCTCTAATTTTTCCAACAACACCAACACCGAATTTTTTAACAAGTGGAGTTCCAGCTTCAATAAGAACTCTTTCTTTGTCCGGTAAATCATTAATGATTCTTTCCATAGCATCTAAGTTGTCTAAATCAAGTGCAACTTGTAAATATGGTGGAGACCAAAGTTTCTGTACTCTGAAGCCCATAATTGGGTGAGTTCCACGGTCTTTTTCTGCAAGTACTTTGTCAATAGATGGATAACCTTCCATAGCTCTTCTAATAGCTAATTTAGTTGCTCCATAGTTGTACTGATATATTTTCCTATAATTTTTTGCAGCAGGGTCAATGAATACACTTACATTAATTACGATATCTTCAACAATATCTTTTGGAATGTATCCTTCTTCTACTGCATCAGCTACTGCTCTACCGACAGCAGTTTGTGCAGGTCCGAATACTTTAGCAGCATCATCTAAATCTCCAACAGTAACTTTAGGAATAATTAAAGTTGCTGGTTTAGTCATTAAGTTTGGTCTAATTACAGTGGTTAATGGAGTGTGGCCAACAGATAAATTTGATAATCCATTTGCAAAAGCTTGACCTACAGGCCCTTCTTTTTCACCGATTATTAAATCAATATGAGCTAACTCGTTTCCATCACCAATGAGAGCTTCTCCTATATTGTACATTAAATAGTTCCTCCGTATATTATATACAGTATATAATTATATTTTTTTAATTAAATAAAGCTAACTACTAAAAAACAGATTATTGATAATATTGATTTAAAAGTGTAAATTTTGATTTAAAATACAATAATAACATTATAACATATAATTAAAGCTTAAAAAAAGATAAAAAATATATACAAGTCTTTACAGAGTATAATCTGGAATATGTGATTAAAACATATTTCAAAAACTTAGTCGTGAATGTATTATCAAACCTCCATATATTCAAAACACATCACTTAAATAAACAGATATGTGGATTTTATCCCCCCACATATCTATAAAATATATTTTAATTAGTTTACACTAAAAAAAGAGATTAAAAGAATTATTTTCAAAAAAAGAAGATTAAAAACCTTCAAAAAAGAAGGTTTATTGGAAATTAATCCTTGTTGAGATATCTTTTGGTAAAGGTAGACCTCTGTAAGGCATTCCTTTAGTTTTATCAAGGACCTCATTAATTAACTCATCAACAGTCATGTCAACTTTTTCACCGGTTTCACGAACTGTTACAGAAAATACACCAGATTCTTTTTCATTGTCTCCAACAACAAATATGTAAGGAATCCATTCAGTAGCTGCATTCCTTATTTTTTTACCGACACTTTCATCTCTGTCATCTACATCAACACGAATATTTTCAGCATTGATTTTATCATATAATTCATTAGCAAAGTCTTTGTGATCTTCACCAACAGTTATGATTCTTACTTCAATCGGACTTAACCAGGTAGGTAACATTGGAGCTTTTTCATCTATTTCAATAGCTGTTTTTTCAAGTAAACTGCAGATAACCCTTTCTATACTTCCAGTTGGACTGCAGTGAAGAATAGTTGGATAATGTTCTTTTCCATCTTCTCCAAGATAGGTAATGTCAAATCTTTTACCACTTTCAACATCTATCTGAACTGTCGGATTTTCAATTGGCCTTCCCAGGTAGTCAATAGCTGCAAAGTCAATTTTACAGGACCAGTAATGTTTTCTTTCAGGTAAAATTTCAAGTAAAACAGGTTTACCTATTTTTTTACCAATACTGTACATCCAATCTTTATTTTCATCATAGAAGTCTTTAGTAGCTCTGAAAATTATTTCATAATTAACATCTAAATCCAAACCAGTCTGAATACACATATCTGTTTGTTTTGAGAATTCTTCTAAGGTACTGCCCATATCAGCACAGAAACTATGGAAATCCGGCATGGTAAATGCCCTTAATCTTTTAAGACCTACAACTTCTCCTTTTTTCTCAAAACGGAAACTGTAAGTAGATAATTCATAGAGTTTTGCTGGTAAATTTTTCCATGTAATAAATGGGTCAGCCATTACTCTAAATGCACCAAAACAGCATGCAAATCTAAGCATTAAGTTTTTCTTAGTGTCTGTTCTGTATTGTCTTTCTCCAAATTTAGCTGCATGAACATTAATAGCTTCATTATCCAAATCATAGAAAATTGGAGTTTCAATAGGCATTGCCCCTTGGTCTACAACTAAATTATAAACATAATCAGCAAGTAAATCACGAACTAAACGTCCTTTTGGGAACCATTTAAGGTTTCCTACATCAGATGCACTTTCATAGTCACATAACTCTTTTTCTCTCATTAATTTAACATGAGGAGGTTCACCTGCATCAGATGCTCCAGTACCAAGTTCATAGCTAACAAGTTTTTCTAACTGATCATTTTCAAATTTAAAATCATCAATATCAATGAGTTTATCTCCGTCAAGAATAGACCAGGAAGAAGGTTTTTTCTCTACTTCCTCTTCGTCTTCCTCTTCAGCAGTAATAGTTCTTGAAAGTTCACTTAACGGATGTCCTTTACAGGAGATTTCAAATGCTTTATACCATCCGAAGGGTACTCTTTTAACATTTAATCCTTCGCCAATCAAAGCTTCTTCAGCATCTTTCAATACTTGAACAGCTACTTTTGGAGAGCTTAAAGAAGAAGATAAATGAGCATATGGATATAAAACTATATTTTCTGCTTTAACTTGATCATTAGTTTTAATAACTTCTTTAACTAAGTTTTTAACAATTCCTTGTGGGTTATTTTCGTCGTCTTTTTCAACAGCTGTAAATACAACTAAAGATTCATCAAATGCTCCTTGTTTTTTAGCATCTTCGATTTCTTCAGCTACAGGTGTTTTATTTTTTACATTGTAATTTAAATAATCAGAATGAATAAGTAGTATTCTCATTTAACCACCATAAATATATTAATTTAAATTATATTGATTATATTATTTAAAACATGTTATGCGATAAATAATTATACAACAACAATCCATAAAATAATATTATGAGAATTATATTAGCAGGAACCGGTAGTGCAGTTGGAAAAACAACAATAGCTACTGGAATTATGAAAGCATTAAGCGAAGAATACAATGTTCAGCCCTTTAAAGTAGGGCCAGACTACATTGATCCGACTTACCACACATTAGCTACTGAAAATACCTCAAGAAATCTTGATTCATTTTTTATGAAAGAAGGCCAGGTAAGAGATGCTTTCTTAAAAGCTATGGAAAAAAAAGATATTGCAATTATTGAAGGAGTCCGTGGACTTTATGAAGGTATTGATTCCATAAATGATATTGGAAGTACTGCATCAATAGCTAAATCTTTAAATGCTCCTGTTATTTTAATTATTAATTCCAGAAGTTTAGTGAAAAGTGCTGCTGCTTTAGTTTTAGGATTTAAAGCTTTAGACCCAGAAATTAATATTGCTGGAGTTATATTAAATAAAGTAAAAAACAACGCCCATTACTTAAAAACTAAAAAATCCATTGAAGAAATTACAGGCGTTGAAGTAATTGGAGGAATTATCCGTGATGATTCAATATCCATTGAACAGAGACATTTAGGATTAGTTCCTGCAGTTGAAAGAGATAATTCCCTGTCTTTTATTGAACTCTGGTCAGATATAATAAAAAAATCTATTGATTTAGACAGATTAGTTGAAATAGCTAAAGAAGCTCCTAAATTAACTTCACCAAGAGAAGATATTTGGAATAAACTAAATAAACAGAAAGTTAGAATCGGAGTAGCTTACGACGAAGTATTCAATTTTTATTATAAAGAAAATATTGAATCTTTAGAAGCTAATAGCTGCAAAATAGAATATTTTTCACCTCTAAAAGATGAATCATTACCTGATGTAGACGGATTATACATTGGAGGAGGATATCCTGAATTATTTTCTAAAGAGCTTTGCGAAAATACAAATCTGCTGAAACAGATAAAACAGTTCCATATGGAAAACAGACCTATTTTTGCTGAATGCGGAGGTTTGATGTACCTTATGAACTCTATTCATGAAAACAAACAGGTTGGAATTTATCCCTATAACTCCATTTTAACTGATAAAGTTCAGGCTTTAAAATATACAATAGCAGAAGTGAAGGAAGATAATATAATTTCCAAGAAAGGTGAAAAATTTAACGGACATGAATTCCACTACTCAAAAGTTTTAGTAGACTCTTCCAATATAAAACACAAATTAGCCTTTGATATTTTAAGAGGAAAAGGTTCATACAACAATCAGGATGGATTTATAGAAAAAAACACACTTGCAAGTTATGTTCATACACATGTGGCAGCTATGCCTAATTTTGGAGGGAATCTGGCAATTTCTGCAAGAGAAGTTGGAGGGTAATTTTATGAACTTTAAAAACTTTGACTTTTTTTCACCATATATTGTAGCAATTGCAATAATAGTGTTTTTATCTATGGGATATATTGGATCATTTAATTACAGATTCGAATATCCATTAAGTTTAGAAACAATCGGAACAGTTCTACTTGCAACACTGGTATTTTTAATTGGAGCCGGAATTGTAAAATTCAAAGTTACACTAGATGAAACAGCATCATCCCCAATATATGCGAAAATAAATGATTTTTTTAACAGAAAAATATTAATTGCACTTGTTTTAATAGCTATTATACTTCAATCAATAAATATGATTCTTATTGGAGGAATCCCACTTTTTAACAGCGTACTGAAATCCAATGCAACTACAAACATCTGGAGAATAGCTTATCCGTTATTTTTAATTATGATAAATATACTAATAGCAAAATATTATAAAAAGAGATATCTGATTTTGGTTTTAATTGGAGCTTTAATTTTTGGATTAAATGGATATAGAACATCAGTACTTGGAATTTTAGCTAGTGTATTTATTACAATGTATTATATCAATAAAATAAATAGAAAAATAGGAATTTTATTTGTAGGATTGATTGTAATTGGTTTGCTGGCTATTGGTTATATTGCATCACAGTCTATTTCTGGCCAGCACTGGATGTTAAATCCTCTTGAATTAATATTTTACAGAGCAGGATTTACCCTGGAAGTATTTCAAAGAATTTTAAACCTAGGGGGCACTACCCATGGTCATATTTTATCAATGATCTTTTCAAGCGGCAGTCCAAGAACTTTTATCGGGCAGTATGTTCTTACAGATAATGTCTGCATAACTTCAACTATGTTTGGACCTGCATATCTTGATTTCGGATTGATTGGTGTTTTAATACAGATGTTCTTCATGGGAGTATTCTTAAAAGTCATCAATATAGTTGGAAAATATAAAAAAGAAATTGGAATTGGAATTTATTCCATAATTTTAGCACATACCCTAATATGGATTGAAACAGGCCCTACAGATATTATGATATGGTTCTTGTATTTATTAGGATTTATTTTAATTATTTTAAATTATAAAAATATTAAATTAAATAAAAATTAATATAATCAATATAATTAATGAAATAAAGAATATGACAGTTCCTCTAATGATGAAATATCTGTTTCTTTCTGAAAAGAAATAAGTCAATCCATAGGACATGACTAATGCAACAAGCATTTCGACTAAGCCACCTATTCCACCACCAGCTTTTAAAACACTGCCTAATAGATAGGATAATGCATAAGAAACAATTACAACTAAAAGTATAACTGCAATAGGATTAGCTAAGATTTTAGATACTGTTTCACCAATATTAAAATTCATTCTTGGTTTAGAATCATAATAATAAGAGTTTACAGGAGCTAAACTTGCTCTTTGTTGAGACTCATTATGCCCACCAAATTTAGATAATAATCTATGAGAATGATGGGAATTATCATGAGGATACAAAGAATTTGAATTATTATAAATAAATTCTTTTTCGTCCTGTTTTCTCATTAAATAATCCATGTCATCTGAATCATACGAATAATCGTAATAATCTTCGTTAACTACTTCCTCTTCTTTTTCAACATCCAAAGTTGATTGAGTTTCGGTTTTATCTTGATATTTTTTAGCTAATTCAACTAAATCGTCCCTATCAACAAGTTTAATATTTTTTCTAAGAGCATAATTAGTAGCTTGATTGGTGAAACTAGATGATGCAATAATAGCTACTTTAGAAGCTTTTAAACTTTCAGCTACGCTTTCCATCTCTCTTAATACATCAACACCGACTTCGAAATTTTTATCATAGTTTTTACATGCTACAACTACACCAAAATCCCCGATTGTTGTAGGTAAAATTGCATAAATATCTATAACCCTTTGTGAAGTTTTAAAATTCTTATAAACTTTAAAACCTGAATCCTCCATCACTTTAGCTATAAAATTAATCAATTGTGGTTTTTCCAATTTTCCACCCGTAAGTGTTTATTTCAAAAAAAATTTACTAATATATTTTATACATTAAATTGTTATTAAAGTTTATCATATCAGCATAAATTATTTTAAGTACCAAAATATTATTAAAATATATGAAAGCATTAATAAGTAACGATGATGGAGTAAATGCCACAGGAATATTAGCTGCTAAAAATGCAATTGAAGATTTATGTGATGTTTATGTAGTAGCTCCTGAAACCCAACAAAGTGGAATTGGACATGCAATAACTCTTTATGATCCTTTAAGAATAAATCCAACAACTTTAAGAGATAAAAGCCAAGCTTATGGAGTAACTGGAACACCAACTGATGCAGTTACCTTTGGATTATTTGAAATTATGGGAGAAAAACCAGATATAATGATTTCTGGAATAAATACCGGTTTCAATATTGGAAAAGCTGAATTAACAACTTCCGGAACAATAGGTGCAGCACTTGAAGCTGCAAGTTTTGGAATACCCTCAATAGCTATTTCTCAAGAAGTTACAAGAGATTATATTAAATTTGAAAATGGAACCGTAGATATTGATTTTAGTTTTGCAGGTAAAATGCTTAAAAAACTTGTAAAAATAGTATTGAAAAAAGGATTGCCTGAAGGTATTGACTTATTAAATGTAAATATACCTGAAAATCCGGTAGATGAAGAATTTGAAGTTGCAAAACTTGGAAATAGAATGTACACCCCAATAATTCAAAGAAGATTGGACCCACGTGGAAAACCTTATTATTGGATTGGTGGAGACCCTTACAATTCAGATTGTGAAGGTACAGATGGTCACTGCCTTAAAAAACTAAATAAAGCAACCATAACCCCACTTACAATTGATTTAACTGGAGATATGGATTTAATAAAAGAATGGTTAAAATAGCTTAAAGTTTTAAATCTTTAAGTATTTTATCTCTTTCTTCACGAAGTTCATTTAAAATTTTCTCGTCATTACAGCCTTCTTTTTGCAATCTGGCTAAGGTTTGTGTAATTGCTTCCAAATTTTGTTCTAATAAATTAATTGCCATAATTTATTTTATGTAACAATTAAGTATATGAACTTTTTTAACAAGGCACTGCATAACTTATATAAAGCTAAAAAATTAATATTATACTATAAAAATCAAGGGTTGATTTAATGAACAACAATGAAGAAATTAATAAATTATTTTTACAGTTTAAAGGTAAAAATGTTAGTGTAGATCTTAGAGACGATAATCACAGTGAAGGAAAAGTAATAGCTGTTGATAATTACTTAAATCTAGTCCTTGAAACTGAAAACGGATTAGAAACTATAAAAGGTGGAAATGTAGTTTTAGTTAGTTTAAAAGACTAGCTAATAATCTACTAAAATCCCCAAAATCTCTTTTTTACCATTATAAACATCCATAGCTATTTGTGCTGCACCAATAGCTCCGGATTCTTTAGAAATAACTTTTAAAGAATACTTATTTTTAAAATACTTGTTAATCTCATTTTCAAAATTAAAAGGTTTGGTTGCACTACCTACAGAACCTGTTAAAACAATACCTTCAATTTCATTTTCACAAACAACATCCAATCCTGCAATTTCCATAGCTACAGTCATTATTAAAGTATCAATAGCTAATTTAGCTTTTTCATCTCCAGATTCATAATTATTTAATAACTGATCTTTCATATTAGCTACTTTACCGTCAATATCAGCTATTTTTATAGCCCCAGCATGTGAAAAACGATTATTTGCTGAAAAATCTTCCTCATCAATTTGTCTTATCATTTCCAAATCAATTGGCCCGTGGACAATACCCATAGCACCTAAACAGGCATCCATAGCCCCTTTAATTTTACCGTTTTCAATTAAAATATCTACACTATTGGAACTGATATCTGCTACAATCATATTTTTCCAGCCAGTTTCTAAAAAAGCATTATAGCATATGCTAACTTTCTCTGGACTGGCCTGATGAGAGTAAGCTGCTCTAAATAATTTATCCAATGAATCAGAATCTTTATGAAGGCCAGGTATCATGACCGCAGGAATATTTGAGTTTTCTATTTCACTAAAAACAGAGGTTCCTCCGCCAGTGACCTTTCCAGCCCCGTTAATAGATAAAATTCCCCTATTTTTTACCTGAGCAATGTTTTGAATCTTATTTATTCCATCCCCCATTGCATAAGTAACTGCCATCAAATCAATAGAGTCCAAATCAACTCTTTTAGATAATTCCTCAATAGCTGATACTTTGCCCTGTTTACTTTCTTCCCTTCCAATTTTAAAAACATCTACAACTTCACCATCATCAGACATAATACAAAAAGAGATTCCAGTAGTTCCATGATCCATTCCTATAAAAACCATAATAATTGCATCCAAAAAATAATTATAAAAAAAAGAGAAAAAAGAGAATAATGATTAAATTATTTAATCATCTTTTTGTAATCCGCAAGCTTTTCTGAGTCTTTCTCCAACAACTTCAATAGTTTCTTGGTCTTCAGCAGCTCTCATTTCTTTTAAGTTTGCTGCATCAGTTGCATTTTCATCAGCAAATTGTTTTTTGAAAGTACCGTCTTGAATTTCAGATAAAACTTTTTTCATACCTTTTTTAGTTTCTTCAGTTATGACATAGTCTCTTCTGGTTAATCCACCATATTCTGCAGTATTACTTACATCTTTCCACATTCCGCCGAAACCATGTTCATAAATATCGTCAACAATAAGTTTTACTTCGTGACAGGTTTCAAAGTAAGCAATTTCAGGTTGGTAACCAGCTTCTACTAAAGTTTGGAAACCAGCGTTAATTAATGCAGTAAGTCCACCACATAAAACAGCTTGTTCACCAAATAAATCAGTTTCAGTTTCTTCTTTAAAAGTAGTTTCAATTACACCAGCTTTAGTGAAACCACAAGCTTTTGCCATACCTAATGCAAGTTGTAATGCATCTCCAGTAGCGTCTTGTTCAATAGCTACTAATCCAGGAATTCCAAAACCGTCTAAGTAAGTAGTTCTTACTCTAGAACCTGGTCCTTTAGGAGCAAACATTACAATGTTAACATCTTCATCAGGTTTGATTAATCCAAAGTGAATGTTGTATCCGTGAGAGAAGGAAATGGTATTTCCAGCTTCAACATAAGGTGCAATTTGTTCATTGTAGATTTTTTCTTGAATTTCATCAGGAAGTAAAATGTGGATGATATCTGCTTCTTTAGCTGCATCAGAGAAGGATTTTACAGTCATACCATCTTCTTTAGCTAAATTCCAGGAATTACCATTTTCCCTAAGTCCAACAATAACATTGACACCACTGTCAGCCATGTTTCTAGATTGTGCTCTACCTTGGCTTCCATAACCCATTACAGCTACGGTTTTACCTTCAAGAGCATCAGTATTTACATCTGATTCGTAATACATTTTCATTTTAACTTCTCCTATATAATTGATAAATGTGAGATATTTAAAGTACTTCAAATATCAAATAGTATATATTATTTTTTCTACTTATAAAAGTAACTAATGTTAAGAAAAATTATTATTTTATAGAAAACTTATTGATTTAACATCAATATTTCCCAATCAGGTTAATTTTAAAGTATAAGAACAATATCCCAATTAAAAGTAATTTTAACTGGTTAAAATACGTTTAAATTTATATAAGTTAAAATACAACTATATTTTAAAAATATAGACTGAAAATTAATCGAATAAGAGGCATTACAACATTGACAAATGTCAATATTCTCTTATTACTAAGTAATAAGGAGGTACTCTTATGTTTTATCGAAATTTATCTATAATTCATATAATTATATGTTTTTTCATAATTTTAATTCTTGAAAAAATATTATAATCAATAATATAGATTAAGAGAATTGAAATTGGTTTTTTATCTCTGCTAAATCCCCAATTTAGCACAGTCTAATCATTTTTTCCAATTTAATTCTCAAAATAATAATCATAACTATAAAAAAATAATTAAAAATAGAACTATGCTGTTATGATTATAAATTTATATTTATAATCCCCCAATAACAGCATTTTAATCGAATAAAAGATTTCACATCTTACAAACTATACGAAATTAAGCAAACACCTTTGGCTTTGCTTATTAATTAGTAGTCAATAATAATATATATAATTTCTGTTTAAACAAAAGAAAAATTGATAATACCTTAAAAAATTGCTTTAGATGTGAAATATTTAATTAAAATAGCTAAAAATAGAAAAAAGTAGATAATAATTTATCTATCATCTACTACAACATCTAATTTACCTGTAACAATGTCCATCATAAGACCATGAATTGGTACATCTGGAATAAGAGGATGATTTCTAATTTTTTCAACTGTGTCTATAACATTTTCCTCTTCATCTTCAAATCCGCCAATCCAAGATTTTAAATCAACTTTGTCAATTTCTTCTTGAGGGATTCCTCTCTCAATCATAGCATTTCTTAATTTTTCAGGGTCAGAACCAGCCATTCCACATTCAGTGTGGCCAATAACCAAAACTTCCTCAGCACCAAGTGAGAAAATTGCAGCAGCTATTGAACGAATAGCGTCCTCACCTACAATTGTATTTCCTGCATTTTTGATTATCTTAGCATCACCCCTTCCAATACCAAGTGCTGGTTCTAAAAATCCAGTTAATCTACAATCCATACAAGTTAAGATAGCTAACTTTTTTTGGGGATGGTGGGATAATTCCTCACCTTCAAATTCATCTACAAATTTCTTATTATTCTCCAAAATTTCATTAAGAATCATCATGAACGAAATCCACGGGACATTGCAGTAAGACCAGTACGTGAAATCTTTTTAATACCATATCCTTTTAAAAGGGATAGGAATGCATCTATCTTTTCAATGTCTCCGGTAATTTCAATAATTAAAGCTTCTTCACAAACATCTACAATTTTAGCTCTAAAGATGTTTACATACTGCATTATTTCTGCTCTAGCTTTTTCATTTGGAATATTAACTTTAACTAGACATAACTCTCTTTTAACAGCATTTTCAGTAATATCTTTTATTTTAATAACATCTACAAGCTTATTCAGTTGTTTTGTAACTTGCTCCAATAATTTTTGGTCTGCTTTAACAGTAATAATCATACGGGCCAATCCTTCAACTTCAGATTCTCCAACTGTAATACTGTCAATGTTAAAACCTCTTCTTGTAAATAGGCCAGCAACTTTTTGCAATACTCCCGGCTTATCTTCAACTAATGCATTTATAACATGATACTCTAAAGCCATTTAACTCACCTATACATCTTTTTCAAGTTTATATTCACCAATCATTTCATCAATAGCTGCACCTGGCGGCACCATAGGTAAAGTTTCATCTTTATCTATTATAACATCAAGCAAAATAGGTTCATTATCCTTAATAGCTGATTTTAATGCCTCTTTAGTTTCTCCAGGTTTTGTAATTCTGGTTGCATTAACTCCAAAACTTTCAGCTAATTTAACAAAATCAGGACTTGCTCCTAATTTAGTTTCAGAATATCTTCCATTATATAATAAGTTTTGCCATTGATAAACCATTCCAAGAGTCCTATTTTCTAAAACAACTGCAATAACAGGAATATCATAATCTCTAATAGTAGCCAACTCCTGACAAACCATTAAAAATCCTCCGTCACCGTTAATAGATACAACAGGATCTTCAGGACATGCTACTTTAGCACCAATAGCTGCAGGCAATCCGAATCCCATAGTTCCCAAACCCCCGGAAGATATGAATTTACGTGGCTTTTGAGTATCATAGAAATGAGCCGCCCACATTTGATTTTGACCTACATCAGTTGTTAAAATAGAATCAGGAGTTAAAACTTCACTGATTTCTCGTATAACACTTTGTGGTTTTAATGGAATATCATCATAAGTAACTCTAGGGAGACATTCTTTTTTACGTTCTATAAGAAGTTTAACCCATTTTTTTGCATCTTCATTACTTTCATAATCTTTTAAAACATTAATTAATGAAGATAAAACATTTTTAGCATCACCTACAATAGGCAAATCAACATCTACATTTTTACCTATTTCAGCAGGATCAATGTCTATATGGATAATTTTAGAATTAGGTGCAAAACTGTCTAATCTTCCTGTTGCCCTGTCTGAAAATCTTATACCTACAGCTATAATCAAATCACTATCATTTATTGAATCATTAGCTACTTTTCTTCCATGCATTCCAAGCATACCTAATGCCATATCATCTGTTTCATCAATAGCTCCTTTACCAAGTAATGATGTCATGACCGGAGCATTTATTAAATAAGATAATTCTTTTAACTCCTGTGAAGCATTAGCTAATATAACTCCTGCACCTGCAAGGATAATCGGTTTTTTAGATTCCCTTATCAAATCACGGGCTTTTCTAACTTGTTTAATGTTTCCTTTTAAAGTTGGATTATAACCTGGTGTTGAAATTAATGAATCATCAAAAGAATCCAATTCTCCTTCCTGAATTTCTTTTGGAACATCAATTAAAACCGGACCGGGCCTTCCACTTTCAGCTATTTCAAAGCTTGTTTTAACAATGGAAGGTATTAAATTAGGATCTTTTGGCTGGAAACTGTGTTTAGTAATAGGCATGGTAATTCCTATAATATCAGCTTCTTGAAAAGCGTCATTACCTATTAAATGTGTTGGTACTTGACCAGTAATAGCTATGATTGGAGAAGAATCCATATAAGCAGTAGCAATACCGGTTACAAGATTAGTTGCACCGGGGCCAGAAGTAGCCAAACACACACCCACTTTACCGGAAGCTCTTGCAAATCCATCTGCTGCATGAGCTGCACACTGTTCATGTCTAACCAATATATGATCCATGTCTGCATCATATAACATGTCATAAAACGGTATGGTTTGTCCTCCAGGATAACCAAAGATTGTATTTACCCCCATTCTTTTTAGGGATTCAATTATTGCTTCTCCGCCTCTCATTATAAAAACCTTAATTTTTTTTATTTAATAATTAAAGTTTATTAATGAAAATATATAAAAGTATCTTAGTTTTTTTAAGAAAAATAGTGAAAATTAAAATTTGAAAAAAAGTTATTTTAAAAAGTGATAAAGAACCGCTTTTTGTGCATGAAGTCTGTTTTCAGCTTCATCAAAGACCACTGATTGGGGACCGTCAATAACTTCACCGCTAACTTCCTGACCACGAATAGCCGGTAAGCAATGCATAAAAATAGCCCCATCATTAGCTAAACTCATTAAATCTGAATTAACTTGATAAGGTGCAAAATCTTTTTGTCTTTGTTCTGCTTCTTTTTCATCACCCATGCTTACCCAAACATCAGTATAGACTACATCCACATTATCAAGAGCGACTTTTAAATCAGAACTGATAGTAATTTCCTTATTATGATCTTTCGCTAATTTTTTAGCCGTATTAACAATGTCTTCGTTAGGTTCATAACCTTCAGGGCATGCTACAGACATATCCATTCCAACAAGAGGTGCCATTAAAAGCAAAGAATTACATACATTATTTCCGTCACCAACAAAACAAAGTTTTTTGCCTTCCAATTTACCTAAATGTTCCTTAATAGTTAACATATCAGCTAAAGCCTGACAGGGATGTTCCAAGTTAGTTAAACCACTGATAACCGGAACATCAGAATATTTAGCTAATTCCACAACATCATCATGTTCAATAGCACGTATCATTATTCCGTCTACAAAACGACTTAAAACTTTTGCAGTATCCGGAATAGGTTCTCCTCTACCCATTTGTAATTCTGAAGAGGATAAAAACAAAGCCTGACCACCTAACTGATACATACCTACATCAAAAGATACCCTAGTCCTTGTAGATGATTTTTGAAATATCATAGCTAATGATTTACCTGCTAAAGGTTTTTCTTCCATTTTTCCTTCTTTGAAATTTTTAGCTAATTCTAAAATATCCAGTACTTCATCTTTGATGTCACAAACAGACAATAAATTGCTCATAGTTTAACCCTTCTTTAATCTTAACAAAATAAAATATATATAATTATTATATATTAAAGTTTTCTATAGCATTTAATATAACAAACAGAAATAAAAGCATATTATAAAGCTAAAAGGATTTTTAAGGTTTAACTCTGAAAAATAAAGCGAAAGTTTTAAAAAAAGGATTGAAAAAGAATTTAAAAATCTTTTTTACCTATTTTTTAAAAAATAATAATCCTAAAATTTAATTTAGGATTTCTTTCATGTGTTCTACTCTTTTATTAACAAGGTCCGTAGTTCCCACATCACTTCTGTGATATACATTACCTTTTATACAAGCACATGCTTTTTCAGCTATTTTTTCAGCTTCTTCAATACTGTCACCATCAGCTACAATACCTAATGCCCTGGAACCTGAAAGGTGAATACCGTCATCTTCAAGACCGACTGCTGCATAAAATACTTTAGCTCCCAACTCTTCAATAGCTTTTTCATCCACTTCAATGAGTTCTCCGCCATGAGAAGTTTCCGGATATCCCTCAGGAACTATATATTTACATACACTAGCTTTGTCATTGAATTCCACTTTATCTAAACTGCCATCTACAATAGCCTGACATACATCCGTTAATGGAGTTTTAAGTAATGGTAAAACATTCATAGCTTCAGGATCTCCAAATCTTGCATTATATTCTATTAATTTAGGCCCATCTGCAGTTAACATGAACTGACCATAAAGAATTCCTTTATAAGGTTCTGCTTCTTTTGCAATAGCTTCCAAAGTAGCTTCCATTATTTTTACTGCTTTATCATAATCATCCTGAGATAAAAATGGTAATAATCCTCCTTTATCAGAGTAAGAACCCATTCCACCAGTAATTGCACCTACATCTCCTTCAAAAGCATGAGGATGATCCTGTGCTGCAGGCATTGGTGCAAGGTGGGTTCCATCACAAAAAGCCTGAATAGTAAATTCTTCACCGATTAACCTTTCTTCAATGATAACTTGAGTAAAGCCACCCATTGCATTGTCAATTACTTCTTTGGAATATTCTTTAGCTTCATGATTATCTTTTAAGTGGTCACCTACGATTTTAACTCCTTTTCCACCAGTTAAACCTACAGGTTTTACTACAACATCCCTGTCAAAGTCATCTAAAAATGCACTAACATCATCATAATTGTCAAATACTTTGTAAACAAGAGATCCTTCAATATTATAATCTTCAAATAATTTTCTCATGAAAGATTTGTCAGTTTCTATTCTGGCTGCACTTTGAGATGGTCCGACACAGCTAATTCCATTTTTTTCAAGTTCATCAACTATTCCTTTTCCTAAAGGAGCTTCAGGACCAATAAATGCTATGTCAATATTGTTATCCACAGCAAACTTGGCTACTTTTTCAATTTCTCCTTCATCACCTTGTGCAAATTCGGCTATTTTTGAAATGCCTGGATTTACTTTACTCATATAACAATATAACTCAACATCATCTTTAAGTGCATCAGCTATTGCATGTTCACGAGCACCAGTTCCAACTACTAAGACCTTCATAATAATTCACCAATTTCTTAATATATTATAAATTTATATAAATTGACATTAAAATATATTACCTATATTTTAAGGGGAAATCTAATGGAACTAAATAATAATATGAAAGATATTACCGGAGATCCTAAAAAAGCTGTTAAAAAACTGGCTTATCCTATTATAATAAGTATGCTTCTTATAATGAGCAATAATCTCATAGATAGTATTTGGGTTGCGGGATTAGGTCCCGGACCACTAGCTGCAATCGGTTTTGTAACTCCATTGTTTCTTATTTTAGTCGGAATTGGAACAGGCATTGGTGCAGGTGTAAATTCATTAATTTCCCGATATGTCGGAAGCAAAAATCAAACTAAAGCAAATGAGGCAGCTGTTCAGTCAGTAGTTTTAGGTATTATTGTTTCCATAATAGTTACAGTTATTTTTGTAGTGATTCTGGAACCGACACTTTACATTATGGGAGCTAAAGATGTATTTAGCTATGCAATTGACTATGGTAGGCCATTATTTATATTTTCAATTGTTACAATACTTCCGGTAGCTTATGCAGGAATATTCAGAGCTGAAGGAGATATTAAAAGAGCAACCCTTCCAATGTGTATTTCAGCTATTCTAAACATGATTTTAGACCCTATTTTTATTTATACTTTAAATTTAGGAATAAGTGGTGCGGCAATAGCTACATTACTTAGTATTTTTATTGAACTGCTGATAATTCTTTATTGGATGTTTATAAAAAAAGATACTTACTTCAAATACACATTTAAAAACTTTAAAATCAATTTAGGAATGTATAAAGAGATTTTAAATGTAGGAATCCCAGCAGGACTTGAAGAACTTCTAATGGCAGTTGTTGCAATTGCAGTTAATTTAATCTTTGAAATAGTTGGAGGAACATCAGCTGTAGCTACCTATACAATTGTAATGAGATTAATAAGTATTGCAATAATGCCAACTATCGGAATTGCAACTTCAACTATTACAGTTGTCGGAATAGCTTATGGAGCAAAGAATTATAAAAATATCAAAATAGCTACAAGATATTCAATTAAATTAGGACTTATATTTTCAATTGTAACTTCACTGATATTTATTGTATTTTCCAATCAAATTGCATTCCTCTTTTCATATTCTGCAAACAGCAGTTCACTTGCTCCAACAATCAGCTACATCTTAAATTTTGTATGGCTATTTATAATTCCAGTAGCTTTCGGTGCAACAGCGAGTTATGCATTCCAGGGAATGGGTAAAGGAATAACAAGTTTTCTTTTAACAATGCAAAGAGAGGCTATTTTAGTGATTATATTTACATTTATCCTTGGAATCTGCCTGTCATTAGGAGTTCATGGAGTTTATTACGGATTAGTTATCGGTAATGCTATCGGATCTGCTGTAGGACTTTTATGTATTGAAATATTTATTAGCCGCTTACTTAAAAAAGCAAATAGTTAATTGTATTTAACACCCCCCTCTACTCCCATTTTAACTTAGCTATATGGTAATCAAAATAATCCGTCAAATACCTGGCATAACTTATTTTTGGAAGATTTTTAAGTTCTGAAGCCATGGAAGACTTACTAAAATTAGTTTCCTTGCTATTTGCAACATAACCTACTTTATCACTACCTACATAGACAGCTATTGCATCCTTATCGTAAGAATTATCCGGTTCCTTAACTAATTTTAATTTCATTCCTTCTTTAAATTGTACCTGTTTTTGAAAAGAAGTCCCAACTATTGTAATTAAATCTTTTTTTGAGTGTTGATTAATAGTTATTAGTTGCCTTACTTTTTTTCTAGCTTCTGTCTCCCTTTTTTTTAGTAAATCATCATCAATATTTAGTTTTATTTCTTTTTTAATTTCTGTCCAGTATTTTCTTGGTGAATAATCATCTAATAATTCAAGTATTACCCAACCAGAATCAGGCACATAATTATATCTTCCAGGATATCTGCAAAAATACTTGGCATATGATACTTTTGGAAGATTTGTAAGCTCACTAACTGATGAATAACATATTTCATGACCCCCATTTTCTGAAACATAACCTATTTTCATGTCACCATAACATACGTTAATAAATCCGCTCTTTTCTTTTACCAATCTAAAAACTAAATCATTGGAATTAAACGTGCGGTCATATCCGCACATATGAACTAATTTATCCCTACCTTTCCTTTTTAAAATACCTTCATAACGTTTATCGGCAGCAACATCCTCCATGTCTCCCTTAATTTCGGATTTTAAAGACAATGCCCATTGTTTTAAATCATTTAATTCACTATAACTACCAATTTCATCAATAGCACTATTAACTAATCTCATAGCCTCTTTTAAATTATGATTAGCCCTTGTTTCAAACATTGCAGATTCTAATTTTTCGTCTGCACTGTACCTTATTGCCTCTAAATCCACATAAGGATCATCATATACCTCTTCATCACCTTCATCATATTCATCATATCCTCCATATTCAACCTCTCTGACTCCACCACAAGATCTGCATACATCTCCTTCATCAACCCAACTACCGCATCTTGGACAAATTCCCATTATATCACATCTTCAATTTTATCTATTAATCCATGTTTTTTCATCATCCAATATTGGAACTTCTATTTCATCACTATAGTGACCTTTTCCAAGAGCTAAAAGGTCTGCTTCTATGTGTGTAGGACATATGCATAAATCATATGCATAATGAATAAGATTTGCTGCACCACTATTTTTATTCCTATAAAAGAATTCGAAAAACTCCTCTTTTCCACTACCTATATTTAAACTAACATCTCCAAAACTATCTGCTTCATAATCAATTTCAGGAAATTCTCCCCTTATTATTTCTTCATAAACATCATCGTCATGTAATGCTATTATCGGATCATAGCCTTCCAGTTGTATGCAATACAGCCATCCTGTTTTTCCATCATCATTTTTGTACTTTATAGCTGAAGCAACAGTTGTATGAGGGCCACAACAATCGAAACATGTATCATATCCACATTTAACATCTTCAATAAAATATCTGCTCATTTTTGAATTTCTCCTTTTTTAATGTCTATGTATATAACTTGTGTATTTAATATATTTAAAATTTTCCATTACTTAATAGAATTGTTAATAGCCAATGTAAAAATAATTAAAAAAAAGTACAGATAATAAACCAATTCAGAATATATTTTTATAATGTAAAGATGTAAAAAGAATCTAAAAGCATTAAGAAGTGAAAATGGAATGTTTCTAATTGTTTGGAAAGTAATTTTTTTAAAAAAGGATAATCAAACAATTATAAATCAATTTTCCACTAACTGCCACAACATTTATATACTAACAGTTGCATATGCAAGAGTAATACTTGCACATGCAAGAGTCGAGGTGGAAAATGTCAGAAAATGCAAATGTGGAATTATTAAGAGGAGACCCAAAAAAAGCAATAAACAAATTAGCTTACCCAATTATAGGAAGTTTGCTTCTGGTGATGCTAAATAACATTATAGACAGTGTATGGGTTGCAGGTTTAGGTTCAGACCCTCTAGCTGCAATAGGTTATATTACTCCATTATTTATGATTTTAGTAGGAGTAGGAAATGGTATAGGAGCAGGGGCAAACTCTCTTATTTCAAGATTCATCGGAGCAAAGGATAAAAAAGGAGCAGACAGTGCAACAGCACATTCATTAATACTGAGTATAGTTATCTCAATAGCATTTATGGTAATTTTCCTTATAATTTTAGATCCTATATTAAAAATTATGGGAGCTGCTGAGGTATTGGATTACTGCAAACAATATGGAGTAGTACTGTTTATCTGGACTTTTGCATTAGTAATGCCTACAATCATCGGAGGAATATTTAGAGCAGAAGGAGATGTAAATAGAGCAACAATCCCCCTTGCAGTTACAGCTATTGCAAATATGATTTTAGACCCAATATTCATCTACACATTAAATCAAGGAATTGCCGGTGCAGCTATGGCAACAGGAATAGCTGGATTTATCGGTCTTTTAATGCAAATTTACTGGATTTATGTTAAAAAGAACACATACCTTTCATACTCTCTTAAAAACTTTAAAAACAATATGAAAATGTATTTGGATATTTTAACTGTAGGAATTCCAGCTAGTTTAGAACAGCTTATAATGTCTGTACTAGCTATTGTTGTTAACTTCTTACTAACTATCGTAGCTGGAACAACAGCAGTTGCAGTATATACAGCAGGCTGGAGAATTATTTCAGTTGGAATCATACCAGCAGTAGGAGTAGGAACAGCAGCAGTTACAGTAGCAGGAGTAGCTTATGGTGCTCGAAATTATGATAAAATAAAAACAACAGTAAGATATGCTGTTAAAATCGGATTTATCGTTTCATTAATTACATGTTTATTAATCCATTTCTTTGCCGGTCAAATTGCATATATATTCTCATATTCATCAACAAGTGCTGCATTAGCTCCATTAATCACAGATTTCTTAAAAATAATGTGCTTATTTGTATTGTTTGTACCATTTGGTGCAACTGCAGGAAATGTATTCCAGGGACTTGGAAAAGGAACAATCTCCCTTGTACTAACAACATTCAGAGAATTGATATTAGTTTTAATATTTGCATGTCTCCTAGGACTTGTATTTAATATGGGTGAAATTGGAGTGTATATTGGAATGCTTATAGGAGGACTAATCGGTTCCATAATAGCTTACGGAATTATTGAAATCTATGTCAAACGCCTAATCAGGAGAAATCAAAATGGGAATTGAAGACGAAAAAGACATTCCCACAATCCCCCTTGTTGGAACAATACACAGAAAATATGGGATATACATAAATAATAAAATGAAAAAGTACAATTTAAGTTTCGGACAGTACCCTCTTTTAATAAAACTTTATAAAGACGGACCATCTACACAACAGGGACTAGCTGTATTTTACCAGATTAATGAAAGTACTGTAACAAGAGCACTGAACAAACTAGAAGAAAAAGAATATATTGAAAAACACCCCAACTATGAAAACAAAAGAAAAAATTATGTCAAAGTTACTTCCAAAGGTGCCGAAATAGCTAAAGAAGTTATGGACTACGATGAACAGTGGGATAAAATTTGCAGTGAAAATTTAAGCGAAAAAGAGTTTGAAGAATTTAAAACCACACTTAAAAAAATATATTCAACTATAGTAAAAAGAGAAGAAAAATGAGTTTTTCAACTCATTTACATTTTTTGAGGAGCTGGAACTCCTAAAATATCTAAAGCATTTTTTAAAGTAGTTTTAGCTCTATCAACTAAAACAAGTCTTGTATCTTCTACATCTGAACCAATAACTTGTTCAGCTTTATAGAATTTATTAAATGCACCAGCTAAATCCTGACAATATTGTGTAATATTGTGAATCCTTTTTTTATTAGCACAGTCTTCAATAACCTGTGGAAATTTAGCTATTGTTCTAATTAAATCTTTTTCATTTTCATCAGGAACCCAATCATCAGCTACACTTAAAGAAGAGATGTCTTTACCGGATTTTTTAAGTAATTTGCATGCTCTTGCATGAGCATACTGAATAGAAGCACATCCTCGCTCAAAGCTTAATGCCTCATCCCATTTAAAGGTTAAGTGTTTTTCAGGGGATAATTTAGCTATAAAGAATCTGATAGCTCCAACACCAATATCTTCAGCCATAGGTTTAATTTCTTCATCAGTTAAATCAGGATTTCTGGATTTAATTTCATCAGCTGCTCTTTTTACAGCTTCATCAACCAGTTCATCTACTGAAACAAATACTCCTTTTCTTGTAGACATGGATCCTGAAGGAAGTGTAATAAATTCATAGAATATAACTTCCGGAGGAATTTCTCTTAAAATTTCTTTAAAGATTACATTAATCTGTTGAGCTGCTAATTTGTGGTCTGAACCTAAAATATCTAAAACCACATCCCCCTGAGTGGCTTTGTATCTGTGATAAGCTAAATCTCTTGTTGAGTAAAGTGAAGTACCGTCAGACCTTCTAAGTACAAATTCTTTTTCGATTTGGAAGCAGGTTAAATCAATATAAGTTACATCACCATATGAGACAAATCCTTCATGGTCAAAGTATTTAATCATATCATCCACTTCACCACTTCTTACAAACTGACCTTCCCATACAAAATCATCGTGATTTATATTGATTCTATGAAGTGTTTCCTTAATTCCTAAAAGACAGCTTTCAACTACTTCTTCGAATATTTTATTTAATTCAGGTTCTGCTCCACCTTCATATCTTTCAATCAGATTATCTACATGTGAAACTAAACTTTCATCTTCGTTTAATTTTTGATTGGCTTTGAAATATAATCTTCCAATCTTATGGTCGATTTTATCCCCTTCCTGATCTTCAATTTTTAAACCAAGTTCAGTAATTCCAAATACAATAATAGCTATCTGTCTTCCCATATCATTTACATAATACTGTGTTTCAACTTCCCTACCAGCTACTTTTAAAAGACGATTTAATGAATCACCAAAAATAGAATTCCTTACATGTCCAATATGTAACGGACCATTAGGATTAGCTGAAGTGTGTTCCAATATTATTTTTTCATCTGCCTTTGGAAGCTGACCATAATCTTTTCCGACATACTCTAAAAGCTTTTTAGAAAAAGCTGAGTAATCAATGAAAAAATTAACATATGGACCGATAGCTTCCACTTTTTCAAATATTTCGGGAATTTCAAGTTTTTCTACAATTTCAGAAGCTATAAGATTCGGAGCTTTTCTTAATTTTTTAGCAAGTGAAAATGCAATAGTACTAGCTAAATCTCCCATGTCCGGATTTGGGGGAAATTCCAATCTAAAATTCTTTTCATCTTCAACCTGAAAATTTTCTAAAGTATCATCTACTTCAAACTTGTCTAAAGCATCACTTATAGCATCAATCGCCTGTTTTTCTATCTCAAAATACATTAACTCACCTTTAAACTACAAACCTCTTAACCAAAGAGAAATATTTCCAATATATGGAATAACAATAGGATGGCCATCCCAAGTCAATACCCTTTCATTTATTTGATCTGCTGTTGCATAATATGGGTCAGGATGACTGTTATGGTCTCCTTTAATCATATAATACGTTGTCCCATTTATTTCTGTAATATTAATTACCCTATGAATTACAGGTTCATTATACCATGTTGCATCATAAACAACAATATCTCCTACCTGTACATCATTAGGATCAAATTCATGAATTCCTAAAAAATCAGCTTTTTCAACAGCTACAATATCTCCCCTATAGAAAACAGGTTCCATACTTCCTGAAACAACTACATTTAAGTGTTGGGCAGCTATTAAAACTACTGCAAGAATAACGATGTAAGATATGATTTCTTTATAATCTGTCACGCTAACACCTTAATAATTAAATATATATTAATAATTATAAATAATTTAGCTAAAACTTATAAAATATTTTTAAACATGAAATTGGATTGACGGTTAAATTACTGATAAAATAAAATAAAAAATAATGTCAAACAGATGACACTATCCTTTTTTCTTAAAAGCTACTTCCAAAGCCATTTCAATAGCTTCTGCAGTCTGTGTTAAGTCCTCCATAGTGTGAGCACTTGAAATAAAGTTACATTCAAACTGACTTGGAGGAATGAAAACCCCTTCTTTCAGTAATGCTCTGAAGTATCTCAAGAATCTTTTTGCATCAGAATTATGGGCATCTTCATTATTGTAAACTGGAGCAGGGTTGAAATATATCTGAAACATTGATCCGCAGCCTACAGGAGTAATATTATATCCCTGTTCATCAATTACTGATTGAATATTGCTTCTTAAAAAGTTTCCTTTTCTTTCCAAATCTTTGTAAAATTTATCATCAAGCTGTTTTAAGGTAGATATTCCTGCCTGAACAGAAATTGGATTACCGCTAAAAGTACCGGCCTGATAAACTGGACCGTTAGGGGCTATCAATTCCATTATTTCTTTTTTACCTGCAAAGGCACCCATAGGCAAACCACCACCTACAATTTTACCCATGGTAGTTAAATCAGGAGTTACACCATAATATTCCTGAGCACCACCTCTGGCTAATCTAAAACCTGTTATAACCTCATCAAATATTAATAAAATATTATTTTCTTCGGTGATTTTTCTTACAAATTCCAAAAATCCTTTTTTAGGTTCAATACATCCAATATTACCCATAACTACTTCCATAATAAGACATGCTATGTTATCTCCATCTTTTTGGATTAAATCACTTAAAGCTTCTTCATCATTGAAAGGTACAGAATAAGTGTTTTTAGCTGTATCAAGAGGAATTCCTTTAGTATCCGGAACACAAGCCTCACCAGGTTTTCCCTTAACCAATGTATAATCATGAGCGCCATGGTAAGCACCATCAAATTTAATGATTTTATCCTTACCAGTAAAACCACGGGCTAATCTAATAGCACTCATAGTAGCTTCCCCACCACTATTTACAAATCTTACCATTTCAGCACTAGGTATTCTGTCAACAACTTCTTTTGCTAAAATAATTTCATTTTCAGTTGGAGCGCCATAAGCAGAACCAATTGTTAATTGATTAGAAACTTCCCTAACTACTTTCGGATCTGCATGTCCAAGTATTAAAGGACCATAAGCCAAACAGTGGTCAATATACTTATTTCCATCAACATCATATATTTTTGAACCGCTAGCTTTTTTAACAAAAAAAGGATACGGTTCAAATGCACGAACTGGAGAACTAACTCCTCCAGGAATGAATTTTTTAGATTCTTGGAACAAATCTTTGGAAAACATATTATCACATTATAAATTTTGAATTAAAGAGTTTACACAGGCCACAGCTATTGGTGTTCCACCTTTAGGGCCTTCAACAATAATATTTGGAATATTTGAATTTCTCAAAGCTTCTTTTGAATCAGCAGCACCAACAAAACCAACAGGAACTCCAACAATAGCTTTAAGGTTCATTTCGCCTTTTTCATATAAGTCCATAGCTTCAAAAACAGCTGTTGGAGCATTACCAGAAACAACAATTCCTTCAAAATCATTTTCTGCAGCATACCTCATAGCAGCAGCAGCTCTTGTAATCTGATTTTCTTTAGCTATTTTTTTAACTTCCTCATTTTTAATAAAGCATTCAACTTCTCCATCATATTGAGTTATACCATATTTAACCATATTAATATCAGTTAAAATTGTTTCTTTATTCCTTAAAGAAGTCATAGCTGCTTCAACAAAATCAGCACTCATATGTACAAGTTTAGCATATTCTGGATCAGCTGTAGAGTGAACAATACGTTCAACAATATCTCTTTCAGCCGGAGCCAAATCTTTAATGTCATCACCAATAAGATTACGAATAATTTCCCTACTTTTAGTAGCTATATCATAACCCTGTTTAGTTGATGCACCCATAAACATCTGATTTTTCATAATATAATATATAATGTTAATATATTTATAATTTTAAAAATGCAATTATTTACCGTTAAAAATGTTATTTTAAGCTGTATGAATCAAATACTCCTATAAAACAATAATATTGCTTTTATTCTCTTAAAATGAAAATAAGCTTCACTTATATAATACTAAAAAGAATATATTTCTGATTCAGGTTTTTTAAAAAACAAATCATGTTACAATATTGTTTTGCTTAAACCAAAGTGATTGATTACAAGATTAATAATAGCTGTAGCTTTAAAATACTAGTAATATCTCTAAAAAACAAAGACGGTGATGAAGCTAAAAATATTATTGAAAATAAAATAAAAAATAAACCGGACTGAAATTGATAAACCTTGCATTATCACCATTAATGAGTTTTGAATGCACTATAGAAAAACAGCTAGAAAAAACTGTGCAGACACTAAATAAATTAATAAAATCAATACACCACAAGTCAGAATTTGTATTAGGCATAACTTGACTATTAGTAGATAAATTTATTGAAAATAAAGAAACACGAATAAAATTAAGCAATATACTAAGTGATAATATGAGATTATTAGAAGAATTTGGTCAGTCCAGATTTGAAGCTGGAGAAAAAAAGGCATAGAAAAAAATAAAGTAGAAACAGCTGAAAAATTATTAAAAAGAGATTTGCCAATGAAATTTGTATCAGAGATAACAGACATCCCAACAAGAGAATTAGAAACAATATACAAAAAGTAAGGTCATAATATGTTTACATTAGAAGAAGAATATGGAGAACAAAAATACAACGAAGGATTCGAAAAAGGAATAAAAGAATCCAGCTTTGAAATAGCTGAGGAACTGATAAAAAAAGAAATGGATTTATATGACGTATCCTATGTAACCAATATTGGAATGGCAACTCTTGGTGAACTAAAGGAATCCATGAAAAATAATAAATCATCTAAATTATCTGCAAAAAATGAATAGCTAAAATAATTCTATTTTATTTTTTAGATGCAGATAAACCTGCCAAATATCCTGTAGAAAATGCTATTTTGAGATTATATCCACCTGTAGGGCCGACAGGTTCTAAAACTTCACCTGCAAAATATAAATCTTCAGTTATTGTTGATTCCATAGTTTTAGGATTAATATTCTCAATAGCTATCCCACCTAAAGTAACATGACTTAAATCTTTATTGAAAGCGGATATTTCAAATTTAAAATTTTTTAAAGCTTCAACTAACTTATTTTTTTGTTTTTTATTAATTCTGCTTAATTGAGTTTCCCCTTCAATTTCAACAGATTCTAAAAAGAATGGAATAAAATTATTAGTTAAAAAGTATTTTAAGTAGTTTTTAATGTATGTTTTTCCTTTATCCTGAAAATCATTAGTGAATTTAGTTTTTAATTCTTCCTGATTAAAATCAGGGCATAAATCAACAGACAAGACTTCATCTAATTTAACATCAGCATTATCCAAAATATTATAATCCACATTTCTGGAAATTTCACTACTTATATTTAAAATTCCGGGACCTGTTAATCCAACATGACTTATTAGAACATTATCTTTAATTTTGAAGTTTTTATATTTTATAACAACATCATATAAGGTAATTCCTGCAATATCTGACAAGTCTTTTTTAGTTATTAAAGGAACCAGCCCATATTTAATATCTGTAACCGGATTATCTGTCAGACAATATCCGTCTCCTGCAGAACCTGTTTTTGGAAATGTAGCTCCCCCAGTAGCTATTATGACTTTTTTAGCAATAATGTCATTATTTATTACAAAATTATTTTCTTTTTTAATATCTGAAACTTTATAATTGTATTTTATAGTTATATCTTTTAAGTAATCTTTTAAAATAGCTAATATATCTTGAGATTTCTCAGTTTCTGGAAATACTCTATTATTATCTTCAATTATAAAATCAAGACCTCTGTTTCTAAATAAGTCCAGTAGCATTTCATTTGTAAAAGTGTAAAAAGAGTGTTTTAAAAAGTTTTTATCATGAAAAGAATTTAATAGCTTTTTAATTGGCTTTTCATTGGTTATATTGCATCTGCCTCCTCCAGTAATAAGAAGTTTATGACCTAAAGAGGAGTTTTTTTCAAGCAATACAACATTTGAATCTGCAGAAGCAGCTATTGCAGCCATTATTCCTGCAGGACCCCCGCCAATTACAGCTATATCAAATTCTTCCATAACAATCAAAATTTAAGGAGTTAATCTGTGTCTGTCTCTTGGGAAGAGAACTGTTTCACGAATATTTTCAACACCAGTAAGTACCATAGCTAATCTGTCAGCACCTACACCCCAGCCAGCGTGAGGAGGCATACCATATTCGAAAGCTTTTAAGTAGCTACCAAATGAAGCTACATTCAATCCTTTATCTTCAATTTGTTTTACTAAAACATCGTATTGGTGTACACGGGTAGCACCAGAAGATAATTCCAAGTTATTATACATTAAATCAAATGCATGTGCTTTAGTAGGATCTTTAGAATTAGGCATTACATAAAACGGTTTAATTTCAGAAGGCCATTCAGTTAAGAAGTAGAATCCTCCCATTACATCACCTAATGCTTTTTCACCTGCACGGGATAAATCTTCACCCCAGCTCATTTCAACATCTCTGGAGTTTACAATATCTACTGCTTCATCATAAGTTACAACAGGGAAAGGGCCGTCTGGAACAGGCATTTCATGTTCCAATATGTTTAATTCTTCTTTACAGTCTTCATTGATGTCAATAATAACCTGTTCAATCATATTGTTGAGTATTTTCATTACATCAACATCATCCATAAAAGAAGCTTCTGCATCAATAGAAACAGCTTCGTTTAAATGTCTTAAAGTATCATGTTCTTCAGCTCTGAAAATTTGGCCGATTTCAAATACCCTATCCATTCCACTAGACATCATCATCTGTTTGTATAATTGTGGAGATTGGCCTAAGAATGCTTCTTTTTCGAAATATGTAATTGGGAAAAGTTCAGTTCCTCCTTCAGTAGCAGAAGCTACAAGTTTTGGAGTGTTAATTTCCATAAATCCATTTTCATAGAAGAAATCCCTTACAGTATGGAACATTCTATTTTTAATTTTGAAAATAGCGCTGACATTATCTCTTCTTAAATCAATGAATCTTGAATCTAATCTTGTATCAATTTCAGCTTTAACTTTATCAGTAGGATCCATAGGAAGTGGCTGATTAGCTAAATTTAAAAGATTAATTTCTTTAGGAATAATTTCAACGCCAGTAGGTGCTTGGTTAGCTTCTTGAACTGTACCTTTAATAGCTACAACAGATTCTTTTCTAAGTTTTCTGATATCTTCAAGTATTTCTGCATCCACTTTTTTACTTGGTGCGGTAATTTGTACTTTACCTTCTCTATCTCTAATAATAACAAAGATGATTCCACCTAAATCACGGATTTCATGTACCCAACCCATGACGATGACATCTTGTCCAGTTAAATCAGGAGTAACATTTTTAGTATAATTTGTTCTTCTCCATTCGTTTAATAAACCTTGCATTGGTTCACCTCTAGGTTTTTTAAAAAAATAATTATAATAAAATTAAGTTTTCATTATATTAAGAAATTTAATTTTTATATTTAATAAAGTATTTGATTAACAGGCCAAAATCCATTTTTTATAAGTTAATTCAATAAAATCAGAAGCTCTAAAAAGATTAATTATCAAAAGTTACAGACTAAAATCAGCTAATAATTAATAAAAAAGAATATAAATCATGTATAAAATCAGTTAAATTATTAAACTTCATTAAATCATGAATAAATCAACAGATTAAATTATTCCCTTTTAAAATAAGTAACATAGCTTTTATTTATTATTAAATATTATATATTAAAATACTAAAGACTAAATTGTGTGATTAGATGAAAAGTGACAATATTAAAAAAGGAATTCAAAGAGCACCACATAGGTCTTTACTTAGAGCATGCGGTCTTGGAGATAATGATTTTGATAAACCTTTTATTGGAATAGCTAACAGTTTTACAGAAATTGTTCCCGGACATATTCATCTCAGAAAACTTGTTGAATTTGTAAAAGAAGGAATAATAGCTGCTGGAGGTATTCCATTTGAATTTAACACTATGGCTATTTGTGACGGAATAAGTATGAATCACGAAGGAATGAAATATTCCCTTCCTTCCAGAGAAATTATAGCTGCTACTGTTGAAAGTATGGCTAAAGGACATAGTTTTGACGGATTAGTACTTATGCCTAGCTGTGATAAAGTAGTTCCAGGTATGATTATGGGTGCAGCCAGAGTAAATGTTCCGGCAATCGTAGTTACCGGTGGGCCAATGGCTGCCGGACAATATAAAGGTAAAAATGCAGATTTGATTACTGTATTTGAAGCTGTCGGTCAGGAATCTGCAGGCAAAATATCAGAAGAGGAAGTTTACGAAATTGAAAAATGCGCCTGTCCAGGTGCAGGGAGCTGTTCCGGATTATTTACTGCAAATACTATGGCATGTGTAACAGAAACTTTAGGATTATCCCTGCCATTTTGTGCTACAACTCATGCAGCAGATAAAGCTAATGAAGAAATGGCTTACAATTCAGGTAAACAAATCATTAAATTAGTAGAAGCTGATTTGAAACCGTCAGACATTTTAACACAGGAAGCATTTAACAATGCAATTACAGTAGATATGGCTCTTGGCGGATCAAGTAACACTGCACTTCATATACCTGCAATAGCTAATGAAGTTGAAGGTGTTGAAGTTACTCTTGATTTATTTGACAAAATCAGCAGAGTAGTTCCCCATATTTGTCTAATTTCTCCAGCAGGTACAGATACAATGATGGACTTACATAAAGCTGGAGGAATTCCTGGAGTATTAAAAACACTTGGAGATAAAATTGATACATCTGCTGTTACTGTTACAACAAAAACATTAGGAGAAAACATTGAAGATGTTGAAGTTACAAATACTGATGTTATCCATCCGTTAGATAATCCTATACATAAAGATGGTGGAATAGCTATATTAAAAGGAAATATTGCACCTAACGGATCAGTTGTTAAAAAAGGTGCAGTTTCACCAGATTTAATGCATCTTAAAGGACCTGCAAAAGTATTTGATAGTGAAGAGGAAGTTACCCAAGCTATCTTTGATCATAAAGTAGAAGAGGGAGACATTTTAGTAATCAGATATGAAGGCCCTAAAGGCGGTCCCGGAATGAGGGAAATGTTAAATCCTACTTCTGCACTTGCAGGTATGGAAATCAAAGATGTAGGTCTTATTACAGATGGAAGATTCTCTGGAGGAACAAGGGGTCCCTGTATTGGACATGTATCACCTGAAGCAATGTCTGACGGTCCTATTGGAGCTATTGAAGATGGAGACATAATAGAAATTGATATTGAAAACAGATTTATAAATGTGGAATTGTCTGATGAGGAAATATCAAATAGATTAGCCAATAGAAAGAATCCAAAAAGAGATGTTGACGGATGGTTATCAATATACAGCAAAGTTGTTCAATCAGCAGATACTGGAGCTATATTGAGGTAATTTAGATGGAACTTTTAAGATATGATGATATTGATTTATCACAAACTGTTAAAAGATCAGAAGAAGATGTAAACAATGTTTTAGATGCTGTATCTGATATTCTAAAAAATGTCAGACAAAACAAAGATCAGGCATTGAAAGATTATACACAAAAATTCGACAAAGTCACAATAGATAATTTAAAAGTTACAGATGAAGAAATAAAAGAAGCTTATGATACAATAGATGATACTTTATTGGAAGCTCTAAAAAAAGCAGCTGCAAATATTGAAAAATTTCATAAAAAAGAAATTCCTGAAGAATGGAATATTGAAGTTAGGGAAGGAATAACTGCCGGACAGATTGTAAGGCCAATAAACAGTGTTGGATGTTATATTCCCGGAGGAAGAGCAGCTTATCCGTCTACAATTTTAATGACTGTAATTCCTGCAAAAATAGCTGGAGTTAAAAAAATTATCTGCTGTTCACCACCACAAAAAGACGGTAAAATAGGTAATGCAATTTTAGTAGCTGCTCATTTAGCTGGAGCAGATGAAATATATAAAGTAGGAGGAGCTCAGGCTATTGGAGCTATGGCTTATAGTACTGAAAGTGTCCCTAAAGTTGAAAAAATTGTAGGTCCTGGAAATATTTTCGTAACAGCTGCTAAAAAATTAGTATTTGGTCAAGTAGATATTGAGTTTCCAGCAGGACCATCTGAAGTGCTGATACTTGCAGATAAAACAGCTAATGCAGAATATATTGCTACAGACATATTATCACAAGCAGAACACGACCCTAAAGCGTCATGTTTTTTTGTAACAGATGATGAAAAATTAGCTGAAGATGTTTCAGAAATTGTAGATAAAAAAACCGAAGATGCTCCAAGATCTGAAATCATAAAAGAAGCTCTAGCTAACAGTGGAAAAATTATTCTTACTGAAAACTTTGAAGATGCAATATATGTTACAAATGAATATGCTCCGGAACACTTAGTTATTATGACAAAAGATGACGAAGGGGTATTAAGTAAAATAAATAATGCAGGATCAATATTCTTAGGCAAATATTCTCCGGTTGCATGTGGAGATTATGGATCCGGAACCAACCATGTTCTTCCAACTGGTGGAGGGGCTAAAATGTATTCCGGACTGTCTACAGAATCATTTATTAAAAAACCAACAGTTCAAAAAATCACACAAGAAGGTTTGGAAAAAATATCTAAGACCTGTATCCCAATAGCAGAATATGAAGGATTATTTGCACATGTTGACTCAATCAAAACCAGATTAAATAAATAGTCTGGTTTATTTTTTATTTTTCATATGCTTGCCAAAAGCATTAATTATAACTAATATATAATAATTAATCATGTCCACTTTACATAAGATGAAAGTTTTAACTGACTCTGCTCAGTATGATTTATGTGATTATGTAAATCATCAAAAATCATCACAAGTAAATCTGCCTGGAATATACCATGCTACAGGTCATAATGGATGTCAAATACCATTATTTAAAACACTGCTTACAAACAAATGTAAAAATGACTGTAAATACTGCATTAATCAGTCTAAAAGAACTTTCACCAGATTAGAGTTAAAACCTGAAGAACTAGCTAAAGCTTTTATGACATACTACAATAAAGGTCTTGTAAATGGTCTGTTTCTAAGTTCAGGTATTGCAGACAATGAAGATTCTACAATGGAAAAAACAATAGAAACCTGCAGATGTCTTAGAAAAGATTATGGTTACGATGATTATATACATCTAAAAATTGTTCCTGGAGCATCAAAAGATTCTATTAAAAGAGCTATGGCACTAGCTAATAGAGTCAGTATTAATATTGAAGCTGCTACACCAAGCGGTTTGGCTGAACTGTCATCTACAAAGGATTATAAAAAAGATATACTGAAAAGATTACATTGGATAGATTCACTGGAAAACAGTTCTACAACATATCCAAATTCTACTCATACTACACAGTTAATTATCGGTGCAAATAACGAAACAGACAGAGAAATTCTACATAGAATAGATAAAATATACAAAAATTCCAAATTGCATAGTGCATATTACAGTGGATTTACACCTATTGAAGGTACTGAATTTGAAAAAAAAGACAGCTGCAGTAGTCAAAGAGTAGGTAAGCTTTACAATGCAGACAGTTTATTAAATGATTATAATTACAAACTTAAAGAATTAGTATTTGAAGATGATGATAGATTATCCTTAGATACTGATCCTAAAATTTTAGCTGCAAATAATATGAATATATTTCCTGTAGAAATTAATAGTGCACCATTTATTGACCTGATAAGAGTTCCGGGCATTGGTGTAAAATCAGCTAAAAAAATAATTTCTATTAGAAAAAAATACAGATTTACAAAAAAAGAAGAATTGAAAAGATTAGGAATAGCTGTAAATAGAGCTGAAAAATACATTAAATTAGACGGAGAATATCAGCCTAGTTTAGATATCTTCGAATAATTCCCAAATCTCAGGATATTTTTTAGAAACTGCTTCATCAATTAAAACTGAAGCCTCTTTACTAATACTAAATTCAGGTTCTGTTTTTCTTAAATATCTAAATACTGCTGCAGATTGTGAAGACCATAAAGTAATTCTTGGATTTTTATCAACGATCTCTTTAACTTCAGCTACATTCTCTAAGATTTTTTCCTGTTCTTTTTGATCTTGTATGCTTTCTTCATCACTTTCACTGCCAGGTAAGTCTTCGGATGATGTTTCAATATCTTCAACTTCCTCTTGGTTGACATCCTCATCGCTATCCTCTTCCTCATTATCTATTTGTTGATTTTCATCTTCTTCTACAATATCTTCTTGATTATCTACAATATCTTCACCAGTTTCATCTTCTTCAGAAGTATCATCATCAAGAGATTTCGTATCTTCTACAATTTCCTCACTAGACTCCTCATTTTCAGCGGCTTCTTCTACAATTTCTTCATTAGATTCCTCATTTTCAGGACTTTCTTCTGCAGATTCTTCACTAGAAGAATCATCTTCATCAATATTTTCTACAATATCTTCACTAGATTCTTCTTGTTTTTCATCTTCACTTAACATGTCTTCCAGAGATACTGCAGAATTACTGTCAAAGTCTTCATCATAAAAATCAGGAATTAAAGAATCTAATCCTTTCCCTAAACCTGTTGATTTTTTAGCCATCTAATTACCTCCATCCCGTTCTATAATTTCTTTAGCTAAACTTAAATAAGCTTTTGTACCTGTACTTTCAGAATCATAAATTAAACAAGGTTTACCATAACTTGGAGCTTCAGCTAACCTGATATTTCTTGGAATCACTGTGTTAAATAATAGATTTGTACTTCCAAAATGATTCTTAAGTTCTTTGTAGACATCTTTACTAAGTCTTGTTCTTTTATCATATAATGTCAGAAGAATACCTTTAATCGGAACAGGTGTTCTAAGTCTTTTTTTAACTAAGTTAATAGTATTAATTAAATCAGCTACTCCTTCCAATGCATAATATTCTGCCTGAATAGGTATAAGTACACTGTCTGCTGCAACTAATGCATTAACTGTTATAACACCTAAAGAAGGAGGCAAATCAATAAAAATATAGTCAAACAAAGGAGGCAATTCCTTAAGAGTTTCCTTTAAAACAATATGATAATTTTCCTTTTTGCTTAATTCAACACCTGCTCCACTTAATGAAATATTACTTGGGATAATAAATAAATTTTTGATAAATGTAGGGATTGTTACTTTTTTAACACTTACATCCCCAATAATTGCATCATAAATTGTATTTTCTAATTTTGTTTTATCAATCCCAAAGCTGGTAGTTGCATTACCTTGAGGATCCATATCAATTACCAAAACAGTTTTACCCATTACAGCTAGTGAAGTTGCTGTATTAACTACAGTTGTAGTCTTTCCACAGCCTCCTTTTTGATTCATTACAGCTATTATTTCACTCATTAGTTAATTCTCCTTATAAATGATAAGTTTTAAGTTATTAGAAATAAGTTTTAAGTTATATCTTACAAGAGATAACTTCTAAGTTATTAGAAATAAGTTTTAACTTTTAAGAAATAACTTATAGGATATAACTTTTAAGAAATAAGTTAAAAGAGATAACTTTTAATTAATAACTTATACCTCATAACTTAAAAGAGATAAGTTTTAAGTTAAAAGGTTTAATGTATAAGTTATATTTTATAACTTCTATCTTATAAATTCTACGTTTTAAGGAATAAGTTATAAGTTAGATATTTTAAGTGATAACTTATAAAGAATAAGAAATAAGTTAATAGTTAGTAGTTATTAGTTATAAGTTTTTAGTTATAAGTTATAAATTATAAATAAAATGTAATTGAAAAAATTTATAAATCAACAAAACAAATATTACATGAAATTAATTTTGTCTTAATTCATTAGCATTATCCAAATTAGAAAATATAGCATTAAGTTTTGCTAAAAATTCAAGTAACTGTTCTTTAGAGTTATTATGCAACTCCATAATCAATAATAATTTTACAATACTAAAAAACAAAGATACATTCAGCATTATGTCTACAGAAGTTGTACATCTATTTTGGAGGCAATAGAATCAGCAGTTAGTTTAATGATAGGATATGGTGAATTTACTGTTCAAGTGAGAAATGATTTAAAACCTATGGATACTTGGCAATACTTCAGTTATCATCCATCTCTGATTCAAGATAGAACAAAAACCTTTTGTTTTAAAGATAATAATGGATATGAAGCATTTATTGAAGTTCCAGTTTTAAGTGATGGTAGATTAGACAGAGATAATGCTATTTATATTAACGGCAAAAATGGATAGAAATGAAACATATTCCTATTTTAAACATGACAAAATAGATGCATGGGATTATTTAGGATATAATGCTCTTAGATAATGGTGAATAAATATGAAAAATATAGAACTAAAATATCTCAAAATATTATATACTATGCTAATAATACAATATAGCTACATGATCATAATGAGATTATTTAACATAGATATAAACAATACATATACCAAGTTTATACTGATGATTCCATTCCTATCAATAACAATATTCACAATATATTTTAAAATTAAACCATTTAACAAAAAATATCAAAAATATAAGGAATACTGGTTGCTTTTAGAAAGTTTGTACTGTATACTATTCCAAACAGTATTTTACGGAATACTTTCAAATTAATAGAGTAGAGAATTAATCTCAACTCTATTTACTGTTTGGCATTTCACCAGAGAAGTAGTTTGCATAACCTTTTAAATCCAACATACCATGACCTGAAAAGTTAATAACAATGGTTTTTTCTTCTCCTGTTCGTCTGCATTTAATAGCTTCATCAATACCTGCTTTAATTGCATGAGTAGTTTCAGGTGCCGGAACAATTCCTTCACATTTGGCAAATTGAATTCCTGCATTAAATACATCTCTTTGATGAGCGGTTACAGGATTAATATATCCTTCATGTGCAAGTAATGAGATTTGTGGACACATTCCATGATATCTTAAACCTCCGGCATGTACAGAAGGTGCTACAAAGTCATGACCTAAGGTATACATTTTAAGAAGCGGAGTAAATCCATTGGAATCTCCAAAGTCATATTCATATTTACCTTCAGTTAATGTTGGACATGCACTTGGTTCTACTGCAATAAATTCAGTATCACTGTTTCCATCAAGTTTATCTTTGATAAACGGATATAAAGCACCTGCAAAGTTACTTCCTCCGCCAACACATGCAATCATAGTGTCCGGTTCTTCATTAGCTATTTCCAGCTGTGTTTTAAGTTCCTGACCGATGACAGTCTGATGTAACATTACATGATTCAACACACTGCCTAAAGTGTATTTTACATTGTCATTGTTGAGAGCTTCTTCCATTGCTTCTGAAATAGCTATTCCAAGTGATCCTACATGATCAGGATTTTCAGCTAATACTTTACGTCCAAATTCTGTATTTTCACTTGGGGAGGCAAATACTTCGCCACCATAAATATTCATTATGTTTTTTCTGTCCGGTTTTTGGTTAAATGATACTTTAACCATATATACAGTACAGTCCAAATCAAGTAATGAACAGGCAAGTGACAAGGCAGTTCCCCATTGTCCTGCACCTGTTTCTGTTGTTAATCTTTCAACACCTTCTTTTTTAGCAAAGTATGCCTGAGGAATTGCACTGTTTAATTTATGTGATCCTGTAGGAGAGGTATCTTCCCTTTTGTAATAGATTTTAGCAGGAGTGTTTAATTTTTCTTCAAGGCGCCTAGCTCTAAATAAAGGAGTTGGCCTTCCCATCTGCATGTATAATTCCCTTACTTTTTGTGGAATTTTAATATATCTTTCAGTTGCAAACTCTTGTTCCAGTGCTGCTTTTGTAAATGCTTTTTGCAAATCTCCAATCTGATCTTTTCCTTCACTGTTTTTTGGCATTGGAAGTTCGCAAGGTAAATCAGCGTTAATATTGTACCATTTTTTTGGCACATCTTCAGATGATAATACGATTTTATAATTCATATTAATAAATTAGTTAATGTACTATTTAAAACTTTAGTGTACAGTTTTGTACAATCAATATTTTAATAGAATAAAAACCTATTTAAAAATATGAAAATTTTAGCTATTGATGTTGGAACAGGGACTCAGGACATACTAATTTACAACGACGAAAAAGAGCTGGAAAACTCAATTAAATTAGTCTTACCTTCACCGCACCTATACATCTCCCAGCAGATTAAAGAAGTTGAAAATGACATTTACTTTGACGGAGAAATTATGGGTGGGGGAAAATTAAAAAGAAGCATTCTTGAACATATGGAAAAAGGTTACGATGTAGTAATGGAAGCAAAGTGTGCTAAAACAATAAGAGATGACTTGGAACAGGTAAAATCCTATGGAATTAAAATAGCCGATGAAAATAAAAGCTATGAAGGATATACTAAAATTCATTTAGGAGATATAAACATCAAAAAGTTATCTGAATTTGTATTAGGATATGATTTGGACTTTGATATAGATAAAATAGCTATTGCTGTTCAGGATCATGGATACAATGAGAATATGGGAGACAGGGACTTCAGATTTGAAAAAATCAGAGAAAAATTAAGTGAACCTGTAGAACCTGAAAGCTTTGGATTTAACGGAAATGTTCCTGATTACTACTCCAGAATGAAATCTGTAGAATCTGCTCTTAAAAAAGAAGGCATTGAAGAAACACCTCTTTTAATGGATACAAAATTTGCTTCAATAGCCGGAATGTGCTATGATGAAGAAGCTTTAAAATTAAACAGTTTTATAGCTATTGATATTGGAAACGGACATACTACTGCTGCATCAATAGAAAATGGTAAAATTCAGGGATTATTTGAACATCACACCTCTAACTTAACTGGTGAATCACTGGAAAATTACATCAACAGATTAGCCAGCGGAGAAATAACAAATGAAGAGATATATAATGATCATGGTCATGGAGCACATGTGCTAAATCCAATATCCAAATTAGAAAAAGTCATTGTTAGCGGCCCTAAACGAGAATTAATTGAAAAAACTAACCTTGACTGGCGTCATGCATGTCCCGGAGGAGATGTTATGATGACTGGAACTGTAGGATTAATCAAAACCATTGAATGGAATGAATAAAATGTATAAACTAGATTCTCATATACATTGCCAGTATTCTCCGGACTCTTCTACAAAAATAGATGATATAATAAAAAAATCTATTGAAGACAAAATTGATATCATAGCTATCAGTGATCATAATACAGTAGAAGGTTCTGAAATTGCAATTGAAAAAACAAAAAATATTGAGAATCTACTTGTAATTCCTTCAATTGAAATTTCATCTTCCAAAGGCCATATTCTTGGTTTTGGTTGTGAAGAAGCAGTTCCAAGAGATTTAGAGCCCGAAGAAACAATTGATAAAATACACGACCAGGGAGGATTAGCTATTATTCCCCATCCTTTTTGTTTTTACAGACACGGATTATTCTGTAAAAGCAATCCTGATGAACTGAATTTTGATGCTATAGAAACTAAAAATGCCCGTTTTATTGTTGGCTGGTGTAACTATAAAGCTAAAAAATTAGCTAATAAAAAAAATATACCCTCTTTAGGTGCAAGTGACTCTCATTATATTGATTTCTTAGGTGACTGTTATAGTTTAATTGACTGTGAATTAAATATTGACAGTGTTTTGAAATCTATTAAAAAAGGTCAAGTAGAAGCTCATGGAAAAGGAACTTCAAATATAAAATTATCAAAATATCTGTTTGACAAGCATATTCGTAAATTATATTAAAAAAAATAAAATGGATAAGAGTTATTCACTCTTTTTTACAATTTTTATTTCAATAGTTGAAACATTTGTTTTTTCACCGTTGTAAGTGTCTATCTGTTCTGTAGCAATACTAATATCTTCAACATCAGCGTTTGGGATAAACCCATTTCTAACAATTTCTGCAGTGTCTACAGCACGACTAATAGCTTTACCTCTTGCTTTAAGAGATACATGGTCTGCACCACCGTTAAATTGTGTCACTACCGCTAGAACATAGTTCATTACTGGTTTACTACCAATAAAGATAACATTTTCTTCCATAGTATCATGACTCCATATAGACTGTTATACAATTAAATGTATAATTTTTTTAACATATAAATATTGCTTTAGCTAATTTTTTTCCATCAATAGAATTTTATTAATAGAATCTAAAACAGCCAATATACTGGCCATTATCACATCATCATTAGTTGCCCTACCAGTTGATTTATTGCCTTCACCATCAGAAGAAATAACAAATACTTCAGCTAATGCATCAGTACCTCCAGTAATAGCTTCCAGATTGTATTCTTCAAGTTCAATATCCATTGTATCTTGAATTAATTCTCTTATAGCATTTATAGCTGCATCAACTGGACCTACACCAGTGCAGGATGTTTCTTTTAATTTTCCATTAATATTTAATTTAACAGTAGCTGTTGGTGATACAATAGCTCCAGACAATATTCCTAAACCTTCAAGTTTAATAGGAGTTTCTTTAGCACTGCTTATTTCAGTTATTGCAATAGCTCTTAAATCATCATCAGTAACTGTTTTACCTTTATCTCCCAGTGCTTTAATTTGATCAAATACATTTTGGAATTGTTCCTCTGTTAAATCAATATTATATTTTTCTAATTTAGCTTTTACTGCATTAGCTCCAGTGTGTTTTCCTAAAACTATTCTTCTTGAATGACCTACAAGTTCTGGAGAAATCGGTTCATAAGTTAAAGCATTATTTAACACTCCATGAACATGTATACCTGATTCATGTGCAAATGCATTAGCTCCAACAATAGGTTTGTTAACAGGCATTTTAATACCGGTAATACGTCCTACAAATTCAGATAAACTATATAATTGTGTTGTATCAATGTTTAAGTCAATGTTGTAAGCGGCATGAAGTGCAACAATAAGTTCTTCAAGAGAAGCATTACCTGTTCTTTCTCCCATACCATTAACTGTTACATGAGCCTGATCTGCTCCACATTCAATAGCAGTTAATGTATTTGCAGTAGCTAAACCGAAATCATTGTGAAAATGAACACTGATTGGAGTAGTGTATCTTTCCTTAAGATTAGTAATTAATTCTTTAGTTATAACTGGAATCAATACTCCAACAGTGTCTGGAACATTTAAAAAGTCTGCTCCTGCATCTACAACAGCATCATAAACATCAAATAAATAATCATGTTCTGTTCTTGTTGCATCTTCTGCAGAAAATTCAACAGTTAAACCATGATCTTTTGCATATTCAACAGATTCAACAGCTGTTTCAATGACTTTTTCTTTAGACATTTTAAGTTTATAGTCTCTGTGCAATGGAGAAGTGCCGATAAAAGTATGTATGTAGTCCAATCCGGAATCAAGAACAGCATCAATATCTTTTTGCACACTGCGAGCTAAACCTAAAACTGTAGCATTCAAACCTAATGAATTAAGTTCTTTTGCAGCTTTTCTTTCACCGTTTGAGGATACAGGAAAACCTGCTTCTATTTTATCTACACCAAGTTTATCAAGCTTTTGAGCAATTTGGATTTTTTCATCAACTGTTAGAGCAACTCCAGGGGCTTGTTCACCATCCCTGAGAGTTGTATCAAAAATATAAATCTTATCAGCAAGATTCATATTTTCCTTTTTTAATGTCTCGATATTTTTACCATACATAATTAAAACTTCCCATTTTAATGTAATTAGTAATTACTTCTTTTTAGATATTTAAAGTTTATCTTTTATTGTGTTTTTTTATGGTTTTAACTACAACAACAATCACAACTAAAATTACAACAAAAATAGCTAATGTATAATAAAGATATTCGCTAGCCGGAACTTCATTTTTATCCATGTTTAATGAATACACATGTCCACTATGATCTGCGAAGAATAGACTATTTCCATTAATAACAGGAGAGGAAGTTATTTCTGAATTAAATAATATAGTTCCGGGATTGTAAGTAAATTCCTCTTCACCAGTGTATTTATTTAAAACATAGCCAGTTCCATCATTGGAACCAAATGCAATTAAATCTTCTTTTATAGCGGGAGTTGACTGAACTGGAGCTCCAGTAGCATGACTCCATTTAAAAGTTCCGTCTCTTAAATCAAGACAGGTTAAATTACCTTCATCAGAACCGATATAAACATTATTATTATACTCATCAATACATGGAGAAGATTTAACTTTATTGTTTAAATCATAATCCCAGCATAAATCCCCGTTTGTTTCATTTAAAGCATAAAGGGAATCATCATCAGAACCTATTATAATTTTACCATATGCATATGATGGAGAAGAGTAAATTGCATCTCCTGTAGCATATTGCCAGGTTATATTTGTGTTATTTAAATTTATGCAGTAAACATTACCATTAGTTGAACCAACATAAAGAGATCCGTTAACAACAATCGGAGAAGATACTATTTCATCATCCCCTAAATCTGCTTCAAAAGTTTTATTACCGTCAGCTATGTTAAATCCATAAATATGCCCATTATCACAACCTACATAAACAGTATCGTTATCTACATAAGCTGCACCTTGAATAGATTCGTCAGAAGTATTATATTTCCATAAAATATCTTGTGATTCAATATCTATAGCTTTAAAACTTTGATTATTTCCTACAAATACTGTATTGTTACTTACTACAGGTGTTGCATTACTGTCTCCTTTTAAATTAAATGACCAGTCTTCAGTTCCATTTTCCATGTCAATTACTTTTAAAATACCTTCCTGTGAAACAACATATAAAAAGTCTCCATAGATTGCCGGTGAGCCTACAACTGGTGATTCCATATTAAAGGCCCATAAATTTGTAACAAAGTCAGAATTATCATCAACATATCCCGTGTGATTTAAATTACCCTGAAATGTGTTCCAATCAATATTTGCACCAGCTATTGGGCTGATACATAATATACAGATTATAAATCCGATTAATAATTTATTATATTTAGACATCTTTTTAACCTCCTTAAATATCTCTATTAAACCTTTTAACTCCAATGATAAAGAACAGTGCAGTAAATCCTAAAAGTATAACTAAATCTAACCATACATCACCTAAACTTTGACCTTTAATCATAACTCCCCTCATTGCATCGTTAAGATAAGTTAATGGGAAGATATAAGCTATTTTTTGTAAAATCCAGGGCATGGTTTCAATAGGATAAAATACTCCTGAAACAAACATCATAGGCATTGAAAACGGCATAGCTATTTGAGTATAGTCTTCCTGAGTATTTGTTCTTGCAGATAACATAATACCAAAACCAACAAAACACAGTGCTCCAAAGAAAAGAACAATAAATGTCTGTAAGATTCCTCCTTTAATACTTACATTAAACAATACAATAGCCATGAATATTAATATAAGAGCTCTAACTAATTCAACTATAAGTTTAGATGCAATTTTACCTCCAACTACAGTTGAAATTGATGTTGGAGTCATAAATAATCTAGCCAATTCACCGGTTTCACGTTCTCCTGCTATTGATGCACCCATACCCATCATACATGACATCATTACTGTCATTCCTAAAACTGCAGGAACTAAAAAGTCAATGTACTTGATATTTCCATATATTTTGTTAATATGCAGTGCAATATCATCTTTAAAATTATCAAATGTATGTCCAATTGAATTTGTAACATTTGCACTTTGGGTAGTGGTAGCTAATTCAGATTGATTAAGTGGACTTGTACTATTTTCCAACTCTTGTGATGAAGGATTAGAAACAATAGCATTAGATGCTTCCATATTTGATAATTTAGCAAATATTCCCTGAGTTACACTTTCCAATGTTGAAGAAGCCATCTGATCAGATGAATCCAAATACAGTGTAACTGCCTTTTGAGACACATTGCTGTCATAATTTTCCGGCAGTATAATTGCTGCTTTTACTTCTCCGCTATCAACCCGTTCTTTTGCATCATCAACATCATCCATAACCTCTACTACCTTATACTGATCTGTCGTTTTAATAGTATCCAATGTTACATCAGTTAAATCACCATGACTTTGAGAAACAACAACTACCGGCAGATCTGTCATGTCTCCACCCATACCATAACCAAATAATAAAATCATGATAATAGGGAAAACTAAAATTGAAATTAACCTTGGAGGATGTCTTTTTAAACTTAAAAGTTCTTTTTTAATCATCCATCCAAATTTTCTAAGCTCTATCATCTTCATTCACCTCAGCTGTTGCTTTAATAAATACATCTTCCAGAGACGGTTCCTGTGTAAATATTGATTTAACAACACCACCTGCCCCAATAATGTCTTTTAAAACATCATTAACAGCATCATCATCAAAATTATCAATTCTTAAATTAAAACGTCCGTTTTTAGCTACTTCAACACCATGTACCTTTGGATTAGATTGAATAGCTGAAATAATTGAATCATTAGTTTCTTTAAGTAAAAATGACATTTTCTTTAAGTTTAATGTTTCAATATCTTCTTTAGTTGATTTATTTACTTCATTTTCATTTGAAATATCTCTTAAAGTATCTTTCATTTTAATTTCATGCTCTTCTTTTTCTTCTTTTAAAAGAGAATCTTTAAGACCCTGTGGAGTATCATAAGCTACTAAATTACCAGTATTTATAATCCCTACATTATCACAAAGCATATCTACCTCATGCATGTCATGAGAACACAAAATAATTGTATTTCCTTCATCATTTAATTCACGAATCAAATCCCATAATGTTCTTTTGGTAGTAGGGTCAAGACCGATTGTTGGTTCATCTAAAAATAATATCTCCGGCCTGTGTACCAAACTAGCTACAAGAGATGCCTTTTGTTTTTGTCCACCGGACAATTGTCCAACTCTTTTATTTCTAGCATATTTAATATCTACCAATTCCATTAAATCTTCAATACGGTCGTATTTTTCATCAACTGGAACACCATAGTAATCAGCACACAATTCTGAATTTTCCTGAACTGTTAAATCCTTATATAAACTAACCTGTTGAGGAACCATACCTAACAAATTTCTTACTTCATTGGGATTTTTTTGAACATCATAACCTCCAACAGTAGCCTGACCTGAAGTAGGTTGAATTAAACAGGTAAGCATTTTAATTGTTGTGGTTTTTCCTGCTCCATTTGGACCAAGCAATCCAAAAATACTTTTTTCAGGAATTTCTAAATTTAAAGAATTAACAGCAGTGAAATTTTTATAAATCTTTGTAAGATTCTTAGTTTCAATTGCATTTTTCATCGTTTTCCACCTTATGCATTTCATTATCTGACATATCTTCAATAAAACTTAACCAAAGAGGATTATTAAGGAGGTAAGCAAACTCACTTTTAAAATTTTTAAGTAAACATTCCCCTTCTTCTGTAAGAGAGTAATACTTAACATTTTTATTGTTACTGACTCCCCATTCTCCTTCTATAATTCCAGTTTTTTCTAATTTCCTTAGAATCGGATAAATTTTACTTGAATTTGTTTTATTATACTCATTAGGATTACAAGAACTAAAAAATTCATCTAACTTCTTCATAATTCCATAACCATGGATTTTTTCTTTACTAATAATCCACAATATAATAATATGAGTTAAACCATTAGAACAATGCCTCATAATTTTTTTTGAAAGCTGATCAACATTTTTCTTACGTCTAAACATGGCCAACTCAAACCTCCTAGTTTTTATTTAAAAAAATTATATATGTTAAATTTTGATATATAACAAAATAACCTATATATAATTATAATATATAAAGTTAATCTTAAATCATGAAATTAGGTTTTACAACATTAGCAATGTTTACCCAACCAAATAGTGACATAATAGAAACTGCTAAAAAATATGAATTTGAAATGATAGAAATACTTGGAGAAGGCCCTTTTTTTAAAAATGACAATTTAGAATTTGCAAATACTGATTTGGAAATTTGTATACATGCCCCAACAGTTGATTTGAATATCGCCAGCCTAAACACAGGAATTAGAAAAGAAAGTATTAAGCAAATGAAAGATGCTCTGAATTATGGGAGTAAAATAAATGCAACTGCACTAACCCTACATCCAGGACAAATCGGAAGAAATGAAGAGAGAATAAGAAAATATGCACTGGAACTAGCTATTGAAAGCATTGGAGAACTTGTTGACTATTCAGACATTATTGTTTCCGTTGAAAATATGCCCGAACGATTTTCATTTTTAGGAAATAAAGTTGAAGAGCTTGAAAGAATACAAAATGAAACTGGCTGCGGCTTAACAGTTGATGTAGGTCATGGAAACACCTGTGGAAATTGTGAAGACTTTCTGGATTTAAAAAACATTAGCTACTGTCACTTAAATGACAATAATGGTATTAAAGACCAGCACATTACATTAGGTGAAGGAACTCTTGATTTAAACCTTCTTAAAAAAGTAGATAAAGGAATTATTGAGTTAAATAACTTTGACAATGTTTTAAAAAGTAAAGAAGTTATTAAAAATCTATTGAAATAACTTCTGAAATTTTCTGAATAACATAATCTGTTTTATTAATCAGCTTTGGAGAAACTTCTTCTTCCTGTTCAACAGTCAAAACAGATACATCAGCATTATTAAAAGCTAAAACATCATTAAGACCATCTCCAACCATCATTACTTTATATCCTCTATCTTTTAAACATCTGACAACTTTGCATTTGCCCTTTGGGGAAACAGTTCCAAAAGCATGCTTTTTATTAACATTTAAAATTTCGGCTAATTTGTTAATAGCTCCCTTTCTGTCTCCAGATGCAATATAAATTTCAATGCCTCTGGATTGTAAAATCTTAATCGTATCTGTGACTTCAGAAAACAGTTTCCCTGCAGAAGTAATAGTATAAGCTATTTTACTTTTATTAATGTCAATAATTACTGCAGATCCATTACAAAGTTCCATTTTAGGGATTTTTTCTTTTAAAATAGAAAAACCATCAGTAATATCACTAATAGTAGCCTGATTTTCATTTTCTAAAATATCACTAACTTCCTCTTTAGTAGTTTCACAGCTTGTAAAACTAACATCAAAATCGATATTATGCTGTTTAATTACATCTGAAATTAAAGTGTTGCTATCTAAATTCAAAAGACAGTTCGTATTAAACTGAAGAACTACAAGTGCTAATGAGTCCATAGAATCAATCAAATGAAGTGAATTAACATCAGTAAATAACTCTCCAGTTGAAACATCTTTAATAACCCTGTAACGTTCAAGTAAAGTTCCAGAATTATCAAACACAATAGCTTTTTTCATTTTGACCCCTCTTTAATTTTATTTAATTGCTTGTACACTATTTATAATTTTGTAAAAAAATATTCGTTTAGGCAAATATTATTTTAGTTTCTATTGGTATGTTAATTGGCATTTGTACATATTATAGGAATTTCATAAACTGAAACCTCTGTAAACCCTGTATGCAGTTTAGCTTCTCCATTAGCTATAGGCAGACAATTTTTAATCCAAGTTTGGTATTGATTGTAGGGCCAGAAATCAGTGTAATCATTATCAAATTAATCTACAAATTCTTATACTCAGGTAAAGAAGCTTCACTTAACTAAAATCAATCTTTAAATTACTCATAAATTAAATATAGGTCTTATCTACTTTTTTTAAAAAAATTATCAATAACTTATATAAACCTTAAAAAATAAAATATCACTTATTATATATTATTATGATTACTCAGGTGTTTTAATGAGTGTTATTGAAAAATTAAATTCCATTCAAAATAAAGAAATGACTGCTAAGGAGAATGTGGAAAACTTCATTAAAGTTATTGATGAAAAAAATGAAGAATTAAATATTTTCTTAGAAGTTAATAAAGAATCTGCTCTAAAACAAGCAGAAGCTATTGATAAAAAAATAGCTAACGGAGAAAAAGTTGGATTTTTATCTGGTTTAGTTTTTGGTATTAAAGCAAATATTAATGTTGAAGATTATATTATCTCTGCAGCTTCCAAAACACTGGATAATTACTTCGGAAGTTATAATGCAACTGTAATTGATAAAATATTAGCTGAAGACGGAATTATTCTCGGTATTACCAATATGGATGAATTTGCAGCTGGAAGTTCAACTGAAACTTCCTGTTTTGGACCTACACAAAACCCTGCAGCTCCTGGAAGAATCCCTGGAGGATCCAGTGGAGGAAGTGCTGCTGCAGTAGCTGCGGAAATGTGTGATATCGCTCTTGGTTCAGATACTGGAGGTTCAATCAGGAACCCTGCATCCCATTGTGGAGTTGTTGGATTTAAACCAACTTACGGTGCGGTATCAAGACAAGGTTTACTTGATTTATCAATGAGTTTAGACCAAATCGGACCATTAGCTAATGATACCAGTGGAATTGCACTTGCACTAAATGCAATATCCGATTATGATGAAACAGAATGTACAACCTTAAAAGGGGAAAGGTCAGATTTCACCAGCGTACTTGAAGAAAAATCTCTTGAAGGTATGAAAATAGCTGTTTGTAAAGAGTTTATTGATGTTACAGATGCTGAAATTAATGTTGCTGTAAACAAAGCTATTCATAAATTAGTTGAAGCTGGTGCTGAACTTGTAGAAGTAAGCTTTGATCATATTGACTTATGTCTTCCAACTTACTATTTAATCAACTATGTAGAATTCTTCTCAGCTACCAGAAAATATGACGGAAGAGATTACGGTTATAGAATAGAAAATGTTTGTGGAGAGGAAGTATTAAGAAGAATTGAAATAGGTTCTTATATTTCACAAAAAGAATACAGCGGAAAATTCTATAAAAAAGCTCTTCAAGCAAGATCACTTATTAGAGATGAAATCAATGCTATGTTGGAAAATGTTGATTTAATCGTAGGTCCTACTGTTCCTAAACTTCCTCACAAAATTGGTGATGAATTAACTCCTATGGAAATGTATGCCTACGATGTATTAACTGTAATAGCTAACCTTGCAGGAATTCCAGCTGGAAGTATTAAAGCTGGTGAAGTAGACGGTATTCCTGTTGGTTTACAAATTCAAGCTAAACCATTAGATGATTTGAAAATCATTAAGGCGATGAGTGTCTTTGAAAATGAAAATTAGTCCTAATAAATTATCATTTATTAGAATTATATTTTCTTTATTGCTTTTTTTTACAAAACCTTTATCTTACTTATTTTTCATTATATATCTAATCTGTAGCATCAGCGATGTACTGGATGGGTATGTTGCTCGCAAATACAACTTAGTTACTGATTTTGGAGCAAAATTAGACTCAATAGCAGACATGACAATGTTTTTATCATTAATAATAGTTTTATTGCCTGTTTTGAATTTTACACTTGAAATATATGTTTTAATTCTGATTATAGTAATACTAAAAATTGCATCTGCTATATATTGTTATATTAAATTTGAAAAATTATCAACAATTCATAGCTATCTCAATAAAATAACCGGATTACTAATAATTTTAATTCCAATTTTATTAATTTCAGCACCATCTGAAAATCTAATAGCAATTATCTGTATTATTGCAACAATTGCAGCTATTGAAGAATTTTTAATAATCCGATATTCACAGTATTTAGATATTAACTGTGAAAGTATTATAAAGCTTAAAATAAAATAATTACACGAGGTTTACTTATGAAAAAAATAGGACTCGTCTATGTAAAAGGAGCTGTTCCGGGATTTGAAGACTTTGGAAAATTACCTACAGATATTGTCAAATCAAACGGTTTGGTTAATGGTATTAAAGCTAGTGAAGAATTAGATGCATTAATTATACCTGGCGGAACTATCCTTGAATCAGAAGATATTAGCTGTGAATTAGCCAATGAAATAAAACAAATAGCTAAAGATGGAAAACCGATTGTTGGTGTTTGTGCAGGTTTTCAGTTATTAGCAAATCAGACAGATATCGGACGAAAATCAGAAGTTCCAATAATAAAAGAAGGTCTTGGCTTAATAGACATTGACTTTTCACCACTCATAAGCAGTGACCGTGTTAAAGCTAAAGTCTATGATAATTCTTTTATTACAAAAGGTCAAAATGAAGATGTTACAGGTTTCCACACACATACATACGGTAAAGCTGAAGGTGATGCCAAACCTTTATTTTACTCTCAGATTCAAAGAATGAACTATGGAGATGTAAATAAAAAATCCGAGTACAATATTTTCTCAGGAGCCTGTAACGATGAGGGAAATGTTATAGGAACTATGATTCATAATATTTTAGATGAAAACCCTATTATTAAAAATAATTTCCTGGATTACATTGATGCCTCCAGTGAAGATATCAAAAATATATCCAGTAAAAATAAGGAATTTAAAGCTAAAATAAACAAAGATTTAGGAGTGAATTCCGGATATAAAATAGAAACACTAGCTGAACCGTTTTTAAAATATAAAAATAATGGAAAAGGCCCTAAATTCTTAATGATTGGAAGTAATGGATCTGATTCCGGAAAAACATTTATTTTAACTGGACTGGCTGGAGCTCTAAGAAAAAGAGGATTGAAAGTGGCTCTTATGAAAGTAGGTCCTGATGCAAGAGATATTGTTCCTGGCCTGTATTTAACAAACGGGAAAATGGAAGATTACGGATCTATAAAAATCGGACACTTAGGCTGGATGGATATTAAACTAGCTATTGATAAATTAAACAAATCAGACTATGATATTGTATTAATTGAAGGAGTTATGAGTGTATTTACCGGACTGCTTAATGAAAAAGTTCCATACTCTGCAAGTGAAATAGCTATGTCATCTGATATTCCAATGCTGCTTATGTCTGGAGTTAATAAAGGAGGCATTGAATCTGCAGCCGTTGATTTAGTAGCACATGCAAATATGTTAAATAAACTTGGAGTTACAGTTGAAACAATACTTCTAAACAAAGTCTATAACCAAAATATATTTGAAAATGTAGTACCATATATCAAAAACAACACCCAAGTTAAAAATGTCTTAAATGTATCAAAATTAAAAATGAAAGGACGTGGATTTACTCCAGAAGTTGAAATTAGATACGATTTATTTTCAAAATATGCGCTGGAATGTGTTGAAGAAAATATTGATATAGAGACAATAGCTAGTATGGCTAAAAATGTAAGTTTTAACAGAATAGTTCCTTTTGAAGAAATAAAAAAGAAGGTGATATAAATGGCACTTAATTTAAGCCCGGAACAGGGAGTTAAACTAACAAAAAAAGATAGAGTTCATGTTGCAAAAAAAATTAAACAAGGATGGAAAACTAATTGTTTAATTCCAGATTATGATTTTGATGAAAACGGAGATATTCAGGTAATGTCTGATAAAAATCGCAGAGCCGTTAAAATCGTGAAAATAAAAGATGATGGAATATACATTGAAAAAGCTCTAAAATCTAAAAACCTTAGAATTCCTTGGGATAAAATAAGTTTAGTTAGCCCAACTAAAGAAATTAAAGATGGAATAAAAATAGATATGTATGATGGCAAATATGTCGTATTTAATGTTTATAATTCATATAAAATCCAACAAATTACCGAATACATCTTTAATTATATAAATGATAAAAAAATGAATAATCAAGCTATGTATAGCTAATTATTCTTCTAAATATTTTTCTATAATATCCTGACCTTTAAGTAAAACTAAGCCATTTTCATCAGCATATTTTTTAGCATCTTCTATTGAAGTTGCTCTACCAGTTTTACTATCCATCATTTCACAAACAACACAAACAGGGGTCACGCCAGCCATTTCACACATAGCTAAGCCAATTTCAGTATGTCCTCTTCTGTTTTTAACTAAACCTTCAGCTCCTCTTAAAAGACAAACATGCCCTGGAGATCTGAATGTTTTTCCAAAATCACCATATCTTTCTTCTTTTAACATGATAGCCATTTCACGAATAGTCATTGCCCTATCATGGTCTGTGACTCCAGTAAATGAATTTCTATGATTTACCCATATTGAAAATGAAGATCTCTCATCATATGGAATATCATTTGGAGCAAGTTCGGCTAAATTAGGGTATTTTGAAGTAGCTGCTTGCATAATATCTGTCATAAATGGTAAATTAATAGCATCACAGTATTCTGGTGCTAAACAATTACAGATTAAACCACCTGCATAATCTCTCATAGTAGCTATTGATTTTGGCCTAACAAATTCAGAAGCGATAATCATATCTACTTCTCCTTCTCTGTCATCATCATCATAAACTAAAATAAATTCACCATTTCTTAATGCCTCAAAACCCATTTCTAAATCAGTTTTACTCATAGTAACATCTCCTTAAATAGTGTAGAAACAGGGCTAAAAATAAAAAATAACTTTCTTATTCTCTTCCATCCGGACTATAACCGTCGGTTTTGGACTCTAACCAAATCAACACAAGATGTGCTCGTGGACTTATCTATTTAGAAACACCACCGGTGGAGAATTTCACTCCGCCCTGAGAATTGTACAATCAAATAATATATTAATTATAATATAAAAATATTTCTTTAAAATTCAATACTTACTCTATCCCCATCTTTAAGATTTAACTTATCTCTAAGCTTATCTTTAGCTATAAACTCCAAATAGTTTTCATCATGTGTAGTTTTAGCTGGAAATACAATAGCTCCTGTAATATCCTCATCTAATTTTGCTCTTATATATTTAACAGCTCCAAAACCTTCATCAGGCTTTATAATGTTCTTACATTCATCTTTTACTTTATTAATTTGAGGAAGATACTCTTCTGGAACTATAACATTTAAAGTTCCAGGATATGGACGAAATCCACAATTTTTCTCAAAATTATTAACATAAAAATCCTGTGATAAAAAATAAGCACCTTTTCCCAAACCAGTTGTAACTGTTCCTTCAATTTTCATTAAAAAACCTCCTATTATATTCAATGAAATACTATTTTATTTAAAAATATTACCCATACAATTAATTTAATTAAAAATAGCTATTTTAGAATAAATTTTAAACTACACTAACTATATCATTAAATACTAATTTTATAATTATTTATTAATATATTTGATGAATGTATATTTTTCACAGAATAGATTCTTTTTGAAAGTTAATTTAGAAGATAAATATTATATATTAATCAAGCATTTCCCATTCATTATATCCTAAATGTTTATATCTTGTATGACCATCAGGACCTACTTTAACATCACCTGTGTAAATCATTTCATTACTTTGTCTGCTGTAAAATGCCCCTGGATCACTTTCTTGTGATGAACTAGAATCACTTTGTGTTTCTTTGTTTATTGAATCAACTGATACTTCAGTTGATTGTGTTGTATTGTTAATTGGTTCTGTTGTTTGATTGTTTAAGTTTAGAGTTATTGCGATTCCTATTATTAATATACAAACAAATACAACAAGTTCTATAATTATTATTTTTTTCTTGTCCATAATTTTTATTATGTGTTTAAAATACATTATATATTTTTAGATTTTCATCAGTGCTGTTCAAAATGACAGTGTTTTTTCAACATAACTAAAATCAACAATTATCTTATTTTCAATATTCCACTTATGATAAAATGTAAAATAAGGGAGTGTCCGATAATTAATGAGTAATACTTTTATTCACTTGAAATCATAAGTTTTTATTTTTCAAAAGATTTCAACAAAATTTTTAAGTATTACTTATTTTAACCATTCATTGAATAATATTTAAACTATACTGCTTATTTGGTTGTTTAATCAAAGTTTCATCAAATATTATCAATTTATTTTTATTTTTAAGGTTAAAAATACAATACAGTATATGGCGAAAGTAATAATTCTTAATATTGCTTTAATTGAGCTATAAACATTTAATATTGCTTTATTTTTTGATAAAAAAGAGTTTTATTTATATGTGAAGGAATTTATATTTATTATACATACAACAACTTAAATTAACAAAAATAAATTCACTTCACAAACTAATTTTTTGTGAGTCATATAATTTATTTTTTTCGATTTTGAAAAAAAATATACGAGTTGGAGGAATTTATTTGCTAGAATCCGTTTTTAAACAGAAAAAACGGGTTGAAAAAAGTCTTATTAAAAATTAAACAAATGGAAGAAAATATTAAAGGAAATCAGCCTATTAGTATTGTTGACCCCGAAGCACATAGTATGCTTGATAAAAACAATAAATGGGGGATTTAATTATAATTTCCAATCAGGCGTTGATGACAAATATGGTATGATGGCTATTCACTACATTACGCAATCTCCAAGCGACAAAAAAGAGTTATTAGTGACTGTAAAAGAATTAAATGAAATATTACATAAAGAAAACTACACAATTGTAGTAGATTATGGATACTGGCATATAAAAAGTCTTAATGAAATTTATAATTCACCAACAACAATTGTAATACCTGATAAAGCATCAACGTCCCGTACAAAAGAAAAAAAACAATGAAAAGAAAGAAAATAATAAAAATCATAAAACAGACAAAAAAGAAAAATTTAGAAAACATAAATTCATTAAATACTGGAAAAACGACACATATATGTCCTAATGGCTCAATTTTAACAAGACAAAACAATAATATGCAAAATTGAGTCGAATATAAAGTTTATACAACAAATAACTGTTTAACATGTTCCAATCATGAGATTTGCGCATCAGAACCCAAAAGAAAAATCAAAGACCGATGTGACCACAAAATTGATGAAATCAAAAAAACATATTACTCAGAATGGGGTCAAAAAACTTATTCTGGAAGAGGTCCAAATGCTGAAGGAAACTTTGGAACATTACGAGAGTCCAGAAACTTCAGAGGAATTAAAACAAGAGGAATAAAAAGAGTAAATAACGAATTAACACGATATGCAATCACACACAATATTAAAAAAATACACAAACATATGGACGTTAAAGTGCTAAAATCCATTTTAAATTTAATAAAAAATAGAAAAAACAAAAAATAGAAAAATTGATATAAATATACTTGATAATTTAATAAGTAAATTCATAATTAAAGAAGAAAAAGTGGTGGATTTAGAAATAAATAAAAATTAAGGGAGATTTTAAAATCCAATAATTATCGGACACTCCCAAATAAATGATTTTTTTAAATTGCTTAAAAACAAATTTATTTTAACAATCAAATATAAATTTAAAAATAATATAAATTTTACAGGTAATGACTATGGAAACTAAAACAATTTCAACCGATGTTTTAATTATTGGTTCAGGAGGAGCTGGTTCAAGAGCAGCTATTGAAGTAGATAAAGCTGGTCTTAAAGGACTTATTGTTTCAAAAGGACTGACTTTTAGATCTGGATGTACTGGAATGGCTGAAGGAGGATATAATGCTGTTTTTAAAGCTGTCGATGCTGATGATTCAATAGAAGCACATATTGAAGATACCTTAAAGGGAGGCAGCTATCTCAATGATAAAAAACTTGTAGATGTACTTGTTCACGAATCCCCTGACAGACTAATTGATTTAGAAAATTATGGGGCAATCTTTGACCGCCAGGAATCTGGTAAAATAAATCAAAGACCATTTGGTGGACAGCAATACAGAAGAACCTGTTTTCAGGGAGACAGGACAGGTCATGAGCTAATGACTGCTCTTAAAGAAGAAATAATTAAAAGAGATATTCAAACTATTGAAGAGGTAATGGTTACATCTCTTGTTTTGGATGAAAGTTTAAGACAGGTTATAGGAGCTGTTGGACTAGATTTGGCAAACTCCCAAATAATCTATTTTAAAGCAAAAGCAGTTATACTGGCTAGTGGAGGAGCAGGCAATTTATATCCTATTACATCCAACACCATTCAGAAAAATGGTGACGGATTCATGCTTGCATGGAATGCAGGAGCTAATCTGATAGATATGGAACAGATTCAATTCCACCCAACAGGAATGGTAACTCCAGATTCCAAAAAAGGAGTTCTTGTAACTGAAGCTGTAAGAGCTGAAGGTGGAAAATTACTAAATAAAGATGGCGAACGCTTTATGAAAAAATATGCTCCTGAAAAAATGGAATTAGCTACCCGTGATGTTGTTGCAAGATCCATTTATCAGGAAATCATTGAAGGAAGAGGAAGCGAACATGGAGGAGTTTATTTAGACATTACACATCTTCCAGATGATTTAATTGATGAAAAATTAGAAACCATGGTTTTACAATTTAAAAATGTAGGTATTGATATTAAAAATGAAAAAATAGAAGTAGCTCCAACTGCACATCACTTTATGGGTGGTGTTAAAATCAAACCTGATTGCTCTACAAATGTAGCTAATTTATTTGCTGCAGGGGAAGTCTCTGGAGGAGTCCACGGAGCTAATCGTTTAGGTGGAAATGCACTGGCTGATACCCAAGTATTTGGAAAAAGAGCTGGTGAAAGTGCTGCGAAAGCTGCAAGTGAAACTGACTTTAAAGAAAATCCTGAAATGGTTCATGAAGAAAAAACAAGAATTGAAAGCCTAATTAAAGACGGTTCCATTAATCCTACAGAATTCAAAAACAATCTTAAACAGTTAATGTGGGAAAAAGTAGGAATTGTCAGAGACGAAAAAAATTTAAACGAAGCTTTAAGACAATTGCAAGAAATGAAAAAAGACTTAAATGATTTAAAAGTTGAAAATAAAGCTCAATATAATACAGAACTTGTAACTGCTCTTGAAGTAATAAACATGGTTGAAATAGCTATTTTAGTTGTAAAATCAGCAATATTACGTAGAGAAAGTAGAGGAGCTCATTTCAGATCTGATTTCCCTGAAAGCCATAATATCTGGAAAAGAAGCATTGTTTTAAACAAAAATAAAATAAAATTTGAAGCTAGATAAACTTATTTTCTAGCTTCTTTAAGCTCCTCAATAGCTTTTCTGGCTTTTTTATAAATTTCTTCTTCATCTAATGTAGTTAATTTTTTATTTTCCATTAAAATTTTACCATTACAGATAGTGGTATCTACATTATAACCATTTGCGGAGTAAATGATATTGGAACTTGTAGCTGAACTATCCGGCACCATATTAGCATTATTGGTATCAATTAAAATTAAATCTGCCTTTTTACCAACTTCAATTGATCCTATTTCCTGTTCAAGTCCTAAAACTTCTGCACCTCTGATAGTTCCCATAGCTAATGCTTCATTAGAAGTTAAAGCTTTAGGATTTAATAAATTAACTTTTTGAAGTAAGGAAGCTGTTCTTAACTCCTCAATCAAATCCAAATTATTATTTGATGATGCTCCATCTGTTCCAATTCCAACACAAATATCATTAGTGATTAAATCCTGAATTGGAGCTATACCTGAAGCTAATTTCATATTACTGCATGGATTATGTGAAATTTTAACATTGTTCCTTTTAATAATTTCAATTTCATTATGAGATAACCATACACTATGTGCAGCTACAACATCAGGACCTAAAAATCCTATTGAATCCAAGTATTCAAAGGGTCTTAAATCATGGGCTTCAAGTGAATCATTTATCTCTTTTTGAGTTTCACTAACATGAATATGAATTCCAGTATTATACTCATTAGCTAACCATCTTACATCTTCCAATAAATCCTTTGAAGCTGTATACGGAGAATGAGGTCCAAAAAATACTTTAATTCTTCCATCAGCCATTCCGTTGCATTTTTCAAATAATGCTATGTTTTCTTTAATTTCATGTTCTCTTTTTTCATCATCACCAAAATCAATCATACCATAAGATAAAACTGCTCTAATTCCTGATTCTTCAACAGCTTTTGCAACATCTTCCATGTAAAAGTACATGTCACTAAAAGTAGTTGTTCCGGACTTAATTAATTCAATAGCTCCTAAAAGAGCACCAATATAACAGTATTCAGATGTAAGATTTGCTTCCATTGGCCAGATATTATCATTTAACCATGAATCCAAACTTAAATCATCAGCTAATCCTCTAAACAAAGTCATTGATAAATGTGTATGAGTATTTACAAATCCTGGAAGTAATATTTTACCCTTACCATCAATAACCTTATCTACGTTACTTTCATCAATATCAGTATCAATTTCTGCGATTTTATCATTTTTTATTAAAAGAGAACCTTTTATTTCTTTAAAATCTGAAGGGTTTAAAATTAATGTGTCTTTAATTAAAATAGTATTATCAGTCATAATAACACCTAAAAAAAATAAAAAAAGTCAATTAAAATAACTATTCTAAATTTTTAATAGCTAATTTAATATCTTCTGGTTTGATAGTTTTACGTTTAGCGATTTTAGCAACATTATTTGCTTCAATTGCAACATTACGAGCTACTTCTTCAAGATATGCAGCTAATTCAGCTTTTGCATCTTCACTAACTCTTTCAGCACCAGTATCTTTAATAATCCTTGCGATAGGAGCTTTTGGTATTTCAGACATATATTTCACCTCAAACAGTTAATTTGTAACTTATGATAATTTTAAATTAATCTTAAGCTTAATATCATTATAATTTCTATTATATTTAAAGATTTTGTATTATTTGATAGTAAAAACTGAAAATATTAAAAAATATTAAGAATTTTAACACTTTAAAAAAGTATTAATAAAAAAAATAATATATCATATCACATAAATAAAATGAGAAGATTTAAAATGAAATTAAAAATTGCTGTACCTTCTAAAGGAAGAATTAGTGATCCTTCAATAGCTATCTTAGAGAAAGCTGGATTAGGATTAAAAGATAATGCTAATAGAAAATTAATTTCTGCTACTTTTAATAAAGATATTGATGTTATGTTTGCTCGTGCATCAGATATTCCGAAATTTGTTGAAGATGAAATTGTTGATATGGGAATAACTGGTGTAGACTTGATTAATGAAAGTGAAGCTAATGTTAAGGAATTAGTTGATTTATCTTTCGGACAAACAAAATTAGTTTTAGCATCACCGGAAGATTCCAATATAAATTCTATTGATGATTTAACATCAGATATGGTAGTAGCTACTGAATTTCCAACATTAACAAAAAAATACTTGGAAAAACATGATTTAACATCAAAAATAATAACATTAAGCGGTTCTACAGAAATCGCACCATTAATTGGAATAGCTGATTTAATTACTGATTTAACCAGTACTGGAACTACATTAAAAATGAATCATTTGAAAATTGTTGATGTAATTTTAGAAAGTACTATTAAACTTATTACTAATGACAATAGCTTTGAAAATAAAAAAGAGTTAGTTGAAGCCGTAAGTACAAGTATAAAGGGCGTAATTGAAGCTGAAAGGAAAAAACTTGTAATGATGAATGTTAAAAAAGAAAATTTAGATAATGTTAAAAAAGTTATGCCGGCAATGACAGGTCCGACAATTTCTGAAGTATTATCTAAAGAAGAAACTGTAGCTGTACAGGCAGTTATAGATGAAGATGTAGTATTCGAACTTGTTAACGATTTAAGAAATGCAGGTGCAAAAGATATTCTTGTCGTGCCAATTGAAAGGATTATATGAAAATAGCAATAATTTACTCAACATCCAGTGGAATAACAAAAAAGGCTGCAAAAATTTTATCAAATAAAATAAAAGCTAAAATTCAGCTAATTCCAATTGAAAAAGCTAAAACAGCCTGTTTGTTAAAATATGATTTTATCATATTAGCTGGATCATTATACCATGGAAAAGTCCAAGGAATCTTAAAAAGATACATATCCAGAAATATGGGAACATTGATGGAAAAACCGGTTGCTCTTTTTATGAACTGTGATGAAAAATCAAATACTAAAAGTCATCTGAACAAAACATTTTCAGAACAACTTGTTAAATCATCATTTATTTCTTCAAATTTTGGTTATGAAATAAATCCAGATGAAGGAAACTTTATAGATAAAATAAAAGCTAAAAAAACACTTTCCAGTGAAAATATTCCTGTATTGGATATGGATGAAATTGATAAATTTGCCAGTTATATTAATAATTTAATTGATAAAAGAATTGAATGAAATGGGTTGATTAAAATTTTTAAACTAAAAAGTATTATTTCAATAAAAGATTTTGAAAGAAAAGATATTGATTATATTCTGGATGAAGCATCAAAATTAGAAGATATAGCTAAATCAAAAGAATGTTGTGACGAATTAAAAGGTAAAATCCTTGGATTAATGTTTTTTGAACCATCTACAAGAACAAGATTATCATTTGAAACATCTATGAAACGTTTAGGCGGAAATTGCATAGGTATTGAAAGTACAAGATCATGTTCTGTTTCCAAAGGGGAAAGCATAGCTGATACTGCAAAAATGTTTGAAGGCTACAGCGATGCTTTAGTTATTAGACATGAATTGGAAGGTGTATCTAAATTTATATCAGATATTGTAGATGTTCCTGTGATAAATGCTGGAGATGGTGCTGGTCAACATCCTACTCAAACATTACTTGATTTATACACTATTAAAAAAGAAATAGGGCAGATTGATAATTTAAAAATAGCTTTGGTTGGAGATTTAAAATTTGGCCGTACAGTACATTCATTATCTAATGCATTAGGATTATATGACAATGTAGAACTTTATTTTGTTGCTCCTAAAGAATTAAAAATGCCTCAGGAAGTTTTACACGATTTAAACAAAAAGAATATCCCATATACTGAAGTTGATAGTATAGAAGAAATTATTGATAAAGTAGATGTTTTATATGTAACCAGAATTCAAAAAGAACGCTTTGGAGATTTGGATGAATATTTAAAAATAAAAGGAGCTTATATTGTTAATAAAAAAATGTTGGAAGGTAAGGATGTTATTGTTATGCACCCGTTACCAAGAATTGATGAAATAGCTACTGATTTAGATAATACTAAACATAATAAATATTTCAATCAGGCATTTAATGCTGTTCCAGTTAGAATGGCTATTTTAAAAACTTTAATAAAAAACAATCCCAAATGGAATCATATGGAATAAAGTGTTTTTTCAAGTAGATTAGTATCGCATTGAAGTGTTATAATATTAGTTCTTCCTTTTCCACGTCCACGTGATATAGTATTGGTTGAAATAATACCTAACATTTCAAGTTCATTTATAAAATCAAAAATTCTTCTGTATGTTACAGAATCTCCTTTTGATACTTCTTTATAAGTATCATATAATTTACCTGAAGTTATTTCCTCATTATTTTGAGTAAGTCTTAAAATAGCATCTAAAACTCTTTGTTGCTGAGTTGGTAAGGTTAAAATAATATCAGTGATTTTATTATGTTCAATTCTGTCTTTCGCTCTTCTTACATAATCACCAATGATTTTATCAGATTCTTCTTCATCAGCTATTTCTCCAGCAGTTCTAAGTAAATCCAGTGCATATCTTGCATCTCCTTCTTCTTTAGCTGCCATAGCTGAACATAACGGTATAACATCACTTTCAATTGTATCTTCTTTAAATGATAAATGAGCCCTTTCACTTAAAATATCAGCTAACTGATCAGCACCATAAGGTGGGAAAACAATTTCTTTATCCCTCAAACTGCTCATTACTCTAGGTGTTATAAATTGCTTAAATTCAACATAATTACTAATGGATAATATAGATACATTGTCAGTTCTTGTTAAAGTGTATAAAATTCCATCTCCGTCTTTACTAAGCAATATGTCAATTTCATCTAAAATAACAATTAAAATCAGTTTTTTTCCATATGCATTTCTTCTGAAAATGTCTCTGAAAGTATTAATAACTTCCCCTTTTGTCCAGCCTCTGTGAGGAACATTTCTTCCAAGTTTTTGACATAACTGTGCAATAACCTGATATTCTGTTGTGTAATCAGTACAACGAATATATTCAACTTTTATGAAAACATTCTTATTAGATGCTGCTTCATTTAGTTGTTCACGAGCAAATTTTGCTGCTGCTGTTTTTCCAGTTCCTGTTTTTCCGTAAATTGTAATATCAGATGGAGTAACATTATTTAATGCTTCAATCCAATATTTAGCTATTTGTGTTATCTGTTCTTTTCTGTGAGGTAAATTTTCAGGTAAAAACCTATGATCTAAAGGTTGTTTATCTTTAAAAACTGATTTTCCTACCTCCAAGTCATCAAATATATTTGCCATATGTTCACCATTCTTAAAAAGTAATAAAAGTAAAATAATCTTAAAAAATATGAAAAAATTATAAGTATTATTTCCAGTGTTAATATATGAAAACAGTGTTAAATAAAGGTTTGTATTACAAAATTGTATTGAGATAATAAATTTTCATTAAAAAATAAAAATTAAAGAAATTAAATAAATTAAAATTAACTGAAAAATGTTTAAAATAATTAAATTTATAAAAAATAGTCAATTAATAGCTTAAATAAAAATTAAAGTAAATAAAAATAGTTAAAATTAAAACATGAAAATTAACTATTTCAATTATAAAGACATATATTTCAAGTGAAAAAATAGTGATGAAAACAAAATTAACATAATTGTAAAATAATTTTATAATTTTTCAATTACAAAATAAAAGGCATATATTACTTATTTTTAAAAAATAAATGTTTTATATCAATTTTTTATAAAATAAATTAATTTAAAAATTTATTAAAAAATTATCATTTAAAAAAATAAGACTAAAACAATTTTTATTTCAAATTTAAAGAAGAAGTATTTCAATTGTAATATTTTCAGTATAATATAATATTTATCTGAGCATTTGAAAAATAAAACATATATTTCAAGTGAAAAAAAATTCAATAAGAGTTTTATCAAAAAAAATATAATGATTTAACATGAATAGTGAGAGATAAATTTCAACTGTAATGCAATTTTTAGTGCGAAGCAAAAATCAAGACATATGTTTCAAGTGAAAAAAAATTTTTAAGTTGGTTAAAATGATTATTTTTATAAAAAAAGAATGAAAAAGGCTTTATTTTCAATTTTAACTACAAAAAATTAAGATAAATTTCAAGTGTTTTTACAGATGAAATGCATGTCTTCATTCCTACAGAACCTTCGCAGAGCTTTCACTTGAAATTTATGTCTGTCTGTCTAAAATTTATGAAAAAATTATACAAACATACTATTTTCATTATGTGGTTTGGAAATATTAGTGTTTGAATTACCAAAAGCGTAATTTAATAACATTATACAATGTAATTTAGCTTTAAAAACACGTTTAATAGTTTTAAATAAAGCGTCTTTACTTAATCCATCTTCAAAGATATTATCAGTAACTACAAATTGCTGTAAAATATCCTGATCCACTTTCAATTCATAATCAACTAAAAATAAGTTTAAATTAGTACTTACATCAAATAAAAATTTATTTTTATCCTGAGGAGATGCATTTTGCATTAAATTAATATGTTCTGGTGCTACTTGTGTTGCACATCCAATAACAATAACATCTTTTTCTTTTGGTTTTACAACATCCATTATATTATCTTTAGGAAATTCAATGACAAAATGAAAATCTGCATTTTCATCTGCAGCTTTTTCTCTAAAGACACCTTCATCAGCTAACCAGTTTTTAACATCTTGTTCAATACTCATTTTTTCACCATGTTTAAAATTATAATAAAATATTTATTTATTTTAATATTATATATTAAATAATGTATTATACTTTTGATTTAATAAATAATTTCAATATATTTAATAATATTAATTTTTCATATAATATTTTAATATTTATATTATTTTCATTATTTTTAGCTATTTCTTTTGATATTACATATGGTGAACTTCCAACTAAAATTCATCCTGTTGTAATGATCGGATCTGTAATATCATTTTTCAAAATCAGATTTATTAAAATAAAAAATAGATGGTCAGGTTTGTTTTTAACAGCTGCTACCTGTATTGCTTCAAGTGTATCAGTGATTATATTAGTTTATTTATCTTCATTTAATGCATTTATATTTTTTATATTATTTACATTAATTTTATCATCTACTTTTTCTATTAAAATGCTGCTGGATACTGCTATTAATGTTGAAACAGATTTAAAAGAAGATATTGATAAAGCAAGACAGGCAGTTTCATATTTAGTCAGCAGGAACACTGATGAACTGACTGAAGAACACATTGTTTCAGCTACTATTGAAAGCTTAACAGAAAATATTACTGATTCATACATTTCACCTGTATTTTATTTCATGATTTTCAGTCTTGCTGGAATTTTTATACATTCCTATTTGCTTTTATTTATTTTAATTTTAATTCCATTTAATTACAGAATATTCAATACACTTGATGCAATGGTTGGTTATAAAACTGATGAACTGATTAATATTGGTTTTGTTCCAGCTAAAATAGATGATATTTTAAATTATATTCCATCAAGAATAGCTGGTTTATTTGTTGTTTTATCTGCATTTTGCCTGAGATTTGATTATAAAAACAGTTATAAAATATTGAAAAGAGATGCCAGAAACTGTCCAAGTCCAAACTCTGGTTTTACAATGGCTTCAGCTGCAGGAGCTTTAGATATACAATTAATTAAATTAGATACTTATATATTGGGAGACAATAATAAAAATATTGAAATAAATGATATAAGCAGTGCTGTTAAACTGTCAAAATTAACAATATTATTATTTACCCTTGCAATAATTTTATTTATAATTATATTATATGTGATATTATGAAAATAGCTATTATTTCTGTTTCAAAAAAAGGTTATGATTTATCTTTATTATTAAAAAAACATTTAGATAAAGATTCAACTATTATTAACACAGATATTTATTATAAAGATGTTAAAAATACTTTTAAAATATTATTCTATGAATATGATGCAATTATAGCTATTATGGCATCTGGAATTTTAATTAGAAGTATTGCACCATTAATCAAATCAAAAGTTTCAGATCCTGCTATTTTGAATATTGATGAAAATGCTAATTTTGTAATCAGCACATTATCAGGTCACTTAGGCGGAGCCAATAAACTGACATCAAAAGTAGCTGATATGTTAAATGCAACAGAAGTTATTACAACTGCAACTGATGTCAATAAAAAATTAGGTGTTGATGTAATAGCTAAAGATTTGTATTTGACAGTTAAAAATCCAAAAGAAATTGTATATTTCAATAAAGCTATTTTAAACAATGAAGAAATAATGTTCAGAGTCAACAGTAAAGAAAACTATGATTTTTTATTTGATTATTTAAATGATAATACACTTGAAATTGATGTTTCAATTGAATTTACTAGTTCCATAAATACAGATGAAATACATGTCTTATATAAAAATCATAAACTAATAATGAAAATTGAGGATATTGTTGTTGGTATTGGATGCAAACGAGGTAAATCCAAAGAAGATATTTTAATAGGTCTTAATAAGGCACTTGATGACTTGAATATTTCTAAAAACAGATTATCTAAATTGGCTTCAGGTGAAATTAAGAAAAATGAAAAAGGTATCTTGGATTTAAGTAAAATGTTAAATATTCCTGTTAATTTTGTTGAAATGGATAAATTGACTTTATTTAAATCAGATGATATACATGAATCAGAATTTGTAAAATCCAAATTTGGTGTCGGCAGTGTGTCTGAAGCTTCTGCTTTAATTACAGCAGGCTTTGATTCAAAATTAATTTATAAAAAAACAGCTTTTAATGGAGTTACAATAGCTTTAGCTATTTCTAAAAAAGATTAAAAAAAATTAGATAGATTCTAATTTGGAAAGAACTTCCCATATTAAAGTTCTTGCATGAACTGGTATGTTAGGATCATTACTAATTTCATCTAATTTAGTTAAAACAGTACTTATTTTTACAGATTGGTCCTGGGATTCATCTTTTAATAAAGTGTTGGATTCCTGTGCTGCTTCTCTTATGTTACGTGGAACTGAATTGTTCTCCATAATATATTCTAATATTTCTGATACTTCATCGATTGTTTGATTAGACATAAAATTTCCCCTCCAAAATAATATATATTTAAAAAATCAGTATGTTAAAGTTATATTATTATATTAATCTTTAAATATTTTTTGGTAAATTTCATTTTAGAAAAAAGTATATAAAATATGATAAACAATTATATAATTATGTCAGATATAAGTAAAACAACTATAAATATGCCAGTAGATTTGAAAAAAGAATTAAAAAAAATAGCTATTGATAAAGATACTTCTTTATCTGGTTTAATTTTAGATATTATAACTGATTATGTTGATTCTGGAAAAGAAAGTGAATCTTCACAAGAAGATTCATATTAAATCTTCAGTTGAATTTAACATATAAGTTATAAACTGTGTTTTAGCTGTTTCTTCAACGAAAGTTGCAAGTAAAGTAGCTTCTTTTAAACTGTCACCAACACATAAAACACCATGCTGTTTTAATATTAAAACATCTTCGTCACCGATAGCGTTTGAAGCATTTTTAGCTAGTTTCATACTTCCAGGAGTTTCATATTCAATGTCTTCTAAAAATGGTGTATTAATAGCTCCGAAACCTTCGTGTCTTTTAATTCTTTTTGAAGAAAATGCAAATCCTGTTGCATATGGTGAATGAGTATGGACAATTCCATTTACGTCGCTTCTTTTTTTATAAATTTCTAAATGAAGATCAACTTCAGAAGAAGGTTTGCCTTTTGTTAATAAATTACCTTCTAAATCCACTAATACAATATCTTCTTCATTTAAACCATATAATGATTTTAAAGTAGGTGTAATAGCAATCACATCACCATCTTCACCTTTAAATCTAGCACTAACATTTCCAGCTTTTCCGGCAACAAGTTTATTGTTATAAAGATAATCTGAAACATTAATAATTTCTTCAATATTTTTTTCCATTTTTTCACCTAAACTTAATATTATTTAAGTTGTTATTATTTATAAAAATTTTTAAATGAACTTTAAACATTTATATTGCCCTTTGTAAAGTACGGGAACTTCAGCAGGGGTTGGTTCAATATTATAAATTTTCTGGAATTCTGTTTGAGTCTGGAATGTTCCGGAGTTAATTAAATGAATGCCATTGAATTTTTTATGAGTATTAATATGAACATGTCCTGTATGGAAGACATCAGGAACTTCATCAATTACTAAGTAGTCTTCAAGTTCTGAAGCAAGAGGAGTTCTTTCTCCATAAATTGGAGCTAAATGTCTTTTTTTAAGTAATTCTTCCATTAATAAATCATTTTTCTCATGAGTAAACTCTTTAACTGCCATTACTAAATCATCAAAACTACGTCCGTGATAAATTAAGACATTAATACCGTCTAAAGATACAACACCAGGATTACTTATGAATTCTACATTATCAAGTTCATATAAAGCTTTTGCATACTCTTCAGGTACTGCAGGCTGAGGTTCTGCTACTCTTGATGCATCGTGGTTTCCCGGAGCAATAATTATTTTAATGTCACTTCTAATGTTTCCTAAGAATCTGGCAGCTTCATTGTATTGCTGAGTAATATCTTTAATAGCTAGTTCTTTTTCCTGATTTGGATATACACCAATACCATCTACAATATCTCCACCAATAACAAGATATTTAACACTTTCAGCTATTTTTACCTGTTCTTCATTTCCGAATTCACAGTTTATCCAATCTATAAATCTGGTAAATGCATCTTCTAAAAAGGTTAAACTTCCAATGTGAACATCAGATAAAAATACAATACTGAAATCCATTTCTTTTTTAGGTATTCTCATAACTCCCGGATTTATGATTTCATTTCCAATAGCTAAATCACCATTTTTATCAGCGAGAACACCAATAACTTCATCTTTAACTAGTTTTTCAGCTTCTTTAAAGACTTCCTCATTTTTATTTGAGAATAATATAGGAATAGTTCCAGTATCATCTTCAAATTCAATAAGTTTATGGCCATTTTTAGTGGATCTGATTTCCCTAACCATTAAAATAAGACTTAAATTGCTTTGACCTTCTTCAATATCTGCTACTTTTGTGTAATTTTTAAGTTCTGGTCTTTTAACTAAAATATTAGCTAGTTTTTCATATCTGCTTTGGAAATAAGCAATTAAGTTTTCAAGTTCTCCGCTGGTGTATGATTTTTTACTTGTATCCTGTATGATTTTAAAGTCATATTCAACATTGGTTTTGGTTAAATTCCTTTTAAATTTGATTTTTTTGTTTTCAACTGTTTCTAAAGCTTCTGCATTTTCTTTATTAACATATTTTTCTTTAACATCAGATTCTTTTTTAAAATCACTAATACTGGCTGTTTTTTTAGGTTTTTCTTTAGGTTTAGGTTCTGGAGTAGGTTTTTTAGTTTCCTTTTGTGTTAATTGAGGTCTTGTAGTTGATTTTTCAATTGTGCTATTTTCCATTATTTCATCAACAGTTTGACCGCTAACTGAAACTAAATCTTTAGATTTAAAATCACCTCCTTTTAATTTAACAATTAATGAAGATGTAAAATCTAGAGGATTTTCTGCTTCAATAACTTTTTTATAAGCCTCTGGTGATAGATTAATTCCCTTTTTTGCAAATTTTAATAAAATTTTATTAGTCATATTAATTAAAATTTTTATTTTCTATATTAATAAACTTTGAGAATTTGAACTTTGAATTTTCACGTTTATTAAAAATTTTTTTCTATTAATTAAATTTAGTAGTTACTTTTATTATACATTAGAAATATAGTTAAATCATTAATATTTCTGTTTTATACAGGGATAAAAAGTAATGTGATAAAATGGCAAAAGCACTTAGAATAATACTAGTCGTTGTACTATTTGTAGTATTTTTTGAAATAGGGCTCTTTAGTTCATATACTATAGTTGCTGCAGAAGCTCCTGACATTCAAGGATTAATAGATATGCAGATTTCAGAAATCACAGGTATTTTTAATTCTGAGAATGTTAATAATGTTTTAGTTAAAGATCCAAGTGTTGTAAACATCACTAATAAAAAGGATGTGGCTCAATCACTGGAGGATTTATCAAAGGTAGATGGAGTTAATGTAGATTCAATGAATGTCACAACTTATGATGACAAAGATAATGAAGAGTTAAATGTAACTATTGAAGCTTTAGGTTATGCATCACCATCTTCCAATTCTTCACAAATTGTAATTAGTCAGGACCCGTCATATAAGATTGTAGCTGAGGGTAATGCAACATTTAAGAGTGGAAATTTAGTTGTTGATGTTGATTCTATCACTATACAGTCTATTTTAAAATTATACTGAGCTGGTTATATGATTAATGTAATTGGAATTGGCCAAAATAGAGAGAACATGACTTTAGGAGCCATTAGAGCTATTGAAGAATCTGATGTTATTGTGGGATACAAAAAGTATGTAGCTCAAATTTCTGATTTAGTTTCTGATAAAGAAATTATAAAAAAAGGAATGGGTGATGAAATAGATAGGGCTCAACTAGCTATTGATAAAAGTTTAGCTGGTCAAACAGTTTCATTAATAAGTTCCGGAGATCCTGGTGTTTTTGGAATGGCAAATGTTTTGTACCAAATAATTAGCAAGTATGATGAGGATATTGAAGTTAAAATTTATCCTGGTGTATCTGCAGCTAATTATGCAGCAGATAAACTTGGAGCTCCTTTAAATGATTATGCAAATATTAGTTTAAGTAATATTTTAACTCCTTTATCTGAAATAGAAAAAAAATTAGAATTTGCCCTAAAAGCTAATTTAGTTATAGCAATTTACAATCCTATTAGTAAAACACGTAAAGAACCTTTTAGAAGGTTTGTAAAGACGGTTTTAAAAATTAAGGGTGAAAATGCATTAATCGGAATTGTAGATAGTACTTATGAACCTGCAAAAGAGACTATTGTCAAAATTAAGGATTTGACTGAAGATATGGTCAACATGTCTTGTACTTTAATTGTTGGAAATGATTTAACTTACATACAAGAAGATAAGTTAATTACTCCAAGAGGATATGTGATTAAGTCTAAAATACATCCTCTTTCTCATGATCATTATGAGAAGTTTTTAAATGGAGAAATTTCTCACGGACCAAATAGGGAATGTGAGTTTTATCCGTGTCATTATGACGGCCAGTACTGTGATTTTTGTTACTGTCCGTTTTACCCATGTGGAGACAGTTCAACTGGTGGACAATGGATAAAAGGCAAAAATGTTTGGAATTGTAAAGAATGCATGTGGGTTCATGAAAAGGAAGCTGTAGATTGCTTAAGAAAACCTTTAGAAGAACTTTTAGAGGAAACAGATGATTTAAAAACTAAGAAAAAAATGTTATTAAAACTTAGAAGAGCTTGTTTATTAAAAAATAATCCATATGATCTTTAGAGGTAATAAGAATGTCAATTAAAAATATTTTAATTGAAATGAAAAATATGTCGGAATTGATGGTTGATTTAGCTTATTCTGCTGTTTTATTTAATAGTAAAGATGCAGCTGAAGAAGTTTTGAAACTTGAAAATAAAGTAAATTCAATGAATTATGAAATTAAGAAAGAATCGTTAGTTGCAGCACGTTCTTATGAGGATGCTGAGAAATTAACTGCATTACTTGAAGTGGCTGAGGCTGCTGAAAGTATAGCTAATGCTGCTAAAGATTTAGCTGATTTGGTAATTACAGGATTCAAACCACATCCTGTATTTAAAATGGTCATGTCTGAATCTGATAAGATGATTGTTAGAGTTTCTGTAGAATTGGATTCAGATTTAGCTAATAAAACTTTAGGGGAATTGCTTTTAGTAAATCGTACCGGAATGAGAGTTATAGCTATTAGACGTGGAGATTCCTGGATATATGGTCCGGATAAAAATACATTGATACTTCCAGATGATACTTTACTTTTAAAAGGTACTGAAGCCGGTGCAGATCTTTTAGAAAAACTTGCATCTGGGGCATGTTCTCTAGAAGATATTTCTGATGAATTAGAAGAAGACGAAGATTAATTATTTTTATTTGAATAAACAAGTGGTTAAAAATGAGGAGGGGTAGTGATATTTATGAAACAGAAGATGATTCGACATCCTTATTCTACCTTTTCATCATTTTTAAAAGAACATGATAATATTTTAAAAGAAAGTCTTATAGCTTTATTAATTTGTGCCTGTGGTGATTTAATTGCAGGTGTAATTCTTGGAAAAATGAATATTTTTCTTGAAACTTTTCCGGGATTATTAGTTCTTATTCCTGGAGCTATAGGAATGAGAGGAAATATTTTTGGTTCTTTTGCCTCTAGATTATCTACTGCATTACATATTGGTATAATAGATCCTAAATTTAACCATTCTGAAGAGTTAATTAATAATATTTTCTCTTCATTTGTGTTAACTTTATTTTTATCTTTATTTTTAGCTATTATTGCTAAAGTTATCTGTGTAATATTTGGATTTCCATCAATGGATATTGTAGATTTTATTCTAATTAGTCTAATAGCTGGAATAATTTCCATAGCTATAATGCTTCCAGTTACTATGTTCATTTCATTTAGAAGTTTTGAACGTGGCTGGGATCCAGATAATGTTACAACTCCATTAGTTGCTGCTGTTGGTGATTTATTTACATTACCTGCTATTGTAGTAGCTATTTTTATAATTTCTGCTCTAAAATCAGTTGTATATTTAGAGTTAATAGTCTTTATGATAATAATTCCACTTGTATTATTTAGTTTTGTGTACTGTTATAATTATTCAGAGGAAAATAGAATAATTATAAGGCAATCTACACCAGTTTTACTAATCTGTTCTGTTTTAGGAGTATCTGCAGGAGGAATTCTTAACAGTTCACTTGAAACTTTACTTACAAATCCAAGCTTACTTACATTAGTGCCTTTATTTTCAGGAGAAAGTGGTGGTTTAGTAAGTATTTTATCAGCAAGACTATCTTCCGGTATACATTCTGGTCTTATAGAACCTCTTAAAAGACCTGAAGGTGAATCCATACATAATTTTGCAATTATAATATTATTGATGCTTGTAATGTATCCATTTATAGGAATTCTTGCAGAATCTTCATCAGTTTTATTAAAAGTAGTTGGTATAGGCTTTGATAAAATAATATTAATCAGTTCAATTGCAGGTTTTATTTTAATTCCAATTATGTTAATTTTAGTTTATTATATTTCTATTCTTTCATATAATAGAGGATATGACCCAGATAATATTTTAATTCCAATTTCAACAAGTGTTACAGATTCAATATCTAGCTTAATACTTATTTCAGTGTCATTAGTTATTACTGGAGCCATTTTTATCTAATACCATCCCTTTAAGATAAATTCACAATTATTTGTTCTAAAATAATCATAATTCAGTTTTGATTTATCAAAATCTTTTGGAACACAAACTAAAAGAGCTTTAACATCTTTTTTATTAAAATGGATAAACATTATTGAACTAAAATCTGTTATTGGAAATTCTAAGTTTATTCTATTGTTTAAATATATTTTATTACTTGTAACACTTTCTAAAGCAGGTAATTTTATTTTTGTATTGTCCATACTCCATCTTAAGTTATCTGTTGAATCTTTGTCAATTAACAGATAATAATCATTGCTTCTTAAGTAACTTCTATATATCTTGAAATAATTGCAGCTATAGTCATCTTTGTGATTATGATTACATTTTCCTTTTGTTTGAAAGTCTTTTACAACATATTTTTTATAAAAATCACATTTAATCATTCTATTTACACTGTAAACATTTTTCCCATCATCCTGCGAACCAATTTTTACACTTGAAATGCTGCTCTCTTTAGGTATGATTTCCATTGAAGTTTTAATTTTTGAATCAAAAATATTCTTATCAACCAATTTCTTATAATTTTTACCTAAAATTAAAAATTTATCATAAGAAATACTGTTTGGAATAATAGCTTCATTTTCATTTGAAATAGCTAATCCTGGCGTACCTATTAAATATTTTTCCCAGTTTGGAGTTCCAAGATTATTAATTAAATTATCAGCACTTTGAGAAAGCAGTAATTCAATATTTTCATTTTCTGCTGATGTAGCTAGTTTATCTAATGTAATTTCATTGAATTTAGCTGTTATGCCTATTATTAATAAAATAACAACTAATACAACGAATATTTCAGTTGAAATACTTCCCTTTTCATTCATTATACCAATACTCCATACTTGGTTCTATGAGCAACATCTAAAAATAGCTCAGTTGGATTTTCAGGATTTATTTTATGTCCTGGATATCTGTCATGAAATACAACATGATCTGAACCTGAAACAGAATATTCAACACCTACACAGTGTGGAACAATAAAAACTTCAAATCCGTAGTGCGGGCAGATTCCTTTTCCTTCAATTCTACATAAATAACAGCTGCCGTCAGCACTTTCGTGGAAATAACCATTTTTTAAGCAGTTTTGCAGAGTATTTCCGTCACCGTGATGAATATATGGATCATATGGACATTTCTTTATTGTTAAGGGACTGGTTGCACCTAAATAGCCTTCAGGTTTGTCAATGCCATGTGCAGTTAGATAGGCGGTTAAAGTAGCTCCATAATGAATTTTTTTATCATCATGCCAAATTCCACTATAGGGAGTTAAAATAGCATAGGGCAGGGGGTCTTTTAAGCCTTCAACAGATGTTATACTTTTTAAATTACCTGAAAATTTGTCTTTATTTTTTGAAAGAGTTAAATGTGTTGTAACTTCTAAATTAATAGGATCATCTGTGTTTTTGATAGATATGACATCAGAAGATATTGAAACACCATATTTTTTTTCATATTCCTTGTTTTTATCATCTAATTTTTTATTTAAAACTTTTTTAATTTCTCTTTCAGAATTGAAAATATGTTTTCCGTGATAAACTTCTTCTGTAACTTCAGCTATTGAATCACGAGATAAAACCTCTAAATTTCTATTATAATCATTAACAATATATTTGAGATTATCATTAGCTATTGAATCAGTATTTTCATTTTCTAAAGTATATATACTTGTTAAAACAAAAATTAGAATTAATATTAGAGAAGCTATTAAAATCACAGTTGTTCCAGTTATTATATTTCCTTTAGAGTCTATTTTTAAATATTTCATCACTTGAAATTTAACTTCCAATTTATAAATTACTTTTTCAAGTGCACCAATGTGAAAAAGTGAAAATGTGTTTTTTAATGGGAATTATAAAACATATCTAACAGATTTTATTTTGAAAAATAACTTAATTTCACAAACAATTAGATATAATAATTTTTCTTGTTTTATGAAACATAAATTTAAATATTAAATAACTGAAGGTGGTCTAATTGATTAAACGTAAATTTTATTTAGAAAAGATTGTTAAATTAATAGACACAGAAGATATTAAAGTTATAACTGGAGTTCGTCGTTGTGGTAAAACCGTTTTATTAAAACAAATTATCGATGAATTAGAAAACAGAGGAATATCTAGTGAAAATATTATTTATATGTCATTTGAATCTTCAAAATATAAAAATATTAGAAATGATGATGATTTAGATGAATTTATTTTTTCAAAGACAAATAATTTAAATGGGAAAATTTATTTATTATTTGATGAAATTCAGAAAGTAAAAAACTGGGAAGTTTCTCTAAATTCTTATAGAGTTGATTTGGAATGTGATATTTATATTACTGGATCTAATTTACAATTATTATTCGGAGAACTAGCTACTTTAATTTCTGGAAGATATATTTCAATAAATATGCTTCCATTTTCATTTAAAGAGTTAATTCAATATTATGATGAAATGCATGAAAACATTGATGAAATTCAATTATTTGAACAATATTTAAGTTATGGTGGATTTCCAGGTTATTAAATTATGAAAATGAAGAAAAAGAGAAATATTTACATGATTTATATTCTACTATTTGTTTTAAATGATATTTTATATAAAAATAAAGTAAAAGATTTAGATTTGCTTGAAATATTAATGGAATTCATGATTTCTAATATTGGTCAATTATTTTCAGCTAATTCTATTTCTAAATATATTAAAAATGAAAATCGTAAAACAACTCCTCATACAATAATTAATTATATGGATTATGCAAGAAATGCTTTTATTTTGTATCAAATTAAACGTGAAAATATTAAACAAAAAAGGAAGCTATTAATATCTGATAAATATTATCTTGTTGATCCTGGATTTTATTTTATTTTTAATGGGCCCACTCAAAGGAATTGGGGTCAGTTATTAGAAAATATCGTGTTTTTAGAATTAATAAGACAAGGATATTCAATAACAATAGGAAAAATCTAAGATTTGGAAGTAGATTTTGTTTGCAGGAGGGCTAATCAGATAAAATACATTCAGGTATCTCAATCTATTTTAGATGAAAATACTAGAAAAAGAGAGTTTAAATCATTAGAGAAAATATCTGACAGCTATCCGAAGTATGTTATATCAATGGATTCATTTGACTTTTCAGCTAATGGGATAATTCATCTTAATATAATTGATTTTTTAAAATCAGAAAATTTTTAATTAGTATTACATTATCTCTAAATTTTCAGTTTTAAGTATTAAAAAAAATACTTTTTTATATTATTGTGTAGATACTATACTGTAATAAAAAAATTTTTTAAATTAATGGAGGATTTGTATGTCAGATACTGTTAGAACATGGCGTCATATACAACAAAGATATAATCTTATAGGTTCCAAATGTAACACTTGTGGAGAATTATTCTTCCCATCTCGTGTAGTTTGTCCTAATTGTAGGAGGAAAGGAGATCTTGAACCTTTCCAATTCAGTGGTAAAGGAAAAATATTTACTTACTCTGTAATTAGGTCAGCTCCAGACGACTTTAAAAAAGTAGCACCTTATGCTGTTGCTGTAATTGAGTTAGAAGAAGGAGCTAAATTAACTGCACAACTTGTTGACTGTGATGTTGACAATCTTGAAATTGGAGACCCTGTTGAAATGGTCTTCAGAAAAATTAGAGAAGATGGTGAGGACGGAGTAATCTCCTATGGTTTCAAATTTAGAGTTACAAAATAAAATTGCAATTCTATTAGTAAGCCATGGAAGTAGTCTCCCTTTTGCAGAAACTACATTTAATGAGATTAAAGATAAATTTAACAAGGCTACTGGATTTGCTACGGAAGTAGGTTATATGAAAGTAGCCCAACCTTCCATTTCTGGAGCTGTTGAAAATTTAAAAAAAGAAGTTCCAGAACTTGAAAAAATAATAGCTATTCCTGTATTTTTAGCTCCTGGAATTCATACCAATATTGATATTCCAACTCTTTTAGGATTAAGTCCACTGGAAACTGATCCTAGATGCCCTGATGGTAATTATCCTGATGACCATTATTTATCTATTGCTGACGATGTTGATTTTAATGGAGATATTGAGTTATTACCAGCTATTGGCCCAGATGATGATCTTTTAGAAGTTATCAATAAAAGAATTAATGAAGCATTAGCTGACTCTGAGTTAAATGCTGATGCTAAAACAGGAATTTTATTAGTTTCCCATGGAAGCAGATTAAAATATAATAAAGAGTTTATAAGTGAAGTCTATAGGAAATTTAGCGAAACTACTGAATATCCATCTAATTTTGGATTTATGGAACTTGTAGAACCTAACATTCCGACTTCTATTAACAAGCTTATTAATGAGAATGAAATTGACAGATTAGTTGTTGTACCGGTGTTTATAGCTCCTGGAGTTCATACAACTTCTGATATTCCAACTATTTTGGGTTTAAAAGAGGCTGATTCCCATTCACATTCACATAGTCATGAACATGGTCATGAGCATCATCATCACCATCATCATGATTTGGAAGCAATTGATTTTGAAGGGGAAATTTTATATCCGGAACCTATTGGTTCAGATAATATTTTAATTGATATCTTAGTAAAAAATATGGAAAAAGCTTTATAGATTTTTCATATTTTTTAATTTAATTTTTTATGTGATTATAATGACTAGTGATTTATCTAAAACTGGAATTTTACTTTTAAGTCATGGTAGTAGGTTAGACCAAGGTAAAAAAGTAATTGAAGCATATACACAAATGTATAAAGAAGAATTCCCTGAAGCTATTGTTGAATATGGATTTATGGAAATGAGGGAACCGAATATTCCTCAAAGTATTAATAAATTAACTAATGGAAACGATTTGGAAAAAATCATTGTTGTCCCTGTATTTGTAGCTCATGGACTTCATACAAGAAGAGATATTCCAAAATTATTAGGAATTGAAAATGATTTTGATGAATCTGAAATATCTGGGGAACATCATGACCATGACCATGGACATCATCATCACCACCATCATGACCATGACCACGATCACGAAGAAGCATTTGATTTTGATGGTGAAATCGTTTTAACTGACCCTTTAGGTATTGATACTCGATTATATGAAATTATAAAAGACAGAGTATCTCAAAATTTATAATTCCTTAATCATCACCACTTTGGTGGTGGTGAACTACTTTTCATATTAAACATTTATATATTATAAAATGTATAATTTATATTACATTATTGAAAAAATAATGATATTTTTTGTGATATTATGAAGTTTAATAAAATATTTTTATTTACTTTAATATTATTAGCAGCTTTATCTTTTTCAGCTGTAAGTGCTGAATCTGTTGATGGTGATGATACTGTTGCTATAAATGATGCTAATAATGTTATTGTATCAGAACAAAGTTTTACAGATGTAATTAGCGCATCTGAACCTACTGTTTCAGATGATGTTAATCAAAATTCAAGTACTGGTGGGGATGTACCTGCTCCTTCTACTAATACTTCCACTGGCGATAATGGAACTGCTGGTGGCAATGGAACTAATTCCTCAACTCCTGAAAAAAATAGTACTATAATTTCTGAGGATATTTCATTATTCTATAAAAATGGTACTAAATTTTCTGCTATTTTCTTAGATGAAAACGGAAAAGCATTAGCTAATCAAAACATTACCTTTGTTATTAATGGTGTAGCTTATAATAAAACCACTGATGAAAACGGTACTGCTGATATTGGTATTAATCTTGCACCAGGTAGCTATGTTATAGAATCTAAAAATTTAGCTACTAATGAATCAGTTAAAAATAATGTAACTGTTATTTCAACAATTAATACAGCTAATGTTGTTAAATTATATAGAAATGGCACTCATTATTATGCTACTTTTGTAGATGGTCAAGGCAATGTTTTAGCTAATAAAACTGTTAAATTTAATATTAATGGTGTTTTCTATACTAAACCTACTGATGCAAATGGTACTGCTAGATTAAACATTTGGTTATATCCTGGTAAATACATATTAACTGCTTATAATCCAATTAATAATGAAGCAAAAGCATGTAATGTTACTGTTTTATCTACTATTAATGGAACTGACGTTACAAAATACTACAGAAATGATACTCATTATTCTGCAGTTATTGTAGATAGTAACGGTACTCCTGTAGCTAATAAAACTGTTAGATTAAACATTAATGGTGTTTTCTATAACAAAACCACTGATGAAAACGGTACTGTTAGACTAAATATTTGGTTACTTCCAGGTAATTATACTATAACTGTTTACAATCCAAGTAATGGGGAAGAAAACTCAAACAAAGTAATTGTTTTACCTAAACTTATTGCAAAAGACATGACTATGGATTATCAGGCTGGTAAAAATTACACAGTTAAAGTAGTAGATGGACAAGGAAAAGCTTTAGCTAACCAAACTGTTAAAATAAATATTAATGGTGTAATATATACTAAAACCACTGATGCAAATGGTATTGCTTATTTAGGTATTAGATTAAACCCAGGTAATTATGTATGTACTTCTTACTGGAATGATTCATTTGTTTCAACTAAAATTGTTGTAAATAAATTAACAGCTTCAATATCTATTTTAACTCCTACAGTTAAAAAAGGAGATTACTACAAAGCCAAAATTACAGATAAAAAATCTAACAATCCTATTGTAAATCAATTAGTTGTATTTATCTACAATGGAACTGCATATGGTGCATATTCTGATAATGAAGGTATTGCTAAAATTAAAATAGGTTTACCTGCTGGATCTTATCAATTAATCACTGGTATCCAAAGCAGTGAATGGTATCAAAATATTGCTGTATATAATACTCTTAAGGTTACAGCTTAATTAAGTGGGATTTTTCCCACAATTTTTACTTTTTTTTAACCTGATTTTTTTTAAAAACATTATTACTTCAAATTTCAAATAGTAAAATATATATGCCATCATTGTAAAATATATTTAACATAGTACTAAGTTATAATGTACTATTTGAAAAAGCAAGGATGATGCTATGAAATTTAAAAAAACATTTTTAATTTTATTATTCGCATTAACTATCTTTTCAATTTCTGCTGTAAGTGCTGAAGATGTTGATTCCAATAATACTTATGAAGTATCTTTAGATTCAGCCGAAATTTTAATGTCTGGAGAAATAACTGAAATGCCAGTTAAAGACACTCCAGTAGAACAAACAGGTATTATTTCAGAGAATATGACTAAACATTATGGAGATGATGCTCCGTTTTGTGCTAATTTCACGGATAAAAACGGCACTCCATTAGCTAATGAAACTGTAACTTTCACAATTAATAATGTAAGTTATAATAAAACTACAGATTCTGATGGTGTTGCTAAATTAAATATTACTTTAGAGTCTGGAAAATATATTATAGCTACTTACAATCCGTCTACTAATAAAACAGCAATCAACACTATAAATATTTTATCAGGTATTGAAGGTAAGGATATTACTAAATTCTGTAGAAATGGAACTCACTACATTGCTAAATTATACGATAAAACAGGTAAAGCATTAGTTAATCAAACAGTTCGTTTTAATATTCATGGAGTATTTTACAACCGAACTACTGATGAAAATGGAAGAGTTATATTAAATATTAGTCTGGATCCAGGCAAATATGTCATAACTGTTTATAATTTAGTCACTGGTGAACAGGCAGCAAATAATGTTACTGTATTATCAAGAATGACAATGGTTGATTTAGTTCAAAAATCTAAAGACATGATAATATATGTAAGGGATCATCACAGTGTCGGATGTTTGGTTACTGTTCTTGATGATTTGGGAAAACCTTTAGCTAATCAGAATGTAACATTAAATGTTAACGGAATAATTCAAAATAAAACCACAGGCGGAAACGGAACAGTTGAAGTATGGTTTGCTTTAAAAGAGTATAAAGAATATAATATTTGTACTGCAACTTCTGGAAACTTTTTTGTTTCACAAAAGCTTTTAACAAATAGGGCTTTTATTACAGGAGATGATTCAAAATATCAGCCATCTGCTGTGAATGCGGGTAAAATATAATTTTTTGAAAGTTATTTAACTTTCATTTCTTTTTTTTCTAAAAACTTATTTAATCTATAAAACTTATATTATTATTCATGACTTTAAAGGTCTCAGATATTGGTGAAAAGGAATTAATTAAGTATATTCTAGCTAATTGTAAAACTATAACTCCAGATGACACTGCAGTTACTCCAATAGCTAATACTAATTTAATTTCTACTTGTGATATGCTTATTCAATCAAAGCATTTTCCTGAAAACATGTCTTATTTTCAAATGGGTTTTAAAAGTGTAACTGTTAATGTCAGTGATTTGGCAGCTATGGGAGCTACTCCTTTAGGCTTTTTATTGTCAATAGCTCTTCCAAAAGACTTTGAAGTTGATAATTTTAAACAAATCATTAAAGGAGTCCTGAAAGCCTGCGAATATTATGATATTTCTTTAATTGGGGGAGATACTAATGAAGCCAATGAAATTATAATATCCGGAACTGCACTGGGTCTTTGTGATAGTCCATTAATGAAAAACACTTCTAAAAAAGGGGATCTGGTAGTTTTAACAGGTGAGATTGGACTTGCTGCTTTAGGTTTTCATTTGGAAGATAAGAACATATACACTAAAAAGGCTTTGGAACCAATAGCTAAGATTAAAGAGGGTATTAATATTAAAAATGCAGGTGGAACTTCAGCCACTGATATTACTGACGGGTTAGCTAGTGAACTTTATGAAATGAAAAGGGAAGATATTGGATTTATGATTTATGAAGACAAATTAAATGTTTCCAGTGAATTCAAGTCACTGGCTGCTGAGATGAATCTTGATTATCTTGATTTGCTTTTTCATGTTGGTGAAGATTTTGAACTTGTTTTTACAATAGATAGAAAGAATTTAGACAAGTTAGATTTTAATTATCAGGTTATTGGTGAAGTTACTGATTCCAAAAAGGTTGAAATTACATTAAGTGATTCTACAGTTAAAGAAATTACATCCAGAGGATATGATCATTATGTTAGTTAGCAGCAATCTTTTTAAGAAAAGTTCAAAGTCACGAAAAGTAAGATGTGAGATTTGCGCCAATTATTGTAAAATAGCTGATGGGTCTTATGGAATTTGTAAACAGCATAAAAACATTAATGGAGAGTTATTTGATGAAAGTTTTGGAGTAGTCTCTTCTTTAAATGCTGATCCTATTGAAAAAAAGCCGCTATATCATTTTTTACCTGGAACTTTAACATACTCTGTAGGTGGTTTTGGGTGTAATATGGGCTGTTTGCACTGTCAGAACTACATGATTTCACAGGAATTTGATAAAATTTCTGATAGGTTTAATATACTTCCAGAAACAATTGTGGAAAATGCAATTAATCAAGGTTGTAAGTCAATTGCATGGACCTATAATGAACCTACTATACATTTACCATTCAACAAAAAAACTTCACTGCTGGCTAAAAGGAAAAATCTTAAAATTGTCTATGTAAGTAACGGGTATATGTCTGATCAGTCTTTAAGCGAAATTTTAAATTTTGTTGATGCGTTCAATATAGACTTGAAATCCATGTCTCAAAATTTTTATAAAAAAATATGCAAGGCAGATTTAAACATTGTTTTAAATAACTTAAAAAGAATTTATGATGCAGATAAACACCTGGAAATTACAAATCTGCTTATAAATGGATATAATGATTCAACAGAAGAAATTACAAAATTAGCTAATTTCATTGCTGATAATCTAGGTTGTGATATTCCGCTGCATTTTTCAAGAGCATTTCCATACTATAAATTAAATGATATTTCACCGACAGCTGAAGATAAGTTATTTGAAGCTAAAAGAATAGCTGATGACTGCGGGCTTGAATATGTTTATATTGGAAATTTAGATTGTGATACAAATACTTACTGTCCTGATTGTGGTGAAATCCTTTTAAAAAGAAATAATTATTCTACAGAAGTTTTAAATAATGATAAAAAATGCATAAAATGTGGAAAAGAATTAAATATCAGGTTTTAATTCTTTTTTCTATAATTTGTTTAATGAATATAAGAATAGCTAACATATTTCCATAATAAAAGAATATGTACATTCTCTCCATTGACGGAATTGATGGAGTAAAACCAAACATTATTGTAGAGGCAAATCCAACAAACATTATACTGTATACTGGCCATAAAACACTTTTTTGATTTTTATAGATTATATATAATCCATATAGGAATGTCATAATAAAAATTCCATAAATTGTTAAGCTTAAAATCATTCTTTTTAAACTTATTGGAACATAACCGTAGCGAGTAATATTGGCATTCATTATTTGAAGAAGCATTAAGTTATCAGTTAGTGTAAGAATCCAAAATCCACTAGCTATTATAAATGGAATTAAAGATATCATTGCTTTTTTCTTATTTTTAGTAAGTAAATAAACACTTACTGCAATAATTCCCAGTAATATTAATGTTGTAAGATCACACCATGTAACACATCTGTTTATAATAGAGGATAGACCAATATTTAGTTTATTTAGTAAATTTAGCTGTAAATAATCATGAAACCATTTTAATTCTGAAATAAATCGTTTAGGAACTCCTGGACAGATAATAGTATTAATAATTCCTATAACTGCTGATAATCCTATTAAATAACATTTTTTATTGATTTCTGTTTTATAGTTAAACAGATAATACAGTACAAACAATCCGAGTAAAATAACAGCTAGCTGTTCGTTATTTACTGCAAACAGCAGACAAAGTACTGAAATTATATAAGCTAATATTCTTTTTATTTTGCCGGTATCATTTGCAGTATAATTTTTTAAAATATATATAGCCAGTAATCCGCTGAACAATGGCCAGGCATAATTAATACTAGTTGTAATAAATCCGGCTGAGCTTAAAGCATAATAACTTGAAAATATAAAGGATAAACACAATACGCAAGATAATGTAGCATAAAAACTCTTATTTTTACCGTCAATGAGTTTAAAAGTTAATATGCCAATAAACGTGAAAATTAAACTGTCTAAATACCACCAAAGTATAAGGGGCAATTGTAAAATATGACATAAAACATATTCAATCAGTGTTCTGGAGCTCCAGATATCATATCTTTCTGTAACAAAGCTTATAATATCTGATTCCTGAGGAATGGTATAAAAAAATAAGTCATCTGCTGATAATCCAATCGAATAGTGCCAATTCAATAAAATTAGAAATAAAAATAGAAAAGGTAATAAGAATAAATAATTCTTATACTTTTTAATATTCATAATTACTCTCCAAAACTAACTCTTTCAAATTTATCTAAGGTTTTTAAGGATTTGGTAGCATCCAAACCTATTTTTGTTGTTGTACCGTCACTTTGGGCTACTGGATCAAGAGATGAACCACGTACATTAGGAACAATCATTAAATCTCTGTCTCCTTTTACACGGGTAGCTATTGTATATTCAATATCCTGAGGATCAAACACGTCTACATCAGTGTCTACAACAACTGCATGTTTAAGTGAAGGATGTGCAGACAATGCAGCCATAATTGCATTTTTTCCGTCTCCTTCTGTTTGTTTGTTAATGGAAATAGCTGCATGTAACCAGCAACAACCTCCTTCTGTTAAAACAACATTTTCAACAGTTGGAACTGCATTTTTAACAGATTTGAAAATTCTAGGTTCCTGAGGAAGGCCCTGCAATAATTTATGTTCAAATCCAGCAGGTAGAATTCCATGATAATAAGGATTGTCCTTTTTAATATGCATTTTGCTTAAGCTGATAACTGGCTGATCACGAATAATATCATAAGTATCAGTTAAATCTACAAATGGACCTTCTGGTGTAGTTTCACTTACAGATATTTTACCTTCTAAAATAATGTCTGCCTGAGGAACTTCCAAGTCTCCGCATTTAATTAGGGTCAGTTCTCCATTTTTAAATGCATTAGCTACATCCATTTCATTGTAATCAATTGGAATTGAAGTTGTACTTGCAAGTAAAATTGCAGGATCCATTCCAATAGCAATTGCAATTTCCAGATCTTTGCCTAATTTTTGGGCTTTTTGGAAATAAGTGTAGAGATTTCTTGGAACAATCCTAATAGCTAATCTTTTATCATCTAAAACAAGCATTCTGTGAATTGATGCATTTTGAATGCCAGTTTCAGGGTCACGTGCAAATACTACGCCTGCAGTAATGTACTTTCCGCCGTCTCTTTTATAATGAGTTAAAATAGGTATTTTATCTAAATTAGCTTCTGTAGTGTTATAATCTGAAAAGTCAGTAAATTTATCTACTTTAATTGGATTATCACTAGCTTCTATGATTTTTTGAGTAATTTCACTTACTTCACAATTAATAGATTTAGCTATTTTTTCTCTTGTATTGCAGATTCCGGAAATAATTGGCAAATCATATCCTTTTACATTTTTTATAATAACAGTGTCTTTAGGATATTTCCTTAACTCTTTGGCTACTTCAAATTCACTTGAAAGCTCTGCTGTTATTTCAATAATGTTTTCATCTTTAATATCCATAATTATCCCTTATAAGTTGATTTTTTTATTTTTTAATTTTTCTAAAAGCTCTAAAAGAACAGGATTGTTAATAGAAAGTATTTCACCACTTAAAACAGCTGCATTCCGACCATTGTTAACACCAACAGTAGCTACAGGCACTCCAGGAGGCATATTTACAGTTGAAAGTAGGTAATTGTTTCCAAGTTCGTTTTCACATGGAACTCCAATAACCGGCTTTTCAGTAAGACCTACAAGACCTCCACTTACTTGAGAAGAATTGGAATTGATTCCAATAAATATTTTAGCATTTTTCATAGTGTTTACATATGCTCTGAATTTTTTGCCTGATCTGATTGGACAAATTACTTGCATATCATAAGGTATTTTAAGTCTGTCTAGTGTAACACTTACTTTTTTTCCAGTAATCAAATCAGTATGTCTTCCAACAATAATAACTACATCTGCATCTTTATTAATGCAGCTGCCTTTAAATTCTTCTGTAGATTCATTTAATTCAAGGTTTTTAATCCTTAAAAAGTCATTAGTAATATGTGGATTGTCTATTTTTTGAACAATTTCTTCATTGCTTCTAATAACTTTTTGCTTGTATTCCTCTTTTAGTTCTATTACTTTTCTGCGTATGTCCTCATCATAAAGTCCTAAGATTTGTGCAGCTAAAATAGCTCCGTTATCTCCCCTGTCAATTCCAACAGTAGCTACTGGAGAAGGATAAGGCATTTGGACTGAAGAATATAGTGCATCCAGTCCGCTAACTTTAACATCTACAGGAACTCCAATAACCGGTTTGTGAGTATATGCAGCTATTGCTCCTGGAAGGTGAGCAGCTAATCCTGCAATTCCAATAAATACTTTTATACCTGCATTGGTTCCCTGTACAACAAGTTCTCTTACAAGATCAGGTGTTCTATGTGCTGAAGCTATTTTCAAACTATATGGTATTTCAAGTTTTTCCAAAATCTTCATACTTTTTTCAGCGATAGCAATATCTGACCCACTTCCCAGAATTATCATTACTTTTGGTGTCATTTTAAAATACCTTCTAAAAAAATATTAATAATTGATATTTGTTTAATTTTATATTAAAAGTTATTTAATTTCAACTTCATAAGCAGTGTATTTATCTAAGTCTATTGGAAGCTTTTTAAGATTATATGTATCATGATTTAGAGTTATTTCATTATCATAATGTTTATAATTTATGAAAAAGACTTTACTTCCATGAGATATTTCATTTTGAATACCTGGGTCAGCTAAAACATCACTAATCTGATTAGCGGTAGTATTAAAATCTTTATCCTCTGTTACTGTCAGCATAAAATTATGGTCATCTGTCAGATAATAGGAATTCATCTCAAAGTACGGAACAAAAGCATCATAAATAATAAGATTTCCACTACCAAAGGTTTCTTCTAGTGACTGTATTTTATTGCTGTCATTAATTTGGTCGTTAATTTGAGTTTGTGTAAAATTAACACAGCCAACTGAAGCTACAAGTAAGATAATCACGAAAATTGGAATAAATATCTTTTTATTGCTGAAGTTTTTGCCAAGTAAAATACTTACTCCCAACCATAAACATCCTAAAACAGGTATTAAATAACGTGGATGAAAAACAGGTTTGATAATTAAAGATAAGATTATTCCGATAATCGGAACACAAACAGCAATTAAAATCCCGTAGGTGTCTTTTTTATCACTTTTAATTAGTAGAACAATAACTCCAATTAGAAGTAATAATCCTAAAACAGAAAATGCAGCTATCTGATTTGCATTAATAACCTGATTATCCGGTGATAAAACAAACCAGAAATATCCTAAAATCTTATTTAGTGTAATTGGAGCTATCCAGTAACTGCTGCTTACACTTGCAGCCTGTTGTTTTAGAATAATCAGCCATGGTGTAAAACTTAAAATAGCTATAATTGCTGATGTGAAGTATTTTTTAAGCTCATTTTTATTATTTCTAATTAAATCAGCAAGTAAAAATAAATAAATGACAAATGAAGCTACTGCTGAGAAATAATGTGTGTAAGCAGAAGCTATTGTTAGTAAAGTTAAAATTCCCCAGCTTTTCCATGTTGAGTTTTTATTTAAAATATCATAAGCATAAATAAAGCTTGCTGTTACAAAGAACAGTCCCCAGCTGTACATTCTTAATTCAACAGCAAAATTCATTAGCTGAGGCATGCTAACTATACAAAAAGCAAATAAACCTGCAGTTAAACATCCCCAATTTTTCCTAACTTTCGTTGCTGCTAGTACAAGTATTAAATAAAATGGAAGCAGTGAGGTGAATTTCCCTATTATAATCGGATTTATTCCGAAAAAGACTCCGATTTTATAGAATACTTTAAAAATCAGATAATAAAGTGGCGGGTGGACATCGAGAAAAGCAAAATTAATAAAATCATTAAATGGTGATTTAACCATTCCCAAAGAGTATATTTCATCATACCACATTCCTAATTTTGTAAATCCAATATAGGAAACATAAAGCAATGTAATTATGCTTATTATAAAAAGTATTTTTCCTAATTTGTCTTCTTTATTTAAATTTTTCATAATAATTTCCAACTTAAAGTTTTTTCCCATAAAACATAACTCTACGTGCTGTGAAATTCCAGAACATTACTATAATGGATGCTATAATTTTAGACCAGATGTAGTTTATATTTCCATAGTCTACAAATGCGTATAATAATATTTCAGTAAAAATAAGCCCGATAAAGCTGATTAAAATAAATAAATTGAAATCCAGAACCTTATTATTTCTGTCTGCCTGATTAAATACCCATGAAGTAGACATGTAATAATTAGCCAGCACTGATATAAAAAAAGCAATAGCTGCTGAAATTAAATAATTTTGTCCTAAAAAGTTAATTAATGATAAATAAATAATGAAATCTATTAAAAAAGATGCAGTTCCTACAAATAGGTATCTAAACATTTGTAAGAAAATGTTGTCAGTACTTTTTCTAAATAACTTATTAATTAATTTATCCATAGTTATAATCTTAATTTTAATTATTTAATAAGTTTTAGTTTTAATTTTGTTTACAGTGTCTGTGTTGTTGTAGCTGCTTGTTGTGATGTAGTTACCAGAATTTAACAAATAAAAATTATAATCATAAATAATTAATACTATTAGTCATAAAATCTTTATTATAATGAAAACTGCAGTTTTAATCCCCTGTTATAATGAGGAACTTACAATAAAAAAAGTTATTCTGGATTTTAAAAAAGCCTTACCTAAGGCAGATATTTATGTCTATGATAATAATTCAACAGATAATTCTTATGAAATAGCTAAAGACACAGGAGCTATTGTAAAAAGAGAATATAGGCAAGGTAAGGGAAATGTTGTAAGATCCATGTTTAGAGATATTGATGCGGACTGTTATATTTTAGTTGATGGTGATGATACCTATCCTGCTGAGGCATCAAAAGAAATAGAAGAGTTAATCTTATCTAAAAAAGCGGATATGGTAATTGGAGACAGGCTGTCCAGTACTTATTTTGAAGAAAACAAAAGAAGATTTCATAATTCAGGAAATAAACTGGTTAGAAAACTTATAAACACTATTTTTAACAGTGATATTTCAGATATCATGACCGGTATGAGGGGATTTAGCTATGAATTTGTTAAATCATTTCCTATTTCATCTAAAGAATTTGAAATTGAAACTGAAATGACTATTTTTGCCCTAAATCATAATTTTTTAATTAAGGAACTGCCAATAGAATATAGGGACAGAATGGATGGCAGTGAATCTAAATTAAATACTTTCAGCGATGGTTATAAGGTTATTAGCTTGCTTTTCGGACTTTTCAGAGATATAAGACCTTTGTTTTTCTTTTCTTTAGTAACATTAGTTCTTTTAATAATAGCTGGTCTGTACTTTTTCCCGATTTTAATTGATTTTTATAGAACCGGATTTGTGGAAAAGGTTCCTACACTTATTACTGTAGGAGTAGTAGCTATTGTAGCTGTTATTATATTTTTCACAGGTGTTGTTTTGCATGTTATTAGAAAACAGCATGATGAAAACTTTGAACATCATTTAAATTTAATAGCTCAAAATAAAAAAAGGTAAAATGTTAATATTTAACAGCTGTTGTTAACATTAACATTCCGGAAATAAAACTGATAGCTACAGTCAGTACTAAAAAGCTTAAAGTTTGTTTATCTATTTTTTTATTGCCTATTCCAAATATAAACGGTAAAAATATTAGCAACGGCATGAAGTAACGACTGAATACACCACTTGTTACATTTTCCCCTCCAACTGGAGACCATGTTAAGTATTGAATAGCCATTACACCACTATAGATTAAAATAATTATTAAAAATCCTTTAATACGTGTTTTTAAATTTAAATCTTTGAAATTACAATAAAATACACTAAATAAACAGAAGAATACAAAGTAAAGTCCTGCAAGAAGAGTTGATGAATATTCTCTTACACTATTTGAGAAATAAAAGAATCTGTCAATAACAGTTGGCAGTGCAGTACTGTAGATTTCACCAAATCTTTGAAGTGCAATTAACGGATTGGCCAGTAAGTAATCAATTTGACCACTTGCACTTACATTTCTTTGGATAAAATATTCTCCTCTCCAGGAATTAGCTAGTTGTGTTGTTGCATAGCTGCTCCAAGCAATTCCAATACCTAAAGCAACTAAAATACAAAGTTTAGATATGATATTTTGCTTTTTATCACTAAAATGGGTATTTGGAACCAGGAAAATCAATAGACTTAGAGCCAAGTAAGGAGTTTTAAGCAGTCCGCATAGAATTACAGCTATGTAAAATATTCCTAAATCTGTCCAGGTAATTTTAGGTGTTTTATAGAAATATAAGAAATAGCTGAATGCTAAAATAGCCAGTGCACTAAATAATCCGTCACAGCTTGTTGATGCAGCTTGATAAATAGCCAGCGGCAGCAGTGACACTATAAGCAATGGAAACTTAAACACTGGTGCTTTTTTAATAGCTATTGTAATTATTCCAGCATATAATAATAAATTAAAGAATCTTCCAAGCCATAACATCCAAATTGCATTTAAATCCAGACATTTTGCTAAAAATACTCCAAGACCCTGTGCCAAATAGGCATAAAATGGATTTTGAGCAAAAGCAGAGTTGAAATATGACGGAGTATAATTTATTTTCTCATCATCTACATGTGTATTAAATACATTTGCACCTGCATTGTCAAAAAATGAGGTTACACTTGCAATTGTTTTATAACCGTTTGCAGTTGTATTTGGGATTGGCACATAGCTGGTTGATAATTCTCCGGTTGATACTATTTCTGAGCGAACAAAATGCTCACTTTCATCAGATACATCATAGATTGGTGTTAAAAATAAACTTATTATTCCAAATATTATTATTAGCACCAGTGCGACTTTATGTAAATTTTCATTGTTTTTTGTATAATATGCAATGGAAAATATTCCTGCTATTAGCAATATACAAAACATAAGCACTTCAAATTCGGGATTTGAAAAGTTTGCCCTATATGTGAAATATATGCTGAATAAGCTTAATATTAAAGCATATATTCCAATGAAATATTTCTTATTTTCTAATTTAAACATTTTAATAACCTTTATTATATTAGCATTGATAATTGTATTCTATTTCTAGCTAAATCAACATCTAAAACCTTAACATCAACAATATCTCCGACACTTACAATATCCAGAGGGTGCTTTACAAATTTATCAGCCAGCTGTGAAATATGAACTAAACCGTCCTGATGAACTCCAATATCTACAAAAGCACCAAAATCAACAATATTTCTAACAGTTCCTTGCATAATCATGCCTTCTTCCAGATCATCTATTGATAAAACATTTTTTCTTAAAACAGGTTTTGGCATGTCTTCACGAGGATCTCTTCCAGGTTTTTTAAGTTCTTTAACAATATCCTGCAGGGTAATAACACCAACGTCTAACTGCTTAGATAATTCATCATAATTCAGGTTATCTAATTTTAAGTTATCTGAACCGATATCTGCCAAACTATATCTCAATTTATCTAAAAGTTTGACTGCAGCATCGTAAGATTCGGGATGTATTGTAGTGTTGTCTAAAGGATGTTCGGGATTGTCTATTTTTACAAATCCTGCACATTGCTCAAAAGTCTTTTTACCAAGTTTTTTAACATTTAAAAGTTCATTTCTATTGTTAAATTTACCGTTTTCTTCTCTATAGCTAATAATATTTTTAGCAGTTGATTTAGTAATTCCAGAAACATAATTAAGTAAGCTAGGTGAAGCAGTATTTAAATCAACACCAACTTCATTAACTGCTCTTTCAACGACTCCTCCTAAAGACTCGTTTAGCTGTTTCTGATTCATGTCATGCTGATACTGGCCAACACCAATAGATTTGGGGTCAATTTTAACAAGTTCAGCTAACGGGTCCTGCAGTCTTCTAGCTATTGAAACAGCACTGCGTTCCCCTTCATTAAAATCAGGAAATTCTTCATCAGCTAGTTTACTTGCAGAATAAACAGATGCACCAGCTTCATTAACAATAATGTACTCAACAGAAGTGTTTTTAATTATATCTGCCACTATTTCTTCAGATTCTCTTGAAGCAGTTCCATTTCCAATAGCTATTACATCAATATCATATTTTTTAATCAAATCAAGCACGACTTTCTTGGATTCTTTAACTTTATTTTGAGGTTCAGTCGGGTATATTAAGGATGTTTCTAAAACCTTACCTGTCGGATCAATAACAGCTAATTTGCAGCCTGTTCTGAAAGCGGGATCCCAGCCTAAAATAGTTTTTCCACTTAAAGGACTTTCCATAAGAAGCTGACTTAAATTTTTAGCAAAAACTTCAATGGATTTCTCTTCAGCCTTTTTAGTTAGATAACTTCTAATTTCCCGTTCAATAGCTGGTGAAATTAAACGTTTATAAGAATCTTTAATGGCTTCTGTAATGATTGGAGTAGTATAAGGATTGTGTTCAATCATTTCAGGAACTTTAGAGCAGTTTTTAAGAGTATGTCTTTTAAGATATTGAATGATATCATCTTCTTCAATATCAACTCTTCCTCTAATAATTCCTTCATTTTCTGCTCTGTTAATAGCTAATATCCTATGTGGGGGAATTTTAGATAGTTTTTCTGAATAATTAAAATAAATTTCATATTCTGAAGCTGATTCATCTTTAGTTTTAGCTTTAGTTTCAATTAATCCATTGTAAAAAGTGTTCTGTCTGATTTTTTTTCTGAAACCTGAATTATCAGAAATAATCTCAGCAATTATGTCCTGTGCTCCTTTAATAGCTTCCTGTGGTGTTTTAACATCACCGGTAACATAATTTTGAGCTATTTTAGAAACAGGTTCTTTAATTTCTTGAGCTAAAATAAGATTGGCCAATGGTTCCAGACCTTTTTCTTTAGCTATTGTTGCACGTGTTCTTTTTTTACTTTTATAAGGTCTGTATAAATCATCAAGCTCAACTAATGTTTGTGCATTAAGAATCTGATTTTTTAAGTTTTCATCTAACTTTCCTAAGCTATCGATTCGCTCAATGATTTTAGTTTTTTTATCTTCCAAATTTCTAAGATATTTAAGCCTTTCATCAAATTTTCTTAAAAGCTCATCATTTAAAGAGCCGGTAACATCCTTTCTGTATCTTGCAATAAAAGGAATAGTGTTACCATCATCAATTAACTTGATTACTTTGTTAACTTGCCATGATTCCAGGTTTAATTCTTTTTCGAGTGTTTTAGCTATCATTAAAATTACATTCCTATATATTACAAGAAATTATCTTTTTTTTAATTAATATAATTTCATCTTTTAAAAATTCATATTCAGAAAATTCTTCAAAAAATCGAAAAGTTTAAGTTGTTTATCTTCCAATATAGAATATGGAGCTTTTATATTGTCTTTATTCATATTAATATATTAGCTCCACTTAATATATTAAATTTACTATCTTATTTTAAAAAATAAAAGCCAAAAAAGCATTTAAAAAATTTTTTGAAATTAAAAATTCAAATCACCAAAGTCCTTGACAGAGCCAAATCAAAATTATTAAATTCCTGCAATAAATTTTGAGCTTATTTTAAAACTTTATTATATACTGAAAAGATACTATGATTTAATCAAAAACTTTATTATATACTGAAAAGATACTATGATTTAATTAAAACTTTATTATATACTGAAAAGTTAGTGGTGTAATAAATGGTTAAACGAGAATTATATATTGATAAAATCAGGCCTTTAATTGATAAGGATATAATTAAAGTTATAACTGGGATTAGAAGGTGTGGAAAATCCTATTTTTTAAATTTAATAGTTGAAGAACTTAAAAATAATGGGATTAAAGATGAAAATATAATTTTAATAAATTTGGAATCTATGAAATATAATTCTTTAAAAACAAAAGAAGAACTGGATGATGTTGTTTTAAATTTAACTAAAAATATTTCTGGCAGGTTTTATCTTCTTTTTGATGAAATACAAAATATTGAAAGATGGGAGAAAGCAATAACTGGTTATAAAGTTGATTTTAACTGTGATATTTACATTACTGGATCTAATTCTAAATTATTGTCTGGCGAACTTGCAACATTTTTAGCTGGAAGGTATATGGAAATAAAAATGTATCCTTTTTCATTTAATGAATTTTTAAGTTATAAAGGTGGTAACAATGAAATGGAACTGTTTCAAGAGTATTTTAAATACGGTGGAATGCCATTTACTTTAGAATTAAATTCTCAACAAAAAATAGATTATTTAAATGATATTTATAATTCCATTGTATTAAAGGATATAGTTGAAAAATATAAGTTAAGGGATGTTAATTTATTAAATAGACTAATTTTATACATATTGGACAATATTGGAAATCCTTTTTCAGTTACTGGTATTTCTAAGTATTTGAAACATTTTAATATAGGATTTTCAAATAATACTCTATATAATTATTTGCAATATTTGGAAAATGCATTAATAATCTCTAAATTGCCGCGAGAGGATATTCAAGGCAAAAAATTATTTAAACTATCTGAAAAGTATTATGTTACGGATCATGGTTTTGCAGCAGCACTGCTTGGTGAAAGACAGCAGAATATAGGTGGAATTTTAGAAAATATTGTTTATATTGAATTTTTAAGACATGGCTATGATGTTTCTGTTGGCAGAATTAAAAATTATGAAATTGATTTTATCTGCAGAAAAAACAAACGGAAAGTTTATGTTCAAGTTTGTTTCCAATTAAATTCACCTGAAACTCAAGAAAGAGAATTCAGACCTCTTAAATTAATTGATGATAATTTTGAAAAGATTGTTATAAGCATGGATGATTTTGATTTTTCCTGTGACGGGATTAAACATTTAAATATGATTAAGTTTTTAAAAGAATTTATCTAGGATGTGATATTATGGCAGATTTTGAAGAAGTTGTAAATACAAGACGCAGTATTCGTGAATATGACTCAAAGGAAGTGGAAGATGAAAAAATAGAAAAAATTCTTAAAGCAGCTATGCAGGCTCCTGGAAGCAGACTTAAAGCTGAGCCATGGGAATTCATTGTAGTTAAAAATAAGGAAACCCTTAAAAAAATAGGTGAAATAAAACCTAGAGTCACTGATGCTCCAGTAGCTATTGTACTTGTAGCCAATATTGAAAGAGCATTTTATAAAACAATGTGGCAGCAGGATATGAGTGCAGCAGCTGAAAATATGTTACTTGAAGCTTGCAATCTGGGTTTGGGAGGTCTTTGGAATGGAGTAGCTCCTGAAGAAGAACGTATGAATAAAATAGCTAAATTAGTAGGTATTAATGATGAAAATCTGAAAGTATTCTGTTTAATTACATTAGGCTATCCAAAAGAAGGTTTAAAAAACGAGTTTATGGATAAATTTGATGAGTCAAGAATTCACTATGAAAAATACTAAACATTTATACTATTTAAATAACATATGTATATAAAGTATTAAATTATTATAGGTGAATTTATTGTCTTGGCTTGTTGTGCTTCTTGTATTTTTATTAGCTGCATTTAAAACAGAAAAACCTAAAAAATATATGAAGGTTTCTGTTATTATTCCTGCATTTAACGAAGAAGAAACAGTAGCTAATGTTATTAAAGTTGTTAAAAAGGTGAAATATGTTGATGAAGTTATTGTAGTTAATGACGGATCAACAGACAGGACTGAATCAGAAGCTAAAAGTGCCGGGGCAATTGTAATTAACCATGAAGTAAACAGAGGTAAGGGGGAAGCTCTTACTACTGGTTATAAAAAATCTGACAGTGATATTATTGCATTTATCGATGCAGATATTCATAATTTAACTTCTAAAAAAGTAGATGCTATGATCAGGCCGATTTTAGAAGGCAAAACCGATATTACTAAAACTAAATTTGCAAGAGAAAGTGGCAGAGTAACAGAGTTAACTGCTAAACCTCTTTTAAACTTTTTTTTCCCGGAAATTTCATTTGAACAACCTTTAAGTGGGCAGTTTGCTGCAAAAAGGGCTGCTTTAAAAAAAATAGATTTTGAAAAAGATTATGGTGTTGATGTTGGTATTGTTATTGATGCTGATGTTTTAGGTATTTCTGTAGAGGAAGTGGATATTGGAGAAATTGAACATGACATGTCTCCATTATCTGATTTAAATTTAATGGCTAATGAAGTTGTAAGAACAATTATTGACCGTGCTAACAAGTATGGTCGTGTTGTAATGATTGATGAAATTGGTTACTTTATCAGAATGTCAATTGTAGGATTGTCCTTAATTATTTTAGGATTATTTGCAATATTTTTTGTAAAGCCTATTCCTTTAGCTGTAGGAGTTATTGTTTCTATTGTAGGTCTTATAATAGCTATCTGTTATATTATTAAAGTAATTATAAAGTCTGTTGTCATATATAGAAAAGCTCCAACAGGCAATTTAATTAAATCATTTATTAAAGTTCATTTTCCATTAATTATTTCAGTTATTATTCTGATTTTAATGATTTCAACATTTATTGGAGCAGCTACTTTTGAAGAAGGCACTATTTCTATTGAACCAAGTTCCAGAAATTTAATTATTTTTGCAGATGACAGCAACAATACAATTTCTGTAAGAGGTCCATATACTGTAGACTCTGCAATTGAAAATGAAACAGATGTAATTCGCATGCCATCAGATAGCTTACAGACATTAGGTATGAATTATGGTGACACTCTTGTTGTGAATGGTGTGCCTTATGTAATAAATGATACTCGAAATGGAGAAGGAGATATATTAAGACTTCCTATTGATGCTAAAAATACACTTAATCTGGAAGACGGTGATGTCCTGCAGGACAGCCGTTTAAGTCAAATCTTTGAAGGAACAGTAGTGCATCATATTTTCAACAAAGGCAATGTTAGTTTAGATGAGTCATACATCATATCTCCAAAAGGTGGGAATAGTTATTCCTACAGCATATATTTGGATAATGAATCAATAGCTAATTCAACAGCAATATTTGGAGATAATAGTACTTATGCTGTAGCTTTAAATCAGGAAGAAATAGGAACAATTGATTATCAGAATGCTTCATTTACAAATAATACTCAAAGCTTTTATTATGACGGTCATGTAATTGAAATTAAATTTGAAAATAGTACTGTTAATTCAATAAAACACATAACTAATATTAATCAGGGATTCTTTATTAATTTAAATTTATAAAAGTAAAAAAAGAAAGTTTATGATTTGTCATAAACTTTTACAGCTTCTTCAACATCATTATAAAGTCCAAGAGCTGCAAGAGCACCAACTTTTCCTTGGTCTCCTGTAACAGCTATTAAATCAATACCTAATTCTTTAGCTGTAGCTTCAGCAGTTTCAATATCCATCATTCCAGACTTGGTAGCTATTGAATACTGTCTTAATTTTTCAGGAATTTCTAATCCTTCTAAAACTGCAATTGCGGTTTTATCAGATAATGTATCTCTTTTAAGAATTTCTACAGTTCTTTTGATTAATTCTTCTTTTTTATCTTCAGGCACTGCAAAAGTTAATGCAATTGAAACGCAATTTTGTGTTTTGTGTGGGTTATGGGGATATAACTGAACAATAATGTGATCCAAATATTCAAATCCTTCATTTTTAAGTTCAACACCTAAATTATGAGCCATTGTCCAGGTAGCACCAGCATCTTTAATATCAGTATCATCGACACCAATAACTACTTTTTCAAGTTTAGGGGTAACTACTCTGGCTCTTCCTACTTTAGAACCTCCCCCTTCTTCAAGAAGTTCAATGTATTTAACACCTTCGCCCATTCCTCTACACATTCCAGCACCTACACCAGCTCCAGCAAGGCCTGCATGAGTTACTTTGACTTCATCTCCATCAACAATAATCTCATCAATTCCTGCTGCATTAAAACTAGCTTTTAAATCAAGTGGAGCACAACCTATATGGCATGAATAAACATGTTTGTTTCCATCTCTGTATGCAGAATCAATTAAATCACTGTTGTTTTTGTATTGGTAAAGTAACCAGTGTGATCCTGAAATACAAGGGTGGAATTCAACGATTTCGACTTTATCTCCATCTACCATTGTCAATACTTTTTGGTAGGGTGCAATCCAGGGGTCATTAAATTTTTCTTTTAACTGATCAGGTTTTAGAATTTCCATGTAATCATCTAAATTTCGTTTAATCTATCGCACATTTTAATAGCTGCTTCAACAGCTCTTTTACCGTAATCTACACGTTTGTGTGCATCTAATCTTGTCATACCTGGTCCGCTGATTCCTAAAGCTACTGGTTTTTCGTATTCTAAGGATAAGTCAGCTATTTTACGGGATGCATGCTGTGCTACAATTTGGTCGTGGTCTGTAGCTCCTTCAATTACTGCTCCAAGAGTGATTACTGCATCAATTTCATCTTTTTCAAGTAATTTTTTAATAGCTAATGCCATATCAAATACTCCAGGAACGGTTACTACCTGTGTAATTTCACAGTCTCTGGATTTAGCTTCTTCTTTAGCTAAACCTAACATCATCTGGGTAATGTCATAATTAAATTCAGCGACTACTGCGCCTATATTATATTTTGCCATTTTTAAGTCCTCCAATTAGATAACCATTAACATAAAACTTGCAACACCACTTAATACCATAATTAAGATGATAAAAAGTGCAGCTGCTCTTTTTTTATCGATTTTCATATTATTTTCCTCATTTAGATAATATTATAATTTAAGATTTTTATTATTATTTAAATTTTCTTTTAATTTTTCTTAACTTTTCAGTGGCCTTCCAACTATTTGAATTTAATATTTGGGAATTAATATTTTCTAATTCACTGATTTTATTTTCATATTCACTGTCTTTTCTAAACTCTTCTTGGCATACATCAATTAATTCGGATATTTTTTGGGTTAATTGTATTAGTCTTTGATGATAGTACTCTTCTGGATTAATGTCATTATTCAAAACATTATTTTCAATATTTAATTTGTCTTTTACAATATTTTCAATGGCTGTTTTTCCAGAATCAATATTGTTTAATTTGGATTTGTAATCAATATTTAAGTTGTCCATTACACTTTCAGATTCACAAACTCCCCAAATTGAACTTCCACTGCCTTTATAGTCGGAGATTTTTGAAGGCAGATAGGGATTAATTTTAAAATTGCCTTTTTGGCTGTCTTCAACAAGCAAAACATCAAATTTTGTTGTAAGGTTTAAAAATTCTAAAAAATCAACAGAAGGGTTTAAAATAGTTTTTTCATATATTTTTGAACTTAATACCTGTTGGAATAGAGTTATAGATGATGTAAATATGTGTAAACGAATTTTATTTCTTATATTTTCATTTAAACTATCAAATGCATTTATAAAGTCTTCAAAATGTCTATTGCTGTATATATCCCCGAAATATGCTAAATTTAAGTAGTTATTGTCTATATTATAGCTACTTTTAAAAGCATAGTAATATTTCATATCTAATGTGGGATGGGAGCTAATTTTAGCTTTTTTATTAACAATATCTTTAACATCATAGGGATTGGTGCTAATCATAACCTCTTTCTGATTTTTATTGGTAAAGATTATCTCATCACACAATAAAAAGGTTAAATACTCACAAATGCAGTTTATATCATCATTAACTGATAAATTCAGATTTAATTTTTCATTAATCCTTCCAATGTAGTCTTCATCCTCAATAGCTACACTTAATTTGTCTTTTCCGAAGGCGTAAATTAATGGATCTGAAAATTCTGCACGCCAATAGGTTTCAGGATGAGCTAATTTATATTCAATCGCTAAAAAATGTGAATGGACAAAATTGGCCCTACTGTAAATTTTATCATAGACTTCTGCATTGTCTAAAGTAGCCATTGATTTTTTTACAAAGTTTTTAATATTTTCCCAGCCAGTGGAAAAATTGCTTTCAATTACTATTTTATTTATTAAAAATTGATTAACAATATTTTCAAGTGTAAAATCTTTATCCAATTCATCCAGACTTCCACAAATAACATCTACATTTTTTTTCTCAGTTAAAATTCTTTTAGCTACTGTATTGCTTGTTGCAGTGTTTGTTGGGCTAAAAGCATAAGATATTATTAATTCTCTTTTAGGATTATCTAATTTGGAGATATCTTCATTTAAATATTTAAATGGGAAAAAATCAAAGTTATAACTATTTATATCTTCCAATACTTTTTTATAATCCTCAGGATGTTTTTCCAAGTATTGATTTATTTTAAAAACTTGTCCTCCAGTTAATGTTTTTAAAAAACTGGTGACTTCTATTTTTTTAGCTCTTTTTAAATTCTTATTAATTTCATTAATTACTTTTAAACGGTCTGTAACATTAAAATCATAAGATAAAGGCATTCTTGAAATAGAATTATCTCTTAGCAGACGATAATAATTGGCATCTTGGTTTTTATCAATTATGTAAAATTCAAAGTCATAATCTACATAAAGTTGAATATAATAGGCGATATCAACACCATTTTTTAAATCAGGATTAAAAGAGTATTTTTTTACAATATCAGTTGGAACTAATTTGTCTGTTGTAATTGTAAGCATTTCTCTTAAATTATCATAAGGATTTTTGAATAATCCTGATTTTTCTAATTTGGGAGTTAAATAAGAGTCTCTGACTTCACTGCTATTTTGATCAACATCATAAAAAGTTCCAATAACTATACGGTCTTTTTTAGCATATTCATACATTTTTTCAAAGTAATTATAGCTGATGTAGTCATCATCATCAATAAAAATAGTGTACTCTTTATTTATAAGTTCAATTCCATGATTTCGAGCATTAGATACTCCGGGGTCACTATAAGTTAAAATAATATTGATTTGAGGATTTTCCTCCTGGTATTTTTTAATAATGTCTGGTGTTGAATCTAATTCTCCGTTAACAATAAAAACAGCTTCAAAAAGATTTGGATTAATGGTTTGGTTAATTAAAGAATCCAATAATTTAGAAATAAAAGCTTCTCCCTTGTATGTTGGGATAATGGCACTTATGCCTTTTTCTAAATTAGATTCTTTAATCATATGATTTCCTCTTATAATGCATTTTTAACAGCTTGTGCCACTTCCATGGTAGTTGCACTGCCGCCTAAATCACCAGTTAAGGTTTTACCTTCACTTAATACTTTTAAAATAGCAGCATCAAATTTGTCAGCAGCATCATTTTCACCAAGATATCTAAGCATCATAATTGCTGAGAGCATCATAGCTATTGGATTTGCTTTTTGCTGACCTGCAATATCAGGTGCTGAACCATGAACAGGTTCAAATAAAGCACCATCTGCTCCAATATTTGCTGATGGAATTAAACCAAGTCCGCCAACAAGTCCTGCACCTTCATCAGATAAAATATCTCCAAATAAATTGGTAGTTACAACAACCTGGAATTCCTGAGGCTGTGTTACAAGATACATTGCTGTTGCATCAACGTAAAAGTCTTCAGTATCAATATCAGGATATTTTTCGCTGACTTCATAGAATATTTCTTTAAATAATCCGTCAGTTTTTTTAAGAACATTAGCTTTGTGAACTGCAGTAACTTTAGTTCTGTTGTTGTCCTTTGCATATTGGAAAGCATAATCAATAATACGTTCTTCAGCTTCTCTTGTAATAACACGTTTAGCTATTGCACCGTCTTCGGTTTCTTCTTCCTGGTCTGCAATGTATAATCCTTCTGTATTTTCCCTTACAATCATAAAGTCAACATTTTCAAATAATGATTTGGTGTTAGGATAAGATTTGACAGGTCTTAAGTTAGCAAACATTTTCATTTCCTGACGGATTTTTACAATAACGTCTGCTGCAGTTTCTCCGGCAGCTCCAAATAAACATGCATCAGAATCCCTTACAATATCGATAGTTTCCTGAGGAAGAGGTGTTCCATGTTCTTCATTGCATTCGTCACCTGCTATACCATAAATATAATCAAAATCAACATCTAATTCGTCTAAAACAGAGATTGTTGCTTCCATAACTTCTTTACCTATTCCATCACCGGGAATAACAGCTATCTGATATTTATTGTCTTTTTTGTTTGAGGTACTCAATTAAACCACCTTTTTCTAATATTTCTAACATAAATGGAGGTAATTTTTTAAATGTGATTGTTTCTCCATTTTCGGATGTTATAGTTCCTTTATCCATGTCTACTTCTATTTCTTCTCCATTTTCTACAAGTTTACTTATACATGGAGCTTCAAGAAGTGGAACTCCAACATTTGTAGCATTTCTGTAAAAGATTCTTGCAAATGATTCAGCTATTACTGCAGCTACTCCAACACCTTTTAAAGCTATTGGGGCATGTTCTCTGGAAGATCCGCATCCAAAGTTTTTGCCAGCTACAATAAAGTCACCTTTTTTGCATTTTTCATTAAATTTATCATCTAATCCTTCCATACAGTGTTGGGATAATCTTTCTTCATCTGTATAAATTAAATATCTTCCTGGAAGGATAATGTCAGTATCAATATCGTCTCCGAATTTCCAAACAGTTCCTTTCATATTCTCACTCCGGTGCAACAATTCTTCCTTCAATAGCTGAAGCAGCAGCTACTGCAGCAGAAGACAGGTAAACTTTTCCATCTGGACTTCCTTGTCTGCCTTTAAAGTTTCTGTTAGATGTGGAAAGGCTTACTTCTCCAGGTCCTATGATTCCGGTATGTCCTCCAAGACATGGACCGCAGCATGGAGCAGATACTAAAGCTCCTGCATCAACAAATATTTTAAGTAATCCTTCATCAAGTGCTTTAGAGTATACTTCTTTGGAAGCTGGAATAACTAACATTCTGGTTCCTTTAGCTACTTTTTTACCTTTTAATATTTTAGCAGCATCTCTTAAGTCACTAATCCTACCATTGGTACAGGATCCGAGGAATACTTGGTCAATTTCCTGATCCACTTCACTTACTGCTTTAACATTGTCTACATGGTGAGGACAGGCTACTTGCGGTTCCAACTCACTTACGTCAATATCAATAATATTAAGTGACGGAGCATCTAAGTCAGTTTTAAATACTTTATATGCTTTGTTGGAACGGCTTTCTACATAATCAATAGTTTTTTTATCAGGTTCTACTAAACCAGTTTTTCCACCCATTTCAATAGCCATATTTGTTAAAACCATTCTGTCAGAAATGCTCATATTTGAAACAGTTTCTCCTGCAAATTCACAGGCTTTATATGTTGAACCGTCAACGCCTACCTGACCGATAATATTTAAAATAACATCTTTAGCATAAACATTATCTTTTAATTCACCGGTGATTTCAAATCTGTTGGTTTCAGGTACTTTAAACCATAAATTACCTTCTGCAAATACCATAGCCATATCTGTAGAACCAATTCCTGTTGAAAACGCACCTAAAGCTCCATGAGTACAGGTATGTGAATCTGCACCAACAATAACTTCTCCAGGAACAACATGTCCTAATTCTGGAAGAATCTGATGGCAGACTCCTGCATTAACATCATAAAAGTTTTCAATTTTCTGTTCTTTAACAAATTTTCTCATTATAATATGATTGTTAGCTGAGTCGATAGAATCAGCTGGAACTTGATGATCGAATGGTATTACAATTTTTGACGGGTCCCAGACTTTAGTAGCACCAATTTTCTCAAAAGATTGTACTGAAAGAGGTCCGGTTAAATCATGAGTCATTGCAACATCAATATTGGCGATAACAATATCTCCAGCCTCAACTTCGTCTTTACCAGCTGCTTTAGCTAATATTTTTTCAGACATTGTTTTTGGCATATTTTTAAACCTCACATATTAATGATAAATATATAGATGCTTGTACTATATAAACTATTTTAGAATGGAGATTTGTTTATTTTTTTCAAAATTTCATTTTTATTGAATATTAAAAATAGAGTATAAGTTTTCCCATTGATTTGTTATATCTGTATTAGTATAAGGTATTCCGTCTAATTTTTCAACTAAAACATCACATTGCTTGCATAATTCTAAGTTTTTTCTGCTATTTTCTTTTTTATAGAGAATTTCACGTATTTCTTTAGCTTTTTTACCATTCCAAATATCTACAAGTTTTGCAGTGTTTAAATCTCCTAAAATAACTTTTCCAAAAGGATCACAACAGCATAATGGGACTTTACCGTCTGGTTGAACAACTATTTTGTTAAATGGTAATAAACAGGATGATTTTAAGGTTAAAATTTCATTTCTGTTGTCTGACTGCCCGCCTCTGCTTGTTAAAATTTGATTTTGAAGTCTTAAATCAATTAAAACTTTCTTTTTAAGTTCGGGATGTTGGATACAATAGTCAAAAATTTCTTTTACTGGTTCAATAAGTTGTATGTTATCATTATAGTTATCAATAACCATTAAATCCAAATTTTCGATTAAATCAAGAAATTTGTCTATTGTTAATAATGTACCATTTGTATATAGGTAAATATAGCTATTTGGAAGCTCTTTTCTAGCATATTCGGCATAATTATAGATTTCTTTATCAAGCAATGGTTCATTATTGGAATGGAGTGCAATAGCTCCATCATAATTAATTTCTTTTAGCTCTTTGATTATTTTTTCAAACAGTTCTTTAGGCATTTTTTTATATTCTCTAGGGTCTTGATTCTTGTTAACAGGACAAAAAGAGCATGTTCCGTTACATCTGTTAACAGTTTCAATTTCTATATTGTTAAATAATGGATTAGGAGTTGTTTTCATAAAATTATCAATTAAATTATAGATGTTCTGAAATATTTCTTCATCTTTTTGTATGGTTTTTAAATTATAATCTGTTTCTTCAGTATTTTCAACTTTTGAAACTTTTTTATTTGTTGATGGTTTTTTTAATTTATTTATTAATTTTTTAATATTGTTTGAAAACATAATCTTTAACCCCTTTTGTTTAATGCTTTTGTTTTTGAGGTATTTTTATTTTTTGTGGAATGTCGATTTATTAAAAACTTTAAATATTATGTATAATAAAATACTGTTCATGAATAACTCATTCTTTGGACGATTTAAAAAAAATGATAATCAGGTTATTGAAGAACAACCTCCAGTTTGGGAGGATAGGATTTTTTGGGTAGAAACCTTGCAAAAGATTGCATTTCCAGTATTAAACAATCTTAAAAAGGAGTCTCTTAAGAAAAACATGTCTATTGAATCATTTAGCTCTGAAAGCAATAAATTTGCTCATCTTGAGGCATTTTCAAATGTTTTTAATGGAATTGCGCCGTGGTTAGAATTGGGACCTGATGAATCTGAAGAAGGTAAAATTCGTGAAAAGTATATTGTATTAACTTTAAAAGCTATTAGTAATGCAGTAAATCCAAATAGTAAAGATTATATTCTTTTTACAGAGCCTAAACAATCTTTAATGAGCATGGCTTTATTTGCTCAAGGTTTAATTAGGTCCAAAACTCAAATATGGAATAATTTACCAATGGATGTTCAAGCTAGAGTTATTTACGAACTTAAAAATACAAGGATAATTGCACCATATGAAAATCACTGGCTGCTATTTACTTCTATGATTGAAGCTACTCTTTTAGAATTTACTGGTGAATGTGATAGGGAACGTTTAACTTATAGTATTCGTAAATTTAGAGATGAATGGTATCTTGGAGATGCAATTTATGCAGACGGTCCTGAATTTGATGTAAATTACTATAACAGTATTTTTATTCATCCTATGCTTAATGATATTTTAAAAGTAATGAGAAAATATGGTATTAACGAAGGAGAGTTATTGGATGTTCAATTAATGAGATCCAGCAGATATGCATCTCAATTAGAACGTATAATTTCTCCAGAAGGTACATACCCTCTTTTAGGAAAATCAATGGCTTATCGTACAGGAATTTTCCATTTATTAGCTCAAGCAGCATTATTTAAAATATTGCCAAGAAATATGGAAACATCACAGGTTAGGTCAGCTTTAACTAAAGTGTTAAGAACTCAATTTGGAGGCCATCAAAACTTTGACAATAATGGATGGTTAACTATTGGATTAAACGGTCGCCAAGCTGAAATTGCTGAAAAGGATATCAATACAGGCAGTCTTTATGGATGTTGTGCAATATTTTTACCTTTAGGTTTATCTTTCAATGATTCATTTTGGGTAGGTCCTTTTGAAGAATGGACTACTTTAAAAGCTTGGAATGGTAATCCAGTAGAACCTGATCAATCAATTGATTTTTAATTTTTCTTTTTTCTCTTTTTATTGTTTCTAAAATGTAAATAAGTTTCCGTAATTGTAAAGCTTAATGTCTTCAGGTACTTCTTTTATTATGTTTTTTGTGTCAAATATAATTGCTTTTTCCATGTTTTCTTTGATTAAATCGTAATCAAGATCTTTAAACTCATCATGGTCACATAATATTAAAATAAGGTTTGCATCTTTGGTAGACTGCTTTAAATCAACATATTCTTCATTAGCTACATGGGGATCACAGATGCTTATTTCATAGTTGTCTTCTTTTAATTTAGCTATTATCTCATATGCCGGACTTTCCCTGTCATCACCAGTGTTTCCTTTATATGCAACTCCTAAAACTGCTATTTTGCCATTTGGTGTTATTTTTTTAACATTTTCATATACAAATTCGGGCATTGAGTTGTTGGTGTCTCTGGCTAGTTTTATTATTTTTGCATATTCCGGTGCTTTTGAATAAATGAAATAAGGGTCAATAGCTAGGCAGTGTCCTCCAACTCCAGGTCCTGGTGAGTGCAGGTTTACTCTTGGATGTTTATTTGCCATTTCAATTACATCCAATGCATTTACTCCTATTTTAGTACATATTTTTGTAAGTTCATTAGCTAGTGCAATGTTAACGTCTCTAAAAGTATTTTCCATACATTTGGATAATTCTGCAGTTTTTGCTTCTGTTTTCATTAATGCACCTTCAACAAACTGACCATAAACTTCACTGGCTTTAATTGAGCATTCAGGGGTTATTCCACCTACAATACGATCATTATGTACTAATTCATACATGATTTTTCCTGGAAGGACTCTCTCAGGGCAATGGGCAAGGTATAAGTCTTTTCCTATTGTGTAACCGGCTTTTTCAAAAATAGGTTTAACATAATCATCCATAGACATTGGAGCTATTGTAGATTCAACAATTACAGTATTTCCTTTTTCCAAATAAGGAAGTATGGATTCACATGCACTGATAACATAACTTAAATCACATGTGTAATTTTCAGCAATGTATGGTGTTGGCACAGTTATTATAAATGCATCAGCTTTTACAGGTGTTGTTGAAGCAGAGTATACGCCTTTTTCAACAGCTTTTTTAATTATTTCACCAATTCCGGGTTCTTCAATATGAATTTTTCCCTGATTTAAAGTTTCAACAACCTTTTCATTAACATCTACTCCAACAACTTCACAGTGATTTTTAGTAAAAAGTGCAGCTGTTGGCAATCCGATGTAGCCTTGTCCAATAATACAAATTTTCATAAATAAAAAGCCCCTTTTATTTTTCAAATAATTAAATATATTATGTTTATTAATATAAATAATATTTAGTTTTTATTAAATAAAAATAGGGATAATTATGAAAGTTTTAATTACAGGATCTAATGGGATGTTAGGTCATGATTTGACAGATGTTTTAAATGACAAACATGAACTTATACTTACAACATCTAAAACATTGGACATTACTGATAAAGAGCATACAGTTGAATTTATAAAAGAAAATAAACCTGATATAGTTATAAATTCTGCAGCATACACCAATGTTGACGGATGTGAAGAAAACCAGGAACTGGCTTTCAGTGTAAATGGGGAAGGTGTAAGGAATTTGGCTATTGGATGCAGGGAAGCTGACTGTCCATTAGTCCATATCAGTACAGATTATGTTTTCAATGGCAAAAATGACACTCCATGGGTTGAAGATGATGAAATTGGTCCTATAAGTGTTTATGGAAAAAGTAAACTTGAAGGTGAAGAGGCTATTCAGGAAATACTCGATAAATTTTTTATTGTTCGTACAGCATGGTTATATGGAATTAATGGAGGCAATTTTCCAAAAACAATGCTGGAACTGGCTAAAACACATGATGAATTAACAGTAGTTTATGATGAAGTAGGAACTCCGACATACACTCTGGATTTAGCAGAAGCCATTGGAAAATTAATAGAAACTGATTATTATGGTATTTATCATATTACAAACTCCGGAAGCTGTTCATGGTGTGAATTTGCAAAATATATCTTTGAAGTAGCAGAAGTAGATGTAAAAGTCACTCCGGTAACAGCTAGTGAATTTGCAAGACCTGCACCAAGACCTAGCTATTCAGTTTTAAATAATAAAAGATGGGTTGATAATGGTTTTGAACCTTTAAGAAGCTATAAAGAAGCTATTAAAGATTATCTGTTTTGTTTAAAAAAAATAAAAGAGAATTAGTTAATTCTCTTATTCTATTTTTATTGTGTTTCCTGTTTGGAAGTCGTTCCAGTAGGAAGTTATGATGTATTCACCGGCCATCAGTCTGATTCCTAATTTGGCAATACCGTTATTGTCTGTGAGTTTGTGGTAAAATACTCCGTTTACATTAAATGATACATTTTGGTTAGCTATTGGTTTTCCCTGATTGTCTAATGTTTGTGCAGTGAAGCTGCTTCCGTCCAGGTATTTCATGTTTAAGTTTTTAGTAATTAATGTCGGCAATACATTGACTTTGTTTCCTATACTTAATCCGTCAACCATTGTGGTTATTATGTATTCTCCAGGTCTTAAAGAGATTCCCAGGCTTGCAATACCGTTTTCGTCTGTTTTTTTAGTGTAGAATACACCGTTGATGTTAAAGGTTACTTCCTTGTTTGCAGCTAATGATCCGTCTTTGTTGTAGATGGTTGTCTGGAATCTGGAATCGTTCAAGTAGTATTTTGTTAAATCATTTTGAACAATCAGTGATTTTACAGTAATATTATTACCTGACTGCTCACCAGTAACAAGGTTAATTGCTGTTATAACATATTTGCCGGGATTTAAGTTAATACCCATCATAGCTATTCCTTTATCATTGGTGGTTTTAGTGTAAAAGACACCATTGATATTAAACTGAATATCTTTGTTTTTAAGAGGATTGCCCTGTGAATCAGTAAATATGGCATAATACTGAGTATTGTTTCTAAACATTTTAACAACGTCCAATCCTTTAACTGTCGGTTCAATAGTAACTTTCGCCTGCTTGGTTATCGGAGTATAGTTTAATAATCCTTTAAAGTTAACAGTTACTGTGTATATTCCGCTGTCCAAGCTCAATCCTAAACTTACAACACCTTTTTCATCTGTTGTTTTAGTATAGGTTTTTCCGTTAATTGTTATTTCAATTGCAGCATCTCTTATAGGATTTCCCTGTTTATCAGTTAAAGTAGCTATAAATCTTGTACCGTCATGATAAGTCATTTTAACATCAGGAGCATTTAAAATAACATTATATTCAACAGATTTGATTTCAAAAGTTCCGTTGTCAGTAGCTCGAGAAATTTTATCAGTTCCTTTATATGTTGCAGAATATGTGTATTTGCCCTCTGGAAGTTTGTCAAAGCTTCTGGAACCAACACCATTAGTTATTACTATTTTATAGAACTCTTTATTAAGCTCTAAAGTTACATTACCTGTAATTGGTTTTCCGTCTTCTGTTTTAAGAGTTGCACTAAATATTATTTCATTTTCACCTATTTCAACATTAACTTTCAATATACTTCTTGTTTGATTTATTACAAGTATTTTAGTTGTATTTGAGCTTAAATAATTATTATCTCCATTATAATATGCATTTATGGTGTATGATCCACTTGTTAATGGTGAAATTAACCATGATGCATTACCGTTGCTGATGGTTTTATTTCTTGGTGAATATAATCCTAAAATCCTGAAAGTAACATTTCCAGTTGCATCATCATTAACTACAGCATATATTAGGATATTTTCTCCTTCTACAATTTCTGAAGTTATGATGGTAATGTTGGATTGTGCTTTGTTGATATTTACTTGGATGTTGTTTGCGGATCCTTGATAAATATTATCTCCATTGTATCTTGCAGTTATTGTTTGTAATCCTGCATTAATTTTATTAAATGTAGCTTTAGCAGTTCCGTTTATTAAGTTAGCGGTTATTTCTTGATTGTCTACTTTAAATGTTACGTTTCCTGTTGCACCGGGTGTAACTTTTGCAGTTACTGTTATTTCTTCACCGTAGATGGTGTTGTTTTTGTTAATTGTGATTTCTGTTTTTGATAAGGAGTTTTTAATATTGAATTCTAATGTTTTTGTATTATTTGTGTATTTGTCATCTCCTGAGTAAATTACTTTTAATGTATGTTTTCCTAATTCAAGATTAGGAATTTCTAATATTGCTTCTCCATTTTTAAGTGTTTTTACATAGGTTTTACCATCTAAAACAAATGTAATACTTCCAGTTGCAGTTTCTGGTAGTGTGACTTTAATTTCTTCTATTTCTCCTGCAAGTATGTCTTTAATATCTATGTTCATATTTGCAGGTTTTACTGTGATTGTGTTTTTTATTGCTGTTTTTCCATATATTGCGAGTATGGTGTATGTTCCTGCTTTAAGGTTTAATGGGAATTTACCAATTCCTTTGGAGTTTGTTTGTAAAGTATAGTTTTTGTTTTCTAATATGATTGTTATGAGTGCGTATTCGTATGGGTTTCCATCTAAATCTGTTATAAGTATTGTGTAGTTGGAGTTGTCTTGTTCTGATATGGTTAAGTTTTCACCAGTTAGTTTAACTTTACTTTCAAGTGTTATTGTAGTATTCCATGTTGCAGATTCATAGTAGTTATCGCCAGGATAGTATACGTATATGTAGTTGTTTCCTCTGGAATATTCAACGTTAAATACTGCTTTTCCATTGGTTAAGTTTAATTGGTAGAATTTATTATTAATATAAACGCCCACTGTACCGGTACAGTTGTTTGGTGTTGTGATTACTGTTATTGTACCTGTTAAATTAATTTCATCGTATGTTACATTAACTGTAATTTTTGATGGATTTCTAAGCACTTTAAATGATGTGGAAGCATTACATGGGGAATATTTGGAATCTCCAGGATAATAAACAGTTATATTATAAGTTCCGTTATTTAAATTGCTTAATGTAACATTGGTTATTGTGTCGTTTATAAATATTGTCTGATTTACTCCGTTTATGGATATTATAGCTTCTCCTCTCACATTTCCAGGATTTATTTTAATTGAAATAGTTGCATTTTCCCCTACTTTAACATCACTGGCATTAACAGTCATATTTGTCTCATAAGTTGTTACTTTAAATATCACTGTTGCTGTTGTAGATTCATATTCATCAGTTCCAATTAATTTCACTGTGAAGTTGTGTGTTCCTAATGCCATATTTCTAACTGGTATGGATGTGGTTCCACCATATAAATATAAATTTTGAGTTAATTTTCCGTCAATATATAATTGTGCAATTAATTTTACATTTTCAGGTGCTAATGTAGCTATTAATAAACCTGTTTCACCTATTTTAAAATCATCTAATACTAATTCTAATGTTGTTGGTATTTTATGGACAGTGAAATTATTTCTTGTAAAGATTTTGAAATAATCATCATCTCCTTCATAATTAATTTTAATAACATAATCTCCTACTTTAAGATTGCTTATGTTTATTTTTGCTTGTCCATTAACTAAATTCACATAATATTTCTTATTATTAATTACATAGGATATGTTTCCGGTTGGTTTGTGTAAATTAGAAACACCATTAACATTAATTGTAATAATTAAATCTTCCTTGTAAATAATGTCTTTTATGTCAAAGGTCATATTTGCATGTTCTTTTCCAATGTCTATTGTTGCATTGGTTGTCTGACCTTCACAATAAGCATAAACTGTATATTGTGTTTTTTTATCTGAAAAAGAATAATCTATAGTTGCACTACCATTTATTAATTCTTTAGTAATGTTAGTTGGAACTCCATTGATTAATGTGGTTATAGTGACATTTAATTTTGGTAGTAAGTCCCACTCATTAAAGATAGTGTCTTCATAATTTTTAATTGCAGTATTTAACTGTAGGGATACTTTGATTTTTGTTGTATCATTAATATCTACTGCAAAATATTCAGGATCAAAACGAAGTACAAAATAGTTATTAACTTTAATAATGCCTGATCCTACTCCAATTACATTATTGGAAAATATGTCATTATTTATTCCAAAATAATTATAAATAATATTGATTTTAGTAGTTTCACTATATATGAAACTATAGGGTACCCAGACAAGACTATCGCCACTACTAACAGGTTTAGGTAATGGGGGTGTATTTATAAATAAATTACATTTTATGGTGATTTCACCAGAATTATATATGCTTAAACTTCCAGTAGCTCCAGTTGTAAATTTCCCACCCCAATTTAATGGTTTATTAGCATCAAATATTGATTTTGTTATTGTAAGTTTTCCTTCATTAAAGAGAGCTCCATAGTAATATGATGGATAACCACTGTGTATAGGAAGGTTGTTATTTTTAAATAATGAGTTAGTTATTGTTCCTTCTCCAGTTTCACCATTATATACAATACCGGTTCCAGTATTATTGAATAATGTAATTGTATCTAATGTCATTACTCCATCATTAGATATTGCAACACCGTTACTTTTAGATGAAATATATTGTGAGTTACATTGTGTTATTGTAGAATTAGTCATGATTAATGTTCCATTATTATATATTCCTCCACCACGTGAGTAAGTATATACATAATAAGGGGTACTTTCTTCAATACTTTTTGTTTTTGATTTTGTAATAGTTATATTGTTTATATTTAAATTTCCAGAATTATATATTGATCCACCATATGCTCTAAGTGCTGTATTATTATTAAATTTAGAGTGGGTTATAATTCCAGTTCCTGTAGTGTATATTGATCCTCCATCATTTCCATTTACATTGTTAAAAATGGAATTGGTTACTTTCATGTATTTAGTGTTGTGTATTGCTCCTCCATCAAGTGTTGCTTTTGTTTGTATATATGATTGGTATATTGTTGTTGGGTTTATTTTTTGGTAATTTGTTGAGTTTACTGTTAATTTTACACTTTGTGAAGTTATGTTTTCAAATAATGTATTGGTTATTTCTAATTGTCCTTCGTTTTTAATAGCTCTTGTTTGTATATTTGTAAATTTAGCATTGTTTATTGTTGTTGTTCCTGTTTTGAGGTTATATATTATTCCATACCACATACTATTTTTTGTTATTTGTATTTCTGTTGGAAGTGTTATGTTATTAAAAACACTGTCAGTTATTTCTAATTGTCCTGTATTTTCTATTATTCCATTTTCAAGTGTTGTTTCTTGTGGAATGATTTTGGGATGGTAATATATAGGGCCAGTATCTTCAATTGTTGTGTTTGTTATTTTCAATGTTTTTGTGTTAGTTATTGCTTTTCCTATTATTGTTTTAAAAGTAGTGTTAATTATGTTTAAGTTTCCACTATTATCGATTACACAATTTGTAGTATTGGTAAATGTTAAATTTATTAAAGTTACCTGTGCATTTGAAGCTATTTTAAAAATGCTTTCTTGTTCTAATCCATTAAAAGTAGCATTATTACCTATTATTGTAATATTTTTATTTATACTTACAGTTTCTTTTAAATTAGATAATATGTTTATATTGGATAAATATATAGTATCTCCATTTTGAGCTAATTCTATTGCTTTTTGTATTGATTTTATAGAATTGGTCCAGGAACTATTAGAATGAATTCTATTATTTATATTAATGGAATTACTGGTTAAATTAGTTAGTTGTGTTGTCTGCAATTTATCGAAAGATAATACATTTGAATATACTCCAAATACAAATACTTTTAAACCAGTTTTATATTGTACATGGTATGGAAATGTAATATCACATGTGTAAATGTTTGCTTCATTACCATCGTAATATTTGTATGGTGGTATATTTTGCTGTCCTAAAATTAATTGGCCAATTTGAGTATTATTGTCATAAATCTTTAGTGCAGTATTATTAAAATATTTTTCGTCGCACAGAAGGTGACTTGTCATGTGAATGTTTAGTGTTATATTTCCAGTGGTGTTAAATGTAGTGGTATCATTAATGGTTAATGTAAGTTTTGTTCTATAACGGTTATCATTTCCGGTTATATAAATATTTTGTATTATCGGTTCATGTTCTTTATTCCCGATTATCATATTCTCTTGATTATATTCGTTTATTTCTATATTTTCATTCATATTTATTACTGTTTGATTATAAGGGTCTTGTATATCTTCTGTTGCATTTACAGTTGATATTGTTAATATTATTCCAATAATCAGTAGTATTAATATGATTCTTTTTTTAATCATGATTTTTTCACACTCCGTTTTTGAGTTTATTTAATACAATTTTCAGTTTTTATTTTATTTTTATTTATATTTATACTTTGTTTTTGAATTAAAATGAATAAGTTACCATAATTTTATTTTTATTTTGAATATTAGACAGTTAAATAATTTGTGGTTGTTTGGTTATTAGTTGTTTCAATATTTTTTTAATTCTTTTTAATATTTTTTAGTATTTTATTATTTCAATGAATATATAATTATTTTTAATTTATTTGTTAAATATATTTATTCAGTTTTTGCGAAAATAATTGAAAATATTTAAATATAAGTTATTAATTTATATACAATTGTGCTTGATAAAATATAATTAATATTTGAGTACATTTTAATGGAATTTTTAAATTAAATTCTTTTTTGGGTAAAAAATGAATTAATTATTAAAATTCCTTTAAAATTTGGTTATAAAAAACTAAGATTTAATTCGGAGGTAATGATTTAATGTTTAAGTCTAAGAAATTATTAATAATATCCTTATTATTAATATGTATTTTTAGTATAAGCATGGTTAGTGCTAGCGATGTTTCTGATACAGATGCTTGTGTCGATGAATCTGAAGTTAGTGTCTATACTTCCAATGTTGATGTTACATCAAGTTCTGATAGTGTAACACTAGTTGATAATTGGGCAGACTTAAAATCTAACTGTGAAAATGAAAATGGTAGTCAAAATATTAAATTAAATAATAATTTGGCTCCTGAAAGTCAAATTTTAATAAATCATAATGTGGTTATTACAGGTTCTACCGGTACATATATTGGTGGGAGTGACGAAAGTAATATAGCAACTTACAGCTATGTTCCTTTTTACACAACTGCGAGTAATGTTAATATAACCTTGAAGAACCTCAAATTCCAGAATTGTGGTGGAAATATTCTCATGCAATTTAATGGAAATGGTAATTACATATTAGATAACTGTAGTTTTTACAATGTAAATGCAACAAATTCTCATCAATCTGTTGTTTACTTAAACTTAGGTGAAGGAATTATTGAAAATTGTAATTTTACTAAATGTACTACAAGTTTTGGTACTGTTACTGTTCATAATGCTGCAAGTACTACAAATGTGCATATGGTTGTCCGTAATTGTAATTTTGAAGATAATTATGCAACAACTGAACCAGGTGCTATTAATAACTGTGGTCAATTAGAAGTTTATAATTCTAATTTCACACGTAATGGTGCATATTGGTGGGCTGGAGCAATTCATACTCATTATAGAGCAAACACTACTATTGTAGGTTCTATTTTTAAAGATAATGTTGCTGGATGGAATGGTGGAGCTTTATATACTTACAGTACTTTAAGTATATTTAATTCTACATTCATTGGTAATAATTGTACTACAAATAATGGTGGTGGAGCAATAGGTGCATATAATTATGGAAGTAACTTTGATATATTAATTGACAATTGTTATTTTGCGGATAATAATAATACCTGTAAAGATAATGGTAGAGGTGGAGCTATTTCTACTTTAGGTGCCGGTAAACTTCAAATATATAATACTAATTTCGTAAATAATGATGCAAAAATAGGAAGAACTATTGCAGTATACGGTTCTTCAAGTACTACTTTTATATTTGCTAATTCTCAGATTATTGATCCAAAAAAAGAAGATAATGGTACAATAGCTATTAATGGTGATGTTAATGTTTCTGTTACAAATGTCACTGTAACTTATGTTAATGAAACTGGTAATGAAACAAATGATACTAATGGAAGTACTGGTGGAAATTCCTCTGTTGTAGTTCCTAAGGAAAATGTAGATAAAAATACTCCTACTTGGAATGCTACTTTATCTGATAAGTTAGCTGGTACTCCAGTAATTGATATTGATGGAAATATTTATGTTCCTAATGGTCAATATGTATATTGTTATTATAGTAATGGTACTTTAAAATGGAATTTCACTACTCAATGGGGTTATTTCCATGAATTAGCTATTTATGATGGTCTTTTATTTGCTCCAGCATCTGGAGATACATTATATATTTTAAATATTAATGATGGAACTTTAGTTGCAAATTTCACAAATAATTATCAGGCTTCTAGTTATTTTGCTCCTGTATTTGGAGATGATGGAACAGTTTATATTTCAAGCGAATATGGGTATGGTAATGATAATAATCTTTGGATTGCTATGGTGAAATTTGGTGACACTGCTTCTGCAACAAATACTTATTATTATGCAGGTAGTATCTGTCAAATTGATAATGTGAATTATGGTACTCAAGCTTTACTTTCTGCTCCTGTTTTAGATGGTCAAGGTAATATTTGGGTAAATACTATTCGTGGGCTTATGTGTGTAAATCTTTCAAATGGTCAAACTATTGTGTCTAATATTACTGGAGTTATTGGTACTCCAATTGTAGGTAGTAATGGTGTAATTTATTATTTAGGTAATAATAGTAAAGTATATGCAAGAAATACTACTGGAGAGCTATGGAATGTAAATATTACTGGTACTTCTGGAACTACTTTAATAATTGATAATACTAATAGTACTTTATATACTGTAAGTGCTGAAGGAAACATATGTAAAATTGATATTAGTACTCATAACTCTCAAAAATGGTATAAGGATAGGGTTAATCCTGTTTCATCAGCTATTGCAGTGGTAGATAATGTTTTATATGTTGGTGATGATCAAGGTATTGTTTGGGCAATAATTGACGATAAGGTGTCTCCAGTTATTTGGGCTTTTAATGCGAGTTCTGCTATTGTTGGAGGCTTTGCAATAAATGGTAATACTATTTATGCTGGAAATTCTAATGGTACTTTTTATGCTTTACCTATTGCAGACACTTTTCAAAGTTTAGATGTTCAATCTTTACTTAAAAATAATATTATTATGGGTAGTGTATTATCTGCTGGTAATCAATCTGTTTTGGGCATAGATTATAAAGATATTTATGTTTCAACAAATGGTACTGGTGATGGGTTATCTAAAGATAACCCTACCACCCTCCAAAATGCAGCAGCTAGTTTAACTGATAATACTATAATTCATTTGGCTGATGGAATTTATACTATAAAAAAAACTGTGAATTTTTCTAAAACTAATATTACAATACAAGCAGATAACTATGGAAAAGCAGTAATAACAAACTTAAAACTGAGAGCATATTTTGAGTTTGGTGGAACTAATGGAGTTGTGAAAGGACTAGCTGTCAGATCTGCATATGCTGGGCCTTTTTCAATTAAAAAAGGAAATAATGTCACTGTTGATTCTTGTTTTTTTGAAAATTCTACATTGATTAAATCTGGTGGTATGAATATTATTGCTTCGGTACAAGATTCTGATTTAGTTAAATTTAATAATTGTAGTTTTAAAAATAATATAAGGGACATGTTGTTTTTTTTTGATTCTAAGAATATATATGTAACTAATTGTATTTTTCAAAATATGACTTGTACTGAGAAGATTCAGAGTAGTGGTGCTGGTGTTATAATGATATATGATTGTGATAAGTTTACAATAGATAATTGTACTTTTATAAACAATTCTATCTTATCAAATAGGAGTCTTATATCTGATATGGTTACGGGTACTATAAGTAATTGTGTTTTTCAAAATAATATCTGCCCATATGAGATTTATGTAACTGGGGAGTGTTATTTAGAAAATAATGTTTTTGAACATCCTATAGGTGCAAGTAAGGGTAAAATTCTTTCTGTAACTGATCTTGTGATTTTAGATAATGAAACTGTTGATTGTGCTGTTGGTGATATTGTTAATATTACTGCAACATTAAGATTATCCAATCAACCAATTGCAGATATTTATTCCTCTAATTTGAAATTTATCATTGATGGTGTTGAATATGCTGCTAAATATGCAAATGGTAAATATTATTATGAGTATAATGTAACTAAAGCTGATTTAATTTCTGTTAGTGCAGTTTGTAGTAATGTGCCATACGGGTTAGTTCATAATGCTACTTTGTATGCTAGATTAGTTTCTAATATTACATTAGAAAATATATCTGATATCAAGTATGGTGAAAGTATTACTTTAGTAGCTAATTTACCAAGTGAACTTACTGGAAATGTAACATTTACAATTAATGGTGAAAATTACACCACTACTATTAATAATGCTGTTGCTAGTGTAACTATCAATAATTTAGGTGCTGGAAAGTATAATGTATCTGCTAAATACTTAGGAGACCTTACTTATGGTACTAGTGTTTCTAATACAGTTTCATTTAATGTAAGTAAAATAGACTCTACTATGAATATTAATGTAAAAGATATTACTTTTGGCGAAATTGCAATTATAACTGCTAATTTACCTGTTAGTTCAACTGGAAATGTAACTTACATAATAAATAATAAAAATTACACTGCTAGTGTTAAAGATGGTGTTGCTAAATTGGAATTAGGTGATTTAACAAGTGGAACATATAAGATTGTTGCTAAGTATGCTGGTGATAATAATTACAACCCTTGTGAAAATAGTGCTTTATTTAAAGTAAATAAAATCGAATCCAGTTTAAAAATCACATTAAGTGAAGTCAAAGTAGGTGAGGATGTAATAATAACTGTTAATGCCCCAAGTGATGCTAGTGGTAGTATTGCTTTTGATGTTAATGGTAAAATTGAAACTGTAAGTTTAAAAAATGGAGTAGCTACTTTAACATTGCTAAATATAAGTGTTGGCCAATATAATGTTGGTGTAACTTATGCTGGTGATGATAACTATTTAGCAAGTAGTAATAGTACTTCATTTAAAGTAAATAAACTGGAATCTAATTTAATTATTGACATTAGTGAAGTTAAATTAGGTGAAGATGTAATAATAAATGTTAAAACACAAAAAGATGCAACTGGTACAGTAACTGTTACAATAAACAATATAAAAGAAGTTATAAGTTTAGTTAATGGATTAGCTAGTTATACATTATCAAAAGTAACTGCTGGAGTATATAATATTTCTGCAACTTACAGTGGTGATGATAAATATTTAGCAAGTAGTAATAGTACTTCTTTTGTTGTAGGTAAGTTTAATTCAACTGTATTGGTTAATGTTTCTAATATTCGTGTTGGTGATGAAGAAATTATTACAATTGTAGTGCCTAATGATGCTACTGGTGTTGTGGAAATTATTGTAAATGGTAAGAAGGAAACTTTAAATTTAACTGGTGGTGTTGCTAGTTTAGTTTTAGATGATTTAGTTGCTGGTAATTATAATGTTACTGTAAATTATAGTGGTGATGATAAATATTTAGCAAGTAGTAATAGTACTTCTTTTGTTGTTTCTAAAATTGATGATTATCAAATAATTGTTGCAACACCGGGTATTATTGCTGGTGAAAATGGAATTATCTATGTTTCCTTACCTGATGGAGCAACAGGAACAATAACTGTTAAAATAAACAATAAAACTTATGTTGTTAATGTTACTGGTGATGTAACAGAAATAGCTATTGATCCTTTAGAAGAAGGAGTAGTTATGATTACCACAACATATTCTGGTGATAATAAATATGCTTCTAAAGTGGAAAATGGTAATATAACTGTTGTTCATAATCCAAAAGTTAATTTGGATATTGAAAATATTACTATGATTTACAAAGATGGCACAAGATTAATAGCTAAATTAACTGATTATTTAGGTAATCCTATAGCTAATGCAACTGTGTACTTTACCATTAATGGTCAAACTTATAATAAAACAACTGATGCTAACGGTACTGCTTCAATGGGATTAAACTTAGTATCTAATATATACGAAGCTACTGTTTCTTATAAGGGTTCTGATAAATTTGATGCAGTTTCTAAAAACATCACTGTAACTATTAATCCAACTATTGTAGCTGATAATTTAGTTAAAATGTATCAGAACGCTACCAGATTCTATGCTAAATTCACTGACAGCACTGGAAAAGCACTGGCTAACACTCTTGTTAAATTTAACATTCATGGTGTATTCTACAATAAAACAACTGACAAAGACGGTGTAGCTGATTTAGGTATTATGTTAAGACCTGGATCCTACATTTTAACTGCTTACAACCCTGTAACCGGCGAAGAAAAAGGATTTAACATAACCGTAAAATCATTAATCATGCAAAACGATTTAACCAAATATTACTTAAATGCTTCTAAGTTCCAAGCAACTGTCTACAACAAAGACGGATCTTTAGCAGTAAATAAAGAAGTAACATTTAACATCAATGGTGTGTTCTATCACAAAAAAACAGATGAAAATGGTGTTGCAAGCTTAGGAATTGCTTTAAGACCAGGAAACTACACTATTACAACAATGTATGACGGATTGGATATTGGAAACAAAGTCACTGTCATGCCAACTTTAGTAACAAAAGATCTCTCTATGAAGTACCTTGACGGCAGCAATTTCACTGCTTTAACTTTAGATGGTCAAGGTAAGCCATTAGCTAACCAAAATGTATCATTTAACGTAAACGGTGTCTTCTATCACAAAGTTACTAATAAAGACGGTATTGCAAGCTTAGGAATCAGATTAATGAGCGGCGAATACATCATAACTTCCTACTGGAATGACTTCCAAACAGGAAACACAATAAAAATCAGTCCTTAAAGAGAATTCCCAATTCTCTTACTTTTTTTCTTTTTTTATACTTCTTTTATTTATAATCACAATTTTATTTTTAATAGGTATTTTAATTAATTAGAAAAAATATAATTTTAAACATTATAAAATTTATTAAAAGGGATTTTTATGAAAGGAATTGTACTTGCTGGAGGATCTGGAACTCGTTTGTATCCAATCACAAAAGCAATATCTAAACAGTTAGTACCTTTGTATGATAAACCAATGATTTATTATCCTATTTCTGTATTGATGCTTGCAGGAATCAAAGATATTCTAATAATATCTACTCCTAGAGATTTACCTATGTTTAAGGAACTTTTAGGTGATGGCAGTAGCTTAGGAATTAATTTCAGCTATGAAGTTCAAGAAGAACCTAACGGTCTTGCAGAAGCATTTATTGTTGGGGAAGATTTTATTGGTGATGATGATGTTGCTTTAATTTTGGGGGATAACATTTTCCATGGTCACAGATTTACTGAAATACTGGAAAGAGCAACCAAATTGGAAGAAGGAGCAGTAATATTTGGATATTATACAAACAATCCTGAAGCTTTCGGTGTAGTTGAGTTTGACGATGACTGGAATGTGCTTTCAGTTGAAGAAAAACCTGAAAAACCTAAATCTAATTATATAGTGCCGGGGCTTTATTTTTATGACAATGATGTAGTTGAAATAGCTAAGAATGTAAAACCTTCTGAAAGGGGAGAACTTGAAATCACTTCAGTTAATGAAGAATATCTCAATCGTGGAAAACTTAAAGTTGAACTTCTTGGAAGAGGAATGGCATGGTTGGATACTGGAACTCACACTGGTCTTTTAGAAGCATCTAATTTCATTGAAACCATACAAAAAAGACAGGGACTTTATATTGCATGTCTTGAAGAAATAGCGTATAATAAAGGTTATATTACTAAAGAAGAGCTTTTAAAAACCGCTGAAGAACTTAAAAAAACAGATTATGGACAATATTTATTTAATTTAGTTAAAGATGATTAATATGGGAAATTTTAAATTTACAAAAACTGATATTGAAGGAATGTTTGTAGTTGAACCTGCAGTCTATGGAGACAATCGAGGATACTTCATGGAAACATATAATGAAAAGGATTTCAAAGATGCAGGTTATGATTTAACTTTTGTACAGGATAACCAGTCACAGTCATTTAAAGGAGTACTTAGAGGACTTCACTTACAGTTAAAATATCCTCAGGGAAAATTAGTTAGGGTTATTAAAGGGGAAGTATTTGATGTTGGAGTAGACCTCAGAGCAGATTCACCAACTTATGGAAAATGGTATGGGGAAATATTGTCAGCTGAAAATAAAAAACAGTTATATATACCTCCTAAATTTGCTCATGGATTTGTAGTATTGTCTGATGAAGCTGAATTTGTATACAAATGTACTGAATTTTACCATGGTGAAGATGAAGGCGGAATTATGTGGAATGACCCGGACATAGCTGTTGAATGGCCATTAGACGGAATTGATGAAATCACATTATCTGATAAGGATAAAAAATGGAAAACTCTAAAGGAATCACAAATCAGGTATTAGGTGCATTATTATGACAAAAATATTAATTACTGGTGGGGCAGGGTTTATTGGAAGTAACTTTGTAAAATATATGATTGATAAGTATCCGGATTATGAATTTACTAATTTGGATGCCTTAACATACTGCGGTAACCTTGAAAACTTAAAAGATATTGAAGATAAGGACAATTATGCTTTTGTTAAAGGGGATATCAGAGATAAGGAAGTTGTCAATAAATTAGTTAAAGATTCTGATTATGTTATTAATTTTGCAGCTGAAAGCCATGTGGACAGAAGCATAAGCGATCCGGAAATATTTATCAAATCAAATGTTTTAGGAACTCAGGTATTGCTTAATGCTGCCAAGGAATATGGTGTGGAAAAATATGTGCAGATTTCTACTGATGAAGTTTATGGAACATTAGGGGAAACAGGTTATTTTACAGAAACTACTCCTTTACAACCTAACAGCCCTTATTCTGCTTCAAAAGCCAGTGCAGATTTGGTTGTAAGAGCATATTATGAAACATTTAACTTGCCGGTTAATATAACACGCTGCTCTAATAATTATGGTCCTTATCAGTTTCCGGAAAAATTAATTCCTTTAATGATTTCAAATGCTCTGGAAGATAAAAAATTACCGATTTATGGTGATGGTAAAAACATACGTGACTGGTTACATGTATATGACCATTGTACAGCAATAGATTTAGTTTTACATGACGGAAAACTTGGTGAAGTTTATAATATTGGGGGACATAACGAAAGACAAAACATTCAAATTGTAAAATTAATATTGGAAGCTTTAGGTAAAGATGAGTCCTTAATTGAGTTTGTAGATGACAGATTAGGTCATGACAGGCGTTATGCTATTGACTCAACTAAAATTAGGGAAAATCTCGGATGGGAGCCAAAATACACTTTTGAAACAGGTATTAAAGAAACTATCCAATGGTATTTGGACAATCCCGACTGGATGGGCCAGGTTAAAAGTGGAGAATATCAGGAATACTATAAAAAAATGTATCTTAAATAAGGTGGAAATTTGCCTCAAATTTCAGTAGTTGTACCGGTTTATAATGTGGAAAAATATCTCAGGGAGTGTTTGGATAGCTTAGCTAATCAGACATTTGAAGATTTTGAAGTAATCTGTGTAAATGACGGATCTGACGATTCTTCACCTGATATTTTAGAGGAATATGCATCTGAAGATGAAAGATTTAAAATAGTTTCTCAGGAAAATAAAGGATTAAGCGGTGCAAGAAATACTGGAATGAATTATATTAAAGGCAGATATCTGCTATTTTTAGATTCTGATGACTGGTTAGAGTTAAATGCTCTTGAATTATTATATAATCAGGCAAATAGTCTGGACTCTGAAATGGTGATTTTCCCATACAGATATTTTAATCAGGAAACTAAGGAATATGAGGAAAATGATTTTACAAAATTAAATATGTTTGATTCATCAGTTGACAATAAGAATTTTAACTATAAAAACATCCCTGAAATTGTATTTAGAATTCCTCATGAATCTATTAAATTATATGATGTCCAAACACTAGAGAAACTGGCTGTTAGATTTCCGGAAGGACTTAATTATGAAGATGCCTATTTCTTTTACAAAATCTTTTTTAAATTAAATAAAGTTTCAATTATCAGAACTCCAATTTATAATTACAGAATAAGAAATGATTCAATCTGCACAACAGGCACTGAAAAATCCTTTGATATATTTAAGATTTTAACTTCCATAGAAAATTTCTTAAAAGAAGATGAAATCTATGAAAGTTTTAAGGATGAATTTATTTTATTTGCAGTTATTAATCTCAAATTCGTTTATTTAAGATTGGATGAACGATTTAGAGACAGATATCTTGAAAAAATAAAGAAAAATTATGAATTTTTTTCCCTAAATCAGGTTAACAAGAATCATTTAGCTACCTGGCATTTTGATGACAGGGTATTTTATCAGGCAATAGATGTTTCAAACAATGGAATCGAGTTCGAATTAAATTATAAGAAATTGTACTATGAATTTTTAGCTAATCATTATGAAGGTGTAATAGAACAGTTGCGTCATGAAAATCAAGTTTTAGCACAAGAAAACAATGATTTAAAAGAACAGTCAGCTGATACTTCTATTAAAAGTAAATTTAAGAAAATCGTGAAATTATGAGTTATAAATTAAGTGTCATTATTCCTGTTTTCAATGCTGAGGATTATATTAAAGAATGTTTGGATTCTGTTGTTGACCAAAGCTTAGGAATAGACAATATTGAAGTTATAATAGTCAATGATAATTCCTGTGACAGTACGTTAGATATAATCAGCCAATATACTGATAAATATCCCTCTTTTAAATTAATTTCAAATAAAAGTAATCTGGGCCCCGGTGAAAGCAGAAATATGGCTCTTAAGGAAGTTAGCTCAGATTATGTAACTTACTTGGATGCAGATGATTTTATATCACAAAATGCATATGAAGATGCATTATCTAAAATAAATGAATTTAATGCAGATTTATTGATTTATAATTGGGAAACATACACTGGAAGCGATTATGTTGAACCGATAAATATCCACCAGCAAAATACGTTGGAAAATAAATTAATAACTGATATTAAGCAGAATCCTAAGCTATTTTTATCAACAGCTCCATGGAATAAGATTTATCATAGAAGCTTATTTAAATATCTGAAATTCTCCAAAGGTTTTTATGAAGACAATATTGTAGCTATTTTAGCTTTAATCAATGCTAAAAGGATATTTTTATCAAAAGATTCCATTTATTACTATAGAAAGAATTCCGATTCAACTACTGAAAACATTACAGTTGATAGTTCTATTCATCTTTCAAATTCAATAAAAGAAATATTTGATTTAAGATATGAATATCCTGAGTTTTTAAATGATCTTAAATTGCTTAACATTAATTTTATTTATGATATTCTATTTTGGACTTATTATTACAACTGGGCACTGGCTGATGAGCTTAAAATAATTAATAAACTTAAATCAGTTATTATTCCACTTAAAAAAGAAGACATTGACAGATTTAAACAACTTTTCCCAGATAAACTTAGCTATGAAAAGGATATTTTGGATTTGGATAAGTATGATGCTGAAACATTTTTAGCCAAATATAAATATTTTAACAGATTAAATAAAGTAAATTCACAAGCCAGTTTATATGTTGATACGGGAAAGGGGTTTAATGAATCTGATAAAGTAGCTATTGACTATTCGCCTTTAAAAAAGAATAATCTTGAATTCAGCCTGGAAAACTTTGGCAATATCTCTAAACTACGTTTTGACCCGCTGGAAGGCAGTTTTATTAAGTGTAGGATAACTAATAATTTACCGATAAGTGATGCAAATTGTGATAACTCAGTTGATGATGATTATCAAATATTTACTAATTTGGACCCTTGTTATGTTTTAGATGCTGATTTTAGTGATATTTCAAGTATTCAAATTAATTTTGATTTGGAAATCTTAACTAATAATGATATTGCTAATTTATTTAGACAAAAGGACAATATTATAAATGATTTGCAGGTAAAACCTAAAAAAAGGAAATTTAGCTTTTTCAATAAAAAGGAGTAATTTTCAATGTCTGATATTTCATATTCAAAATTTTTAATTAAATCCAAATTCAATCCAAAAAAAGCAAAAAAATACATGGAAAGCTATGATAAGATAATGGAATCAGGATTATTTGATAAAAATTATTATCTTAAGGCATATCCTCACATTGCTAAATCAGGAATGGATCCTTTAGTTCATTATTTATTTTATGGATATAAGGAAGATAAAAATCCTTCTGCTCAGTTTAATTTAAAAAGATATTTGGAAGAATATCCTGAAATTAAAAAAAAGGGTTTAAATCCTTTAGTTCATTATATTGACAATGATCATGAAGGTTTTACTTTAGAAGAAAATCCTTTTATTGCACGCAGAAAGAAAATATTGGATACCAACTCTTTATTTTTAGCTAATTATAGCTTTGATAGCGAACCTTTAGTTTCAATTATAATTTTAAACAGAAACGGTTTAGGACATTTGCAAAGATTATTTGCAGATTTTGATAAAAAAACAAATTATTCAAACTATGAAATTATTGTAGTGGATAATGCATCATGCGATGAGTCTGTTGAATATCTGCATTCCTTGGATTTGCCGGTTACAGTTATTGAAAACAGTGAAAATGTCAGCTTTTCAAAAGGAAACAATGATGCAGCTAAAATAGCTAATGGGGAGTATTTACTTTTATTGAATAATGATATTGAACCGACATATGGGTGGCTTAATGAAATGGTTGGAACAGCCTTAAATAATGAAAATGTTGGTTCTATTGGAGCTAAATTAGTATTTCCTTACTATGAAGATATGGAAAGTCAGGGCAAATCCTTTTCAATCCAGCATGCAGGTGTAAAATTTAGAGAAGAAAGAACTCCATATATTTATGGCCCCTATCATGAACATATGTATTCAACAATGCTTTTTTCAGATGAGTTAAATCATCAAAAAGAAGTAATTTCAAATACTGCAGCATGTTTATTAGTTCCAAAAGATGTTTATTTCGAATTGGACGGATTAGATGAACAGTATATTTACGGATATGAGGATATTGATTTCGCATTTAAGTTATACAAAGCAGGTTATAAAACAATTTACAATCCTGCAGTGTTATTGTTCCATCATGAATCTGCAACCAGACATGAAGATGATGACAGGAAAAATCAGCTGAATTATCACAATATAATGCATTTTGCAGATAAGTGGGGAGACTTTATTTTTAAGGAAATTTTAAAGGATAAAATTGAGGCAAATAAGTTTTTCACAAATAAAAAACTGGATTTCTCGATTATAAGTAAAAATAATGATTTGATAAAAAAAGTAGTTTCCAAATTAAACAATGAATGCTATAATGTTAAATTGATTCCCAATATTGATGATTTGGATATTGGTCAGGACTGTGATATTTTAATATCAACTGAAAAGGAATATGATATTAAAAATGTAAGTTCAAGACTTAATTTAATAAAAATTTTAATATCTGATGAAAATAATAATGATTATGACATGGTTTTAAGTGAAAATGACTTTGAATTTAATCTTTTAGATAAAATTAAGGAAAAATATTTGTGATACTATGAGTTATGAGGAAATTTATGAAACATATCAGGAAGTTGCAAAGGAGCACATTAACAGGGATTTATTTAATCATTCCTCAGAAGATGCAGCCAAAACAATTGAAGATATTAAAAATAACAAAATAGCTATTTATACAGCTTTCACAGGGGATTATGATACTTTAAAAGAACCTGAAGTAATTGATGAAAACTGTGATTACATATGTTTTACAGATAATCCTAATCTGGAATCTGACACATGGAAAATTATTCAAATGGATGAAAGCACTTTAGATAACAATAGAAAAGCCAAACAGTACAAATTACTTCCTCATAAATATTTAAAAGATTATAAATACAGTTTTTGGTTAGATGGAACATTTAGAATAAAAGGAAGCATTAGGGAATATATCTACAAAAACATCAAAGCTTCCTCTCCAATGCTTTGTGTAGTTCACACAGAAAGGGATTGTGTTTACGAGGAATATGAAGCTTCTAAAATAATTCCAAGATATCCTCGTGCAGTAATGGAAGAACAGATTAATTATTATAAAAATCAGGGATTTCCAAAAAAATATGGATTGGGGGTAATGGGAGCTATTTTTAGAAAACACAATGATCCTGCAATCATTAAAGTCATGGAAGATTGGTGGGAGGAAAATATTAGGTTTACAAATCAGGATCAGCTAAGTTTTGCATATGTATGCTGGAAAAATGATTTTCATCCGTCAGTTAGCTTAATTTATTACTGGGACAATGAATACTGGGCTAAAGATAAAGGTGATTATCACCATAAGGTAGTATTTTCAATGCCAATAACCAGTGATAACCTGAGAGCTAAAATAGGTGCTCAGGTAGAAAATATGGATCTTGGAGATACAATTGAGCTTTCAAAAGAAGAAATGTATCTTTTAATCAATGATGTAAAAGGAATGGCAGGTTATAGAATAGATACTGCAGGCAGAGTGGGATATCTGCAAAATGAATACAATACTTTTTTAAATTCCAATTCTTTAAAGCTTACAAAACCATTAAGGGTAGCCGGTGATGTAGCTAGAAAAGTTAAGAATAATCATATCTTTGAATTCGTTAAACATAAACATGCAGAAGAAAATATCCATATTTATGATACTATAAAACATTTTGGCATTTTTGATGAAGCAGAATACAAAAAATTACACGGTGAGGTTGGAGATGCTGTTTTACACTTTATAGAGGAAGGTTCAAAAACAGACCATATTGATGATAAATTAAAATATATCAATCCGATATTTGATTTATATTATTATATCAGCTCAAATAATATTTCATCTGATGAAGACCCGCTTATTCATTATATAACTAAAGGGTTTAATAAAAAATTAGCTATTAATAGAAATTATCCTAATTTTGTCGAGTATTTGCATGGAAATTTACACGAGCAGTTAGATGCTTTTGTCACTAAAAGGATAAAAGAAAAACTGGCTGATGAGAGTTATATTTCAGATTCAAAAATTTTAATTGATTATATTCATACAAATCATGAATTTAAAACAGATACAATTAAAGTGGGAGTATTTTTAGAGGATAATTTTGATAATATGAATGCATGTCCATTTATAAGGATTCATTCATTGTTTAAAGAGTTAAGCAAAAGCGGAGACTATCATTTCTTTGTTTATGGTCAGGAAATTTTACCTTTAATTGATGTAAACCAAATAATCAAATCAAAAATCTTCGATGTAATTGTAATTCAAAGAGTAAATCCATATTCTACTAAAATAGCTAAAAAAGCTAAACAGCATGGAATTAAATTGGTTTATGAAACTGATGATGACTTTTTAGATATCAACCCATCTAATCCCTCATTTAATTATATTCAAGGAAATTTATCAAATATTAAAAAACTGGTTTCTGCAGCTGATGAAATAGTTGTAAGTACTTCAGAGCTTAAAAGGCGTTTCGATAGCCTGAATTTGTCAGGCAATGTAACAATCATTAGAAATTACTATCTTGATAATGTATTGCCGTTGAAAGGATTTTCATATAAAGGTAATAATTATGTAAAAATAGGTTACTTTGGAACAATGACTCATAATAATGATTTGGAGCTTATTCATAATGTTATATTAAGATTAAAGGATATTTTTTCTAAAAAAGGCATTCAGGTCGATTTGGAAATCATTGGAGCATCTATTGATGAAAATGCAGACTGGTTCAATGTTAAAAAAATACCATATTATCCGATGTCAATGGCTACATTCATGAAATGGATATCTGCTAGGGCAAACTGGGACATTGGAATAATTCCATTAGTTAACACAGAATTCAATAAATGTAAAAGTGAGTTAAAATACATTGAATTTACAGCTCTTGGAGTTCCAGTAGTAGCTAGTGATGTTGATGTATATAAGAATACTATTGAAGATGGAGTAACTGGATTTTTAGCCAATAGTGAAGATGAATGGGTAAATAAATTATCCCGATTAATTGAAGACCCAACGCTTAGACATGGAATATTAAACAATGCACGTGATGATATTTTGAAAAACTATGATTTAAGATCCCGTGCAAAACAGTGGGATGAAATTTTTAAGAGGGGGTCCTGATAAAAAAGTTTTTTATTAATGGAAAATTGATATTATTTCGTAAAATTGTTTTAATTTCTTAAATAAAAGTTATATACAAAAAATATGATTTAAATGATAGACAATATAAACTTTTAGAAATACTTTCTCAAAATAATGAAAATATTATAAATAAAGAATATAGGGAATTATTTGGAGTATCAAGATCCACAGCAGCAAGAGATTTAAGAAGATTGGTTGAATTAAATTTGATTCAAAAATATGAGATTAGTGGCAAAGAAGTTATTTATTCAATTAAATAATTCTTAGGAATGATATGTTGATTAAAGTAAAAGGTTGGTTTATTATTTTTAAGTTTCTTTAAGTATCTGTAATATGATACACTCATGACACACTTAAATATTTTTTTTAAGTTTTATTATATTTGAATGGGGCTTTTATTATTGTGTGTTGTGTTGTGTTTTTTATTATTTTTTTTTGAAGTTTTCTTTCAGTATTTGTGTGTGTCCTATGCATGACACACTTAAATATTTTTTTTAAGTTTTATTATATTTGAATGGGGCTTTTATTATTGTGTGTTGTGTTGTGTTTTTTATTATTTTTTTGAAGTTTTCTTTCAGTATTTCACTTTGATGAATCATGACACACTAAAATTCAAATCTTTTTTTCCAATCTCTGTTTTATATTTTTAGTTTTATACTTAAACCAGCCTTTTGTAGTTTGCAGATTAGCTACCTGCTGGGTTTTATGAGCCAATTCAACTTCCAGCTGGTGGATTCTATTTCTAAATAGCTGATAATCACCCATGAGACTGTAGGCTTCATCCAGATTTCTGGCTCTTATCTGAGTTATTATACTTTTAATTGCATTATTTTCAGGAGTCGGATTAATGTCATCCATTTCGTCAAATAATTTAAGGGACTTACTTACCAGCTCCTTTTTATCTTCAAAGTCAATTGTTTCACTTAAAGCCACATCACTAATCCAGCAGCTTAAATGCTGATTAAAAATAGTGTCGTAATATTTGCATGCATTGTTTTTCTTAAGTACATCTACTGTATTATTATATCCTTCAATTAATCCATCCAAATAATGCATTCCTTTAGATAAACTTGTTGAACTGTTGTCACCGGTTCTTAATCTGAAATTATAAACAATATCATTTATAAAGACTATTTTTGAGGCATTTACGAAAGCATCAATCATAAAAGTTAAATCTTCAGCAAAAACTCCCTCTGGAAAAGTTATGTTATTTTCATTAAGGAATTCTTTTGGAAATATCATTCTCCAGATATTATTTATTGAAAAAAAGCGTAAATCTTCATCAATTGAATTTAAAACAACATCCTGTGTAATCCAGTCTTCAGGGACTATTTTTTGTTCTCCAAATGTTTGGAATTTACCGATAGCTACATCACATGAATTTTTAGTAACTGCATCGTATAATTTTTCAACACTTTCAGGCAGGTAATTGTCGTCATGATCAATAAACATTATATATTCTGCTGTGGAATTAGCTATTCCTATGTTTCTGGCTCTTCCTGGAGTTCCTGTTTTTTTACCTGATTCAAAGGTTTTTATATTTTCATATTTTTCACAATAGCTGTTTATTAACTCCTGAGTGTTGTCAGTAGAGTAATCATCAACAATAATCAGTTCTATATTTTCAAATCCGATGCTTTGGTTCATAATTGAAGCTATTGTTGAATCCAAAAATTCCACGCTATTGTATGTTGGAATAATGACAGTGACTTTATAAGACATAAATTTATTTTTATGTTAAGGTATTATATAATATATTATGAATTTGTCTAAATCCATTAAAAACAGTCCTTTAGCTTACATAGCTATGAAATCAAAAGCCAGCCCTAAAAAGATTTCAATGTATAAAAAAATTTATTCAAGGATTAAAAACCTGGAATTAATTGATAAAGACAAATATGTAGCTGTTCATGACGATTGCAAGGTTCAGAATATGGATGTTAATTTGCATTATCTGTATTATGGAGTTAAAGATGATTTGGCTACTCAGCAGTCATATATAACTGATTTATTTAATCTGGAATTTTATAAAAGCAAATATGAGGTTGACAATCCTGTTTTTGATTATGTTCTGGATGGTTTTTTTAAAAACAATCAGATTAATGTTTTTGACAATAATTATGTTAATACACTTGAAACTCCTATCTTCACTCAGTATTATAATGGTCAAAACACTAAACTCCATTTGGAAGTTAAAGATAATTGCTATATAACTGATAAACGTACTTTAATTCCATATATTCAGCTTGAAAAACCTATTGATTCAGATAAAATTAGAATTGGTGTTTTCACAAATGATCCTTTTGAAAATTTAGCTCCATGTCCATATATAAGACTTCATGGTCCATTTAATAAGCTAAGCAAATCTGATAAATACACATTTTTCATGTATGGTATGGATAGCTATGTTATGATGGATATAGACAATATTTTAAGGTCTAAACTATTTGACATTGTTGTTGTACAAAGAATTTTACCGTTTCTGGATTTATTATTGGCCAGATGCAAAAAATATGGCATTAAAGTTGTTTATGAAACTGACGATGATTTGTTGGGAGTTGAAAAAAACAGCCCTTCTTTTGAGTATGTTGACCGGGTCAGAAGTCAGATAACTAATTTCATTGATAATGCAGATGCAATAACTGTTACTACTCCTAATTTGGCTTCTAAATTTGATTCAAATAAAACTACGATAATACATAATTATTATGTAAATACAGTTTTCAATGTTAAAAAAGATATTAAAAGAGACGGTAAATTAAAATTGGGGTATTATGGAACACTAACTCATTCTAAAGATTTATTTTTAATTAAAGATGTTATTCTAAAGCTTAAAGAAAACTATGACTTTGATTTTGAAGTAATTGGAGGTTTTAATGCAGAAGATGATGTATGTGAAGAATGGTATGATGCTGTTGAGCTTCCTTTAAATAATATGTGTTTTGAGGTATTTATGCCATGGCTTTCAAAAGTAGCTAATTGGGATGTTGCACTGGTTCCTTTAGAGAATTCAAAATTCAATCTGGGGAAAAGCGAATTAAAATACATTGAATTGGCAGTATTGGGAATTCCTGGAGTTTATAGTGATATGCCGGTTTATAATACTGTTGTTAAAAATGGCGTTAACGGTTTGCTGGCTACTGATACAAAAGACTGGGTTTTAAAAATTGAAGAATTGCTTTCGGATATGTCATTAAGGGAGAATATTCGTAAAAATGCATTAAATGATGTTTTGGAAAATTATTCTTTAGATGAAGTTGTAAATAAATGGGATGATTTATTTTCAAAATTAATTTAGTTTATTCAACTTTTTTTAAAATTTTATTAATATTGTTTAAAAAATTAGTATAATTGCTACTTCGGATATTTATTTTTAACTATTATTTGTGATAACTGATAACAATAAAGTGCTTTTATATAATTCTTTGTTTAATATAGATTAAATTGTATATTATTGTACTATATTTTTAGTTAACTGTTTTAAACAATTGGATTAATGTAGTTTTATGTATAACCTATTTTTATCTAACTTCTATTTTTATATATTTTTGGTGTTTTGATTATTAGAAGTATTTATTTTGAAGCTATTAATTTTTATAGTATTCATTGTTCTAACAATTTGGTTAAAATTCTTAATTAAATTTCAATAAAAATTATAATATCTTATTTTATGTTTAAAGCTTTTTTAGTTTCATAGATTATTTTTAAATATATTAAAAAAATCAGTTACTGTATCTATACCATAATTTTATATACAATTAATTTTAAAGTTGATTAGTGTAGATTTTTTCATCACTGAATGTTATTCAAAATGGAAAAATTTACAATATGGAATATGGTGATTGGAATGTTAGAAGAATTTATACCTTTTATAGGTTTATTAATTTTCGGTAATATCGAAAACTTAGTATTGTCTTCACAAGGTGTGGTTGCTGGAGCAAATATTTTAAAATTAAGTATTTACAGTATTATTTGTGTTATTATTTGGTTAATTGTAGGAACTGTAGGTGCTACTGTTGCTTCTCAATATGCTAGTTTCATTGATTTTATCGGAGGACTTGCTATATTTATATTAGGTCTTCAAGCAATGTATGAATCCATTGCAAATAAATAAAAAAGGAGGATTAGAATATGGCAAATGAATTTAAACAATTTATGGGATTATTAATTTTTGGTAACATTGAAAATTTAATCTTATCTGCACAAGGTGCAACAGCACATGTCGATCCATTTATATTAGGTGGATTAAGTTTAATTTGTGTAATTATTTGGCTTTTAATAGGTACATTTGGAACCAAATTTGCTATTAAATATGCTAGACATATTAACTTTATTGGTGGTCTTGCTATCTTTATTTTAGGTATTCAATCTATGGTTGGAGCAATTCCAGGCATATTAGAATTTTTCTAATACTTTTTTTAATTTAGTTTAAAAAAGTTTTTAATCATTAAGTGTCTTAAAAACTTTTTTAAGCTAATGGCTTTTTAGATATATTTAATTAATATTAAAATGAAAATTATTATCAGTTATTTTAATAAATTGTTTTGCTGATTTTTATGACTGAGAATAATGTTGACCCTTACGAAGTAGTTAAACAGAGATATGAATCAACAGTAGATAGTTTTATCTTAAGTGATTTATTTGGCCCTACTTTAGAAAGCAATCAGGAATTAATAGATGATGTTAAAGATAACAGATTAGTTATTTATACAGCATTTACCGGAAATTACGATGAATTAAAAGAACCTGAATTCATTGATGAAAATTGCGATTATGTTTGTTTTACAGAAAATCCTGATTTGGAATCTGATACTTGGGAAATAGTTCAAATGGAAAAATCAACATTGGATGATAATAGAAAAGCAAAACAGTACAGATTATTCACTGATAAATATTTTCCAGATTATAAATACAGTTTTTGGTTAGATGGAACTTTTAAAATAGTTGGAAGTATTAGAGAATACATTTACAAGTATGCAAAGTCTAAAATGCTCGTTGTTGTTCATCCTGAAAGGGATTGTATTTATGATGAGGCAGTAATGTCAATGCCATTTCCAAGATATTCCAATTACACTATGACTAAACAGGTTGAAAAGTACCGTTCTGAAGGAATGCCTGAACATTATGGTCTTCCAGCTACTGGAGCATTATTTAGAGCACATAATGATCCGGAAATTATTTCGATAATGAGACAATGGTGGCGGGAAGTTGCAAACTACACTAATCAGGATCAATTAAGCCTACCTTATGTCATGTGGAAAAACAATTTTCATCCGTCAGTTTCTGATGTTTATTATTGGGTTAATGAATACTGGTCTAAAGAAGGAAATTATCAGCATAATTTTGAAATTGAAGATTATATAACCAGCAGAAATTTAATCAAATCCTTGGAAGGCAATATTAAAGATAAAAACACTTTAACCAAAGAAGAAATTAATTTGTTATTCAATGATATTGATGCACTAAGAGACGAAGCTAATGCATTAAACATGGCTCGTGATCATTGGGATAGGCAAATCAGAGGAGTTAGAAATTCAACTTCCTGGAAATTAACTAGTAAATTACGTAATGCACGAAATAGGGGAGACAATGACTAAACACTTGATTAATTTCTTACTTAAATCTAATTTTGATTTTAAAAAAGCCATGAAAAATTACAAATATTATAATGCTATTGAAAAATCAGGGCTTTTTGATGAAAAATTTTATTCTAAAACTTATGAGGATGTTAATGGTGACAGCTTAACTCATTATTTAGTTAAAGGACATTTGGAAGGTAAACTTCCAAGCAGAGATTTTGATCCGGATTTTTATAATAATAATTATCCTGATGTTCACAGGGCCCAATTAAATCCTCTACTTCATTATGTTGCACATGGGAAAGATGAAGGTAAAATATTTCAATATGCTTATCCAATTAGAAGAAAAGAGGAAATTTGTGAAACGAATTTAGCTTTCTTAACTAATTATGAATTTGACACAGAACCTTTGGTTTCTATTATTATACTAACAAGAAATGGTTTGGGTCACTTAAAAAGATTATTTAAAGATTTTGATAAGAAAACTAATTATTCAAATTATGAAATTATTGTTGTAGATAATGCATCAACAGATGAATCTGTCAGCTATTTAAAAAGTCTGGATTTACCTGTTAGAATAATTGAAAATGATGAAAATGTCAGCTTTTCAAAAGGGAATAATGATGTTGCTAAAATAGTTAATGGAGAATATATATTGCTTTTAAACAATGATATTGAACCTACTTACGGATGGCTTAATGAGATGGTGGGAGCTATTGTCAATAATGAAGATGTAGCTTCTGTAGGTGCAAAATTAGTTTTTCCATTTTATGAAGATAACAGGGGAAAGTCATTTAAAATTCAACATAGTGGGGATATTTTTGCAGAAAGGATGTATCCCTGCTGTTTATATGCAATTAATAAGGCTAATACTCATTTGGATCTTTTTGATGCTTCACTTACAAAAAATACTCAATGTATTGCTGTTACAGGAGCTGTTGATTTAATTGATAAAAAGGTCTATGATGAATTGGGAGGTCTTGATGAGGATTATATCTATGGACTTGAAGATGTTGATTTTTCATTAAAATTACATAAAAATGGTTATAAAACCCTTTTAGCTTCTAATGCTTTACTTTTCCATCATGAATCAAGTACTAGAATTAAAACTAAAGATTATGCAGATAATGATAAACATAATTACAATGTATTTTGGTCTAAATGGGGAAATTATCTTTCTAAAAACTTGCTTTTAGATAAAATCCATGATGGGAAATTTTTCACTCAAAAGAAACTTAAAATTACAATAATTGATGAAAATTATCAGGATAACTCTGATTTTTTATCTAAAATTTCTAAAGACTTTAATGACTTAGGTTTTACAGTTGAACTGATTTCTGATTTGAAAAATCTGTATATTGGAAACTCTTCAGATATTTTACTTTCTTTATCTTTGGATTATGATTTGGAAAATATGGTAGCCAGAGATGATATTGTTCGGGTATTTATTTCACAAAACGGTGAAGATAATCCGAAAGGTTATGACATTGTAGTATCTGAGGAAAATAAAGATTATGATTCCAAATATAATTTTGTAATTAAAGATAATTTTGTTAAAGAATTTTTAGATAACTTGGAAGATATTCTAATGAAAAGTGACGGATTTTTATGAGCTTTAAAAACAGGTTAATGAGTAAAATTCCAGCTAGCTATATTTTACATAAATCCTCCAGTAAAACGGAAGCTAAAGCAATTATTAAAGGATATAATGCAATTCGTAAAAATAAATTATTTGATGATGAATTTTACTTAAATAAATATCCTAAAGTTAAAGCTTCTGAGATGGATCCTTTGCTTCATTATATTTTCTTTGGATTTGATGAAGGAAAAAAGCCAAATAAGGATTTTGATGGAGTATTTTATAAACATCACTATGGGGATGTAGAGATTAATCCCTTAATTCACTATGCATTATATGGAATTAATGAAAATCGCCAAATTAAAGTAGCTAATGAAGATTTGGCAGCCTTCAATAATCCAAATAAAGTAAATATATTATTTGTTCTACATGAAAAAATAGGAACTATTGGAGGTACTGGTTTTACTAATCTGGATATTATCAATAGTCTTGATAAAAAATTTCAGGCATTTATTTTAACTTCTGATGGTGAAGACATTGAATTATGGAAATCTGATTCCTCTTTAGAAAAAATAGCTAATTTTAATTATCATCCTAAAGAGTATGAATTTTTGGACAGCAATTTAGCTAACATTTACGAAGAAATCCTATCAAAATTAGATATTAAAGTCATTCATATTAATCATTTAATCAATCATACTTTTGATTTGGTTGAAATAGCTAATAAAAAAGAAATTCCTTATATTACAAGTATACATGATTTTTATTATATTTGTCCGTCGATCCATTTAATCAATGAAAATTACAGTTACTGTGAGTTCAAATGCAATAATTGCAAATTTGAAAATATTTTAAAGGACTGGCAAAAACACGGCTTTAAATTACTTGAAAATGCTTATTTAAATATTGCGCCATCTGATTCAGTAATTGAAATCTATAAAACTGTATATCCGGATTTAATTAATTTTAAGTTAATTGAACATGGTAGAGATATTAAAAAATCAGATATTGAACCTGAATTATCTGTAAAACCAATTAAAATTGCTCTTCCAGGTCACATATCACAGCATAAGGGATCTTTATTAATCAAAAAAATAAAAAATTTAGATAAAGACAATGAATTGGAACTGCATTTTATGGGAACTGCAATTCCCAACTTAAATAAATATGGAATAAATCATGGAAGATATAAAAGAGGAGATTTTAACAAGGTTATAGCTGAAATTAATCCTTCATTTATAGCTATTTTATCAACATGTCCTGAAACATTCTCACATACATTAACTGAAAGCTGGAAATCAGGAATTCCAGTAATAGCTACAAACCTTGGAGCACTAAAGGAAAGAATTAATAAGACAAATGGGGGATGGTTAGTAGACTATAAAGATCCTCAGGCAATATATGATAAGATTTTAAGTATTGACGAAACAGATTATCTGAAAAAAGTAGAAAGCATATCTAAAATCCGCTTTAAAAGCCTTAAAGAAATGACTGATGAATACAATCAGATATATGGGGAAATAGCTGATGAATTATAAAATATCTGTAATAGTAGCTACTTACAACTCTGGCGATTTTTTAAATGAGTTTTTAGACTCTATCATATCTCAGAGTTTAGGTTTTGAGGATATTGAGGTTATTTTTGTTGATGATGCTTCAACTGATACTTATACTTTGGAGTTGTTGCATAATTTTGATGAAATGTATTCTAATGTTTTGGCTGTATTTTTAGATGAAAATTCAGGGTTTCCCGGAACCGGCCGGAATAGGGGTTTGGATTTGGCCAGCGGTGAGTATGTTATCTTTGCTGATCATGATGATAGCTATGTAGAAAATGCTTTTGAAGTAATGTATAATAAAATAAGGGATAATGATGTGCTGATATCCAATTTTAATCAGATATTTGATGATAAAGCAGTTAAATTCAAATCATTATACAAAGACACACCAACAGTCAAAGTTAAAGATATTGGTGAAGACAGAAATCTTTTAAGAATTCCTGCAGCTATTTGGACAAGATTATTTAGAAAAGACTTCTTAATTGAAAATAATATCAGGTTTTTAGAAGGGATGCTTTGCGAAGATGTTTATGTAGCTACTTTAGGCTGCTTAAAAGCAAATGGAATAATTTATCTTAATGATTTCTATAGCTACAACTACAAAATTCGTGATGTTGAAGGAAACAAATCAACAATCCATATCAGAAACAGAAAATACATTGAAGCAATGTTAAATGGATATTATGAAATAGCTAAAATGCTTGAAAATGAAAATAAAACAGGTTATGGTAAAGAAATATTTAGACAACATTTAACATCATGGTTATATACAATTGTATTAAGTGAATTGGACTCCAGCGATAAAAAAGAGCTGTTTGCAAAGTCATATGATATTTTTAAAATGTATTATACACAAGATCCCTACTTTAAAAAAAGGTATAATAATCTGGTTAACAATATTTTAACTAAGGACTTTGATGAGGCTGTTGCTGAGGCAAACAAATTAGAAAAAACTCAGGAAAACATAAATAACAGAAGTTTTCTTTCAAGATTAAAAAACAAATTGAGAAGATAGAATGTATAAAATTTCAGTTGTAGTAGCTACTTATAATTCTGGTGATTTTTTAAATGGGTTTTTAGACTCTATCATGTCTCAGAGTTTAGGTTTTGAGGATATTGAGGTTATTTTTGTTGATGATGCTTCAACTGACAGTTATACTTTGGAGTTGTTGCATAATTTTGATGAAATGTATTCTAATGTTTTGGCTGTATTTTTAGATGAAAATTCAGGGTTTCCCGGAACCGGCAGAAATAGGGGTTTGGATTTGGCCAGCGGCGAGTATGTTATCTTTGCTGATCATGATGATAGCTATGTAGAAAATGCTTTTGAAGTAATGTATAATGAAATAACCAAAGAAAATGCTGATTTTTTAATTACTAACTTCTATAAAGTTTATGAAAATGAATCTGTTAAAGAAAAAACAGTTTTCAATAGGGAAAATATTGCTGTAAACAGTTTTAGAGAGGATTTACGGTTATTTGATATTGCTCCGAGTATCTGGACAAAATTATTTAAAAAAGACTTCCTGACTGAAAACAATATTAGATTTTTAGAAGGAATGCTTGCTGAAGACTTGTATGTTTATGTTTATGCACTTCTTAAATCTGAAAGAACAGTTTATCTGGATGATTTTTATAGCTATAATTATAGTATACGTGATGCTGACGGAAATAAATCCACAATTCATATTAGAAATAAAAAATACTTGGCCAGCATGGTTGATGGTTATTTTGAGATAGATAACTTGTTAACTAAACTAAATAATGAGGAATTCTTCTCAAATATCTTTAAAAGACATTTTGTTTATTGGTTAACAAGTTTGGTAGCTAGTGATATTTCCGATACTGAAAAAAGAGAGTTAGTAGCAGCTATTAATCCATTACTTAGAAAACAAGTAAATATAACTTCGGATTTTGATGAAAGAATTTATTCACCTTTGACTAAACCTATTTTAGCAGGGGATTATGATGAAACAGTCAGAAAAATAACTAAAATTAAAAAATCAAGAGCCAGGAAAGATAAAATCAAGTCTTTTTTTGGATTGGGATAATCCATTAAAGATATGTGTTTAATGTGTGGAGATAATAAGACTAAATAATCTTCGGATAAGCAATCTTTTTATAATTCTTTTATTAAAAATAACTAACAGTTTAAAAAAATTTATTTTAGAGAGTTCTTGTTCATGTTTGAAAACAATATGTATGTACAAAATTTTAATAAGTATACTTTTCTGCTTACCGAATTAATTAAAAGGGATATAAGCGGAAAATATAAGGATTCTACTTTAGGTTTATTTTGGAGTTTTTTAAATCCATTATTATCTATGATTGTTTTAACAATGGTTTTCTCTTTAATATTTGCAAATACTATTGAGAATTTCCCAGTTTATTTGTTAAGTGGTAAATTAGTATTTGATTTATTTGCTAATGCTACTACTGGAGCCATGGATTCCATTAAGGCAAATTCTGAGATTATTAAAAAGATTTATGTTCCTAAATACATGTTTGCAGTAGGAATTGTCTGTTCAGAATTTATTAACTTTTTAATCTCTCTGGTGGTATTGGTTGCTGTGATGATAGTTACCGGCGCTCCATTCCATTTTGCATTAATATATTCACCAATTCCATTGTTTTTCTTATTGGTTTTAACAATGGGGGTAGGTTTAATCCTTGCAACAGCTACAACATTCTTTACAGATATTAAATATTTATACGGAGTTCTTGTAATGCTTTTATCATTTATGACTCCTTTGTTCTATCCGATAGATATTATTCCTCAACAGTACCTATTTGCATATAAATTAAATCCTTTATATTCAGCTGTTGAGTGTTTCAGAAACATTATACTTGGCGGGACTTTCCCAGATACCTGGCCATTCCTGTTTTTGATTGTAACTTCAATAATTTCACTTATCATTGGTGTTTACATATTCTTCAAATATCAGGATAAATTTGTACTTAATATATAGGGAGGTTTATTAGTTTGACTATTCAAGTAAGATATCCAAAAGTTATTACTCAAGAAGAAAATTCCAGTAAATCTGAATGGAATGATTTAGATAATGTTAAAATCGATGATTGGGATGAATTAGCTTCTACAGTAGTTAAATCAAATGAAGCTCCTCAGGTTATGTGTACAAGTCATTTTGATTTTAATATTCCTGATGATGCCAGAGTATCAGAAGTTATTGTAGAGCATGATTTTCATAAAGATTCTTCTGAAAATCCCATTAAAATGGATCCTCCTATGATTAAAGCAGTTATAGGAGACAGTGAATTTGAAAAAGAATCTTTTGTTCATGCAGATGTTTATCCTGCAGACAGGTCTGTAAAAATAATTGTTGATGACATAGAAGGTAAGGATATTAATAATAATTTCGCCATTAAAGTAGAATTTCCTAAAAACACCAGTGAAAATGACGGATTACTTTATTTTGATTATATTCGTGTCAAATTAGTTTTTGAGGTTAAAAGATATCTTATAACTTCCGGTGAAACTAACAATTATTTCCCAACAAAGGAAAAACCTATAAAAATAGCTGTAGGTGAAGAATTAAGATATTCTATTTACTTTAGAAATGTAAATGGTATTTCAAAAGAACCTCAGGAAGTTAAAATCAACATTCCTGAAGGTTTTGAACTTGTAAAATATTATTTCAAACCTAGGAAAGTTAATAAGTTATCTGAAAAAGATGTAGAGGTAGCTGAAGATATATTTGATGAAAAAAATTATATTTGGACTCCTTCAGCACGTGGAAAAGGAATGTCTGGATTAAGATTAATTCTTAAAGCTACCTGTGAAGGATTTACTCATATAAATGCCTATACTAAAAATTATGGTGCAACTCCTAATTTTTATGTTGAAGTTCATCCTGAAGGATTTGAAAGTCCGGTCAATATGTTTGATGAAACTTCCGGAGTTTGGGCTTCTGAATTAGAAGATAATGAAGAATTTCAAAGATTAAATCAGGAAGTAGCTATTGATGTTGACAGTGTATCTATGGAATTTGATATGCCTCAAGAAAAAGTGGATAATCTAAAAGAGTATTGTATTAAATGGGTTAAAAGGGAACTTAAACCTAAAACAAATTTCAAAGCACTTAATGATTTATCATTTACTATTAACAAAGGTGAAAGGGTAGGAATTATAGGATTTAATGGTGCAGGTAAAAGTACTCTTTTAAAAGTATTGTCCGGTGTATTTAAACCAACTAAAGGTAAAATATACACTGCCGGAAAGATAGCTCCATTATTGGAACTTGGTGCAGGTTTTGACCATAATTACAGTGGAAGAGAAAACGTATTTTTAAATGGGGCAATATTAGGTTATTCCAAAGAGTTTCTATTAAGCAAATATGATGAAATTGTTGAGTTTTCAGAACTTGGTGACTTTATGGAAATTCCAATTAAGAATTATTCCTCAGGTATGGTTGCTAAACTCGGTTTTTCAGTAGCTACTGTTGTTGAACCTGATATATTAATTTTAGATGAAATTTTATCTGTTGGAGATGTAAAGTTCCAAAAGAAAAGTGGAGACAAACTTAAATCTATGATGGGGTCAGGAGTTACTGTTCTTTTAGTATCACATTCAACTGCCAAAATAAGGGAATTATGTACCAGAGCTATTTGGTTAGATAAAGGTAAGCTTATAATGGATGGTAATGTTGATTATGTCTGTGATGCATATATTGAAGCAGCTAAAAAAGCATCTGCAGATGAAATTAAAGATTTAGAGCTTGTATAAGTATGTATCTTAAACATAAAATTTATGGAAAACTCTTCAATTTATTTACAAAGTTTTCAATTAATGATAAGCAGATATCTTTTATTTTAGATTCTGCTGAATCATTTAAAGGAAATTTGGATTGCATTAAACAGGAATTTGAAAAAAGAGGAGATTTCCAGTTTAACTTTTTTTATAAAGACAAATTATCTTTTTTGGCTTTTAAAAAATTAGCCACTTCCAAATATGTATTTCTGAATGATAATTTTTTTCCATTAGCTTTTATGAACTTTAAAAAGGATACAAAGGTAATTCAGCTATGGCATGCTCCAGGAGCTTTTAAAAAATTTGGTGCATCAAGTGATGTTAAATCTAGAAATATTTTAGCTGAAATTAGTCAGAATATAGATTATTTAATTACCTCTTCAGAGGATATTGAAGATTATTATAGTGAAGCATTTCAAATAAATAAATCTAAAATTAAGTCTTTAGGTCTTCCAAGAGCAGATTATTACTTTAAAAATCATGACTTGGACAAATTAAGGTCAAATTTCAATTTCAAATACCCGATAGCTGAAAATAAAAAAATAGTTCTTTATGCACCTACATTTAGGGACAATCCTGAAGATAATAATGTTTTTAACTTTTTGGATTTGGAAAAATTCAATAAAGAGTTAGGTAAGGATTATATTTTAGTTTTAAGGCTCCATCCTAAGATTAAAAAGTTTTTTAAAGATAAAATTGAAGTTAATCAGAAATATGTTGATTGCAGTGATTTTAAAAATGAACAGGAGCTGCTGTTAATTTCTGATATTTTAATAAGTGACTATTCATCAATAATGATTGAATTTGCCTTGTTGAATAAACCTATAATATTTTTCACTTATGATTATGATACATACATGTCTAAAGACAGGGGATTTTACTTTGATTTTAAAAAAAATGTTCCAGGTCCAGTTGTCTATACAACTGATGAGCTGATAGCTGAAGTTAAAAATAATGATTTTGATAAAAATAAAATTTCCGAGTTTAGAAAAACACAATTTAATTCAATTGATGGTGAAGCATCTAAAAGAGTAGTTGATTTCTTATTAAATGATGGTGGCAAAAATGGATAATATTAAAGTAAGTGTAATTGTTCCAGTGTATAATGATGAGGAATATATACAAACTTCCATATCTTCGATAATGAATCAGGAATTTAGTGAAACTTATGAAATAATTGTTGTAGATGACGGATCAACTGACAATAGCTTGGATATTGCACATGAATTATTAAGTAAAGCTGATATTCCATATAAGCTGGTTCATCAAAGAAATTCCGGTGTAAGTGTAGCTAGAAATCATGGAATTGAAGTTTCAAGAGGAGATTATTTGGTATTTGTTGATAGTGATGACTACATCTTAACAAATCACCTGTCTGAATTGTATAATGGAAAAACAGATTTTACATTAACTCAAATGGCAAAAGAAGGTGTAAAATCAGCAGTCAATTCAATTAATTATCCGGAACTTCCGCTATCTGCTCATGATCTGATTAAAATGGAACTTCAGATGATGATTCCGGAATTTAGTTTTTGTCAGCTGATGTATAAAGCGGATTTGATTAAAGATAACAGTTTGAAATTTGATTCGAAAGCCGTTTATGGTGAAGACACTGAATTTGCCTTGAAAGCATTAAGCTATGGGGAAAGTGTAGCTATTGGTGAAGAAATAACTTATCTCTACATTCAAAGAAAAGATTCAGCTACAAGTAATGCAGGTCTTAATAGATTTAATTTCATTGAAACCTTAGAAAAGCTTTCAGAATTTTATAAATCCCGTGGGCAGAATGAACTGGCAAACCTTGTAATTACAAGCAGAATTCCCAGAGCCATTTTTGGAAATATGAATTATTTTTTCTACCATAATTATGATTTTGATGAAGTAATTTCTAAAATGGAGGATTTGGATTTATTTTCAAAATTGTCCCGCTTCAAAGGGGATTCTAAATTTAAGTTTAAAATAAAGCTATTTTTATTAAATCCAAAATTATATTATAAAATGTGGAAAAAATTTAAAAATACTATCTGATTATTATGAAAGCTTCTGTAGTAACACCAAATTATAATGGGAAAAAATTTCTAAAAACATACTTCGATTCTTTAAACAGGAATAAAGATTCAGTCGGTGAAGTTATTTTAGTAGATAACGGATCAACTGATGGGAGTATTGAATTTATAAAAGATTACTCAAAAAATTTAGATTTCCCGGTTATTATGATTAGAAATGTTGAAAATTTAGGATTTGCAAAAGCAGCAAATCAGGGTATTTTAAAATCTAATTATGATTATATATTTTCTCTAAATAATGATACTGAAGTTGAAAAAGGAGCTATTAAGTCATTAATGGATTTAATTTCTTCAGATGATGATATTTTTTCAGTTGCTTCTAAAATGGTTAAATTTGATAATAAAAATTTGATAGATGATGCCGGAGATGAATACAATATTCTGGCATGGACTAAAAAAACAGGTGAAAATCAGCCTGCAGAAAATTATGATGAAATATATGAAATATTTTCCAGCTGTGCCGGAGCAGCTATGTATAATAAGGCTATTTTAAATAAAATAGGTCTTTTTGATGAAAATTTCTTTGCATATATGGAAGATGTTGATTTAAGCTACAGAGCGAAAATCAATGGCTATAAAAACCTGTTCTGTCCTGATTCTGTAGTTTATCATATTGGAAGTGCAACAAGCGGAAGCAGATATAATAAATTTAAAGTTAAGCTGGCTGCAAGAAACAATGTGTGGATGGTTTATAAGAATTTTCCAGTCCCTCAAAAGATTTTAAATTTTATATTCCTCTTTTTAGGATTTTTAATTAAATATTTGTTCTTTGTTAAAAAAGGATTTGGCAAAACATATTTGGAAGGCCTTAAAGAAGGTTTAAAAACAAGAAATAAAATTGATAAAGTTAAATTTAACAGAAAAAATACCAGAAACTACTTTAAAATAGAATGGAAATTAATTGTTAACACTTTTAAATTTTTAAAAAAATAAAATTAGTTGAGAATTATGGATCTTTCAATTGTAATTGTAAATTATCAGACATTTGACCTGACAAGGAATACTATAAATTCCATATTAAAATATGAGTATCCTTTTAGCTATGAAATAATTGTAGTTGATAATGCATCAGCTGATGATAGTTTAAGTAATTTAAAAAATTATTTTAAAGATTCAGTTAAATTTATTTCTTCAAAAGAAAATAATGGGTTTGCAGCAGGTAATAATCAGGGTTTAAAGATAGCTAGTGGACAATACATTCTTTTATTAAATTCAGATACTATTGTTTGGGAAAATACATTGGAAAAAATTTATAGTTTCATGGAAAATAATCCTTTTGTGGGGGCATGTGGCTGCAGAGTTCTTTTAGCTGATGGAACTCTGGATAAGGCATGTAAAAGGTCTTTTCCAAATGTTAAAAATTCATTTTACAGATTATTTCACATTCCAACAAACAGCAAAGAGGATAATTATAATTTGGATAATCTGCCTGATGATGAAATTTATGAAATTGACTGCTTAACTGGAGCATTTATCTTTCTTCGTAAAAAATGTCTGGATTCCGTTGGATTACTGGATGAAACATTTTTCATGTATGGTGAGGACATTGATTTATGTTATAGGATTAAACAGGACCATTGGAAGATAATTTACTTTGGCAAGGCTAAAATAACTCATTTTAAAGGGGCCAGCAGTAAAAAACAAAAATCTAAATTGCTATATGAATTTTATAGGGCAATGTATATTTATTATAAAAAACACCATGCAAACAACACTTCATTTTTTGTTAATCTGATTGTTTATTTGGGAATTGCTTGTTTATGCATTTTAAAATTGATTCTAAATTTCTTTAAAAAGAAAAATTAAATATTATAAGAAATTTAAAGATATACTTAAATCTATTTTTGTGATAAAATGATTAAGCAGAATCAGAGAGTATTAAATGTAGTTATGGTTTTAACGGATGCATTAGTTGTAACTATAGCTCTTTTCTGTGCATGGTGGTTACGTTTTAAAACCACTTTATTTGGTCCGATTGGAGGTCATTTAGGTTTACAAAGCTATGTTATTTTTTTAACATTTGCTGTAATACCAACATACTTAATATTGTACTTTTCTTTTGGTCTTTATAAACCCTACAGAACTCACAAAACAATTTTTTCAGAAGCAACTCAACTTATAAAAGTTAATATTGTTGCATTCTTTGTTTTAGTTGCTATTTTATTTATTGTTAACGAACCTAACTTTTCAAGAATCATGCTATTCCTTTTAGCTATTATAGCTACTGTTTTTGGAATAATTGAAAGATTTGTTATTAGGAGCTTCTTAAAAGAAATCAGATCTAATAACAAGAACTTAAAGCATATTCTTATTGTTGGGGATAATGATTTAGCTTATACTTTTGCACGTAGAATTAGAAATAATCCATATTTAGGTTTTGCTGTTAGCGGATTTTTAGGTAAAAGTAATCATGTAGGTTTGGAAATTGAAGGAAGCAAAATCATAGGTGCTTTTAAAGATTTAGATGAAGTTCTTGAGAAAAATAATTTTGATAGGGTTGTATTAGCTATTCCGTTAAAGTATTATTTTAAAATCAACGAGCTTGTGGAAAGCTGTGAAAAGGTAGGAATTAAAGCAGAGATTATTCCAGATTATATAAGGTATTTCCCGGCACAGCCATCAGTAGACATGATTGAAGATATTCCGATTATCAATATACGTTATGTTCCGTTAGATGATGCATTTAATAATTTTTTAAAATCCTTATCTGATTACATAATATCTGTTATAGCTATCATAATTACATCTCCAATTATGCTGATTACTGCAATAGCTATTAAACTGACTTCTAAAGGACCGATTATATTTAAACAGGAAAGAATCGGTTATCATGGAGAACCATTCATGATGTATAAGTTCAGAAGTATGAAAGTCCAAAATCCTAACGAAGAAAAATCAGAATGGACAACAAAGGATGACCCAAGAAAAACTAAAGTAGGTAATTTTATCAGAAAAACAAGCATTGATGAATTGCCTCAATTTTTTAATGTTTTAAAAGGAGATATGAGTGTTGTTGGTCCCAGACCTGAAAGGCCGTATTTTGTTGAAGAATTTAAAGAAAAAATTCCAAAATACATGGTTAAACATCAGGTTAAGCCAGGGTTAACTGGATGGGCTCAAATTCATGGATGCAGAGGTAATACTTCTATTAAAAAACGTATAGAATTTGATATTGAGTATGTAGAAAACTGGCATATGGGTTTGGACTTAGCTATAATGATTAAAACAGCTGTAAAGAGAAATCCTAATGCATATTAGATTTTACACATTTGCACTTCAGTGTAGTTTATTAAAATTTATATTCTATTTTTTTAATAATTATTTTAAAAATTACTTTTCAAATGCTGTCTCTAATAGTTTATATACATTTTAATTTAAAATAATAATTAACTTTCTAACGAGGGGTTTGGTATGGATAATGAAATTTTAGAATTATATGAACAAGTCAAAGATAAATTGACGATGGAAGAATTTCAAGCAAAAATAAATGATATTTCTAAAGAAAACGAAGATTTAGGTTTTGTGGATGATTATTATGCTGCTGAACAGGTGGTAAACAATATACTTGGAGCCAGTAAAGATGACCAAAAATCCAATGGTGAAATTTTGGATATTGGTGATTTGGAACCTGGATCCCAACCAGCTATTGTTGGAATGATTAACAGTATCTCAAATCCAAAATCTTTTAAAACCCGTAAAGGTAAATCTGGACAAGTCTGTAATATGGAATTAAAGGATAACACTGGTGAAATTAGAGTAGTGTTATGGACAGAAAATATTAAACTTCTTAAAAACTTTAAAGAAGGAAACATTGTTAAAATTACTGATGTTGATATAAAAGAGGGTTATAGGGGAGATAATGAAGCTAATTTAAGACCTAGATCAACTATAACTCATTTTAAAGAAGCAGATTTATCAAAATTCCCGACATACGAGGAGAATATAACTGATATTGAAGACCTTGTTCCCGATACAAAAGCAAATATTATTGCTAGAATTATAAGAATTCCAACTCCAAGAACTTATGAAAAAGATGGAAAAGAAGGAAAAGTCGCTTCTCTTGAGCTAAAAGATGCAACTGGTGAAATATCTTATACCTTGTGGAATAAAAATGTTGATTTGATTGAGGAATTAGGTTTGGATGCCGGAGATTCTGTAAAAATCTTAGGTGCACAGGTAAGGGAAAGAAACGGGGAATTGTCATTAACTCATTGGGACGGTAGGATAATCAAAGGAGATTTTGATGTTCCTGAATTCAGTCAGGAATTTATTAAAATTGGAAATATTACAGAGCAAAGTAATATAGCTATTAAGGGAGTTATTTCTAAATTGCAAGATGTCAGAACATTCACAAGAAAATCTGATGGCTCTGAAGGTAAATTAAGAAACTTTGATGTTACAGATGATACAGGTTCTATTAGAACTACCATATGGGGACATGATACAGATATTTTGTTAACTAAAGGAGGCATTGTCAAGATTATAGGTGCTGATGCTCGTTTTGATGATTATACTGACAGTGGATATTCACTTAATACAAATTTCAACACTCAAATTTCAATAAATCCGGAAAACCTGTCTGATGAGGAATTAGCTATCTTTGATGAAATCAAACAGAAAGTTTCTCAAATTAAAAGACTTAGTGAAGTTGAAGAATATGATGAAGACGGAATTGAAGTCGATGTTATAGGAAGAATGTTTGCTATTGGAGAAATAAACGAGTTTCAAAGAGATGATGGCAGTGTAGGATATGCACGTTCAGCTAAATTTTCTGACGGTGAAGGACGTGTTAATTTAACATTTTGGGATCAGAAAGCTAAACAGGAATACAAACCTGGCGGAGCATACAAAATTGAAAATGCAAAGGTTAGATTGGGAATGTATGAAGTCGAATTAAACATTGGAACTTCTGCACGCGTAATGGAATTGCCTGAAGACAGTGACCAAGCAAGATTCTTACCGTCATTTAAAACTATTGAAGCAATGATTTATACTCATAAATCAATATCTGATGTTGAAGAAGATGATGAAAATCTTATTGTTATGGGTAGAATAATTGATGCAAGCAATACTCGTGAATTTGATAGAGATGATGGAACTAAAGGATATGTTAAATCTTTAGAAATAGCTGATAATTCTGGTTCTATCAATGTTACTTTATGGAATGAATATGCTAAAAAAGATTGGAATGTTGGAGACGCTATTAAGTTCCAGGATCCTCAAATTTCATTTAGAAATGACAGTTTGGAAATTAATGTATCAAGATCCACTTCTATTCTTGAACCTGATGAATCAGAGATTAATGATTTGCCAACTTATGATGAATTAAAAGAATCAATTTATGTTCCTAAAACCATTGAGGCTTTAGAAGATGATGACAGAAACGTTCGTATAACTGGTACTCTTAAAGAAGTATTTGGCAATAAAATATTAATTACAAAATGTCCTAACTGTGGAAATACTGTAAATCAGTCATCAGAGGATTTTGTCTGTGAATTCTGCGGAGAAGCTGTAGATGAACCTAAATATCTTTTAATGATTCCGGCAAGACTTGAAGATGACACTGGCGAAATTTCAATTACTTTCTTTGATAACCTGGCTGAAGAACTTCTTGACATGAAAAAAGAAGAAATAATTAATCTTACTGATGATGGTTCCGATTTAGGACCTATGGAAGGTAGAATAGATGATTTAAACGGTTTAACTGTTGAAGTTATTACTAATGTTAGTTTTGATGATTATAATGAAGAAATTAGGCTTAATCCTAAAAGAATTTTATCTAAATATTACTAAAATAAAACAAATTAATGAGGCATGATTATTATGGTGGAATTAGAAGATTTACCAAGTGTTGGTGAAAAAACAGCAGAAAAATTAAGAGATGCAGGTTTTGCAGATATGATGAGATTAGCTACTGCAACCCCTAAAGAATTATCTGTTAAAGCAGAAATTGGTGAAGGTGTAGCTGAGAAGGTTATTGAAGCAGCTCGTAAATCTGAAAAAATAGACTTTGAAACAGCGTATGATGTTCTTGAAAGAAGAAGGGATGTAGGTCACATTTCTGTTGGAAGTGAAGGCTTCAATGATTTGATTGGTGGTGGAATTGAAACTCAATCAATTACTGAAGTATTTGGTGAGTTTGGTTCTGGTAAAAGTCAAATTTCTCATGAACTGGCTGTTACTGTACAATTGCCTCCTGAAAAAGGTGGACTTGATGGTGAATGTGTATTTATTGATACTGAAAACACTTTCCGTCCAGAAAGGATTGAACAAATAGCTAATGGTTTTGAATTGGATATTGAGGAAGTTTTACAAAAGATTCATGTAGCTCGTGCATTTAATTCTTCTCACCAGATCTTAATGGCCGAAAAAATTAATGAACTTATTCAACAAGGCAATAATATTAAATTAGTTATTGTTGATTCTTTAATGGCTCATTTCAGAGCAGAATATGTTGGAAGGGAATCTTTAGCTGTAAGACAACAAAAACTAAATCAGCATTTACATGCACTTCAACAAATAGCTAATACTTATAATGTGGCTGTTTTCATAACAAACCAAGTTCAAGCTAAACCTGATTCCTTCTTTGGAAGCCCTACTAAAGCTATTGGTGGACATGTTTTAGGACATGCATCTACTTATAGAATCTGGCTTAAAAAAGGTTTAGCAGGTAAAAGAATTGCTCGTTTAGTAGACAGTCCTCATTTGCCTGAAGGTGAATGTGTATTTAAAATTAAAACAGAAGGTATTGTTGATTAATTATACCTTTCAACCCCTCTTTTTTTACAGTTAATTATTAGTCACTATAACCTGTATAGGTTTCATAATCTACATCATCATTTGATTCATAATCATCGCTGAATTCAGCAAAGCCAATTCCAGTTCCGCAATAAGGACACAGGTTATATTCTTCAGGAACTTCTTCTCCACATTTTGGACATATTCTCAACATTTCATGATCCTCCTTTTGAATTTACATAACTATTTTTTGTTTTACTTATAAGAAATATTTATAAATATCATAATTCAATAATTATACTTCGAGGTATTAATATGAATGCAATTGAAATTACAATTATATCTATTGTTTTAATGATTGGTTTAGGTTATTTTCTTAAAAGAATAGATTTTTTAAGTGAAAAGGATATTGATCCCTTAAATAAGATTGTAATGTATATCCTTATGCCTTGTATGATTTTTTCTGCACTTTATTCTGCAGATATGAGTCTGTTACCTACTTTAGGAATTTTACCATTTGTTATTTTAACAGCATCAATTGGTTCAGGAGTTATAGCTTATATTATTCTTAAAAGACTTCATTATGATGATAAAAAAATTTGGAGTGTTTTAGTAACTGTAATGATAGCTAATACAGCTTTCATGGGATATCCTGTCAATTTAGGTGTTTATGGTCATCCGGGATTTTTAAGAGCTATATTTTGCGATTTAGCTACAACATGTATGTTCTTATTATTGTCATTTGTCCTTGTTCTTAAGTTTGGAGGAACTGTTAAAAGGGCATTTAGGGAAATTTTACTGTTCCCGCCGTTATGGGCTGTTGTTTTAGGTATTTCATTTAATTTATTAAATATTCCTATTGGACCAGTTTTAGATAAAACAGTTAATTATCTTGCTGATGGTGCTATTCCTTTAATTATGATTTCACTTGGTTTATCAATTGAGCTTGGTGGCCTTGCTAGAAGTAAAGCAATGGTTATTTTTACTTCAATTATTAAATTAGGTGTATTTCCGTTAATTGCTTTGATTGTTGTATCATTATTAGGACTTACTGGTTTACAACATGATGTAGGAATTATTGAGGCAGCTATGCCTTCTGGTATGTTGTCTTTATTACTGGCTATTACTTATAAATTAGATTATGAATTAACTTCAGATTGTATTTTAATAAATACGGTTATTTCATTAATAACATTACCAATCATAATGACATTTTTGTAAATGTTGATTTTTGAACAGTTTTTTTCTGTTCTATTCTTTTATTTTTTTCAATGAGGGGTACTGAATATTTTCTTAAAGGAATTGATTTTTTAAGTAAATGGGGTATCGATATTTTAAGTTTATATTCTTTTGTTAGCTAGGATTAACCTGCAGCTGATATTTTAGTAAATGCTATTGATTTCATTAGTGGCTCTGCATATGTTGATATTGCTGTTATGAGCCCCAAAATTTCAAAATTTAACTTCGCCTAAATTTATTATTTTTCTTAAAGAATAATTTTTATTATTTTTTAGCTTTTAGAAACCTATTTTTAACCGCTTTTTAGCTTAACCAATTGGTTTAAAGTTTTTATTTTTTTATTATATATAAACTTTACTCACTAATTTCTATAGAAATCTTTATTAATGTGGGTTTACTACATATTTAATATCTAATTAATTTCTAAAAATTATAATAATTTTTTTTTGCATTAAATTTTTATTAATATAATTAGATTATTTTCACGACTTGTACAAGGTGAATTAAATATGGCAGAAGAAAAAAGAGATAATAATGAAGAATTAAGGATTGGTGTTTACGTCTGTCACTGTGGTGTAAACGTTGGTGGAGTTGTAGACTGTCCGGATGTCGCAGAATACGCAGGTAATTTGCCTGATGTTGTAGTTGCAAAAGACTACAAATACATGTGTTCTGACCCAGGTCAATTAATGATCCAAGAAGATATTAAAGAACACAACCTTAACAGGGTTGTTGTAGCTGCATGTTCTCCTCGTCTTCACGAACCTACTTTCCGTAGATGTGTAGAAGAAGCTGGTTTAAACAAATTCTTATTTGAATTCGCAAACTTAAGGGAACAAGACTCTTGGGTACACATGGCTGAACCTGAAGCAGCAACTGAAAAAGCTAAAGACTTAACTCGTATGGCTGTTGCTAAAGCAAGATTACTCGAACCATTAGAAGCTACTAAAGTAGCAGTAGATAACAAAGCATTAGTTATCGGTGGTGGAGTATGTGGTATTCAAACTGCTTTAGATTTAGGTGACATGGGCTTTAAAACTTACATGGTCGAAAGACACCCTACCATTGGAGGTAGGATGGGACAATTAGATAAAACTTTCCCAACTCTTGACTGTTCAATGTGTATTTTAGCACCAAAAATGGTAGACGTTTCCAAACATGAAAACATCGAATTAATTACCTATGCAGAAGTTAAACAAGTGGACGGATACATTGGTAACTTCCATGTAACTGTAGGTAAAAAAGCAAGATACGTAATCGAAGAAGATTGTACCGGATGTGGATCTTGTGTAGAAGCTTGTCCAATTGAAATACCTAACTACTACGATGAAGGTGTAGGTATGGTAAAAGCTGCTTACATTCCATTCCCTCAAGCTGTACCATTATGTGCAACAATTGATAAAGATTACTGTATTGAATGTATGTTATGTGACCAAGCTTGTGAACGTGGAGCTATTGACCACAATCAACAACCATCTGAAATTAAATTAGATGTTGGTACTATTATCGCAGCTACTGGTTACGATCCATTTGACCCATCAGGTATTTACCAATATGGATACGGACGTTTCTCCAATGTAATTACTGGTATGGAAATTGAAAGGATGATTAACGCATCTGGTCCTACTGGTGGACACGTTGTAAAACCATCTGATGGTAAAGAACCTGAACGTGTTGCATTCATCCACTGTGTCGGTTCTAGGGATGAACAAATCGGTAAACCATATTGTTCCAGAGTATGTTGTATGTACTCCATGAAAAACGCTCAATTATGTATTGACCACGAACCAGATACCGAAGTAACCTGTTACTACATGGATATTCGTGCATTTGGTAAAGGATACGAAGAGTTCTACAAAACCTCTCAAGAAAAATATGGTATTGAATTTATCAGAGGTAAACCTGCTCAAATCTTCGAAAACGATGATTTAACTTTAACTATCAGAGCAGAAGATACTTTACTTGGTAAAGTAACTGAATACACTTACGACTTAGTTGTTTTAAGTGTTGGTCTTGAACATCCTGAAGGTTCAGAAGAACTCAGACAAACTTTAGGTGTTTCCAAATCTTCCGACGGATTCTATATGGAAGCTCACCCTAAACTTAGGCCTGTTGACACCTTAACTGATGGTGTTTACATTGCTGGTGTAGCACAAGGTCCTAAAGATATTCCTGACTCTGTAGCACAAGGTTCAGCTGCAGCATCCAGGGCAGCTATCCCAATGGCTAAAGGTCAAGTAGAAATTGAACCTATTATTGCACGTACTGACGATGTAGTTTGTGGTGCTTGTGAAGTTTGTGTTGAATTATGTCCATATGGTGCTATTTCCATTGTTGGAGATGACAATGCTGCTCACGCAGAAATTAACGCTGCATTATGTAAAGGATGCGGTACCTGTGTAGGTGCATGTCCATCTGGAGCTATGGATCAACAACACTTCAAAACCGATCAAATTATGGCACAAATCAGTGCTGCTCTTGAAGACGTAGGTAAATAGATGCGGAGATTTTTATCTCCAATTCTTTTTTTTAAAATTTTAAACTATTTTTAACACTTAATAACTTATTTTACTTCCTTAATTAGATGTTGGTAAGTGGATTATTGACATTTGAATTATATTATAATTACTGCAAAAATATTATATTATAAGATAAACATAATGTATTTGTGTATCGTTAATTTTTAATACTAATTGGATACTTAGGTGTAGTAAATGACTGATTATCAAAACGAAGTTTTAGAATTTGAAAGAATCATGAAAGAACACACTAATTATATGAGAAACAGTATAAATCTCATTGCTAGTGAAAATATTACAAGTTCAGATGTAACTGAGGCTGTAGCTTCTGATTTAGCTCATAGATATGCAGAAGGACAATCTCATGAAAGATTATATGAAGGATGTCAGTATATTGATGAAATAGAAGATCGTGTTATTGACTTATCTAAAAAATTATTCAATGTTGACTATGCAAATGTTCAGCCTATTTCTGGAGTAACAGCTAATTTAGCAGCATTTTTCGGTTATTCTAATTATGGTGACAAATTAATGGCATTAGATGTTCCTTATGGAGGACACATTAGCCATGCTAAAGTTAGTGCAGCAGGAATTGCTGGTTTAAAAACTATAAGTCAGCCTTTTGACAAAGAAGTTATGAACATTGACATTGATGCAATGAATAAAAAAATCCTCGAAGAAAAACCAAAAATAGTTCTTTTTGGAGGAAGTTTATTCTTATTCCCTCATCCTGTAAAAGAAGCTCGTGAAGCAGCTGATGAAGTTGGAGCAAAAATCATGTATGATGCAGCACATGTTTTAGGACTTATTGCTGGTGGTCAATTCCAACAACCAATAGCTGAAGGAGCAGATTTAATGATGGGAAGTACTCACAAATCATTCCCTGGTCCACAAGGAGGAATTATTCTTTCTCATAAAGAAAACAAGGAAGTTATTGACAATGCAGTATTTCCGGGTGTTGTAAGTAATCACCATCTCCACCATTTAGCTGGTTTAGGAATTGCTTCTGCAGAAATGTTGGAATTTGGACAAGACTATTCTAAACAGATTGTTAAAAATTCCAAAGCATTAGCTCAAAGCTTATATGAGCGTGGATTTGATGTATTATGTGAAGAATTAGGATTTACAGAATCTCACCAATTAGCTATTAATGTTTCAAATATTAGAAGTGCTAGTGATATTGCACGTGATTTAGCTAATAATGATGTTATTTTAAACAAAAACCTTCTTCCTGGCGATGATGTAAATGATAGTGATAATCCTTCCGGTTTAAGAATAGGAACTCAGGAAATCACCAGAAGAGGATTAAAAGAAAAAGAAATGGATGAAGTAGCTGAATTCATTAAAAGAGTTGCTGTTGATAAAGAAAACATTAAAGACGAAGTACGTGAATTCATGGATCAGTACACTACTGTTCACTATTCATTCTCACAAAACGAAGGTTACAGGTTCCATAAACTTTAGATAATATGAGAATAGGATTTGCATTTACTGGAGCTGGTCATTTACTTAATGAGTCTGTTCAGGTAGCTGAAAAACTAGCTAAGGATCATGAATTAACTATATTTTTATCTGGTGCTGGTGAAGATGTTTTAAAAATGTATGGTCTTTATGAAAGAGTAGTTAGTTTAACTGGCGGAAAATATAGGGAATTAGCTACTGACAGGACTCAAAAATTTAGCTATCCAATTACTGGAAGACTTTCACTTGGTAAATATGATTTGCTGATTGTGACTCCAGCTACTGCCAATACAGTTGCAAAGATTGTTCATGGTATTTCAGATACTTTGGTTACAAATGCTGTGGCTCAGGCTGGTAAAGGAGCTGTTAAAACACTTATAGTTCCAGTAGATATTCATCCAGGTCCTATTGATACAGTTTTACCTTCAAAAATGGAAGTTTCTAAATGTGAGGCTTGCAGTGAGTGTGTTGCATCTTTGACATGTGAACAGAAAGCAATTGTTCCTCACAAAGAAATTGACTTGTTAAAATGTATTGGATGTGGTCTTTGTAAAGACGTATGTCCAAATGGAGCAATATCTGAAGGTAAAATCATAACAATGTATATGAGGGATATTGATATTGAAAATACTAAAAAATTAACTGGTATTGGCGATATTGAAATATTTGAAAATCCTAATGAGTTACTGGACTTTTTAAAAGATTATTAGATGAATTCTATTTCATCTCCTTTTTTTAATTTATTTTTCATTTTATTTTCTTCAAACTCAATTATGTAATCTGCTTTTTTTGAAGGGGTATATTTTTCCCAGGGTTTCAGAGTTTGAATATCAAAAATCTTTAAATTTTCATCTAAAAAGTACACATCTATGTTAAATTTCATAAATGATGTGTGAATTCCTGAATTAAATCTGCTTTTAGCTTTTATAATAAAAACCAGTCCGTAATCAATATTTTTTTTAAACATCAATCCTTTAAGCCGTTTAAAATATGTGTCTGCAAATTTAATTTTCATATTGATGTTTTGTTTAGTTGTTTTGTTGTAAATTCCTTTTTTCATTAGCTTAGCTTTTGTTTTTATTGTTTTTAAGTTTTTAGAATCTGATTAGGGAATATTGCTTTTGTTTTAAGAAATTTAGTTTGAAAGTTAAAATCCCATACATTTATTTATTAATTAAACTAAAAAAATATAATATAAATAACTGATATGTGTTGATAAAATGAGAAACATAATTGTAAAAGAATTAAATCAAACTTATATTGAAGATATCGATATTGAAATCGTTGAAAGAAAAGGTATAGGTCACCCAGACAGTATTAGTGACGGTATCGGTGAAACTGTAAGTGAAGCTTTATGTAAAATGTACATGGATGAATTAGGAGGAGTTCTTCACCATAACACTGACGAAGTTCAAATTACTGCAGGGGAATCCAATCCTGTATTCGGCGGAGGTAAAATCTTAAAACCTATTGATATCTTATTGACTGGTAGGGGAGTTTCAGAATATGATGGAGTTAAATTCCCTCTTGACAGAGTAGCTATTGAAGCAGCTAAAAACTTTTTAGATGAAACTATCATTAATTTAGATGTTGAATTGGATACTGTTGTTGAATGTAAAATTGGACACGGATCCGGAGATTTGGTAGATGTATTTAAAAGGGAAGGTGCGCCTTCTTCAAATGATACCTCTTTTGGTGTAGGTTATGCTCCATTTTCAGAAACTGAAAATTTAGTTAAAGCTACTGAAGAATTATTGAACTCCAAAGCTTTCAAAGCTAAACATCCTGCTGTTGGTGAAGATATCAAAGTTATGGGTTTAAGAGAAGGAGAAAAAATTACCTTAACTATTGGATGTGCAATGGTTTCAAAATTTGTTGCAAACAGGGAAGAATACATTGCTGTTCGTGAAGAATTAAAAGATATTGTATCTGATCTTGCAACCAAATACACCAACAGGGAAGTTGAAGTATTTGTTAACACTGCAGACAATGATGATGCAACTGATGAATCAGGTTATTATTTAACTGTAACAGGTACTTCTGCTGAAATGGGTGATGACGGTTCTGTAGGTAGAGGAAATAGGGCTAACGGTTTAATCACTCCATGCAGACCAATGTCAATGGAAGCTAGTTCAGGTAAAAATCCTATTAACCACGTAGGTAAAATTTACAACATATTATCTAATGAAATAGCTAATGACGTTGTTGAAAATGTTGAAGGAATCAAACAGATGAATGTTATGATTTTAAGCCAAATTGGTAAACCTATTGACCAACCGAAAGCAGCTTCTACTCAACTTATTTTAGAAGATGGCGTCAAACTTGAAGATGTTGATAAAAAAGTAGAACAAATTGTTGACAGGTGGCTTGAAGATATATCAATCATTACAGAAAATGTTGTTCAAGGAAAAACAAGAACCTTTTAGATTATAGGTATAATTTAATTATAGTTTGATAACTATATATTAAATTTCCTTTCTCGTTTTTTCAACTAAATTAAATTTCTATTCTTTAGAGATTTTTATTTTTTTTTAAATTATTCAACACAACATATCAATTAATTTCTTATTTAATATAGGGAGAATTATCATGCCAATAAAAGAGGCAGACAAATCATATGATCATAAAAAAATAGAAAAAAAGATTCAAAACTTCTGGGTAGGAGAAGATACTTTTTCTAAAGTAAATAAACTTAGAGCTAATGGTCCTCAATATTCCTTTTTAGATGGACCTCCGTATTGTAGTGGTAAAATACATTTAGGAACTGCTTGGAATAAAGTTATTAAAGATTCTTACTTACGTTATAAAAGTATGAATGGATTTAGCTTAAGAAGACAGGCAGGATGGGATATGCATGGTCTTCCAATTGAACACAAAGTGGAAGAATTGATGGGTATTAAAAGCAAACAGGAAATTGAAGAAAACATTGGAATAGCTAAATTTGTTGATAAATGTAAGGAATTTGCAATAGACAATAAATTAGCTATGGAAAAAGAATTCGATGATTTGGGAGTTTGGATGGATTGGGAAGACCCATACATGACTTTAGATCCCAAATATATGGAATCTGCATGGTGGACATTAAAAAGAGCTAATGAACAGAATTTACTTGTAAATGATAAAAGAGTAATTAGCTGGTGTCCTCATTGTGAAACAGCATTGGCCGCAGCAGAAATTGATTATGAAGAAAAAGTTGACCCTTCAATTTTTGTTAAATTTCCACTTAAAACTCCATTGCTGGAAGACAGCGATTTGCCGGAATATTTCTTGGTATGGACAACAACTCCATGGACACTTCCTGCAAACCTTGCTATCTGTGTAAATCCTGAATTTGATTATGCATTTGTTAAAATTGATGGAGAAATTTTACTTCTTGCTCAAAACCTGGTAGAAACAGTTTTAGGTCCTGCTACCATTGTACATAAAACTAAAATACCTGCTGAAAATGAAGATGAAGAAGATAAAATCATAAAAGAAACTGAAGTTGTCTATGAGATAATTAAAGTTGTCAAAGGTGAAAGTTTACTTCATAAATCATACATTTATCCATTGGAAAAAGAAGTTTCAATACATGATGAATTTGATAAAAATGAAAATGTTCACACTATTTTGCCTGGAGATCATGTAGAACTTGGTGAAGGTACAGGATTCGTACATACAGCGCCGGGACATGGTCCTGACGATTTTGAAGTAGGTAAAGCTTATGATTTGCCGATTTTCTGTCCTGTTGATGAAAGCGGTAATTTCACTGATGATGCAGGCAAATATGCCGGTGAATTCTGTAAAGCTGCTAATGATGAAATCATGGCTGATTTGCAGAACAGCGGTTTGATGTATAGAAACGAAACAATAGAACACAGGTATGGTGTATGTTGGAGATGTAAAACTCCTATCATATATTTAGCTACTAAACAATGGTTTTTAAAAGTAACAGACATTAAACAAAAAATGCTTGATGAAATTGACAAAGTGGAATGGGTGCCACAATGGGCAGGTCAGGGAAGATTCAGAGATTGGGTAGATAATGCTAAAGACTGGACAATTTCAAGACAAAGATACTGGGGTATTCCAATTCCTATTTGGGAATGTCCTGATTGCGGTGAATTAAAAGTAATAGGTTCTGTAGAGGAATTAAAAAACGAAGCTTTAAATGATATCTCTGTTGATGATGATGAGCTTGTTCACAGACCATATGTTGATGAAATCGTAATGAAATGTGATAAATGCGGTTCTGAAGTAAAAAGAATTCCTGATGTTTTAGATGTTTGGATTGACTCAGGAGTAGCTGGATGGGCTTCATTATATTATCCTCAGCAGCAGGATAAATTTAATCAGTGGTTCCCATATGACTTCATTACAGAAGGCCATGACCAAACCAGAGGATGGTTCTACTCACAGTTAGGTGCTGGTGTAATCTCCATGGGACAGGTACCATATAAGAAAGTACTGATGCACGGTTTTGTTTTAGATGAACACGGTAAGAAAATGAGTAAATCATTAGGTAATGTAGTTTCTCCTGAAGAAGTTATTGAGAAATATGGTGCCGATGTATTAAGATTCTATTTATTATGGGCAAGCAAGCCATGGGATGATTTAAAATTCGTATGGGATGAATTGCTTAATGTAAATAAGATGTTTAATATTTTATGGAATGTATATGTATTTTCAACTACTTACATGTCTTTAGATGAATTCAATCCAACTAAAATAACTGAAAAAGATATCATTTTAAGAGATGAGGACAATTGGATTATATCCAGAGCCAATACTTTAGTAAAAGAAGTTGGTCAGGACTTGGAAGAGTTATCATTCCATAAGGCTACAAGAAAAATCAATAACTTCATACTTGAAGATTTAAGCCGCTGGTATGTAAGACTTATTCGTGGAAGAACATGGGTAGAAAGTGATGATCCGGATAAACTTGGAGCTTATTACAGTCTGTACACAGCTATTTACAAACTGATTTCAGTTTTATGTCCGATAGCTCCTCATGTTTGTGAAGAAATCTATGAAAACTTAGTTAAAGGAGTTGATGAAAATGCTCCTGAAAGTATTCACATGCTTGACTGGGGATATGATGAATCTAAAATCAATTCTGATTTGGAGCAAAAAATGGATGTAGTAAGGGAAGTAATTGAAGCATCTGCAAGAGCAAGGGATATAGCCAGATACAAACTTAGATGGCCTGTATCTGATATTACTATTGTGTCTCAGGATGAAGATGTTCTTAAAGCTATTGAAGAGTTACAGGATATTATTAAAGACCAATCAAATACTAAAGAAGTGTTAACTGCTGCAGAATTTGAAAACTTGTCATTTAATGCAAAACCTAATCTTAAAACTTTAGGTCCTAGACTTAAAGGAGATATGGGTATTGTTAAAAAATATCTTGAAGAAGCTGACGGTAATCTAATTAAAAGCGAATTGGATGATGCAGGTAAATTCACTGTTGAAGCAGATGGAAAATCATTTGAATTAGATAGTAATGATATACTATTTGATACAGAGCTCCCTGATGACTTTGTAAGTTCTGAATTTGAATTTGGTAATGTATTTGTAAATACTAATGTAACTACTGAAATTAAACAAGAAGCAATGGCTCGTGAACTTATTAGAAGAGTTCAGGACATGAGGAAAGATTTAGATTTAGATGTGGAAGCTAGTATTGATGCTGTTGTAAGTACTTCTAGCGAATTTAAAGAATTAATACTTCCACAATCTGAATTTATTGTTAATGAAATCAGGGCACGCAGCTTAATTAGCTCTGATGGAAAAGAATGTTTAGATGGCGAAGATATTTATACTAAAAATTGGGATATTGAAGGCGAGGAAGTCTGTATTTCTATAAGATTAGTGCAATAGGTGTTTAAAATGACTTTAACAGATTCTGAAATGGAATATATTGAAGGTATCCTTGGCAGGAAAATGAATGAACTGGAAGAAGGGATGTTGGATGTAATGTTTTCAGAACATTGCTCCTACAAAAGCAGCAGACCAATTCTAGGTACATTTCCTACTGAAGGGGAAAATATTATTTTAGGTCCTGGAGATGATGCAGGTTTAGTTTCAGTAACTGATAAATATGCTTTGGCTGTTGGTATGGAAAGTCACAACCATCCTTCAGCTATTGAGCCTTATGGTGGAGCAGGTACTGGAATTGGAGGAATTTTAAGAGATATTATTTCTATGGGTGCAAGACCAATAGCTCTTTTAGATTCTTTACGTTTCGGATCATTGGATGATGAAAAATCAAAATATTTATTTGAACATGTTGTAGAGGGAATTTCTGACTATGGTAATAGGGTAGGAGTTCCAACAGTGGCAGGTGAAGTTGAATTTGATGATTCATTTAGAACAAATCCTTTAGTTAATGTAATGTGTGTAGGACTTGTTGAAAAAGATAAAATCGTTCGTGGAAAAGCTCCATATGTTGGGGATGTCTTTTTATTGATGGGAGGTACAACTGGCCGTGATGGAATTCATGGTGTAACCTTTGCATCAGAAGAGTTAACTTCAGATAGTGAAACAGAAGACAGGCCTGCTGTACAGGTAGCTGATCCATTTACTAAAAAAAGAGTTTTGGAAGCTTCTCTTGAAATTTTAGATGAAATTAATGTTAGCGGAGTTAAAGATTTAGGTGGTGGAGGATTAACCTGCTGTATTTCAGAGCTTGTTGATGAATCAGATAATGGTGCAAGAGTTGATTTACGTAATATTCCTTTAAGAGAAACAGGAATGACTCCATATGAAATCATGCTTTCAGAATCTCAGGAAAGAATGGTTTTTGTAATTAATCCTAAAGATGTTGAAAAAGCACAGGAAATCTGTGATAAACATGAAATTGTTTCAGCAGTTATTGGGGAAGTTATTGACGGAAACAACATGATAATTGATGATGAAGGTTCTTCTTTAGCTGATTTGCCAACTATACTGTTAGCTGATCCTCCTTCACTTAATCGTGAATTAAAAGAAATACCTGAAGATACATCAAAAGTTGAAGTAGAGCACCCTCCAGTTAGGCAATCCTTACTTGGACTTTTATCTTCACCTAATATTGCTTCCAAACAATGGGTTTACAAACAGTATGACCACGAAGTTCAGGTAAGAACTGTTGTAAAACCTGGTGATGATGCAGCTGTTTTAAGAATTGATGATGAGACAGCTATTGCACTTGCAACTGATGCAAATACAATCCACACTAAATTATCTCCATTTGATGGCGGTGCAGGTTGTGTAGCTGAAGCTATTCGTAATGTAATTTCCATGGGTGCAACTCCTTATGCTGTTGTAGACTGTCTTAACTTTGGAAATCCTGAAACTCCTGAAATATTATGGCAATTTAAAAGAACAATTGAAGGTATGTCACTTGTAGCTGAGAATTTTAATGCTCCGGTTATCAGTGGAAATGTAAGTTTTTATAATGAAACTGAAGGTATTAAAATTAATCCTACTCCTGCTGTTGGTGTTATAGGTGTTGAGAACATTGAAAATATCAGAACAATGGACTTTAAAAACTCCGGTGATAAAATCCTTTTAATTGGTACTACTTATGATGAAGTAACCGGTTCGGAATATCATAGGGCTATTCATAATATTGAAAAAGGTATGGCTCCAAGAATTAGGATTGAAGATGAATTGGCTAATGGTAAAACTATCTTAAAATTACTTGATGAAGATTCATCTAAAAATATTACAGCTATTCATGATATATCTAATGGCGGATTAGCTGTTGCATTATCTGAAATGGTTATGAAAGGTAATATTGGTTGTGAAATAGATTTGGATTCAGTTATAACTTCTGATGATTTGGAAGAATCAGATTTAATTTATAGTGAATCACATGGTAGATATATTGTAACAGTAAAGGCTGATGCTGTTGATGAAATATTAAATAAAATAAATGTTCCTGTAGCTATTATAGGGGAAGTTAAAGGAACTGTTTTAAAACTTGGAGATAATGAATTTACCATTGATGAATTAAATAATTCTTATCATGGAGTTATTGAAAAATACATGGCTTAAGCTGGTGCGCTGATGTTTTTGTCTAAATTAGATTCTCTAAAAGATGCTTTGAAATTAATGGAAAGTAATCAGAGGGTAATGGATTATGAAGAAATACCTTTAAAAGATGCTCATAAAAGAGTGTTGGCTGAAGATATTATTTCTTTTCATGATTCTCCTCCTTTTGATAAATCTGCAATGGATGGTTTTGCCCTTAAGGGAGTAAATACTTTTGGAGCATCACAAAGCAATCCTAAACATTTAAAAATTGTTGATTCAATTGGTGCAGGAGATTTTTGTGACAAGATAATAGGTGAAAATGAAGCTATTGTAATAGCTACTGGATCTCCTGTTCCTGCAGGTGCAGATGCTGTTTTAATGAAGGAGTATACTACAACACAGAGTGATGAGTTAACCATTTACAGTCAGGTAACTCCTGGTGAAAATGTAAGTCCGAAAGCTGAAGATATCAGCAAGGGGGATGTGGTTTTATCTAAAAATACCTTTATCAGATATCAGGAAATGGGCTTAATAGCGTCTGCAGGATATAATACAGTTAAAGTTTTTAAAAAACCTAAAGTAAAGGTAATTATTACAGGCAATGAACTTGTAGATCCAACTAAGGAAGAAATATCTAAAGCTAAAATAATCAACTCTAACCAGTACACAATTGGCTCCATGCTTGAAGATTGTGGAGTTGTTTTTGATATTTGTCATGTAAAAGATAGTTTTGAAGAAGTTAAGAAAGCTATTTTGGAAGCATTAGATGAATATGATGTTATAATGACTACTGGGGGAACAGCTATCAGTAAAGGTGATGTGGTTTTGGATGTTGTTGGTGATATTGGGGAGATATTATTCCATGGTGTATCTATAAGGCCTGGAAAACCTATTGGTGCAGGTATTGCTAATAATAAAATGATATTTACATTTTCAGGACAGCCAGTTGCAGCTATGACTCAATTTGATATTTTTGCGAGGAAATATTTATTTAATATGCAGGGCAGAGACTTTAATTTCCATATTGTTCAAAGAGAATCTTTATTAAAAATTCCTTCTCAGCTTGGAAGAACCGATTTTGTCCGTGCATTTTCAGATGATGATTTTGCAAGGCATGTGTTGAACAGGGGTTCTGGTATAATTAGGTCTATGGTGGAGGCAAACAGCTACATCATAATAGATGAAAATGATGAAGGATATCAAAAGGGCGATATAGTTGATGTTGTCTTCTTTGATTCATTAATTTGGTAGACTAAGAGGTCATTTAATGAATGGTATTTATTATTATTTAATCGCTTTCATTGTTATCTGGATATTGGCATTCGGATTAAAAAGCAAATTAACCAATCATGGATTTGAAATTCAGTTTCCTCTTATTATGTGGAGAACTGAAAAGTTTAAAAATTTTATAAAAAGGATGGCTAATCTTTCTCCACGGTTTTGGAAATGGTTTATGAATGTAGGGATTGTAATTTCATATATTGCAATGATATACATTACATGGACACTGCTTAGTTCATTATCCTCAATGTTATATGCTCCTTCAGTTTCTTTAGTTATTCCGGGAGTTGAACTTCCTGGTTCATCAATTTATGTTCCTTTAGGCTATGGATTGGTTGCATTAGCTACTGTATTGATAGTTCATGAATTTTCTCATGGTATATTGGCTGTTGCTGAGAAAATAAATGTTAAATCAGTAGGTCTGATGCTTTTTGCAATTCTTCCGGGGGCATTTATGGAACCTGATGAAGAAGAAATGAAAGAAGCTAAAAAATCTTCTAAATTAAGGATATATGCTGCAGGGTCAATGGCAAACATTACTTTAGCAGTAATAGCTCTTTTAATAGTTTCTGCAGTTGGATCTTATGTTATTCCATCTACCTTTGAAGAAAATGGGATAGAAATTGATAGGCTTGTAGGTGATTCTCCTGCAAGTAAAGTTCTTAAAGAGGGAATGATTATTGAATCAATTGATAATCAAAAGGTTAATGATACAAATAGCTATGTAAATGCTGTTAATAATCTTAAACCTGGTCAAAATATAACTATAGGAACGAATGAAGGCGATTATTCAATTATTTTAGATAAAAATCCAAACAATGATTCTAAAGGATATATGGGTATTCAGGCAGCTAAACATTATGAATTGAATGATGGTGTAGCTAGTGTATACGGCGATACACTGCCTTGGATATGGTTTGGTGTACTTGAACTATTCCAATGGATAGCTATGCTGAATTTAGGTATCGGATTATTTAATTTGCTTCCGATAAAACCGTTAGATGGAGGGCATATGTTTGAAACATTGCTCAGCTATAAAATACCTGAATTCTTTTACAAACCTGTTGTCAATGCACTGTCTTTGATTTTAGGAATGATTATCATATTCAGTATTGTGTATGGATTTTTATAATAAATCCCTTAATAGGGATAATCTCCTTTTTCTTCATATTCTTTTTTTAACCATTCTTTAAAAATGGAATCATATATTTCATATTTTTTGTTATCTAATTCTATCAGACTTTTGTTTTGCAATGTTTTTAGTGAAGCGCCAATAGCTCCGCTGGTTACTTCTAGTTTATTTGCTATTTCAATTCTTTTCAGTGGTTTTTCAATAAGTGATGTGATGATTCTTTTTTCCTGATTATTTAGTTTGTACCATTCATTTGTCAAATGGAGTAATAGGTAAGGTAAGGATTTTCTAAATTCACTAATTATTTTATCTTCATTTAATTTTTCATTTGGAGGCAACAATCTTGCAAAACTATTGATATAATATGGAATTCCCTTTGTACATTTATAAAATCTTTTCAAGCCATCATCTGTAAATTTAAGATAATCTGCTTTTTCTTTCAAATAATTTTTTGTTGTGTCAAATGAAAAAGTAGTAATTTCAAAATTTAATATTCTGCCACCGAAAGCTCCTTTTTGACCGGCAATATCTGCAATTAATTCATCCTTAACACTCATACTTCCAGAAAAGATATACCCTATATGATTTTGTGATTGGATTACACTTCTGATATACCATAGAAATCCGTTAACATCTTCATCAAGCTGTTTTAAAATCTGGAATTCATCCATAAATATTAAAACTCCATTTATCTGCTTTTTATAATTTCCATATATTTGTTGAGGCAAATCCATTACAAAAGTAGTGAATTTAGTGTAATCCTCTTCTGTAAGAGGGAGTAGGGGTATTTTATTAATTGTTTCTATTTTATCTAATTTAAAATTACGATTTTTGAAATATTTAAGAATTTTTGTATCAATGGTTATGATATTTGATTCACTACATGATTTTATAATTGATTCGTAGAATAATTTCATAAAATCAAAGCGAGTTAATGAATTCTTTTTATATTTGTCTATTGCAGATAAGTCCATATAAACAACTAAATATTCATTCTGGAGATTTTTTTTTAATTTTTTCATTAATGCACTTTTTCCCACTCCTCTAATGCCAGTAAGAAGTATTGTTGGAGTTGATCCTTTTTTAGTTAGTTCTAAATTATCAGAGAGGAATGAAATTTCATCTACTCTATTATAAAACTGAGTATCATCTAAATCATTATCATTTCCTAATGGCAAACTTGTCATAATTTCACCTTTAATTAATATCTTTAAAAACATCCCATATGAATGTAATGTAAATTCCATTATAATGTAAAAAACACACATCGCATTATGTTATGCAATATAAAAAAAGATGAAAATGAATTATTTATTTATAAAAAAAGCTTAAATCCTTTTAAGAATTCTGAAAAAGTCATTAAAAATAGATATTGTAAAATTATTTAAATTAAAAAATATTAAAGCTAAAAAAAGATTAAGGAAGAATAATTAAATTCTTTCCTAAATTTAGAAGTATCTTTCTAAGATTCCTTCTAAGATTCTGTAATGGCGTCCTTCATCTTTGGAACTTTCTTTGAAGAAATCAGTTGCATCTTCGAGGTCTTCAGCTGCAGCTTTTTCAGATGCTTCTCTTTTTTCAGCGTTAGCCATTTTTTCTCCTTCTAACATCATTTCAATGTTAGCTTTGAGATCATCTTTAATAATTCCGTTCATTTCACAGAATCTTGCTGCATGTTCTGCTTCTTCCCAAGCTAATCTTTTAAATACTTCAGCTAATTCTCCGTAACCAGACCTTGATGCTTGTCTAGACATAGCTAAGTACATACCTACTTCTTGGGTTTCTCCATTAAAATTATTTTGTACTTCTTTTTCTACTCCAGTACCTACAGTACTGCCTATTTTATGTTCGTATTTAACCATAATAATAACCTCCAATTGATTAGTATTTAATAAATTTATATTTTATATTTTATAATTCTTTACATGCTTTAGCTAAAGTTTTTCCTAACTCATAGCTGTCAATATTTTCTTCTTCAGTTGGGATGTAATAAATTTCCTGAGTATCTACTACATCAAATCCGTAATTTTCAAGTTTTTCAGCGAGTTTTTTAGCAGTTCCTCCTTTTCCACCCATGGAACCGAATGTAACTGCTTTTCTGTTAATATTTGTTTTATCAAATCTTAAACCTTTCAGGTAGTACATAATATCCCCAATACTTGGGTATGGTTCATCATTAATGGTAGGATCTCCGATAGCTATTCCTTTACTGGTTAAAATACTTTTAACGATTTCACTTCTTTCATCTTCGTGTAAGTAGAATATTTCAACATCGTAACCTTCGGATATAGCACCTTCAGCTAATTCGTGAGCCATTTTTTGGGTAGAGTAATGCATAGTGTCGTAGACAATTGTAATTTTATCTTCACACACACCTTGTGCCCAGTCAGTATAAGCGCCGATAATTTTCATTGGGTCAGTCCAGATTTGACCGTGAGATGGTGCAATCATTTTGATTTGTTCAAGTAAACCTAATTCTACTACTTCATTTAATTTTTTAAGAACAAGTTTTGAAAGTGGAGTGATTAAGTTTGCATAGAATTTTTGTGCAGCATCCATTAACACATATTCCGGAATTTCGTGGTCGAATCTTTTTGTGAAACATAAATGCTGACCAAATGCATCATTTGGGAATAAAATTCCATCTTCTACAAGTAAAGTAAACATACTGTCAGGCCAGTGTAATAGGAATGCATCTAAAAATGCAAAGGTTCTGCCATCCATTTCTAGAGTGTCCCCTGTACCTACAGTAACAAATTCTGCACCTTCTAATGCAGGGTAATGTTTTAAAAGACCTTTTACAGCAATTTCTGAACAGTAAATTGGTGCTTCAGGGAATCTTTTATGTAAATCTACAAGAACTCCTGAGTGATCTTTTTCAACGTGATTTTGAATAATGTAATCTACAACTACTTCATCTCTGCCTTCTTGTGCGAAAGCATCTTCAATACGTGCCATCATTTCCTGAGTTTTACCTGGGTAAGCATTATCAATAACAGCTACGTGGTCTTCACCAAATACAATATATGCATTGTAGGTTGTTCCGTCTAAAGTGTATCCATGGTAACTTCTTAAGTCCCAATCGAGTACACCAATCCAATATACTCCATCACCGATTTTTTGAGCATTTGCTTTCATTTGAATCGCCTTATATGTCTTTTTGAATTTTGTTTTATTTCATACGAATAATTCGCATGATTAGAATTGTATTATGTATGTACTAATATATAAAGTTAATGGGTGTTTGAAACATTTTTAAATTAAACAGTTTATAAAAAAGGGTTAATTTTATTAGATACGAATATTATATTATAGTTATATAAATTTAGTTTGTTAGTATAGTTACAAACGGAGATATTTTTAATGATTAAACAAAAACCACTTCAAATATTTTCTAAAGATGCAGATATGGGCATTGATGTTGTTAAAAGCCCAGTTAAACTTACAATTTTGGAAATGCTTCGTAGTAATGACATGGAGTTTGATGAAATTGTTAAAAATACTGGCAAATCAAAATCTACAATTTCTGTACATTTAAAAAGTTTGCGAGAAGATGGAATAATTTCATACAGATTAGGTGAATCAGATAGTAGAAGAAAAATTTTTTATTTAAATTCCAAATATCTTGGCTCTGTAGATGTATCAAAGAAAAATGAAATTGAAGAAACAAGAGCAGAATATTTAATTGAGAATATTGTTGAAAATGATGGAGATTTTACAGTTTTATTATTTCATACTTTGAGATCAATGCTTATACAGGAAGGAATAAACATTGATCCGGTATTGCATTCTACAGGAATACGTATGGGTCAATCTTTATATAATAAGTTGTATGATGATGATTTGGAGGTGTTTATAGGAAATATTGCTGAATTTTGGGAAACCAAAGGTTTAGGTAAATTATCTTTTAAATTAGGTCAAATTATCAAAATCACAGCTGCTGACTGTTTTGAATGCGAATTACTTCCAAAAACAGGAAAACCTGCATGTTATTTGGATACAGGTATTTTTCAAGCATTGTTTAGTGAATTTTTCGGATTACCTGTTCGTGTAATCGAAATTCAATGTTGTACAATGGGTGATGAAAACTGTGTTTTTGAAGTTGAGCCTTTCAAACCTAAAGAAATTTAGTCATCTGTAAATTTGATTATAGTTGTTGTAAGGTATGGTTTTTCAGTTGAGAAACCTTCCACTATTTTTTCATTTTCCCTGGTACAATTTTGCACTGAAAATACTTCTTTAGGTCTGTTTTTTTCATCGATAGCGGATTCTAATTCTTTTGGATTTCTTGAAGCTTTCATTAAAACAATTGAATCGCTGTGTTCCAGGAAATTGTCTAGTCTGTCATCTATTTTTGGAACAATAGTTAATATGTCATTTTTTTCAACTAATGGTTCATTTTTAGCAGCTGCACAAGCAGTAAATGAAGTAATTCCAGGTATTGTTTCTATTTCATAATTATTAGCCAGTTTCTTTTGAGTATATGAATAAGTACTGAATATTGAAGGATCTCCAAGAGTTATAAAAGCCACATCCCTTCCGCCATCTAAATAGTTAGCTATTAATTCTGCAGCACTATTCCAATATTTTTCAAGCTCCTGTTTATCTTCAATCATTGGGAATAAAGGTTCTACAACCATTAATCTTTTATAATCCTGTCTTTTTTCTAAAATTGGTGTTACAATTGATAATGCTATACTTTTCTTTTCTTTTGCTGATTTTGGTGAGAATATTACTGGCACACTTTCTAAAACTTTAGCTGCCTTTAAAGTAAGTAATTCTGTATCTCCAGGTCCAACACCAATTCCAATTAACTTTCCTTTTTTCGCCATATTATCATCTTTATGATTTAATTTTTGTGAATATTAGTTTTCATATGCACTTCTATAGTTTATTTATAATATTGTTTATAATACACTTTTGTATTTGAAAAGTAGTAGAGAATAATATTCATCTATTCCTATAAATAAAATTAGTATATAAAAATAAAATTTTAAAATTATTAAAATATATAATATATTTGGTGGTTTAAATGGCATATAAAGTTTTTATCAGCAGTAATATGGTCGAATTTAAAGAAGAAAGGGAAGCTATTGTAAGTACGATTGAAAACGATGATTTCCTTAATGATTTTTTTAAAGTTTTTGTCTTTGAAAATATTCCTTCTTCTGGACAATCACCAAATGATACTTGGAGAAAAAATGTTTTAGATTCAGATATTTATATTGGATTAATAGGGTCTGAATATGGAACAATATTAGACACTGGTTTATCTCCTACTGAAACAGAATATGATTTATTTAATGAAAAATCAAATGAGGTATTTATTTTTATAAAAGATTCTGTTAAAAGGGATGGTAAAATTGAAAAATTTATTGCTAAGATAAGTGATAATCACATATATAAACCATTTGGCACTATTGAAGTATTAATTAAAGAAATTAAAAAAAGTTTGACGCATTTTCTCCATAATCAGATAGTTGAAAATGATTTTGATAAAAGAATAATTGATTATTCAAGTTCTAAAGATATTGATATGGATTCTTATAATCTTTTTTTTAAATCGGTTAATAATAATAGTTTAAAACAATTAAAAGAAGAAAAAACTCCTGAGGAAATGTTAACTATAATTAATGCAGGTAGTATGAAAAATAATATATTTCATTTTAATAATGCTGGTGCGTTATTCTTTGCTAAAAATATCAATAAATTTAACATACCTCATGAAATCAAAATGGCTAAATTTAAAAATGGAACTAGGGCAGATATAATTGATAGAAAAAATTCATATAATACGTTAATTGATTTAATGGAGGATGTTCGATTATTTTTCAGTAGAAATACAAAAACTAGTTCTGTGGTAGTAGGTATGGATAGAATAGACCTTATGAGTATCCATTTGAAGTTGTAAGAGAAGCTATTGTAAATGCAGTAGCACATAGAGACTATAAAATAAATTCATCACCCATTACATTTTATATATATGATAATAGGATAGAAATTACAAGTCCTGGTAAATTAATTCCACCATTAACTATAGCCACTTTAGAGTCAGCTAATCCATTACATAGAAATAAAATAATATGTGATATATTTTCAAAAACAGGATATATGGAACATTATGGGACGGGTATTTCAAGAATGAAAAAAACCATGTTTGAGGAAGGTTTAAAAGAACCTAAATTTGAAGAAATGGGGGAATTTTTTAAAGTAACATTATGGGCAAGGGATGAAAATACTATTGATCCAGAATTATATAAAAATAATAGGAACCCTTTGGATAAATTAGGTTTAAATGAAAGACAAATAAAAGCATTTGCATTAATGGTTAATGAAAATAAAACTTTCACTATCAATAATTATTTAAATTGTTTTGAAATATCTAGAGTTACTGCTTCAAAAGATTTAAATAAATTAGAGAGTTTAAATTTGATTAATAAAGTAAAAAAGGGCAGATCTTACATATATTATGTTAAATAAAATTTTCCATAAAAAAACTTTGCATGAAACTAAAAAACTTTACATTAAACTTTACACTTTAAATTAAAAGTAGCTATTAATATTTTATGGTTAAGTGTATAAATTTTAATTTAATTAATCCGTTTTTTGTTTATTTTTTATAAGTATATAAATAATTTTTCTTTCTAATCAGTGGTGATATTCACATTCCTAATATTTTTTTAGTATTGGTAATATTATCATCGTTATGATTTAATTTTTGTGAATATTAGTTTTCATATGCACTTCTATAATTTATTTATAGTATTGTAACTAATATATTGTTTGATGTCTAATTCTATTTTTTGTCCAAATTGTGGTATGTTAAAAAGTAATTGTACTTGCAGTCATTCAAATGATGAGGTTTCTTCATCAGATGAGGATTCTGTTGATTTATTTAGCTTTCAAAAGCCAAGAACTTCTTCTATTTTAGATGATGAAATTCCTGAAGTTTATTCTATTGAAGATCATAGATTAGATGAAGATACAGTTTCATATCTTCAAGGAAAATGCCCTCACATTGAAAGGGACATAATTGAAAATTTCCCTTTTGAAACACCTAGGATGGGACAGCTGGATATTATACAGGATATTAATGATGCAATTCGTCAGGGATATAAATATATTGTTTTAGAAGCAGGAACTGGAACAGGTAAATCTGCAATAGCTACAACACTAGCTAAAATGTATGGTTCTGCTTATATTTTAACAATGACAAAACAGTTACAGGCCCAATACGCTGATGAGTTTGATTTTCCATTAGTTAAAGGTAGGCGGAATTTTGCCTGTTTAAATGATAATTTGGAGTCTACCTGTGATATGGGGACTTGTAAGACATCTCCAACTTCAAGTAACTTTTTTTGTCCATATGGCGTAGCTAAAAATCCAACTTTGGATGCAGAATTGGCTTTTGAAGATTCTCATGGCGGGGCTGTATTTTATCAGTCTGGTCAGCATTGTCATTATTGGAATCAAAAAGCAAATGCAGTTAATTCTCCAATTACTTTAATGAACTATGATTATGGAATTTTAGAGTTAAATTATGTAAAACATTTCGGTACAAGGTCTTTACTGATTTTAGACGAGGCTCACAATATTGAAAACAAATTAATGAATACAATGGAAGTTGATTTATTTAATCATAGTTTAGAAAAGGATATTAATAAGGTAATTTCTAAAGAAACATTGGAAGATGGCGAGATTGAAGATTGGATAATGGAAATTGCAGCTATTACAGAAAGCTATGAAGATATTAATATTAAAGATGTTTCTAAAAATAAGGCAGAAAGAATAAGATCAACTATTGGAAGACTTAAATCACTTAAAAATAATCTGGAAAAAGAACCTAAAAACTGGGTTATTGATTCTGATGATAAGGGTGTTGCATTTAAGCCATTAAGAGTTCATCACTATGCTAATGATTATTTGTTAAAATATGGTGATGTTGTTATCTTTATGAGTGCAACTATTCTTTCCCATAAGATGTTTTCAAAATGGTTAGGTTTAAATCCTAATGAAGTGTATCATATTAAAGTTGACAGTCCATTTTCAAAAGAAAAAAGGCCTATTATTTTAGATTTGGCAGGTAAAATGTCTGCAAACAGAATTAAAAATACTGCACCTAAAACAATTCCTATTTTACAAAAGATTCTTGAAAAACATAAAAATGACAAAGGTCTGATTCATACTAACAGTTATAAATGTCAAAGATATATTAATCAGAATTTGCCTAATTCAAGGTTAATTTCACATACTTCAAAAAATAGGGAAGAAGTATTGAATTATTTTGAAAAAGATGAGAATCCTTTGGTTTTGGTATCTCCGTCAATGAGTGAAGGTGTGGATTTACCTTATGATAAATGCAGATTCCAGATTATTTATAAGATTCCTTTCCCTTATCTTGGAGATAAGCAGGTTAATATGAGACGTAAAAGAGACCAAAAATGGTATGCATATAAAACGGTAATGACTCTTATGCAGGCTTACGGTCGTGGAATGCGTGCAGAAGATGATTCATGTTATACTTATGTTTTAGATTCGGATATTAATATGATTCTTAAAAGCCCATTATACCGCTCTCTAATTCCTGATTTCTTTAAGGAAGCTATTGTTAGGCTTAAAGATTAAAACATTTTAAAAAAAGTACGGACCTGGGGGGATTTGAACCCCCGACCTCAGGATCCGAAGTCCTGCGTCATTCCTGGCTAGACTACAGGCCCAGATTATATTTATTCTTTTTTATTTTTCTTTTTTGAATCAACAGAAACAATAGGAATTTCGTCTATTTCTTCAACATTTGAGAAAATATCATCAATAGATTCATTATCTAAACTAGCTTTTTCGTATTCTATTTCCTCAATTTCTTCTTGACTAAGTCCTTTTTCTTCTTCAGGTCTTTCTTTAGCTGGAGGAACATCATCTAATGTTGTCTGTTTGGTTTTGGTAGATTCATTTATTTTAGAAACAGGTTTTTTAAGGTTTTCTTTAAATTCACCAATGTCAAATTCTCCAATTTTGTAAGATTCTTTGTCTAATGGAATATTACTTTTTGGAATAATTTTTTCTTTTGGTTTTTTTATTTCTTCTTTTTCAGATTTTTCTTTATTATCTATATTTTTAATTGAATCCGCTAGTTTATCTACATGTTTAAATCCAAATATTTTGTATGCTCCTATTATTACAAATAATATTCCGAGTATTATAGTAAATACCATAATACTATTATGTTCTCCAGAGGATACATTATCAATAACCCTATCACTAGCTCCTGTAAACATAATAAGTGATCCAATAAGCAACAATATTCCTATAGCTAAACTAATTATTCCAATTATTGGTGTTCCACCTATTTTTGTATTTAATAAATTATCGAAACCTTCTGATATGCTTCCATCTAAATCAGAGGATTCGTCATTGTATTCTTCATTATCTTCAGAAAATTCAGTATCCTCTAATTTAGTTTTGATGATGTAATCTTCATTTATTTCTTTTTTTTCTAAATTTTCCCGAGGTGTTGAATCAGAATCAGGGCGATAAATAAATTCATCATTTATTTCGTATTCTTTGTCTGTGTCATGAAGGTATGCAAGCAATTCTTTATCTTCTTCATACTCTTCATCATCTTTTATGTCGAATACATCTTCTGAATTGTCATTAGGTTCGTTTATATCTTCATCTTTGACATTATTTAGCATATCCTTTAAATTAGAAATTCTATGCTCATTTTCTTTAGATTTTTTCATAAACTATCCTCTTAATCGTATTCTCTCCAGGTGTGTCCGCATTTAAGACACTTAAAGAAACGTGTTTCTGCTTCATCAGCACTACGGGTTTGTTGCAACCACCATGAAGCTTCTGTGTGACCACATTCTGGACAAACAGCTTTTGTAGTTGGGAGTGTATTTACATCTTCTCCTTTTTCAATAACATTATCAGTTTCTTTAATTTTTTCATTAACATTATATTCAGATTTATCTTCAGATAATTTTTTAGTATATCCGCAACTACATTTTAATTCATTATCTTCTGTTGGAAGTAACATTGATCCACATTCAGGACAAAATTCCATATTTTTTAACCCCTTATATATTTTTTCTCATTAAAACTTTTATAACATTTTAAATTATATTCTTAAGTTATTTATATTTTTACTATTTTTTAACATTGAAATTTACTTGAAACGGCCTTTAAACAATCTTTAATAATTTTTTCATGGTCGAAAGCAAGTTCAATGTTGGCCAAATCTTTTTGGGAAAAAACACCTATTTCACAAGCATCACTATCTGCTTTTTTATTATCCATATTTCCTTTAGCTATATATGCTATGGTTATTGTGTGTCCGCGGGGGTCTCTGTCAGGTTTTGAGTAAACATTAACCAAATCTATTAATTCTACATCAATATTGGTTTCTTCTTTAGCTTCACGAATAGCTGCTGTTTCTACACTCTCACCATATTCTACAAAGCCTCCGGGAAGCGCCCAATAATTTTTAAAAGGATCATTTTTTCTTTTAATAAGAATAAAATTAGTGTTGTCATCAAAAATAAAAATGTCTGTGGTTAATGAAGGAATTTTATAATTTTTCATCATACCTCCCTCAAAAATAAAATAAGTTTTTATTGAAGTTATAAGGTTTCTTCAATAAGTTTTTTAAAGTCTGCAGCATCATCTTTAAGTTGGCTAGCTGCTTTTTTTAATACTTTTCTAGGTCTTTTTCCTCTTTTTGTTTTGATGGTCATATCTGGTTCACCAGTAAGAGGATGATCAATATTGTAAACAGCATATTCGACATCACTATCTTGCATTAAGATGTGTCTAAGTGCATTACATACTCCGTGGCTTTCGCCATGTACAATAAATTCAAGTTCTAATGTTTTATCTTCAATAATTTCAATATTGGTATTGTTATCCATCATATCAACCTTAATTAGCTATTAACATAATTTATAGAAACTTCACGTTTTTCTTTTTTATTACATGTTCTACATTGGACTTCATTTTCTTTTTGTGTGGTGTTCATATAATCTCTGCAACGAGTACACATTGCTTTTAATACTCCACAATCTTCATCCACTGTAGCTAAATCAACATTATCTCCAGTAATTTTCACTACTTTTGCTTTTATAATGTCTCCAATTCTAAAAGCATCTGTTAATTTGTCTAAATATCCTGATTTTGCTTGGGATATATGAATTGCACCCATATATGGAAGTGCTAAAGGTCTACTACTATTTGTTAAACAATCAATATTTACATTAGCTCTTTGAGTTTTTATATCTGTGATTTGTCCGTAAACGGTGTCACCTATTTTTAAAAGAGCTGGTTGGCCAGATTTGGCTTTTACAGTAATAGTCCTCATTTTTGAATCAATTTGAACATTTCCTAATACTGATGATTTAATCTCGCCGTTATCTTCATAGGTACCTTTTCCAAGTAAATATTGCTCAATTATCCCTAGTTTATCTCCAGGCATTACGAATGCCCCGTTTTTTATACTCATAATCAAATCACCAAAATAAGGAATTATTAATATTAATATAATAATTTTATTTTTATTAATATTTAAAACTATTTGTACCTTTCATGGAATAAAATTTCATCTAATTGGTACTTTTCCCATTGTCTTTTGTTTAAAACTATTTCAAGTTCCTGTGGTGTTAATAATGGTTTTTTATACATTTGGGAATCATCAATGGCTATTCTTGGACAAGCTGAAACAACAAATGCATCTAATTCCATATAAGGTAATAATATCTCTGGATTTATATTGTCTGCCATTATGATATAGGCTTCCATGTTATTGTCTTCCAGAATTTTCTTAATTTCTTTAGCTAGTTTCATTCTGTACTGTCCTTCCTTGGAAGAAACTAATATTCCCCATTTTTTAGCTTCTTTTGCTTTTGTAATTCTTGCAAATCTGATTCTTAATATTCTGTCTGCAAAAGCACTTATATCTCTTATTTCACTGTTATATGGGTCTAGGGCTAATACTGGTGATTTGGTAAATAAATAGATTCCTAAAGGGTGGAAATTTCCACTACCTACAAATAAGTAAACTTCGGCATCTAAGTTTTTAATTGATGAGAAATTACAGCCTAAAACCTGTCCTTTTTTGGTATTTTTAGATGATCCAAGAACTACCTCTTTGCCATTGTCTTCTAAATAGTCTTTAATTTCATTTAACAAATGTAGATGTTGAGTTGTAGTTACAAGAGCTATTTTTGAATAGTCTTCTAACTTTTCAAGACATTTTTCAAGGTCTTTTTTGATATCAATATTAGAAAAAGCTTCTATGAATAATGTTGGTACTTCATATTTTAATGGAAGGGGGGTGTGGCCATAATGAACGATTAAATCAACAGAACCTTTCATTTTGTAATCGCTAACGTCGCATGCTCCAAAACATGGGTCTCCAGAAATTATCACTGTTGCTTGAGTTTGTGATTCAATAGCTTTTGCTATTTTAACAGCTTGCATTTTAAGGCCTTCCGGAAATTGAAGACCTACAGTTCTTGCTCCTTTTTTATTGATTTTTCTTATGACTTTGTCCAAGTCCATATTATACATTGACATTTTAATCTGCAATGGTTTTTTCAATAACTACTTTGCCGTCAATTACATCTAATTTTACAACTGAAAATATTGGGATGCCAGTTTCTTTTTCAACTAATTTTTTACCTTCACCTTTTTCAATAACAGCTACTGCAGCTTTTATGTCTATATTCAATTCTTTTAGCGCATTTAAAGTTGAAATTAAGGTTCCACCAGTACTTACAACATCATCTATTAAAAGAATTTTTTCCCCTTCTTTTAAATCGTTTATGTATAATTTAGAAGATCCGTAGCCTGTTTTCTGACTTATTTCTTTTTCTCCTTCAAGTCCATATTGTCTTTTACGGATAATTACAAATGGAATGTCGGTAGCTAAAGATAAAGCTGTAGCTAAATGTATTCCCATAGCTTCAATAGCAACTATTTTATCAATATCCATATCAACATGTTCTTTCACCACATTTGCTAATTCACGAAGCATTGAAGGTTTCATAGTTGGGACTCCATCACTTATAGGATTAACAAAATAATTATAATCTCCTTTTTTAACAATAGGAGAAGCTTCTAAAGATTTTTTAACTTCTTCTAACATTTATCTCACACAAAAATTTAAAAATTAAATTAAATATAATATATATTTAATATAAAATTTAATATAAATTTTTCTTAAAAAATTAATTTTAATCGTGTGATATTATGGCGATGCTTGGAAATTTAGGTGAAAATCTTACTAAAACCATGAAAAAATTAGTAGGGATGTCAGTTATTGATAAAAAAACAATAAAAGAAGTTGTAAAAGAAATACAACGTGCTTTAATTCAATCTGATGTTAATATCGCTTTAGTTTTAGATTTATCCAAAAAAATTGAAAGTAGGGCTCTTGAAGAGGAACCTCCGAAAGGTATTACTCCAAGGGAATATGTTATAACAATTATTTATGAAGAGATGGTAAATCTTTTAGGTGGTGACGCAGCAGGATTGGATATTGATGTTAAACCTTATAAAATTTTATTCTTAGGTTTGCAAGGTAGTGGTAAAACAACTACTATTGGTAAATTATGCAGATATTTACAGAAAAAAGGTTTCAACCCTGCTGTTGTATGTACAGATACATGGAGACCTGCTGCTTATGAACAATTAAGGCAATTAACTGAAGAAATGCAAGTGCCTCTTTACGGAGATCCTGACAATAAAGATGCTCTTGATTTAGCTCAAAAAGGTTTAAAAGAGTTTAAAAATAGGAAAGTTATTATTTTTGATACTGCAGGAAGACATAAACAGGAAGAAGACTTAATTGCTGAAATGGATACTTTGGATGATATTATCCAACCGACTGAATCTATTCTTGTAATTGACGGAACAATTGGTCAGCAAGCTGGTGAACAGGCTAAAGCATTCTCACAAGCAACAGATGTTGGTTCTATAATTATTACCAAACTCGACGGTTCAGCTAAAGGTGGGGGAGCAATGTCTGCAGTAGCTGAAACTGGCGCTCCAATTAAATTTGTCGGTACTGGTGAACGTATTGATGATTTTGAATTATTTGATCCTGAAAGGTTTATTTCAAGATTGCTTGGAATGGGTGATATTCAAAGTCTTATAGAAAAAGCTGAAGACAACATTGATGAAGACATGGCTGAAAAAACCATGAAAAACATGATGTCCGGTAAATTCACATTGGTGGATATGAAAAACCAATTTGAAATGATGAACAGTATGGGGCCAATGCAGCAAGTTTTAAGTATGATTCCTGGACTTGGAAATAAAGTATCTAAAGAAGCATCTAAAATGACGGAAGATAAAATTGAGGGATATAAAATCATAATGTCCTCAATGACTCAAAAGGAAATGGAAAATCCGAAGTTAATTAAACAGTCACGTATTAAAAGAATAGCTATGGGTTCAGGTGTTGAAGAAGCAGAAGTCAGAGACTTATTGAAATATTATAACAATACTAAAAAGACCATGAAAGGTATTGGAAAACGTGGACGCTTTGGTAATGGCTCAATGAACCGTATGATGGGCCACTTCATGAAATGATTAATATGTATGATTTAGCCAAAAAAATATTAGCAGAAACTGACGGTCAAATTTGCAAACACTGTTTAGGGCGTAAACTTTCCCATATTGTAGATGGCAGGGATAATATAAATCGCGGTGAAAAGATATTTGAAGATTTGGAAATCCCGGAGCCTGAAAAATGTGTGATTTGCGGAAATATATTTGATAAAATCAACGATGACCTGTTTAAAAAAGTTTATGACAAAATTGACTTTTTAGATATAGAATTTGATACTTTTCTTGTAGGATCCAGAATTGATAAGCAAATTAAAATCCGTGATGATGAATTAAGTGAAAAATTTGATTTAGATGTTGAACCGATTAAAAAAGAAATAAATAGAATAATTGGTCGTGAAATTGAAAAAACTTTAGAAAAGGAAGTTGAATTTGAAAAACAGGATATTGTAATTAATGTTGATTTAAGAAAAGAACCTAAAGTTAGAATTCAAATTAATCCTCTTTTTATTGAAGGGAAATATAACAAATTAGTCAGGGGAATTCCTCAAACAAAATGGCCATGTGGCAAATGTAATGGAAAAGGATGTGAGGAATGTAATTTTACAGGTAAGCAATATGCCGAATCTGTAGAAGAATTATTGTCTGAGCATATTTTGGAAGCTACAAATGGTTGGCAGGCTAAATTCCATGGTGCGGGTCGTGAAGACATTGATGTATTGATGTTGGGTTCTGGAAGACCTTTTGTTCTTGAAATAAAAGAGCCTAAAATTAGAAAAATTGATTTGCCTGCTTTGGAAGAAAAAATAAATAAAATAAATGAGGGAAAAACAGCTTATCATAATTTAAAATTCTGTGAACGGAACAGAAAAGCAGAAATTAAAGTATCTTCAAGTGATGCTTATAAAATTTATAAAGCATTGGTAAAATGCGATAAGCCTTATGACAAGGACAAATTAGCTACTTTAAACAATTTGGATGAAATTCATCAGCAAACACCTTTAAGAGTACTTCATAGAAGAGCCGATAAAGTAAGAATTAAGCATGTTCATAATGTTTCCTGCGAAATAATTGATGATACTACTTTTGAAATGACTGTCAAAACAGAAGGCGGTCTTTATATTAAGGAATTAATTTCCGGTGATGAAAACAGAACCGAACCTAATGTCGGCGAAGTTTTAGGAGTTAAATCTATTTGTGAACAGCTGGATGTTGTAGAAGTAAGTGAAAAATAGGAGAAATAATAATGGGTAAAGAGTTTACACACCTTACAGACAGTGGAGTACATATGGTTGAAGTTGGCCAAAAGCCGGATCAAAAAAGATTAGCTATAGCTAGTGGAAAAATACATTTGGATGAAAATACCATTAAAATGATTCAGAATGAAGAAATTAAGAAAGGAAATGTATTGACTACTGCTCAAATAGCCGGAATTCAGGCAGTTAAGGACACTTCTTCAATTATTCCGCTCTGTCATCCGTTAAGTTTAACTGGGATTGAAATAGATTTTGATGTTAAATCAACTGAAATAACTGCAACATGCAGTGTTAAAACATTAGGAAAAACTGGTGTTGAAATGGAAGCTTTAACTGGTGTAAGTGTTAGTTTGCTTACAATATGGGACATGGTTAAGGCAGTTGAGAAAGATGAAAACGGACAGTATCCTGATACAAGAATAAGTGACATTTGCGTAATTAAAAAAGAGAAAATCTAAAGTTTATATACTATGAAAAAAATAAATATAGTCAATTATTTTTATAAATTAATTTGAAGGGAGTTTATTATGTCAAAAAAGAATGATAAAATTAGCATGCCTCAAACTGGTGCTGGTTTAGTAAGATATTTTGATGAAGAAAGTGTAGGTCCAAAACTTTCTCCTGAACATGTTATAGTTATTACAGTTATTTTAGCTATTTTCTGTTTTGTTTTAAGATTCTCTGGATAAAATCCAGACTTTTTTTCTTGTTTTTTTTAAAAAAACAAGCTATTTTTTTATATTTAGGTAATTTAAATGTTAACTAAAAGAATTATTCCTTGTTTAGATTGTGATTTGCAGGTTCCTGAAGGAAGAGTTGTTAAAGGTGTGGAATTTAAAGAAATTAAATATGCTGGAAATCCTGTAGATTTAGCTACCCGTTACTATGAAATGGGTGCTGATGAAATAGTTATTTTAGATATTACTGCATCTTATGAAAGAAGAGCTACAATGGCTGATGTAATTGATCGTTTAACTGAAAATGTTTTCATACCTATTTGTGTAGGTGGGGGAATTAGAAAAGTTGAAGATTATACAAAAATGTTAAAAGCAGGTGCAGATAAATGTTCTACAAATACTGCAGCTATTAAAAATCCGCAATTGCTTACTGAAGCTTCTAAAGTTGTGGGTTCTCAGGCTGTTGTTGTTGGAATCGATGCAAAAAGACGATATGTAGATGATCCGTCAGATGCTCCAGATAAAAATGTTGTAGAAACTGATGAAGGATACTGCTGGTTTGATTGCAGCATTTATGGCGGAAGGGAATTTACCGGTATGGATGCTATAGACTGGGCAGCTAAATGTCAGGAATTAGGCGCTGGTGAAATTCTTTTAACAAGTATGGATGGTGACGGAACTAAAGAAGGATATGATATTGCTCTAAATAAAGCTATTAATGATGCAATTGATATTCCTGTAATAGCTAGTGGTGGGGGAGGAAATCCTGCACATATTTTAGAGGTATTTCAAAAAACTGATGTTAGTGCAGCTCTTGCAGCGAGTATTTTTCATTTTAACCAGTATTCAATCAGTGATGTTAAAGAATACTTAAAAGAAAATAACATTTCTGTGAGATTATGATAATTAAAGCTCCTGTTGACCTGAATTTAACTCAAAATTCAGGCCAAACATCTCAACCTCCCTGGAAATTAGAAAGTAATGTTTACTCTGATGTTGTTGTAGTGGATAATAATGCAGTTTTATTTCAAGTTAAACAGGAAGGAAATAATTTGAAATTTGATTTTGTTGGAGATATTTCTAATAAGGAAGCTACCAATAAAATAAAGACTATTTTTGATTTAGATTTCAATTTAAATAAATTTTATAAATATTTAAATAATCAGCCGGAATTAGCTGACATGACTAATTTTTGCAGAGATTTAAGATTATTTTTAGCTAAAGATAAATTTGAATGTGTAATTTCTTCAATATGTTCTGCAAATAATTCAATAGTCAGATGGACAAAATCCATTGATGATATTAAAAAATCATGGGGAAATAAATTCACTTATTTGGGAAAAGACTATTTTACATTTCCTGATGTTTCCGATCTTAAAAATGTATACTGTGATGATTTAGAAGAGTTGAAATGTTGCAGCAATCTGAATAATCCTAATGAATGTATTAATAACTTAAAAAGCTGCGGTGTGGGATATAGGGCTCCATACATGAAAAAAGCCAGTGAAATTTTTACACTTGAAATGGACCTGGAGGATATTTCAAAAATGTCTTATGATGAGGCATTTGACACAATACTGAAAGTTCCTGGTGTTGGACCTAAAGTAGCTGACTGCATACTGCTTTACGGTTTTAATTTTAGACAGGCTTTTCCCAGTGATGTTTGGATTAAACGTATAGTTTCTTATCTTTATTTTGATGGTAATGAGGTTAATGTTTCTAAAATAAGGGAATTTGGCATGGAAGAATTTGGAGATTATGCTGGATATGTTCAATTATATTTATTCCATTATGCCAGAATGTCTGGTTTAATGAAAAAACTTAAGGGGAAGTGATGCTATGAAGATAAAGTATGTTACGATTATTGTAGATGATATGGATAAGTCTATTGAGTTCTATACAGAAGTTTTAGGTTTTGAAGTTGATGATGTATTTGATTTGCCCGGCGGAAAAATTGTCCTGCTTAGCAACGGAGATGAAACGGGTTTTGAATTAATACAGAACAGCACCTTTAAAACAGGTTTTTATTCTGTAGGTTTGGATGTTGAAGATATCCATAAGGAAATGGAAAATTTCAGGAAAAACAATGTTGAAATAGCCATGGAACCTACCAGAATATCTGTTGGAATCATGGCGAGGGTTATTGACCCGAATGGTGTTAATATAGTTCTAATTCAGCACGGGACTTAGAAAATGAATCTTAAATTAGAAAATGTAGTTCTTATTATAGCTACTTTATCATCATTTTTCACGGTTTTTTTATCATCTGCTTTAACAATTGCTGTTCCCAGTATAGCCAGTGAATTTTCAATGAATAATATTCTTCAGAATTGGGTAACAATGGTATTTTTCTTTGTTATTGCAATTTTTACAGTTCCAGTTGGACAAATTTCAGGAAAATATGGTCTTAAAAAGTCTATGGTTGTGGCAACTCTTTTATATATTATTGGTGCAGTTGTAGCTATTTTTTCAATGTCTAGTGAAATATTTTTTATTTCCCGTATAATTCAGGGAATTGGAGGGGCATTTTTAAGTGTTGCATCTATGGCTTTGGTTGTATCTGCATTCAAACCTCAAGAACGTGGTAAAGCTATTGGAATTACCGTTACCGGTGTTTATTTAGCTACTTCATTATCTCCGGTTATTGGAGGATTTTTAAACCATACTGTAGGATGGAAATCAATATTCGTATTTACAATTCCATTTTTGGTACTGATTCTTGTGCTGTTGATTACAAAAGTAAATAAGGAATGGAATTCTTTAAAAGATACTTCTATAGATTGGAAAGGTTCTGCAGTTTATAGTATCGGTATTGTATTGTTTATTTATGGATTTACAATATTGAATGAAACATTAGGTGTTATTTTAACAGTTTTAGGATTGATTACATTAGCCATTTTTGTAGCTATTGAACTGAAAGTGAAATATCCTGTATTTGATGTTAAATTATTTAAAAATTCTGAATTTGCATCAGCTAATTTCGCAGCAGTATGTGCATATTTAGCATCTTTTTCACTTATTACAATTGTCAATTATCATTTGCAGTATATTAGAGGCTTTGATTCACAACTTGCAGGTATATTTCTCCTTGCAGCACCTCTGATTCAGGTAATTGTTGCTCCTTATGCAGGAAAACTTTCTGATAAGGTGAATCCTCAAAAACTATCTGCACTTGGAATTGGAATCGCTGCTGTAGCTATTGGATTGCTTGCCATGTTGGATTCCAGTACTCCATTATGGTTATTAATATTCGCCCTAGCTTTGGAAGGTTTAGGCTTCGGAATATTTTCTTCTCCAAATACCAGTGCAATTATGGGAGCAGTTCCGCCAAAAGATACTCCTACAGCTTCTGCTTCAGTCTCTACAATGAGAGTTATTGGCCAGTCAATGAGTATGGGGATGCTTACATTAGTATTTGCTTTTGTGATGGGTAATGTTCCTATAATTCCTAAATATTTCTCATTACTGATAGCCAGTTCTCAAATAACCTGTTTTATTTGTATGGTGTTATGTATAGCTTCAGTATTTGCTTCTTTAATTGGAATTAAATCTAAAAAAATAGTAAAAGGATAGTTAGAAATAACTATCTTTCTTCAACATATAAATGGAGCATTTTGTCTCCTTGTTGGATTTTATTTACAACATCCATACCGTCACCAATAACATGGCCAAATACAGTGTGTACTCCATCTAAGTGTGGTTGTGGTGAATGGGTGATGAAAAATTGGCTTCCTCCAGTATCTTTTCCTGCATGAGCCATTGAAAGTGCACCGGTTCCATGTTTGTTTGGGTTTCCTTCGGTTTCACATTTAATGGTGTAGCCAGGTCCTCCAGTACCGTTACCGTTAGGACATCCTCCTTGAATTACAAAATCTGGTATTACTCTGTGGAAAGTTAATCCGTCATAAAATCCTTCGTTTATAAGTTTTTCAAAGTTAGCTACAGTATTTGGAGCATCTTTTTCGAATAATTCTAATTCAATTGTTCCTTTTTCAGTTTCAATTATTGCAACTTTCATTTTATCACTTTTAAATTTTAAATATCATTAATACTATAAATATAGTTAATATAAGTATTTTATGGAAGTATTTTATGAACACAAATGAACTTATTGAAGCTGAAGATAAATATTTTATTAACACTTTTACAAGACAGCCAATTGTTTTAGACCATGGTAAAGGTGTAAAAGTATGGGATAAAGATGGAAATGAATATATTGATATGTTTGCAGGAATTGCTGTAAATGCTTTAGGACATGCACATCCTAAATTAGTTAATGCACTTCAAGGCCAAGTTGAAAAGCTTATTCATGTTTCAAACATTTATTATAATGAGCCAGCTATTGAATATGCTAAAAAATTACTTCCTTTAACTGAATTTGATAGAATATTCTACGCAAACAGTGGAGCAGAAGCTAATGAAGGAGCTATTAAATTAGCTTTAAAATACACAGGCAAAAGTGAAATTATTACAGCTAAAGACTCTTTTCACGGAAGAACTTTACTGACATTAGCTGCTACAGGTCATGAAGAATACAAAGAGCCTTATTTAAAAAATCTCCCACAGGGATTTATTGAAGTTCCATATAATGATATTGAAGCTATTAAAGAAGCTATAAGTGATGAAACTGCAGCAATTATGGTTGAACCAATTCAGGGAGAAGGAGGGGTAAATGTTCCGTCCAAAGAGTATTTTGATGAAATAACTAAAATCTGTGCTGAAAATGATATTCTTTTGATTTTAGATGAAGTTCAGACTGGTTTTGGAAGATGCGGAACATTATTTGCTCATGAACTTTTTGATATAAAAGCAGATATTATGACTATAGCTAAAGGTGTTGGAGGAGGAGTTCCTATGGGAGCATTTCTTGCAACTGAAAAAGTAGCTAGTGGTTTTGTACCTGGTGATCATGGAACTACTTTTGGCGGTGGCCCTTTAGTATGTGCTGCAGCCAATTCTGTTTTAGATACTATTCTGGATGAAGGTTTATTGGAAAACTCCAAAAAAGTTGGAGCTTACTTTAAAGATAAATTAAATGAATTAAAAGAAAAGCACGATAAAATAGTTGATGTTAGGGGGCATGGATTGATGATTGGTGTTGAATTGTCTGAAAATGGTGCTGCTTATGTTGATAAATTAAGAGAAATGGGATTCTTAATTAACTGTACTGCAGGCAATGTATTAAGATTTGTTCCCCCTCTCATAATTACTGAAGATGAAATTGATAAATTTGTTGAAGCTTTAGATAAAGCTCTTTAAATTTTCCAATTTTTCTTTTTTAAAACTTTCTCAAATGCTGTTGACAATTCCAATGTTTTTATTTTTTCTAAATTAGCCCACATCCAGTCATCATGTTCATCACTGATAGCTACATTTCCTGTGATATTTTTTAAATACATAATAACTTGAACAGTTCTTTTATGGACATAATCATCTTGTATTGCTTCATAAAAGTCACCAACTGCTCCATCTAAATTAGTTTCTTCTTTTATTTCACGTACTAATGCTTCGTCGAAAAATTCTCCGGGATCTACTTTTCCTCCGGGCAATTCCCATTTGTGAGGGTTTGTTCTGGATTTTGGATGTCTTCTAAGTATTAATATTTCATTATCTTTGTTTTTAACGATTCCTCTCATTGTAAGTCCATATGGTTTGTCCATTTTAAATCCACCTGCTTTACTGTTTGCCACGGTGATATTTAATTATTTTGATTTATTTGTTATGTTCATTTTTAGTATCATTTCAAGAGTAATGTTTATAATATATTAAATTTTATAACTAATTATTAGTTAATAGTTCAACTTTAAAGAGGGTAAAGTTCAATGGAAATTGGTGAAAGGATAAGATATGTTGATCAATTAAGGGCAGTCAGTATACTTTTCTTAATTGCAATAAACGTAGCTATGGTTTTTAAGTATAAAAGTGTAGGAAATTTACAGGAATATGTTGTTTTTACGACTTTCGGATTCGGTGTTCCAATATTTCTCATGCTTTTAGGTTTGTTAATGATTGACAGGGATTACTCAGATATTGAAACATTTATTAAAACGGATTTTCTAAGGATTTTCATTCCTTTTTTAATCTGGAATACATTACTGGCTTTACTTATGACGGCATCTGCAGGCAAGCTCAGCTTTAGCTTTGGATGTGTAGCTTATTTTGCATCTAAATTCATGACTCAGCATTGGTATGCATGGATGTTACTTGGGCTTTACCTGTCTTTACCTATATTTTCCCCTTATGTTAGGTCAACAAAATTAAAAGGTGCAAAATATTTCCTTATCCTTGCAATATCTGCATCACTTATCTATCAACTAATTGCATATATCGGGTCTCCAACCTATTTTAATCTAACTTTCTTCATAGGCCCCATCCTTTACATGTTTCTGGGATATTATTTGGAAAATCATAAATTCAATGTAAAATCCAAATGGCTGATTTTAGTTGGATTTATCATATTTTTAATAACAACAGCTTATATGATAAATTTTGATATATTTGTAAATGGAATTCAGAAAACAATATTCCTGCATCATTATAATTTCCTTACAGAAAACTATGTAGATGTAAGTGTGGTAGCTATCCTGCAGGCGGCAGGAGTGTTTGTAATGATTAAATATTTAAATGATCCAAAGCTCCAGAACAATAGGATTCTAAAAAGAATTCATAATAGCAAAAAGTTCAATTATTCTGTAATGACAATTAGTAGAGCATGTTACGGAGTTTATTTGCTTAACCAGTCATTATTGCTTATATTAACTACATTTGTGGATATTTCATTTTTAGATAATTTTGTTGGAATTGTAATACTGACATTTGTTCTGGCATTTTTATGCTGTGTCATTATTTTAGGTTTGATTGAAATGGGAGTTCCTGCCAAATATATAGGTTATGATTAAGCGGAAAATTTTTTTCCTTCCTTAATTTTAAATACAATATCTAATAAAAATTAATATTAATAATTTAAATTACAGGAGTTTTTACAAAATGGATTTAAATATTAAAATTAATGATAAAAACCACTTGGATATTGGTGGTGCTGATGTATGTGACATTGCTGAAGAGTTTGGAACTCCTACTTATGTCATAGATGAAAACAGAATAAGGGATAATTATAACAGATTCTACAATGCCTTTTCAAAATATTATCCTGATTTTAAAGTATATTATGCATGTAAAGCCAACACTAACTTAGCAGTAATGAAAATTCTTGAAAGTGAGGGATGCTGTATTGATGCAGTATCTCCTGGGGAAGTATACACTTCTAAAAAATTAGGATTCTCTGGAGATAGGATATTGTTCACTGGTAACAATGTAACTACTGAAGAATTAAAATTTGTAGCTGAACAAGGAGCAGTTCTTAACCTGGATTCAGTTTCAGCATTAAAAAGATTAGCTGAAGTTGTTGATCCTGAAGGATTTAAAATATCATTTAGAGTAAATCCGATGGTTGGTGCAGGTCATCATGATCACTGTATTACAGGGGGAGTAATGAGTAAATTCGGTATTATGGATAATGAAGCTGCAGAAGTATATCAGTTTGCAGAAGATTTAGGTTTTACTCCAGTAGGTATGCACTCCCACATCGGTTCAGGAATTTTAGATCCGGAACCATTTAAATTAGCTATTGAATCAACAATAGATATTGCAGGAAAAGTTCACGATGAAGCTGGTGTAGATTTTGATTTTATAGATTTCGGAGGAGGAGTTGGAATTCCATACACTCCTGAAGAAAACATTGTAGATATTGATATGTTTGCAAAAGAAAACATTGAATTATTCAAATCTAAATTGGAAGAGCATGATTTAGGTAAACCAACAATGTATCTTGAACCTGGAAGGTATTTGGTAGGTGATGCAAGTGTGCTTTTAACTCGTGTAAACAGTGTAAAACAAAGTTACAGAAAATTTTTAGGTGTAGATTCAGGATTCCATACCTTACTCAGACCTGCAATGTATGATTCATACCATCATATTGTAGTAGCTAATAAAATGGATGCACCAAACACTCAGGAAGTGGATATTGCAGGAAATGTATGTGAATCAGGAGATTTATTTGCAAGAGACAGACCAATGCCTGATGTTGAAGAAGGGGACTTATTAGCTATTCTTAATGCAGGCGCATATGGATTTACCATGTCTTCAAACTATAATTCAAGACCAAAAGCATCTGAAGTTCTTGTTAAAGATGGCGAATGTTTCTTAACCCGTGAAAGAGAAAGTTTTGAAGATTTATTCAACAAACAGATAATTCCTGATTACTTGCAATAGGTGAAAAGATGGATTTAAAAGGATTAAAATTCTCTAAAATGCATGGAATAGGTAATGATTTTCCGATAATTGATGAAAGTGCTGGAGAAGTAATACCTGAAGCAGATAAAGCTGAAGCATGCAGGTTTTTATGCCACAGACATTTCGGTGTAGGTGGGGATGGAGTATTATTTGTAACTCCTTCTGATGTAGCTGATATTGGGTACAGAATGTTTAATCCTGATGGAAGCGAAGCTGAAATGTGCGGTAATGGTATTAGATGTTTTGGTGATTTTGTATACAGAAAAGGTATTTTAAAACAGAAAAAAATGACTGTAGAAACAAAATCCGGAATTAAAACAATTGAAATTACATTAGAAAATGATGAACCGGCATTATTTAAGGTTGACATGGGAACATCTACTTTTAAAACTCCTGAAATTCCAATGGCATCAGATATGGAAGAATTTTTAGACTCTCCATTGGAAGTATTAGATACAACATTCAATACAACAGCCATTAGTGTAGGTAATCCTCATGCAATTATTTTCGTTGACAATATTGATGAAATTGACATAGACAAATATGGTCCTGCTATTGAAACACATGAAGCTTTCCCTGAAAAAATCAATGTTCATTTTGTTGAAGTGATTTCTAAAAATGAAGGAAAAATGCTTACCTGGGAACGTGGAGCAGGAGTTACACTGGCTTGTGGAACTGGAGCTACTTCAACAGCTATTTCAGGATTTAAATTAGGTCTTTTTGATAGTGAAGTTTTATTGCATCTTCCTGGTGGGGACTTGAAATTTAATGTCTATGAAAAAGAAGGAGAATTAGGAGCTTTTATGGAAGGTCCTGCTCAATTAGTATTTGATGGAGAAATTCAATAATTTCTCTTTTACTTTTTTTATAAATAACCATTAATCAGCACAACATCTTCAAAAAAGAAGTGTTCACTAACAGCTATTTCTGCTACAAAACCCTGTTTATCCAGAATATCTAATGTTTTGTCATTGCCGCAAAGTGAAGACTGAATTAGCTGGACGATTCCACCATCATTTAAATGATTTTTTACTTCATTTAAAAAAAGATCAATAACTTTTCTACCATCTAATCCGCCATCAAATGCATAATTTAAATTATCATCAAGAACTTCATCATTTTCAGTAGGTAGATATGGAGTATTAAATAAAATTATATCAAACTTTCTATCTTTTACAGGCTCAAATAGATTGCCGAACAATAATTCAATATTTTCTATATTATTAGCTTTAAAATTCTTACTAGCTAATTCTATTGCATCATAATTAATATCTGTAGCTGTAACCTTACTGGTTAGTTTTGAAGCATACATGGCCACTATTCCAGATCCCGTTCCAATTTCCAGGACACTTTGACCATCTTTAATTAAAAGATTTTCAGCTAACATATAGCTGTCTTCAGCGGGAGTGTAAACAGTTTCAGCAGTATCTATTATAAAATTATCCATTTTAAATTACTCCTTTAATGCAGAATTTAAGTGTATTGAAAGATAAAGTATTTCTTCAGGTGTCAAATTAGTTATTCTTTCAGATAAAAGTTTTTCAATTTTATTTTGTTTAATTGAATTTAATTTAGCTTTCACTTCTTTTTTATCTAAATCAGATATAATGTGTCTGGAATCAATTAAAGCATTTTTAACTTTTTTATTTCTATGCTGGAACAGGGCTTTTACAAATTTGGAATAAGTTTTAAAATCATTTTCATTTATTTCATTAATATTTAAGTGTTTTAATTGCCCGTTTAATTCGGGAAGTTTTGGAGTTAATTTGACAATTGCAGAATCAACTTTTGGCTTTGGAATAAAACTTTCAGCACTTACACTAGCTAATAAATCAACATCGCATTTAAAATATAACATAGCTGAAAGTCTGGAATAATCTTTGCTTCCTACTTTTCCATTCATTCTAGAGGCAAATTCTTTTTGGTACATTAAAATAGCTAGCTGGAAGTCATAATTTAGAAATTTAAATGTAATTGGTGATGAAATTTGATAAGGTAGATTTGAGATGATTTTGTTAAATTTTGGAAAGTCCACATTTAATGCATCATCATTGATTAATTCTACATTATCTATATTTTCGTTTTTCAATCGATTTTCTAATATCTGGCAAATATTAGAATCTTGTTCAATAGCTATTACTTTTTTAACTCGTTTGGCAAGTTCTATTGTTAGTGTGCCAATTCCAGGACCTATTTCTAATACAATATCATCTTTTGTAAGATTACCGAATTGGATAATCTGATCTCGTTTATTTCTATCAATCAAATAGTTTTGTCCGAGATTTTTATTTAATTTTATCCCATATTCATTAAGGATAGATTTTGTTGTTTTAGATAATGAAGTGGAAGCAGCATCACTATTCAAGGTTATCACTTACTTTCTTTGATTCCTATTATTTCTGTGTTTCTTTTGAGTTTTTGGAATTGGAGTGAATAGGTAATATTTTTTCTTACCTTTTTTAGCTGTTGTTGTATCTAGTTCTTGTTTTACTCTATTTACAATCATTTCAGCAGGATTATTTAATGAAGGTATTCTTGTAGTTATGTCTTCAAAGCTTTCAAATGGTTTTTCTTTTCTAGCTTCAACAATTTCCCACATATATTTTTTACCAATTCCTGGAATCAATTCTAATTTGTGAAGTCGGGTACTAATTGCACCTGCAGTATTAAAGAAATCAACAAATTTTTCTTCGTTATTATTAACTATTTCGCGTATACTATATTCTAACTCGATTCTGCTAGTTGCAGTTAAGTTTTCATAGTCTAATTTTCCAAGAACTTTATATATTTGGTCTCTTTTTCCTTTTCCAATATATACTGTGTCTTGAATTTCTAAATCAACTCCTCTTTTAGGAACTAATTCTAGCAAAGTGAAATAGTCGGTACCAATAGCTTGAGCAATAGCTTTACCTTTAAATTTAGACATATCTGAGTTTACATATCCTAAACTAAGATAATCCAATATAACAGCATGTTCTTCAGTTGCTGCTGGTATTTTTTGTTTTTTGTTTTTTGTTTCCATTTTATCACTTCACGTTTGAATTACTCCGTCCTCATGGAGGATGGAATTTTCTTACATTAACGATTAATTGTTAGTAAGGAAATATTAATTGTTTTAATAGTTTACAATTCATTTTTTCTTAAAGTTTTATTTGCCAATTTAATAAACTATAATTATATGTTTTAATTGTTAACTTAAATAAACATATCTAAAAATAGTGATGTGATTATTTTTTAAAAATAAAAAAAGAAGAATAGTTTAAAAACTATTCAATGATGGTATATTGATCTAAGATTTCAAGAATATCTTCCATTTGCTCTTTTTCAATGTGTGTAGCTTCTTTAGCAAATATTAATCTTAAATCAGATAAATCTTGTGGAATTAAATCAACAATACGAACAGCTACTTTTTGCCTTAAACCAATTTTATCTTCAAGTTCAGATATTATTTTTTCGCTGTCTTCAACAGAGTATCTTTTAAATCTTGAAAGATGATTTAAAGTGATATTTTGTTCGTAATTTAATTCATTTTCTTGTGAAAATTCTTCGAGAGCTTCTTTAACTTTTACACTTTGAATTGGTTTGCTCTCAATTATTTTTTTCCCAATCATAGTTATCAGTTTATTGGCTTGTTTGTAATTTTAAGTGATCCGGTCTGATAATTAATTCTTTTGCTTTGTTTCCATCAGTTAATGAAACAATGTAAGCTTTTCCTTTTTTATCAGTGATTTTACCAGTTTTTCCATGGAATCTTGGATGTGGTTGACCTTTTTGGATACTTGGGTTGATAGTAATGTGAACTAAGTCTCCTTCTTCAAATTTTTGAAGTCTGTTGGTAATTGGGTTAGACCTACCTTCTCTTACTACTTTAGTCATTTTTCTTCTTGATTTACTTCTAAATCCTCTTGATCTTTGCATTTAAATAACCTCTTTTATATATTAATGCACTGGGTAAATGAATCCATGTTATCAGCTACCTAGTATAAAATGCCCATAATACTAGTAACACAGAATATAAAAATTATAAAAATATTATCACTTATTTGATAATATTAAATTATTTCTATAAAGATATTAATATACTTTTAGTTTTTTGGATTTGAAGTAACACATTAAAGTTCAATATTTTCTGCTGTAAATACATTAATTTCTAAATCTTCTTTTAAAAGACCATCAATATCTGCTCCAAATTGATTAAAATGCTCTGTTTGGAGGTGTGCTTTTAATATATCCAGATTTTCCCATTGTTCTACAAAAAGTAAGGTGTCCTCTTGAACACTTGAATATAAGTTATAGTTAATATTTCCATTTTCTGATTTTGACTTTTCAATTAAATTTTCAGCAGCTTTGATAATTCTGTTTTTTGATGTTTCATCTTTAGGGATTGCTTTTGCCTGAACGATTATCATTTTCAATCCTCCTTTAAAAGGAAAAAGTAATGAAATTAATCATTACTTTAATCTATCTTTACGATTGGTTTAATCAAGTCTTTTGGTTTGTCTTTCATCAGGTATAAAGCATCTTCAATTTTTTCAAGACCTTTAAACCTGTGGGTAACTAAGAGTTCAGGGTCTGCACGGTTTGTAAGTGCAAGGCGAGCTAATCTCTCCATTCTTACACGTCCGCCAGGACATAATCCGTTTGTGATATTTATATTGGACATACCACAGCCCCACTCTACTCTAGGGATTAAAACATCATCTGCTCCACTTAAGTAGTTTACATTTGATATTGTTCCTCCGGCTTTTGTACTGGCTACAGCTTCTTTCCAGGTGTTTGTTAAGTTTCCTCCTGCAATAATTACAGAGTCAACACCTGCTCCGTCTGTAGCTTCTCTAACCTGTTCATCAATTGGAGCTTCTCTGTAGTTAATAATTTCTGTAGCTCCGTATTCTTTAGCAACTTTTACTGAAATAGGACGGGTTCCTGCAGCGTAAATATCTGCAGCTCCTAAAAGGGCAGCACCTGCAATTGCTGAAAGTCCTACAGCACCAATTCCAATTACTAATACACTTCCTCCCAATGGTATATTTGCATTTTCAGATCCCATCATACCGGTAGACCACATATCTACAAGCATTACTGCAGCTTCATCAGTTAATCCTTCAGGCATTAAGGCTAAGTTAGCATCAGCTAAATTAACATGGAATCTTTCTCCAAAGACACCGTCTTTGAAATTTGAAAATTTCCATCCGCCTAATGGCTCTGTAGTCTGTGAAGGATAACCTCTTTGAGCAGCTTCATCATCCCAGTCTGGAGTAATAGCTGGAACGATTACTTTGTCTCCTACTTTGATATTTTTCACTAAACTGCCGACTTCTTCAACAACACCGACAGCTTCATGACCTAAGACCATATCTTTTCTATCTCCGATAGCTCCTTCCCATACAGTATGTATATCAGAAGTACAAGGAGAGACACATGTCGGCCTTACAATCGCATCTAATGGTCCACATTCTGGGACTTCTTTTTCAACCCAACCAGTTTCATTCAGTTTTTTCATTGCAAATCCTTTAAATGTTGCCATAAAATCCCTCAATAGCCTTTTTTATCAATTGGATTTTGGTTAGGAAATTTAAAAAAATAGTAGTTAAATATGTCACCAATTGTAATTTTAATAAGACTATGTTTATTGGTATGTTTTATGAACTATATATTGTTTACTGTTGATATTAAAAAAAGAGTTAGAAAGATTTAAATTAATCTTTCTTAATTATGCGGTTATCGGTTCACCTTTTTTAGCCCATTTGGTAACTTTAACTGTAATAGGTTGTGCTATAAATGTCCAAATGAACATTATGGTGAAATGAACAAGAATCATTATTGCAATATTGGTCCAGCTTACAGTAAATGCAAATGCTAAAGAGATGAATATTGTATTGTCTAAGATTTCACCAATAGCAATAGCTCCAATAGATTTATATCCGACATTTCCGTCTTTGGATCTTTCTTTAATCATTCTGGTTAATTTAGCATTTACAAAGTTACCAACGATATAGGAAATGAAAGATGCAATTAACATTCTTGGAGTTTGTGAGAAGATATATACAAAACTGTCCTGCCCTTCCCAGAAACTAGCTGCCGGCAGCATCAATGCAATTGTTGAAACAACAACGAAAAGCAAGTTACATACTACTCCAAAAAGAATGGTTTTTTGTGCTGTCGATTCTCCATATGTATCAGCTATTACTGATGTGAGAATAAAGACTACTGGATAAATTATTACTCCGCAGGGAACTGTAAGTCCCCAAAAGCCCAGATCTAAAATTTTTATAGTAACAATATTCGTTGTAACAAAAGCCACACAGAATATTGCAATTAACATTATTTTCTTTTCAAAATAATTTATATTTAAATTTATAGAAATTCCTCCTAATTTTTGAACAATATGTTTTATTTCTGGAAGATTTCATATAATAAGTTTCTGATAAAAATAGGATGGTGTGATGATTTTTTTTTTAAAGGATGGTGTTTGGAAGAAGATTATTCATCTTCAAATCTTCTTCTGTCAATTAACTCTTGACGTTTTCCAGGGTTCCAACCACCAGATGATGATTTTGCACGTCCTACTTGTTGAACATATCCTGTAATTCTGTCATACCATTCAACATCTTCACTTTCTCCACAAGTTGGACATTTGTTGTTTAAACCTTTCATTAAAGTTTTACAATTAAGACAGAAACTTAATGCAGAACTGTAAGCCCAGAAACCAATATCTGATTTTTTAGCTATTTTGTTAGTTAAACTCATTAATGAATCCGGATCGGAATATGATTCTCCCATAAATGCATGGAAGATATGTCCGCCAGGAGTTAGACTGTGGTATTGTTCTTCGATTTTTATTTTGTCAATAAGGGATACATCTGTGTTTACTGGAACATGTGAGGAGTTAGTGTAGTAATTAGCACTTCCGTCACCTTGTACGATAGCTTGATCTCCGAATTGCTCTTTATCAAGAGTTGCAAATCTGTATGCAGTGGATTCTGCAGGAGTTTGTAAAACAGACCATCTGAGACCGGTTTCCTCTTTTAATTTGTCAGCTCTTTCATTTAAGTATTCAATACATTTGACACCAAATTTGTTTGCATCTTTATCTTCGATACCGTTTCCAAATAATGATAATAACATTTCGTTAAGACCAACAAAACCAAAGGATAATGTTGAATTTTGGATTCTGTAATAACTGTCTTCTCCAACTTTTTGTTTAAGGAAAGGCAATATATGGAAGTCATTTAAACATTTTAATCCTTGTTCTCTTCTGAGCATTAATGTTTCTGCAGCTAAATCCATGTATTCATCTAAGTACTCAAATACTTGGGATTCGTCTTTGGATTGGTATCCGATTCTTGGGAGGTTTAAAGTTACATATGCAAGGTTACCTGTTCTTAAACAGTCTTGTTCCCAATCACCAGTCCAATTATCTTGTAAACAAGTTCTGCATCCCATGTAATTCGCCATTTTACCTCTGTAATCAGGCAACATATTGATAAAATAGGATGATCCGTATTTTGCAGATAATTCATGGACTAAATGTAAGTCTTCTTCGTAATCTCCTTTTAATGTTTCTTCACGAAGTGTGTAAATAGTATTCGGGAAAAGATGAGGTTTTCCTTCTTGGTCTCCTGCAAGCAATGTTTCAGTAAATGCTCTTTGGATTAATCTGGTTTCTTCTTCAAAATCACCATAAGTTCCTACTACTTCTCCTTTTGGACCGTATGCAGTTACATCCTGTAAGAACTTTGGAACTCCGAATTCTAAAACCATACTTGTAAACGGTACTTGGGAACCTCTAGCTGCGTAAGCCATATTTAAATTATAAATAAGCATTTGAACAGATTGTTTGATTTCTTCATAGGTTCTTCCTCTTGCAAATGGTGCTACAAATACGTTCCATAAGGACATAGCTTGCCCTCCGGACATATTCTGTTGTGATGCAAGCATAATTTCTCCAGTATGGTTCATTAAAGTTTCCATATGGTTTGGAGCACCTGCAACAGAGGTATGATCTCCAGTTCCGTCTACTTTAAGCCCGTATCTGATGAAAGTTCTTATATCATGTTGCATACAGTTTAGAGGTCTTCCTGCAAAGAATTCCAAATCGTGAATATGAATGTCTCCAGACATATGTGCATCAGCTAAATGTGATGGGAGCATTTGCAAAAGAGCATATTGTTTTAATGCTTCATCAGCTACATGTTTGTGGATACTTTCAGGATTATGAATCATATTTGCATTATCTCTGTTACCGTTTTCAATTAATGAAGTGATGTTGTATACAGGGATACCTAAACGAGTGTAACGGCTTCTTAGGTCTTCTAATCCATATTCTACAAGTTTGGTGTTTACCATTTCCCTGATCATTGGTGCAGTTAAGTATTCAACATTTAATTTTTTAAGTTCTTTCCAAACTTCAGTAGCTATTTCAAATGCAGTTTCTTGAGATGCACCGGTTTCTTCAATTAAAGTATTTGCGATTTTGGATAAATCAAATGCTTCAATAGTGTCTCTGGAAGTACGTACTTTTAATTGGGTGCTGGCTAAATATTTGTTAGCTATTTCACCATCAATATCTTCTAAACATTCATATACGATTTTTTTAATTTCTTTGGTTTTAATGCCGTCATAAAGTGAAGAAACAACCTGTGCTACAATTTTATCAGATTCAAAGAAAGGGGTTTCAACCATTACTAATGATTTTAATAATTTTTCATAGCTAAATCTTTCTTTAATACCGTTGTTTTTTTCAACGTTGATTTTCTTGGAGTTAGCAAGTTCTTTCATTATTTCGGAAGTCTTTTCCATATATGTCACCATCCTATAAATTTTGACGAGAGAGTTTTCTCTCACTTGTATTAATTGTATATTGTTACTTGTATATATTATGTTCGTTTTGATACGAACGATATATGCTTCAGTTAAAATTATTTATGAATTTTTAAATATTATATTAAATTGCAAGAGCAATTAAAAAGTATTGATGTTCTTTAGAAGAAAACATCTAAAGAACTTTGTTTGGATTTATCACTTTCAAAAAGCGAATGAATTCCAAACTCTTGAATTTCTAAACGCTGTCTTAAATAATGAGACACTGGGTATCTATTTACCAAATCCTGCGATATCTCAAGATATTTAGTTACTGAGCCTTTAGAAACTGAAAGTATTAAATTTCCACCACATTTGCATTTTCCGGTAAGTGGCATTCTTCTGTATTTTGAACCGCATTTTGTACATCTTACTTTTTGTTTGGAAAATGCCCTTGAATTTCCCATAATATCCGGTAAAAAGTGGGAAGATAAAACTTTTTCCACAACTCCCCTTTGATCTACCGCTCTGATATTTTCAGCCAGTGCAATTTGAGCTTCTACTTTTTCCCTCATTGAAGGAAGTCTTTTATAAAGACATACTGTAGGTCCAGCATGGATACTTGATGTATGGTGGGAAAACATCAATCCTTCGTATTGCTGTGGGGTTCCTAAATGCATTTCCACATTGTCAATGTATTCTAAAACTTCAGCAGGTTTTAATGGTTCATAAGTTTTTTCATAAAACTCAACAGGGAATCTTTCAAAAATATCCAGATTGTGGGATTCGTCATCTATTTCTTCAGGATCAATTCTTGAAGATAGAACTAACGGAGCATCCATACTTCCTCCTCTTGTATTTGGAAGGTATGATTTTGAGAAGTTGATTAATGCATCTAGAAGCAGCATTACTGCATCTTCATCACTATCACAATTTCTACGTTTTGCAGAGTGGAAATAAGGATGTGCATAACAGCATAATGCTTTTGTAAATCCAACAATCCTGCCTAATACTCCTGCAGAAGTGTGGGGAGCAAGACCTGCCACTAAATGTCCAATCAAGTCAGATCTTTCCTTAACATTATAGAATTTTTCCATTCCATAATATCTTTCAAGTTCATCATCAATGAAATTGGCGGTACGGACAAGATAGTCTGCACAGTTATTGGAAATAACAATATCCTGCACTCTAAGCTCTATAATCTGCTCATCATTTTCAATTGGATTTCCATAGCAGTCTTTAGTATAACCCATTTCCAGAAGTTTTTCAACAGTAACTCCAATTTCTTTTGGTATAAAATGAGTTAAAGGCAAGTCTGTTGAATCATGACGGATGGTTCCATCTTTAAATGTAAATACTTCGTTTTTGGATCTAAGTATTCCTTTTTCAAGAGGTTCAGGTAACTTGGATTCAGAAATCATACCTACAACACCTTTCATTTCATCAACTTTTCTTACTTTTACATTGTCAGATGCTTTTTTAAGCATAGCTGAAAGGTTTATGTTTTTTACACTATGTGGGCTGATTTCTGTTGGAGCTCCACAGTGAGGGCAGATAGACTGGAATGAACTAATTTTACATTGAGTACATTTTCTTCTAGCTAAATCTACTTTGATATTACCTTTTTTAGCTGCAGTAGCTACTAATCTTCTGCTTCCACCATAATTGCCAATTGGGAATAATCCGTGTGGTGCAGGCCTCATTAATCTTTCTTTGGATTTTTCAGGTCTTCCTACACGGGTACCAATATATGCAGGAGCTTTATTTTTAATTTCAACTGGTGAAACTTCATTTAAAGCTTCTATAGTATGTTCTTTAACAGGAACATGATTTACTAATGTATTTATTAAAGCATAGCTGTGGTCTTTGTCTATTGTTATTTTTCCATCTTTTACAGTGTGGGGAACACCTATAATTTCCAGTACTCTTTTTCTGTAATCCAAATCAATAGTAAGTCCGTTTTCTTGTGAATATTTGGATTTATTTTCAAGAATCACATCAATCAATGAGTTTAAATCATTTATTGTTACATCATTATAGCAGTAGGTGTATTTTGGATGTAGAGGTATATTATATTCTTCAGATAACTTAAAAGCTTCAGCAGCAGGAATATAATCATATTCCAGATGATGTAAATCTAAAGTTTCATCCGTGCTATCAAATTTGTCGCTTTTTTGAAGCAGACCAATCCACCATTCTTCACACCATCCTGAAGGCATTAATGGTTGGTTGTTTCTTAAAAATTCTCCAAATGCAACAAGCATATCTCCTAAAAACAGGATTTCTGCAACCTGATTTTTAAGTTCTTTTGCCTGTTTGATTTTATCTATTTTTACAACATCTCCGTTTTTAAGTTTTACAATAGGTCCTTCAATGGAGTCTACCGGAACAACACAGTTACCTTTTCCAGGATATTCAATTTTAAGCTGTGTTCCAACAGCTAAAAAATCAAGCAATGCCATTGTTGCAGGATGGACCCCCATAGTTGCAAGTCCTGTGTTTCTGGAACGGCCATACCTTAAACGGAAACCTCCTTTTTCAGAAGGATAACCTAAAACAGGCCTTCCGCCAATAATATCCTGAATATATTTTGGTTCAGTTACTAAATCTGTGTTGTCATCATCAGATTTTTTGTCATCATTTTTTGGTTTTGAATATTCGGAAAGCCAACCCCAGCTATCCAGTTTAAGTTTTTTAGAGATTTTTAAAATCTTTTTGGATTTCTGAATAACTCCTTCAACCATAGCTAAAAGAGCTCCTCCCCTAATATTATTGGTTTCAACACGTTCTAAATCTCTGTGAGATACTTCAACCTGATCAGTTTGTTCTCCAGTAACTTCTACTGGAATATGGTTAGCTGCAAATCTTACCTCTTCCGGTGTTGGTGAGTATTGCAGGTTGGTAACTTCTGATTCATAAAGTTCTACTTCTTCTACATAACGTTCAATTTCATCATCAACAGGTTTAAAATCATCAATACCTATAGCTTCTTTAATTTTATCTCCAAGCAAAACAGCTAATGCTGCTGCAGTTCCTCCTGCACTTCTGATAGGTCCTGCAAAATAAACTGCAATATATTTTGTAGAATCGAAATTCTGTTTAATTTTTACCTGGGAAATACCTTCCAATGGAGCAGCTACGACTCCTTCTGTAAGAATAGCTAGTGCAGTCCTGAGAGCCTGGTCGCACTTTTGCTCTTCATTATAATTTGCCTTTTCTTTTGTAAGCTCAAATTTTCCAGATGCTATTTCTGCAGCTATTTCAAAAGCTACTTCTTCTCTGGTAATATCCTGTTCTAATTCTTTAATACGTTTAGCAACACCTTCAGGACCAACAAGCCCTTCAACTCTTTCAGCTAAATCCTTTGCTAAAGGAACTTCACTTTTTGTTTCAACATCAAGTCCTTTAGACCTTGCATCATTAGCTATTTTATATAATACTTTAGTATCTGCTTCTAATCTATCAAAATAGTCCATGTTTATCTCCATGAGTTTTTAAAATCTGTTAGTATAATGTATGTTTTGCTACTTATTTAATCATTGGGGAGGCACAAAAATTTTCATCTGTAGTTGATAAAGATTTAAATAATTTAATAGTAATATATTTATTTTTGTATACTTGTTGTTGAACATAAATTTAGAAAAGATTATTATTGCTTGTATGGTGATATAGTGTCTGAAGAAAACGTAACTGAATTTGAAAGCCAATTAAAAGAAAAAGATCAAAAATTAGATAATCAGTCTAGTGAACTTAATTATTTAACTAATGAAATTATTCCTAATCTTAAAAAAGAAAATGCAGAGTTAAAGAAAATTAAAAATGAATTAACTGAAGCATTAGAAAAAACTACTAGGAAATATTATGATCAATTAGATATTAATGCAGATTTAAGCGAAAAATTAACAAAAATTGGTGCTGAAGATGCAATTAATAAAGTAAGGGCTGAAAAGCTTGAATCTGAAATTGATGATATTAAAAAAGATGCAGAAGCTAAAGTAGCTGATTTCAAAGCTAAATTGGATGATGTTGATGCAGATAAAGTTGATAAAATAAAAGCTGAAAATCAGGATTTACATTCCCAATTAACTGAAAAAACTTCTGAATTAGATAAACTTAAAGAGTTAGTCCCTGATTTTAAATCTGAAATTGATGATTTAAGAAAACAAGTTATTGAAATGGGAAATTATAAGGAAGAAGTTGATGCTAAAGTTAAAGGCGAAATGAATAAGCTTAATGAAGAAATTAAGTCACTTACTGCAGAACTTAAAGGTAAGCAAAGTAGTTACGATAAATTACATAACGATTCACAAAAAACTATTGATGATTTAAAAGGACAAGTTTCCAAACTTAAAAAAACTTTAGAAAAACAAGCTAATAGAGGATTTTTAGACAGACTTTCCAATAAAAAAGTCTCAATTGATGATGATTAAATCATCATCCCATTTTTTTATTATGCATAATGATACTTATTTTATAAATGAAGCTTTAAAGGAAGCTGAAAAATCTTTAGCTGAAGGAGGCATTCCAATCGGAGCTGTTTTAGTTAAAGATGGAAAAATTATTTCTCGCGGCCATAACAGGCTAATTCAAAACGATTCTGTAATTTTACATGCAGAAATGGACGCTATTGAAAATGCCGGCCGTTTAAATCATGAGGATTATCTTCAATCCATATTATACACAACTCTTTCTCCCTGCCCGATGTGTTCTGGAGTTATATTGTTATATGATATTCCGAAAGTTGTAATTGGTGAAAATACAACATTAATGGGTGCAGAATGTTTGCTTGAGAAAAATGGTGTAGAAATAACGGTTTTAAATAATTTAGAATGTAAAAAATTGTTTGAAAAATATGTAGAAGAAAACCCTGAATCTTGGAAAAATGAATTATCCAAAGTAGGGAATTCTACTAATGTTTGTGATTTTTAAGCTTCTTGCCTTAATCTTTTAACAACAAAATCTTTATCAAGAGATAGTAAGAATGATGCTGCTCTTGGACCTTGTTTTTGACCTAAAATCATTTTATAAATAGCCTGGAATCCTTTTTGAGGTTTTAATCCTTGGCCTTCAAGAATTTCATACATTGCATCATGTAAATCTTCTGCTTTGTTAAATTCTTTTGATTCCATTAAATCAGCTAAATCACTTAAGAATTGTGTTTGTTCATCAGTTAATGGTAATTTTGGAACACTTTTCTCTTGAACTTGGAATTTTACAAATTTAGGAGCATAGTTGTCTAACCAGTTAACTACATTGTCAACACGTTCCTGGAATTGTTTTAATTCAGTTTCATTTAAATCTCCGAATTCTTTATCCTTAAAGCTTTTTGTTAACTGGGAATTGTTTTTAAGAATTGTAAATATTTTTTCCAAGTTATTTCCAGCTATTTGGTAAGCATTAACTAAGAATCTGTAATGTGGTCTGAATGGTAAAGGACTGCCTTCATTTATTTGAGCTATTTCATAGATTTTTTTGAATTTTTTACCTTCTTTTTCAGATGGTGCTTCTTCTTCATCGTAAAATACTTTTTCTACTTTATCAAACTGATCCATGAAGTCTAAAAATGACATTTTAGGTGAAAAATCTTTAGCTTTCATAGGTTTGCTTCTGAATAAGTAATAATTGAGACTTTCAGCAGGTCCGATAGCTAACCATTGTTCCGGTGTGAAAAATACTCCATGAGATTTACTCATAGCTTCTCCATCTAAAGTAATCCATTCGTAAGGAACTGGGTATGGTGCTTCATAGTCAAATATTTCTTTTGAAATAATGCTACTTACATCATAGGAACCTCCACTGGCTGCATGGTCTTTCCCGAATGGTTCGCAGGTAACATTAAATATTTTCCACCTTGCTGCCCATTCCACTCTCCATGTAAGTTTTCCGTTTCCGGATTTGATATCCATTTCACCTTCATGACCGCAGTCACATCTGTATTTAATGATATCTCCATCAAAATCATATGCATAGGTGGTATTTACTCTTCCACATTCTTCACAAATCGGATTGTATGGTAACCAGTCATCTGCTAGAGGTTCTCTTCTGTATTGATTGAAGATTTCTTTGATTCTGTCTACATTTTCAAGAGCGGTTCTTATGTAGTCATTGTAGATTCCGCTTTTATACATTTCAAATCCTGATTTATGTTCTATTTCAATGCCGTATGAATCCATAACTCCTAAAAATGGTTTTTCAAAGTGTTCTACAAAGTTGTCACAACATCCGTCAGGACATGGAATTGTTGAGTAAGGCATTCCAAGATATTTGTCATAATTTTCAGGTAATGGATATGGAACTTTTCTAAGGGGGTCATGATCATCAGCAATCCAAATAGTTTGAGCTTCTTTTCCTAATTCTCTTAATTTTTTTCCGATTGCATTAGCTATAAATACATCGCAGGAGTTTCCAATATGAATAGAACCTGATATGGAGGTTCCACTTGCAATTACATGTTTATCAGTATCTCTTTTACTTAATTCCTCAGCTATATTTTCAATCCAATGTTTCATTACATCACCGATAATTTATAATCATAAAAAATAAGTTATACAATTAATATTTCTTGTTATTAATATAAAAAGATTGTTTAAAAAAGGCAGTTATGGAAAGTTTTTTTAGTCTTTTTTTAAATTGTATTTTTATTGAAAATTTTATAGTAAAAAGTAAAATAACATGTTTGTGCATGTTACGAAGAAAAAATAATAATGAATTTTAAAAAATGTAAAAGAGATTAGTTATTTAATCTCTTAAGATATTTTTATTGTGTTTCCTGTTTGGAAGTCGTTCCAGTAGGAAGTTATGATGTATTCACCTGCCATCAGTCTGATTCCTAATTTGGCAATACCGTTATTGTCTGTGAGTTTGTGGTAAAATACTCCGTTTACATTAAATGATACGTTTTGGTTGGCTATTGGTTTGCCTTGACCGTCTAATGTTTGTGCAGTGAAGCTGCTTCCGTCCAGGTATTTCATGTTTAAGTTTTTAGTAATTAATGTCGGCAATACATTGACTTTGTTTCCTATACTTAATCCGTCAACCATTGTGGTTATTATGTATTCTCCAGGTCTTAAAGAGATTCCCAGGCTTGCAATACCGTTTTCGTCTGTTTTTTTAGTGTAGAATACACCGTTGATGTTAAAGGTTACTTCCTTGTTTGCAGCTAATGATCCGTCTTTGTTGTAGATGGTTGTCTGGAATCTGGAAGCATTCAAATAGTATTTAGTTAAATCATTTTGAACAATCAGTGATTTTACAGTAATATTATTACCTGACTGCTCACCAGTAACAAGGTTAATTGCTGTTATAACATATTTGCCGGGATTTAAGTTAATACCCATCATAGCTATTCCTTTATCATTGGTGGTTTTAGTGTAAAAGACACCATTGATATTAAACTGAATATCTTTGTTTTTAAGAGGATTACCCTGTGAATCAGTAAATATGGCATAATACTGAGTATTGTTTCTAAACATTTTAACAACGTCCAATCCTTTAACTGTCGGTTCAATAGTAACTTTCGCCTGCCTGGTTATTGGAGTATAATCTGCTGTTCCTTTAAAGTTAACAGTTACTGTGTATATTCCACTGTCCAAGCTCAATCCTAAACTTACAACACCTTTTTCATCTGTTGTTTTAGTATAGGTTTTCCCGTTAATTGTTATTTCAATTGGAGCATCTCTTATAGGATTTTCCTGTTTATCAGTTAAAGTAGCTATAAATCTTGTACCGTCATGATAAATCATTTTAACATCAGGAGCATTTAAAATAACATTATACTCAACAGATTTGATTTCAAAAGTTCCGTTGTCAGTAGCTCGAGAAATTTTATCAGTTCCTTTATATGTTGCAGAATATGTGTATTTGCCCTCTGGAAGTTTATCAAAGCTTCTAAAACCAACACCATCAGTTATTACTATTTTATAGAACTCTTTATTAAGCTCTAAAGTTACATTACCTGTAATTGGTCTTCCATCTTCTGTTTTAAGAGTTGCACTGAATATTATTTCATTTTCACCTATTTCAACATTAACTTTCAATATGGATTTTGTTTGATTGATTATGAGTATTTTAGTTGTATTTGAGCTTAAATAATTGTTATCTCCGTTATAGTATGCATTTATGGTGTATGATCCACTTGTTAATGGTGAAATAAGCCAAGTAGCATTACCGTTGCTGATGGTTTTATTTCTTGGTGAATATAATCCTAAAATCCTGAAAGTAACATTTCCTGTAGCATCATCATTTACTACTGCATATATTCTAATATTTTGGCCTTCTATGATTTCTGAAGTTATAATGTTTATATTTGAAGGTGCTTTAGCTATTTTAAATTCTTTGTTGTCAGAGGAGCCTTGGTAAATATTGTTTCCGTTGTAGGTTGCTTTAACATTTTTATTTCCTGCATTGACTTTATTGAATGTAACTTTGGCTACTCCGTTTACTATTTCAACAGTTTTTGAGTCATGGTCAATAGTAAAAGTAACGTTTCCATTTGCACCGCTTGTAATGCTGGCTGTTATAGTAATGGATTCTCCATAGATGCTGTCTTTAATTGTATTGATTGTAATGGAGGATAATGAGTTTTTAATATTGAATTCAACTTCTTTTGTGTTATTGGTATAGTTGGAATCTCCTGAGTAAATTACTTTTAATGTATGTTTTCCTAAGGCTAAATTAGCTATTTCAACACTTGCAGTTCCATTTTTCAATGTTTTACTGTAAGTTTTACCATCTATAACAAATAATATAGTTCCTGTTGCATTGGCAGGTAATTTAACAGTAATTACTTCAGTTTCTCCGGCTAAAATATCTTTAATGTCAATATTTAAATCAGCAGGTTTTACAATAATTTTGTTTTTGGCTGTAATTCCATTGAATGTTGCTTTAAGGATATATTCTCCTGCTTTTAAATTTAAATTAAGATAACCTAAACCTTTAGAATTTGTCATTACTGTGTAATTTTTGTTATCTATGTTTATTTCAACTTTTGTGTAAGTGTAAGGATTTCCTTGTTTGTCTGTTAAATTAAAGTGATATATTGAGTTATCCTGCTCTTTGATTGTTAAATTCTCACCAGTTAATATAAAATCAATGCTTGTTATGTTTATTGTAGTATTCCAGCTTGCAGATTCAAACTGTTTATCTCCAAGGTATAAAACATAAATGTAATTGCTTCCTTTTGTGAAATTAACATTAAATACAGCTGTTCCGTTTGTGAGAGTTAATTTATAGAATTCTTTATTGATATAAACTCCAACTTCACCGGTACAGGTGTTGGGATTAGTTTTTACATTGACGATTCCGGTTAAATCATCGTTATATGTAATATTTACAGTTAGATTACATGAATCTCTTAGAACTTTAAATGTTGTTGTTGCAGTTGATGGGGCGTATTTGGAGTCTCCAGGATAATAAACAGTTACATTATAACTTCCGCCAGTTAAATTGTGTAGTGTAATGTTTGTTACTTCTGATTTTAAAAATATTGTAGTATTTATACCATTTACACAGAGTATAGCTTCTCCACGAAGATTGCTTGGATTTACAGTTATTGTAGCTGTTGCATCTTCTCCAGCTTTAACATCATCTACATTTATTGTTAAATTAGTGTTAAATTTACTTACTTTAAAAATTGTACTTGCATTGCTGCTTTCATAGTATTTTGAATCCCATAAAACTACTGTAAGGTTATATTCTCCAACAGCAAAGTTTTTAAGAGGAATTGTAGTTTTTCCGGCATAAATATAAATTATTTGTTTAAGTTCTCCATTGATGTACAGGTAACCTTGTGTTTGGGAGCCTTTAGGTTCAAGATTTATAATTAGTTCTCCGTTTTGCCCGATTTTAACTTCAGGTGCAGTAATATTTAATGTAGTTGGATGTTTATTTACAGTATAATTGCAGTAATAGAAGACTTTAGCATAATCTGAGTCGCCTTCATAAACTATTTTAATACTATAAGTTCCAGGTGTTAAATTAGTGACTGTTAAATTAGCTAATCCATTAGTTAAGTTTATGGAATATTTTTTATCGTTAATAATGACTGTTACATTTCCAGTTGGGATGTGTGTGTAGTTTCCGTTTACTTTAATTTTAAATATTGCATCTTCACCGTAGATAATGTTGTTATTTAAATCCACATCTATTTTTGAAGTTTCTTTTCCAACATCAAGGATTATTTCTTCGCTGTGGCCTCCTAAATTAGCATAAACTTTGTATTGGCCTTTTTGAGAAGTGTAATTATATTCTAATACGGTGGTTCCATTTATTAAAGGTTTAGTTATATTTACTTCTTTTCCATCAATTATAGTGGTAAATGTAACATTCATATTCGGAAGTAAGTTATAATCTGTAAATGCTTTTCCATTTGCTAGTTTTAAATCTACTTTAAGTTGAATAGTATCTCCAATTTTTAAAGATTTATATTCTGGTTTAAATGTGAATATAAAATAATTGCCTATTTCAGTGTTTGAATCTTTTGGATAAGGATTAGTATTTGTACAAAAATAGTTGTAATCCATATTTATAGTACCTTCATTAAATAGGAATGCATATGGGTCTGTTGGGGTAATGTAGTAAACATGTGTTTTTACAGTTAAATGTTTTGTATTTATGAATATATTGTAAAATGCATTTAAAGTACCTTTATTATAAATATTAAATGCTCCTGAAAGATAATAGAAATCGTTATCTCCATTAATGTTGTTGTCAAAGATTGTTTTATTAATTGTTAAAATACCGGAATTTTCTATTGCGCCATAAAAAACTTTATTTGCATAGTTTTTTATTGAGTAAATTTTATTGTTTTTTATTATAGAATTGGTTATTAATAAGTTACCTGTTTCATCGTTATGTATTGCTCTATATCCAGTTATATTGTGGATTATAGTTTTGTTTAAGGTCATATTTCCAGTATTTTCAATTGCAGATCCGTAGATCTTAGTATTGCCTATTGATGTTTTACTTATTGATGAATTTAAAAGATACATGTTCCCCGCATTATATATTCCTCCACCTGCAGTATATGTTATGGCACCACTTTGTGTTGCTTCGGAAGTTGTTATCATAATATTTGTGGCATTTAAATCTCCTATATTATATATTCCTCCTCCATTGTTTCTTGTTTTTGAGTTGCTAATGTTTGTATTTATTATAATTAATTTCTCAGTATTTAATATGGAACCACCATTTCCAATTGAAGTCAAATTATTAAAATTTGAATTTTCAATAGTTCCAATTCCGGAGTTATATATTGCTCCTCCAGTTTTTGTTTTTACATTGTTAAATGATGTATTTTTAATTTTAAAGTTTCCAATATTATATATAATTCCTTTATCACTTCCAAACCATCCAAAAGATCCAAAATAATCTGTAGGTGCAATATAAGAACTAAAATAACCCTGATTATTAGTAATATCCATGATATTTCTGAAACTTGAATTTTCAATTATCATTATATTTGAATTATGAATTATTGATCCATTTACACTTTTTATAGCTTTTTCCCTATATGACTGATATATATAATTATTTAATGTTTGATAAGTGGTATCATTTATTATTTGATTTATTTGAAGTTTTGTTTTATTTTCAAAAGAAGTATTAGTAATATTTATTTTTCCATTGTTTTTAATAGCTCTAAATTCAATATTTGTAAATTTTGAGTCGGCTATGGACAGTATGCCATTTTCAGTGTTATAAATTATTCCTATCCAGGTTATATTCTTATTTTTCATTATTATTTGATTTGGAATGTAAATATTATTAAATTTACAATTTGTTATATGTAATGTTCCTGCATTATAAATTAATCCATTATTTGTATTTTTGTTTAAATTAGTTACTTTGGGGTGTTGGTAGATAGAATCAGTGTTAAATAATGTATTAGTTAAATTTAGCATCCCAGTATTATTGATTGCTCTTCCAAGGATATTTTTAAATGTACAATTTATTAAATTAACTTTTCCTTCTGTATTTATGCTGTAACCTGTGGTATTTGTGATTGTTAAATTTACAAAAGTAACTTCTGCATTATTTGTTATATTGAAGAGGCTTTCTTTTTCAAATCCATTAAGAGTAACATTATTTCCAATTATTGTAACTGATTTATTTATTATAATACTTTCATTGGTGTCATGGATTATGTTAAAATTAGATAAGTATATTGTTCCTTTATTTTCAACTAACTCTAATGCCTTTTTAATAGAATTTATGGAATTTGTCCAGCTAATATTGGATTTGATTTTATTGTCTATAATTATGTTGTTATTTGTTAAATTTATTAATTGTAAATTGTTTAATTTTTCAAAAACAAGAGTATTGGAATATATTCCAAATGCATACACTTTTAAAATACTTTTATCTTGCATATGGTATGGAAAAGTTATATCGAATGTGTAATTTCCAGGTGTGGTATAATGTTGGTAAGGAGGTAGGTTTAATTCGCTTAGGTTTTTTTGTTTTATGATGGTGTCATTTTCATAAATTATTAAAGAAGTTTTGTTAAATTCGTCTTCACCCATTGTAAATTTGCCGGTTACATGAATATTTACAGTTATATTTCCCGTTTTGTTAAAATCATTTGTGTTATTAACTGTTATTGTAAGTTCAATAGACGAATATCTTGGACCGATAAATATGTTGTCTCCAATTTTATCTTCGGGTTTGATTTTAAAAAGTGCATTTTCTGAGTTATAATCATTTTTAACAATATTTTTGCTATTCTGAGTCGATTCATCAATATCTGTCGAGCTGTCCTCTTCATAAATTTCAACATTGTTGATGTTAGGTTGATTTAAAGTGGCAGTTGAATTATCCTCAGCATTAACTGTGGTTAATGCTATAAAAAATAATCCTAGAATCAACAATATTAAAATTATTTTTTTTCTATTTTTCACAAAATTCCTCTCCTTATTATTTATATTAAATTATTAACAACTTATAATATAAATTTTATTTGATTTATAATCAGCACATATTGTTCCATAAATTTTATGAGATTGTTTATTTTTTTTTTAAATTATTAAATATATTTTACGTATATTGTTATTTTAGGTAATTTATAACTATATTTATATACTATGTTGATAAATAATTCAATTAGTTAAGACTTATTTAATAAATATCCAGTTATATTTACATTTGTTTTTTTTTTAAAGATGATTGGTATTGAATAATTTATTGAGTTTACTTAACTAGCATAATTTAATTGGGGGATTTAATATTAAATCAAACTATAAATATATTTTAATCGCTTGTTTAGTGATGATTTGTAGTATTGGTGCTGTTAGTGCAACTGATTTAAATGATAATTCTACTGTTGAAGTTACTTCAAGTGTAGATGATAGTATTTCAGTTGATGAAGCATCAATTATTGATGTTGGACAAAATCAGGAGGTGGCTAGTACAAGTGCAGCTACTTGGGATGAGTTAAAAACAGCTTGTCAAAGTAGTGGTGATAAAGTTATTACTTTAACTGGTCAGTCTTATAATGCAAATAGTCAAATTGTTTTTGGAAATAGTGCTACTATAATAGGTAGTTCTGATACTTATATCACAACTAATAATCCTAATCTTATTCCATTTTTTAATTCTAATTCTAATCTTAATATTACATTTTTAAATGTGAATTTTAAAGATAGTAATTGTAAAATTTTTATCCAGTCTGCTGGAAATAATGAGTTAAATAACTGTATTTTTTCAAATATTACTACTGGTGCTGGTAAAACTTCTGTAGTTTATAATACTCAAGGCTTAATGAATCTTGACAACTGTACTTTTACTAATTGTCATACACAATATGGTACTATAACTAATTATGGTAGTAATGTTCGTATGAATGTGGATAATTGTAATTTTGTAAATAATAATGCAAGTGTAGAACCTGGAGCTATTAATAACTGTGGTATTTTAAATGTAACCAATTCAATGTTTGTTGGTAATAATGCTACTTGGTGGGCTGGAGCAATTCACACTCATTCTAATGCTCAAACTCGTATTAGTGGTTCTAAATTTATAAAAAATCATGCAGGATGGAATGGTGGAGCATTATTTACTTACAGTAAACTTGAAGTATATAATTCCACTTTTGATGAAAATATATGTGATACTACTACTGGTGGTGGAGCTATAGGATCTTATAATTTCGGATCTTCTTATAATATCACTATTGAAAATTGCAGTTTCAAAAATAATAAAAATACTGCAGTTGATGGAAATGGTGGAGCAATTACTGCATTAAATGGAGGATATTTAAATGTCCATGGTTCTAATTTCACTAATAATTCAGCAGGAAATGGATTAGCTATTTGTGCATTTAATGCAAACTATCCTAATGCTACTGGTGGAGTTCCATTTTTACAAGTGTATAATAATACTTTTAATAATCATTGGTCTAATATTACTGAAAACACCGTACAAATTTCTGCTGGTAATTACACGTTTGAAAATAATACTTTTATTAATTGTAATCAAACCATTAGAGGTGTAAATAATACTTTTATTAATTGCACTCCAGAAGATTCTAATTTATTAAAATCTTTAAATATTCAATCAATTAGATTAAATCAACCAATTGTAGCAAACCCTGATGATAATGTTACAAGCCCTCAATGGGCTATGACAGGGCATGATGCTCAAAATTCCGGACAATCTCCATATAATGGTATTAAATCTTTAAAAGTTCTTTGGAGCAATTCATTAGCTTTAATTTCAAGCCCTATTATAGATGAAGAGGGTAATATTTATGTTGTTTATGGCAATACTATTTCTTCTTTTTATAATAATGGTACTTTAAGATGGAATGTTAATTCATGGATGCCGGCAGGTATAGCTCTTTATAATGATTATATTATTGCACCTGAATCTGGAAATAAATTAACTATTGTTAATAAAACCACTGGAAAGGAAGTTTCAGGTAATATTTGGCAATTATCAAGTGCTTTCACTCCTATTGTGGATTCAGAAGGTAATATATATGTTTCACATGAATATCCTTATAATGGTCCGGGGTCAGTGTCTGGTAGTCATTGGGTAGGAGTAGCTAGTTATAATAATGATACTACATCTCCTTCTTATGGGTATGATTTTTCAGCAAGCTTGATAAAATTATCTAAAAATCCTAGTTATGGTAAGCCTGGAACTCTTTCAGCTCCTGTTTTAGACAAACTTGGTAATGTTTGGGTAAATACTATTGAAGGTATTATTGGTGCAAATATTAAATCTGGAGATAATATAGTTAAGATTTCAAATGCCGGTACTAGTGGACGTCCAGTTGTTGGAGACAATAATGTAGTATATTGTTTTGGTAATAATAATGTAATTTTTGCTTTAAATGCTGGAGGTATTATATGGAATACTACAGTTCCAGATGGAATTGGTAAAGTATTAGCTATTGATAATGAAAATAATGTATTATATACTGTAAATGCTAAAGGCATGATATATAAAATTGATAGTTTAACTGGTAATATCTCTGAGTTTTATGATATTGAAAGCACAGTTTCTTCAGCAATTATGGTTGGTGCTGATGGTACATTATATTTAGGTGATGATAAAGGAACTTTCTGGATAATTGGTAGTGATGGTAAATTATTAGATAGCTACAATTTTGGATCTGCTATTGTAGGCATGCCTGCTATGGATAAAACTGGAAACATTTATATTGGTACTAAAAATACATTTTATGTATTAACATCCAAAATGGAGTCTAATATTTCAGTTGATGTACAAAATATTAATGTAGGTGACAATGCTACTATTATAGCTACTTTACCAGCTAATGCTACTGGAAATGTGACTTTTACAGTTAATAACAAAGAATATATTGTAGCTATTGAAAATGGTTCTGCTAAATTAAATGTTGAAAACTTACTTTCTGGAACTTATGATGTACTTGTTAGATTTATGGGAGATAATAATTACTTACCTGGTGAAAATAGTGCTTCTTTTATAGTATCTAAAATACCTACAAATATGATAATTGCTGTAGATGATATTAAAGTTGGTGAAGATGCAGTTATTAACATAACTCTTCTTAATGAAATTTCTAATGAATTGGTTAGTGTAACTATTGACGGTAAATCTTATACTGTTCTTATCAATAATGGTAAAGGTTCTTTAACTTTATCTAATTTGGTAGCTAATTCTTATCCAATTACAGCTAAATATGATGGAAATTACAAATATACTGAAGGTGAAAACAGTACTACTTTAACTGTTGCTAAAATGCCTTCAGCTGTAAATGTCACAGCTAATAACATCAAATTTGGTGAAGATGCTGTTATTAACATTGCTGTTCCTAATGTAGCTTTAGGTGTAGCTACTGTTGTTGTTAATGGTAAATCTTATAATGTAGCTATTGTTGATGAAAAAGGTGTCTTAACTATTTCTAACTTAGCTGCTAATGATTATGATGTAAAAGCAGTTTACTTAGGTGATAATAAATACTTATCAAGTGAAAATACCACTAAATTCACTGTTTCTAAAGTAGGTTCTTTTGTAAATGTTGCTGTTAGTGATATTAAAGTGGGCGATGAGGCTGTTATTAATATAGCTGTTCCTGATGATGCTACTGGAAATGTAACTGTAAACATTAATGGTAAATCTTATAATGTAACAACTAAATATGGTATGGCTTCTATTAAAGTAGCTGGTTTAGCTAATGGAACTTATGATGTAAAAGCAGTTTATTTAGGTGATAATAAATACTTATCAAGTGAAAATACTACTAAATTTACTGTTTCTAAAGTGTCTGATTATAATATGACTGTTGATATTGCAGATATTGTTAAAGGTGAAAATGCTACAATTACTGTTACTGTTCCTAAAGACGGAACCGGTAGTGTAGTTGTAACAATAAACGGTACAGATTACAAAGGAACAGTTACTAACGGTACTGCTAAAGTTATTATTCCTGGTTTAGATGAAGGAACCTACAAAGTAGTAACCTTCTACACAGGAGATGCTAAATACGACTCCATGATAGTTAACGGAACAATAACAGTTAATAAAAACACTAAAACCACCTTAACAATGGACAATGTTGTAAAATACTTCAAAGGTGCTCAAAATCTCACAGCTAAACTAGTTGACGCATTTGGAAACCCAATAGCTAACGCAACTATTTACTTCACAGTAAACGGCAAAGTTTATGCTAAAACAACTGATGAAAACGGTACAGCTTCCATGGGTATCGGATTAGTTCCTAACGAATACAAAGTAAATGCTGTATTTAACGGAACCAAAGATTATGATAAAGCAACAGCTAATGCAACAGTAACTATTAAAAACACCGTCTTTGGAAACGACACTACATTATACTTCTGTAACGGAACAAAATATGTAGCTAAATTCTTAGACAGCAACGGAAAAGCATTAGCAAACACAACTGTTAAATTCAACATTAACGGTGTGTTCTACACCCGCGTAACTGATGAAAAAGGTACAGCTGGTTTAGGCATCAGATTAAATCCAAAATCATATGTTATAACAGCTTACAACCCGGCAACCGGTGAAGAAAGAGCTAACAACATAACTGTCATGCCAACTTTAGTAACAAAAGATTTAAATATGAAATACTTAGACGGCAGCAATTTCACTGCTTTAACTTTAGATGGTCAAGGTAAACCATTAGCTAACCAAAATGTATCATTTAACGTAAATGGTGTATTCTATCACAAAGTTACTAATAAAAATGGTATTGCAAGCTTAGGAATCAGATTAATGAGCGGCGAATACATCATAACTTCCTACTGGAACGACTTCCAAACAGGAAACACAATAAAAATCAGTCCTTAAAGAGAATTCCCAATTCTCTTACTTTCTTTTTTTATATATTATTAAATTTCTCTTAAAAAAGAAAAATAGATATGAAAATCTATTTTAAAATATCGCTGTCAGATTTGTCCAACCATTCGTTTACTATTTTTACTGCACAGTAATTTCCACACATGGTACATGCATCTGAATCTTCAGGAGGTCTTTGGTCTCTTTTTGCACGTGCAACTTCCGGAAACATTGCACATGCATATTGTGCTTCCCAATCAAGTTTTTTACGAGCTTCAGCCATAGCTAAATCTTGTGAACCGTCGATTGTACCAGTTGCTAAATCACCGGCATATGCTCCTATTTTTGTTGCAATTACTCCTTCTTTTACATCATTAGGGTCTGGAAGAGCAAGGTGTTCTGCAGGAGTTACATAACAGATGAAATCTGCTCCTGCTTTTGCAGAAGATGCTGCACCAATTGCAGATACTATGTGGTCATAACCTGGCGCTACATCACATACAATAGGTCCGAGCATATAGAAAGGAGCATTGGAACACATTTTCTTTTGGATCATAACATTTGTTGGAATTTCGTTAATTGGAATGTGTCCGGGGCCTTCAATCATACATTGTACTCCTGCTTCACGGGATCTGTCGATTAATTCTCCTAAAATAATCAGTTCTTGGATTTGAGCCCTGTCTGTTGAATCGGCAATTGATCCTGCTCTCATACCATTTGCAAGTGAAAGAACAACATCATGTTCTTTAGCAATTTCTAAAACATAGTCAAAGTTTGAGTATAGGGGATTTTCTTTTTCGTTTTCAACAATCCATCCGGACATAAATGATCCTCCACGGGATACAAGTCCGGTTACACGGCCCTGTCTTTTGAGTCTGGTTAGAGTTTCGATGTTGATGCTGCTGTGAATTGCCATGAAGTCAATACCGTCTTTTGCCTGTTTTTCGATGGTTTTGAATAAATCTTCTTCTTCCATATAAATTACGGAACCGTCTTTTCTGATTCTTTCAATAGCTGCCTGATAAACTGGCACTGAACCTACTGGTAATGGAGACATATCAAGAACTCTTCTTCTGATTACATCTAAATCTCCACCAATACTCAATTCCATTAAACAGTCTGCACCATGGTCAATTGCAATTTGAGCTTTTTTAACTTCTTCATCAAAGTCAACAATGTCTGTTGAGGTTCCAACAGTTGCGTTTACTTTTGTTCTAAGTCCTGCACCAATACCTGAAGCTTCGATGTCTCTGTTTACATTAGACGGAATTACTATTGTTCCGTTAGCTACTGATTTTAAAATGAATTCTTCAGAAACATTTTCCTTTGCAGCTACGTGTTTCATTTCATCAGTTAAAATACCTTTTTTTGCATCCATTATCTGTGTCATAGGTCATCACATTAATTTAGTCAAATAATTTTTAAAATTATCAAATAAGTTTTAAAAACTTATCATTTTTGATTGATACTATTCTCTTTTATTGTAATAGTATTTAAATTAATATGATTGAGTTTAATTCAAAAAAAGTTGATATGTGTAAAGTTTATTTTAAAAAAATAAGTAAAAAGAGTGATTAATAAAATTCACTCATTCTGTCAAATGCATCATCAAAAGTAGGCATGTTGGTTTGACATCCTTGTTCTTCTACAATAAAAGAAGATACTGATGATGCAAATTTGGCAGATTGTTCAAGTGATTCTCCATTTAGGAATCTTGATAAAAATCCGGCTCTATAGGAATCTCCAGCTCCGGTAGGATCTACAGCTTCACGAACAATGGCATCAACTTTGATTTTATCATTGTTTGAATAGATTTCACTTCCATTAGCTCCGCAGGTTTTTACAATGATTTTAGGACCAATTTCTCTTAATCCATCTAAATCCACTTCTAATGATTCCAATATTCTTTCAATTTCGTAATGGTTTCCAAAAAGGATGGTAGTATTTGTAATAACGTCTCTTAATTTATCTGTATCGTACATTCCAAGATCCTGACCAGGGTCAAAAGAAACAAGTAACTCCTGTCTTTTTGCTTCTTCACTGCATTTCCAGTTAAAGTGAGGATCACCAGTAGCTAAATGAACGGCCTGTACATTGGATATTGCATTTTTAGGTACTTTACTTGATGCAAATTCTTTAGCAGCTCCCCAGTAGAAATAGCTAATTTGATCATCATTTTCATCAGTTAAAACAAATGCTGTAGGGCTGGTTTCTCCAGGAACTATAATTAATGAATCAGTATCCACATCTAAACTTTCCATTATTTCATAATAATTGGATTTTTTAAAGTCTCCGCCTACTGCAGAAACAAGTGATGTTTTTAAACCTAAATTGGCTCCAACAAGTGCAACATTAGCCGCAGCACCTCCATTAAATGTTTTCATATCGTTTATTGGTGCTGAAAAATTAGCTTTAGGAAACTCTGGTACTCTAATGATATAATCTAATGCAGAATGTCCAATAGATAGTAAATCTCTGTTTTTTGCCATATTATTTTCTCCTTTTTTATTAGTCTATTTATTGTTTATTTTATGATTTTTAAAAAATTTTTGGTTAATTTGCAGTACTATCAAGTTAAGTGATTTTTCTGATTTTTAATTTTAATTTTTTCCAATTTTTTTATTTTTTTATTTATTTTGCTTGTATCGGTGTGTTATTATTTTAATTTTATTTTATTAGGTGTAAATTTATTTATATCTATTTTTAAGTATTTTATATAGTTAATATTATATATTATTAATTATAAAGTATTATTATCTAATAATATTAGTTTTTATTTGAGGATTGTTGTTTTTAGGGTGGTTTTTGATGGTTTTTGAATATGTGTTTTCAAATTTTTTAGCAAGTTTTAATAATTTTGTTGATGAAAAATATATATTAAGTGATAATGCTTTTGTTCGTAGTGGTAAATGGAGTTTGGAAACTGCAATTAAATTTCCTTTATTTAATCGTAAGAAAACAAAATTTAATGAAGTTAATAGGTATTTAAGGAGTCAAACAGGTGATTATTCTATGAAAATAACTGGTTCTGGTGTTTGCGATAGAATGCAATATATCAATCCCAAAGTTTATATAGACATGAATGATGGAGTTATAATGGAAATATACAACAATGTGGAAGAAATGGAAACTTTTAAAGGATTTCACGTTTTTGCAACTGATGGATCTTATGTTGAAATTCCAAATCATCCACAGGCACGTGAAGAAATGGGAGTTCCATCAAATAATGAAGTTGAAACATTTGCTGCAAATGCAAGAATTTCATGCACAGTAGATACAAAAATGGACTTTGTAATATCATCAATAATTGAAAATCAAACCATAGATGAAATAACACTAGCATTAAGACACTTAGACGATGTAAAAAACAAAATAAATATGAATAACATAATTACCTGTTATGATAGATACTATAATTCCACAGAAATCATGTTAAAAACAGAAACATTGAATTCATACTATCTAATCCGAGGAAAAACAAATACATTCAAAAAACAACAACAAAAAATGGATAATGATAAAAAAACCGACGAAACATTCGATATCAGCTTAAATAACGCAAAAATAAAAAAATTTCACGACGAAGAACTGAAAAAAATCGCAAGAAAACAAAAAAGCATACAAGTCAGAATAGTTAAAGTAAAATTAAAAACTGGACAAACAGAAATACTATTTACCAATTTACCAAAAGAAATAGCAACACCCGAAGAATTAAAGCAATTATACGGCGAAAGATGGAAAATAGAAACCGATTACGACAGACTAAAAAACAAACTATACATCGAAAAATTCAGCGGAAGAAGACGAACCATAATCGAACAAGACTTCTACAGCCACATATTCCTACTAAACCTACTAATAGGAATAAAACACGATGCAGAACTAAAAATAACACGAAAACCAAAAGAAACAGCAAAATACACCTACAAATACCACTCCAACATCAACACACTCATCGGAGAAATCAAAGACCAACTACCAAGACTCCTAACAGACAACCAAGACGAAATACAAAAAGTAATAAAAGAAATAATGGAAATAGGTTCTAAAGAACTCGTAGCAACAAAAATACCCCCACAAACACACACAGAAAGAGATAAAAAAAGAAATTGGAATAAAAATTGCAAAACAAGCAAAAGCCAAGGATTCTAAAAATCAGAAAAAAAATCACTTAACTTGATAGTACTGGTTAATTTGGTATAAATTTTTCAGTATAAATACAAAAATAACTTTTATATGTTTAATTAAATTTTTATTTCCTTAGGGCATTTGAAAACTTTTAATCCATTGGGATAAATCCCTGATTTTTAATAGCTGTTTGTCCATCAGTTAATAAATATTTTATGAATTGGTCCAGTTCTTCTTTTTCATCATTTACTTTTATTAAACTGATGATATGTCTTGTATCAAACTTTAAGATGTCATTTCCTTTGAAATAACTGGCATTTAAAAAACTATATAAATTTTCAGAATTTCTGACTATTTTAAATGCATCAAATTGTGAATTTACTTTTGTTTTAATGTTATAATCGATATCATAATGTTCTAATGTATTCCAGGCCAGTCTTTGAGCGGAACCCTGAACATTTACAAAATCCAGTCCTTCCAGTTCATGAATACTTTTAATGGGTTTGGAATCTGGACTGGATATTAGAACCAGATAATCATAAGCTATTGGAACCATATTTAAATCTCTCTCAAAAGCTATTACAGGATCATCTAATGTTAATAAATCCACAACTCCTCTTTTAGCTAGTTTAAATGCATCTTCATCATTGCTGCTGTATATATTGGCATTAAAAGGAGCATCAATACTTTCCAAAAGCCCTGTACTGATATGGCCGCCGCAGATATTGATTTCAGAAGTTTTATCTATTTGAACCATATATTTTTTATACTCTTCAAGTAAGGATTTGCCTGCAGGAGTTAATAAAGTACCATTTCCCTGTTTTCGAGTAATTTTAACCCCTAACTTGTCTTCAGCTTTAAGCAATCTTCTATTAAAAACAGTATGTGATATATTTAATTCTTTAGCTGATTTTCGCTGAGACCCTGTTTTGGCTAATGAATTCAGGCTTTGATATAATTTATAGTCATAAATCTCACCGTTTATGTCTAAATTGATGATGCCTTTGCTTTTGAGTTTCATAATTAATTATATATAAAGTTGTAATCATAATTAATAATATTGATTTGATAATATATTTTGGGAATTGGATAGAATGGAATTGATGAAAAGTTCAATTAAAGCTATTTTAGAGAATATTGTTTGTGCTGAAGAGTATTTGGATGAAGATGCTATCAATGAATTTGAAGATATTATAATGACTTCAAAAAATGTTTTTGTAACTGGTGCGGGAAGGTCAGGTCTTGCAGCTAAAGCTTTTGCAATGAGATTAATGCATTTGGGAATTAGTTCTTATGTTGTTGGTGAAACTATTTCTCCAGCTATTTATGATGATGACTGTATTATAGCTATTTCCGGTTCTGGAGAAACCAACACTATTGTATCTGCAGCAAGAATTGCAAAAAATAGAGGTTCTAAAGTATTGGCTGTTACTTCATATCCTGAATCAACTCTTGGTCAGTTAGCTGACGGTTATTTGCTTGTTAAAGGAAGAACTAAAAAGGAAGTAGATGATCAAAATTATATGAAACGTCAGATATATGGAAATTATACTTCTTTAACTCCTTTAGGTACTGCTTTTGAGTTAACTACTTTAGTATTTTTAGATGCAATTGTTTCTGAGCTGATGGAAAAAATGCATCAGACAGAAAGCGATTTGAAATCAAGACATACTGTTTTAGAGTAATTTTAACTCTAGAATATTATTCTATTTTTATTGTTGTAAACATTAAATCTCTGACCTCTTAAAAATCCAACAAGAGTTACATTTCCTTTTTTAGCTGTTTCACATCCTGAATATGCTGGAGCAGCATTTGATGCAAGTACAGGTATTCCAGCTCTGACTATTTTTATTACCATATCTGCAGGCATTCTGCCACTGTAAATTACATAACAGTTGCTTAAATCATAATCATGTAATATTCCATATCCAATTACTTTATCTACAGCTACATGTCTGCTTACATCTTCTTTTACAATGAAATTGTCTTTATAAACAATTCCCGCCACATGTGTTCCTCCAGTTGCCTGCCAGATTTGTGCATTATTTTTCAGCTCTTCAATTCTGCCAATTAGCTCATCAGATTTTACCTGAAAATTAGAATTTATTGGTTCAATATTGTTTATTTTACTTCTCCAGCCTCCTGAAGAATCGGAACACAAAACAGTTTCTTTTGTTTTAAGCAGAGTATCATTAATTTCTACATTAATCTTGTTTCCGTCAATTTCGATTTTTTCAATGTCTTCTAATGTTTTTACCATATTTTCATTAAATAGATAACCGACGGCAAATTCCTTAAGGGAATCTTCAATTGCAGACAGGCTGCGTTTGATTTTATCATTTATTGTTAATGTTATGGTGGAATCCTTAACAACATTTTCTGTAACATCGGTTATTTTTCCATTTTTATAATTTTGGGCTTTTTCTTCCATTATCTGTTTCATATAATTCCTTCTTTATTTTTGAATATGACTTTCAGTAAATTATTTATTTATTTAAGTAAATAAATTCATATCAGTATTTGACTAAATGTTTAGTGATATTTATGGAAAAGAAGAGTAAGATTATTATTTTAATTTTAGCTGTTTTAGTTATATGTGGAGTTGCTGCTCACTTATTTTTAACTCCTTCTACTGTGGAAACAGTAGGATCTAAAAATATAACTGATATGGTTGGCAGAACAGTACAGATACCTGCTTCTGTTGGAAATGTTGTAGCTACCAGCCCTCCAATGACTACTGTAATTTATATGATTGCTCCGGAGAAGTTAACTGCAGTTAATTTCCAGTGGAATGATGATGAACTTAAGTATGTTCCGTCCCAATATGCAAATCTCCCTGTTGTTGGAGGATGGTATGGAACACAGGATGGTAGTTATGAAGAATTTATAGCTTCTGAACCGGATATGGTTATTGAATCTATTGATGAAGGTGGAGATGGAGATCTGGCTACTGTTCAGGAACGTCAGGATAAATTTGGTGAAATTCCTGTTGTTGCAGTTAATGACACTACCGATGTTGAGAAAGTTGACGGGTCAATAACTTTTATTGGAGATGTTTTGGGAGCACAGGACAATGCTAAGAAATTAACAGACTTCAACGACAAATATTTGGATATGGTACATCAGAAATCCGGCCAGATTACTGATAAGAAAACAGTATATTATGCTCAGGGTAATGACGGACTTCAGACAAATCCTTCCAATTCCACTCATGGGCAGTTGATTGATCTGGTTGGTGGGGAAAATGTAGCTAATTCTTTAGCTCAGGGAAATACTACTGCAGGTATTCAGGTATCTATGGAACAAATTATTAAATGGAATCCTGATGTTATTATCACTACAAACCCTGATTTCTACGGAAAAGTTTATAATGATTCAAACTGGGCAAGTATTACAGCAGTTAAAAATCATGATGTGTATTTATCACCGCAGTCTCCGTTTAAATGGTTTGACAGGCCGGTTGGAGCAAATATGATTATTGGTGTTCCATGGACGGCAAAATGTATTTATCCAGATCAGTATCAGGATATAGACATGGTTTCCACTACTCAAGAGTTTTACAGTGAATTTTATCACTTTGATTTAAGTGATGAGCAAGCTAAGCAAATATTACTTGATTCCGGACTTAAGGAGTCAGACCTGTAAGGGATTTATATGAATAAGGAAAATAAGGAGATATTAGGCATTGTGCTTTTAGTGTTCCTTCCTATAATTCTTTTTTTCGCATCTTTTTTAATTGGAAGATATCCGATTGATCCTGTTGATGTGATTAAAACCATATTATGCCCTATATTTCCGCAGCTGGAAGTTTCTCAAACTATTACAACAATTGTTTTTGAAATAAGGCTCCCCCGTATTATTGGAGCATTAGTTGTAGGGGCAGCATTAGCTATGGCAGGTTCCGCATTTCAGGGAATCTTTAAAAACCCATTAGTGTCTTCTGATTTACTTGGAGTGTCTAATGGTGCAGGTTTTGGAGCGGCACTGGCTATTTTACTTTCCGGATTAAATGTTGTAACTCAAATATTTGCATTTGTATTTGGTTTAATTTCAGTATCAGTTACATATTTAATTTCAAAATCTTATAAAAACGGCGGAATACTGGTTTTAGTTTTATCTGGAGTAGCTATTTCAGCATTTTTCGGAGCGTTAGTTTCTGCAGTTAAATTCATAGCTGATCCTGATGACAAATTACCTGAAATTGTATACTGGTTAATGGGAAGTCTGGCTTCCATTACTGTTGATAAATTAATTATGATTTCAGTTCCGATAATTATTGGTGTGGTTATTTTGATGCTGCTTAGATGGCGTATTAATTTATTGTCTATGGGAGATGAAGAGGCACAGGCTTTAGGTTTAAATCCTTCAAGAACCAGGTTAATTGTAATTGCTGCTTGTACTTTACTTACTTCAGCAGCAGTTTCTGTTAGTGGAATTATTGGATGGTTAGGTTTGGTTATTCCCCACATGACAAGAATGATTGTAGGTCCGGACAATAAGATTCTTATTCCTGCTTCTTTAAGTTTGGGAGCCAGTTTCTTACTTTTAATTGATAATATATCCAGAGCAGTAATTTCAATTGAAATACCTATAGGAATTTTAACAGCAGTTATTGGGGTTCCAATATTCTTATATTTACTTAGAAAGGGGTATTCAGAATGGTCGTAGAAGATAAAATATTGGAAGTTAACAATATATCCTTTTCTTATGAGGATAATTTAATATTTGAAAATATTAGTTTTTCCATAAAAAAAGGAGATGTGTTATGTATTCTTGGACCGAACGGAACAGGAAAAACAACTTTAATCAAATGTCTAAATGGATTGCATGATACTGATTCCGGTGAAATTTTAGTTAATGGTGAAAATATTAAAACATTATCCTTTTCTCAGATTTCCAAACATATTGGTTATATTCCACAATCGCATATTCCGTCTTTTCCCTTTACAGTTTTTGATGTTGTACTGATGGGCAGAGCTCCTTATCTTAATTTAGCTCAATCTCCAAAAGCTGAAGATGAAAAAATAGCTGTAAAATCATTAAAAACATTGGGAATATATGATTTAAAAGATAAGGAATATACCAATCTCAGTGGTGGTGAAAGACAGCTGGTATTTTTAGCCAGAGTGCTTACACAGCAGCCTGATATTTTAATATTGGATGAACCGACATCTCATTTGGATTTTGGTAATCAGATTAAGCTTCTGGAAATCATTGACAGGCTGGCTGAATCAGGTCTGTCTGTTATAATGTCATCACATTTTCCGGATCATGCATTTTTAAGCTCTACTAAAGTAGCTATCATGAAAAATAAAAAATTCATTGATTTTGGAACTCCTGAAGATGTGGTAACTGAAGATAACTTAAAAGAAGCTTACTCTATTGATGTTAAATTAATTGAATTAGATGAAAATAGAAAAGTTTGTGTACCTATGAAAACAAACTTAAAATTAGATTTATAAGGTGATAAAAAATGATGAGTGAAGAAGACTATGATGAACAGTTAGCAAAAGCAGGTGATTTCCACGGAGAAATTTGTGGAGGAATAGCTATTGGAACTAAATTAGCTATGTATGGTTTAGATTTAATGGGAATGGAATTAAATCAAAGACATAAAAACTTAATTGTCTTTTTAGAAATCGACAGATGTATGGCTGATGCAGTTCAGGCTGTTACAAAATGTTCCATGGGTAAACGTTCATTAAAACAAATGTATTATGGTAAATTTGCAGTAACTTTCTATAATATGGATACTGGTGAAGCTTTAAGGGTATCTGACGCTGATGCAAATAAACAAAATAAATCTAAAGAAACAAGAGAAGAAATGATTCATCGTTTCAGAGTCACTCCTCCTGAAGAATTATTTAATGTAGAAAAAGTTAAAGTAGAATTAACTCCATCTCAAATGCCGGGCAAACCTCACACTTCTGCATGGTGTTCTGTCTGTGGTGAAAAAGTAACTGACGGACGTCATTTGGTAAGAGGCGGAAAACCTATCTGTATTTCATGTGCAGAAGGTTCTTACTATGAAATAATTGAAGATGATGAATAATTAAGCCACATTTTGTGGCATCTTACTATTTTTTTAAATAAAAAAAGTTAGATAGTAAATAAATACTATCTATTTTGGAATTTCACTTTCCGGCACATTATATGTGTATATTACTGATTTTGGCCTATTTGGATCAAATACTGAAAATCCTTCTATAATGTTATCTGTTGCATTGTAATTTTTAGCTGAAAACTCAAATGTAGCTTTTCCTTGGTGTGCAACAACTTCTACCACTTCTTCTTTAGCAGTATTGTAGTTTAATACAAAGTATGTTGTTAAATCAGGAAGTTTGCTAGCTATACTACCATTATTATAGAAAGTTACTTCGTATTTTCCTGGAGAAATACAGGTTATGTTATATGGGATTAAAGTAGTGTGGATTCTCGGACAAATTGTTCCGGGACCTGTCTGATTTAGTCCCCAGGTTGTGTATTTGTTTGTTCCATACCAGTTAGGCCCTAACTGTAATTTTAATGTATCGTTCCATTCACCAGGTCCGTAAATTCCATTAGGATTAGCACTGACTTCTCCAAGAATTATTTGACTTGGTCCTTTAGCATTATTGTAAATAGCATTGTTTTCTACAATAAGAACAGCTCCAGGTGCATAAGTGTAGTTTTCATTTACAGTTAAACCTTCAATAGTGCTGTTTGAAATTTCATTTCCTGTAATTACAATTCCGCTACAGTTTTTAGCATCGATAAATACTCCCATGTAGTTATTATTGATTCTATTGTTGGTTACAGTTACATTTACTCCGGAATGCCTCATACTTATTCCGTATCCGTAAGGACCTTCAATCATCACCATTGTATTGAATCCGATATTTTCAATAATGTTATTGTTATTAATCAATGTGTTTGAAGCATCTTTATCAAATTCAACACCGAAATTGTTTTTAGTTATTGTGTTCTTTTGGATAGATGTGTATTTGGCACCGTTTAAGTAAATTCCATTGTAATAATATTGAATATTATTGTTTTCAACAGTAGTGTTTTTGGAGTTTAAAAGTGCAATACCTTTTCCAGGCAGTAATGTTTTACCAGAATTATAGTTGTCCATATTACTTTGATTTAATAAGTTGTTAATGTTATTATTTTCAATGACTGTATTTTTAACATTATTGACTATGATTCCAGACCCATTGTTTCCATTAATATTTAAGTTTTTAACCAAAACATCATCTGCTTTAATGTTTAAAACACAGGTATTTAATTTTCCATTTAATGTAGTGTTAACATCACTTGTGAGAATAATGCTTTTTGTAATGTCTAATGAAATGTTGTTGTAAACTTTACCTAAGAATTTAACAGCGCCTTTGCTGCCAACAGAGTCTATAATATTTTGAATTTCACTGTTTGTAGCATTTTCTTCAACTGTTCTGGTATTTAAAACACTAACTTTAGCACTTGCAAAAGCTGATTTGCATGTAATGGTTGCAATATATTCTCCTGGATTTAAGCTAATATTTAATTTAGCTATTCCATTTGCATCAGTAGTTTTATTGTAGAATACTCCATTGATATTATAGGTTACACTTTGATTAGCTAGTGGATTACCTTGTCCATCAACTAATTTTGAATTTAATGAAGCAGGAATTCCGAAGTATTTTGTTAAATCACTTGTAGTTAAGACAGGCAATACGGTAATGTTGTTTGAAACAAAGCAGTCTTTGTACATTGCTGTTATTATGTATTTCCCTGGGTTTAGATTGATGTTTTGGGTAGCTATTCCTTTATCATTAGTGGTTTTTGTGTAGAATACTCCGTTGATGTTGAATGTTACATTTTGCTTAGCTATTGGATTTCCATGTTCGTCAAGAGCTCTTATGCTATACTGTGTATCATTCCTGAAATATTTGACTAACTCTTTATTTTGATCCATGTTTGGTTTTACAATAATTGTATTTGAAATAGATTCGCCGGTTGCTGTGTTGGTACTTGTTATTATGTATTTTCCAGGGTTTAAGTTAATAGTTTGGGTAGCTATTCCTTTATCATTAGTGGTTTTTGTGTAGAATACTCCGTTTATGTTCATAGTTACGTTAGTGTCTTTTAATGCTTTTCCGTTACTGTCTGTGAGTTTTGGATAGTATTGGGTTTTGTTTCTAAAGATTTTTTCAACATCTTCAGCAGTAATTGTTGGGATTACGGTTAATACATTTCTGGAAGTCATTGCAGGGATTTGTGAATCTCCTTTGTAACTGGCTGTTATGTTGTATTTTTTATTGGAAATTAATTTAATTGTTAATTTAGCTATTCCATTATTGTCTGTGGTTTTTTCATAATCCATGCCATTAATTGAAATTGTAACTTTAGCATTAGCTAGTGGATTCCCACTAATATCCTTTAATAGGTATTGTGCTTGGTTTCCATAGTAAACAGTATCATTTTGCAATGTTAATGAAGAATGATTTGGAGAATGATCCATTGGAATATTATCTGATTTGTCATTAAAAAGAACTCCATTTTCATCTGCTATTGGTATTTTTGATGATGATTCAATATTTGAACCAGAGGAAGCATCATTATATGTTAATGAAGTTTCAGAATCTAAACTTACTTCATCACTGTTTTGAATTATCTGATTATTATCAGCAAAAAGTACTTCATTACTATTTGCATTGGTGCTGTTGTCATCTAGAGCCGTAACACCTTGTAAAAATGCAAATAATATGAAAATACTTAATAAAATTAGCAATGTGCTTTTATTTTTCATATTTTATTACCTCATATAACTATTTTATAATAATATTATAAACTATTGTTATATAGGATTTTCCATTGGTTTTTAGAAAAACAGATTTAAAAAAATAAGAAATGAGGTAGTAAAATACCTCTAAGCTTTAACAGTAACTTTGTTTGAAGTTGCATATCCGTTATACATGGAGGTAATAATATATTCTCCGGCCATTAAACGGATATTTAATTTAGCATCACCATTAACATCAGTTACTTTGTTGTAGAATACACCATTGATGTTAAATGTTACATTTTGGTTAGCTAATTCTTTTCCTTGACCGTCAACAACTTTTGCAACAAATTCTTTAGATTCACTAAATGTTTTGTTTAAGTCATGTGCAGTTAAGGTAGGTAATACAGTAATATTGTTTGAAACAAAGCAGTCTTTGTACATTGCTGTTATTATGTATGTTCCAGGGTTTAGGTTGATGTTTTGGGTAGCTATTCCTTCATCATTGGTTGTTTTTGTGTAGAATACTCCGTTGATGTTAAAGGTTACATTTTGCTTAGCTAATGGGTTTCCTTGTTCGTCAAGAGCCCTTACGCTATATTGTGTATCATTCTTGAAATATTTGACAATATTCTTATTCTGATCCATGTTTGGTTTTACAAGAATTGTGTTGGATATAGATTCGCCGGTTGCTGTGTTGGTACTTGTAATAATGTATTTTCCAGGGTTTAAGTTAATAGTTTGGGTAGCTATTCCTTTATCATTAGTGGTTTTTGTGTAGAATACTCCGTTTATGTTCATAGTTACGTTAGTGTCTTTTAATGCTTTTCCGTTACTGTCTGTGAGTTTTGGATAGTATTGGGTTTTGTTTCTAAAGATTTTTTCAACATCTTCAGCAGTAATTGTTGGAATTACGGTTATTGTACTGTTTAAGGCAGCTCCATTGTAGTCATCATCTCCAGCATAAACTGCAGTTATGTTGTACTGTTTGTTGGAAATTAATTTAATGTTCATAAATGCAATTCCATCTTTATCAGTGCTCTTATTGTAGGTTTTACCATTGACTGTAATGCTTATAGTAGCATTTACAATTGCAGCTCCATTACTGTCTTTTAAAATGTAGCTTAATTTTCCACCATAGTAAATACTTGCATTTTGAAGAATTAAATCACTGTCTTTAGTGTCATTTGATGGAATGTCAGAATCAGGTATGGTATAATATGCACATGGTCTTGTTGAACTATTGGATTGGCTTATTGCACCATATCCTGGTCCAAGAGCAATCAATACATTTTGGCTTGGTTTAAATGTAGCATTTTTAAAGTTTACAGTAGCAGTTCCGTTTATTATTGGTACAATTTGGTAAATGTCTCCCGGTTTTATGCTGCTGTCAGTACCTTCTTTATTTAAGAAGAAAGTTACATTTCCAACACTTAAACATTTTGCTACTTCGCCGGTATCTTTTCTAATAAGGCTTATTTTGTATACTCCTTTTGATATTTTGGTCATTTCTCCAAATATCATATCTCTTTGACCCTCTTTCAATACTCCAGGTTCATAGTATGTACTTGGACAAAGCTGTTCAAATGAATATACATTGCTTCCAACATAAATGATTCCAGTGTCACCACCTTCATTTTGCTGTGCAAATACTCCTCTTGTTTTATGACCAACAAAAATATTGAAGTTAATTTCTTGTGCTTTGTAATTGTCTTCAAAACTTTTTTTAGTTTTATAAGTATCAAATACTCCGTAATTTCCATTTTCAAAAATGTAATTACCATTTATTTTCAAGCTGTCTACTGTACAATCGACGTATATTCCTGCTCCGTTATTTGCTCTTGCCTGAACGGAATTATCTCTGTTTGCCATTATTACATTGCTTATGATGTTTACATTGTTTGCAGAATTAACAACAATTCCTTTCCAATTATTTCCTACAATGTTATTGTTCATTATGTTGATATTTTTGTTATTTTCACCAACATAAATTCCGGAGTTTTTATTATTTTCAATATTATTGTCAGTTATAGTAATTTTATTACTATTTTCGATTAATATCCCATTTTTGGAATATTGGATATTGTTATTGTTAATTAAAATATTTGAAGCATCTTTTAAGTATATTCCAGGACCGTTGGATACTTGGTCTATAGTATTATTGGTTATTTGAATGTCTTTTGCACCTTCAATATAAACTGCATATGGGTCGACTTCTCCGTTTTTAGCAGCATTGTTTACAAAAGTAAATCCTGAAAGAACAGATCCTGATGCCTCTGGACTAAAGTAGAATATTCCAACACCATTTGATCCTTTAATATTACTTGGACATGTAGACATTGTTGTTCCTACATTACTAATGATATTTAATTTTTTATCTACAACAAAATGACAGTGTTCATAGTTTTTTCCAGTAATTTCTATAGTGTCACCATCTTTTGCATTATCTATTGCAGTTTGTATTGTTGGATCGTTCATTTGATTTTCTGCAGAACCATCAACAACATATTTAGTTCCTAGTACTTCATGTGTTTCTGCTTGGCTTATTACATCAGTACTGTTGTCTATATCTGCAGCACTAATGCCTTGTGCAAATGCAAATAACATGAAAACACTTATTAAAATTAATATTATTTTTTTATCCATATTATTTACCTCATATTTCACGATATGATTAATAATAAATATCATATCTATTGTTATTTAATTGTTGTCTTTTAAATATGAAGTTAATTAAAAAAATAAGAAAAGGAGGTATTAATACCTCTAAGCTTTAACAGTGACTTTATTGGAAGTTGCATAACCGTCATAAATGGAGGTTATGATATATTCTCCAGCCATTAATCTGATGGATAAACTGGCTATACCATTTGAATTAGTTGTTTTAGTGTAGAATACACCATTAATATTGAATGTTACATTTTGGTTTGCTAATGCTTTTCCCTGACCATCAAGAACAGTTGCATTGAAACTTTCAGGTCCTAAATAAACTTTGGTCAAGTCATTAGTTACTAATGTTGTTTTTACAGTAACATTGTTAGATACAAAACAGTTATCGTATTCAGAAGTTATGATGTATGTATTAGGACGTAAATTAATATTCAATGTTGCAATACCTTCTTTGTTTGTTTCTTTATGGTAAAATACTCCGTTAATGTTGAAATTAATTATTTTATTAGCTACTGGATTTCCATCACTATCTACTAATTTTGCATTAAATTGAGTTCCATTTTTAAAGTATTTTACAACATCCTGTGTTAAGATAATTGAATTTACTTTAACTTGATTAATAGTACTTGCATTTGGATTAACTTTGTCTCCAGCATATTTTGCAGTAATTGTGTAGGTTTTAGGTTGGAGTTTTAATTTCATAAATGCATTTCCGTTAGAATCTGTAGTTCTGATGTAATCTTTACCATTAATGTTAATTGCTATATTTGCATCAGCAATGCCATTGCCTTTTTTATCTTTTAATATGTATTTTAGTTCTCCGCCAAAGTATATGCTGTCTTTTTCTAAAGTTAAGGTAGTTTTTGCATTACTTTTTATTATAATATTTTTAATTTCCTGATCAACTTTGTTGAAGTAATAGCTGCCTATTATTTTATCGGTTCCATTATAAGTTAATTTTAAAGTATATTTGCCTTCATCGTAGTTTAACGGAATATCGATAATACCAAAATCATTAGTTTTAGTATTGATTGTATCTATAACTTCTTCATCAAATATAATGGATATTTTGACATTTTGATTAGGTAAAACAATTCCGTTTTCTCCAGTTAATTGCACTCTATAATAGGAACCAGATTCAACAGTTTTATTTGAAGCTCCAATAAATTTACTGTCTAAACTTGCAGGTAAAATAATATAATCTCCGGAGGTTTCATTTTCTATCCATGATTTGTCCATAAAGGTCAATACTTTAATACCTGTTTGATAAGTGTTATTTGCAATAGTTATAGTACCTACTGGAAGTAGTGCTCCATTTGCACTGCCAATTCTAACTGCCTGAATAGTGTATGGGGTGATTGGATTATCTTGGTCTAATGCGGTAAATTTATTGTTTGTAACTGTAATAGTTTCAATATTACTTGGTGATCCGTGTGCGGTATTACCCTGTTCAATGTAAAGACCAATATTATTAGCAGCTAATTTAAAAATGTTATCGGATACAATACTTGTTCCTGCTGCTTTTTTAAAGTCAATAGCTATTTTAATTATGTCTATGAATGTGTTGTTGGTAGTGTTAACATTTCCAACTCCACCTCCATAAAATACTCCGTACCAGTTATTTACAAAAGTATTGTTTCTTACATTTACATTTTGGCCTCCGGAAGCTATTGATACTCCGTCAAGACATTGTGAACCAAAGAAATTGTTTTCAACTAAAATATTTGATCCGCCCATAATGTTTATAGCTTTAGTTCCGGTTTCTTTGTTTTTTCCAATAGATGAAATGTCTGTTGTTCCATTAAATCTACAGTTGCGGACGGTTATATTTCCAAGTGTTGCAGATAAATAAACTCCGGAATTTCCATTTAGGAAAGTACAGTTTTCAACAATAATATTTGCACCGTTACGGATTTCTATTCCACGACCATTCCATTTTGCAGTTTCATTGGTCATAATAAAATTTAAATTGTATATTTGAGTGCCGTCAATTGTTCCGGTTTTACTATATATTTGGAATCCTTGAAGAGCATAAAATGTAGCATTGTTTCCTTGAACAATAATATTTTTGTCTACAACAATTCCATCTAAACTTGTAAAGTTATAAACTCCATTTTTAGTGAAATTAAGAGTATCTCCAGCACTTACATTTTCTTTAATGTATTTATTAAGTTCTGTGATATTTGTTTTTGGGTCTATATTGTGAATGGTTGTATTTTTAATATCATTATTTACTGGTTCTACAATTTCATTAGCTATTGCAGATTCATCTGCAGAAGTAGATATTATTGAAGTATCATTTTCATCTATTGCAGACACGTTAGATATTGATACTGCAACAATAAATCCAATTAATAATGATAAAATTATCTTATTAATTTTCATATCATTTCTCCATTTTAATTAATTTATATGATAACCTATTATTTTCGATGTATAAATATTTTTATTTCGAATAATTTTTGAAAAGTAGTTAATTAATTAAAATGAATGTTTTTAAAAAAAGAAAAATAGGTAGAGGTTATAAAACCTCTAGTTTAATGTAAAATTATGCTTTTAAAACAGTTACGTTGTTACCAACTTGATATCCATCCCATATAGAAGTAATGATGTATTCTCCAGCCATTAATCTAATGGTTAAAGCAGCTTCACCTGACTCATTGGTGACTTTGTTGTAAAATACACCGTTTATATTGAATGTTACATTTTGGTTAGCTAATGCTTTACCTTGACCGTCTAAAGTTTTTGCAACGAAAGTTTTGTTTTGACCATAAGTCATGTTTAAGTCGCTAGTTATTAAAGTTGGAAGTACAGTAACTTTGTTGGATATTTGGATACCGCCGTAAATGGTAGTAATAATGTAATCTTTAGGTAATAATTTAATACCTAATTTTGCAGTACCATTTTCATCAGTAGTTCTGGTGTAGAATACACCATTGATGTTGAAAGTTACATTTATTCCTTTTCCAACAGCTTTTCCGTTAGCATCTAAAATAGTAGCTTCAAAGGAAGTACCGTTTTTGTAGTATAATGTAATATCTTTAGTAATGATGTTTGAGGTTACAGTAATAACATCTTTAGATGTGATAGTATCATTTCCAACTTTACAGGTTGCAGTAACTAAATAATCTTTAGGTTGGAGGTTAATACCCATACTTACAGTACCGTTTTCATTAGTTATTTTAGTGTAATCTCTTCCGTTTATGTTTAATGTAACAGTTACATTTTCAATAGGTTTACCATTTGCATCAGTTAAGGTGTAAATAAGTTTTCCGCCTTTAATGATGGTAGTATTTTTAATAGTTAAAGCGGTTTTACCAGCTACAGTTGCTTTTATTGTAGTTTTGGATGCACCATATAAGTATCCGTTGGTACTTGTGGTGGTTCCTGCATAAGCAATATCTAAAGTCCAGTTTCCGTTACCTAATCCTTCAACAGTAAATAAACCAAATGCATCAGTGGTAGCTTCAATAGTTTTGTTCATATTTCCGTTTTTAGCAGTAATAGTAACTTTTGCATTAGGAATAGTAATACCGTTTTTAGTAGCTAATTGCATAGTGATTGAGTCACCAACAGTTATTGCAGTAGTTGGTGCTTTTACTAAAGTGTCTAAAGTTGCAGGTCCAATAATGTAAGTATTGTTTTCACCTTTCCATGAATTGTCCATGAAAGTTACTGGAGTAATTCCTTCTTCATAAGTGTTGTTAGTAACAGTTATGGTTCCGATAGGGAGTAAAGGACCTCCTTTACTTTGAACATAGACTGCATCGATGGTGTAAGGGTTAGTATCGTTATAAGCTTCAAATATGTTGTTGGTAATAGTAATAGTTTCAATGGTACTTGGAGCACCGTGTGCGGTGTTACCTTGTTCTATGTAAATAGGAGTACAAGTTCCACTGAGTGTTGTGTTTTCATCTACTTTTACAGAATAATATCCGCTAATGAAAGTGTTGTTGTTTATTTTAGTTTCACCAGCAGCTTTAACAAGACCTAAATCATAGATTTTGTTGTTTATGAAAGTGTTACCTTCAACAACAACTCCTCTTACTCCTCCTCCGTAGAATACACCATACCAGTTATTTACGAAAGTATTGTTAATAAATTGGAAGTTGTTTTGAGCACCACTTGCAATAGATACTCCGTCAAGTAAATCTTTTCCAAAGTAATTGTTTATTAAAATGTGGTTGGATCCACCCATAATATTTATTCCTTTGGTACCTTTTTCTTTTTTACCACCAATGGTTTTTATATCAGTAGTTCCCATAAATGAACATCCGATAACTGTAATATTGGAACAGGTACCAGTGTATATTCCGGAATGACCGTTTTCGAAAGAACAGTTAATAATTTTAACATTATTAATGTTGATTAATTCAATTCCACGACCGTTAATTTTATTTTTTTGATTTATATTGAAGTTAATATTTTGGAAAGTTGTTCCATCAATGGATGTTAATTTACTATCAGCAGTAAATCCGTTATCACAGTCGATAGTAGCATTGTTTCCTTCAATAATCAAAGCATGTGGAATAGTTATAGCTTTAAGCACTTCAGATTTGTTAGCACTATGCCAGTTGTAAACAGCATCTTTAGTGAAGTTAATTGTATCTCCACTTTTTGAATTATCAATTATTTTTTGTACATCTGCAGCAGTAGCTGTTGAATTTACATTCCAAACAGTATTATTTGCAGCAGGTGCAGCAGGTTCACTTATTACACCACTCATATCAATGCTAGATATTTCTAAAGCTTCAACTTGTTCAGCAGGAGCAGATACTGCATTAGTATCAACATCTTCTGCAGCTGAAACAGCGGAAAGTGAAATAGCAGCAATAAGAACGATTAATAAGGATACCAATATCTTATTGTTAATTTTCATCTTTATTTCTCTCCATAAAGTTATAAATTAGCTAATAACATCTAACGATAAAATAAGAAATGACTATCATTAAGGTATTATTAGTAATTTTAATTATGTTTTTATTTAGTATATAACAGTTTTTCTTTATTCTTTCAGCAATAGTTATTTTTATTATAAGTATTAGTTCATTTTTTTAATTATTTTATAAAAATTTTTCAGATTTTCATTTAATTTTTGAATAAAAAATATGTCATTTTTATAATATGGTGTAAAATTTAGATTACAATATTATGTAATAATTAAATTACATACTTATTTATAGTACCTGTCGATATAATCAAGTATGTAATTACAATTTTCATTCTGTAATTAGGTGAGTAGTTTAAAAAGGGGGTGAAAATATAGTTAAAAAAGTGTTTTTCATTTCAATTTTAATATTGTTCTTAGCAATAAATATTGTATCTGCTGAAGATGTTAATAATACTGCTGCTGATGTATCTAATTCATCTCAGACAGGAAATGAAGTATTGCATAATATAGAAATAGAGTATGTTCAATTAAATACTTCTGATGTGTCCGTATTTTCTAAAGGTGAATCTTATAATGCTACACTTATTTATGATGATGGAACTCCAGTTTTTAATAAAACAGTCATCTTTGATATTAATGGAGTCAAATACAATAAAGTAACTGATAATCATGGTGTTGCAAGTTTGGATATACGATTAAATCAGGGAACATATGTTATTTCTACTAGTTTTACAGATTCTTACGATAGAATTTTAACTCATTACAATTATGTTTATGTGTCTGATGTTAAAGGAACTATTATTCCAGAAGGATTGTCCAATATTGAAATTCAAAAAATCATTGATTCTGCAAATGCAGGGGAAAATATAATTTTTGCGGGTAAAAACTATGAAAATATATCATTAACAATATCTAAAAATCCGGTTAATATTTATAGTTCAGTTAAATCTACTTTAAATGGAAATTCTAAAAATCCAGTTTTCACAATTAAATCATCAAAAGCTGCAGGGACAGTTATTTATAACTTAATTGTTAAAGGTGGTTCTGAAGGAATTTTGTTAAAGGGAACTAATAATGTTACCATTCTTAATAATGATATAATTAATAGTAAGTGTGGCATTAGTGTAATTGATACAGATAAAGCAAATATTGTTGGAAATTTAATTTCTAATTCAAACAGTTTTGGTATTTATCTTAAAGATTCAACTAATACTGTTATCTACTCTAATTGTATTACTAAAGGAGGATATGGTATTTATTTTGATAAAGGTGTAGAATATACAACTGTTGAACATAATCAAATATCATACAACAAAGAATATGGAATAAATCTTCATGGATCAGGGCCTTACACAACCATAACGGATAATAATATTTCAAATAATTATAAGGGAATCAATATTGACTGTAAAGGAGATTCTGAGTTATATATTACCAACAATGCAATTCACAGTAATGATGTAGGTCTTAATGTTGGTGAAAATTATGTAAGATCTGGTGAAGACGGATTGATGGGTGTTGGATATAATTTTATTGGACTTAATAAGGAGTTTAATATTTTAGGCAGGGAAAATGATAATTATCCTGCTTTTAAAATGGGTCCTGTACTTACTGATGGAAGCAAAGAGTCATTTGTTAAAATCTGCAGTAGAATAAAAACCAAATTATTAGGTTTTAATGTTAAGCAAGTTGATAAAAGTTCTATACTTGTATCTGTAGATGAAAGAATTACTACTGCTATTCCGTGGAAAACTTCATTGAATGATGGAAAAAATTGGGGATACTCAATAATCAGTAATGGAAAAGGTCTTATACATGTCAATAATGGAAATGGTAATGTAAAATTTGGTTATTATGGCATATCTGGTCAGGAAACTTATAAACTGTCCGATTATGAGCAATATATTAAACCAACTTATCCTGTTCCTCCTGCTGATTTTAAACCTACAAATCCAGACAGTCCAGCAAATCCAAATACTGGCAGTCAAGGTAATGGAACTTCATCTAACACACAACAAGGTCAAGGTTCTGCAACTGCTTCTGGAGGATCCAATGATGGTTCTTTAAGTGTGTCTGAAGCTAATTCTGCTTCAGCAGCATCTGCTCAAAGTTCTGCATCTGCAAGTGAATCTAGTGCTAGTGACAGTGCTTCTGCTTCCACATCTGCAAGTTCATCTCAGTCTGTTGCAAAAGTTATAGATATTGATGAAGAAGTCGTAAAGATTGCAGGAATAGGTATTTTAATATTACTGATAATAGCTGTCATTGCGTTGTATTATAGAAATGATATAAAATCAATGATTGAAAAGAAAAATGGCAAATAATCATTTTTCTTCTTTTTACTTTTTTTAAAAAACTTAACGATATGTTTATATATTCAGGTAGTAAATATTATTACTCATAATAAAGAGTTAATGAGCTGTTGAAATGTTAAGTTTGTTTGAGGGATATTTATTAATATTTGTTGCATTATTTGCAGTGAATATGGGTCTTTTTTTAGGAAATTTTAAAATTAATAATTCAAAGGCAATTCTTATTTCACTTTTATCAGGAATTTTAGTGATTGGTGTTAACAGTATTTCAGGCTATTTTAAAGATAGTTTATCTTTTTTAGCAGGTAATTTCGGATATCTGTTTGTGGTAATGGCTGCTGTTTTATTTGTTTTAACATGGATTTATTTAAAAAAGGAGAATAATCTAAAAGAAGTTACTTTGATAACTGCTGTGTTATTTTACATATCTATATTATGTATCGATGCTCATATTGATGGATTTTCAATGTTTAATAGCTTATTATTAACTTTATTTTTAGTTATAATAATGTTTGTAGTTTATCAGCTTTCTAAATTATTGTTTTATGCAAAAAGAGAGTATTCCCTTATTGTTGGGGAGTTTATGATTTTAGAATCAATTTTAATTTTTATTTTAGGATTAACTTACTGGTCTGTCAAAGGATTGGACTATAATATGTTTAGTGCTTATCTGATTTTGACTCCTACTTATCAGCTGGTATATGTTATTATTTTAATGATTTTTATTTTGATTGTGGGATTGTATTATAATGATAAACAATTGAAAAAAAGATAGTGAGGTAATTTATGATAATTCAAGGAACTGAAACATTATCTTCATTTATTCATATAGTGTCTGAAAGCTTACTGACTCCGGTAATGATTTTGATTGTGGTCTTTTTAGTTGTTGTTATATTATGTATTGGCGGGCTTATTAATGAACGTATTTCAAGAAAACCAATCAGCTCTGAAGAATTGGAATGTTTAATAAGGAATGTTTCATTTTCACAGTCTCATAGCGAAATTGAAAAACATATAGAAGAAAGCAATTTATTCGATTTTCAAAAAAATGTACTTATTAAAATAGCTAATAATCATGATATCGGATGTGAAGCCAGAAAAGCATTAGCTAGTGAATTGATTTCAGCAGAAGAAACTAAATTAATTAAAAGTACTAATAAGACAGATGTTCTTGTAAGAGTAGGTCCTATTTTAGGTCTTTTAGGTACTTTAATTCCGTTAGGTCCTGGTTTGGCAGCATTAGGTTCCGGTGATATTGTTACATTAGCTGAAGCATTAACTGTTGCATTTGATACTACTGTTACTGGTCTGGTTATTGGAGCACTTGCTTATTTAGTATCTAAATTTAAAAAACAATGGTATGAATCAGATTTAATAGTTCTTGAAACTATTGCTGAAGCAGAATTGGAAACTTTAAATAAAAAGTGAGTATTATGCTTAGAAAAAGACGTAGAATTAGTGAATCTTTAGATGACGATCCGATGAGTGGTTTATCTAACTTGTCTGATGCAATGCTGGTTCTGGCACTTGGATTTTTAATTTTTGCTATTATGGCATTGTCTGCAAATCCGGAATTAATATCTCAAACACCTGCTACTCAGGATGTTTCCAGTGCTGATACTTTTGAACAGAATTACACTGATTCCGGGGGTATGGAAGATAGCGGATACAGTGAAGTGGGTAAAGTGTATGAAGATCCAACTACTGGTAAGTTAGTATTAGTATCGGGTTAAAATCACCTTTTTTTAATTTTTCTTTTTTATATTTGTTTTTTATTGTCGTAGTTTGATAAATATTTTTTATTTTTGTTTTCTTTTAATTTATTTTTTCTAAAGATTTATTTGATGTTTATCATATGATTTTAGGCTTTACAAAAATTGTTAGATATAACGAAGTTTATTTTTTTAGAATATTTTTATGAATCTTATGATATATTTTGTATAAATACTAAAAAGGATGTATTTTTCATTATTTTTAATAAATAACTTTTATAAAATTTAATGTAATGTTTATAAGTATTTTAATGTATAATTTTGTAAAAAAAGAGATTTTTCACGATGTGAAATTAGTTTATCATGATTTATCATTATATATACATTTTGTCGGTAGATATATTTAAAGATTACTTTTTAAGCTAGATAACAAATCCTTTTTATATTAATTTACATACTTATAGTCATAATACTATGAATTAGAATTTAAGGGAGATTTTCATATGTATTATAAATTTTTTCCCCTTTGGAAAAATTAAATATGAGGTTGATATTGATGAGTTCTTTTAAAAGTCCTGTAGATACAGCAAAAACTGTGTCTTCAATAGGTGGAACAAAAAGTTCCGCAAATGTTCTTAATGTAATATTGTTATCCTTCTTAGCAGGTGCATATATTGCATTTGGTGGATTGTTAGCTGAAGTTGCAAATGCAGGAATGCTTGCAGCAGGTTGTCCTCTCGGATTATCTAAATTTGTCTTTGGTGCAGTGTTCCCTGTTGGTTTGATGCTTGTTGTACTTGCAGGATCTGAATTGTTCACCGGTAATGTAATGTACATGGTTATGGGTGTTTTAGATGGTAAAGCATCTGTTGGTGGTCTTTGTAAAAACTGGGTTATCAGTTGGATTTTCAACTTTGTTGGTGCTTTATTTGTTGCTTATGTATTAGCATATATGAGCGGTATTGCTACTGATCCGGTAATTGCTGCAGGAGCTACTAAAGTTGCCGTTACAAAAGTCGGATTATCATGGGATGTAGCACTCATTAGAGGTATCGGTTGTAACTGGCTTGTTTGTTTAGCTGTATACTTGGCATTAGCATCTGATGATATCATCGGTAAAATCTTTGGTATATGGTTCCCAATTATGGCGTTCGTAACCATTGGATTCGAGCACAGTGTTGCAAACATGTTCTTTATTCCATTAGGTATGTTCTTAGGTGCTGAAGGTGTAAACTGGGCAACTATCTTTGGAAATCTTATTCCAGTAACTATTGGAAACATAATTGGTGCAGCAATATTTGTAGGTTGTATTTATTATATAACTTACCTTAAAGATGCAAGTTAGAGGTAGAACTTAAAATAAATAAGAAGCTTCATGCTTCTTATTATTTATATTATTTAAATAAATTATTTGGAGATTATAAAATGGTTGAGATAAAATATGTCCCAACAATTTGTCCATACTGTGGTACTGGATGTGGACTTAACTTCGTTGTAAAGGATGATAAAATTGTAGGTGTTGAACCATATAAAAGACACCCAGTAAATGAAGGAAAAGTATGTCCAAAAGGTAACTTCGGGTATGAATTTATTAATAGGGAAGATAGGTTAACAACTCCATTAATCAAAGAGAATGGAGAATTTAGGGAAGCTTCTTGGGATGAAGCTTTAGATTTAGTTGCTAATAAACTTAAAGAAGTATCTGATGAAGATCCAAATAAAGTTGGATTCTATGCATGTGCTCGTTCACCAAACGAAAACATTTACATTACTCAAAAATTAGCTAGGGTAGCTTGTGGTACTCAAAACGTTGATCACTGTGCACGTATTTGTCACGGACCTACTGTAGCTGGGCTTGCTACTACCTTTGGTTCAGGTGCTATGACCAACGGATTTGACAGTATTAAAGAAGCAGACTACATATTCTGTATTGGTTCAAACAACATGGAAGCACACCCATTGTTTGGCCGTAAATTGATTCAAGCTCAAAAAAATGGTGCTAAATTGGTTGTTTTAGATCCAAGATACACTCCAACTGCTAAAATAGCTGATGAATATGTACAATTCAAAACAGGTACTGACGTAGCATTAATGAATGCTATGATTAAAGTTATTATTGATAATGACTTGCAGGATGACGAATTTATTAAAAACAGAACAAAAGGTTTCGATGAACTTAAAGAAACAGTACAAAAATACGACCTTGAAACTGTATCTGAAATCACTCATATTTCACCTGAAACCATTGAAGAATTAGCTATTGAATATGCTAAAGCTGATAAAGCAGCTATTGTTTACTCATTAGGTATTACTGAACACTCTCACGGTGCAGATAATGTAATGTCTACTGCTAACTTGGCTATGTTAACCGGTAATATTGGAAGACAAGGTACTGGTGTAAACCCATTAAGGGGACAAAACAACGTACAAGGTGCTTGTGATATGGGTGCATTGCCTTCTGATTATGTAGGTTACAGAAAAGTAGCAGATCAAGAAACTACTGACTGGTTCAACGAATACTATGGAACAAACCTTCCTGCAAAACCAGGTTTAACATTAGTTGAAATGATGAATGCAGCTCACTCCGGTGACTTAAAAGTATTATACATCCATGGTGAAGATCCGGTACTTTCTGATGCAGATATTAAACATACTAAAGAAGCATTAGCTAATTTAGATATGTTAATTGTTCAGGAATTATTCATGACTGATACTGCACAATGTGCTGATGTTGTTTTACCTGCAGCAGGTTGGGGTGAACAGGAAGGAACATTTACCAATGGTGAAAGAAGAGTACAATGTTTACACAAAGCTCAAGAACCACCTGAAGGTGCAATGTTAGATTGGAAAATTATGGAGGAAATTGCAGTTAGAATGGGAGTTCCAAGAGAAAAATTCCATTACGAATCTGCTGAAGAAATCTTTGAAGAAATCAGAGAATGTGCTCCAATCTTCGCTGGTATGAACCGTGAAAGATTAGACACTCCTGAAGCTCTTCACTGGCCATGCCCATCTGTTGACGACCCATGTCAACCATTAATGCACAAAGATAAATTTGCACATCCTGACGGATTAGGTATTTTCCAAGCATTAGAACACAGAGGTCCTGTAGAAGTTCCTGATGAAGAGTATCCATTGTTATTAACTACTACTAGGGTTTTATTCCACTATCACGCAGCTATGACTAGAAGATGTAAAACTTTAGACAACGAAGTTAAAACAGGATTTATAGAAATCAACACAGAAGATGCTAAAGAATTAGGAATTATCAATAATGAGATAGTTAAAGCTAGCTCCAGAAGAGGAGAAATTGAAATTCCTGCAAGAGTAACTGATGACATTAAGAAAGGTATTGTAAACATACCTATGCACTTTACTGAATGTGCAGCTAACATGTTAACCAACTCTGATTCTTTCGATCCAAAATGTAAAATGGTAGAGTTAAAAGCTTGTGCTATTAAAGTAGAAAAAATTGAGGAGTAGATTTAAATGGCTGTAAAAAATAGCGACATGTATTATGCATACTCTAACAATGAAGGTATTAAAGAAAAAGGTGAATACGGAGGAGTAGTTACAACTATCATGAAACATCTTTTAGAAAATAATGTTGTTGATGGTATTGTAGCTGTAAAAGAAGGATTTGACTTATATGATGCGATTCCATGTCTTATAACTGATCCGGAAGAAGTTATTAAAACTGCAGGTTCAATTCACTGTGGTACTGTAAACTTAGCTAGTTTCATATACAAATACCTAGACGGTTGCAGAGATATGAAAATAGCAGTTACATGTAAACCTTGTGACGCAATGTCTATAAGAGAATTAATGAAAAAGGGCAAAATCATTGAAGACAACGTCATAATGATTGGAGTAAACTGTGGTGGAACATTACCTCCTGTACCAACTATGCAAATGATTAGAGATGTTTATGAGTTAGACCCTAGTGATGTAATTAAAGAAGAAATCGCAAAAGGTAAACTCATTATGGAAACTGCAGAAGGGGAAAAAGGATTCGGTATTGAAGATTTAGAAGAAGACGGTATGGGTAGAAGAGAAAACTGTCAAAGATGTGATTTAAAAATACCAAGTAATGCAGACTTAGCATTAGGTAACTGGGGAGTAATTGGTCCTTTAGCAGGAAAAGCTACTTTCGTTGAAGTATTCTCAGATAAAGGTGCAGATGTTCTTAATCAAGTGGTTGAAGCTGAATTAATTACAGTTGAAGAACCAATTGAAAAAGGAATTGCAATAAGGGACAAAATTAATAATTTCATGCTTTCAGCATCTGCAAAGAAAAAAGAAGAAGATTATGCAGGTACTTCCGGAGATATTATCGAAGTATTCAAAGAATATGAAGATGAGTTTTCTAAATGTATGAAATGTTATGGTTGTCGTGAAGCATGTCCATTATGTTTCTGTGAAGACTGCTGTCTTGAAGCTGAAGGTCCTGAATGGGTACCTGGTGGATACACTCCTGCAGCACCATTCTTCCATTTAACCCGTATGGTGCATATGGTAGATTCATGTACTAACTGTGGTCAATGTACTGAAGTTTGTCCTTGTGAAATACCTGTAGCTAAAGTATGGAGTACAGTAAACAACAAAATCCGTGACGTATATGGATACATCCCTGGATTTGACAACGGGGAACCAATTCCACTTACTGAACACAAACCAAAAAATAACTGGAAAAAATAGAGTTTTTACTCTATTTACCTCTTTTTTTTTAAAAAATAAATTTGAAGACAATAGTCTTCTGTTAAAAATAGTTTTTAACTGTTATAAGGTTCTCTTTTATTAATGCCTTTAATGAAAACTTCTTTTAATTCAGAATCTGTTTCATTATTTCGTATATGTGATATTAATTCTACCAGATTATCATTTCTAAGCAGGCAGGGTTTTATTTTTCCGTCTGGAGTTATTCTTAATCTGGTACAGTTTGCACAAAAGTCACTGTTTTCAATTGGTTTTACTACTTCAATTTCTCCGCCGTCTATGAAGTATTTTTTACGGTTTTGCATAAATTCACGTGTTTTGACTTCATCACATATGGAAAGCAGTTTTTCATTAACGGGATCTAAATTATAATGATATTCCCGGCTGAATTTTTCATCATCACAGTTTTCACTGTCCATCAGTTCAATAAGCTGAAGTATAATTCCATGTTTTTTACAAAATTCAAACATTTCATCTATTTCATTTTCATTTATTCCTTTCATTAAAACCATATTGATTTTAACTGGATAAAGACCGACTTCAACAGCTTTCAGAATTCCATTTTTAGCAGATTCAAGTAAGTTTTTAGCAGTGACTTTTTTATAGGTTTTGGGATTTAATGTGTCTAAACTGATATTTACTCTATTTAATCCTGCATCTTTTAAATCCTTAGCATACTTTCCAAGCAGTGTTCCATTTGAAGTAATAGATATGTCCTCAAAATCAAGACTGGCTATTTTACTTACAATTTCGACTATATCTTTTCTTATTAAAGGTTCTCCACCTGAAAGCCTTATTTTTCTGACACCAATATTTTTAGCTATTTTACAGATTCTGTAGATTTCATCTGCATTCATTTCATCGTGAGAATCGTTCATCCCGTCATGATGGCAGTATAAACAGTTTTCATTACATTTGTTTGTTATTGTAATTCTTAATGAAAGTATTGGCCGTTCATATTTGTCTTTGATAGCTTCTGTACTCATAAAATCATTTTTTAACAGTTATATTAATAGTTTCGATTTCACTGATGTTTATTTCTCCAAGTTTCAGTGATTTAATCATACCATATATTGTTTCTTTTAGGATGCCTTTTACAAATGCATTAATATTAACTTCTTTATTGTTTACTGTAAGGCTGGCTTCACTTTCTTCAAGATTTTCCTGATTTATTTCAGAAATATCGACCTGTGCAATTCTTGCATCTTCATCAGTGTTAAGTGAACTGATCATTCCAAATACTGAGTTTGCAACGAAGTTATTGGTATGATGATTTAAGCTAATTTCCTTATTGTTTATTAGAACATTAGCTTCCACTTTTGGGTTCAAGTCAATGTTATCTTCATTGTTTATTATTAGTTCGACTTTATTAATATCCTTTACCCCATATTCCTCGATATGCAAGGTTTTTATTATTCCAAGGACTGTTTTTTTAATAAAATCGCTAACAAATTCATTTAAACCAATAACTTTGTTGTCAATTGACATAAATGTGTCAACTTTATCCAGGTCTTCGGTTTTTATATTCCCTTTTATGATTTCTTTAGCTATTGCATCTCCATCATTAAATCCGCATTCATCTAAAAAGAGAGTATCTACAATGTCATGACCTTTTTCTTCAACAGTGTCTACTAACTCAGATACACCTTCAGAAGTTATTGAAAAGGAATCTACTTCAGCTATTGTATATTCATCAACTACATCAAGAGATGTTACTATTTTCGGATAATTGTAGCTTTTAAATCCCTCAATAACTACAAAATCAACATTATCCATAAATTTAATTAAAAACAACAATCTGTTTAATTCTAAAATATCTCTTACATTAAAAAATGATGTAGATCCGATTCCAACAACAACATTTGATCCTGCTAGCTTATGTCTCCAGGTATCAGTATGTTCCCTGTCCATTTCCATTTCATGGTGGGAATGTTTTATGGAAGCTACATTATATCCTCTTTTGGTAAGTTCTTCAATAATCTTTACAGTTAAAGAAGTTTTTCCAGTATTTTTTCTACCTACTACAGATACAATTTTCATAGTAAAACCTCACTTATTTATTATTATGTATAATCTAGTTATTATAATAGATGTGTAGTTACTCCACATTTTCCCAAATTTTAGTTTTTCCTTAATTTTTTATAGATTTTGTAATATATTTTATTATTTTTTTATTACTTTTTTAAGAAAAATAGTCGATATTACTTTTTTTCAAATCGTATTTTAAACATTATATGTTTAATTAAATTATTTTAATAATTTTTATAGCTATATAACTATTTTAATCGATTCTTTTTTAAATTAAAGTATTTTAATCTTTTTAACTAATTTTTTTGTTGTTGTATTAGCACAGTTATATATATTACTTTCGACTTGTTTCTAGTAGACAAGTATATATTAATAATAAACAAAAGTTTATATCATTACACATGGTGGTTGATATGCCAAAACATATTGCATCTGGTTTGAAATATTTAGCTGCAGTAAAGCTAAAGGAGCAAGGTGAAAGCCAACAAGCAATAGCTAATGAGTTAGGTATTGATAGGTCTACAGTATCCCATTATTTAAATGGCAGTAATTTATCCTGGAATTCTATAGACGTAGCTAAAACTATCACAGACTTAACTCCTAGAGATTTCTTAAGAATGACTAATGCAATATTTAATGAACCTGAACAAAGCCGTAAAATTGTTTCTATATGTAATGATAGGGAATTTGAAGCAGTTGTTGCAGATTCATGTATCGGTTGTGGCTTATGTGTAAGCATGTGTTCTATGAAAGCTATTAAATTAGAATCGTTAAAAGCACATGTAGACTCCATACAATGTTGCGGTTGTCAGCTATGTAAAGATGAGTGCCCAACGAATTCTATTAAAATTTTGGAGATTTAATAATGATTAAAAATAAAAAAGAAGCTATAGACAATAACTTTGCTATTACAAGGGCAGCTGAAGAAGTAAGAAAGTTGTCTTTTAATGACCAGATTTGTCTTGGATGTGGAGTTTGTGAATCTACTTGTCCTGTTGAAGCAATTACTTTAAATCCAATTGCTGTCGATGCTCGTCACAGACGTTCCAATGATATTTACTTCAGTGGTCATGAAAAAATAGCACAAAATTTCCATGCTGAATTTGATGTTCAAAAAATCAGCATTGATGAAAACAAATGTGTTTTATGTGGTATGTGTAGTGGATTATGTCCAATAGATGCATTAGTTTTAACTATTGATGATGTTCCAATTAGTGAAATTGAAGCATATCCTCATTACAACTCTTATTCTAAAATCGATGATGATAAATGTATTTACTGTAAAAGATGTGAAACTGCATGTCCTCAGGATGCAATTACTGTCATGAGAAAATTACCAGAACGTCAAAACCTTGTATCTGGTGAAATTAGTGTAAGTGATGATGATTGTGTTTACTGTGGAGTTTGTCAGGAATTATGTCCTGCAGAAGCAATTGTAGTAGATAACACTACCGGTCAAGAATCTATTGTAATTGACAAAGACAAATGTGTATACTGTCTTGTATGTAAAAGATCATGTCCTGTTGATGCTATTTCTGCAGTATGTAGAGCATGTTCCTATGGTGAATATGATTTCAAAGCTGAAAATGAAGTTACTACTGGTAGTTCAGTTATTGATGATGAACTTTGTGTATACTGTGGATGGTGTGAAGGAGTATGTCCAACTGACGCTATTGAAACCAACAAACCATTCAAAGGTACTTTAGACATTGATCAAGAAGCATGTCAAACATGTGGTGCTTGTGTAGATACCTGTCCATGTAATGCTTTAGCATTCCCTGTTTCTACTGCACCAGGTCAAAGATTAGACCACATTACCAAACATGATCAATATTGTATCCGCTGTAAAGCTTGTGCTAAAGCATGTCCAAATGGAGCTATAACTGTTACAAGAACTGAAATAGACCACACTCCTATAAAATCTGTAACATGGCTCGATGCATTCGATGCAATTAAAAATTAGGTGATTTAATGGAACTTAAAGTTAATCAAGATAATTGTTTAGGATGTGGAATTTGTGTAATTGCATGTCCTGTTAACGCATCTATCAGTCCTGAAAATGCAGGTGGTAACGGTGCAAAAACTGATGAAGTAGTTACTATGGTCGAAAATGGATTCATTAAAATTTTCTCACCAGATAAATGTGAATTATGCGGAACTTGTCAAATGTTCTGCCCTGTAAATGCTATATGGATTGAATAGGAGGAAGAATTATGCATTATGCTAATACTTATTTATCAAAACCTGTTGTTCCTGATGTAGAAATTGTTGGTGATGGAAAGACCAAAGTACTTAAATGTATGTTAAATACTGGTTCTGACATTTATCAAGGAGCTTGTAAAAAAAGAGGTTCTACATTAAAAGAAGAATATAAAAATGCTTCTGGAACTTGTTATATGGACCCAAGAGATATGGGTAAATTAGGTGTAAAAAACTGGGATACTGTCCTTGTTAAAACTGACTGGGGAGAAGTTGTAGTAAATGCTGCAGTATCCAGAGATGCACCTCACGAAGGAACTGTTTTCATTTGTAAAGGTCCTTGGGCAAATACTGTTGTAAGTCCTGATACTTACTGCTGTTCTGACCCAACTTACAAAGGTATTCACTGTACTGTTGAAAAAACAGACAGAGAAGTATTACTCATGGCTGATTTAATGAGATGGGTTTACAAAAAATATGTTGATTCCGACGACGATGATGTTGTTGAACACATGGAATCATTAGGAGAAAGGCCAGTATATAAAGGCCGTAAATGGGAGGAGTTGATTGATCATGACATATGAGCCACCTGTAACTGATTATGATTACATCGTAGAAAACTGTACTTGTGCATTTTGTGGATGTAACTGTGATGATTTAGATTACTTAGTTAAAGATAACCATGTTGTTGCTGTAAGGCATGCTTGCAGATTAGGTGCAAGTAAAGTTATGGAAGATATGGACCAAAGATTATTAGTTCCTATGATTAGGGATGAAGACGGAGAACTTATGGAAGTAGATTGGGATACTGCTTTAGATAAAGCTGCAGGATATATTGCTAACTCTATCAGGCCAGTATTCTACGGTTGGTCTGAAACTTCCACAGAATGTATGAAAGAAGGATTGGAATTAGGTGAATACATAGGAGCAGTTTTAGATAACCAAGCTACTATCTGTCACGGTCCAAGTTTACAAGCTGTGCAAAATGCAGGTTACCCTATTCAAACTTTAGGGGAAGTTCAAAATAGGGCAGATGTGGTTGTTTACTCTGGAAGTAACGCAATGAACTCTCACCCAAGACATGCAGCTCGTTATGCTATTTTCTGTAGAGGATACTTCAGACAAAGAGGTAGATTCGACAGAACTGTCGTAACTATGGATCCAAAATTCTCTGATACTGCAAAAATTTCTGATAAATGGATAGGATTCGAACAAAATGGAGATTATGGTTTTTATAATGCTATCAGAGCAGTATTAAGAGGAAAAGAAATATATCAAGATACTATTTCCGGAATTCCTAAAGAAGATATCTATGAATTAGTGGAAGAAATGAAAAATGCTGAATTTGGTGTTTTATTCTTCGGTTTAGGATTAACTCACACATTATCCAAACAAAGAAACATTGATATAGCTATTAAAATGATTCAAGACTTAAACAAATACAGTAAATGGGGTCTTACTCCAATGAGGGGTCACTTTAACGTAAATGGTTTCAACATTTTCATGGCTTTCGAAACCGGATTTGCATTTGGTGTTGACTTTGCTAGAGGTTATACCAGATACATGTTAGGAGAAACCAACACTATCGATTTATTAACAAGGGAAGAGCCTGACTGTTTCATGGTTATTGCAGCAGACCCTGGTGCTCACTTCCCTAATGGTGCTAACCAACATTTAGCTAACATTCCTGTTATTCAAGTGGATATTCACTGGGGACCATCTACTGAACTTGCTGATGTAGTATTACCTGGTTCATTTATTGCAGTAGAATGTGCTGGTACCAGTTATCGTATGGACGGAGTTCCTATTTACATGAAAAAAGCAATTGATAAACCTGAAACATGTCGTGACGACGAATGGATTATCAGAGAACTTAAAGAAAGAGTCATGAAACTCAGAGAGGAGCCAAACGTAGCTCCAAAATATGTGCCTAATCCAAACGCATTATAAGGTGATATGATGGAATTTATACTTAAAAATGGTATTGTTTATGACCCAGCTAATGGAATAAATGGTGAGAAAAAAGATATCATGGTTAAAGATGATATCATTGTTGAAGAAGTCTCAGCTGATGCAAAAGTCATAGATGTTACTAATAAAATCGTTATGCCTGCTGGGGTAGATCCTCACGCTCACGTTGCAGGTCCAAAATTAGTTGTAGGTAGATTATACAGACCTGAAGATTCAAGAAGGGGAGTTACTCAAAAAACAAAAGTTACAAGGGCGGAATCTGGTTTTTCCATTCCAAGTTGTCCATCAACTGGTTACAGATACTCCAGATTAGGTTATGGTACTGTTGTAGAAGCAGCTATGCCTCCTCTTGAAGCAAAACACACTCACGAAGAAATTGCAACTATTCCAAACATAGACATTCCAGCTTTAGCATTATTTGGTAACAACTGGTTTGTAATGGAATATGCAAGAGAAAACAATATTGAAGACTTATCTGCATTTGTATCTGCATGGTTAAAAGTCTCCAAAGGTTATGGTGTTAAAATCGTAAACCCATGTGGTAGTGAAGCATGGGGTTGGGGTATGAACGTACACGGATACAATGATAAAGCACCTTACTTTGATGTAACTTCTAGAGAAGTTGTAACTTCTTTAGCAAAAGCTAACGAAAAATTAGGTCTTCCTCACTCTATTCACATTCACCCAAATGATTTAGGACACCCTGGTAACGTACCAACTACTCTTGAAACATTAGATTCTCTTAAAAATATTAAGAAAAGTCCTAAAGCAGATATTAGGGATCAAGTTGTACATATCTGTCACCTTCAATTCCATTCATACGATGGAACCAACTGGAGAGATGCAAGTTCCGGTGCAGAAGAAGTTGCTAAATACATAAACGGTCATGACCATGTAACATGTGATATCGGACAAGTAACTTTAGATGAAACAACCACCATGACAGCAGATGCACCAATGGAATATGACTTGTTCAAATTATCCGGATTAAAATGGGCTAACAAAGATATTGAATGTGAAACTGCAGCAGGTATTATTCCATGTATCTACTCTGGTAGAAGTCCGGTTGGAGCACTTCAATGGGCTATTGGTTTAGAATTGTTCTTACATCTTAAAAACCCATGGCAAGTATGTTTAACTACTGACCACCCTAACGCAGGTCCATTCATAAGATATCCAAGAATTATCTCCTGGTTAATGAGTAACCAAAGAAGAATGGAAATGATTGAAAACGGTGAAGTTCACAAATGGGTACAAAAAAGAACTACTCTTCCAACTCTTGACAGGGAATACGACTTCAATGATATTGCAATTATTACAAGGGCAGCACCTGCAAAAATCTACGGTTTCAGAGACAGAGGTGCTCTTACTCCGGGATACAAAGCAGATATTGCTGTATATGACATAAATCCTAATGAAATTGATCCATCCAGACAATATGCAGAAATTGAAAAAGGTTTCTCTCTTGCTGATTACACAATTAAAGATGGTCAAATCTTAGTAAAAGATAAAGAAATTGTAAAAGTTAAAGAAAGTCAAAACATATGGGTTAATGTACAAGGATATGAGCATGAAGAACAAAATGTTATTAATAAAATCATGCCGTTCTTTACTCAATATTACTCCGTAAAATGGGAAAACTATCCAGTACATGATCATTATGTATCAAATCCTATAAGGGTAGATGTTAAAAGATAAAAAGGGTGTTTAATTTGAAAACAATAACATTTGATCAATTAAAAACTTCTTCAATCGCTTTAGAATTTGATGAATTAATTCCTGATGAAATTTACGGATGGAGCGAAGAAGATTTTGCAAAATATGAAGTACCTATTGGAAACTCAAGATTCCCAATTACTGATTTCTTTGATATTACTGTAGAAGGTGATGCAGAAGGACCTAATGATGTTAAAATGATCCTTAACGGTGACTTAAACAGGGTCAAATACATTGGTTGTAATATGAGTGGAGGAGAAATTATCTGTAATGGTAATGTTGACCTTCATGTAGGTGCAGAAATGAGTGGCGGATCCATCTATGTTCATGGTAATGCTGCAGCTCATGCAGGAAGAGAAATGTCTGGAGGATACCTTGAAATCGACGGCGACACTAAAGAATTTACCGGAGCTTCTTACATTGGTGAATGGAGAGGTATGACTGGCGGTAAAATCGTTGTTAAAGGTAATGCTGGTAAACAATGTGGTGAATGTTTAACTGGTGGAAGAATTCACGTTTTAGGTAACTGTGATATTTTAGCTGGTATTCACATGACTAAAGGTATTATTGAAATTGATGGTGATGTAAACCGTTGGCCTGGAGGTCAAATGAAAAACGGTAACATTGTCATTCACGGATTCCTTGGAAGATTACTTGAAGGATTCGTTCTTGAAGGTGTTGTCGACGACCCTGAAATTGACGGTGAAGTATTTGAAGGAAAATACATCCAATACAAAGGGGACATTGGTCTCAATGGTAAAGGTGCTTTATACTTAGATGCTGAAGCTAACAGGGAAAAATTAGCTCATTATAACGAGCTTGACGACGAATATACTTCAATTAGGGAATACAGGAATTTATAATTCCTCTTTTTTCTTTTTTTTAAAAAAGGATTTAATCAATAATTATTTGATTTAATCAATATGTTTAAATATTGTTTTATTATAAATTATTATTAATAGTAATAATTTTAAACCTTGTAAACTGATTTATAATTATTGTATGGTTTTATGTGTGATAATATGGTTAAAGAAATTAAGATGTCTGCTGATGAAGCTATCGAATATGTAAGAAACAATGTTCAAATAAGGGATATTTTAGAAATATCATACAATCGTATTTTTGCTCCAGGTGAAGTGTTAAATATAATTTCAGAAGATGAAGAAACTGGTGAAGGTCTTAGAGTTAGTTTACAATTAAATGGTGAAATTTTAAATCAGGCTGTTGATGTTGATTTTAATGAGATTAAAGATGATCTTTTGGAATTGCGTCATATTAAAGATGGTAAAATAACAATCGTAGAAGTTTACGAATAGATTTTCTATCTCTTTTTTTATACTTTTTATTTTTTATACAGCTGTCCTTTTTTGAAAAATTATTTTGTTTTATACATTACAAACAAAGTTTTATATTATAAGAGATATAACTAATATTTAATAATATAAAATGAGGTGTTTTCCATGAAACAATTAAGTTTATCTCCAGACGATGCTGTTGAATATTTAAAAAACAATGTGAAAATCCATGATAATTTAGAAATTTCCTATAATAGAATTTTTGGAAGTGGTGAGGTTTTAAACATGGACTTTTCTGAATATTTTGGAAAACCAGGTTTTAAAATGCTGCTTTCATTAGATGGAGATTCAATTAATCCAACTATTGAAATTGATGTTTATGAAATTAAAGACGATTTAATTGAATTTATTCATCATCCTGTTGAAGGAGATGAAGTGGAAGTTACTGTAGTTTAAAATAGCTACAGCCTATCCATTTTTTCAAATTTCATTAATTTTGCAATAGCTTTAACTTCAACATCTATGTCCTTTTCTTTAAGAGCACCAATCAGGTTAAGACCGCTGCCTGCAACAACACCAAAATTATAATTATCTACTTTAGCATTATAGGTTAATTCTCTTGGTTTGCCTATTTTATAAATTGAGAATCCAATATTCTTTAAGATGTTTAATAAATGTACTGCATAGTCTCTTGAAATGTAGGGGATTTCTTTTAAACTGGCTAATATTTTATTGGATCCTATATTTCTTGTTATTGAAGTCATGTTTTTAGCTATGAATATTTTGTGGGGATCAACAGAAGATCCGTTATATGAAATCAGGTCAATAAATAACGGAGATTCGTTTAATTCCAGTAATCCGCCATATTTCGGATTGCTCATTATTCCATTGCTTATTAAAAGTCCATCAATACTTAAACTGCATATAGTAGCTATTCCTACTTTATTATAATCTGTAGGATGTTCTACAAGCTGGTAGTAAGGATTAATGTATTTAGGATTTGATTCATAGGTTTCTTTCATAATGTCTAGTGCTTCTTCCAGATTGTCTTTTTTAATATATGAAACATTTACTATGATGTTTCCTTTTCTGGTTTCTACATTGAAATTAACTTTCTGAATCAGATTCCATGATTTTGAAAGTAAAAAGGGAGTTTTAGCATGAACCTTGTTATCAGCATGTTTTAATATTTTTTTAACATCAGCTATTGGGGACAATGTTTCAAATTCTTCAATTTCTTCAGCTATTTTTATGTCAATATCATATCCAAGTTCCTGAGCTGCGCAAAATGGAGTTACTCCTCCACTAATAGCTATTCCAACCATTCCTTCAGGTACCGGAATTCCCAGTGTGTTTTTTCCTTCTTCAGAAACAGCCATTACTCCTCCAATTCCAAATTTTTCTAATTTGTTTATTATGTTTATGGTGCGTTCCCGCCCTACACTTGGGATAAGGCGAAAATTAGCAGGTATTGTTCCGTTTCCAGTGTTTATTACATCCAATACAGAAGTCATTCCCGGAGCTACAAATGCATCAAGAGGAGTTACAGATGTTTTTTTATAGGAAATCAGTTCTGTAAATTTTGTTGGAATGTAATCTTTGATTTTAACTAATCCTCCATATAATGGAATTGTAGGTATTCCTTCATTCAATAGGATTCCATCAATTGTAGTTCCGCAAATTGTTTTTATCTGAATTTCTTCTTTATTGGTATCTGCTTTTAAATTTATGTAAGGACTAACACAAAGACCACTTTTGAAAACATCTTTGATTATATTAAATGCTTCTTCATCATAAATGGTTGAAGTGTTTACTACGACATTTCCTGTCTGGTTTATGTAGTTGAAGTTAGTTAAATAAATCATTTCTTCAAATTTTGAATAAATGAAATCAACCTGATCATAGATTAAACCTTTTTCAAGTTTTTTTCTACCTAATTCTGTAATTTGTCTGCCGGAATATCCCATTCTTTCAGTATATCCTTTTTCATCAAGAATTTGCATATGGTAACGAACAGCACGTTCACCTAAGTTAAAGCCCTTATTTTTTAGTTCCTGTGCTATTAATTTAGAACCAGTAGGTTTATTTTGTTCATTCAATATTCTTAAAATTTCAATTATTTTGTGTTCTGATTCTGACATAAAAAGCTCCCTTTTCTTAAATATAATCATGCCTAATTTTACTTAAGAATCATTATATTTAAAAAAAATAAAAAAAGTATATTTAGATTTAAATATCTAAATATTTGTTTTGTTCGTATCCGAATACTTGTACACGATATTCGTCCCATTCTTGATATTTGAGCTCTAAGAATTTTTCACTGATATGGTCTCCTAAAGCAGATAATATTAATGGGTCTTCTTCAAGTGCATGGTAAGCTTCCCATAAACTGGATGGTAAAACTTTAATTCCCATAGCTTCCCTTTCTTCTTCAGTTAATGAGTAGATGTTGATTTCAGTAGGTTCTCCAGGATCAATTTTATTTTGAATACCGTCAATACCTGCTTCTAACATTACTGCAAATGCTAAATATGGGTTACATGCTGGGTCCGGTGCTCTGTATTCAATACGTGTTGCTTTACCACGAGCTGCTGGTACTCTGATTAATGCAGATCTGTTTTTAAGACCGTATGCTCTGTATACTGGAGCTTCATAACCTGGTACTAAACGTTTGTATGAGTTTACAATCGGGTTGGTAATTGCAGTCAATGCTGGAGCGTGAGCAAGTAATCCTCCCATAAAGTGAAGTGCATCTTTGGATAATCCGGTTTCACTGTTTGGGTCAGAGAATAAGTTCCTGTCTCCTTTAAATACGGATTGGTGACAGTGCATACCACTACCGTTTACACCAAAGAATGGTTTTGGCATAAAGGTTACTCTGTAATCCATTTGGTCAAAGGTAGCCATGTTGTCTACAATAGCTTTAATAGCTTGTTTGAATGTAATTACAGCATCTGCAGTTTTTAAAGCATCTTTAAATTTAAATGCAATTTCGTTTTGACCAGGTCCTACTTCGTGGTGAGAAGCTTCTACTTCGAAATCTAATTCTTCTAAGTTTAAGGTTAATTCTCTTCTGAAATCAGGTCCTTTGTCTAAAGGTTCAACATCAAAGTATCCTGCTTCATCGTAAGGCATTGGATAACCTTCATCATCAATATCTACAATAAAGAATTCTGGTTCTGGACCAATGTTATATTGTAATCCCATTTTTCCAATTTTAGCTAAGGATTTTTTCAAGATACCTCTTGGATCTCCAGCAAATGGTGTTCCGTCAGGAGTCCAGACATCACAGATAAATCTACATACTGCAGATTCTTCAGGTCTCCAGGATAATCTTGAGTAAGTATTTATATCAGGTTTAAGAACAAGGTCACTTTCATTAATTCCTACGAATCCTGCAATTGAAGATCCGTCAAATAACATACCTTCAACAAATAAGTCTTCCATTTCTTCTTCTTTAAATGGAATCACGATATTTTTAGCAGTTCCATTTATATCAACAAATTGTAAACGGATAAATTTAATATTATCCTCTTTCATTTGTTTAATTACGCTTTCCATTAATTCTTCGTTAACTTTTTCAGTCATTAAATCATACTCCATAAATTTATGGATATTAGTTTCAAAAGGTTAGTCGGAAATTACCTTCCTCCCTTGGCAATACATTTCCTTCTCATCTTATATAAATGTTTTGAATAAATGTATTTATAATGATTGTCTGTATTTTTTAGTATATAATTACAGTGATTTTTATTTTTTAATGGTTAATTTAGTAGTTATTTTAAAAATTAATGGCTGTTTGTTCAATTTTCAATAAATAAAAAATAGGAAAAAGAGGGATTGTTTAAATTTCATTTATGCCAAATGAGCTTAAATCCAGCAAATCAAATGTTAGCATTTCTGGAGCTTTGGTAACTTTTCCAACTCCCGTCATTATTTTAAAGGCTTCCATAGCTTCAAGACATCCAATTAGATTTGGAGTAGGCCCAATAACTGGAGGCACACCTGATGTAACATTGGATAAATCATCAAGCACATCTTCAGTTAAATCCTTACCTTTTGACGGAAGATTAAACATTGTTTCATAGTTTGTGTCTTTGTCTGGTGAAAATACTGTAATCTGACCTAAAGTTCCGTGAATAGCTCCGTGAACAAATGAAATTCCTTTATTTTTGGCGGATCTGGAAACAATGACTCTTGTTTTGACATTATCCAGTGCATCAATAACAATGTCACACTCACCGATTATTTTATCAACATTTTCTTCAGTTACAGTTTCATTGAAGCAGTTAACTTTAACATAGGGATTAATTAATCTGACTTTTTCTTTAGCTACTTTGCTTTTGGAAATGCCTACTTCTTTAAGACTGGCTAATGTCTGTCTGTTTAAGTTAGACAGGTCAAATTCATCTTCATCAACTAAATTAAGCTGACCGACACCCATTCTAGCTAACATTTCAATAGTCTGACCGCCTATTCCGCCACAGCCAATAACTGCTATTTTAGCTTCTTTAAATTTTTCCTGTTGGCTTCTAGTTACAATACTCATTTGACGACTTATTATTTCCCAATATCCGTCACCTATATATCTTGTTGGCATTTTTTCACCTTAAAAATGATTAAATTCTCTACCGAAATATTCATCTACTTTTTCAAGTTCCTGTGGGATGTCGAGCATTTGTGGGCAAACAAATTCGCATTCTCCACAATTGATGCAGCTGTCTGCTCTGCAGTCATCATCGATTAGAGTAAAATACTGCAGTGCACTTCCTTTAGGATTATTTAGCATTTTACCAATGTTGTATTCCTTAAAACAATTGATAATGTCAACATCTTCTGGACATGGCATACAGTATCCGCAGCTGGTACAGTCATTTCCAGTTAATGTCTTATATGTTCTGGCAACTTCTCTAATCACATCATGGTCATGTTCATTAATTTCCTTAACATCTGAAGCTATCTGAATATTTTGTCTGACCTGTTCCAGTGAATTCATACCACTTAAAACACAGTCAACATCATCTCTGTTCCATAAGTATTCTAAAGCCCATTCAACAGGAGTTCTTTTAACTTCAGCACTGTCCCAAAGTTTTTGAACTTCCGGAGGAATATTTTGAACTAATCGACCTCCACGCAGTGGTTCCATAATCATACTTCCGATATTCAGCCTTTTCAATTCATCAAGACCCATTACTCCTGTCTGGTAGTATTCGTCAAGATAATTCATCTGTGTCAGGACAACTTCCCATTTTGGATAGGCATCAAGAATATCTACAAATGTATCAATTTCAGTATGTGATGAAAATCCCACATGCTTTATTTTACCACTGCTTAAACTGTCATCAAGAAAATCCAGAACTCTAAGTTTGCGAACTCTATCCCAGTCATCTTTTGTAAGAGCATGGAGTAAATAAATATCAATACTGTCTGTCTGGAGTTTTTCAAGTTGTTTGTCAAGATAATATTCAAAATCTCCTTTTTCTTCCATTAACCAGCATGGAGACTTTGTAGAGATTAAAACATCATCCCGATAGCTATTTTCCTTTAAAAATTTTCCAATGAAAACTTCGCTGTTTCCGTTACCGTCAATTCCGGCACTGTGATAGGGATAGGCTGTATCAATAATGTTAATTCCATTATCAATTCCATAGCTAAGGATTTCACTAGCCAAACTTTCATCTATATTGTCATTGGAACCTTTTGTAGGCAATCTCATAGCTCCGAAACCAAGAATTGAAACATTTTCTTTGGTTTTTCCAAGTTCTTTATATTGCATTTTAATAAATCCTCAAATCTTAACACATGATATATTTATTAATGATTTATAAAATAGTTTTGATTTGGCATTTTTAAAATCAGCGATAAAATCAGCTTGTAAAATTAAAAATTTCATGAAAAATAGTTTATAAAAAATATTCCTGGGATTGAAGATGCCGGGAGCGGGATTCGAACCCGCGGCCTCACGGTATCCCAGGAATTAGTCAGAGCACTGCTTAATTACCCTATGAGCCGTGCGCTCTAACCAGCTGAGCCACCCCGGCATCAGACATATATATATTAAATTCTTATTACATTTATACTTTTTGTTTTTCTTATTTATGATTATATTTTAATTTTATTTGTTGATAATTAGATATTGTTTAGTTTTATAATATTTGATTATGATGGTAATATATTTTATTTGGAATATTTTGTTGTATTTTATATTTTTAAAATCATTTTCAAATAATAATATTTAATAACTCCCAAACGATATATTATAATATTATTTAATTTTTATAGGGGATATTATGAGTAAAGTTAAAGATATGTCTCTTGCTAAAGAAGGTATAAGAAAAATTGAATGGGTTCAAAGACACATGCCAGTTCTTGAACACATTAAAAAAGAATATGAAGAAACTCAACCTTTCAAAGGAATCACTATCGGGTCCTGTTTACATTTAGAACCTAAAACTATTAATTTAGGATTGACTTTACAGGCAGGTGGAGCTGAAGTAGCTATGACTGGATGTAATCCGTTATCCACTCATGATGATGCAGTAGCTGGTGCTGCTGATTTAGGTTTAAATATTTATGGTTGGAGAGATCAGGACGATGAAGAATACTATCAAACTATCAACATGGTTCTTGATCATAAACCTGATATAATTATTGATGACGGTGCAGATATGATTATGGTTCTTCACAATGAAAGAACTGATGTTTTAAAACATATTAAAGGAGCATGTGAAGAAACTACTACTGGTGTTCACAGATTAGAAGCTATGCATAAAGATGGCGCTTTAAAATTCCCTGTTGTAGCTGTAAACGATGCTTACACTAAATATTTATTTGATAGCAGGTATGGTACTGGTCAATCCAGTTTTGATGCAATTATGGGAACTACTAATATGTTAATAGCTGGTAAATCTGTTGTTGTATGTGGATATGGCTGGTGCGGTCGTGGAATAGCTTTAAGAGCACAAGGTCTTGGAGCTAATGTTATTGTAACTGAAATTGATTCAATCAGAGCACTTGAAGCAAGAATGGATGGTTACAGAGTAATGAAAATTAGAGATGCTGTAAAAGAAGCTGATTTAATCATTACTGTAACCGGTAACATCAATATTATTCATGGTGATGACTTTAAATACATGAAAGATGGCTGTATGTTATGTAATTCAGGTCATTTTAATGTGGAAATCAACAGACAGGATTTGGAAGCTCAGTCAACTGATGTTCGTGAAGTAAGGGAAAGTATTGAAATGTTTACTATGAAAGACGGCAGAAAAATATACTTGCTTGCAGATGGAAGATTGGTAAACTTATCAGCAGCCAGAGGACAGGGACACCCTGCAGAAATTATGGATATGAGTTTTGCTGTTCAGGCATTGTCTGCCAAATACATTTTAAACAACGATTTGGAAGTTGGTGTAACAAAAGCTCCTGATGACATTGATTATGAGGTAGCTAATTTAAAATTAAAAGCTATGGATATTGAAATTGATACTTTATCTGAGCGCCAAAAAGAGTACATGTGCAGCTGGAAAGAAGGAACTTAAGTTTTCTTCTTATTTTTTTCTTTTTTTATAGATAATATGTCTTATTTCAGATATGTTGATAATGGTGAAGGTCCAACTAAGTTATTTATTGGTGGAGTTCACGGTAATGAAGGCAAAACTTCTTTAAAATTTCTTAAACGTTTGAATGCTGATGATTTTTCAGAAGGTCAGTTTTATTTTTATAATTTTGATAAAACTCCATATATTTCCACAATTAAAAAGGAATATTATAAATCAGAAATCGGATTGAAGATTTTGGATCTGATTGAGTATTTTGAACCTGATTTTTATACAGAACTTCACTGTTATGATTTAGCACATTTTGACAGGTTAACTTCTATGGAACGTTACACCAAAACAGGAATTCCTCCATTAATAGATTTGGGAAATCATGTGCTGGTAAGTTCTGTTTCTCCATTGATTCGAATGACCTATTTTTCAACAGACACTGTTTGTAAAACACTGGAATTTCCATGTGTTGAGAAGTTATCCTGTAAAAAAGAAGAAAAATATAATTTCAATAAAAAATTAGCTGTTGAAACCTATGAAAAGCTTCTTAATTTAATTATTAAGGCACCTGATAGGAAATATTTTGAAAAGGAAATGCTGAAAAATTACTATAATCAGGTTGCATTGGCTGTTGATTATGCCAAAAAAGTATTTGGTCCGGAGTTTCCTCCTTATTAGAACCAGTCTTCAAGGCTTTTTGTAATTTTGTTTTTTGTATTGTATTGTTTTTTTGTTGTTGCAATTTTTTAGTATTTTTTTTTGGTTATTTTATGGTTTGTTAGCTATTAGTAGCTATTAGTTGTTATTTTTAGCTATTTTTTAGTAGTTTTTAGTAATTATTAAGTATTGATAGCAATTATTAAGGTAAAAAAAGATAAAAAAGTGATAAAATATAAATAAAAAACAACAATAAACAACAATAAAAGAATAATAAATATAATTATTATATATCTTATATTATTATGTGTTATTGTTATGGATCTGTTTTGTTATAATATAAACATATATATTAATGCTGTTATTATGAATATTATTCCTATTGTGTTTATTATGCATATTATGTCTTGTTTTAGTGTTGTTTTATATTCTTTTGGTGTTTCTGTGTCTGTTGTTGTTTCTTGTGTGTCTTGTGTGGTTATGTATTTTCTGCTTCTGAATATTGTTATGTCGTTGTTTGGTTTAATGTTTAGTTCTGACTCTAAATATGAACAAATATAATAGTATTGGTTAAAATTCATATCATATATTTTATATGCTAATACATAATCGGATCCTTGTTGTTGTGCAATTTCTACTTCCTTAAAGTATTCACTATGTTTAAATTTGTGTGTTTTTAATGGGTGTAGATTGCTTTCTAATATTCTTTTTACTGTTGTCTGGTTTACTGTTTGGGGGTTTTTTATGTTGTATCCTTTAATTTTCATGGTGCGATGCCTTTTTTTATTATGTGTTTGTTAAAATAATATTTAATGTTTTGAATAGCAGGTAATATTATTTTATTATATTTAATACTTGTTTTTAATGATTTTGTTTTCATTAAACAATTTTTGCAGTCGTTATAATCATAGACACAATGTTGTCCTCTTATTAGAACCAGTCTTCAAGGCTTTTCTGATTTGAATTTAAATTTTTTAATTTGTCGCAGGCTTTTGAAACTCTGTCCTGTGAAAAACCGTGTTCTTCACATAAAAAGTCAATAATATCATTTTTAGCAGGCTTTTTCCATCTGATTTTATAGTCCTTATTTACATTATGATTTAGGAATATTTCTCTGACTTCAGATATGTCATGTGATGACTCTTCCTGAAGTTTGGCTAATTTATTTTCAAGTTCTCCTTTTTTAGCCAGTTTAAGAGCTGTTTTTGCACCTACTCCTTTTAAGCCTTCACTGAAATCAGTTCCAATCAGTATTCCCATATCAATAAGCTGTTCTCTATTTATGTCCAGTTCATCTAAAACTCTTTTTAAATTGTAATATTCCAGATCTCCCAAGTTGGAATTGATAGCCAGATTTCTTACAACTCTTTTGGCTCCGAATAACAGACAGTCATAATCCTGTGAAGCTACTGCCCATGCATCTCCATTTTCAACAAGGTATGCTGCCTGGGCTTCTCCTTCACCATATGCTTCAATGTAAGGTATTCCCATCATAGTCAGCAGCTTTTTGGAGGATTCTATAATGTAGGGAGATAATTTGGAAGATCTCATTGCATATTTTCTGGCTTCCTGTGTGTCCTGTTTAGCCAGTGCTTCCTTCCATTTTTTTTCAGATTCTTCTCTTGTCTGTCTTCTCTGGTCAATGGTTTCCTGTTTAAGGTAAGATGGGGTTCCGTCAAACACATAAATCGGTTTTATGTCTTTTTCAATCATTGAAGAGTTTCTATATAAAATTCCGCTTAAATGGGAAGTTATATTTCCATTGCTGTCACTTAAGGGTCTTCCGTCTCTTTGTCTGATTGTAGACAGGAACTGGTAAAGGGTATTAAATGCATCTATAGAGATTGCTCTTCCTTTCAAATCTTTAAAATTAATCGGTTCTGGCTGGATTATGTCTTTTAATTTAACACCCATTTTATCACCCGTTTAAATGTTTGTAAATTTGCTGACTGGGAATACTTCTTTAATCCACATCAATACATTGTTTTTATGGATAATTACATATTCTCTGGCAAGCATATCTTCTTTTGTGTTAAATAAATCTTTTAACCTTTCATTAGGTTTTTCAATATAGATTTTATTTACTTCTCTTCTTGATTCAATCCGGTAATTTTTTAAAATTCTGCCTATCGGTATATCTGCTCTAACCAAATCACAACAGATTTCATCAGTAAGGCGTTCCAATGGGATGTATGACAGTGCATAAATCAGGTTTTCATCGTCTTTATGCATTATAACTTCCCTGTAATTGATTTGTGCCCCTTCATTAACATTGATTAATTTGCTGATTTCACAGTCTGCCTTGTCAAAGTGCTGTTCTAAGGTACTTAATGTAATTTTACCGTACAGCACATCTAAAATAGCTGTAATTGAGCCGTCTGTTGTCAGCAGAATTTTTTGAGTATTTGAAAAGTTTTTTGTATAATTTTCTTCTACTTTGTTTATTTTTTCAATTAGGCGTTTATTTGCCTCATTTTTTTCGATAGTCATTTTTTCACTATAAATCTTTAGGATTTGTAATAACTCCTTCAATAGCTGAAGCAGCAACAACCTTTGAATTAGCCAGATATACTGAAGATTTAGGATCTCCCATTCTTCCTTTGAAATTTCTGTTTGTTGTAGATACGCAGGTTTCACCTTCAGATAAAACTCCCATATGTCCCCCAAGACAAGGTCCGCATCCTGGATTGCAGATAATGGCTCCAGCATCTATAAATGTATCAATGTATCCTTTATGTATTGCCTGTTTGTAAATTTCAGCTGATGCTGGAAGAATCAGTAATCTGGTATCATTATTAATTTCATTATCTTTTAAGATTTCATAAGCATCTTTCAAATCAGATAATCTGCCGTTTGTACAGGAACCTATTAAACATTGGTCAACAGCTGTCCCTTCAACTTTGGAGATGTCTTTAACATTATCTACATCATTAGGGCAGGCTATTTGAGGTTCCATATCATTTATATCAAAGTGCATTTCTTTTGAATACTGTGCATCTTTATCAGATTTAACAATGTTCAATTCACTTTCTTTTTTTCCAGTTCTCTGGGAAACGTATTGGATAACTTCTTTATTAGGTTCCATTATTCCGTTTTTAGCTCCCATTTCAATAGCCATATTACATATTGTAGCTCTGCCTTCCACTCCCATTTTTTCGATGGTTTCTCCGCAGAATTCTGCAGTTTTATAAGTGGCTCCTGCTATTCCCACTTCTCCTATGATTTTTAAAATAATGTCTTTTGGAGCAGTATAGGAATTCAGCTCTCCGGTAACTTCCATTTTAATAGCTTCAGGAACCATAAACCATGTTTTACCTGTAGCATAGACCATAGCTAAATCAGTAGCACCCATTCCTGTGGAAAATGCTCCATATGCACCATAAGTACATGTGTGTGAGTCTGCTCCTACAATAACTTTTCCAGGTTCTACCAGTCCTTTTTCAGGAAGTACCTGATGGCATATTCCGTCACCGTGTATGTAGTTTTTAGCAATGCCCTGTTTTTTTATAAAATCTCTGCATACTTTCTGGAATTCTGCAGATCCTATGGTATTTGCAGGAACGTTATGGTCAAATACAATTGCAATTTTTTCATTGTCCCAGACTTTGGCAGCTACTTTTTCAAAGGTTTTTATAGCTGGTGGTGATGTTCCGTCATGAGACATAGCTAAATCAACTGGAATTTCAATGATTTCTCCAGGTGTAACCTCTTTTTTTGCTTTAGCTGATAATATTTTTTCTGTAATATTCAAAACTGTCACCTATTCTTTTTTATAATTACAACTTTTTACGATCTGTTTGAATACATCATCATTAATGTAGGTTCCTTCTTCTCTGCTTTTTTTAACTTTTTTAACAATTTCAATAAGTGTATCATCACTTACATCCAGGTCACATTCATTTAATTTGGCTCTAACTGCTCTGCAGCCTGAATGTTTACCTAATACCAATTGTCTTTTTTGCCCTACTAATTCTGGAATATACGGTTCATAACATAATGGTTCTTCAATAACTGCATCAACATGGATTCCTGATTCATGTCTGAATACATTATTTCCTACAACAGGCTTGTTGTAAGGAATTGGCAGTCCGCTGGCTTTTGATACAAGTTCGGATAATTCTTTAATATGTCTGGTTTTGAATCCTAAGTCTTTACCATATAATAATTTAAGAGACATAATTAGCTCTTCAAGAGATGCATTTCCGGCACGTTCTCCAATACCGTTTACTGTTGTGGAAATTCCATTAGCTCCAGCCAATACACCGGATATGGAATTTATAACCGCCAAACCAAAATCATTGTGACAGTGTAGAGCGATATCTATGTTTACATCTTTTTTAAGTTCTTTTACTAAATAGGTAATTCCTTGTGGAGTTATAGCACCAGTAGTATCTGCTATATGTACCCTATCTGCTCCGTAGCTTTCAGCTTTGTTATATATTCTTTTTAGGAAATCCAAATCAGTTCTGGTTGCATCTTCTGCAGAAAATGCCACAAATAATCCATGATCTTTAGCATATTCAATAGCATTCATACATGTGTTCAGTGCTTCCTGACGTCCGATGTGCATTTTGTGTTCTAAATGGATGTCTGAAGTCCCCATAAATGTAATAACACCATCAACATCACAGTCAAGAGCAGCATCAATGTCTTCTTTTTTGGTTCTAGCTAAAGAAAGAATCTGTGCATTAAGGCCTTCAGAAGTGATAGATTTTACTGATTCTTGTTCTTTTTTAGATACTATTGGAAAACCTGCTTCAATCTGTTTAATTTTAATTTCATCTAATTTTTTAGCAATTTCTAACTTTTCTTCAGGACTGAAACAAACTCCGGGGGTTTGCTCACCGTCCCTTAAAGTTGTATCATAAATTGTAATTTCATCCGGGAAATTTAATTCAGGTTCTTTATTATAATGACTAATATAATATTGCAAATAATCACTTCTCATTTATATTTAATTAATTATTAATTGTAGTATGTTATATTATAAATTTTCTAAAAGTTCCAGATAGGAAGTTCTTTCAAAACCATCTGTAATGCCAAGCTGTTCAAATACTTCAAAAATACTGTCTTGGGATTGTTGGTAATCATTTCCATCTTCAAGACCTATTTCAATTTCCATATATGGACTTAAACCTTCAACATCATCTAAACTTATTTCAAAGTTTTTATAAGCATAATATTCACGATTTTTACGGACAGTTCTGACTTTTTTAAATCCTATATGTTCAAATGTTTTTGCACATTTTTCACTGTCTTCAATTCCAAATTCTATTTCTTCACGTGTTTTACTTTTAGAATCAATTTTAGCTCCTTTATATGTTATGAAAATGTGTTTTTCGTTGTTTTGTTCTGTTGTTCTTATTCTTAGGGCTTCATCGGTTTTAGCAAAATCTACAATGGGGCTATTGAAATAAATATCTTCCTGAAATTCTTCTTTAGTTTTAACAGCCCCTAGATTATTTAATTTTTCCCTCATATCTTCAAAATTATCAATTTTAGCTTTTACTTCAACTTCTATCATTTCTATCAGACCTTAATAATACTTTTAAAAAATATGTTTATACTATATTTTTGATTTTAGTTTATAAATAAACATAAGTTTATATACTATTTAAATAAAATATTTAATTAGTAAAAATTTAATGATTTTAAATCTTTACTGATACTCATTTTAATAATTAATTGGAGGTTTTAAATTGACCGATGTTGATATAAAAATAGAAAACATTGTGGCTTCTGCAAGCATAGGAAAAGATATAGTTTTAACTGAAGTTTCCAAAGCTTTAGAAGGGGTTAATTTTAATCGTGAACAGTTTCCAGGATTAGTTTTTAAACTTAAAGATCCTAAAACAGCAGCATTAATTTTCAGCTCTGGTAAGCTTGTTTGTACTGGGGCAAAGTCTATAGATGACTCAAAGTTAGCTATTAAAAAGACTGTTGATTTAATGAGGACTATTGATACTGAAATTCCTCATGAATTCGAAATTAAAATTCAAAACATTGTGGCTTCTGCAAACTTAGAATCCACATTAAACTTAGAAGCAGTAGCTTTAGAGCTTGAAGATACTGAATACGAACCTGAACAATTTCCGGGTTTAGTATACAGGTTATCTGACCCTAAAGTTGTTTTATTATTATTTGGTTCTGGTAAAGTTGTTTGTACTGGAGCTAAAACACGTAGCGACGCTAAATTAGGTGTCGAAAGAGCTTACGATAGATTAAGTGAGCTAGATTTAATATAATTGGTGGTATGATTGATTAAACTTGTAGTATTTGACTTAGATAACGTTATTATTGATGGAGAAGCAATTGATGAGATAGGGAAATTAGCAAATGTTGAAGATGAAATAGCTGAAATCACTGAAAAAGCTATGCAAGGAGAAATCGACTTTGAAACTTCTATTAAAGATAGAGTTAAACTTCTTGAAGGAACTTCTGTTGAAGATATTCAAAAAGTTGCTGATGAACTTCCATTAATGAATGGTGCTGAAAATACCATCGCACGTTTAAAAGAAGAAGGATTAGATGTAGCTATTATTAGTGGTAGTTTTGATATTGTTGCACAAACCGTAAAAGACAAACTCGGTATTGAAAATGTGTACACTAATAGTTTCACTGTTGAAGACGGTAAATTGACTGGTGAAGTAACTGGACCTTTAGTATCTGGTTCTAAATTAGATATATTAAAAGAACATATTGAAGGTAATGACACTTCTTTAGAAGAAGTTGTTGCAGTTGGGGATGGAGCTAACGACATTTCCATGATCGAATCAGCAGGTATTGGAATTGCTTTCAATGCAAAGGATTCTGTTAAAGAAAAAGCTGATGTTGTAGTAGATGAAAAAGACTTAACCAAAGTCTTAGATGAAATTATTAATCAATTATCCACTGACGTTGTTGAAGATGACGAAACTGAACAAGTAGAAGAAGCAGAAGAAAAAGCTGAAGAATCTACTGAAGAAGCTGAAAAACCTAAAAAAGACGGTCTTCCTGAATCTGATTTTGTTTTAGCTGACACCATGGAAGGTGTAAGAAAACAAAAAGATGAAAAAGAAGCTGAAATAGCTAAAGTTACTGAAGAAAGAGAAGAATTCAACAGAATAGCTAAAGAACAACGTAAAATCCGTGATGAATTAAATGCATCATTAAAAGAAAACTTAAACAAAGCTATTGAATTCAGAAATGAACGTAACGAAATCAACAAACAAGTTGAAGAAGCTAAAAAAGCACGTAATGAAGCTAATAATAAAATTAGAAACTTAGAATGGTCTTCTGGTAAACGTGACAAAATTAAAATAGAAAATGAGATTAAAAAGATTGATAAAATCATTGAAACTCGTGTTTTAGATATTAAAAAAGAAAATCAGCTTGTTAAAAATGCAAATGATTTAAGAAAACAGTTAATGGAAATTCATGAAGATGAATCTGTTAAAGGTGAAGCACAAGATCTTAAAAAATTATCTGAAGAAGAACACGAAAAAGTTATTGAATTCTCTGAAAAAGCTCAAGCAGCTCATGAAGAAATGCTTAAATACTTCAGAAAAACTGATGATATCAGAACTGCAGCTGATGAAGCTCACAAAAAATTCATTGAAGCTCGTAAAAATGCTTCTGCAAAACACGAAGAATTCAAATCCATTTTAAGCGATATTCATGTTATCAATAAAAAATTAGGTTCTAACAGACCTAGAAAAAGAAGATCCAGCAGTAACAAATCTTCTTCATCTAACGGTAACAAAAATCGTGAAGAAAAAGAAAGGGCTGAAGAAATATTTGATAAATTCAAACATGGTGGAAAATTATCTACTGAAGAGCTCTTACTTTTACAAAAATACAATATTAATTAGGTAATTTGCTGGAATTACTTTAATTTTTATTTATTTTTTTTTAAGGTAATATCATGTCTGATGAAGAAAAAATTGAAACTTGTTTTTTATGCGGTAAGAAATTTGACATGAATAAGTCTGAACTTGCTTACTATCGTTATGATAAATATCCGATTTGTGATTACTGTGCTGAATTTTACAGTTTTTACAGAGAAGATTTATAATTATTTTTAATTTTCATATTTTTGCACTGATTTTATCTTATTTTTAAAACTACTTCATATAAACTGAATTCTTTTAATAGAAATATTTTTATAGGATTAATTATTTTAAATATTAAATCAGTAATTTACAAATTTTTATAATTTAAAAATTTAAAAACGGTACAGGTACAATGAATGAAGTAATAATTTGCGAAAAACCAAAATCTGCAGAAAAAATAGCTAAAGCGTTGTCTTCTAAAGCTAAAAAGAACATATATAATAAAAAAGTTAAATATTGGACATTAGAAAGAGAAGGTAAGGATATAACAGTATTGTCTGCTGTGGGACACTTATATTCTTTAACTCCCGATAATCCAAAAGAAAAAGTCTATTTTGATTTGCATTGGGCACCATTATTTGAAATTGATAAAAAAACTAAGAATTATACTAAAGATTATGTAAGAGCTATTAAAAAATATGCCAAAGGTGCTGACAGCTATATTCATGCATGCGATTATGATATTGAAGGGACTTTAATCGGATATCATGCATTGAAGTATGGATGTGGCGATGATGCTATAGCAAAATCTTCAAGAATGAAATTTTCCACTTTAACTAAAAAAGATATTGTAGAAGCATATGAAAACAGAATACCTATTGACCAGCATCAGGTAGACAGCGGTATAGCCAGACATATTTTAGACTTTTACTTTGGTGTAAACATATCAAAAGCTTTAATGAAATCTGTAAGTGCAGCTAAAAAAAGATTTTTAAAGTTATCTGCAGGAAGAGTTCAGACTCCAACTTTGTCTATTTTAGTAGACCGTGAAAAAGAGATTAAAAAATTTGTACCGGAACCTTATTGGTTAATTAAAGCTTTACTTGACGGTGAAATTGAAGCAGATCATGTAGATGGAAAAATATTTGATAAAAAAAGAGCTGAGGAAATTTTTGCAAACTGTGAAAATAAAGATGCATCTGTTGATAAAATCAAATATTCCAATTCCACTACAAAACCACCAGTTCCATTTAATTTAGGCGGTTTGCAATCTGAAGCTTATAATGTCTTTGGATTTTCTCCGAAAAAAACTCAGACTATTGCTCAAAGCCTTTATACTGCAGGATATACTTCTTATCCACGTACTTCATCTCAAAAGTTACCTGAAAGCTTGGATTTTAAAAGCATATTTTTACAATTATCTAAAAATTCTGAGTTTAGAACACATATTTCAGCTCTTCCGGCTAAGTTAAAGCCTAATGAAGGTAAAAAGGAAGATGCTGCTCACCCTGCTATTCATCCAACAGGTATTTTACCAGATAAGTTAGATAAGGATGAATTAAAAATTTATGAACTGATTGTTTACAGATTCATTTCAGTATTTTTCGAGGCAGCTACCTTTGAAACTATGAGTACCACTTTAGATATCGGTGGGGAGAAATTCAAATTCAGACGCAGAAGAGTTACTCATAAAGGATGGCTGGAACATTATCCATTTAAAAAAATAGATAATGAAAAATTCCCGGAGGTTAAAGAAGGGGACTCTATTGTTGTTAATGAGATTGTTTCAGAAGAAAAAGAAACTAAACCTCCCGCAAGATATAATCAAGCTTCTTTAATTAAGGAGCTCGAAAAAAGGGAACTTGGAACTAAAGCTACCCGTGCAGATATTATTGATAAGTTATATGACAGAAAATACATATCTGGAAATAAAATTGAGGTTAATCAGCTTGGTGAAAACATAATTGATACTTTAAGTGAGTACTGTTCTAATTTAACAAGTGAAGAGTTAACTCGTGACTTTGAAAATAAACTTGAGGGTATAGATAATGATAAAGCTACTCGTGAAAGTGTTGTAGCTGAAGGTGAAAAAGAAGTTAAGGTTATTTTAGGTGACATTGATAAAAACAAAGTTAAAATCGGTTCTCAGATTTATGATGCTTATCAGGAAAGTAATATTGTCGGCAAATGTAAATGTGGCGGAAATTTAGTTAAAAAATACTCTCCTAAAAATAAAAGTAATTTTGTAGGGTGCTCTAATTATCCTGACTGTAAAGTAACCTATTCCATTCCTAAAGGAGTAAATTTCTTAAAGAAAACTTGTAAAACATGCGGTTTGCCTATGATTTCCTTTGGTAAGCCACGTCAACATGCATGTCTTGACCCTAATTGCGGTAAAGAGAATACTAAGCCTCGTGAGATGAAAGTAGTTGGTGTGTGTCCTAGCTGTGGTAAAGAACTGATTAAAAGGTCTGGAAGGTATGGGGAATTTGTTGGTTGCAGAGGATTTCCAAAATGTCGCTTTACCTGTTCTTTAGATGAGTTAAAAGATAAAGTCCAATAGACTTTATTTTTTCTAATTTTTTTTTAAATGCATAATATTTAATAATGTTAAAAATAATAGATATAAATTAATAAAAGTATTGATGGTTTTGCCTAAAATATTTTTATTTCTTTAACATTCTTATAAATTTAAATAAGTTTTTTAAATAATAAATTCAGTTGATGTAATTGTTTTTATGTTAATTGAATAATATCGAGGATTTTGATGAATAAAAAAACAATATTAACAATAAGTAAATCAGTAATCATTATTTTGATTCTGTTAGCTGTTGTTTTTGCATTAAGAGCTCCTGCAGCGGATCTTAATATTTTGCCTACTGGTGATTTAAAGGCAGAATACGAAGATGCTTCAGGTCTTCCTTATTTTAGTGAAATGGATTCATATTATAACTTAAGGTTGACTGAAAACTTTGTTGATCATGGCGATGTGGGAGATGAAGTAGTCAATGGTTCAAGTTGGGATATGCATAGGAATTCCCCTGATGGAAATGAAATTAATTATGAGTTAGCTATTGTATGGGTAACATCGTTCTTCTACAATATAGCAAACCAATTCTTTGGTGATTATACTGTTCAGGAAGTTGCATTCTGGACAGGTGCTATTGTAGCATCTCTTGCAGTTGTTCCTGCGTTTATCTTTGCTAGACGTTTGACTAATGATTTGGGTGCAATAACAGCTACATTAATAATAGTGCTTGCACCAAACTATTTTGCACACACATTCCCTGGATTTTTTGATACAGATATGTTCTACTATATCTTTTCATTATTCTTCATACTGTTCTTTATGGAGAGTTTGAGGTCTAAGAATCTTATTGCAAAAGTTGTATTTGCAATATTGTCTATTGTATCTATAGGTCTTTTCTCCCAGTCATGGACAGGATACATCTTTTATGTAGGTCTTATGGGTATCTTTTCAGTTGTGTACTTAATATTATGTTATGTATTTAACATTGGTGATAGTGAAAGAGAATTGTACCCAAGTAAATTTGCTTGGTTTGTACATCAAAAGGATTTAATATCTATTGTTATTTTAGGTATTGTAGGATTTATAGGTCTTGCAGCATTTAAAGGTGTAGATGGTGTAATTGGAATATTTGGTAGTTTAACCAGTTTATTATCCTTGCAATCAACTTCAACAGTTGTCGGTGGATTCCCTAATGTACTTATTTCTGTTGCGGAATTGCAAATGCCAAGTATGCTTGGTGCAGGTATGGATTCATTCTTACTTGCTAATTCTAATGGTGTAATAAACGGTATTGGTGGAATTTTCGTATTCTTTGCTGGTTTAACTGTATTATTTATCTTTGCAAAAAGGATATATGATTCTAGAAATATTAAACCGGCTGGTGACACAACTAAAAAACCACCTAAATCCCAAAGATTATCATCTTCTAAAAAAATTGATAATGACCGTAAGTTTAAAATATCTTTAGGTAGTGTAAGTAAATTTGCTAAAGATAATGAAGTAACTGAAGCTAAACGTTTGAACTTAATGTTTGCTACTTTATTTATAGTATGGGTAGTAATTACAGCACTTGCAGTAAGTAGGGGTTCAAGGTTCATTACCACTATTGTATTACCGTTTGGTTTAATGGCAGGTATATTTGTAGGATATGCTTCAGATTATGTTAAAACTAAACTTGATAATGACAAAATGTTAATGGCAGTTATACTAGTAACAGGATTCTTTGCATCATACCCATTAGCAGCAGTTACAGCACCTATGTTTGGTATTATATTATTCCTATTAATTGCTATAGCTGGTGGAATAACTATTTACGGATTAAAATCCAGTAAGTCTGCATCTACTAAAGTACCTATTAAGAAGTATGTTGCTATTATAGCAATTGCTCTTGCATTGATAACACCTACTGTTTGCGGTGCTTATCAAACTGCTAATCAAGTAGTGCCTGGTACTAGTGATGCTATGTGGGATTCCATGTTATGGATTAATGAGCATACTGCTGACAATACTGTTGTTGCATCCTGGTGGGACTTCGGTTACCTCTTTGAGATTGCTGCTGATAGACAAGTAGTCTTCGATGGGGGTAGTCAAACTGGTAACAGTAGGGCATTCTGGCTAGGTCAGGCGATGACGACGGATAATATGGAGTTATCTGCAGGAATATTTAGAATGTTAGGAACTTCTGGTGAAAATGCTACTAATACATTAACAGACTATACTGGCAGTCCTGGTAAAGCAACTGATATTTTAATCAATATCCTGCCGAAAAATGCACAGGATGCTAAAAATACATTAATTAATACATATGGTTTAACTACTGAGCAGGCCAATACTATTATTCCGCTTACTCACCCAGATAATCCAAGACCGGTTATCTTTGTAGCAAGTTCAGATATGCTGCAGAAAGCTGGTTGGTGGAGTTACTTTGGAGCATGGGACTTTGATAAGCAGAATTCCACAAACTTCAATTATTATGTGCCTTCCCAACAAGTAACTGTTGAACCGGGATCTACTGGCAGATTAGCTTTAATTAATGAGTCTGGTCTTGAATATGATGCAGTTATTACAAGAGGTACTGGAAACAACACTACTACTGGTCATACTGAAGCGGTATATTCAAATAATGGTTCTTTACTTAAAGTAAACGGATCAGAATTTAATCCATTGAATGTATCCCGTATCATGGTAATTGAGAATAATCAATTAGTGAAAAATGAATCAATAGCTGGAGCTCCAAGTGACTCTAACTATACATTATTCCTGATGGGTGAAAATAATGTCTACACACCTATTATTATGCATAATAAATTAGCTGATTCAATGTTTACTAGATTATATCTGTTAGGTGGTATGGGTCAGAATGTATTCTCCATGGTTCATATGGAAAATGGAGTTTCATTATGGCAAGTAAATTATAACAACACAGCCGCTGGCGGAACTAGTACACCTGCTACATCTAATGCTACTGATGGAAATATTGCTACTACTAGTCCGGACAGGGCTTAATTTTGATTAGGATATTTTAATCCTAATCTCTTTTTTTAATTATAATATGGTGATTTAATGGGAATAGAAGAGAAAATAAAAGATATTGAAGAAGAAATTCAAAAGACACCATATAACAAGGCTACTTCTCACCATATTGGTAAACTTAAAGCTAAACTTTCTAAATTAAAAGAAGAGTCTATTCAAAGAAGTAGTTCTGGAACAAAAGGTCAGGGTTTCCATGTAAAGAAATCTGGAGATGCTACTGTTGTTCTTGTTGGATTTCCTTCTGTTGGTAAATCTACTCTTTTAAATGAACTTACTAATGCTGAAAGTAAGGTGGGAGCTTATCAATTTACTACTTTAGATATTGTTCCTGGAGTTATGGAGTATAAAAATGCTAAAATACAGGTTTTTGATATTCCTGGAATTATTACTGGAGCAAGCAGTGGTAAAGGTAGGGGAAGAGAAATTTTATCTGTAGCCAGGACAGCTGAACTGATTATAGTTGTTTTAGATGTGTTAAATCCACAGCATTTGGATGTTATTTTAAAGGAATTAAGAAATATTGGTATCAGACCAAATGAAAGACCTCCTGATGTAACTGTAAACAGGAGAAGAACTGGTGGTGTCCATGTATCTTCAACAGTTCCTCTTACACATCTTGATGAAAAAACAATCAGATCTATCATAAATGAGTACGGCATGCATAATGCAGACGTACTTTTCAGGGATGATGTAACAATGGATCAATTTATTGATGTTCTTGATAGAAATAAATCATATGTTCCAATGTTGATTCTATTAAATAAGGTGGATCTTGTAGATAAAGCATACCTTGAAGAGATGAAAAAACAGCTTCCCGAATTTATACCGATTTCTGCAGATAAAAAATTAAATATTGATAATCTTAAGGAAACAATCTTTGAAAATTTAAACCTTGTTCGTGTTTATCTTAAACCGCAAGGAAGAAAAGCAGACATGAATGATCCGTTAGTTATTAAAAAAGGTTCAACAGTCATTGATGCCTGTGATAAATTACACAAGGAATTTGTGAAAAACTTCCGTCATGCTAAAATATGGGGAACATCAGTTAAATTCCCAGGTCAGAAAGTCGGACCTGATCATGTTCTGGAAGATGAGGATGTTTTAAGGATTATTCTTAAGAAATAATTGTGAGTAATATGAATCAGGTTATTTTTATAAGTGGAACTCCATGTGTTGGAAAAACTACATTAGCTAGTGAACTTTCTAAAAGATTGGGAGCTAATTTGGTTAGGATTAATGAATTGGCTATTGGCAAAGATTTAATTTTAGGGATTGATAATAAAAAAGGTTATAAAATAATTGATGTGCCTAAATTAGATGTAGCTTTGGGAGAAATTATTGATAATCTTGATTCAGATAAATTACTTATTGTAGAAGGGCATTTGTCTCATTTATGCACAGGTGCTGATAAAGTAATAATTTTAAGAGTTCATCCAAGTATTCTGGAAAAAAGACTGGCTGACAGACAATATTCTGATTCTAAAATCCGTGAAAATCTGGAGGCAGAAGCACTTGATGTATGTGGTGTTGAAGCATATGAATCATATGGCAGTGATGTCTGTGAAATAGATGTAAGTGATTTGTCTATTGATGAGACAATTAACTATGTGGCAGATGTTATTTTTGATAAAAAAGAGTTTCCATTTGGTGAGATTGATTTCATGAATTGGTTAATAAATTGTTAATGTTTAAATTTAAACTGTTTTTTTTTGAACTGTTTATAATTTACTTATTTTTCAAATATTGTATCTATTAGGGGTAATTTATATAATGGGATACAATCTGTTTTCTATTTTTATTTTTTTGAAAATTATATCTTTTACTGTTAAATATGGGCGTTTTAAAAAATTTATGAATATTTTAATAAAGTTTTAAATATATTTTATTTAAATTTTTAATATTTTTATTTTTTAATAGGATTATTTTTAAATTTTATTTTAAAAATTAATCAAAATTAAATTTTTATGGAGTTAATGGAAGGTTAAATTTAATGTAGGTTTTTTATAGTTTATCCTATTTTTAGGCTTTAAATTATTTTATTTTTCATTTAAATTTCTATTTTTCTTTAATATTAAAATCGGGGGGGGGGGAAAATTATCCTGTTTTTAAATAAGGTGCTGTAGTTTTTTATAAAAATATTTAAATAGTACGTGGGGTTAAAAATATAATATGCCTATACATAAACAAGATATTTTAATATAATTTGGTTTATTCTATTTGAAAATAGTGTTGTATGGGATTTAGAGAAGTAGAACTCGTTGTTTAAAATTATTAATAAAATTTAAACATTAAATTACAATTAACACATCAATATATAGTTAGTATTTTTTATTCAACCTTTCTAAACTTCTCTAATTTTATTGATTTAAAACATATTTAGTTTTTTATAAATTATCAAATATTCCCAATTTATTTAGTTTTTAACTGTGATATTGTTCGATATCATATAAACATTCTAAAAAGAAGTATAAATACTTTTTGTTAATATGACTTTAATAAAATTAAATGTGAAACTGAAATTTTTATTTTTGTAAAAAATAGAATAGGATTTATAGAAATCCTTTAAAATAAATAATGTTCTTTTACTAGGCGCACAATTTCTTTTGCTTCTTCAGCTTGGTCTGAAGGTACTTTAAATGATAATGGTTCACTATAAGCTGCTCCGTCTACATTAACAACAGTGTTGTTGGTTACACCTATTTTAATATCTACATCAAAGTCTAAAGTTCCTGCTGTTTCAAATGAAATAGTTTTAATCGTGTCTTTCGGGAAAAATTTAACTTCTACTTTTTTACCGCTTAATCCTTGAACATCTACTTCATAGATTCCATAATTAGTTAAAATTATCTGATCTCTTATAAACTGATATGACTGAATTACTTCTTCATCTTCAAAAAAGAATTCTGATACATAGTCTTTTTCCATATCTGAACTTACATCGCCGTAACCTATTACTTTATCTAAAAATGCCATATTTGTGACCTCACATTTATATTATTAAAATAATACTATTTATATTATAAGGCAATATTTTTGAAATAGGTTTAAAAAGCTTAAAAATAAAAATAGTCTTTGTTACCACTTTTTAAAAAATAGAATATATCTGAAAATAATAGGCAGCCAGTAAAGACAGCCTATTATTCCGATAGCTTTTGTTGTTTAAAATTTTTATTACAATTAACACAATTTTTATTGCTATCTAATTGTTATTTAGATTTTTATCATTTATATAGTTTTGTACATTTTTTAGTTATTTCGTTATATTTTTAGTGTTTGTATATTTTTTTCTAATTTTTTTATATTATTAAGTATTACTTTCATGTTTCATAGTGTTATTTAATCATTTTTTTTGAACTGTCTTTTTTTTTAAAATTATTTTTATGGAAATTTTCATATACTTTAAAGTTAAAAATTATATTGATTTTAATAAAATTTCTTTTTTAACACAACCTTTATAAATATAGAAAAACAAATTTATTCCTAATATTCATATTAACCTAAGGTTATTTTAACTATGGTTTTTGTTTTAATATGCGCAAATCATTTTAATTCAATTTTTGAATATTATATCCTAATTTAATAGTTATTATTATAATTATGAGGAGGATATCTTTGAGTAGAGGAAAAAGACCAAAATGGATGATTGAAATAGCTATTGAACGTATGAATATTCTTTTTGAACGTGCTGAGATTGAATTCGAAAAGCACCCTGAAAGAAGTAACCGTTATGTTGTATTAGCTAAGAAGTTATCTACCAAGTATAATACTAAAATTCCCGATAAATGGGCAAGAAGGTATTGTAAAAGGTGTAATAAGTTTCTCTACCCTGGTCACAACGCTACAGTCCGGCTAGTTAACGAAGAAGTTAACATTTTATGTGGCGAGTGTGGGCATGTTATGAAAATTCCTTATTATAAGGAGAAAAAAAATAAAAGGAGAGCTAAATATGAGTCAATCAAAAAAAGAAATGATGAATAGAGCTCTTTCCGCTATGACAATGAATATTGGTAAAGCTGGTGTTAATGACAATGTCATTGAAGAAATCAAACGCCAACTTAAAGCTAATGAAATTGTTAAACTTAAATTTGCAAAAAATATCGCTAAAAATAAAGATGATTATATAGCTGACATTGTCCAGAAAACCAGATCTAAACTTATAGATGTTAGAGGAAATGTCGCTGTCATTTATAAAAAAAAGCCTTAAAAACATTGCTTAAATTTAGAGTTACAGGCCCTATTTTTATTAGGTCTTAAATTTACAGTTGATTATGAGGACAATTATTTAAAATTAAATATTGGAGAATTAATATGACTACTGTATTTGATGTACCTGCAGATTTATTAATTAAAAAAGTCGCAGAAGAATTTAAAAACAATGATAAAATCAATTCCCCTGCATGGTCCAATTTTGTAAAAACCGGTGTTCACAAAGAAAGAAAACCTGAAGATGTCGACTGGTGGTATACCAGATGTGCATCTATCATCAGAAGAGTGTACATGGACGGACCTGTGGGAGTTATGAGCTTAAGAACTTTCTACGGTGGTAAAAAAGACCGTGGAGTAACTCCTGAAGTATTTAGAAAAGGTAGTGGAGCTATCGTAAGAAATGCACTACACCAATTAGAAGATGCAGGATATGTTGAAAAAGTTGTAGGTGGAAGAGTTGTTACTCCAGCAGGAAGATCATTCTTAGATAAAATTTCTGCTGAAATCATTAAGGATATTCCTAATCTTGCAAAATATTAATTAAATTATTTGGAGAGTTTGATATGAGTGATCTTGATGAAATTCGCCGTAAAAGAATGGCAGAATTAGAAGCCAGACAAGCTGCTGCACAAGGTCAAATGCAACAACAAGCACAACAACAAATGCAACAGCAAGAAGCACAAAGACAATTTGAGGAGCAAAAGAAAGCTTTGATAGCTCAAATTTTGACTACTGAAGCACGTTCAAGATTAGCTAACCTTAAATTGACTAAACCAGAGCTTGTTAATCAAATTGAAATTCAATTAATCCAATCTGCTCAAGCTGGCAGCTTAAGAGGTAAAGTAACTGATGAACAGTTAAAAGTACTTTTAAGACAGATAGCTGGTCAGAAAAGAGAAATTAAAATTACAAGGAAATAATATTAATGAAAGCTTGTGTATTATACAGTGGAGGAAAAGACAGCTCTTTTATGGCGGTTATGCTTAAAAGACTTGGTCTTGATGTTGAATTATGTACTGCCAATTTTGGTGTTTATGATTCTTATATTCCAGCAAGCCTTTCAGCCAAATCTCTCGGGTTTAATCACAGAGTTCTTGATTTGGATTTTGAACTTTTAGATAAAACCTGTGATATGATTATGGAAGACGGATTTCCCAATGACGGAATAAAGTTCATTCATGAAAATGTTGTTGAAGAGATTTCTGAAATGTATGATATTATAGCCGATGGAACCAGAAGGGATGATAGAACTCCTAAACTTAATATAAATCAGATTAAAAGTCTTGAAGATAGAAAAGATGTTCAGTATGTTAATTTGGATAGTTTTGGCCATAAAACAATTAAATTAATTACATCTAATTTATTTGAAATATCTCATGAAAAAAGCAATAAGGACAATAGCTCTGATTATGAGGTTGAAATAAGGACTTTAATTGATGAAAAAGGAGGAAATTCATTGGATATTTTCCCTGAGCATTATCAAACTCGTGTTACTGGGTATAAAAAATAATTATTATTATTATAAGGTGAGAAAATGAGTAGAAATAAACCATTAGCTAAAAAATTAAGAATGGCAAAAGCAAATAAACAAAACAGAAGAATTCCAATCTGGGCTTATGCTAAGACTAACCGTAAACTTAGATACAGACCTAAACCTAGACATTGGAGAAGAAACAGTCTTAAATTATAAGGGGGATTTTTCATGGAAAGAGTTTATACAATTCCACTTAGAAACGTAAAAAAAGTCAAAAGGACTATCAGAGCTCCTAGAGCTATCAGAGAAGTACAAAACTTCTTATTCAAACACATGAACGCTGAAGAAGTAAAGCTCGATGAATCTATTAATCATGAAATTTGGGCAAGAGGTATTCAAAAAATACCTTCTAAAATTACTGTAAAAGCAGTTAAAGATGATGATGGCGTAGTAGAAGCTACTTTAGCAGAATAGCTATAATACTACTTCAATACTGCGTGAGGTAACAATATGTTAAGAAGAATAAACATTGTAGATAATCCTAATATAGGAGTATTTATTTTAGCAACTGATGATTTGGCTATTGTTCCTTACAATCTTCTTGATGAAAAAGTTAAGTTGATTGAGGAAACATTAGAAGTTGAGGCTGTAAAATCTTCTATTTCCGGATGTAATCTTATTGGATCTTTAGCTGTAGCTAATTCAAACGGTATTGTTGTTTCCCCACATGTATTAGATAGAGAAGTTAAACAGTTTGAGGAATTAGGTTTAAATGTAGCTACAATTCCCGGAAAGTATACTGCAGTAGGTAATATTGTTGCAGCTAATGATACCGGAGCTATTGTAAGCCCATTTTTATCTGATGGGGCAGTTAAAGTCATTGAAGATACTTTAGATGTAAATGTTGAATCAACTTCCATGGTTGGAAGCGACATTATCGGTTCACTGATTACAGTTACCAACAAAGGATTTTTAATGGATAAAAATGCCACTGAAACTGAAGTAGACTTTGCTCGTGATGTATTTGGTGTTGAAGGAGATATTGGTACTGTAGGTAGAGGTATTTCTTTAGTTGGGGCATGCTCTCTTGCGAATTCAAGCGGAGCTATTGTAGCTAAAGAAAGTACAGGTCCTGAAATGGCTAGAGTTGAAGAAGCATTAGGCTTTTTAGACGATTTATAAATAATATCCTGAGGAGTTAATATGATAACAAAAATTTACAGAGTTAAAGGTACTTTTGTAATGGGCGATTCATATCATAAATTTACTAAAGAATACAAAGCTACCAATGTGGCTGATTTAGAAGAAAAAATTTATGAACGTTTTGGAAGTAAACATGGTTTAAACAGAAACCAAATTTCTATTAAAGATATTGCTGAAATCGCACCTGAAGACGTTATAGACCCAATTTTAAAAGAAATTTTATAAGGGTGTTACTATGGAAGATCAGCAAAAATTTAATCAATTACTTAATGAAATAAATGTGTACAAACAGCAAGGAGACTTAATTCAGCAACAAATTGAATTAGTCAGAGCTTCCATTGCTGAAGTTGATGCATTAACCAACACTTTAGATGATTTGGAAGGTAAAGATTCTGTTGAAGCTTTCGTACCTGTAGGTGCTGGTTCTTTCATTAAAGGTGAACTTAAAAACACCGATGAAGTTATTGTAAGTATTGGTTCTGGAATAGCTGTTAAAAAAGATGTTGACGGAGCAAGAGAAACTATTGCAAGACAGAAAAAAGATTTGGAAGACAGTTTAGATAAAATGTTGGCTAATATGCAACAGGTGTCTGACATTATCGGATCTTTATCTGCTCAGGCAGAACAGTTAGCTGCTGTTGCTCAAGGAAACATGTCAGCTACCGGATTAAACTAAATATAACTTCCTTTTTTTTTACTTTTTTTTATTTTACTTGGATGTCCACCAAAATTAATTTTGATTTTTTGTCAAAAAATTTTTAGCTTAATTTTTTCTTATTTTTATACTATTCAATATATATTTTATTAATTTTTATTTTTAATTAATTTTAACAATTATTTTATATAAATATGTTTGTTAAATATTTATTTTTTGTTTTAAGTGATTTTCAGATAGTTAAATTTATAATGTAAAAACTGCAAAGCTTGAAACAAATGTTGTTCATCCTCACAAACATATAGAACCATCACAGAATATGAATCCGAAATGCAAAAAGCAATGACTCAAAAAATGGAAAAACAAGAATATAAAGACGAACATGCCAAAAGATAAAGTGTTGAGGAACTATTTGGAATATTCAAAGAACAATTTCAAATAGAAAAAGAAGTAGTTATCGGAATGGTCAAAACAGAAGAAAAAATCAACTTAAATGCACTAGCATATAATATAATCAGATTACACAATCTGAAACAAAAAATAAAAAATACAGCAGGAGATTTAGGGGATTTTTACGAAAGCACATCCATTAAAAATCAATTAAAACTTGATGTATCAATATTTTAAAAAATCAAAAAAATCTGTCAAAATTTAATTTTGACGGACACTCTAAATACATTTTATTACTCTTTTTTTATAGTTTCACATCTCTAATGTATCGTGCGGGAATTCCTCCAACGACGGTGTTTTTTGCAATGTCTTTTGTGACCACAGCTCCTGCAGCAATAATCGCCCCGTCACCAATAGTAACACCGGGAATTACTGTAACGCTGGAACCAATCCACACATCATTGCCTATAATGATGGGGGATGGAATTAGATTACCTCTCTTTTGAGGATTTTCATTATGATTTAAAGTAGCCAGGACAACATTATGGCCAATCAGGACATTATCTCCAATGTAAATTCCTCCTTGATCCTGAAATCTGCATCCGGAATTAATAAAAACATTTTTCCCAATGTGAATGTTTTTTCCAAAATCAGTTGTGAATGGTGGAAAAACTCTGAAATCTTCACTGACTTCCTTATCTATTAGTTTGGAAAACAGTTGTCTAATCTCATCAAAATTATGATATTCATAATTTATTTCACAGGTGATTTTTTGTGCCTCCTGGGAATAATAGTTACATGCTTCAGCCGCATCTTCATCCATTTCCAGTTCAGACCCTTCATTAAAAATCTTTAAAAGCTCCTTTAATTTCAACATATATAAATGTATATTAAAATGAGTATATTAATTGTGCTGTGGTTGGCAACATAGATATGAATAAGCCATATGCACTGAACTTGAGGCAGTGACAATTCACTCAAAAAATAGTTGAAGATTCTTCTTTTACTCTTGAACCTCACTGCCTTTGAGAAGGAGGAAGTTCAACGAGGTTTTCATTACACATGGTGTTAATTTACTTCATTGCACTCTTAAATATCTCCCCCAACATGAATGTCTTATTTTTAACTGGTCACATTCATTAAGAGAAATATTCTACTTCACTAAAAAATATTAACTCTGGGACATAGTTCCAAATGACAGAATCCCTTAAATAACATGAGATTTTCAAATTTCATCACTTGAGATTTAATATTACTGCTTTAACAGTATCAATCCATATTGATATTTGGACAAAAATAATTTTACCTATGAATATCTGCAAAAATTAATTTTGGCGGATACTCGTTTAACTTATTTCATTTCCAAAAACATTCGATATGAATATATTTATATATCATTATTTTTATAATAGTTCTAATGTATTTTGTTTAAATATTATTTTTTAATTTAAACAATCTGCAGTTTTAAACTATTTATGTGGTGTATTAGTTATGAATTTTAAAATAAGTAATATGCTTCCATTATTTTTTGCTGTGGCTTTGATATTTTTGTTATTGCCTTTAGCATCAGCAAATGATACTTTGGAAGCGGAAACTGATTCTAATTTTATGTCTTCCAATATTGGAGAAGATATAAAAACAGACGGACAGTATGATTATGAAACAATTCCGTCTCCCAGTAATGTAAATTATACTAAAGGAGAAAGTGAGGTCATTTCTGTAGAAGCAAAATATTCTCCAGCTTCAAAAGAAGCAATTTCAGGATATTCTATGTATGTATACATAAATGGCGAAGATATTGGTAATCGTGTAAAAATTGATGGTGTTGACTCAAGTGCTACTAATTTTGATTTTAATTTAAATTTAATTTCTGATAAATTGGTAGATGGGCAAAATACTTTAACATTCCATCCAAATAAAGGATTGCTTCAGGGTTTAGGTTACATGGACACACTTAACTTCAATCCTTTAACTGTAAATGTAGGAAACTTTACTCCTGCAGATAATTCTATTTATGTTTCTACAAGTGGTGATAATGACAATCCCGGAACAAAAGAAAAACCACTAAGGGATATTACCAATGCTATAAAACTGGCTAATAGTACAAATGTTACTCAGATTTATATTATGGCAGGTAATTATAAAGAATGTGATATTGAGATTTTAAGCGGCATATCTATTTCCGGTATAGGCAAGGTTGTTATTGATGCTGAAAAGTTAGGCAAGATATTTAAAATTACAACTTCAGCTAATGTATTTTTATCAAACCTTACTTTAGCTAACGGTTTGGCTCCAAAAGATATTAAAGATTCTTATTCAGGGAATTTCTATTCTTTAGGCGGGGCGATTTATATAAAAAATGCAAAAGTAGTCATGGACAATATGGTTTTTGTCAATAACACAGCTACAAATTACGGTGGTGCTGTTGACTGGGAAGGAAATAATGGTGTAATTACTAATTCCCGTTTTATCAATAATTCTGCTACAAATGTCGGCGGTGCTATTGACTGGGAAGGATCCAATGGTAGAGTAATCGATTGTTATTTTGAAAATAACAGGGCTAACAGAGGCGGTGCTATTGACTGGGAAGGAGATACTGCAACTGTTGTAAATTCCACTTTCCTTAGAAATTATGCGAATCAGGGTGCCGGAATTTTCATGTTAAACACTTTAAAATCTAAGGGCAACAATATCTCAAACAATATCTTTGCTAAAAATATTGCTCCCCAAAGAGGAGGGGCTATAGATATTGAAAATGAGAATCAGAATACCTATTCAAAAGTAACTGTCATTGAAAATAATGAATTTATCAGCAATGAAGCGGAATATGGTGGTGCTATAGTGTCTTATTATGGTGCGGCTGATGTAATAAACAATAAATTCAGCGGTAATTTGGCAAATTGGGGTAGTGCTATTTTCAATAACGGTATTTCTTCTTTAAAAAACAATACTATTATAAATAAAAAAGATCTGGCAATTTATAATTTGGGTAAAATTAAATGTGACTTTGTTTTAACATTTATGGAAGGTAAAACCATTGCTGTTAATGACGGAAAAGGTGTAACATTAAATGTAAGTGTTGTTGATGATGTAGGTAATCCAATCAGCGGAGGATATGTAACTTTTAAGGTAGACGGTACAGCTACATTAAATACTGCCTATGAACTGGTTGACGGATTTACATCTGTCAGATTTGTTCCAAGAGTTAACGGTACTTTAACTGTTTCAGGTGTTTATGAAAATTCCCAATTAAAAAATTCAGATACTAAAATCAACGGAACTCTTGAAGTAAGTAATGCAATAGCTGATTATAATGGAATTATTTATGTTTCCGATAAAAATGGAGATGATGACAACACAGGTAGTAAAGACAGTCCAGTTAAAACATTTGATCAGGCTTATTTATTAGCTACACGTGCTGGAGGATTACATACTATTGTTTTAGAATCTGGCCATTATTATGCATCAGGATATACTTTAGAAGATTCAATTACAATTATTGGTAGTGAAAATACTATTCTTGACGGTGAAAACAAAGCTACAATATTTTCACTTTATGGTTTGGAAGATACAGTTTTCAAATTTATAAATATCACATTCATTAACGGTTATGCAAGCAAAAGTTTGTACGGCGGCAGTTATACTGGAGGAGCTATTTTCTTTAAAGGAGGACATCTGTATCTTGAAAATGATGTATTTATAAATAACACTGCTGATGATTATGGCGGAGCTATTTATGTAAATAAAGGATTGGATTTGATTACCTACAAAACATATTTGGCCAATGCTACTATTGTAAACTGTACTTTTAAAAATAACACAGTTCCTACTAATCAGGGAACTTATTTTTCAGGAGGGGCAATTAGTAATTATGGAGGTAATATTACTATAATCGACTCCACTTTTGATGAAAATAAAGCAAGTGCTGGTGGAGCTATTGCTATAGTTCAGTCTAGTGGAAATATGACAGTTATTAATTCTGTATTCAATAATAACTTTGCAGGTAAAATTGCAGGTGCAGCTTATGTAAATGCAATTAAAACAGGCGGGGTAAATTATACAGTTTCATTTACTGACTGTATTTTTAAAAACAACTCTGCTTTAGATGCAGCTGCAGTTGATATTTCCAATGGGGTTATAAACGGCTGTACTTTCATTGAAAATAATGCAACAAGAAATGCGGGAGCTGTAATGACTGTTGGTAATGTTGTAATTAAAAATAACAGATTTATCAATAATACTGCTGAAGAATTTGCCGGAGCAATACTTATAACTCAATCTACAAGTTCCTGGAATCCTGTAACTTATGAAATCACATTAAAAAATAATACAATTAGTGGATGTCATGCAAAAATAGCTGATGAAATATATACATATTCTAATGTTAATATTCATGGTTTAACTCTTGTATTTTTATCTAATGAAACTTTAAAGTATATTCTTGACAGTGATGTAACTTTAGTGGCTAATGTATTTGATGATGTGGGTAATTTAGTATCGGGTAATGATTTTACATTTGAGATTGGTGATGAAAATTACACAACCTATGTAAATAATGGAATAGCTACTCTAAACTTGCAATTAGCTGAAAAATATAATAATACTGTTGTTACAGGCAGTTTTAAAGCTGGTGCTGATGATGATGTTATTAAAACTGGAAAATTAATTGTTGTTCCTTATTATATTGTTATTGAAATGAATAATGTAAGTGGGGAAGTTGGAGAGAAGGTTAATGTTAATATAACTGTAACCAATTCAATTGGTGAGTATATTGCTGGAGGAAATGTATCAGTAAGCTTCAACAATGAAAAATTCTCAGTTCCGATTATCAATGGAACAGCTAAGTTCAACATTACTTTGCCGAATATTCCTGGAAAATATAATTTAACAGTCAGTTATGAAAATGCTAGTGTAACTAAAATTGTAACTGTTAACTCCAACAGGGAAGTTAATTTAACTGTTGGGGATGTGGAAAAATACTTTGGCGGATTTGAAAAATTAATAGCTACTTTAAGGGATAGTTACGGCAATCCGATAGCTAATGCTACTGTATACTTTACTGTTAACGGTCAAACTTATGCTAAATCTACTGATACTAACGGTACTGCTTCAATTGGACTTAACTTGGTATCTAATGTATATGATGTTTCTGTTTCCTATAATGGTTCTGATAAATATGATGCAGTTTCTAAAAACGTTACTGTAACTATTAATCCGACTATTGTAGCTGATAATTTAGTTAAAATGTATCAGAACGCTACCAGATTCTATGCCAAGTTTACTGACAGCACAGGAAAAGCACTAGCTAACACTACTGTCAGATTTAACATTCATGGAGTGTTCTACAATAAAACCACTGATAAAGATGGTGTAGCTGATTTAGGTATTATGTTAAGACCTGGAAATTACATTTTAACTGCTTACAACACTGTAACCGGTGAGGAAAAAGGAGTTAACATAACTGTAAAATCATTAATCGTGCAAAGCGACTTAACCAAATACTACTTAAATGCTTCCAGATTCATGGCAACTGTCTACAACAAAGACGGATCTTTAGCAGTAGGTAAAAATGTAACATTCAACATCAACGGCGTATTCTATCACAAAAAAACAGATGAAAACGGTGTTGCAAGCCTGGGAATTGCTTTAAGACCTGGAAACTATACCATTACAACAATGTTTGACGGATTGGACATTGGAAACAAAGTCAGTGTTTTGCCAACTTTGCTAACTAAAGATTTGGATATGAAATACTTGGACGGCAGCAATTTTACTGTACAAACATTAGACGGTCAGGGTAAGCCATTAGCTAACCAAAACTTGTCATTTAATATTCATGGAGTATTTTATTACAGAACTACTGATGATAATGGTATGGCTAGTTTAAATATGCGTTTAAATCCGGGTAAATACATAATTACATCTATTTGGGATGAATATCAAATAGGAAACAATGTTACAATTGTTTAAGGGATTTTAATCAATCTCTTAACTTTTACTTTTTTTTAGCTGGTGCAGTTTAAATATTTTTATTTTAGGTATGAATAATTGCTTAGTTTTTAAATAATATCTATTCAAATAATTTATCAAGTATTTTTTGAAAAACTCTTGTACTTTTTTGATTTATGGTCTGTTCAATTTTTGTATTGCTTTGCTAAATAATCATGCTGCAGTTTTCAGTATGCAGTTGATTTTTATAATCATTATGTTTTTTTAGATAATTTATTTCAGGCTTTCTTTTAAGAAAATACTTTTATAAAATACAGCAATGCTTTGTAGTAGGCATTATATAAATTATCAAGCGAAACAATAATAAATATTAAGTTTTATTTTAATTTAACATTTTTAAAACAATATTTTTTTACTTTTTATTTATAAATATTATAAAAAACATATTATTTTCTAATTAAACCATAAGGTTGTGTAAAATTTGTTTGAATCTTTGAAAAAGAAGTTTTCACGAACTAGTGATAAATTAGAAGAAGAGCTTATTGAAGAAGCACAGGAAGAAAACAATCTTGAAGAGGAATCAGGTAAAAAATTCTCCTTTTTTTCATTTGGTAAGAAAGATAAGAAAGAAGAAGAGGATTCTAAAAGTGATATAGCTGAAATTCCTCAGGAAGTTGAAAGTATTTCCGATGAAGCTGACACTTCAGATGATGAAGACTCTGAAGATAAGAAGGAAAAATCCGGTTTTTGGAGTTTTGGTAAAAAATCAGGTGATGATAAAAAAGAAGAGCCTCCGGAAGAATCCGCTGAAGAACCTAAAAAATCTCACTTCTGGAGTAAAAATAAAGAGGAAGATTCTTCTGAAGTGGAGGATGATGATTCTGATGATGAAACACAAGAGAAAAAATCTCATTTCTGGAGCAGAAGTAATGATAAAGACTCTGAAGAAGATGAAGAGGATGAACCAGGCGGAATGTTTTCATTTATTACTGCCAAAACAATTTCAGAAAAACATCTTGAAGATATTTTATGGGAACTTGAAATGGGTCTTCTGGAAGGGGATGTAGCTATGGAAGTAGCTAGCGCAGTAGTGGATTCTGTTAAAGATGATCTTGTTGGCCGTAAAATCAAAAGAAGCAATGATATTACTGAATACACATACAATGCACTAAGAAATGCTGTAGCTGAAATTATTGATATTCCGGGCAAGTCAATGACTGAAATGATTGAAGCCAAAAAAGCACAGGGTGAACCTCTTGTTGTAATGTTTGTCGGTATTAACGGTACAGGTAAAACAACAACTATCGGTAAATTAGCTAATTACTATCTTAAAAAAGGTTATACTCCTGTAATAGCTGCTGCAGATACTTTCAGAGCAGGTGCTATTGAACAGGTTAATTATCATGCAGATAATGTTGGAGTTAAACTTATCAAACACCAGAAAGGTTCAGATCCTGCAGCTGTTGCATTTGATGCAGTTGAACATGCAAAAGCTCAGGGTAAAGAGCTGGTTTTAATTGATACTGCAGGCAGGATGCAGACCAATACCAATCTTATGGATGAAATGAAAAAGATTAAGAGAGTTGCAAAACCTGATTTGGTTGTATTTGTAGGAGATGCATTAACTGGTAATGATGCAACTCAGCAGGCTTCCAAATTTAATGAAGCTATTGATATTGACGGTGTTATTTTAACCAAAGCAGATGCTGACAGTAAAGGGGGAGCATCCTTATCTATCGGTTATGTTATTAAAAAACCTATTCTCTTTTTGGGAATGGGTCAGGGATATGATGACATCAGGGAATATGATGCTGACTGGATGCTGAATCAGCTCTTTTCTGAAAGTGGGGAAGAGGGAACTGTTGATGAGGTTTAAAAAATCAACTTTGGTTTTAATTGATGTTTTGGCAGTATTGTCTGCAATTGCGGCTGTAGCTACATTCACATTAAATAATTCAATAATGGAAGTGCCTAAAGGTAATGCTTCTGTTGTTGTAACTGGTGATGTGATGTTTGCACGTAATATGGCTGGAGTATTAAGTTTGGATGAAAGTCCTTTCAGACATGTGGAAAATGTAACTGGAAGTGCAGATTTATTATTAATCAATTTTGAAAATGCTGCAACAACTTCAGGGTATGCTGTAAAAGGGGATGTTCCGCTTAAATGCGATCCTTCCTATGTTCCATTAGCTAAGGCTAACAACAATACAGTTGCAGCACTGGCTAACAACCATTTATTTGATTACGGCACTGACGGTATGAAAGATACCTTAAAGTCTTTGGATGATGCAGGCATCACTCATATCGGTGCAGGAAATAATGAATCTCAGGCTCGCCAAACTGCAAGCAGTGATATAAACGGAAGAAATATTACTATAATCAATTATATGGATTCAAACAACTTTAAAGAATATAGTACTGATGTAATGCCTCAGGCTAACGGTTCTAATCCCGGTTATTCTGCATATGACAGTGATGTTGCAAAACATCAAATTCAGGATGCAAAGGCAAATGGTTCAGATGTTGTAATTGTTTATTTTCACTTTGGAAATGAATACTCCCGTTCACCAAATCCTGATCAGGAAAAGATGGCTCATGAAGTAATAGATTATGGTGCAGATGCTGTTTTAGGTTCACATCCTCATGTAACACAGGGAATTGAAATGTATAAAGGCAAGCCTATATTCTACAGTCTGGGAAACTTCATATTTGACATGTCAAATTCAGCAACTCACATTGCATATATAGTCAAAATGGACTTTGTCAATGATACCGGAGAGTGTACAGTTTATCCTGTGATTATTTCAGGATACCTGCCTTACTTTATGGGACCTGATGAGGGAACCAGTTTACTTAATTCATTGTCTCCTCAATGTGATGATTTGGAAATAACACCGGAAGGTACCGGTAAATTGTATTTTAATTTAACTGATGATAATTATGAATCAAAACAATAAAAGCCAGTGGAACTCTTCTCTTGCATTTTTAATGTCAATGATAGGTGCTGCTGTTGGATTAGGTAATATATGGCGTTTCAGCTATGTACTGTACTCCAATGGTGGAGGATCCTTTTTTATTCCCTATTTTGTAGCTATCGGGCTTCTGGGAATTCCATTTCTTATTTTGGAATATGGTTTGGGGTTCAAATTCAAAACATCCTTTTCAAATCTGCTCCACAAAATAAGACCGAGGTTTGAAGTAATAGGGTGGATTTTAGGTCTTCTTGCATTTGGTGTTGTAACATATTATATGGTTATTCTTGCATGGGATATAGTTTATCTTGGAGCAAGTCCGTTTTTAGGCTGGGGAGCTGATCCTGCAGGATTTTTCTCAAATTATGTTGGTGGAGACTCTACAATTTCCAGCTGGTCACATCTGATTCTTCCGACAGTAGCGGGACTGGTTATTGTATGGGTAATGATATGGTTTATTTCAAAAAAAGAGCTGAACTCCGGAATAGGCAAAGTATCCAAAGTGCTGATTCCATTACTCTTTGTTATAATGGCAGCTATTGTAATATTTTCCCTGACATTGCCGGGTCATAATCTGGGAATTGAAACACTGCTGACTCCTGACTGGTCAGTGCTTTTTGATGTAAACATATGGCTTGCTGCATTTTCACAGATTATATTTTCCTTAAGTTTGGGAATGGCTATTGCACTTACATATGCAAGTTATCTGCCTGAAGATTCAAAATTAATCAACAATGTGCTGATTGTAGTTAGTTCAAACTCAGGTTTTGAGATATTCACTGCATTTGGAGTGTTTTCAATATTGGGATTCATGTCAGTAACATCAGGTGTTCCGATTGAAAGCCTAATCAGACAGGGTACAGGTCTTGTATTTATTGTATTTCCGACAATCTTCAATACAATGGGTATAGCAGGTAAGATATTGGGACCTCTGTTTTTCCTGGCTATATTATTTGCAGGAATAACTTCTGCTCTGGGATTTTTGGAGCCGTTACTTAATTCTGTATGTGACAAGTTCGCATTTACCCGTAAAAAATCAGCCAGCATATTATGCGGTATAGGCTTTTTGATTTCAATGTTTTTCACATGCGGAATCTCCAGCTATCTTGTTGAAATAGTGGACGGATTTTTGAACCAGTTTGGAATATTGTTTTTAATCGCATTGCAGTGCATTATATTTGGATGGATTTTAGGAATTGATGATTTAATTGAAGTTGTAAACAAGGATTCTGTAGTGCATGTTGGAAAGTTATGGGTTGCAATTATTAAATATATACTGCCATGTGTAATTTTCATAGTTTGGACATTCGGAATTATTGATCTGATTAAAACAGGCGGATTTCTGGAACTGACTGTTGATGTAATCATTACTCTCAGTATTTTAATAGCTAGTGTTATGCTGACAAAATTCGAAGATTATAAATAAGTGTTAATAACAAATAGTAAGGTGTAATATGGTTTTTTTTAAATCATATTGTAATATATCAACAAAAAAATTTATTTTTTTGATTCGTTTAAAACCTTCTCACGTGTTTAAGGGAGTGTTATGCTCCTTAAAACACACTTTTAATAAAGTTTCTTTCTTTTGGAATAGGCTTTCTGTTTCTTTTTTTCCAGACTTTTATAATCTCTGGACTTGTAGGTGTTCTGCTGTCTGTTTGTAGTGGCATTGGGCATTACCGTTACCAAATTTATTGTGTTGTTGTCACAGGCAAAAACAACCTTGATTTCAGAGTATTTCTTAGTTTTCGGAGCCGGAAAAATAACTTCATACTGGTGATTTCCGCTAGGTTCATATCTTAAAGGCTCTTCATTTAATATGGTGTCTACAATATACTCTCTTGAGATTCCGTTGTCATCAAGCCTTTGAACAAAATGAGTGTTTTCAAAGCACCAGTTAATGTTGCTGAGGTTTCCGACAATATATTCGTCAAAAATGTCCATACTTTTAATTTCATATTTAGTTGCTTTTATAGGTTGTGTTTTTAATTTATTTAGAATATTTTTAAAATCATTTTATTTTGTTTAGAAGAATATAGGTAATTATATTAATTTCATTTTATAAACTAATACCTATTGGAGGTTTTTCATGGTTTCTAGAAAAATTTTGATTTTGACAATGATTGCTGTTTTAGCTATTGGAATCGGTTCAGTATGTGCTGTGCAGAATATTGAAGTTGACGGAATAAAGTTCACCATTCCTGACGGGTATACGGAAGACACATCTTTAGCTACTGAAGGTGTAACAAATGCAGACGGCTTTAAAATATATAATCATACATATTTCGACAGTTCCAATAAGATGATACACATATCTGTTTTCCATGGTAAGGATACTGATAAGTTAAGTTTAGATGATTTAAAAGAACCTACTGATGTTAAAAAAACCATAAAAGGTTATGATGGTTTATTGGATCATGATAAAGATGCAGGATTATACTTTTTTACATATATTAAAGATGGAAAAGTCAGTATAGTTACTGTTGAAGATGAAAGTTTACTTGAGAAAGTTATTGTTTAAGTGAGAAGAGATTTTCTCGCTTATTATTTTATTTTTGTAGTTGTTTGGTGATTTTACAATTAAAAAAGTTTAAATTTAATTGTGATTAATTAAATAATTTATCATGTGTTTATTTAGTGAACATATTCTGTTCATTTTTAAATTTAAAGTAATTTTATTCTTTTATTTTGTTTTATTCACTTTACATTGGTTTTATTTTTATTTTGTGTAGTTGTTAATTAATATTTTCTTTTTTTATAGGATTAATTTAGTAATCTTTAAATATAATATGATTTAAATTATTATTTAAAAATGAAAACAATTTTTCATAATGGAGACAATTTTTAAATTTAAGTAGGATATAAATCAAGAAATTTTTTGAAGCTTGGTTTTTTAATGGAAAAAATTAATAACGATTTTAATTTCAGTTAAAAGAAGGGTTATTTAATGCTTTAAATGAATTTGAAAATCAAACATGGTTAATATGGTGAAAACATGGAAAATACAGTATCGTTTCAGGAATATCTTTTAAGCAAAGGATATTTATTTGATCCGAAAATAATTGAAAATTATTTATTATCTATAAAAGTAAAACCGTTTGTAATATTTACGGGAAATTCAGGAACGGGTAAAACAAAACTTTCTCAATTGTTTGCAGAATATATTTCTGATTCCACCCAAAATTCTGGAAATAATAGTTCTTTAATTAAGGATAATGAATTTTTGTCTGTTAAAGTGCCTGTTAATAAATCATCCTTTGAAAACACTGGATGGACACTTAGTAATAAATATCTTTATGATGTTTTGCCAATTAAAGAATCACAATGTGATTGTGATATATTGGTAGACAATATTCCTGCAAAAGCATATGTTCGTGTGCAAATGCAATTAGAATATGATAAAAATAATGAAAAATTAAAAAATTATTTTAAAAATTTATTTTCTCAAGATTCTGCCAAAATTGTTGATTTAAAAATAAATATTGGGGCATTTAAAGAGATTTATGATCGTAAATCTAATAATGAAGATTTTATAATTTTGGAACAAAATTCAAACAAAACAGCATTTAATGAAAGGCAATGGTTTATGAATAATAATATTTTTAATTATTTGCCATTTAAATCAGGTTATGTTAATTGTAATATTGTAGTTAAAAATATTAAATCTGCTGCCAAAATTAGGCTGATGCCTAGGTTGTATTTTAAGAAAAATGAAGAATTACAAAACTATTTAAAAGAAAATGAAGGCAAAAAAGTTGAAGTAAAAATCAAAACAGACAATTTCAATTTTGAAAATTTTCGTCCAATATGGGAAAAAGAAGAAGATTCAACAAACCATAAAAAAGATCCAAATTATAAGATCGTTCCTGTGGGTGCTAATTGGACGGAAAATAGGCATGTTTTGGGATTCTATAATGTAATTACTGGGGAATATCATGAAACACCATCTTATTCTTTAATTAAACTTGCTAAAAATGATATTGATTCACCATATTTTTTAATTTTAGATGAAATGAATTTATCTCATGTTGAAAGGTATTTTGCTGACTTTTTATCAGCTATTGAAAGTTCACAACCAATTCCATTGTATTCCAATGATGATGAAAATTATGAATTGGATATTCCAGATAATTTATTGATAGTAGGTACTGTTAATGTTGATGAAACAACTTATATGTTTTCACCTAAGGTTTTAGATAGGGCAAACACTATTGAATTCCCAACAATGTCTGCTAAAGAATATATGAACTCTGATTTTAAAGAATTTGACTTTAAAAACATAAACTATCTAATGAATCCACTTGAAGATTTGGATGTGAGAAATATGAATGTTCATAATTTAAAAGATATTTTCATGTTTATTAATTGTTCTAGAGGGAATTTGTGGGATGTTTTATCTATTGAATTGGATTTATTCCAAAGCATTCTTAAAAAAATAAATTTTGACTTTGGTTTTAGGGTTATTAATGAAATTCTCAGGTTCATGTTTGTTTCATGGAGATATGAAGGATCTCCAAAAAATTGGGAAAATTGGGAGAGATATTTCGATACACAAGTCAAACAAAAAGTTCTTCCAAAACTGCATGGTTCACAAAAAGCTATTGGTCAAACTATCAATGAATTATTTAATGCATGTTTAATTGAAAGAAAAAATAATGCAGATGCAAGACTTGTTGATTTAACTAAAAAAGATTGCAGGTATTATACTTCTGCAGTTAAACTTCAAAATATGGCTAAAATATTATCTAATCAAAGATATGTATCTTTCATAAATTAAATTTAGATTCAAATGATCGAGCAAAAAGTTATTATTGAATTGAGAAATAATCTGGGGGGAGTAGGTACTCTTTATATTAGTGCACTAAATCCTCAGATGACTAATCATTCTAAACATATTATAAATGATTATTTAACATTAGAAAATATTGATTTAGTTGAAACTCCGGATAATTTAACCCCTATTCAATATTGTGTTGATGCATCAACTCATTTTGCAAATTTGATGCTTTTAGAAGAAACTGATTATCAAATTTTATTTGAATCAAAAGATGTAAATTCATCTTATGATATTTTATATTCATTAGTTAAAATGAATAATGATTTTTTTAATGAATTTAGGTTTTCTTTAACTGAATTTGAAAAATATAAAGTTGTTGGAACTCTAAATTTTAGAAGTTATGTTGGTAAATCATTTTTGGATGTTAAAAAGAATGGTTATTTGTCTAATAAGGTTCCAATTGAAGTTAGATCTAAAAAAATAGATTATTTTAATCAATATTCTGCCATGATAGCGGAATTATCTCAATATGCATTAGGTTTGATTTTTGAAAGTGATTCTCCTCTTTATCAGGAATTCGAAATTGATTATAAAAATAAAACAACATATTATGAAGATTTCATGTTTTTGGAATATTTGTTCAGGCCTGAGAACTTGCCGTCTATTTTTGAATACTTGTCTAAGAATTTATATTCTAGGTTGGAAGAATGTGACGATGTGGTTCCAACTTCTTTTGCATCAAATATTGGTGATAAAGAGTTAATTAATATTTTAAACAATCCTGATAAGTTGCAAAAAACAGATTCTGATATGAAATTGGCCAATTATCTTGGAGGGTTTTTACCAATTGAAGTTGAGGAAATGGACTATAATGATTCAATTGATGTTGCTGAAAATAGATTTTTTAAATATTTTTTAGAATTGGTAAGAGATTTGATTGAAAAGTTGTTAGACAATTCAAAAGAGGGTTATATTAAGGATAAATTAACTTTTTTCAATGAAGAAATTGTATATTATCTTTCCAATAAATTATTTGCAGATATTGGTACTTTAGATTACATTCCATTTAATTCACAAGTTTTACAAAAGAGAGAAGGTTATAGGGATATTTTCCAATTCTTTTTAATGTTTGAATTTTCTTTTAAATTAAGTTGGGATGAACTTAACAATCAATTCAAAGGTTTTGAAAAGAAATTAAGTGAATTATATGAATATTGGTGCTATTTCAAAATTTTAAAAGTTTTAAACGAAATGAGTGTTTCTAAAGTTGATTTTGAAGATGTTTTTGAAATTAATAAGAATAATTGGTCAATGGATATTAAAAGAGGACATAAATCAATTAAAAAATTTAAATTAAATTTGTTTGATCAGGATATTTTCATTGAATTATTTTATAATAAAACATTTTCAAATAATACAAAATATAGGTCATATTCTTTAGCTTTTAGGCCAGATTATTCATTACTTATTTATTTAAATGGAGAAAGATATTTTATTCATTTTGATGCAAAATATCGCTCTGAATTGGATGTTATTAATTTTTATAACAAAATTCAAGATAAAACATTCTCTGAAGTTGAAAATGAAGTTAATAATAGGGATTCTAAGGAAAATAAAGATAGAATTTTTAAAAATGGGGATATTTATAAGATGCATACTTACAAGGATTCCATTTTAAAAACTGAAGGATCATACGTTTTATACCCAGGTAATGTACATAAATTGTTTAGAGAAGATAATGATCTAATTATTCCTTCTGTTGGCGCTTTTCCCTTAGCTCCTGGAAATGGTGGCGAGGAGGAGTATAATCTATCTATTTTTATTAAAAATGTAATAAGAAGTTTAATTGTTAATTAATTAATTTATAAACTGAATTAAGAATATTTAAATACAAAGCAGCCAATATATTCAATTAATATTTTAATTCAGGTGTAAAAAACATGAAAGAAATAAAAGTAGTGGCAGCTATTATTAAAAATGAAGATAAAATTTTAGCTACTAAAAGAGGATATGGCGAGTTTATAAACATGTGGGAGTTTCCTGGGGGAAAAATCGAATCAGGCGAAACCAAAAAGCAGGCTCTAGTTCGTGAAATTAAAGAAGAATTAAACATTGAAATTAATGTTGATAAATTCGCCTTAGATATTGAGTATCAGTATCCTAACTTTTATTTATTCATGTCCTGTTTTATGTGTTCAATTAAGGAAGGTTCAATCGAACTTTTAGAACACAATGACGGTAAATGGATTACAAAGGAAGAATTAAACACTTTAAATTGGCTGCCGGCGGATATTGATGCAGTCAATTATCTAAAAGAAAACATGTGATTTTTATGGATAATCAGAATGATATTTTAGAGGGAGCTAAAACCGCTTTTATTAATGAAACTTATAATCCTGCAAATGATTTTAAACCTAAATTCCTTTCAAACAATTTTAATCATAAGGTTTTAAATTCCATTAAGGAGGAACTGCAGAATTGTGATGAATTTTTTATAAGCTCTGCTTTTATTACTTTAGGTGGTCTAACCCCTCTTTTGCAGGATTTTTTGGAACTTGAACAAAGGGGAATTAAAGGTAAGATTCTTACAACTGATTATCTTAATTTTACAGATCCTAAAGCTTTAAAAAAGCTTCAGTCTTTAGATAATATTGAAGTTAAGCTGTATGCTCAGGAAAAGAATGGTTTTCACACTAAAGGTTATGTTTTTAGAAAAAATAACATTTACAAAGGTATTGTAGGCAGTTCTAATTTGACTTTAAATGCTTTGACTGTTAATAAGGAATGGAATGTTGAATTTACTTCTTTACATGACGGTGAAGTGTTGAATAATTTATTGGATGAATTTAACTCATTATGGCAGGAAGCAAGCAATCTTGAAGATGTTCTTCCTGCTTATGAAAAATTATATGATTCTCAAAAGAACTTTACAAAGCTAAAAGAAAACTACAAGAAACTCAGCTCTGAGGATTTGGTTCCAAATTCTATGCAGATTGGTTTTATGGAAAGTTTAAGGTCTTTAATTCAAAGTGGTGAATCAAAGGCACTTCTGGTATCGGCAACTGGTACTGGTAAAACTTATGCTTCTGCTTTTGCTGTTCAGGATTTCAATCCTAAAAAGTTTCTTTTTGTAGTTCACAGAGAACAAATTGCTAAACAGGCTATTAATGCTTATAAAAATGTTTTTAAAAATACAAAAGATTTCGGATTGCTGACTGGTAATTCTAAAGATTATGATTCTAATTTTTTATTCTCAACAATTCAGACATTGTCTAAAGATGATGTTTACACTAAATTTGAAAAAGATGAATTTGATTATATTGTGATTGATGAAGTTCATAAAGCCGGTGCTTATTCTTATCAAAAAATCATGGATTATTTTGAACCTGAATTCTGTTTGGGAATGACTGCTTCACCTGAGAGGCCTGACGGTATTGATATTTATGAACTCTTTGACCATAATCTGGCCTGTGAAATCAGACTTAAGGACGCCTTGGAAGAGGATTTGTTGTGTCCTTTTCATTATTTTGGAATATCTGACTTGGAAATTGACGGAGAAACTGTTGATGATTCAACAGAATTTAATCAGTTGGTTTCAGATGACCGGGTAAATTATTTGCTTGAAAAATCAGCCTATTACGGATATTCTGGAGACAGAATTAAAGCTTTGGTATTTTGCAGCAGGAAAAAAGAAGCAAATGAGCTTTCAAAAGCTTTCAATAAAAGAGGCCATCCGTCAATTGTCCTGACAGGTGATGATTCACAGCAGACAAGGGAAGATGCAATTTACAGACTGACTAATGATGAGGCTAAAAACAAGTTGGAATACATTTTTACAGTTGATATTTTTAATGAAGGGGTAGATATTCCTGAAATTAATCAGGTTTTACTTGTAAGGCCAACACAATCTCCAATTATATTTATTCAGCAATTGGGAAGAGGCCTTAGGAAATTTAAAAACAAAGACTATGTTGTTATTCTGGATTTTATTGGAAATTATAAAAACAATTTCATGATTCCAATAGCTCTTTCAGGTGACAGATCCTATGATAAGGATAATATTCGCCGTTATCTGATGGAGGGAAATAAAGTGATTCCTGGAGCTTCTTCAATCAGTTTTGATGAAGTTTCTAAAAAGAGGATTTATAATTCAATAAATAGTACTTCATTTTCAAGAATAGCTCTTTTTAAGGAAAAATACAACAATCTGAAGTTTAAATTAGGCAGAATTCCAATGCTTTTGGATTTCTATGAAAATGGTGAAATGGATCCTTTATTAATCTTAAATCATACTGCAATGGATTGCTATTATTCATTTTTAAAAAAGGCAGATAAAGATTATGATGAATACCTTTCAGAAGAGGAAATTTCATCTTTAAAATTCATATCCAAAAACTTGGCCAGTGGAAAAAGACCTCATGAGTTGCTGATTTTAAAATCTTTAATTTATAATGGTTATTTCTCAGTTGAATCAATTGAACACTTATTAAAAGCAGAATATGATATTCAAAATGATGTAAAATCAATTAAAAGTGCAATTGATGTTTTAAATCTTGATTTCAGTAAAAAAGATAAAAAAGATTTTCCCGAATTGTCTTTCATGAATGAATTTCAAATCTCAAATGATTTTAAAGAGTATCTGTCTCATGAAACTTACAGAAAACATATTCTGGATGTAATTGATTATGGATTGCTTAAATACAAAACAGAATACAATGCTCAAGTTGAAGGTGAAAATTTAACATTATATGCCAAGTATTCAAGAAGGGACGTTTGCAGATTACTTAATTGGCCAAATGATGACAGCTCCACATTATACGGATATAGAGTAAAACATAACACCTGTCCGATTTTTGTAACTTATGATAAAAAAGAAGACATTTCAGATAGTACTAAGTATCTGGATGAGTTTGTAAATAAAGATGTTTTCAGTTGGATGACTAGAAGTAGGCTTAAATTAGATAGTAAGGAAGTACTTGCAATTAAAAATTATCAGAAAACTAATTTAAAGATACATTTATTCATTAAGAAAAGTGATGATGAAGGTAAGGATTTCTACTATATGGGTCAGGTTGAACCATTTGATTTTATTCAGACAACTATCAGAAGCAAAGACAAGGACTTGCCGATTGTTAATATTAAATATAATCTCCATACTCCTGTTAAAGATGAGCTGTATGACTATTTTGAGAACAAGATATAGGTGAATTAAGTGAATAAGAAAATTAATATATTAATTGTGGTTATGGTGCTTGTACTTTCATTGTCAATTGCTTATATGTTTTTATCAATTAATATGCAAGAAAATAAGAATCCTCCGGCAGTTAACATAACAAACAATGAAACAAATAATGCTGAGACTATAGATCAAAGCTACTATGAAACTGATTATAGTAATGATCCTATGGATGCGGATACTGAATGGTATTTGGATGAAAGACCTCATAAGCAGATGCATAGTATGGATGAAGTCCCCAGTGGTGAACGGGAAGTTCATTATACAGAAGATGGCAGCGGATGGTATGAATATTATGATTAAATGATAAGGAAATTTATTCCCTATCACTTAATAATTCACCAGCTACTCCGATGCTTTCTTTCGGATAAGCTTGAACAAGTACTGTTATTGCTTCTATTGGTAATCCGTAACTGTCAGCTACTATTTCACTTACTTTTTTTACCATTTCTCTTTTATCTTCAACACTGATTGTGTCATTTCCGGCTATTGTTATTACTGGCATAATGTTTTCCTCCCTGTTTTTAAAATTTATTAATCAGATATAATAAACTATCTATTAAGTGATTATTATGCTTGGTGAAAATGAACTTGTTAAACTGTTTCCGGATTTTAAAGATTTGGTTCAGCCTTCAGGAATTGATTTGGCTTTAGATAAAATTTATACTCAGGAAAGTGAAGGTTCCCTGATTGACAATGAAAAAAATCTTCCTGAAATTAAAGAATTGGAAGGTCCTGTTTACACTTTAAAACCCCACACCGCTTATCTTGCTTCAATTGACAGGAAAATCAAAATTCCGAAGGGCTATTCAATGTTATATCTGCCAAGATCAACATTACTGAGGTCTTTTGTCTCAGTTCAGACAGCTGTTGGAGATCCTGGTTTTTTCGGAACTTTAATGTTTATGATTTATAATCACGGAGATTATGAATACAAAATCAAAAAAGGAGACAGAATAGCTCAGGGAGTTGTTTTTGAAGTTGAAGGCTCCGGCCAATACAGCGGATCTTATCAGGAAGAGGAATAATAATGAATGTAGCTGCTTATTTAGTTAAAATCCTTGAAGAGGAAGGTCTGGAAAATATTTTCGGACTTCCCGGAGAACAGATATTGCCGTTTTATAAAGCTCTCAAAGACTCCAAAATAAATCATGTTCTGGTAAGGCATGAACAGGCGGCTATGCATGCAGCAGATGCATATTACAAATCATCTCATAAATTAAGTGCATGTGTAGCTACTGCAGCACCTGGAGCACTTAATTTTACAATGGCTCTGGCCGGAGCATACAAAGACAATGTGCCTCTTCTGGTTTTAACAGGAGATAATCCAACAGATTTAAGAAATAAAGATGTTTTCCAGTCACTTCCGACATCAGAGATTTTTAAAAATATTGTTGATGAATCATTCAATCCATTAAACGGAACTGAAGCAGTATATGCACTAAGGGCAGCTATCTATAAAATTAAACACGATCCTAAAGGTCCGGTTCATATAAATTTGTCAAGTGATGTTCTGTTAAGCGAGGACTTTCAGGACTTTGATTTATGTTATTTGTGTGAAAATGACCTGTCAAATGTTAAAAAAGCTCAGAAATTAATAAACAAATCTAAAAAACCTCTCTTTGTATTGGGTTCAGGAGCCATATCACAAAGGGAAGTTTTAAAACTGATAGCTGAAAGTAATGGAATTCCGGTAACAACTACCTTTAATTCAAAAGGAATCATAGATGAAAACAATCCTTTAAATCTGGGAATGGCCGGTACAAGAGGAACTCCCAGAGCAGATTATGCTCTAAAAAATTCGGACTGTATCATAGCTTTAGGTGCAAGAGCTTCTGAAAGGACATTTACATCATTGGAAGAAATTGAAGACAGATTAATTCATGTAAATATTAATAAAAAGCATCTTAAAGGAGATTATCCGATTCAGGGAAGTGTTGAAGACTTTTTATGTGAAGCTGACTTTAAAAAAGCAGACTGGTTAGATGAAATATTGGAAATTGACAATAAAATAGCTGTTGAAGGATTGGGAGATAAAACACTTCCGTTAAGACCGCAGGTAGCTATTGATGAAATTTTAAAGCAATATAGGGATAATATTGTAATCGGTGATGCTGGAAGTCATATTACATGGGTAACACTGCTTAAAAAATCCTCTGATTTTGGCCAGCTGCTGTTTCAGTCAGCACTTGGACCAATGGGTTACGGAATTCCTGGTGCTATTGGAGCAGCAGTTGCAAATCCTGATAAAAAAATAATTGTAATCAACGGAGACGGAGATTTCCAGATGAATATTCAGGAACTGGCTACAATAAAAGAGTATGGTTTGAATATTTTAATTTTCATAATAAACAACTCACAATATGGCATTATAAGACAGCATGAAGTTAATAAATATGATATGGAACCCTATCAGACAGATTTAAAAAATCCCGATTTTGTAAAAGTAGCTGAAGCATACGGATTAAAAGCAAAAAGAGTAGAAAAGCTTGAAGATTTCCAGGATGCAGAGGATTATGACATTGTGGATGTTGCTGTAAGGTTTGAAGATATTCCCCTTCCTAAATAAGGCATTTTTCAACAAATTTTTTTACAATATCTTCATAGCCATGGCAGTTGCCGTCAAATGAGTAGTAATAGTATTCATCATCTGTGTTGTGGATAAATCCGAGGGGTATCAGTTCATAACTGGCTATTTTATCTTTTAAGATAACTGCTTTTGATTTATAGATAAAATAAAAGTTATCCTCTCCAACAGCTATTTTTTTAAAGGTTAGCTCTTCATCTTTCCTGAAGTATTTGTCAAGCTTTTCCTTTTGGTGTTTTGCAAATCCTGTAAAATCATTTTTCATTTTTATCACCTCTAAAAGCCTTAATCAAAATCCTGATTTCTTTTTTGGAAATTAAACTGACAACAGGCAAAATCAGCTTTAAAAGATTAATATCAACATCTAAGCATCCTTTAAAATCAATTACAGGATCTCCAAAAACAGGTTCGGCACTTACTTTAGAAACAGGATATAATGTTTTAATAAATCCGTTAATTGCCCAGATATATCCAATATATTGTGCAGTATCTGCATAGCTGGCCAGTCCAAATTTAAGATGATTTTCTAATTTTGTAACTTTAATGGATTTTGCGGTTTTTTTTAAAAAATCTGTAATGTAAGGCAGAGCATTTTTAAGAGGGTTCATTAAATTTTTAGGCCCTTTTTTCTCGTCTGCTTCTTCTTCGGATTCTTTTTCTTTTGAAGAATTATAAACAGTTATTTTTTTAAAAATATTTATTTTAACAATAGCTGAAAGCTTGCTTCCAGTTTTTTCAAAGTTAAGTGATATTCTAAGGCCCATATATAAAAAAATAATAATGATTAGAATGATTAAGAGTAAAATCATTCCTAGGATGTATATGGTATTCAAAATATCCCTTTTTAAAAAATTTATTGGTCTTCTTCATCGGTAGTTGTAAACTCAGGTTCAATATATTCTGATTCATCGTAGTCGTCTGAAGATTGTGAAAAATAATTTTTAACAAGATCAGATACAATTAGTCCTAAATCAGACAATGCTTTGTTGGTTTCAGTTCCTTTAGTTAAGTTAACAACTTTAACTCCTTCTCCGCTTTTAGCATTTTTTGGAATAATTACCATGGAAACAGGTTCAACACCAGCACCGGCACCTACAGTATCATTTCCGTCATTGCCCAGTATGTTTTCACAGGCTCCAAAACCTACTCCCATTCTCATTACCGGAATTAAAAATTGGTCTCCTGCATCAATAGGTTTTCCAACAACATTTTCAATACTGATAAGTTTACGTAATTCTTCTACACTTGTTTTAATATTTTCAGCCATATTTTGACACATCCATTTTTTTAGTTAATTATAATATTAGCTATCAAATATTAAATATTTTGTTTATTTAAAAAAATTTCAGGCTTAATAATTTAGCTATTATCAAGCCTATTTTATGAATCATTTTTATGTTTTTAAGGAAGTTATTTTGTCTAAAGTGTCTTTAGGCAGTTTTCCTTTTTGAATTAGTGTTGTTATTTCGTTTTTTATTTCTGTTTTTCCTTCTTTTATTCCTTCAGTTTTTCCTTCTTTTATTCCTTCAGTTTTTCCTTCTTTTCTTCCTTCTTTTCTGGCTTGGTCGTATAGTGTGTTTCTCATTTTTGTTTCCTCCGTTATTGATTGCTGGTGTTTTTTTACATTTTTAAGGAATGTATTTGGTTTAATGTGTCTTGGGGTAGTTTTCCTTTTTGAATTAGTGTTGTTATTTCGTTTGTTATTTCATTTTTCATTTCATTTTTTCCCTCATTTCTTCCTTCTTTTCTTCCCTCGTTTATTCCTTCTTTTCTTCCCTTGTTTCTTCCTTCTTTTATTCCTTCTGTTTTTCCTTCTTTTCTTCCTTCTTTTCTGGCTTGGTCGTATAGTGTGTTTCTCATTTTTATTTCCTCCATTATTGGTTGTTGGTGTTCTTTTTTTATTACTTTGGAACATACTGCCTGTTGAATGTACTTGATGTTGTTAAGTTCGTCTATGGTTAATGTTGTTATTTTATTGGTTAATTGAGCAGTTTTCAATGTTATTTCTTCTGTTGTTTCCTTATAGCTTGTAAACGGCATTAATTTCAAAGCAAGTATTTCTGTTGGTGTTAGTTTTTCGTTGTTTTCTATTTTTTTACTTATACTATTTATTTTTTTATTTCCGTCAATGTTTTTTAAGGACATGATGTTAATTTTAAAAACATTGTCTTTACTGTACTGATGGATGATCTGGTCGTTCGGTATTGCTTGAACACAAATGATGTAGGTTTCAACAAAACAGCCGGTGTATTCATGTAGTAATGCGACATAAGCGAAGATTCTTTGCAATTCCTTTTTTGTTGGAAATCTTGCTTGAAATTCTATATGGATATAAATTTTGTCTTTTGTTTTACCTACGTAGTCCAGATGATATCTTTTATTTTTTAATTCGCTGAATTCTGTTTTGGCTGATTCTACAATTTCATAATCGATGTTCATAAATTCTAACAGTTCATTTATTGAGGTATTCGCTATTTCTTTTAATGTTATGTCCAGTATGTGATAGTTGATGATTAAAACCCCCTGTTGCTTTTATTGGATATCCAATATCTCATTGGTTTTTATAGTTTATAAATTGGTCAGTTTTTTCTAAAAACAATTTTACATTCTTAAATCAATAAAATAATGATTTTAATGTAATTTTGAAATCTTGATTTTTATCGAGTATAAAAGAAATTTTTACTATTTTTTAAAATTTATCGAGTATAGTCGATAAAATTTTCATAGCTGTTGAAAAGTGAAGCAGTTATATTTTGATGATATGCAACTCTAAAAATAAGGATTTGATATAATATCAAATTTAAAAAAAGAAAAAAAGAAGAATCATAAGTATGATTCTGTAATGGATGCTACTCCAGCACCTGCATCTTCAATTGCACCGAGACCTTTTAAAGTCATTCCGATAGCTGCAAAGGTTTGTACTAATTCTTTGTAGGAAATGTTTCCCATATGTCCTATTCTGAATATGTTTCCTTTTAAGTGGTCTTGTCCACCAGCTAATTCTACTCCGTATTTGTCACGGACAGTTCCTCTGAAGTCTGCATCAGTAATGCCTTCAGGCATTTTAACTGCAGTTACAGTAGCTGAGGATACTTTTTCATCTGCGAATAATTCTAAACCTAATGCTTTTACAGCAGCTACACTAGCTTTAGCAGCTTTGTGGTGACGTGCAACTCTGTTTTCTAATCCTTCTTCCATAACCATTTTTAATGCTTCGTTCATAGCATAAGTTAGAGATACAGAAGGAGTGTATGGAGTTTGAGGTGGATTTTTGTCTCCACTTTTTTTAGCAGCTTGCATATCTAAGTAAAAAGTATGGGAGTCTACTTTATCTGCAGCAGCCCAAGCATCATCACTTAATGTAATAGCAGCCATTCCAGGTGGTGCTGCAATACATTTTTGGGATCCGGTAATACATACATCTATTCCGAATTTGTCTACATCAACATAGTCTCCTCCAAGGGAAGATACAGTATCTACAATGTAGAGGGCGTCGTAATCTTTCATTACTTTACCGATTGCTTCAATAGGTGCTGCTACACCAGTTGAAGTTTCATTATGAACAACAGATATAGCTTTAATATCTTCATCAGCATCAAGAGCAGCTTTAATAGCTTCAGGAGTTACTGCAGTTCCCCATTCTACTGCTAATTCTTCGGTGGTAATTCCATGAGCATTAGCTATTTTCATGAAACGTTCTCCGAATTTTCCTCCTACAACATTTAAGACTTTTTCTCCGGAATTTACTACATTACTTATAGCTGCTTCCATTGCTGCAGTTCCAGACCCGGTTAATAAATAGGATTGGTTAGAGGTTTGGAAAACATCAGACATTAATTCGCTGGTTTCAGTTAAGATTTCTCCATATTTAGCTCCTCTATGATTTACAACAGCTTGAGACATAGCATTAAGTACTCTTGGGTGTACTGTTGTTGGACCTGGAAGCATTAATAAAATTTCATCCATTTAAAATTTCCTCCGTATGTAAAAATAAATTTTATGATTTAGCTTATGATAAAGCTATATAAATGTCTTATTTTTATAGTTTTTAAATATTGTGTAGTACATATAGTATAGTATGGATTTTTTTGGAAATGACAGATTAACATTTAAAAGAGTATTTAACTATCTTCTGGGATTGTGGTTTATAACTCTGGGGATAGGTTTTTCAATAAAATCTAATTTAGGAGCAACACCTGTCAGTTCAGTTCCATACACTTTAAATTTGATTTAGGGAATTGAAATAGGTCAGGCTACAATTATATTTCATGCAATTTTAGTTTTAATAGAATTGGTATTGTTAAGAAAGGACTTTAAAGTTAAACACTTCCTGCAGGTCTTTGTTGGAATATTGTTCGGATATTTCACAACTTTTTCAGTTGGATTAATGGGTTTTATTCCTGATTCAACCAGTATTCTATTTGAACTGCTGCTGACATGTTTAAGCATATTCAGTGTAGCTTTGGGATTGTTTTTCTATGTTCCTGCAAACATTATTCCGGTATCTGTTGACGGGGTAACACAGGCATTAGCTATTGCATTTAACAAGCCTTTCTCAAAAACCAAGGTTGTTTATGATGTTGGCCTGCTTGTTATTTCTTTAATATTGTGTTTTGTATTTTTGGGAGTAATTGGGGGCAGTATTGGTATTGGAACAATTCTTTCAGCTGTTTTTGTTGGAATTGTATTAAAATACATTCATAAGCTTAACAGCTATTTGACCGGAGAAGTAGTGGATTTTAAACAGATGTGATGATTATGAACGGAAATATGATTAAAAGGATTTCATTATATGTCCTGGGACTTTTTGTAATGACTGTAGGTATTGCATTTTCATTCAGGTCTGATTTAGGCTCTTCTCCAGTTAGCTCAATTCCCTATTCCATGATGCATGTATGGGCAATAGAAGTAGGATTTGCAACTATACTGTTTCACATTGCTCTTGTAATACTGCAGTTTTTAATTCTAAGAAAGAATTTTAAAGCTAAAATACTGCTGCAGGTTGTTGCAGGAGTTCTTTTCGGATATTTTACAACTTTGGCAGTGTATCTGGTTTCATTTGTACCGAAACCTCCAGGTCTTATTGGAGACTTTATATTTCTGGGAATCAGTATTGTGGTTCTGGCATTTGGAATATTTTTATACCTTCCGCCTCATATTGTTCAGCTTGCAGGTGAAGGTGTAATGCAGGCAATAGCTATTACATATGATTTGCCTTTTCCAAAGGTTAAAGTAGGATTTGATGCTGCAATGGTAATTATTTCTGTAGTGATGTGCTGGATATTTATTGGAAATCCTTTGGCTAGTGTTGGGATAGGAACAATTGTAGCAGCATTTTTAGTTGGAACAGTGTTGGAATATATTGTTAAAGGATTTAAAAAAATAACAGGTCGTGAAGTTGATTTAAAACAAATGTGAGATGATTTTATGTGGATTAAAAGAATTATATTATTTGTTGGTGGATTATTTGTAATGTCATTAGGTGTAGGTCTTTCAATCAAATCAGGATTAGGGGTCACCCCTATCAGTTCAATTCCTTATTCTTTAACATTGGCCTCAAGTGTAAATATTGGAGTTACAACAGTAATTTTCAATGCACTTCTTGTATTTCTCCAAATACCAATTTTAAAAAAGAGATTCAATTCGAAAAGGCTTTTGCAGTTGATTAATGCATTTATGTTCGGGTATTTTACAGATCTTTCACTGTGGATTTTATCTCCGATGCCGGACCTGCCTTTGGATGTTAACTTTACACTGCTGATTGTAAGTATGTTTTTAATAGCTGCCGGTATTTTAATATACATGCCTGCAAACATTGCACCGCTTCCAGGTGAGGGAGTTGTGGAAGCTGTATCTCTGGCTTATGATAAACGATTTTCCAAAGTCAAAGTATGTTTTGATACATCAATGGTTGTATTATCTTTAATCATTTGCGGACTCTTTACATCAGATATTCTTGGAAGTGTAAATGTAGGTACAATTCTTGCAGCAATATTCATAGGAATTATTATAAGATATCTCACAGAATTGTATGAAAAAATAACAGGAAAGTCAATTACAGTAGTTAATAAAGAAAATTAGGAGCATGAAAGAATTAAAATTACAAATGAGTTAATTAAAAGAATAATATATTATATAATCGGAGTATGCATACTGTCTTTTGCTGTAGGAGTTTCAATCAAATCTGAATTGGGTGTTACTCCAATTAACTCCATTCCCTATGCAATAGCTTTAATTACAAATATTGATGTAGGTTTGTCATCAGTTTTATTTTATCTGGTAGTTATTTTTATACAAAAACCAATTTTGAAAGAGAGATATCATCCGAAAAGACTTCTTCAATTAGTCAGTGCTTTTTTATTCGGATATTTTGTTGATTTTTCATTGCTGGTACTGGCACCGATTCAGAATCTTTCAGTAATAGGTAAGTTTCTGATGCTGGCATTAAGCATAATTCTTATAGCTGTCGGAATTTTAATAATGATGCCTGCAAATATTGCACCTCTTCCTGGAGAAGGTCTTATAGAAGCAATAGCTATAGCTGCTGATAAGAAATTTTCATCAGTTAAAATATGTATTGATTCATCAATGGTGATAATAACAGTTATTTTATGCTGGATATTTTTAGGTGATGTTTTGGGAAGTGTAAGTATAGGTACAGTAATCTCAGCAGCATGTACTGGTTTTGTTGTAAGGCAGTTCCATGATTTGTATAAGTATTTTACAGGTAAGGACATTAGGGTTGTTAATAAAGAATAAAGAATATTAATAATCTGCAACTAAATTAACAATATATAAAAGGTGATTTCAATGGATTTTGGCCTTTGGGAAAATTATTATAAAAAAATATTGGATGATTTCGGATTTGAAAGAGAAGATGATGAAAAAACTGCTCAGGTATTGGATGACCTTCTTTTTGAACAGGGCTGCTTAACACTGGAAGATTTATATGAAAAAGTAGATTTTTCCACTAAATTCATAATATTTGGAGCAGGACCATCTTTAAAAGACCATATTAAAAAAATAAAAACGGAATATGATTTGTTTGATTATGTTTTAGTAGCTGCAGACGGAGCAACAACAGCTTTAACTGAAGAAAAAATAGTTCCTGATATAATAGCTACTGATCTGGATGGGAAAATAGATGATATTTTATATGCAAATGCATGTGGTGCAAATTTAGTTATTCACGGTCATGGAAATAATCTGGAAGCAATTTTAAAATACACTCCATTTTTTGACAATGTTTTAGGAACAACACAAGCTCAGGCACATGGAAATCTCTATAATTTTGGAGGATTTACAGACGGAGATCGAGCAATGTTTTTGGCTGTTGCACTTGGAGCCACTGAATTGATATTGGCTGGAATGGATTTTGGAAATGTTGTAACTAAATACTCAAGACCAAATATTGCAGAAGATACTGCTAAAGCAGATAAAATTAAAACAAAAAAATTGGAGTATGCAGAATTGTTTACAAAGTGGATTGACGATAATGAAGATGTTAAAATTATTAATTTAAAGTCATAATAATTTTTTTATAATAGTTTAAATATAAATGATAAGTATGGGAATTGAAGATATTTTAATGCATGATGAAAGTCTTTTTCAAAATATAAATGCTTTTGATCCGGATTATGTGCCTCCGAATTATAATTATAGGGATAGGCAAATGGAAGCTATGGCAATGGCAATCAGACCGGCTATAAGTGGGGGGCAGCCATCAAATTCTGTTGTTTTAGGTTCATGTGCAACTGGAAAAACAACAGCTATTAGAAAAGTATTTGAATTAGTTGAAAAAAGCACAGAAAAAGTCACTTGTGTTTATATAAACTGTCAGCTCCATACAACACGTTTTGGAATATTTTCACAAATTTATAAAAAGCTATTTGGCCATATTCCTCCGGAAACAGGAGTTCCATTTTCAAGAATTTATGACCAAATCATGCATAAACTTCAATCAGATAAAAAAGCATTAATCGTTGCATTGGATGATGTTAATTATTTATTCCAAAGTAAGGCCGCCAATAAAGTATTTTATGATTTGTTAAGAGCATATGAAGAATATCCTGGTGTTAAAACTGGAATTTTTGCAATATTGTCTGATCTGGAATTCAGGTATGCCTTTGATAAAAATGTAAATACTGTTTTTATACCTCAGGACATTACATTTCAGCCATATAATTATTCAGAAATTGAAGATATCTTAAAAGACAGGGTAAATGCAGGTTTTTTTCCCGGTGTAATGGGTGATGAAATCCTTGAATTGGTAGCTATGCATACTTATGATGTCGGAGACTTAAGAGTAGGCATTAATCTTTTAAGGTCTTGCGGTAATATTGCTGAGGCTGATGCCTCTAGAGAAATCACTGAAGAACATTTCCAAAAAGCAGTTGATTCTTTAGTTTCAGTGCAAATCTCAGAAACTTTAAAATCATTAAATGACACCGAAAAGGCATTATTAAAAATAATTTCAGATTCAGATAAGATTTTTACAGCCGGAGAGTTATCTGAATTGTTTAAAGAAAAAGAAAATGTAAGTTATGCTACCTTTAACAGAACCCTTGAAAAATTGGAGTTTTTAAGATTAGTTGACACAAAATTCACAGGAAAAGGGTCAAGAGGAAATTCCAGAGAAATTATTTTACGTTTTAACCCTTGTGATTTTAAATTATGAAATTCATTTCCATCTTTTAAGTTGTGGAAATGTTTCATTTAACATTTTTCTAACTGTTTTTTCATCCATGTCTGTATTTTCGACAGTTTTTGGAACACAAAAATCAATCATTTCTTCCATAGATATATCTGCTGTAAATTCACCATTTTCATAGCAGTAAATACAGTAATCTTCGTTTTTACTGCCATCTTTGTTGCTGCCATATAATTCTTCAGTCATTGGCATTGCACAGGACTGACAGAATTTCATATTTGAATCAAATTCCATATTAATCATCCTTATAACATTAGATTTTTGCATGGGTCAACCTGTTTTAATCTAATGCTTTTTCTGCGCCAAGGGTTTGGTAGCATATAATTAGAAAAAACCAATTATACTAAATTGGGATTTTGCGCAGTTACAACAGAGATTATTGATAAAAGCAATACTATCATTATAACAAGTATCACCATGCAAGCTTGAATATTATAGTTACTATATTCTATTTCATCTATTATAGAACTTTTCTTTCTTAAATCAGCTTTTATTGTAGTATCTGAATTTTTCAACATTTCTATCACATCGCTAAATTAATATTGTTTGAAAGTGTAATATAAAGAAAGAGAGACACCCCATTTGAAAAGTAATATTTTAGGAAGAAACTATGAAAAAATTTGAATTTTTTGATGTAACTGCAGATATAGGATTTTATGCTTATGGAAACAACTTAAACGAAGCTTTTGAAAATGCAGGATTGGCATTATTTAATATAATTTCCAAAACAGAATATATAGAACCCATAACTTCCAAATCATTTGAAATAACTTCAGAAGACAAAGTTTCTTTATTGTATGATTTTTTAGAGGAACTTTTATTTTTACATGAAATAGAATTCATGTTATTTTCACAATTTAAAGTCACGATTAATAAAACAGATGACGGATATCACTTAAATGCAACAATTGAAGGTGAAGGGATTAATTGGGATAAACATTATCGCGGTGATGAGGTTAAAGCTATAACATTTCACAAAATGAATATTATTGAAAAAGATATTGTAAAACTTTCAGCAATTGTGGATTTATGAAAACATATATAATAAATTATATTTAAATAATTAAATATGCAAAGAAGAAAATCAGTTTCAAGAATATTTGAACTAATTGTAGGAGGCTTAGGGGCACTTATAAGTTTAGTTTCTAGTTCATTTATCTTATTGATTGGAAGTTTTGGATTTGGAGCAACCTCCTTTTTAGGACTTATAGCTACTATCGGATCATTTTTAGGTATTTTTGCATCTATTCATGTATTTAAAGATAGTGATGTTGGCGGATTCTTATTTATTGTTTCTGCAATATTGGTTTTATTAGGATCCACTTTCTTTGGTGTTCTTGGAGCAGTATTATTGTTGGTTGCAGGAATGTCTGCATTATTTAGAAAATAAAATTTTTTAAAGTACTTTTTTTAAGTCTTTAATGGATTTTATTTTTCTCAATTTATTAATGAGGTTTATATCCTCATTTAACTTGTTTTTTTCCCAGCTGCAAAAAATAGCAGTGATTTGTATTAATTCATTCTGTTTTTTACCAAAAAATTATTTATTATCCTTTTAATAAATATTATAAAATAGTTTGTGATTTTTATGAGTATTAAAGATAAAATTAAAAAAGTTAGAGATAACGTCTATGAGGTTCCTGGAAGTGTTAATAAAAAAATGAGGGCTTCTGGAAGATTGTATCTTGATGATGAAAGTTTTGAAGCTTTAGAAGATGGAGCTATTGATCAGATTGTAAACATTGCCTGTCTTCCAGGTGTTCACAGATATGCAATAGGCTTGCCTGATATTCATTTTGGATATGGATTTCCAATAGGTGGTGTAGCAGCATTCAGTGAAAAAAACGGAATTGTATCTCCTGGAGGAGTAGGTTTTGATATTAACTGTGGAGTCAGGTTAATAAAAACCAATCTTAAACAATCTGACATTGAAGATAAACTTGATGAATTAATTGAAGCATTGTTTAAAAATATTCCGTCTGGTGTAGGAAGCAAAGGAAAAATCAAGCTTAAAGAAAATGAAATAGATGATGTTTTAAATTTTGGAGCAGAGTGGGCTGTAGAAAATGGATATGGATGGGAAGAAGATCTTGAAGTTTTAGAAGAAAACGGAAGAATCAAAGAAGCTGACTCAACTAAGGTCAGTGACAAAGCTAAAAGAAGAGGAATACCTCAATTAGGTTCTTTAGGTTCTGGAAATCACTTTTTAGAAATTCAGGTTGTTGATGAAATCTATAATGATGAAGTAGCTGGTGTATATGGTCTTGAAAAAGGAATGGTTGTAATTATGATTCACAGCGGCTCAAGAGGCTGCGGACACCAGGTCTGTTCTGATTATTTGAGAGTAATGGATAAAGCTTATAAAAATCACCAAATTGATCTTGCAGACAGACAGTTAGCTTGTGCACCATTCGATTCAAAAGAAGCTCAGGACTATTTGAAAGCTATGTATGCAGCAGCCAATTATGCATGGGCAAACAGACAAATGATGACTCATTGGATAAGGGAAACCTTTGAAGACATTTTAGGAAAATCAGCTAAAGATATGGGAATGGATATTGTTTATGATGTAGCTCACAACATTGCTAAACAGGAAACACACAAATTCAAAGGCAATGACATGAAATTGGTAGTCCACAGAAAAGGAGCCACCCGTGCATTTGGACCTGGAAGTGAAGAGATTCCTGAAAAATACAGGAAAGTTGGTCAGCCGGTGTTAATTCCGGGAACAATGGGAACAGCATCTTATGTATTGCATGGAACACAAACAGCAATGGAAGAAACATTCGGATCCACTGCACATGGTGCCGGAAGGGTTTTATCAAGATCACAGGCTAAAAAAGACTACAAGCCTGAAGAAATCAAAAACAATTTAGCTGCAAATGGTGTTAAAATCAGAGCTACAACTGAAAATGTAATCGCTGAAGAAGCACCGGGCGCATACAAAGATGTGGACAGTGTAGTTAAAATATCTGACAGTACAGGAATAGCTAAACTTGTTGCAAAAGTAAAACCATTAGCTGTTACAAAAGGATAAGATAAGATGATTGGAATTATTGGCGGCAGTGGAGTTTACGAAATAACTCAAAAGGCAGATAATGTTGAAAAAAAATTAGTTAAAACAGATTATGGGGACGTTGAAGTTTCTGTTTTAGATATGTTTAATAAAACAGTAGTTTTCATTCCAAGACATGCTTCAGGACATAGTATTCCTCCACATAAAATCAATTTCAGAGCTAATATTGATGCACTTAAGAATGTGGGAGTTACACAGATAATAGCTACCAATTCTGTCGGATCTATGAATCTGGAAATGCCTCCGGGGTCATTTGTAATTCCTGATGACTTTTTAGATTTTACCGAAAACAGAGACAAAACCTACTTTGAAGACCATGTTGTTCATGTAGATGTAACTGAACCTTATTGCAGCCGTTTAAGGGATATAATAGCTGATTGCGGTGAAGTTATTACTGGAGGAACATATGTCTGTACACAGGGGCCTAGATTTGAAACACCTGCTGAAATTAAAATGTTCAAACTTCTTGGAGGAGATCTGGTAGGTATGACTGGAGTTCCTGAAGTAACACTTGCCCGTGAAAGGGCAATCTGTTATAACTCAATTTGCATAGTTTCAAATTATGCATCTGGAATTTCACAGGATAATTTAACTATTGATGAAGTATTTGAAATGGTTAAAGCTAAAGAGGAAGATTTGATGGTTTTAATTTATGAAATTATTAAGCATTTGGATGATGATTTTGACTGTCCATGTCAGCATGCTTTAAACGGTGCTGAAGTTTAAATTCTTTTTTCCAAAAGATTTATTATTTGATTAACAAAATTTTATTTAGGTTGATGTTATGGCAAAAGTTATATTATTAAATTCTAGTCCACGAGCTAACAGCAACACTCAGGATGTTCTGGAAGTTTGTGCTGAAGAAATTGAGAAAAATGGTGTTGAAGCTGAAATCATATCTTTAAGAGGAAAACAGATACAGTCCTGTATTGCATGTAACGGATGTGCCGGAACTGGAAACTGTGTTTTAAATGACGGTTTGGAGGAAGTCATTGAAAAAATCAGACATGCTGACGGATTTATTCCTGCAGCACCAGTTTACTTTGGAACTGCAAGAGGAGATATAATGGCTGCTCTTCAAAGGATTGGTAAAGTTTCAAGAGGAAATGATAAATTTTTAGACTGGATGGTTGGAGGTCCGATTGCTGTTGCAAGACGCGGTGGGCAAACTTTAACCTTACAGGAAATGACAATGTTTTTCCCAATTAACAATATGGTAATAGCTGGAAGTACTTACTGGAATATGGTATTTGCAGGTCCTGAAGGTACGGCTTTAGATGACAGTGAAGGAATAGACACTATTAAGTTATTTGGTCAAAATGTTGCCAATATAATTAAAAAATTAGTTGATTAAAATGAGAATTGCACTTGCATCTTCTAACGGAGATGCTGTTGATTTGCATTTAGGAAAAGCAGTATCATTAGCTATTTATGATGTGGTTGATGATAAATTTGATTTTGTTGAAACAAGAAAAGTAGCTATTGATAAGAATGCTAAACATCAGGGTGGAGATGTTATTCAAAAATGCAGTGACTGTGATGTTATAATTTCTACTCAGCACGGATTCAAATCTAAAATTAAAGCAGAAGATGCGGGTATTAAACTGGTTAGTGATGAAGGTCCTGTTGAGGAAGTTTTACAAAGATATATTGATCACTATAATTTTATGAATAGCTAATTTTCTTTTTATTTTTTAACAAGTTTTATATATGATAATCACAATATTATTATTATGGAAGAATTATGTACTATTATTTTAGGAGTGCTTATTGCACTAGTGATATTTTCTATTTTAGGATAATATGAAAAATAAATCAAATATTGTGATAGTAATTGGCACATTAGCTATTTATAGTTTAAATCAGTTGGTTTTAAAGAATTTGGGAATTCCGTTTTTCAATAATTATCTAAATGATTTACTAGCTGTGCCTTTATTTTTTGCTTTAATAAACAGCATTTCATTATACAGGTCAAATACCCAAGTAACGTCCTTTAAATACTTGTTTGTAATTACAGTAGGTCTGTCTTTTTTAGGGGAATATCTGGCTATTTTTTTAAGACCTGGCAGTGTTTCTGATTGGTGGGATGTTTTATGTTATTTTATCGGAATGTTTGTATACTACTTAATTACAAATGTAATAATTAAGCCTATATAGTTCAGATGGTAGAACGATTGACTCGTAATCAATAGGTCTGGGGTTCGACTCCCCATATGGGCTTTTAAAAAATTAATTGGAGGTTGTTTTAATGGAATCTAAGGATTTGATTATAATAATTTGCGCAATTATTGCTGGGGCATGCATTATAGCATTTGCAATTGCTTTCGTGGATGATTTCCATGATGATGAAGACGATATGTCATATACTAACTGCACTGCTGAAAATTTAACTAATAACACAACTGCAAACAATACGAATGATAACAGTCAGCCAAAACCATCATCTGATTCAGGAGTTTATGTTGTAAGTGAAGTGGTAAAATATAATTATCAGGCAGATGACGGCAGCTATTATCGTGAAGTAACTTATTCTGATGGTGGTTTTAGACAGTATAATACTTCTAATGGAAAATTAATTGGGTCCAGCTATGCTTCAGACCAAAAATATTTGCCTAGTATGGAATAAGGAGTTTCAATGCTCCTTATTTTCCGGCCAATGTTATGAAATCATATTTTTATTTTGTTTTAATGAGTTTTTACTATTTTAAAATGATATTATAATCATTCTTTTTGTTTAAGTTTGTAATAACTGATGTTATAAGTTATATTGAATAAATCTTTAATCCTTTAACAAGCTTTATATATCATGAAGAAAAAAAGTAATAATAACCTTTAAGGGCGGGTTTTAATAATTTAAAACTTTATAATGAATTATTCTTTAAAATAAGTGAGTAGAACTCACAGTAGTCGATTAACGGATTATAAAACTATAATCAATTATAATCTTATTTTATATTCTGTGTTGTGTTTGATTTAACAAATACAGTATTTGGTAGGCTATTTTTAAATTTACTATAGCGATAGCTATATTTTTAATGATAATAGAAATTTACGGAAAAACTATAAAAGGTTGATATAATGGCAAAAGCAAAAACAAGGCGTAGAGTACGTGATACATGGAAAGAAAAATCCTGGTATACTATTAAAACACCAGTAAACTTTGAAGACAAAGAAATTGGAGAAACTCCAGCAAGAGATCCTGATTACCTTATCGGTAGGGGAGTAGAAGTTACTATGAGGGAATTGTCCGGTGACTTTTCCAAACAGTACATCAAACTCAGATTTGAAATTGACAATGTAGCAGGAGATGTTGCAAACACCAAATTCACTGGTCACAAAACTACTACTGATTATGTAAGAAGTATGATTAGAAGGGGAACCAGTAGAATCGATGCTTCTTCTATTGTTAAAACTAAAGATGGCCGTAAAGTTAAACTTCATGTACTTGCAGTAACTACCAGAAGAGCTAAATCTTCCCAACAAAAATACATGAGACAAGTTATCAATGATTTATTGGCTGAAACTGCAGCAGAAAAATCTTTCGATGAATTAATAAAACTTGTTGTAAACGGTAAATTAGCATCTGAAGTTTACCACAATGCTAAAAAAATCTACCCTCTCAAAAGAGTGGAAATTATCAAAAGTAAAGTATTAAACTAAATACTTTTACTTATTTTTTTTCATTTCAGCATATCACACTGTTATATTTCATTATAAAAAAATAAAAATCAGAACTGTACTTTCGGCACAGCTTTTTCATCTTCAGTAATTTCAATAAAGTTCGCAGTTTTAAATCCAAATAACTGTGCAACTAAATTACCTGGAAACTGTTCACAGCTGTTATTGTAGACTAAAACAAAATTATTGAACCTTTCTCTATAAGTAGCTATTTTATCTTCGCTTTCTTGTAGTTGTCCCTGTAAATTTAAAAAGTTTGTATTGGCTTTTAGTTCAGGATACCTTTCAGCTATTGCGAATAAATTAACAAGACTTCTGGATAGCTGAGAATTGGATTTCTGTATATCATCAATATTTCTTGCATTCATTAATGAAGCTCTAGCCTGACTTACCTGACTGAATGTCTCTTTTTCGTGTTGGGCATAACCTTTAACAATTTCCACTAAATTCGGAATTAAATCAGTTCTTCTTTTTAACTGAACATCAATTTTACTCCAGGAACTTTTTACCTGGTTTCTTTTAGTCACTAAGTCATTGTAAATTGAAATGGTGTAGCTGATGATTCCTGCAAGGATTATTAATATAATTAAAACATAAACGAAACTTCCAGGGATAATATGTCCCATTTCAATACTTACAAATAAGATAGCCAGTACAATAATTATCTTATATAATGTTCTCATAAGATAAATTATGGTTAATATATTATATTAATTATATGGTTAAAATTAGGTAGATTTTTATATTATTCTTTAGAAATACTATCATGTTGATAATATGGTTGAAAAGTTAATAATGATTAATTGGGGTTATGTTTTAATTCTATTTTTATTAGGGTTCTTAACATACAAAAGAAAATCCTTAGATGCTCTTGGATCAGTTGTTATGATTGTTATGGGTATTATCATTATTTTTTCAGCGGGATTTAACTGGTTATTATTAATTTTGATATTCCTTATTTTAAGTTTGGTAGCTACAAAATTCTCAAAATCCTATAAAAAATCTTTAGGAGAATTTGAAGGTAGAAGGACTACTAAAAATGTTATTTCAAATGGTATTGTAGCAGTTATGATGGCAGCATTTGGCGGTTACTATTTATCATTTGTCGGAGGATTTATTGGAGCAATAGCTACTGCAACAGCAGATACTTTAGCTAGTGAGATAGGAGTATTGCATCAGCCTAGATTAATTACTACTTTTAAAAAGGTCGAACCGGGAACTGATGGAGCAGTATCTGTTTTAGGAACTGTTGCAGGTATGGTTGGTGCAGCGGTTATTGGTATTTGTGCTTATTTGCTTGGAATTATTCACGATCCTGTTTTAGGTGTTATTTTAGCAGTTATTCCAGGAACATTAGGCTGTTTTATGGACAGTATCCTTGGAGCAGTCTTTGAGAGAAAAGATTTACTTACAAATGAACATGTAAATCTTATAGCTACTATTACCGGAGCTTTGATTGGTATTTTACTTGTTTAATTAATTATTTTAATAAGTTAAAACAGATAGTAAATTATGTCAGTGGCAGAGTTTAATTTTGATATTACTGTATCAACACTTATTGCAGTAATTATTGCAGTGTATTATAAACGCAGGTATGGCGATGAGATTTTTAAGGATAAACGTACCTGGGTTAAGATACTTGTACTGTTTTCTGTTGCAAATTTAATTAAAGTTATGATTAAACCTTTAATAGGTTTTTAGACTAATAATTTTATAACTATTGAAAAATATATTTAAAAGTATTATATTAAGGTGACATTATGAAGGGAATAGTTTTAGTTATGGATGGTATGGGGGACCGTCCACTTAAAGAATTTGATAATCAAACCCCTCTCCAAGCAGCTAACACTCCAAACATGGATGAAATGGCTAAAAATGGTATAACTGGAATTATGGATTCTATAGCTCCGGGAATTATACCGGGTAGTGATACTGCTCATTTATCTATTTTAGGTTATGACCCATATGAAGTATACACCGGAAGAGGTCCTTTTGAAGCAGCTGGTGTTGGAGTGGATGTTATTCCTGGAGATATTGCATTCAGATGTAATTTCTCAACAGCTGATGAAAATGGTATAGTTACTGACAGGCGTGCAGGAAGAATCAGAGAGGGAACTCATGAAATCGTTGAAGTGTTAAATACAATGGTTCTGGAAGATTATCCTGACATTAAAATTATTTTTAAAGAATCAACTGGCCACAGAGCAGTTTTAGTATTAAGAGGTGAAGGCCTTTCAGATAAAGTAAGTGATGCTGATCCTAAAGTGGAAGGAAACAAACCTAAAGAAGTCATAGCTTTGGATGATTCTGAAGAAGCTAAAAAAACTGCAGATATCTTAAATAAATTAGTAGCTAAATCTTATGAAATGATTAAAGACCACCCGGTTAATTTGGAAAGAATAGAAAACAATGAACCTCCAGCAAATATTATTATTCCTCGTGGTGCAGGTGAAGTTCCGGTTGTAGAAGCTCTAAATGACAAATATGAAGTTAATTCTGCATGTATTGCTGAAACTGGCCTTATTATGGGAATAGGCAGATTTGCAGGTATGGATATTGTTGAAATGGATGATGTTACTGGTGGAATTGACACCAATTTGGAAAATATCAGAGACACTATCCTTGATCAGGTTAAAAATTCAGACCATGACTTTTTCCTGATAAACATTGACGGAGCAGATGAAGCAGGTCATGACGGACAGGCTATTGAAAAACGTGACTTCATTGAAAAAGTTGACAGAGTTGTTATGAGCGAACTTAAAAAACTTGAAGATGTTTATATTTTCTTAACTGCTGATCATTCAACTCCAATTTCTGTTTTAAACCATTCAGGTGATCCAGTACCTGTTATTATCACAGGTCCTGAAGTAAGAGTAGATGATGTTTGTGAATACTCTGAAGTAGCTGTTGCAAAAGGAGGGCTTTGCAGAATTAGGGGATCTGATGTTATGAATATCATGATGGATTTAATGAACTATGCTCATAAATTTGGAGCTTAAAAGAGTTGATTTAATGGCTGTTAAAAAACTGTTTGGAACTTCAGGAATCCGGGGGAAAATAAATTCTGAAGTTACCTGTGAACTTGCATTAAATGTCGGTAAATCTTTAGCTTACTATTTAGGTAATGAAGGAACTGTAGTTTTAGGTTATGATACAAGAACTACCAATATAATGCTTGATCAGGCTATTTGTGCAGGTTTGCTTGAAAGCGGAGTAGATGTAATTAAAATAGGTATGGTTCCGACTCCTTTAGTAGGTTATGCTACTGATAAATTAGGAGCAGATGCCGGAATAATGTTAACTGCATCACATAATCCTTCACAGTACAATGGGATTAAAATATGGAATTCTAACGGAATGGCATATACATCAGTTCAGGAAGCTGAAATTGAAGAAATCTATTCAAACAAATCCTACACTTCAGTAAGCTGGGATAAAGTTGGTAGCTTAAAAGTTAATGAAGAAATTAAAGGAAAATACATTGATGATTTAGTAAGTATGGTAAATATTAAACCAGGATTAAAAGTTGTTATTGATTGTGCTTCAGGTGCTGGAAGCGAAATATCTCCTTTGGTATTTAGAAAAGCTGGATGTGAGGTAACAGCTCTAAATTCTCAGCCTGACGGATTTTTCCCAGGAAGAAATCCAGAACCAAATGCAGAAAACCTGCAAAATTTAATGAAAACTGTAGTAGCTATCGGAGCAGATTTGGGAATTGCTCATGACGGAGATGCAGACAGAATGATTACAATTGATGAAAACGGAAATATTTCACCATTTGACTCTTTACTCGCATTGATGTCTAAAGAATTTGATGGAGATATAGTTACTACTGTAGATGCAGGTTTATGTATGGATGAATCTGTAAAAGGCGATGTTTTAAGAACTAAAGTCGGAGATGTAAATGTAGCTGAAGTTATAATAGAAAAAGATGCTGCATTTGGAGGAGAACCTTCAGGAACATGGCTGCATCCTGATTTCTGCATGTGTCCTGACGGTATTCTTTCAGGTTTGAGAATGGCCGAACTTGTATCAAACAAAGGCAAATTGTCTGAATTGCTCTTAGAGATTCCTTCTTATCCCAATATCCGTGAAAAAATAACCTGTTCTAAAGAAGCTAAAACAGCAGTTATGGAAAACATGGAAGATTTATTGAAAGACAGTTTTGATGATATTAAAGAAATCAATTCCATTGATGGTGTTAGATTAACTTTCAATGATGACAGCTGGGTTTTAGTAAGGCCTTCAGGAACTGAAGATTATATCAGAATAACTTTAGAGTCTAAAGACAGCACAAAAGCTCAGGCAATTAAAGAAACCTGTGTTAAAATCATAAAAGAAAATATTTAATTTCTTTTTCATGCAGCTGTTATACTGCATGTTTTTTTCAATCTTCTTTTTTCAATTAAAAAAATTAATTAATAAGTATAAACTTAACATATTATAATAGTTTAAAGTAATAACTTATGGGGTAATGAAATTGAAAGCTATAATTTTAAGTGCCGGCGAAGGTTCTAGAATGAGGCCGCTGACCCTTACAAAACCTAAAACAATGTTGCCGGTAGCTGGAAAACCAATTATTCAGTATAATATTGAGTCTTTAAGAGACAATGGTATAACTGATATTTTACTTATTGTACGTTATAAAGAGGAAATGGTTAGAAATTACTTTGGAGACGGAAGTGATTTTGGTGTTAATATTTTCTATAAAACTCAAAAAGACTTTTTAGGAACAGCTAATGCTATTTCATATGGTGAAGATTTTATTGATGATAGTATTATAGTTTTAAATGGAGATATTATACTTGATGATGAAATTATTCATGAAATAATTAAGAAGTATAATTATTTAACACCTGATACTTTAATGCTTTTAACTGAAGTGGAAGATCCTTCAGCATTTGGTGTTGTTGAAATTGAAAACGGAAATATTAAAAGCATTGTAGAAAAACCAAAACGTGAAGAGGCGCCAAGTAATCTGGTTAATGCTGGAATTTACATATTCAATAAAGATATTTTTGACAAGATTCGTAAAACAGAAATCTCTGAAAGGGGTGAATATGAAATTACTGATTCAGTATCTTTGCAAATTAAAGATAATAAAACAGTTATCGGTCATAAAACTTCTAAAGATTGGATTGATGTTGGCAGACCATGGGAATTAATTGAAGTAAATGAAGATTTAATCGGCAAACTTAAAACAGAAATTAAAGGAACAATTGAAGATGGTGCATTTATTCATGGTGAAGTATTTTTAGATGAGGGAAGTGTTATTAAAGCCGGTGTGTACATTGAAGGAAATGTGTACATTGGTAAAAACTGTGATATAGGTCCTAACTCTTATATTCGTGGAAACACTTACTTTGGTGACAATGTTCATGTTGGAAATGCTGTTGAGATTAAAAACTCAATTATTATGGAAAATACCAATGTCAGTCATTTAAGTTATGTAGGTGACTCTGTTATTGGTTCTAACTGTAATATAGCAGCAGGAACAAATATAGCTAATTTGCGTTTTGATAATGCAACTATTAAAACCAAAATCAAAAATCAAAAAATAGACAGTGGAAGACGTAAGTTAGGAGCTATTATTGGCGATTCTGTAAAAACAGGTATTAATTCAAGTTTTTCTCCAGGTGTAAAAGTAGGTCATAACTCTACTATAGGATCTGGTGTTTTATTATATGAGGATTTGCCTTCTGATACAAGAGTATTGGAAAAGCAAACTCACATTGTTCAAAAGAAAAAGAAAAAAAATTAACTAAATGGTGATATTATGGAAAATAAAAAAGACTCTGTTGTAATATGTCCTGGTGCACAAGTACTCGGTGATGTTGAATTAGGTGAAGATGTATCAATTTGGCATGGTGCTGTTGTTAGAGGTGATGTAGATTCTATTAAAATAGGTAACAACTCCAATGTACAGGATAACTGTGTGTTACATTGTACTGAAGATTTTCCAATAACAATTGGAGATAATGTATCTATAGGTCATGGTGCTGTTGTTCATGGCTGTACTTTAGAAGACAATGTATTAATCGGAATGAATGCAACTGTGTTAAATGGTGCACATATAGGTAAAAATTCTATTGTAGGTGCCGGAGCTGTTGTAAGTGAAGGTAAAGAATTCCCTGAAGGCAGCCTAATCTTAGGAGTTCCGGGCAAACTAATAAAAGAAGTTTCTCCTGAACAAATTGAACATATTCAGGAAAACGCAGATAATTACAAAAAACTTTCAAAACAATATAAATAAGGTTAAAAAATGAAACCAAGGGCAATAGTTAGTGAAATGGATTCTTATGTTCCAGGTAAATCTCAGGATGAGATAGCTAGCGAATTTAACTTAAATAAAGATGAAATAATTAAATTAGGATCTAATGAAAATCCATTTGGCCCATCTACTAAAGCTATTGAAGCTATTGAAAATGAATGTAAAAATATAAACAGATATCCGGAATCAGTTTTAAATGAGCTTCAACAGGAATTAGCTAATTACTCGGGGGTTAAACAATCCCAGATTATTATTGGCGGTGATGGTGCTGATGAAATCATTGATGTTTTAGCTAAAACATTTATTAATGAAGGAGATGAGTTTATCGTACCTCTGCCTTCATATATGTATTATGAATATTTATTGCAGCAATATGGTGCTCGTCCAGTTTATGCCGAATGGAATATGGATGAAAATAAATTGGATATTGATTCAGTTTTAAATTCTATAACTGACAAAACAAAAATGATTTTCTTATGCACTCCAAATAATCCTACCGGTACTTTAATTGATAAAAAGGATATTAAAGACATTGCATCTAAAAATCCTGATGTTTTAATTGTCGTAGATGAAGCTTACTTTGAGTATGCTGAAGTTACTAACAAGGATTTAATCAATGAATTTGACAATATTTTCATTATCAGAACAATGTCTAAAGTAATGGGATTAGCTGGAATGAGAACGGGTTATGGTTTGGCCTGTAGCGAGATTATTGAATATATGCACAGAATCAAACCAGTATTTTCTCTAACAAGATTGTCTTATGTAGCTGCTCTTAATACTTTAAGAGATAAGGACTACATTGAAACATCTATTGAAAAAGGAATTGAAAGTAGGGAATATCTTTATAATGAACTGTCAAAAATTGATTCATTAAATGTTTTCCCTTCAAAATCTAATTTTATGCTGATCGGCATAAAAGACACAGGATTTACAGCATCTGAATTTGCAGTGGAGCTTATGAAAAAAGGTGTCATTGTAAGAGACTGTACTTCATTTAAAGGACTGGATGAATATTGGATTAGAATAAGTATCTGTACTTTGGAAGAAGATAAAAAATTCATTGAAATTGTAAAAGAGGTATTGTCATAATGTATGTAGGGGGAACTGTAATTTCTTCTGTTGAATTTCATGGGAATATGTCTTTTGTCATTTTTATGTCAAAATGCCCTCTTGCTTGCCGTTATTGTCATAATGTTGAACTTTTAGATGATAGCACTCAGCAAAGTTTTGAAGAAATTAAAAAAGAAATAGATGATGCCAGCGATTTTATTGATGCAGTTGTAATATCTGGAGGGGAACCTCTAGTTCAAAGTGATGCAGTCATTGAAATATTGGATTATGTCCATAAAATAGGCCTTAAAACCAAATTGGATACCAGCGGAATTTATCCGGATAAGCTTGAAGAGATTTTAAAACTAAATATTTTGGATTTCATTTCTTTGGATGTTAAAGCTCCTTTTGAGAAATACAGGAAAATTACAGGATCCAATATAGGTTCTCAGGTTCACAAATCAATGAATCTTATAAACAAATATGGTGTTCATCTGGAAGCCAGAACAACTTATGTCCCAACCCTACATACTAAAAAAGATATCTATAATTTGGTAATGGATATTGAAGCTGAAGTTTACACTATTCAGCAATTTAGAAACAGAAATGTTTTGGATCCTGCATTGGAGGTGGTGGAAGTGCCAAATCCTCATGATTTAAGAAAACTTGCAGAATCTGTAAAACCTTATTTTGATGGTGTTGTAAAAGTAAAATCTGCAGAATTCGGTGAAGAAATAATATAAATTTATTTGGGGGGAGAAAAATGCCAATCTTATCATTTTCAAGTCAGGACATTGATATAATCACTGGAAAAAAGACAATGACAATACGTAAGCTTTGGAAAACTCCTCTTAAAAAAGGCGACAGGCTTTATTGTTACTGGAATTTAGTTTCTAAAGAAAAAAAGAAAATTTTTGAAGCTAAAGTAGCAGATGTGCAAACAATTCCTTTTTCTGATTTGAAAAATAATGATGAATTAGCTAAAAAAGAAGGATTTGAAAGTGCTGCTGAAATGGTTAAAGATTTCAAAAAGATGTATGCCGGCAAAATTGAAGATTCTGAAATGTTTCAAATTATTTACTTTGAAAAATTAGATGTAAATGATTGGAAAGGGGATAAAATCGATGAAAAAGCTATGATAACACAAAGAGCAGATATTCTTTTTGACAGCGGTAAATTTGACAAGTCTACAATGTGTTATGATGCTGCTTTAAGAATTGATCCTGAAGATGTTTATCTGTTAAATAAGCAGGGAGACAACCTGTCAAGGCTAGGACACTTTGATCAGGCAATACTGTGTTATGATAAAGCTTTAAAAATTGAACCTCATAATGAGTATATACTGAACAATAAGGCAATAGCTTTACTTAACTCCGGAAAATTAGACGATGCGCTGAAGGTTAGTGATATTGCGCTGGCTATAAATCCGAACAGTTCAATTGTTTTATATTGGAGAGGATTTATTTTAGAAGTTTTAGGTAAGTTTGATGAAGCTTTGGATGTTTATGACCATTTGATTTTAATAGATAGTGAAAATCCGGAAGTATGGAACTCAAGAGGAAATTTATTGTCTGATATGGATAAATTAGAAGAAGCTATTAAATCTTTTGATAGGGCATTGGAAGTATGTTTTGATGATTCTGAATTAGATGCAGGTTCTATAAATCGTATGGGTAATGCTTATATTGATTTAGGTAAATTAGATGAAGCTCTGGAATGTTTCAACACAGCTATTTCTTTAGAAAAAAACAATATTGATTTTTTATTAAATAAAGGAGTAGTTTTAATGGAGCTGGGAAAATTTGAAGAAGCTGTAGAAAGCTTTAATAAAGTTTTACTTAAATCTCCAGATAATGAAGATGCATTTTTCCTAAAAGAAGAATGTTTGGAGAATTTGTAGTATGTTTAAGGATAAATTAGAATTGTTTTACAATGAAAGTATTTTAAATAAAAAATATATTTTCTTTTATTTGATTTTTATAGTGGCCGCATTTTTCTCAATGATGAGTTTAAAAAATTATGCTGCTCCTAAATTGGAAATTCTTGTTTTTGCAGTTGTAGCTATTTTGGGAATCTTTTTAATTAATTATTATAGTTTAAACAGTAAAAAGAATCTGTTTAAAGTAGTTTTTATAGCTATTTTATGTTTTGGATTAATATGTTCCTCTTTGATGCCTCTTTTTGATGCATGTGATGAGGAAGAGCATTTTGAAAGAGCATTTTTAACTTCTCAGGGAGATTTTTTCCCGAATTATCAGAATAACAGTTTTAATTCAATTCAAAGTGTTTTACTTTTAATTGATAACAGGCCTGCAACAGTTTTTGATACAAATGTTGATACGCAGCCTATTAATTATACATCTACTCATTATCACTCTGCATTTCAGCAAAATCCGTTTTTCGGTTATTTGGCACAGGGACTGGGAATTTTACTTGCTGAAATTTTATCTTTAAATCAGATTTGGATGCTGTGGTTAGCCAGGGCTTTCAATGTTTTATTATATGCAACTCTTGCAGCTTATGCAGTTAAAAAAACACCGATTGGAAAACATTTGTTTTTTGTAATGGCAGCTGTTCCATTAGCTATTTATCAAATATCTTCAGTAAGTATTGATGCAACTATTTTTGGTTTGGCTTTAGTAACTGTTGCCTATCTGTTTTCACTGATTAAAAGTAGTGAAAAAGTAACTCCTAAACAAATTGCTGTTTATGCAGTGCTCTGTCTGCTTTTAGGTTTATGTAAAGTTACTTATTTTGCATTTATATTTTTAGTTCTGCTTATTCCTAGAGATAACTTTGAAAGAAACAAACAGTATTTTTTTGGCATTTTGGCAGTTGCTGTTTTAGCTGTTGTAGCTTTATTATGGTCAAAATATTATGCAACTCCTGCAATATTGCATTCCTACAGAATGGATTATATGGCTCAGCACAATATTAATGCTGCTTCTCAGGTACAGTATCTGATTTCCCATCCTTCACAATTTGTAATAGCTATTAATTTTGCTTTAAATAATTTAGGTTATATTTTCAGCTCTTTATTTACGTTTTCATATCCTCATGAAGGACATATGCATAATTCAGATTTCATGTCTCCGATGTATCAGCTGTTTTTAGGAGCTCTGATTTTTTTATATCCTTTAAAAGAGAAATTTTCCAGAAATTTCAGAATCGGTGCTCTGGCTGTTGCTGTTTTGGTTTATATTGGCACATTTGTAATTCAGCTATTGACCTGGACTCCTGTAGGAAGTATTTATACTGAAGGTATTCAGGCAAGGTATTTTTTACCTCTGTTTATTTTACTGCCATTTATATTTAATTTTAATGATAATTTAGGTTTGGATACTGAAAAAATTGATAATTATATTGTAGTTTTAGTTTTAGGTTTTGTAGCAGCTACTGTTTTGTGTCTTGTTTGTGGCTGTTATTAGCCGTATTTTTTTTAATTATTTAACTAACAAGTGTTAGTTTTATATACTATTAAAACAATAGTATAACTAACGACTGTTAGTTTGGGATATTTATGAAAATACAGACAAAAGATAAAATATTTGATGTAGCATTAGATTTATTTTCTAAAAAAGGATATGATTCAGTATCTATTAGAACAATAGCTTCAGAAGTAGGAATTAAAGAAAGCTCAATTTATAATCATTATTCAAGTAAAAAAGAGATTTTAATGTCAATTTTAAAATATTTTGAAGAATATTTTCAGGGAAATCCCTTAGATGATGAAAATGTCAGAAAATTACTTGAAAAAAACCCTGAAGAGTTCTATCATCAGGGATCGGAAATGTTTAAACAGCAGATTTTCGAAGAAAAGATTTTAAAAATCCTGAAGCTTATTTTTGTTCAGATGTATCAGATAGATGAAATTAAAGAATTTTTCCTAAATGAAATACTTGGAGGGTCTGTTGCCTTCTGGAGTGATGTTTTTGAAATATTAATCCAAAAAAATGTAATAGAAAGTGACTGCAGTCCGAATAAATTGGCGGAAATGTATTTTGGATTTTCCATGTTTAAATTATGGGAAATATTTCTGAAACATGAGGAATTTCCAAAAGCAGAAATTGAAATTATGTTTGATGAAGTTGAAGAGTATCATAAATTCCTCCTGAATAGTGTAAGGGCTGATAAAGATGATTAGTCCGGATTCACCATATGAAGTTAATGACATGTATTATGATGATGTAAAAAAATTAGCTGATGAATTTCTGGAATTTGCTCACAGCTGCTTTGATGATGATGAAAAAATTCTTGAGGGATTAATTGTAAGTGTTTACTGGAAGTTATGCTGTGATAAATTTTCTTCTTTAGCACAGATAATTGATTATTTGGAATATATTGGGGATTTTAATGATCAGCTCCCTTATTTAAGAAAATGGGAAAATACTGATTTTTCCCCATATCTTATTTTGGGAGATTGGTTTTGTAAAAATGCTTCAAAATACTTGGCACCATATACATTTAATTTAAATTATTATTTGGAAAAGTATAAGGATAAGCCTAAATCAAAACAAGAGAAAATATTTTTCAATAGTTCAAAAGAATTATACTATTTAAACATGCTTTGCTCTGAAATAATGGGGAGAATTTTCAGACCAGATTATGAATCAAGAAAAAGAAAAGCAATAGTCCTGCCAACATGCATGAAAATAAATCAGAAAAGCTGTCATGCTATTGAAAAAAAACTTGGAGAAGTCTGTCAGGAATGTAATCCGGAATGTGAAATAGCTAAAATAACTGAAGAGTATGACTGTGAAGTATATCTGGTTTCCCATAAATCCTCGGCATTTCAAAATACAACAGATACTGATAAAAAAGAGCTGGCTATTGTTGGAGTTGCATGTCCTTTAAATTTAATTTCAGGAGGATGGAAAGCAGCAGCACTTGGAATGCCTCCGCAATGTGTACTGCTTGATAAAGTAGCATGCAGCAGACATTGGCTTAATGAGGATGTTCCATCATCAATCAATAAAAAAGAGTTAAAAAAAATATTTTAGAAGTAAATTAATACTTCTTAATCTTTGTATTTTTTAATTAAACTTAATCCCCAGTCAGTCATTGCATCTGCTTTTTCCTGAGAGTCAGATTCAGCAAAACATCTGAAGATTGGTTCAGTACCTGACGGTCTGATAATTACCCATCCATCATCTTTTAGGATTTTAACACCGTCAGTAGTGTCTAAGTCGAAATCAGTAGTGGTTTTTATTTCATTAGCTATGTTTTCCATAACTTCTTCTTTTAAATCATCACTGCATTCAATTTTTGTTTTTGTTGCATAGTAAACAGGAAGTTCTTCAACTAATTTGGATAATGGCTTTTTCTCTTTAGCTATTGTTTCAAGTATTTTAGCTACAGTCATAACTGCATCTCTTCCGTAAACAAAATCAGGGAAGATTAATCCACCGTTTTCTTCTCCACCAAATAATCCATCTTCATCTTTTAATTTACGGGCTACAAGCAAATCTCCAACAGCAGTAGCTATTACTTCACCATTGTACTCTTCAGCAATATCATAAATAGCCTGTGAGGTTGCAACAGTTGTAACTATTGTACCGCCGTTATTTTCTTTAAGCATCTGTTTTTCAACAAGTGAAAATGTTTTATCTCCAAGTACGAAGTTTCCTTTTTCATCAATACAGATGGTTCTGTCTGCATCTCCGTCATGAGCAAGTCCAATATCTGCATTTAACTGTTTTACAACATTAATTAGCTCCTGTAAATTTTCTTCAATTGGTTCTGGGTCACGACCCGGGAAAAATCCGTCAGCCTGACAGTTTAGAGTAGTTACATCACAGCCTAATTTCCTAATTAAATAAGGAGCAGTGTATGATCCGGCTCCGGAACCGCAGTCAACAACAACTTTTAAATTGGCTTTTTTAATAGCTTCAACATCTACTTTGCTGATTGCTTCATCAATGTATTCGTCAATAATTTTGTCATTGTGGTATAATTGACCAATTTCACTCCAGTGAGCTCTTTTTGGTTCTTCATCAAAATATAATTTTTCAATTTCTAATTCCATATCATCAGGAATTCCAATACCTAATTCATCTAAAAATTTGATTCCATTATATTTAGGAGGATTATGTGAAGCAGTAATCATAACTCCGCCATCATAATACTTGCGAACACCATATTGGACTCCAGGAGTAGGTAGGATTCCTAAATCTACAACATCACAACCGGAAGATAAAAGTCCAGCTTTTACAGCTTCCATTAACATGGGACTGCTTGTTCTTGTATCTCCACCAACAGCTACAGTTCCTTGAACTACTGATCCGTAACATGCTGCAAGTCTGGATGCAAATTCAGGAGTTAAAACTTCATTAGCTACTCTTCTAACTCCAAAAGTCCCGAATAATCTTTTTTTATCTGACATTATTAATTGCCTCATAATTTTTTATATTACATTTATTTTTATTTTTAATAAATAAAAAGTTAATGATATCCTGAAAATTCTTTTAAATAAGGTATTTTACTTAAAATTACAGTTACAATCCATGTTATTAAAAATACTCCAATGGTCATTAGCACTAATCTTATAACTATTCCAAATCCATTTGCTCCTGCTGTAAATATACTTAAATGATTTCTGATAAATAAAAACAGGGTTATATGACTTAAATACATTCCATAACTGGCTTTACTTATTGATAATGTTAATTTTCCTGTTGTTGTAGCAGTATTTAAGAAAAGACACCTTACAAATAAAAATACTGATGCGCCTAATCCTAAACGGAAAATTGAGAAATCCAAATATGAATTTAAATATAAATAGGGATTGTTAAATTCATAAACTCCAATTTCAGGCATCTGGTAACTTACAAACAGTGAAATCAGAAACAGTAAAACAGTTCCTGCCATAACTTTTTTAGGGGATTTTATTTTTACATTAGCCAAATAATAACCTACAATAACATAGGACAATCCTCCAATAAAGAATCTTAAATCTAAATATGAAGTGATATTAAAGAATCTGCAGGCAGTATAGAATACTGAAGCTAAAATAAATATCATTATAAAGTATCTGACTTCATTCAATCCTCTATTTCTTATAAACTCATTGATAAATGGTATTGCAAGATAAACCCCAACAATCAAATAAAAATACCATCCTAAATTATTTAGAAATGTGTTGGCTATGTCATAGCTTAAATTACTGATTCCCGTGGTGTGCAGTGAGTAAATTCCATAAATAATAATCCAGAATATAAATGGGATGGTGATTCTGGGAAATCTCTTTTTATAAAATCCTGATACTGTCGGGTAGTTTTTATTTAGTAGAAGAGCTCCGCTAATCATTAAAAAGATAGGAACACCAATATTTCCAATTGTTGATGCAAGTTTTTGCCAGTCAACACCGACAATTGTAGATGTTACCCATAAAGAAGCAATGTGAACTAAAATAATAGCAAATATTCCAATAACTCTTAAATCGTCTAAATATTTAATTCTTTGCTGATTCATAGTTTCACCAGTTATCTATAATTTTAGTTTCAAATAATATTAAAAACTTGTGTCAAACCATTTTTATATCATCTCCACTTGATAAAATAAGCTCAAGCTGGGAATTGTATTGGGTAACTGTTCCGACAACATTAACCTTTTTACCTTTATAACTTTCAATGTCTATTCCATTGTCTTCCAGCTGGGCTAATTGGCTTTCAAAGATTATTAAAGACATCTGGCCGGTTCCGTCATTGACAGTTAAAAAATAGCTGCTTTTACTTGCTGAGGATTTAACATCACTGACAACACCTTCAATGCTAACTTCCTCATCAATCATCCCTCTGTTTATATCCTGAATTTCTACTTTTTTAACTTCAATTGATGGAGTAAATATGATTAAACCGATTAAACCTATTAATGAAGTTATCAGAGCTATTTTCAGTAATTTATCGTCTGTAATTTCCATGAATTCATCTTGGTTTTTATTTTAAAAATAGCTGATAGGTTTTTATTTTAAAATATTGTTTTGCAAAATCTTTTTTTACATCAAAGTATAATTTTAATATGTATGTTTAAAAACACTGATTTGACAAAAACAGATTTATATGCAATACTTGTGGGAATATTCTGTGCAGGATTAATCATTTCCAACATAATTGCAAGTAAAACATTTGAATTTTTTTGGATAACTTTACCATGTGGAGTTATAATTTTTCCATTAATTTACATAGTTAATGATGTGCTTGCTGAATGTTATGGTTTTAAAAAGGCCAGAAGAGCTATTTATTTGGGATTTTTCATGAATTTAATAGCTGTAATCTGTTATAATGTAACTATGTTTTTACCTGCTCCGGCATATTTTACAGGTGATGGCGCTTTCCATACAGTTCTGGGAAGTACTTTAAGATTATTGGTAGCTAGTTTTGCAGCTTATCTGATTGGTTCACTGATAAATGCAAAACTGATGGTTTACTTAAAAGGAAAATATGAAAATAAATTGTTTTTCAGATGCATTTCATCTACATTTGCTGGTGAGGGAATGGATGCACTTATATTTATTACAATAGGATTTTTAGGAACAATGCCTGTATCTGCACTTTTAACTATGATTGTGGCACAGGCATTATTCAAAACAGCTTATGAAGTTGTTGTATATCCTTTAACAAGGCATGTAATACATAATGTAAAAGATTTGAAGGATTATTGAGTTTCATACATTGAAAGCAACCTTTCAACTGTATCAATATCATTTATTCCTTTGTCTTTTCTAATATTTTTAACAACAGGGAAACGCAGGGAGTATCCGGTTTCATATTCAGGACTTTTAACAATTTCACTAAATGCCACTTCCAATACGATTTTAGGTTCTACAACGATTTCTCTGCCTTTTGTAGATAGTTCATATTCTTTCATTTTTTTAGTAAGGTATTCTAAGGTAGCATCATCAAGACCTGTAGCTACATAAGCAACTGTTTTTAAATTGTTGTCTTCATCACGTAGAGACACTAAATATGATCCGACAAAATCTCCTCTTTTACCGATACCGTAGGTTCCCCCAACAACAACCATATCTAATGTTTCAGGTTCTGCTTTATATTTAAGCATTTTTTTACCACGAAGTCCTGGAATATAAGGTTCTCCAGCATCTTTAATCATTATTCCTTCATGATGTTGAGCCAGGGATAATTCAAATAGATTTTCCACTTCTTTAACAGTATCTGGAGTTCCATAAACCATATTGCTTAAATTGATTTCATCAGGTGTGGTGTTGACAATTTCTTCAAGTTTTTTTCTTCTTTTAAGCAGAGGTTCATCTATCATTGGAACTATATAATATAATAAATCAAACAGGAAAACTTTTAGAGGGACCTGTTCCATAGCTTCATCGATATTGTGTTTTCTTCTGACCCTATGAAGGATATTCTGGAAAGATAGAGGTTTCCCGTCTCTTGTAGCTATTACTTCACCTTCTACAATATAGTCCTCATGAGGAAGGTATTCATTAAACAAATCTACAATTTCAGGCAGTGCATGAGTAATGTTTTCAAGTCTTCTTGTGAATATTTTTATTTCATCGCCGTGTCTGTGTACCTGAAGACGGATTCCGTCATATTTGGTTTCACAGATAGCAACGCCCATTTCACTGATGATTTCAGGAATTGGTGGTGCAAGCTGTGCAAGCATAGGTTTTACAGGAGTTCCCGGAGTTAAGTTTAACTCTTTAAGTCCGGCTTCTCCTTTTTCTTTTGCAACAACAGCTATTAAACCTAAATCATTTGTAAGCATCATAGCTCTCTCAACAACTGATTTGTCAATATTGAATGCCTGGGCTATTGCATCTCTTACAACACCTTCTCCAACACCAATTCTAAGTTCTTCAAGAATAGTTCGTGTTAAATATTTTGCTTCACTGGCTGAAGCCTGAGACAGCATTTCTAAAATTATATCGATTTTACGTTTTGTTGATCGGGCACCACTTTTTTCAGAAAGCTTTCTTAAGCTTTTAAATACAAAATCTATTGTTAAAGGCTGGGAAAAAAATGTAGTTTGTGATTTTTTAGCATATAAACTAATACATGCAAGTCCAATGTCACCATGATCGCGAACTGCATCTTCAACTTTGTCAGGTGTAACTCCTACAGCTTCACCGACAGCCTGCATAACCAATTTATTTCCGATTCCTATTTCTTTATCACTCCAGGCAGGAAATACACTGCCTAATATTAGTAAACCTACCTGTTCAAGAGTAGTACTGTCTAATTTTAATAAAAAATCAGATATAATCTCTGTTTTTTCCAGTCTTTTAGTTGTATTTTCCAGAGCAGAATATACATCTACTAATTCCTGATATTTCATTTAAAAGTCGCCTTTAGCTATTTTTACTGCACAATATTCTCCGCACATTGCACACATTTCTTCATCGTCAAGTTCACATTTGTTTCTGTAACTGCGAGGTTTGGAATGGTCAAATGCAAGTTCAAACTGTTTTTCCCAATCAAATTCTTTACGTGCTTTTCCCATTTCACGTTCTCTTTCCCATGCAGATTCAAGTCCTTTAGCAACATCAGCAGCTTCAGCAGCTATTTTAGATGCAATTACTCCTTCTTTAACATCTTCAAGAGAAGGTAAGGATAAGTGTTCTGCAGGAGTTACATAACATAAGAAGTTAGCTCCGCTACTTGCAGCTATTGCTCCTCCGATAGCTCCTGTAATATGGTCATAACCAGGTGCTAAATCAGTTACAAGAGGGCCTAAAACATAAAATGGAGCTCCATAGCAGATGGTTTTTTGTATTTCCATATTTGCTTTAATCTGATTTAACGGCATATGTCCGGGACCTTCAACCATTACTTGGACATTTGCATCCTGAGCCCTTTTAACAAGACCTCCTAAATTAACAAGCTCTTGGATTTGAGGAATGTCACTGGCATCACTTAAGCATCCAGGTCTTAATCCGTCACCTAATGACAATGTAATGTCGTATTCATAGGACAGCTCAAGAAGATAATCGTAATTTTCATATAACGGGTTTTCCTGCTGATTGTGTTTAATCCATGATGCAAGGAAAGTTCCGCCTCTGCTTACAATTCCCATCATTCTTTTAGCTTTTTCTAATTTTTCAACTAAATCTTTGGTAATTCCGCAGTGAAGGGTCATGAAATCCACACCTTCTTTTGCCTGATTTTCAATAGCTTTAAAAAGGTCATCAGGATCCATGTCAATGATTTCTTTGTTTTTATTAAGTGTAATAACTCCTGCTTCGTAAATAGGCACTGTTCCAATAGTTATGTCTACAGCATCCATAATCTTTTTTCTAAATGTTGTCAAATCAGATCCTGTAGATAAATCCATTAATGCATCTGCACCATATTCCTGAGCTAATTTAGCTTTGTTTATTTCCAATTCAATATCATCAATTTTACTTGAGGAACCGATGTTTGCATTGATTTTAGTTTTAAGACCATCACCAATTCCGCAGGCTTTTGAATGACCGTTGATATTTTTAGGAATTACAACTTTTCCATCAGCAATTAATTTAGCTAGTTTGTTAACATTTATATTTTCATCATGAGCAACAACTTCCATTTCTGGTGTAATATTGCCTTTTTGAGCTTCACTTTTTTGTGTCAATGTTTTCCCCCATAATTTAATTTATATTAATGGATTAGGTAAGTCGGGATTCTCTTTTTTAGGTTTTTCTCCTCCAATTTTTTCTAATCTCATTTCTAAGAATTTTTTACCATCTTCGGTTTTTGAATAAATTGGGATTGATTGGCCGACAGTTTTTAGGCTTTCAGCATCTCCAATTTCTCTAATGTATTTAGATGCACAGGCAGTTGCAACATCACAGGCATCAAAAAGAATTCTAGCTTCCTCTTTTGTTCTATTACTTGTATGTACAACAAATGTGTAAATATTTACATCAGGGTGTGCTTTTTTAAGTTCTTGGATTTTAAGGGCATCTTGGGCTAGAGCTATTGTTACAGCCATGTTTTTATAACCTTGTTTAATAGCTAGTTCGATTCCAGCTATTTGGTCAATTTTAGCAGTTTCCGGATCTAGGATATTTTCTATGCCTAATTGGTCAAATAATTCTGGAATAGGTTGGGTTTTAACAAGACCAGATACTCTTCCTCCAATACCTTGAACCAATTCACTTTCAGTTACTATTAATGTTCCGCAACCTTCACAAACCACCACTGCACAATCTATCACATTTTCTTCAATTAATGTAGACATAATTTCTGAAATTCCAAAAGAAATGAAATCTTTCATTCTAAGTTTTCTATTTGGAGTACACATTCCAAAATCATCGATTCTGAATTGTATGTTGTTCCAAATAGCTTCTTTAGTTATTTTTTCCATTCCTCTGTGGTGGTGAAATAAAGGACAGTAATCTAGTTTAGGTTCACTAACATCAATTACTTTACCATCTTTTATGGTTACTTTACTTAGTCCGATTGCTTCAACAATATGTTCACTCATAATTTTTATATTAGTTAATCAATAGGTTAAAATTTACTATTTATTATGATTTTTAAAAAAAGGGGGAAGATTTGGGTAAAACTTTTATTGTATTTTTTCTTTTATAACAGCAGATATAGATTAAAATTGGGCTTGAACTATCGACAAAGTGCTGAAGATTGAAAATATCTGCATCTGATGGTAAATGGGTTAAATTGGGTTGTTTATTTCAATAAATAACTCAACTTTAATATAGCTAAAAAGAGATAATATTCTATAAAAAATAAGGAAGAAATTTAATCTTCCTTATCTAAATGTATTGAACCTGGTCTCCAGGATTGTTAGACGGTTTGACTTTTTCAAGAGCTTCTTTGAAGTATTTGTTAGGTACATTTTCAGCATCAAGGTCATTTCTTAAAGTTAACATTGCTGCTTCACGGCATACTGCTTCAATATCTGCTCCAACATATCCGTCAGTTTGTTTAGCTAATTTTTCAAGACTTACATCATCAGCTAATGGCATACCTTCAGTATGTACTTTGAAGATAGATAATCTGGCTTCTTCATTTGGTAAATCAACTTTGATATGTCTGTCAAATCTTCCTGGTCTCATTAAACCCGCATCCAATATGTCCGGTCTGTTGGTTGCCGCAATGATTGCAACGTCTTCAAGTTCTTCTAAACCGTCCATTTCAGTTAATAATTGGTTTACTACTCTTTTAGTTACTCCACTATCACTGTCATTTGCACTACGGGTACTTGCAATTGAATCGATTTCATCGAAGAATATTACAGTAGGTGCAGTTTGTTTTGCTTTTCTAAATACTTCTCTTACACCTTGTTCAGATTCTCCCACCCATTTGGATAGCAGTTCAGGACCTTTAACAGAGATGAAATTGGCTTCACTTTCACTAGCTACTGCTTTTGCAAGTAATGTTTTTCCTGTACCTGGAACTCCGTAAAGCAGGGTTCCTTTTGGTGGTCTTACACCGAATTTTTCGAATTTTTCAGGATGTTTTAATGGCCATTCAACAGCTTCTTTTAACTCTTGTTTGACATCATCAAGTCCACCTACGTCATCCCATTTAACATCAGGAACTTGTACAAGAACTTCCCTTAATGCAGAAGGTTGAATTTCTTTTAAAGCTGATTTGAAGTCATCGCTTGTAACAACAATTTTTTTAAGAACTTCTTCTGGAATCTCTTCATCGTTTTTGATTTCAGGAATGATTCTTCTGACTACTCTCATTGCTGCTTCTTTACATAATGATTCTAAATCTGCTCCTACGAATCCGTGAGTTGTACCGGCTATTTTATGTAAGTCTACATCCTCTGCAAGAGGCATATTCCTGGTATGGATTTCAAGGATTTCTTCCCTTTCTTCAGCATCAGGAACACCAATTTCAATTTCACGGTCGAATCTTCCAGGTCTTCTTAATGCTTGATCAAGAGAATCTGGCCTGTTAGTTGCACCGATAACAACAACTTGGCCTCTGGATTTAAGACCGTCCATTAAGGTTAAAAGTTGAGCTACTGTTCTTCTTTCAGTTTCACCTTGAGTATCTTCTCTTTTTGGAGCAATAGCATCTAATTCATCAATGAATATGATTGATGGGGCGTTTTCTTCTGCTTCTTCAAAGTATTCCCTTAAGTTTTCTTCAGATCCGCCGACATATTTGCTCATAATTTCAGGCCCATTTATTGCAATGAAATGAGCATCACTTTCACTAGCTACAGCTTTAGCCAGTAATGTTTTTCCTGTACCTGGTGGTCCGTGCATCAATACTCCTTTTGGAGGTGCAATTCCTAATTTATCAAAGAGTTCTGGTCTTTTAAGAGGAATTTCAATCATTTCTCTGACTTTTTTAACTTCTTCTTTAAGACCACCGATATCTTCATAGCTTACATCAACTAAATTAGTTACACCTTCGATGTTGGATACATCTACTGGACTTTCATGTAATTCTACTTCTGTATTTGGTCCAACTACAACGATTCCTGCTGGTTTGGTAGATACTACAGCAAATTTAATTTCTTTCATTGGTGAGAAATCCATTAAATCGTTAAATATGCTGTCAAAGCCCATTCCCATACTTGCTGGCCTGGTTCTGATTTGAGATCCTATGATATCTCCTTGAACCATTGCTTTTCCTTGGAATAATCCACGTACATCTCCTTGTACACGAATGTTATTTTCAGTTGGTGCAAGAACAACTTTTTTAGCTTCAATAGCTTGTGCTTTTTTGATAGTTACTTCCCCGCCGATGGTTGCTCCTGAGTTTTTACGAACTAATCCGTCAATTCTTATTACTCCAAGACCAATGTCTGTCTGTGAAGGTAGGGCAATTGCTGCTGTTTTTTTCTCACCAGTAATTTCAATAAGGTCTCTTTCATTAATTCCGAGATCATTCATAGTTTTTGGATCTAATCTTGCGATTCCTTGACCAATATCTCTTTGTGAAAGAGCTTCAGCTACTTTTAAAGTAATTTCATTTTGTGCCATATTATCATCTCCTTTTTTAAATGGCGCATTATATAGCTTTAAAAAACTACATGCTTAGGATAAATTCCTTTAAATTCACTAAATAATAAAAATAATATAATAATTTTCTTTTTGCTTATTTTATGTTTCTTTTCTTAGAAACAATTATATATTGATATGTATTACTATATAAAGCTTTCGGTTCAAGTGTAAAACATAAAATTGATTATTGTATTTGATTTATTTAAAAAAGAAGTAATTTATTTTCAATAGTTTAATATATTTTTTTTAAAATTTTATTTTTAAAATTAACAAGTATAATATATTATTTTTAAAAAATAAGTAATTTGGAGATGTATTTGAATAATGAATTTGTTTCGTATACATTCAAACGAACTAATTTATCTTATGATTCCACCAAATCCGGTTAGCAATGATTTAACATTTTCAATGCTGTCTTTGTAAAGGCCAGTGACCTCAAAAGTTAAACTGACATCATCTTTTTTAATTTGAGGACCTTGATAAATATCCGTGATTTTTGCATCAATTATATTGTCTAAATTAATTATTGTATCTAAAATAACATGTTTATCAACACGTATTGGGAAAACACAGCTTATTGATTCGGTTTTATTATTTAAATTCCTGACTTTCCAGTCATAAAGTTCACTGTCACTTAAAACTTCAATGTTTGCTACAACTAATTTTTTAGTTTTATTTCCATTTTTTAAGATAGCTGTATCTTTATCAACTTTTTCTAAAATTCCCACATGGATTTTTCCTGAGTAAATATGTTTTAAGCCAATTTCTTTACCGATTGATTGGTTTAGTAAGCTATGTTCATGATTTAGTGAATTAATGGCTTTATCACTTCTACCTAATGCTCCTCTGATATCTCCCATATTTTTGGTAGCTTTAATGGCTAAATCAACAAATTTTTCTTCATCAGCATTATTTATAACATCTCTAAGTTCGTTAACTGCCTCTGCAAAAGTATTTCTTATTTTCGGACCGTTATTGTTCATTGATTGGATGTAATAGGTTAAATAAGGATTTTGTGCTACAATCCTTGCAATCATATCAATCATAAGATTGTAAATCGGACTTTCAAAGTCTTCAGTTTCTCCAATATCTACTTTCAGCTTTTCCATAGCTGATGCAGTTGAAATAAATGAAAAATGAGTTAAAACTTGAACAATACTCATCATGTAATCATGTTTTTTAGCAGTAGTTTCAATTATTCTCATATTTTTACTATCTAAATAACTGTAGATTCTGTCGAACCATTTTCCTTTTTTATCAGGAGTTAAAACAATTACCTGATTATCAAGTTCGGTAGTTCTCGGACCAAATATTGGATGTGTTGGAAGATATTCTACATCATCAGGTAATGATTCTTTCATAGTTTGGCTTGGAATTTCTTTAACGGATGTTACATCAACCATTAAGGATTCTTTTCTCATAAACGGAGCCACTTCACGAATAACGTCAGGAGTGAAATGAATAGGGACAGATACAATTACCACATCACACATTTCAGCTAACTGTGTGTTTGATTCAATATATTCAATACCTAATTCATTAGCTATTTTTCTTCCTTTCTTGTGATCTCTTGCACTTATGATCACGTCAAAATCATCTCTTAAAAAGTAAATGAGGGTTTTTCCCAAACCGTCACTTCCACCTATTATTCCAACTTTCATTTTAATCATTAATAATTTAAGTTATCAGATATATAAATAATTAAGATGTGAAAATATGAAAATTGTAAAACAAGATAAAAAAGAAGGAATTGTAACATTAGTTCCAGAAACCCTTGATGATTTATGGCATTTATCTCATATTGTAGAAGTTGGAGACAGCATATCCTCTAAAACTACCCGACGTATTCAGGACAATACCGGAGATAAGTTAAGAAGTGATAGGGGAGTTAAAAAAACATTCACTTTAAGAATTGATGTTGAAAATATTACTTTTCATATTTTTACTGGAAAATTAAGATTTACTGGGGTAATTACAAAAGGTCCGGAAGACCTTATTCCTTTAGGTTCACACCATACAGTTGAAGTTAAACTCAACACTCCAATAACCATTAAAAAAGAAAGATGGGCGAATTGGGCATTAAAAAGACTTAATCAGGCTATTGAAGCATCTAAAAAATTAGCTGCAATTATTGTTCTTTTAGAAGATGACACAGCTACTTTAGGTTTAATGAGACAATTCGGTATTGAATATTACGGTCCGATTAAAGGTGCAGTTTCAGGAAAACGTATTGTGGATAAAAACCGCTCAAAAGCAATTGCTCAATTTTATGAAAAAGTCATTGAATCAGTTAACAAATTCAATGATATTCAGAATATTGTAGTTGCAGGGCCGGGTTTTGTTAAAAATGATTTTTATGATTATATTAAAAATAAACATAAGGATTTAGCTGCTAAGGCTGTTATTGAAAGTACTGGTTCTGGAGGAAGAGTTGGAATTCATGAAGTTCTTAAAAAAGGAACAGTTGAGAAATTAACTGTGGAAAATAGGGTAGCTAGTGAAATGGTTGCTATTAACCATCTTCTTGAAGAAATTGGTAAAAATTCATCTAAGGTGGCTTATGGTGAAAAAGAAACTGTTAAAGCAATAAACCTTGGTGCAGTTAAACAATTATTAATATTGGATTCTGCAGTAGCCAATAATGACATGGGAAATTTAATGGACATGGTTGAAAATATGAATGGTGAAGTGATGGTTATCAGTAGCCAGCATGAAGGTGGAGAGCAACTTAAGGGTTTGGGAAGTATGGCAGCTATTTTAAGATATGAAATAGCTTAATTTCTTTTTTAAATAAGATTTATATAATATTAATTATTATAAGTTATAACTAGTAACAATATTAAAAATTGGCTACATTTTTAATTGAAAAACTGTGATTAACATGTTGTATACAGGTATGATTGAAGCATTTATTATTGTATTTATTTTATCAGCTGTAGGTTCGCTGGTTTTAAATATGGTATTTCGCTTTTTTGGTAAAAAAGGTTATTTGGGTAACTTATATCCAAATGTACGTGGTGGAATTCCTCGAGCTATAGGTTTAGTTCCATTTATTATACTGTGTTTCTTTTTCTTACCGAAATATAATACATTAGTTTTAATTATGGGTCTTTTTGCATTTTTTGATGATGTTTTAGGAAGAACTCCTTCTCCAATTGGTATTGAATGGGGTCAAATTTCCAGAGGCGTAGGAATGCTTTTTGTTATGATTGCAGGATTCTATTTTGGATTTGGAATATCTTCAATATTCATTGCATTATTGGTACAGCCAATTAACATTTCTGATATGCAGCCGGGATCAACCTGTATGGTTACAGTTATTATGTCTGTTGTAACTATAATCTGTATGCTGATTGCCGGATCTCCACAAGTTTCAGAATTACCGGCTATTTATACTCCATTATTATTGATAATTGTTTGTATAGCATATTCTCCATTGGATTTTGCTGGAAAAATCATGTTGGGGGAAGTTGGGAATCATTCATTTGCAATAGCATTAGGAATTTGTTTCTATTTGATTGGAGGATTCTGGTGGTTAATTGTTTTATCTTTTGTGACTGTATGCCTTACAGCATTTGTTAGAAGAAGTACCCTTAAAATATTTTTCAATCAAAGATTGGGCATTTTAAATCCAACATTTGGAGATTTTTTCATGGATGTTTTAACTGGTGGAGGATTGGGAGATTTATTTAGAAGAATTATATTAAAAACAAAACAGTATGATGTAGAAAATCCATTTTTAATAAAATTAGGATTTAGAAGACTTCTTTATAATCCTTATGCTCCAACTCATGGCAGTAATGAACAGAACAATGCATATAAAGTAAGACTTGATGGGAGTTAAAATATCATGAAAGCGTTAATTGTAATTACAGGTAGGGGACTTGGCGGCGATTCAGTTATAGCATATAATATAATTGAAGGTCTTGAAGCTAAAGGAGTTCAATGTGAAATCGCATTAGATGAATCTGCACCAGGTTTGTTATTTAAGAAAAAAGGCAGGACATGGCATAAAATAAAAATTCCTCAAGCTGGAGGTCATGCTGCAACAAAAGCTTCTTCTATTAAAGCAGCATTTAAAATGTTAACTGCAACATTTAAAGCAAGGAGTCTTATTAAAAAACTAAATGTTGATTTTGTTGTAGGGGTTATTGGTGGAGGAGCTATTGTAGGTTCTGTTGGTGCTAAATTAGCAGGTAAACCCGGAATATCAATAATATCCACTCCTTTAGATTCTAAAATATGTCCTAAATTTAATCAATGTTATTCATTGCCGGAAATGAAATATTTCTTACCTGAACAACTTCCAAAGAATATAGAACATACTTTATATCCTTTAAGTGAAGGTGTCGGTAATGGTGATTACAAAATCGCTCTTGAAAAATTAAAAGAATCTCCAAAATTCGATGAAAATAAAAAAACAATATTGTTTTCTTCAGGATCTTCAATATTTAAAGGAATAATAAATGGAGCTAATAATTTTGCTAAAATTACTGATGAATACAATATATTATTGGTTGGTTTGCCTTTAAAAGAAGATTATCTGGATGATTTAAATGATAATGTAATTTATTTAGGTTACATTGACTGGATGAGTCATTTACTTACTTATATTGATTTAGCTGTTTTAACTGATGATGGAGTATTGCTTGAAGAAACAATAGCTTCCAAACTTCCTATTGTAACACTGACAAAAGTAAAATGGGGAAGATATCATAATATGGCAGGTGTATTTAAGGGAGCTATTATAGAATCTGATATTGATAATTTAAATGACAATATATTCAAGGCATTTGATGAGTTTGATGAACTTAAAAAGAATGCTGTTAAGTATGCTAAAGAATCTTTAGAAACTAAATCTAATTTAGCTCAAAAAATAATTGATGTGGTTAAATAAATTTACAACCACATATTTTTTATAATTTTATAATTTGCATCTGTTGAAGGATGTATTTCTAAAAAGTCTCCATATGCATCTAATGGTGAGTTTATTCTCATTAAATAAGATAAATATGCAACATCACTGACTGAAGACGGTGATATGGAAGTTATTTTTTTAATTTTGTTTTGCTTTTTATCAAAAGATATTTTTGTATAACCTGTATCTCCACTTAATATTTTCCAAAACGCCCCGGGTCCTGCTATTCCTGGGATTCCGATATCAACTTTATTTTCATCAGAACAGTTATTTTTTTCATCTTCAACAAAACTTACTTCAGTGTTCAAACTTAAGGTTTGTGGAATCTCATGGTAAACAACTTTATTAGGGTAGTTGGCCATATTCCTTGCAGCTGTTATACCTTCCATTCTAGCTACTGGTGTTAATTGATATCCTCCAGTAACATCACCTGCTGCATATATGTGTTCCACATTAGTTTCCATCATTTCATTAACTTTTATGGTATTGTCATGATTTAACTCAACAATTTCTTTAGCTATTTCTGAATTTGGCACTCTTCCTGTTGCAAAAAAAGGAACTCCTTCCAGTTCTTCATTTTTATTGGTAATTACTTTATTTTTCTCACATTCGACAATTTCGGTGTCTTCTATAAGATTTATTTTGGAAAGCAGATTTTTAAAAATATAATCTTTGACATCACTGTCAATTTCCTTCAATGCTTCGGATCTGGCTATTATGTTAACTTCACTTCCAAGTGTTGAGTAAATATTAGCTACTTCAACAGCTATGATTCCTCCACCTATAATGTTTAATTTTTCAGGAACCTTATCTATTTTTAGAATATCTCTGTTAGTTAAACCGTATTGGCTGCCTGGAATGTCTGGGATGAAAGGACGTGCACCGGTAGCTATTAATAGGTTATCCCAGTCAAAGGACTCTCCATTTACTTCAATTTGATTGCCGTTAATTTCAGCTTCACCATAAACTATATTGTTTCCAGCACTTTCATTTTCTTCTTCATTTATTTTTCTAAGTGCCTTTTGAGTTTCAGTGATTTTTTCTACTATTTTTTCATATGAAATATCTAGCTGACTTTTAATGAATCCGTAGCTGTTGAACCTGTTGTTGCTTTCAATAAATTTGGTAATGTCTGTTAATGCACATATAACCATACAACCTTCATTTAGACAGGTTCCTGCTATGTGATTTTTTTCAATTAAAGTAACTTCTTTACCTAGTTTTCCGAGTTCTAAAGACCCTAATCTTCCTGCAGGTCCGGAACCGATAACAATATTTTTCATTTATACAACCTCATAGATAATTATATATAGGTTTAATTTATTATAGATAATATATTATATTTTTGAATTAATTTTACAAGAGGGAGAAAATTATGTGTATTGCAGCACCTGCTAAGGTTGTTGAAATCAACAGAGAAAAAGAAAGTTTATTTGCAGATTTCGGAGGAGTAAGACAGGAAGCAAAAATTAATCTCTTGCCAGATGTTGAGATTGGTGATTATGTACTTATTCATGCTGGTTATGCAATAGAAAAACTATCTGAAGAAGCAGCTAAAGAATCTTTAGAAGCTTGGGAAGAACTTTTAGAAGTTCTTGAAGAAGAAGATAGAGAAATGGAAAAAGCTAGAATGGCTGATTTAAATCAATAAATTGATACTCTATTTACTCCTTTTATTTTTAAAAATTCACTTATTAAATCATTATCTATTGGATTTTCTGTAATTACTGTAAGAATTGGATTTTCTTCAAGTTCATTATCTTCAGCATAAGCCTGTCTTATGTTTATACCTTTTTTTGAAATTATTTTTGTAATTGCAGCCAGCATCCCTTCGTTTTGCGCTCCAACTTCTATTTCAATAACTCCAAGATTCAAATTTTTAGCTATGTTTTTTAAAAGAGTTCCAGCAGGTAAAACATTGTTGAAGATATTAAAGAGATCCTCATCATTTTGAATTATTTCAATTGTTGATTTAATAGCTCGTCTATCAACATCTGCAGCAATAGCTAGTGATTTATCACTTATTTTAAGATTACCACAATATATTTTCCCGTCATTGTTTAGAGATAATCCTAATTCAATCATTTTTTCAGCTACTTTCATACGTGCCGGATATTTTTTGAATTTTTCGTTAATCTTTTCCCACATTTTAATCATCATTCCAACTTTTTGTACATTGATGTAATTTTTAGTTAGAATTAGTATATAAAAATTAGTATTTTAAATTATAGGTAAAAGTTTGTTAGTAAAAATAGTTTTAAAGTAGGCTAGATGGGATTCGAACCCATGACCTCCCGGTTATCAGCCGAGCGCGCTAACCAAGCTGTGCCACTAGCCTATGATAATGTGTCGCTAGGATGTAAGCAACACTTATACTTATGATTGTTACTATATATAACCTTTTCGGTTATTCTAGTTTTGTCACTGATTATTTGTTTAACATTTCATTAATTGAGTCTGCCATAGCATGACCTTCAACTTGAACTTCAACTTTGTTGACGCCATCTACATTTTCAGCCGCATTTTTTGCATCAGCTGCAATACGGACAATACTCATACAACCAGGGTTTGTTGGTTTGATAATTAATTTTGCTTTATCATCATTGACAATAATGTCTTGTACAATCCCCATTTCTATAATACTTACACCCATATGAGGGTCATTAATTACTGAAACAGCATTTTTAATATCATTTACTAAATCTTCTGACATATCTTTTTTCTCCTAATTTTTAGAACTTGTTAATATTATTTGGTTTTGTTATATTTATAAGTAATTATTTGGATTTATGCTTTGTTTAACAATAAAATAAGAAAATTTAAGCAGTTGATTTATATATTTTTGATATGCCTAAATTTTATAATACATTTTCAATTTTAAAAGACTTTCAATTTAAATTTTCAAAAATAAAAGTTTTTAGTTGTTTTTTACTCTGTGTTTTATTTTGACACCAATACCATTATTGCACTGTTCCATTTCACGGCCGGTTAATATTGCCTTTCCGACACCTACGACTTCATCATCTTTGACAACAACCACTTCATCATTAGGTATGATATTGTGATCGGCTTTTCTGATTCCCGGAGCAAATACTGTATTTGTTTCCAAATCAAAGTCAATGTTGACAACATTAATGTTTAAATCTTTTAATATTTCTCCACCAGCTAAATTAAGTCTGTACAATCCGGTGTCCTGATTTAATAAAGCAATCTGTTTTCCGTTGCTTATTATTTTTCTGTGATATCTTCCTTTTGTCTTAACATCATCTGGAATAAGTTTGTTTCCCTCTTTTCCAAATTGGTAAGTAGCTATTGATTTAAGTTCATTTAAAACTTTATCTCTTCTATTGTTCCTTTTATGTTCTTTAAGTTCCATTCTTAAATTATAAATGGAATCTGGTGAAGTTGGACGTCCATCTTTACAAGTGTAAGTACATTCATCAAGATATTGTCTGCAGACTTCTTCATAGCCTCCATGAACATTAGCTATGACATTTTTGCCTTTTACATATTTTTCAAGTAGCTTTCCAGATTCATCTATTTCATCCTGGGACCATGAACCGGTTACTGCAACATCATATGACTGAATTGGAAAAGTATTTTCTAATTCTCTTGGGCAAATTCCAAAAGGTGATGTTATTATAAGCTCCTGAAATGATCTTGTCACTTTTCTAAATTTTTGGTGGGATTTGGAATTGGAGTAAGGTTTTTTCATACTGCAGGGCAATAAAACAACAGTATCTCCAAGAGGTTTCATTAACTCCATTCTTTGACGCCATCTTACTGCTTCGGGTCTGTATAATGATTCTTCGCTTGAACAAATTACTTTCATATTTAGTCATCCTCAAATGCTTTGATTAATTCATTATCTAATTCAATTAATCGTTTAATATTTTCTTCAGGTTTATCTATTTTTCTTTTCCATTTGGCAATATCAAAATCAATGTCCACATCTTTTGTTCCACTAAGCAGATTGTCGGCATGTGCAACTATCTTTTCCTCAATTGTTTGTGGAATGTATGATTTTTTAGGAAGACCAAGTTTAACAGATTCCTCTTCAGTGATACCTGCTCCAATATGTCTTTCTACAATATTTTGAACTTCTTCAGGATAACCGTATTGTTTAACTATTTTCGCCCCTTCAACAGCATGACTTATGCCATGGGTTTTAGACCGGCCAATATCATGTAACAATGCTCCTTTTTTAATAAGATCTTTATCAGCATTTTTAAAATTAGCTGCAATCACCATAGCTTTTTTATAAACTGCTTTGGAATGTTCAATTACATTTTCAGGTGTTTCTTCTTGTTTTAAAATTTTTAATTCCATATTATCTTAAGCATCAACCTTTTTGGTAAAAGATTTGTAATTGCTTTCAACAGTTTTGATATCGTCTTTTATTTGTTTAATTAAGCCAGTATTATCGAAGAATTCTAATTCATCACCACATTCAGGGCAGATGAAATCATATTCTGTAGCAGTTTCAAAATCAAGTCTGATGTGTCCTTGAGGACATACAAAATACATTGTATCTTCTTCTTTTTCTAGTTCATTATTAAGCATTTTTAGACATTCTTCTGAATCCTTTTTAATATGATTAATTACTTCTTGTTCTTCAAATTTCCAGGAGTAAGTAAACCATTGTGTTTCCGGATCTTTACTTCTTTTGTAAGTAGCCAATCCTATATCATAAAGTTTGTAAAGGATTTTTCTAACGATATTTAATTTAATTCCGGTTTTTTCAGCAATTGCTTCATCTGTTTCAACACCCTCAATTAATGCCTGAACAATAGCTAAATTACTTTCATCTTCTACAACACTGGTTAACAAGGTTTTTACTAAGGGATCATCTATCATTTAATTTCTCCTAAAAATGCTTTGATTTTAAAAAAATAATAATGTAATAATCAATGATTTATTTATGTAGTTTCTACTATAAATATTATTTCTTTCTTATAATTACAGCAGGGGTATGAGTTATTGAATCAAGAGCTTCTATAGTCACATTGTTTTCATCAGTTCCTAAAACAGATTTGACACTATGTATTGTTGACATTTCAGTAGCTAATGATTTTTGATAGTCTTCAGCAATATTGGCCATTTTTAAACCTTCTTCAACACTGATATTTTCACTGCAGCCTAATGGTGTTGATCCCATATTCTCACCTAACTGTCCTTTAACATAGCCGATTACACCTTTGTTTGCTTCAATACCGTCAATAGCTATTGGAAGTCCTGTGAAATATTTCCCGTTCTTTTTATATGTTGCATCAGTGTCGATAATCATTACACAAACATCTTTCCCAATTTCGCCTTTCAGTTGTTTAGCTACTTTTTTAGGATTTTCAGGAAGAAGAGATACGCAAGTTCCAGGAGCATTACTTAAATCAATTCCAGCTTCGGATGCCGGTTTTAGGGCATGTTTTAAACCGTATAATTGTAAAACTACTTCTTTATGAGCATAAGTTTCTTTAGGAAGTCTTCGTAAGTTTTTAATGGTTCTTTTTTTAATTCCTAAAAGAGGTCCAAAGACATATCCCCATAAATATTTGCTCCAGACCGTTGTAAGAAATTTGGCTTTAAGTGATGGTTTGTATTTGGATTCATCAACCAGTCTTCCCTGTGAAACTGAAATCGGTGTTTCAGCTATTACTAAATAATCCCCGTCTTCCATAATTTCTTTTGCAGGATTTATAATTGAATTTAAATTTTCATTAGGCTTGATATATCCGGTTTCAATAGGTATTACAAAGTAGTCTCCATTGCTTATGTGTTTAATATTTTCCAAATCCTTACTCATAAAATTCCTTCAACTATTCAATATAAATAATATATTGTATTTATTATTATTTAAGGTGATTTCAATGGAAAAATCTATAACATATTTTGAAAAAGAAGGAGAAGATTATACTGATGAATTAATTTCTCTTGTTAAACAAAGATTAGATGAATCTGATGAGATTAGATATATTCTTATTGCTTCAGCATCCGGTGCATCAGCTTTAAAATTAGCAGATGCTATTGAAGGAGATGCACAAATAATCAATGTAAGCCATCATGCAGGATTCAGCGGACCGAATGAACTTGACATAACTGATGAAATGATTGATGAACTTGAAGAAAAAGGTGTTGATACTTTTATCGGATCCCATGCATTTAGTGGAGTTGGTCGCGGAATCACTAATAAATTAGGGGGTATAAATCCTCCGGATATTATAGCTGATACTCTTCGTATGTTTTCACATGGTGTAAAAGTAGCTTGTGAAATTTCTATTATGGCTGCAGATGCGGGATTAATTCCTGTTGATGAAGAAATCATAGCTGTTGGTGGACGTGCACATGGTGTTGACACTGCACTTGTTTTAACTCCGGCTAACATGACTAATGTTTTTGATTTAAATATTCATGAAATTATAGCTATGCCTCGTCAATAGCTTCTTTTTTTTATTTTTTTTTAATGGTGATGGTTTATTGGTTAAATGGAATATAGAAAATAGGTAATTATTATTTTTTATAATAGATTATTAATTGGATGTGATTCGATAGATTCAGTATCAAGTTCTGCAGCAGCTTCTGCAATAAACATATCAGTTTGAGCAATAGCTGGGAAACAGATTGTTGCATTATCAATAGGTCCAAATAAAACAAAGTCTCCTCCAACCATTACTTGAAGAATATTTGCACCAATATCACAAACAGTAAATGCAGTTTTATTTCCGCTTTCGTTTTTGTAATCTCTTAACCAGTCCCAAGCAGATGGGATGTTGTGAATACCTGATCCGACTGGATATCCCCATTTGGATTTTTCTGCAAAAGTAGCACTACCTGCAATACCTGCACCTTGTCCTAATGGAGTTACAGCAGTATCCATCATAAATTTAGTAATACCGCAGTCTTCAGCTACTTCAAGTAAACCTTTTTCGTAAGATCCGTCATCTCCGTCTTCCCACATAGCTATTTTTCCTTGAACAGTACTGTTCATTGGGTTGAATCCTAAGATAATGGATGAGTCAATATCAGTTTCTTTAAGTGCTTCTAATTCAGATTTTTCTGCAGACATATTAATGGAATTGTAAATAGCTCTTTCAGTTAAACCAACTTCATCAGCATATCTTGCACCAGCTACTCTAGCATCTCCGGAAGTGGAGTCTATAAGAAATGGAAGTTCATAGTTGTCTCCAACAAATTCAAGATATTTTACAATAGCTTCTTCAGTTTGTCCGAAAACTTGAGCAATACAAGGGTTTCCAGTTACATCAGACATTTCAATCATGTCAGTGAGAAGTTTGTCTGCTCTGTCTTTATCGAAATCTCCTGTTAATTCATCGTTAACTATGTTGTGTCCGCCGTAGAAAATAGTACCACATAAAACTGTTGGATATTCTCCTGGTTGTCCACCCATTTTTACTCCACCAAAATCAAATACGGTTTGTTCTTTATCAAATTTAAACATTTAAATTACCTTTGTTGTTTTTGTAATCTCGAAGATACATGAATTATCAAATATTATTTAATAAAACTACATTTTTCTTTAATAAAATTATAATAAAATTTTGAACATCATTATAAATTTATAAAAATATCTTAATTTTATTAAATAATATTCATTAAATATTCTTTTTAATTAGTTTATTTTCAATATTTCTTTGAGATTATTTAATAGTATAATGTTTAGACATATATAAAACTATTGTATTTTATTCAATAATTATTTTTATTTTTTAATTAACTGTTTATTTTTATTTAATTTTTTTATTTAATTTTATTTTTAAATAATTTTATTTTTTTTCAATTTTTTAACTTAAAATAGATTTGTTTTGTCTTTTTTCAAAAATAGAAGGTATGATGTCACTATTTTCAATAAGTTAATATTTAATCATGATTAATAATAAAAAATCCAATAATTTCTTTCAATGTTTTATTTTAATTTATATTTTTTGTTATTTTACTTAATTATACATTTGTAATTAAATATTTCTTGTATTAAATGGTTATAATTAAGATATTAAAATTTAATAGTATTTGGATTGTTTTAATATTTTGAACTTTTATTTTTTATACTTAAATTCCTTTTATTCTTTTTTGTAAATTTATTTTGATTTTAATCTTGTATTTCGGTTATATTTAAAATATTTAGATAATTATACTTCATTTCATAGCTAAATTATATGCCAAATGGATTTATTTTAGTTTTTTCCAATCAAAATTTAAAAAGTAGTGGCATTTAAATATTAGTTGTTACAAAAATAGTTAACATATTTAAAGAGTATGTGGGGTTAACTCGTGAAATTTATAGATGATGCAATCAAAGAATCCGAAGAAAGAATGGAAGAGAAAGCACCTAAAAAAATTTCCTCAGATATTGACAATGATTTAATAAAATTATTTAAACAAAATAAAACTAATATTTTTGTTGTTGGTGCTGGGGGAGCAGGTAATAATACTATTTCTAGATTAAATGAAATAGGTATTGAAGGAGCAACAACAATTACTGTAAACACTGATGCTCAAGATTTATTTTATAGCCAGTCTAGTAAAAAAATCCTCTTGGGAAAACAAACATGTGGCGGATTAGGTGCTGGTGGAGATCCTTCTGTTGGTGAAGAATGTGCTGAAGAAACAGAAGATGAACTTAGAGATGAACTTGAAGGTGCAGATATGGTATTTGTAACCTGCGGGCTTGGTGGAGGAACCGGTACTGGTTCAGCACCAATTATAGCTAAATTAGCTAAAAAAGCAGGTGCATTAACTGTTGCTGTAGCTACTATGCCTTTCTCAGCTGAAGGTATTAGAAGAAGGGAAAATGCAGAAAACGGTTTGGAAAAACTTAAATCTGCTGCAGATACTGTAATTATTATTCCAAATGATAAATTATTGGAAGTAGCACCAAACCTCCCTTTAAACAAAGCATTCATGGTTTCTGATGAAATTTTAGGTAGGGCAGTTAAAGGCATTACTGAACTGATTACTAAAAGCGGTCTTGTAAGTCTGGACTTTGCTGATATTAAAAGTATTATGGGCAGTTCCGGTATGGCTATGATTGGTATGGGTGAATCTGATTCTGGCGACAGAGCATTAGAATCTGTCCATGAAGCATTAAGCAGCCCATTATTAGACATTGACATTTCCAATGCTACTGGTGCTTTAATTAACATTGCAGGTAGTTCTGACATGACTTTACATGAATCAGAAAAAATCGTACAGGTTGTTGCTGACAAATTAGATCCTGAAGCTAACATTATTTGGGGAGCTCAAATTGATGAAAGCTTGGAGAATACTATTAGAACAACTATTGTTGTTTCAGGTATTTCTGAGTCTAAAGACAGCAACTCTGTAAATGATGATGATTTTGAAGATTCTCAGGAAACTACTTCTAATGAAGATCAATTAGATGATTTCATTGATGGAATATTCTAATTCCATTTTTCTTTTTTTATTTCATAGAAAACTTTATTAATAAATAAAATTAAAAATTATTTCATTACTATTATTTTATTATAATTCACTACTATGGGATTAAATTCTGTAGTTTTTTATTAAAGGGTATTTAATATGAATGTTCAAGAACGTTTTGATAAAACTATTAAAGATTGTAAAAGAGTATTAAAAGTATCAAGAAAACCAGACAAAGAAGAATATTTGGAATTTTCAAAAATTGTAGCAATTGGAATTGCTATTATTGGTGTTGTCGGTTTTGTAATTGTATTAATCGGTGAATTAATAGGATTATAATTATTCATTTTTGCATAATTTAATCTCAAGAAATTATAATAAAATTTAATTTGTAATATTAATTTTATTTCAAAATTTAATTTTTTGAAAACTTTAAATACTATTATCAATATAGATATAGATATTATAAGAATCTAATTATTTCATGATTCGTTTCTTGTTTAATTATGTTTTTATAATAACTTTTAACTTAACTATATGATTTTATTAACTTAAAAATAGGTGATTTTTTCATGGAAGATGCTAATAGTTCCATATATGCTCTTAAAACCTCTGCAGGTCAGGAAAGAAATGTTGCTAGACTTTTAGCTCATAAAGCTATCAGTGTTGAAGGCATAGGTATTTCTGCAATTCTTGTCCCAGAATCTTTAAAAGGATATATATTAGTAGAATCTTCAACAAAAATAGATTTAAGGAATCCTGATCTTAAAGTACCTCATTTAAGAGGTGTTGTCGAAGGTAAACATGGAATTACTTTTGAAGAAGCTAAAAGATTCTTGAAACCTGAACCTATCATTTCCTCTATTCAAAAAGGAAGTGTTGTTGAACTTATTTCTGGTCCGTTTAAAGGAGAAAGAGCAAAAGTGGTTCGTATTGATGAATCACGTGAAGAAGTAGTTCTAGAGTTAATAGAAGCAGCAGTACCGATTCCGGTTACTGTAAAAGCTGATCAAATTAGAATTATTCAAAAGGAGGCTGACTGATGGCTAAAGATACAGTTGAAATTCTTATCGAAGGCGGAAGCGCAACTCCTGGACCTCCATTAGGTCCAGCATTAGGACCTTTCGGTATTAACATGATGCAAGTAGTTGAAGAAATTAATAATAAAAGTGCAGACTTTGCAGGAATGAAAGTGCCTGTTAAAGTTAGCATTGATAGAGATACTAAAGAATTTGAAATTGAAATTGGTACTCCTCCAACTACTTCTCTCATTATGGAAGAACTCGGCATTGAAAAAGCTTCTCATGAACCAGGTGCAGATATTGTAGCTGATTTACCTATTGACAAAGCTTTAAAAATAGCTAGAATGAAATTTGATTCATTATTAGCTAATGATTACAAAGCAGGTGTCAAAGAGGTAATGGGAACCTGTGTAAGTATGGGACTTTCTGTTGATGGTAAAGACCCAAGAGAAGCACAAAAAGATGTTGATGCTGGAAAATACGATGATGTTTTAGTTGAATAAACATTGTCTATTCAAATTTAAAATTTAAACTTATAAAACAGTGTATATGATGTTATAATTGCGATTATAATTGATATACTGTTTAATTCATGCAATCGAAGAAGAATTTTTTCTTTAATCGATTACTCATGAAACCAAATTTAAAAAAATAATCCAATGAACACGTATTTGTTCATGGGGGATAATATGACACAAGAAGTATTAGAAGCGGTGAAGGAGGCAAAAGAACAATCAAAGCCGAGAAACTTCACACAGTCTGTGGATATGATTGTTAATATTCGCGACTTAGATGTCAAAAAACCAGAAAATAGGTTTAATGAGGAAGTTACTCTTCCTAACGGCCGTGGCAAAGAAGTCAAAATCGGAGTCATAGCTGATGGGGAACTTATTGTTCAAGCTAAAGATGCTGGTGTCGCTCTTGTGATTAATAAAGCGGATTTAGAAGAGTTAGGAAAAGACAGAAAAGCAGCTAAAAAAGCAGCAAACTCTGTTGATTTCTTTATAGCTCAAGCTGATATGATGCCACTTGTTGGTAGATTTTTAGGTCCAATTCTTGGTCCTCGTAATAAAATGCCAAAACCAGTGCCAGCTAGTATCAAATTAGATCCTCTTTTAGAAAGATTACAAAGCACAGTTAAAGTTGGTATCAAACAACAACCTGCTATTCAGATTATTGTTGGAAGCCAAGATATGTCAGATGAAGATTTAGCTGAAAATATTGAAACTGTTCTTACAGTCTTAGACCGCCATTTAGATAAAGGAAGAAATCAAATTAAATCCATGTTTATTAAAACAACTATGGGTCCAATAGTGAGGGTGATCTAATGGCTCATGTTGCTGAATGGAAAAAAGAAGAAGTTAATGAGCTCAAATCTTTAATTGATAAATATGATGTTATCGGAATTGTTGATTTATTAAACATTCCAGCAAAACAGCTCCAAGAAATGAGGAAATCTCTTCATAACAAAGCTGTCATCAGAATGTCAAAAAAGAATCTTATTGATTTAGCTCTCGAAGATTGTAATGCTAGTAAAAACAACATTGTTGATTTATCAGAGCATATGGAAGGTCAAGTTGCAGTTATCGCAACTGAAATGAATCCTTTCAAATTGTATAAAATATTAGAAGACAGTAAAACTTCAGCTCCTGCTAAACCGGGCGCTATTGCTACTGATGATATTGTTATACCTGAAGGAGACACAGGTTTTGAACCAGGTCCATTCCTCGGTGAATTACAACAAGTTGGAATTCCAGCTAAAATTGATAAAGGTAAAATTGTTGTTTCTAAAGAAACCGTTCTTGTAGAAGCAGGTGAAGAAGTATCTGCTGCTGTTGCAAGTACTTTATCAAGAATGGATATTAATCCTATGGAAGTTGGGATTGATTTAAGAGCAGTATACGAAGAAGAAGCAATTTATACTTCTGAAGTACTCGCAATCGACGAAGAACAAACTTTAGCAGATGTTCAAAATGCATTTAAAAGTGCATTCAACTTGTCTGTTAATGCAGCTATTCCTACAGAGGAAACTATTTCCACAATCATTACTCTTGCTTACACCAGAGCAATCAATGTTGGTGTTGATGCAGCAATAATGACTTCTGAAACCTCAGAGCCAATAATTGGTCTCGCACAAGCTAAAATGTTAGCTTTAGCATCTGAAGTATCAGGTACTGAAGGTGCTTTAGATGATGAATTAGCTGAAAAACTTTCTAATGTAGCAGTTGCAGCAGCTCCTGCTGTTGAAGAAACTGTTGAGGAAGAAGAGGAAGAAGAAGAGGAAGAAGATGCAGAAGAAGAAGCAGCAGCTGGGTTAGGGGCTCTCTTCGGTTAAAATAATTAATTAAAATTTTTTATTATTATAAACCTTACAAATTAGATTATAAAACTAATGGTGATAACATGGAATATATATATGCGGCAATGATTTTGCACAGTGCAGATAAAGATATTAACGAAGAAAATGTTAAAAGTATTATAGAAGCAGCAGGAATTGACGCTGACGATGCTAGAATTAAAGCATTAATCGCAGCTTTAGAAGATGTTGACATTGATGAAGCAATGGAAACTACTGCTATGGCAGCAGCTCCTGCAGCAGCAGCTCCAGCAGCAGCTGAAGCAGCTGTAGAAGAAGAGGAAGATGAAGAAGAAGAGGAAGAAGAAGCTGAAGAAGCAGCAGCAGCTGGTTTAGGAGCTTTATTCGGATAGATTTTTTCTATCTTTTTCTTTTCTTTTTTATTAACTACTATTTTTATTAATTAAAACTTATTTTCAACTTAACACTTATTTTGAGCACTTATTAATGTAATTACTTTTTCTAAAAATATATTTATTATATTAAAAACAAATAGTAAATTATAATAAATAGATTTTAAATTGATTGAAATGCTTGAAATATTCGATAAACTTGGTTATAAAAAACAAAAATGTAAAACTTGTGGACATGAATTTTACGCACAAGTTGACAGGGATACCTGTGGGGATGCTCCATGTGATGAATATGAATTTATTGGAAATCCTGCAACTGATAAACCTTATACTTTATATGAAATTCAACAAGTTTTCAGAGAATTTTTAGAAAAAGAGGGACATACTCCTATTAAGAGATATCCTATTTTAGCTAAAAGATGGAGAGATGATGTATTTTTAGTTGGAGCTTCTATATTCTGTTTCCAGCCATGGGTTACTTCCGGTATGGTTAAACCTCCAGCAAATCCTTTAGAAATTGAACAGCCTTCTGTTCGTTTAAATGATGTTGATAATGTCGGAAGAACCGGCAGACACATGACCTGTTTTACAATGGGATCCCATACTGTAATAAATACTGAAGAAAATTTTATTTACTGGGAAGATGAAACAATAAGACTTTGTCATGAGTTTTTCAAATATATCGGAATCAACACTGAGGAAATCTGCTTTATCAAATCATGGTGGAGCGGCGGAGGTAATGAAGGACCTTGTTATGAAGTTTGTGTCCGTGGTGTAGAATTAGCTACTTTGGTTTTCATCCAATATAAAACTTTAGACAATGGTGAAAAAGAAGAAATTCCAATTAAAGTTGTAGATACAGGTTACGGTTTGGAAAGAATCGCCTGGATTTCTCAGGGAACTCCTACTGCTTATGATGCATGTTTCGCTCCGGTAGTTGATAAATTAAAAGAGTTGACTGATGTTAAAGTCAATACTGAGATTTTGGCCCGCAATGCTCAGATAGCTGGTATGATGGATATTGAGGATATTGGAGATATTAAAGAGCTTCGTCAACAGGTAGCTAATAGTTTGGGCATTACTTTAGATGAACTTTTAGAATCTGCAGAACCTATGGAAGCAATTTATATTATTGCAGACCATACCCGCTGTCTTGCTTTCATGCTGGCTGACGGCATTATTCCTTCAAATGTAAAAGAAGGTTATTTGGCCCGTTTAGTTTTAAGAAGAACTGTCCGTTTCATGAAAGAATTAAACATGAAAGAGTCTTTGGCAGAGGTTATGGGAATTCAGCTTGAATTTTTAACTAAATTTTATCCTGAAATTAAAGATTCTGAAAATCATATCATGAACATTATTTCTCTTGAAGAGGAAAGATATAAATCTACTATTAAAAAAGGAACCAGTATTGTTAAAAGATCCATTAAAAGACTTAAAAAAGAAGGCAAAACTGAAATGCCTTTGGATATGCTGATGGATTTATATGATGCTCATGGAATTCCTCCGGAAACAGTTGTTGAAATAGCTGGAGATAATTTCACTGTAAATGTTCCTGATAATTTCTTTACTCTTGTAGCAGGAGCACATGAAAAAGACACCTCCAATAAAAAGGAATCTTTTGAAATTGATTATCCTGAAACTGATTTACTGTTCTACAAAGATTTTAATCAGAAAGAATTTGAAGCAGAAGTTTTAGGAGTAGTTGAAAAAGACGGTAAAAACACACTGGTATTTGATAAAACAGTATTTTATCCTGAAGGTGGAGGTCAGCCTTCTGATACAGGTACAATTTCTGCTGACGGTAATGTAATCAATATCAATTATGCTGAAAAAGTCAACGATGTGGTATTGCATCATGTAGATGGAGACATTGATTTAGATAAATTTGTCGGTAAAAAAGTTGAAGGTAAAATTGACTGGAACAGAAGAATAACTTTAGCCCGCCATCACTCAGCAACTCACCTGATTGTAGCAGCTGCCCGTAAAATCTTGGGAGAACATATCTGGCAGGCTGGTGCTCAAAAAGGAGTATCCAGATCACGTATAGATTTATCTCATTATAAACGTATTTCTCAAGAGGAACTTAATGAAATTGAGAAATTAGCTAATGAATATGTAATGGACAACATTGAGTTGGATATTAAATTTTATACAAGAGATGAAGCAGAATCGTTATATGGATTTAAACTTTATCAGGGCGGTATTGTACCGGGCAAGTCAATTCGTGTTGTTAAAATACCGAGGATTGATGTTCAGGCTTGTGCAGGAACTCATGTTTTAAGAACTGGAGATATAGGTCCAATTAAAATCAATAAAACCGAAAGGGTTCAGGACGGTGTTGAAAGGATTGATTTCTCAGCAGGTACAGCTGCAGTTGATTCTATTCAAAATGAAAATAAACTGCTTCGTGAAAGTTCCGGAATCTTTAAGGTTGATAATGATCAGCTTCCAAAAACATGTGACAGATTCTTTTTGGAATGGAAAGCACAGAAAAATGAAATTGACAAGTTAAAGTCTGAAATAGCCAGTTTAAAAATGAATTCATTAGCTGATGATGTTAGTGAAATCAAAGGTCTTAAAGTTGTTAAACAGTTAATTGATGCTGATTTTAAAGAGCTTCAAAAAATTGCAACTGACTTTACAGACAATGACAAGGCTGATGTTGTTTTAATGGGTAACAATGACGGTAAAATCGTTGGTGCAGCTTCCCAGAGGGCTATTGATGCAGGCATTAAAGTAAATGAAATAATTAAAAAAGCTGCAAATGTTCTTGGCGGCGGTGGTGGCGGCCGTCTAACTCTTGCTCAGGGAGCAGGACCTCAATGTGAAAATATGAATGAAGCATTAGATACTGCTATTGACCTTATTTAATTAAATAGGGTCTTTAACAATAATGCTTATAAATGTTAAAATTAAAGATTTATATGAGCTGTTATATTTTTTAGCAACGGCGATATAAATCTGAATTTTTTTAAAATAATTTGATATGTATGTTTGATGTTCATTTAGTACTGTTGTTTATAGGATTTTTACTTTTAGTCTGTGTATTGTTAAGTAAATTCACAGCTAAAATCGGTGTTCCTGCATTATTGATTTTTTTAATTGTAGGTTTAATTTTAGACACTAACCAATTTATATCCTCATCGATAGCGGATTATAACCTGATTCAATCGATAAGTATATTTGCCCTGATTATTATTATGTTTTCGGGAGGTCTGGATACTGAACTTGCCAACATTAAAAGGGTAACCTGGGAAGGAATCTCCTTATCTACCATAGGGGTTTTTATTACTGCAATGGTTGTAGGAATACTTGTTCATCTGTTATTCGGTTTGGGATGGCTGGATTCATTTTTAATAGGTTCAATTATATCTTCTACAGATGCAGCGGCAGTGTTTTCAATTTTCAAAACACAAAAGTTACATATTAAAGATAATTTGGACCATATGCTTGAGCTGGAAAGTGCTACAAACGATCCGATGGCGTATATACTTGTAACATCAGTAATTTATTTGATAATGCATCCTGAAACTTCCATACTGCTTTTGGTATTTAATTTCTTTAAATCATTAGCTTTAGGATTAGTAATGGGTGCAATTTTAGGTAAAGGATTTTCAAAATTACTTGCAAGAATTAAATTAAGTGTTGAAGGATTGTATCCTGTATTGCTGTTGTCAGCAGCTATTCTTTCTTTTGCAGCTACTGAAGTTGTTGGGGGAAACGGATTCCTGTCAGTATATCTTGCAGCAGTAATAATTGGTAACTGCAAAATCAAATATAAATATACGCAATTATCATTTTTCGAAGGTATTGCATGGATTATGCAAATTGTAATGTTTGTATTGCTTGGTGCATTTTCATCAATAAAGGAACTTATACCTGTTCTGATTCCGGCAATATGGATTGCAATGATACTGACATTTGTGGCAAGACCAATTGCAGTATTAATATCTTTAGCTCCATTTGATATAGACAGACCTTCAAAGGCATTTGTTTCATGGGCAGGAATTAAAGGGGCAGTGCCTATTGTATTTGCATTTTATCCGTTGGTACATGGTATTTATAATGCACAGCTGATATTTGATATTGTAATGGTTGTTACTTGTATTTCAGTACTGGTACAGGGATCCACTCTTAAATTTATGGCTGGACACCTTAAAGTATTAAAAGAGGAATAATATGAATTATGATGTAGTTATAGCACGTTATGGTGAAATTGGTTTAAAGAGTTCAAAAGTAAGGGCACGTTTTGAGCGTAAATTAGTTAAAAATATTAAAGCAGCTATTGACTGTGAAGTTGACAGAAACCAGGGAAGAATATATATCTTTCCAAAAAACTATGGCGAGTGTTTAGAAAATTTAAATAAGGTATTTGGTGTTGTATCTTACTCTCCGGCTGTTTCAACATATGGAAATTATGAGGATATTGAAAAAACATTAGGTGAATATGTGGATGGTCTTCTTCGTGAAGGATTTATAGGTGAAGATACCAGATTTGCCATAAAATGCAGAAGGGTGGGAAACCATGATTTCACATCTCAGGAAATGGCTGCATTTTGCGGTTCTGTAGTTGTTAAAAAAGTGGGATGTCCTGTTGATTTAACAAATCCTGAACTTAAAATATATGTTGAAGTAAGGGATGATGAAGCTTTTATTTACCATGAAAAAATTGACGGTCCGGGAGGCCTTCCACTGGGAACACAGGGAAAGGTAGTTGTTTTGGTTTCCAGCGGTATTGATTCTCCTGTGGCTGCTTATCTTATGATGAAAAGAGGCTGTGAGGTTATAGCACTTCACTGTGACAATGCTCCATTTACAGGTCCTAAAGTTCATGAAAACTTTGATAAAATAATTGATCAGCTTCAAAGCTATGCAAAAGGAGTTCCCATTACAAAAAAAGTTGTTAAATATGGTGAGTATTTGCAGCAGGCTAAAGACTGTGCTCCTGAGAAAATGACCTGTGTTTTATGCAAATCAGGAATGTATCAGATAGCTGAGAAATTAGCTCATAAATACGGTGCACTTGCTATTGTAGACGGAAGCAGTGTAGGCCAGGTTGCTTCACAGACACTGTCTAATATATTAGCTACCCGTCATGGTGTTGACATGCCTATTTTAAGTCCTTTAATAGGTCTGGATAAATTGGAGATTACCAGAATAGCTGAGGACATCGGAACTTTTGAAATTTCTAAATTGGATGATGGGGGATGTCATGCAGTTCCAAGATATCCTGAAACAAAAGCAGATGTTGATAGAGTTGAAGAGGCTTGCAGGGCAATGAATCAAAAAGAAGCTATTGAAAAAGCCTTCAATTCTATTGTTTAATCTTTTTTCTTCTTTTTTTTAAATTCTGATGTAACTTATTTTTTACTTTTCAAAAATATTTGATAAATCTTAAATATGTCCTTATAATATAAATATAAATCATATTCAAAATTTGTTTAGTTTTGATAAATTTATTTTGAATTTATTGATGTGTGTTGTACCGGTTTTAATCCGGTTTAACTTATTGGGGGTTATAATTGATATTTTGGCGGTGTTTAATAATATAAAGACTTTAAAAATTTAAAATTTTCAAAATAAAATAAAAAGGAGGATACTCATGGATAAGAAAATTTTAATAATCTTTCTTATAGCTATTGTGGCATTTTCAATATCTTGTGTAAGTGCAGCAGATAGTAATGAGATAGTTATGAATTCATCTGATGCTGTCAGTATTAGTGAAGATGTTTCTGTCGATGATGGTGCATTTGCTAATCCGATAACTTCAGAGGATTCTCAGGTAGTTGGCGATCCTTCATCTGATGGTGTGTGGGTAGCAACTACTGGTGATGATACAAATGATGGTAGTCAGGCTAATCCTGTAGCTAGTGTCAGCAAAGCTGTAGACTTAGCTCAAAGCGGATCTACTATTCATATTAAAGAAGGAACTTATAATCAGGGAAAAATAGGTCTTAATAAATCTTTATCCTTTGTTGGTGAAGGTAAGGTTATATTAAATAGTAATGGTGCAAATGTATTTGAATGTGTTGAAAATGATTGTACCTTAGAATTCACTAATCTTGTTTTCACAGGGGTTTCATCTGTTAGTGGTAGTTCCTGTGGTTTAAGAGTAGGAGGTAATGGAAATCTTAAAGTAATTAATTGTACTTTTACAGATATTAGTGCTAAATATGGTGCAATGCAATTATACACAACAGGTGTTGCAGATATTATTAATTCTACAATAAAAGATGTGACCTGTGGAGTAACTAGGGGATCTATTGTTTATAATTCAGGCACTGGTAAATATAATTTTGATAATATATCTATTATTAATCCTAAATTATCTGATTCTGTAACTGGTGCTGCGGTACATTTAAGAACTGTGTTTTATTTAGATAACAAAGAAGCAACAGTAACTTTAACTAATTCTCGTATAACTGGAGCTAGTGGATCTATGATGTCTCTTATAGAAAATAAGGGTACTTTAACTATTTCCAATACTGTAATTTCCAATAATGTAATTGGAAAAACAGAAAGTGGAATTAATGGTCAATATTTGTTATATTTGGGCTATGCTAATTTTGTAACTGCATTAAATATGACTAACTGTATAATTGAAAACAATACTTTTGGTAATGCAGATACTAGTGCATTAGCTTATATTTTTAAAAATTCCATTGTTAATTTAACTTATTCTTCTATTATGAATAATGGATTCAGTAAAAATTTAAATATTGCATCTGGAGTTACTCCAACTGTTAATTTAGATTACAACTGGTGGGGAACTAATACTTATACTGGTGATAATGTAAATAAATGGGTAGTTATGAGTACTCCTGAAACTACTATTGATGCTGAAAGTGGTAAAGCTATTGATGTAAGTGTTAACTTTAATCATTATACTGATGCTTCTGGTAGTATTCAAGATTTAGCTCAGTCTATTTCTGGAATCAATGTTGACTTTAGTGCTGTTAGTGGTACTTTAAGTAAAAATAATGTAGCTAGTGTAGATGGTATAGCTACTGTAACATACACTACTACAACTAATGATAAAATCACTGCTAAGTCAGGTAGTCAAAGTTTAACTATTGATGTTGTTGCAAAACAAGCAGCAGCTGATATTTGGGTAGCAACTACTGGTAGTGATGATAATGACGGTAGCCAAGCTAGTCCTGTAGCTACTATTACAAAAGCTATTGAACTTGCTGGTGATGGTTATATTATTCATATTGCTGATGGTAATTATGTAATTGATAAAACTTTAAGCATTTCTAAAAGTTTAACTTTAGAAGGTAGTGCTAATACAGTAATTGATGGTAATGCTTCAAGAATTATGGAAGTAACTGCTGATGCAACTGTTGTTTTAACTAATTTGTCTTTCACAAATGGTAAAGCTGCTTTTGCAGGTGCTATTTTAAATGAAGGTAAGTTAACCATTTCTAATTCTAACTTTTATTCAAATAAGGCTACTGGTAGTTCTGGAACTATAATTACTAATAAAAATAAATTAAATATTAATAATTCTAAATTTTATCAAAATTCTGCAGGCAGAGGTGTTGTATTCAATCAAAATGATGCAGTATTAGTTATTGATAATTCTGAGTTTTATAATAATGATATGACTTCATTTTCTAATTCTTATGGTATAGTTTATACAACTTCAGCAAATGCAACTATCTCCAATACTGTATTTAGAAATAATGTTGTTAAATATGGTGGAGCTATTTATGCAACTAAATCATCTGATGCAACTATCGGTATTGTTAATATAATTAATTCTACATTTGAAAGTAATAGTGCAAATACTGGTCAGGGAGGAGCATTATTTGTTTCTGGTGGAGAATGTATTGTAAAAGAATCTATGTTTATTAATAACAAAGCTAATCCTGGAAAATACACTGGTGGTCAAGGAGGAGCAATATACACTTCATTAAACGGTAATGTCAGTGTTACAGATTCTGTTTTCAAAAACAATCAGGCTAAATTAGGTGCTGTATTATACTTAAACGGTGGCAGTAATTCAATCATTTCATATTCAGTTTTATTAAATAACACTGCTGAAGGAGACTATGCAATATCTAATGGTGAATCTGCATCTGGTGTAGCTACAGTTAATTACAACTGGTGGGGAACTAATTCTCCTAAAAATTTAGTGCCTTCAACAGTAACATTAAACAATTGGGTAATCATGAGTGCAGATCCAACTACTGTAACAGATGCTGAAATAGGTGATGTAAAAACAATATCTGTTAATTTCAACAAATATTCAAGTTTTGGTGCTATAAAAGACTTGTCAAAACCTCTTCCAGCTATTGATGTAGAATTTAGTGCTGTTAATGGTACTTTAACAAGTAACCTTGTTTCTACTGTTGATGGTGTAGCTAGTGTTACTTACACTGTAAACGGCAATGATCAAATTACTGCTAAATCAGGTAGTCAAACTTTAACTATTGAAGTTGTTGCAAAACTTCCAGTAACTGATGTTTGGGTATCATCTACTGGTAGTGATGCAAATGACGGTAGTCAGGATAGTCCTGTAGCTACTATTGCAAAAGCAATTGAGTTAGTTGCTGAAGGTCACACAATACATGTAGGTGAAGGTACTTATATTGCTAATTCTTTAACAATAGCTAAATCATTTGCAATGATCGGTTCAGGAAAAGTTATCATTGATGGTAATGCTTCTAAGATTATGACTATAAATGAGAATACAATTGTTAACTTCACTAATGTTGCATTTACTAATGCATTAAATAATTATGGTGGAGTTATGCAAAATCTTAAAGGGACTGTAAACTTAAATAATGTAAGCATTTACAAAAACACTCAAAAATCAGGAAGTACTCCTACTGTAAGTTCAATATACAATACTGGTGTAATGACTATTATTAATTCAAATATTTATGAAAATGACGGTTACGGATTAATATTTAACTCAGGTAATCTTGATATTATCAATACAACTATTTCCAGTAATAATGTTGCTAAAGGAACTACTTATGCATTTTTATATATTGATGGTGGTGTTGTAAATGTAATTAACTCTACAATATCTGATAATACTGCTAGATTAGCTGGTATTTGGCTGAATAAAGGAACTTTAAATGTTAATAATGCAACATTTGAAAATAATGTAGTTACTGTAGGAAATGGTGGAGCAATTCACATTGAATCTGATTCAAGTACTGCAACCATTAAAGATTCCAAATTCATTGGAAACAAAGCTAATAAAGATGGTGGAGCTATTTATAATAAGGGTACATTAAATATTGAAACTTCTATTTTTGATGCTAATGCAGCTTCCAATGGAAATGCTGGTTATCATGGTGATGATATTTACAATTCAGGTATCTTAACTCTACATTACTCTGCATTACTTGGAAAAGGAACTAATAAATTAATTTACAATGAAGGCCGTGAACCAAGTGCTAATGCCCAATACAACTGGTGGGGAACTAACAGCAATCCTTCAACTTTAGTTGGTGCTGGTTTAGATTATGATGATGAACCATGCGATGATGTTGATGTTTCTAACTGGGTTGTTATGAGTGTTGATCCTGTAAGTATTGAAAATGCCAATGTTGGTGATGAAAAAACCTTAACAGTTAACTTCAATCATTATAATGCAAATGGTGTAATTAAAGAATTAACTAAAGCTATTCCATCTGTTGCTGTTAGTTTTGAAGCTGTTAATGGTACTTTAGCAGGTAATATAATTTCTACTGTTGATGGTGTAGCTAGTGTTACTTACACTGTACACGGCAATGATCAGATTACTGTTACCTCCGGTAGTCAGACTTTAACTATTGATGTTAGTGCAAAACAGATTGTAACTGATGTTTGGGTATCTGCTAGTGGTAGTGATGCAAATGACGGTAGTCAGGCTAATCCTGTAGCTACTATTGCAAAAGCTGTTGAACTTGTTAAACCTGGTTATACTATTCATGTGATGGATGGTACTTACACTGTTTCTGATTTAGCTATTAATTTCAATGTAGCTATTATTGGTGAAAATGAAGTTACCTTTACAGGGGACACTAAAACTATGTTCACTGTAGCTAATGGAATTGCTTTTAATTTAACTAATTTAAATATTACTGGAATTAATCGTGGAACCAGCAATTATGGTGTAATCTATAACAAAGGCGGTTCTGTTTACTTAAATAAAATCAATGCTTATTCAAATACTGCAAATCAAGGTGCTGTTGTTTATTCTGATAAAGGTTCAGTAAATATTGTTGATTCTGAATTTAGAGCAAATAGTGGTACTGTAGGTGTTATCTATGCTAATGCTGCTAATGTAGTCATGAATAATTCTAAAATTTATGATTCTACTTTCAGCGGTAATGGTGTTATTTATGGTTCAGGCAGTTCTGTAATCGATTTATCTAATGTAGATATTTCCAATAATAAAATGACTGGTAATGCTTTAATTGGTCTTGCAGGTACTGAATTAACTATAAGTGACTCTTATGTTCATAATAATACTTTAAGTTCTGGTGCAATATTCTATGGTGCATCTTCTGATAATGTCCTTAATATACGTTATTCTATATTTGGTGATAATACTGTCAATAAAGGATTTGCTTATTGCTTATTGGGTACATTTAAAGCAGATATTTCTGATTCTATTATAATTAGTAATGAAGGTACAACATTTGATGCATTGATAGGAACTATTTCAGGTACTATTGATAACAACTGGTGGGGAACTAACTCTCCGAAAACCGGTAAATTAACTCCATCCAAATGGGTTGTTTTAACTGCTACTTCTAATTTCACTGAAAGCCTTAAAGCAGGTGAAGTCATTGGTATAACTGCTGGATTAAACACTCTTCGTGATGCTGCAGGCAATAATTATACTCTTGGCGATACTGACATCTTTGATGGATGGAATGTTGAAATTAATGGTGAAAAAGCTACTGTTAAAGATGGAAAAGCAACTGTGTTATATACTTTAACTTCTGGAGAAAATGTTATTCCGGTTAAAGCAGATAGTGAAACTCTTACTTTAACTTATAATGTCGGATCTTCAACTACCAATATAGTAACTAATGACACATTCTTTAACTTCTTTGATAATGCAGGTACCTTATTGGAGAGTATTACTTATGATACTTTAATCTTCAAAGGCGAATTCTCAGATCTTGGGGTAAATGTTGTTTACGTTCCAAGAGCTATTACTATTAATGGTGATAATGCAGTATTGAGAAATATTGCAATAATGTGTGAACAAGGAACTGTTTTAAATAACTTAACTTTAAATGCTACCAATTATGTTGCCGATACTGATGGTGCTCTTATATATGCTATCGGTAGTGATGTCACAGTAAATAATATTACTATTGATTATAATGCTACTGACGGATCTAAGAATGCAATTGCAGTTTATGCTAGTGGTGCAGATAACTTTAAATTAGTAAACAGTACAATTACTTTCACTGGAAACAATGTTAACGGTAAAGTATTTGCTCAAGGTATAAAAATAGCAAACAGTAACAATGCTGTTGTTGATTCAAACATAATTACTACTTCCTGTCCGTTAGTGGATGTTGATTACAGCCATTGGGGAAGTATCGACACTGATTTGGTATTTGCAATTGGTGTGGAAAAATCAGAAAATGTTAAAATTATTAATAATGTAGTGGATAATTCTGCTTGGACTAAAGGAAATGGTGCTAATTTCCCTACTTTCGATGCATTTATTGCTCATACTGCTAATAATTTGTTGATTAAAAACAATACTATTTCCCATACTGATTTAATAACTCCAAAAGGAACTTCAAGTTATATTTATGCACTTGATTTTTATGAATCCAATAGTGTAATTGTAGAAGATAATCGTGTATTGCTTAATACTACTGGTGGTAAAGAAGGTGCAGGCGCTGCTTATGCTGTACAGGTTACCGGTCCTTATAATAATTTTGTAGTCAGAGGAAATAATTTAACCACTGTATCTAACGGTCCTAATTTAGCTGTGTACTCACAAAATTATTATGGTACTACTGAGATTACTGTTGAGAACAATTGGATTAATGTAACTGGTTTTGCTGGACCTGCTGACTTTGCATTAGTTTCCGGTATGGAATTCCAGGATACTGTAGCTAAAGCATATAATAACACTATCTATGTTCAAAATGTAAACGAATATAATGATAATAATAATATTGCAGGAATTACTTATGTCCAATCAACCAGCGGAAACCACAAATTTGATATTCAGAATAATACCATTTATTCTGAAGGAAAATATGCAGTATTAATTAAATCTGCTGAAAACTCTCAAATAATTGGCAATACATTATATGCTCATGAATTAAAAGGTGATGATGCAGCAATATTCAAATCTGGAACTAATAATATTATTAAAGATAATAAACCAATAGCTTCTGACATTATAATTGATGTAAATAATGTATGGATTGGTAAAGAAGCAGTTATAGGTGTAACCCTTAACTCTGCTGCTACTGGTAGTGTAAACATCACTGTAGGTGGTAAAACTTACACTGTTAGCTTAACTGATGGTAAAGCTACTTTAAAAGTATCTGATTTAGTTGCAGGAGTTAATACCGTTGTTGTAAATTATTATGGTGATGATAACTTCAAATATTCAACTAACTCTACAACATTTAAAGTATTGGTTGGTGTTGTAACTAATGAAACTTTCTTTGACTACTTTATTAATGGTACTTTAGCAGATTATGTTCCTGAAGGTGCAACTTTAGACTTCAGAGGTAAATTCTATAGTCATGATGATGTCAAATTTGATTTGGCTATTAATAAACCAATTAATATGATTTCAACTACTGGTGATGCATTCATTGATTTAAACACTACTGCAGGCAGTTTACTTGGTGAAAATCCTGGTTCTTGTTTCACTATCAATAATGGCGGTTCAGGATCCAATGTGTCTGACATTATATTCCATAACTCTCAGGTTTGGATTTATGATGCTCATAATGTAGTTTTAGATAATATTAGTGTAATTGTTGAAAATAAAAAAGTTGGTTCTGGTGTTGGAACTACTTCCATACGTCACGGATCTACTAATGTAACCCTTAAAAACAGTTATATTTACACCAGTAACAATGGTGGATCAAGCAGTATTGTTTTAACTCACGTTCAAAATTGTACTGTTGAAAATAACACTATTGTCGGTGAAGGTAATGTCGGTAATTTACTTTACTTGAATACCTTTAATGATGCAGACTGTGATTTAAGTAATGATTACAATAAAATCATCAACAATAAAATAACCGGTCCAAGTCCGACTTCTGCATTTTGTTACGGTATTGGAATTACTGGTAACAATAATTTAATTGCCGGAAATGTAATTAATTATGCTGGTGCTGGTATTGTTAATGCATGGGGTGGTGTTCCTAACAACATCACTTACTGCGACAATGTTTTAATTGGTGGAGCTAGTATGACTGTTGCAGCTAATTCTGTTGCTTATAACAACACTGTTTCAGGTGCTTTAAATGTTGGATCAGGTTCAGTTGCTTATAACAACACTGCAAAATCCATATCTGCCAGTTCTAATTCTGTTGTATCTGATAGTATTGTAACTGCAACTTTAACAGTTCAGGCAGGAGTTAAAGTAGCTAATGTAACTGCTGCTTCTTTATCTGTAAACGGTAAAAATGCAGTTATTGAAAATGTGTCCATTAGCGGTGTTGGAACTATTAAATCCAGTGCAACTAACACTACATTAATTAACTCCACATTTGGAGGTATGCTTACTGTTCAAAGTAATGATAACACAATAAAATACAATAACATTGTACTTGCTACTGGTAATGCAACTATTCTTGTAACTGGCGGAAATAATGTAATTACTGATAATTATTTAGTTGCTGGAGATAAAATAGGTGATAATGCAGTTAATTCTACTGTCGATACAAACATTATAAAAGACAATCTTCCAAACGAACTTATCAATGTTACAATTACTGCAAAAGATGTATTTGAAGGCAGTGATGTAATAATTGATGTAGTTGTCGGAACTGTTTCTGATTTAACTGGAAAATTCACCCTTAAAATCAATAATAATGAATATGATCTTGTTTTCTCAGATTCAAAAGCTAGTGTAGTTATTTCCAATTTAACTGCAGGTAAATATGATATAACTGTAACTTATAGTAATTCATCATACGCTTTAAGTAATGCTACTTCCAGTGTTAATGTTTATGGAAATGTTGTAACTAATGAAACATTCTTTGTCTACTTTGATGAAGACGGATTATTAAGAAAAGAAGTTCCTTTCGATGAATTAGTATTTAAAGGTGAATTCTCAAATCTTGTAAATCTTATTTCAATTGAAAAACCTCTTAAAATAACCAGTGATAATGCAGTATTAAGAAACATAGCATTTGCTGTGCTTTCAGATAATGTAGTATTAAACGGATTAACTTTAATCTCTAATGTTTCATGTGATGATAACGGTGGAACTCTCATATTGGTAGCTGGAAATAATGTGAATATTACTGATATGAACATTAGCTATATTATTAAAGAAAGTGTCGATGCTGTTGCAATTAATGCAAATGGTGTTTCAAACTTAAATGTTGTTAACAGCAATATTTTCTTTGAAGCATGTCCTAAAGATGATACATTAACTGCATGTGCTATTAATATGGAAGGCGTTTCCAATTCATTTATTGATGGAAATAATATTACTGCAGTCTTACCTTATTTATTCGCATCTAATTATGATTATACATACTTTATGATGGGTGTAAATACTGTAAATCCAATTAGAATGAGAGAATGTACTAATGTGACATTTTCCAAAAACAATGTAAACACTACTGCAAATGATGGAAGTGCTAGTTTCCCTACTTTACAATGTATGTTTATTGTCGGATCTAAAGACTGTGTAATTGATGGTAATAATTTCTCAATGATTGATACAGTTATTCCTGCAGGTACAAGTAATTACCTCTATGGAATTAACATTGGATACAATAAAAACTTAATGATTTCCAATAATGACTTTAAAATGTCTACTGCTGGAGGTAAAGATGCTGCAGGTACTGCATATGCAATACAAGGTGTAGAATGTGAAGTATCTATGATTGGAAACAATATTACAAGTGTAAGTAACGGTCCAAACTTAGGTATTTACTTTGCAAGTATGACTGGTGGAACATCTGAACTTTACATTGCCAATAACTTAATTAATGTTACTGGTTTAGCTTCTGCTAGTGGTAGCTGGGCTTTAGTATCTGGTATTGAAGTACAAAACGGTAATGCAAAAATATACAACAACACAATTTACACTTATAATGTAGGAGCTTACAATCCGGGAAATTATATGTATGGTATCAGTTATGCTCAATACATGTACGGTGACCGTTCATTTGATGTACGTAACAACACAGTATATGTTGATGGTCATTATGCAGTGTCATTCTTAAATGCAAATAATTGTAATGTAACTGATAACTTTTTAATCACTCGTGATTTAGCAGGAGATGCAGCTGTTGAAATTAAAGCAGGTAAAAATAATGTAGTTGAAAACAACTATCCTAGAAGTTCTGATTTAATATTCAACATTACTTCTGAAGAACCTGGAAAAATTTTAATCAATGTAACTATTGATAAAAAAGCTACTGGAAATATGACTATTAAAGTAAATGGTGAAGAATACACTGTAACTATTGTGGATGGTTCTGTTAGTTTGACTTTGGATAATTTAGATAATGGAACTTATTTCATTGAAACTGCATATGGTGGTAATACTTTTATTACTGAAAGTTCTAACAGTACTTTCTTTAACTTAGGTTTAATTGAATCTTCAATTGTTCTTAATGTAAGTGATATTAAAGTAGGTCAGGATGCAATTATCACTGCAAATATTACAGATGGTGCAACCGGAACTGTAACATTCTTTGTAAATGGTAACTCTTACCTTGTATTTATTGAAAATGGTACAGCTACTTTAAAAGTTAGTGATTTAACACCTGGTGATTACTCTGTATTTGCCCAATACAATGGTGATAAACAATATACTATATCAAGCAATTCTACAGTATTTAATGTAGCTAAATTGTCTTCAAAAGTAGCAATTAATGTAAATAATATTAAAGTAGGTCAAGATGCAACTATCAGATTAACTCTTCCAAATGTTAATTCTGGAGTTGTAAGTGTAATTGTTAATGGAAAAACATACAATGTAAACATAGTCAATACTAAAGGTACATTAACAGTATCTAATTTAGCAAACGGAACATACACAGTGATTGCTAAATTTGAAGGTAATGATATGTATGCAGCAAGTGAAGCTAATACAACATTTAGTGTGTCTAAAATTGCTTCAACTACAACTGTAAGTGTTAGTGATATTAATGCAACACAAGATGCAGTTATTAACATAGCTGTTCCGGGTATTGCTTCTGGTGTAGTTAGTGTTACTGTTGGCGATGCAATTTATAGTGTTGCTGTTGTTGACGGTAAAGGATCTTTAACTGTTTCTGGTTTGGCTGCTGGTTCTTATGATGTTGTTGCTAAGTTTGCTGAAACTGATATGTATTTAGCTAGTGAGGCTAATGCTACATTTAGCGTATCTAAATTAGCTTCTACAATTACTGTTGCTGTTGGCGATATTGATGCAACACATGATGCTATTGTTAATGTTGAAGTTCCTAATGTTGATTTAGGAAGTGTAACTGTAACTATTGGCAAAACAAGTTATAATGTAGCTATTATTGATGGTAAAGGTACTTTAAATGTTCCTAATTTGGATGGTGCTACTTATGATGTTGTTGCTAAATTTAATGGTAATGATAAGTATTTGGCTAGTGAAAACACTACTAAATTCACTGTATCTAAAATTGCTTCCAATATTGTTGTGTATGTAAAAGATATTGATGTGGATGGACTTCTTGTTTTCGATGCTTTTGTTAGTCAGGGTGCTACTGGTTCTGTATTCTTCAGGAAAGGACTTACTGAAGTTGGAAATCACATTATTGATGGTAGAGCTACTGTGAGATGGGGATATATGTCTACTGCAGGTACTTATACTTTTGAGGTTAGGTATGCAGGGGACGGCAAATTTTTACCTTTCTATTCCACTGTTTCAGCTAATGTAAATAAAATTGCATCTAGTGTATCTGTTAATGTAAATGATATTAATGTTGGGGAAAATGCAATTATTTATGCAACAGTCAGTCCTAGTGGTGTTGCTGGTGATGTAAAACTTACAATTGATAATAAAACTTACACTGAAAAAATTAGTGATGGTGTTGTTAAATTTACAATTCCAAATTTAACTGCAGGTAAACATGAAATTAGTGTAACTTATGCAGGTAATTACAAATATCTGTCTTCAACAAGTTCAACATCAATCAATGTTTCAAGATTTGATTCAACTACTCATGTTAGTGTAAATGATATTAATGCTGGAGAAAATGCAGTTATTAATATAGCTGTTTCTAACGGAACTTCTGGTGTAGCTAGTGTTCGTGTTGGTGATATGAGTTATAATGTTGCTGTTGTTGATGGTAAAGGTACTTTAACTTTATCTAATTTAATTGCAAAATCCTATGATGTTGTTGTTAAATTTGAAGGTAATGATGTTTATTTACCTAGCCAGGATGCAACTAAATTCACTGTATCAAAAATAGTTTCTGCAACTAATATTACAGTAAGTGATATTAATGTTGGAGATGATGCAGTTATTGATATAGCTGTTTCTAATGTAACTTCTGGTGTAATTAGTGTTCGTGTTGATAATACGGTATATAATGTTGTTATTGTTGATGGTAAAGGTACTTTGGTTGTATCTAATTTGGCTGCAGGATATTATACTGTTGTTGCTAAATTTGCCGAAAATGATATGTATTTAGCTAGTATGGATACTGTTAGATTTACAGTTTCAAAATTAGCTTCTACAATTACTGTTAATGTAAGTAATATTAATGTTGGTGAAGATGCTGTTATTGGTATTGCTGTTCCTGAAGTAACTTCTGGTGTGGCTAGTGTTACTGTTAATGGTAAATCTTATAATGTTGCTATTGTTGATGGTAAAGGTACTTTGGTTGTATCTAATTTGGCTGCAGGATATTATACTGTTGTTGCTAAATTTGCCGAAAATGATATGTATTTAGCTAGTATGGATACTGTTAGATTTACAGTTTCAAAATTAGCTTCTACGATTACTGTTAATGTAGGCAATATTAATGTTGGTGAAGATGCTGTTATTGGTATTGCTGTTCCTGAAGTAACTTCTGGTGTGGCTAGTGTTACTGTTAATGGTAAATCTTATAATGTTGCTGTTGTTGATGGTAAAGGATCTTTAATTGTTTCTGGTTTAGCTGCTGGTTCTTATGATGTTGTTGCTAAGTTTGCTGAAACTGATATGTATTTAGCTAGTGAAAACAGTGCTAAATTTACTGTTTCCAAATTAGTTATTTCATCTATGGATGTTGATGTTAAAGACATTAAAGTAGGTGATGATGCTGTAATTAGTGTTGCATTGCCTGAAGATGCTACTGGAAATGTAATTGTAAACGTTAATGGTAAAAATTACACTGCTGTAGTTAAATATGGTGTAGCTAGTGTAACTGTCTCTAATTTAGCTAATGGAACTTACAGTGTAAGTGTATTCTACAATGGTGATGATACATACATGCCTATGGAGAATTCTACTAAATTTACTGTTTCTAAAGTGTCTGATTATAATATGACTGTTGATATTGCAGATATTATTAAAGGTGAAAATGCTACAATTACTGTTACTGTTCCTAAAGATGGAACCGGTAGTGTAGTTGTAACAATAAACGGTACAGATTACAAAGGAACAGTTACTAACGGTACTGCTAAAGTTATTATTCCTGGTTTGGATGAAGGAACCTACAAAGTAGTAACCTTCTACACAGGAGATGCTAAATACGACTCCATGATAGTTAACGGAACAATAACAGTTAATAAAAACACTAAAACCACCTTAACAATGGACGATGTTGTAAAATACTTCAGCGGTGCTCAAAATCTCACAGCTAAACTTGTTGACGCATTTGGAAACCCAATAGCTAACGCAACTGTTTACTTCACAGTAAACGGCAAAGTTTATGCTAAAACAACTGATAAAAACGGTACAGCTTCCATGGGTATCGGATTAGTTCCTAACGAATACAAAGTAAATGCTGTATTTAACGGAACCAAAGATTATGATAAAGCAACAGCTAATGCAACAGTAACTATTAAAAACACCGTCTTTGGAAACGACACTACATTATACTTCTGTAACGGAACAAAATATGTAGCTAAATTCTTAGACAGTAACGGAAAAGCATTAGCAAACACAACTGTTAAATTCAACATTAACGGTGTGTTCTACACCCGCGTAACTGATGAAAACGGTACAGCTGGTTTAGGCATCAGATTAAATCCAAAATCATATGTTATAACAGCTTACAACCCGGCAACCGGTGAAGAAAGAGCTAACAACATAACAGTTTTACCAAGATTAACTGCACAAGATCTCTCCATGAAGTATCTTGACGGCAGCACATTTAATGCTACTCTTGTTGATGGTCAAGGTAAAGCTTTAGCTGGTGCAAACATAACCTTTAATGTAAACGGTGTTTTCTATCATAAAACAACCAATGCTAATGGTGTAGCTAGCTTAAACATCAGATTAATGGCTGGTGAATATATCATAACATCAATGTATGATAACTGCTGGGCATCAAATAAAATAACAATTTCAGCTTAAGAAGTTAAAATCTAACTTCTTAACTTTTTTTCTTTTTTTAACTCATTTTAAAACATAATTATTAAATAGTATACAATCTAAAAATATGAATGTATATTAAATAATTTTTTAAGCTAGTTGCTTAACTTTTTATTTTCTACTAAACTTTAGAATATACAATTTTGAGGTGTTTAAATGAAAACAACTGTTAGTGTAATTAAAGCTGATATTGGAAGTGTGTCTGGACATTGTGTTGCACACCCAGATTTAATGGATATTTGTGATGAAGTTTTAGCAGAAGCTTTGGATACAGGTATTTTAACTGATTATTATATCTCCCGTTGTGGAGACGACATTGACTTAATTATGACTCATAGAAATGGGGAAGAAAACGAAGAAGTTCACAAAACTGCTTACAATGCTTTTATGAAAGCTACTGAAAGAGCACGTGAATTAAAATTATATGGTGCAGGTCAGGATTTATTGTCTGATACATTTTCTGGAAATATTAAAGGTATGGGTCCTGGTGTTGCTGAAATGGAATTTAAAGAAAGGCCAAGTGACCCTGTTTTAGTATACTGCTGTGACAAAACCGAACCTGGTGCATTTAACTTACCTATTTTTAAAATGTTTGCAGATCCATTTAATACTGCAGGTCTTGTTATTGACCCAAGTTTACACGATGGATTCAAATTTGAAGTATTTGATGTAATTGAACACAGAAAAGTTATCTTAAACTGTCCTGAAGAAATGTACGATTTACTTGCATTAATTGGTTCCACTGGAAGATATGTAATTAAAAGAGTATGGAAGAAAAATGGAGAAATCGCAGCAGCTATCAGTACTGAAAGATTAAACTTAATGGCTGGTGAATATGTTGGTAAAGATGACCCTGCAGCTATTGTAAGAGCACAATCTGGTTTCCCAGCTAATGGTGAATGTGTAGAACCATTTGCATTCCCTCACATGGTAAGTGGATGGATGAGAGGTTCCCACAACGGTCCTATGATGCCTGTATCTGAACAAGATGCAAACCCAATTAGATTCGACGGACCACCTAGAGTAATTGGTTTAGGTTTCCAAGTATCAGATGCTAAATTAATCGGTCCTGTTGACTTATTTGATGACCCTGCATTTGATCCTACTAGGGAAGAATCTGCAAGAATTGCTACCTACATCAGAAGACACGGTCCATTTGAACCTCACAGATTACCTGCTGAAGAAATGGAATATACTTCATTACCTGGTGTAATGGCAAAACTCGAAGACAGATTCGAAGATATGGAATAAATTTAAGAGATTTTAATTAATCTCTGCTTTTTTTTACTTTTTTTATAGCTATTGTATTTTGCATTACATATTGTTGGGTATTGTATTTTGCATTATGTATTGTATTTTGCATTACATATTGTTGGATATTGTATTCATACTCTTGAAGTTAAATGTGTATTTCCATTTAGAACTATATGAACTTATATTCAATTAGCTACTTTAAAAATACAACCATAATATGCTTTTCAAAATAATTGTTAATTCTGTTTATTTAAATCAGTTTTGGGGAAATACTTTTAAATTAAACCATGAATCATCCGAAGGGCATCTAATAATCCGTGACTATATTCAATACATCCAAATGCTGTACGCATATCTTTTTTCTTTTCAAGATAATATTTTGAATCGTTCATATAATCAACAGCTCGGCCATAAACTTCTTTTTCCTTTCCTTCAAAGTTTATGTCTTCAACCTGTTTCAGATTGCGTTCTAATTTCTTGATGTCAATACTTATTTTTTCTGCACTTTCCAAATCATTCATTTAAGCTGCCTCCATACGTGATATATTCTTTGTCCTACTGTAATGTAAGATAATATTACTAAAATCATTATTGTGTATGTAAAGTAAATTGGGCTTGTTAAATATCCGATAATCGCTCCAATCATTAGTATTATCATACGAACTGCTCTTTCAGCTATTCCAACTTTACATTCAACTCCCTGAGACTCTGCTCTAGCTCTAACATAACTGACTGTAATAGCTGAATGTATAGCTAAGGCACCAGTAAACCAATCGCAATAGCCTCCGAAGATTATTCCGATGTAAATTATTGCATCTGCAAATCTGTCCATTGTTGAATCAAGAAATGCTCCAAATTTAGAGGTTCTGTTGTGATATCTGGCTACTGCACCATCTACAACATCTAAAAATCCGCTTAATAAAATAGCCAGTGTTCCAATAATCAGTAAATGGCTGGCAAATCCGTAAGCAGCAATTATTGCAATAAACGGGGAAATTACTGTTACGACATTCGGATTTATATTTAAATGTTTAGCTAGCGGATTTAATATTTTTGTTAAAAAAGGACGTAGACTTTCAAGCATAATTTATATATAAAGATTTTACTCATATATAATTGTTCATAAAATATTAAGGTAATCTAATGAAAATATTAAAAACTAATCAGAATGAAGTAGATAAAAAGGTTATTGATGAAGCTGTAAAGGTTTTAGCTGACGGGGGAGTTATTTTATATCCTACAGATACTGTTTACGGTTTGGGAGCTAATATTTTCAATAGAAAAGCGGTTAAAAAAGTTTATAATATTAAAAAAAGAAGCTATTTAAAACCAGTTTCTCTTTTAGTTTCTTCTAAAGATGCAATTCCTTTAGTTTCTAAGGCTTCTCTGAATCAGCTTAATTTTATAGATAAATACTTGCCGGGGCCTTATACATTTATTTTAAAAAAGTCAAAAATTGTTCCAAGACATTTAACAAGCGGGTCTGTTAATGTTGGCGTTCGTGTTCCTAAAAGTGAGATTGCATGTAGTCTGGCTAAAATTTTTCCGATAACTACTACCAGCGCTAATCTGTCAAATAAAGATACATTAGACACTCCTGAAGAAATATTAAAACAATTGGGCTGTGAAGTTGATTTGATTATTGATGTTGGTCCTTTAAAATCTGGAAATCCATCAACAATTATTGATTTGACTGGTGAGGAACCTGTTTTTGTTAAAAGGTAAGCTTAAAAATATATACTTTGTATAACCAAATAATATATTATGAAAGTCTTAGCTAATTTTGAGGATAATCATAAAATCCCAACTAATTCTGCCATTGATAATTTATTAAATGGTGGTGTGGAAAAAGGAACTATTACTCAAATATTCGGACCACCTGGATCTGGTAAAAGTAATATTGCTTTAGTATTGGCAGTTAATGTAGCTAAACAGGGTAAAAAAGTTGTTTATGTTGATACTGAAGGTGGAATTTCAATTAACAGGATTAAACAAATAGCTGGGGAAGATTTTTCCAAAATAGTTAATAATATTATTGTTTTTGAACCGACTTCATTTTTAGAGCAAAATGAAAATCTTAAAACTATTGAGCTCTGGATTAGAAAACATCATGATGATGTTGATTTATGTGTTTTGGATTCTGCTGTTGCTCTTTATCGTGTTGATGACATGAAATCTTCAAGGCTTAATAAGGAATTAGGTAAACAGATGGGGATTTTAGCTAAAATAGCTCGTAATTATGATGTTGCAGTTGTACTGACCAATCAAATTTACAGCTCTTTTGATGATGATAACAAGGATGCTGTTAAAGCAGTTGGGGGAACTATTTTGCAGTACTGGAGCAAAACCATAATTCAACTGGAGCGAAATGAAGAGTTCAATAAAAGAATAGCTACCTTAAAAAGGCATAGAAGTATTGGTGAAGGTAAACAGGTTACTTTTAAAATAGTGGAAAGAGGAATTATTTAAACATTAATTTTATAAATAACTTAAAATAAATAATTACTTTGGAATTTTATTGTTATGTGATTTTTATGAAAAATAATTTAAGCAGTCATGGGGAAGACAGTATAAAACATCCTAAAAAGAAATTTGAAAAGGTTGTAAGAGTTCCCCCTGAAGGATATGATTCTTCAAATGATTTTTTTGAAGATGTATTCATGGATAAAGATATGATTTGGATGGGTCAAAACACAAATCATTTGCATGGTGATATTATAGCTGATGCTATGGCTAGTTGCGCTAAAGCTAAAGAATACTGTAAATATCCTCCTCCAGAAGGATTTTCAGAGCTTAAGCAATTAATTTTAGATGATTTAGGTTTTGAAAATTCAGATATTTTATTAACTGCCGGAGCTACTGAATCATTATACCTTTGTATGCAGGCATTATTGGGACCGCAGGATAATGTAGTCATGTCTGATCCGGGTTATTTAATTATCGGAAACTTTGCAAACAGATTTGCAGGTGAAGTAAGGTATGTGCCTGTTTATAATGATGAATGCGGTTATAAATTAACTCCTGAACTTCTTCGTGAAAATATGGATGAAAACACCAAAATGGTAGTTTTAATCGATCCGTTAAATCCGTTAGGTTCAGGTTATACTGAAGAAGAAATAAAAGAGTTTGCTGAAATAGCTATTGAAAATGATATTTATCTTTTAGATGATGTAACCTACAAGGATTTTGCAAGAAATCATTATCTGGCTGCAAATTATGCTCCTGAACAAACATTGACTATTTACAGCTTTTCAAAAATATTTGGAATGGCTGGTGTTAGGATTGGAGCAGTTGTTTCAACTTCAGATATCATTGATGTTTTAAAAAATGCTGTTGTCAATGATTTGGGAGTTAATATAATTGCTCAGTATGGCGCAATTGCCGGTTTAAAATCCAAAAGCGAATGGGAAGATAAAATAAAATCAATCACTTTCAATAATCAAAAATTAATTAAGGAAGTTGTTGATGAGATTGATGGTGTATTTTTACCGGTTTATCCGTCTGAAGCTAATATGATGGCAATTGATTTATCTGGTGCAGGTATAAGTCCAAAAGACATGTCAAATTACTTACTTAAAAGAAAAATATTCACAAGGGAAGGAGAATACACCAGTAATTTATTTGGTGATAATTATTTACGTATAAGTTATTCCATTCCTGAGGAGCAAGTAAAAGTATTCTGTGAAGAATTCCCTAAAGCTGTTGAAGCATTAAGGAAATAATTATGTGTTTCGAAATTACGGATGAAGATTTTAGATTTAAATATCATCATCCGCTACCTGATTTTTATAAAGTTTCAAATCCTGCAAATCCCAAAACCCAAATTGATAATTCTATTTTAAAAGATTTGGAAAACTTAGCTATTGAAAATAATTGTGCAGGCATTAGCTATTCTAAATTAAGTGATGAATTTAGGGAAGAATGGAATATTGATTTTGACAATGTTATTATTTTTAAATATATGATGTCTCCTGAAATTTTGGAAATGGAACCCTCAAAACTAAAATGTAAGCTTACAGATGATGAATTTCAGGAAATCGGCCGTAAGATGTATGGGTTTGCTGATTTTTTAAGGAAAAAAGGATTTGCTGCAGAGTTGCTTAATCCGTTAGATGATGAAATCAGTTTAAGGGCAATAGCTATGCAGTCAAATGATGCGGTTATTACAAGAAGCAACATGTGTCTTTTTAAAGAGGGTTTAAATATCGGATTTTTCATGATTCACACATCAATTGAAAATTTGCCTTTCAAAAAAGAAAATGATATGTGCTGGGTTGGAGAATTTTGTAAAACCTGCGGAAAATGTATCAGAAAATGCCCTGAAAATGCATTTGATGAAAATGAGCTGGTACTGAAAAAAGTTTGCACTGCTCATAGAGAAGGATGCAGTCAGTGTATGCTGGTTTGTCCATTTTATAAAAAAGGTTATATTAAAATAAAGCAAAAATATGATAAAAGAGTAGCTAAAAAGAGAGGTTGATTATTATGAGTGATAAAATAGCATTAGTGTCATGTAGTGGATTAAGTCCCCTTGGTTTGGTAGTAAGGGCTGCTACGGTGGAATTAGCTCTGGATAATGAAAATATTGTTGCAGCATGCATAACTGAATATTCTGCACAACCAAATCAATGCAGTCCTATTCTGGAAGGTGCAAAAGTAGTATCAATAACAGGATGTACGGATGATTGTGTTTCAACTATTCTAAAAGAAAAAGACATTGATATAATGAGGAATATTGATGCTGAATCAGTTGTCAAAGAAAATGATTTGAATCCTAATGATTCAGTCAGGTTAGATGATGATGGTGAAAAAGCCGTTAAGGCTTTAAAAGATTATATCTTAAAAGAATTGGAGAATATTTAATCTGATAAGTAGTAATATTCTCCTTTTTCTTTTTGTTCACGATCAAGATAGCTGTCTAATTTGTTGACTCTTGGTCTTTTTGTTTCTTTATCTCTTCTAAATGTAATATTCAGATTTCCTAAAAATTCGTTCATGGAACTTCTTAAATCTGTTGGTTTGGATGCATGTCCTTCTAAACCCGGAGTACCGTTAAATACCATTGCCCTGTCTGATATATAATCGATAAATACAATATCGTGGTCTACAATAAGTGATGCTGCATTTCTGCTTTCCACCATCTTTCTAATGACTCTTGCAGCTATCAGTCTTTGTTCTACATCTAAAAATGCAGTAGGTTCATCGAAAAGATAAATTTCAGCATCTTTTGAAAGTGTTGCAGCTATTGCAAGTCTTTGAAGTTCTCCTCCACTTAACTTTTTAACTTCCTTTTCAAGCATATCTTCTAATTTAAAAGGATTCATAATCTCACTTTTAAAGATATTGCTTCCGAAACTTGGTGCATTCATGTATAAAAAGTCGCTGACAGTTCCTTCAAAATCAGAAACTATATATTGTGGTTTGTATGCTATTGTAACTTCTGTATCTACTTCTCCACTTGTTGGTTCTTCCACTCCAGCCAGCATTTTGGCAAATGTGGTTTTTCCGATACCGTTTGAACCGAATGCAGTTACAATTTCATCATGGAAAATTTCTCCAGCATCTGCAGTTAACTTAAACCCTCCATAATCCTTACTTAAATCGGAATAGCTGGATAATGACTCCCCTTCATCTTCGGGAGTTGGTGGTCTGATTGTAAATTCAATAGGGTTTTTTCTTATTCTTACATTTTCTTCAGCTAAAAATCCATTTATGTATGCATTAATTCCAATTCTAACACCTTTTCTACCTGATACAACACCATATCCTCCAGGTTCACCAAATAAAACATGAATATTGTCAGATAATGCATCTAAAGTAGCCAAATCGTGTTCAATAACTAAAACACTTTTACCGTCTTGGGCAAGTGAACGAATTACTTTTACTGCATTTAATCTTTGTGAAACATCCAGCCATGATGTAGGTTCATCGAAGTAATAGAAGTCTCCTTCTCTTAAAACAGTTGCAGCTATAGCTACTCTTTGGAGTTCCCCACCACTTAAGTTTTTCATTTCACGGTCTAAAACATTATGAAGATCTAATTCATCACAAACATAATCTAATTTTCCTCTTTCATCAACATTTGTAAGCAAATCACTTACTTTTCCTTTTACAACTTTGGGAAGCTGATCTACCATTTGAGGTTTTAAAATAGCTTTTATTTCTCCAGCAGCTAATTTTGTAAAGTAGTTTTGAAGAGCTGAACCTTTATAATGTTCAATTACTTTATCCCAATTATTCTGAGGGTTTTCATAATCTCCTAAGTTTGGAATTAAAGTTCCAGATAGTATGTTCATTATTGTTGACTTACCGATTCCATTTGGACCAAGCAAACCTAATACGCTGCCTTCAGTTAAACTGGGAAGTCCGAATAATTCAAATTGGTTTTGTCCGAATCTATGAATTGGTTCTCCTATAGCTTCAGGCAAGTTAATAATTGAAATAGCATCAAATGGACATCTGTTTGTACAAATACCGCATCCTTCACATAATTCTTCAGAAATTAATGGCTTGTTAGTGTTTTCATCAATGATGATAGTATCTTCATCCATTCTAACTCCTGGGCAGTAATCAATACAAACAAAATTACATTTCTTAGGTTGACATTTGTCTTTGTCTAATATAGAAATACGACTCATTTATATCTCCTTTAATTAAATAATAATAAAAATAAAAATTAATAGTATTTTTATATTAGTTTTTTTTCATTTTTAAAGGATTTGGTCATATATTATTTAAGTTTTAAATTAAAATTTTAAAAAATAGTTATGGAAGGTTAAACTTCCATTTTAAGCTTTATGATAAAAGTACACAGTTGCAAACCCTTCGTTAGGAGCTCTTCCTCTATTTATAACAGTATCATCTCCGTCCAATAATGAAATTGTGGAAGGTCCGCCTCTATATTGATTAAATGTTATACTTGCAGAATCTATCTTTCCCAGGTTGATTGTTCTGGAACCGTTTCCTTCTATAAGTGAATGATGTCCGTCAACTATAAGGTCAAGTCTCCATGTTCCGCCACTTTCAATCTTGATTTTAAAATCGCTTTTGTCATCTGTTTTTGAGGAGTCATTTTCTGAAATAAATGCAGGTATTGTAAATGCAGCTATTATACAAATCGCAATTATTATTACAATAACTTTTTTATTCATAAGTACATCTCCTTATTTAAGTAAATTTTTTTCACTTAAAATAGTAATAATCTATATAAACATTATAGGTATTATACTTTATTGAAGCTAAAATTATTTAAATAGACACATAGAAAAATGTGTGTATGAAACAGGTGATGGTTGTAAGAAGAGATTTAAAAATGGGGAAAGGAAAAATTGCAGCTCAATGCTGTCATGGTTCTATAGGTTCCTATAAAAAAACAGATTCTAAAATAATTAAAAAATGGGAAACAGATGGTTATGCTAAGGTTGTTTGTAAAGTTGATTCTTTAGAAGAATTGCTGGACCTTAAAAAAGAAGCGGATAAAAACAATGTTTCCAATTATCTGGTAGTTGATGCTGGAAGGACTCAGTTACCTACATCAACTACAACAGTTTTGGGTATTGGGCCTGATGAGGATGAAATAATGGACAAGATAACTGGGGATTTAAAACTTTTGTGAGTTTCATTTAATTTAATGATAGCTATTTTTAATTAAACACATAGTAAATTAGGTTGGGGATATCATTATCAAACAAGTTGTTAAAATTGGGGGAAGTTTATTTCCAAAAGATGCAATAACTCTGGCTAAAAAACTGGAAAATACAAATTCTTTAATTATTTTAGGTGGGGGAGAATTTGCTAATTTGATAAGAAAATATGATTCATACTATCATTTTTCTGATGAAACTAGTCATAATACTGCGATTGAATGTATGGATATTTTATCTAAATTAGTCAATGATAAGGTAAACTCTACAAAATTGGCATATACTATTGATGAAGCTGAAGAAATTTCAGATAAGGGATTTACTCCTATTTTCAGTGTTTCTGAATTTTTAGAAAAAGAAGATCCTTTTGAATGTTCATGGGATGTAACTTCAGATTCAATTGCAGCTTATGTTGCACACTCTTTAAATGCAAAGCTTTTAATAGTAACAAATGTAAATGGTATATATACCCGAGAACCTAATGAAGAAGGTTCGGAATTTATTAATGTCATTGATGCAAAAAAACTACTGACTTTTGATGAAACATCAATAGACTTAATGTTGCCTTCTCTTTTACTTAAATTCGGGGCTGATTGTTTTGTTGTAAATGGAAAGTACCCTGAACGGGTGTTATCTCTTATTGATGATAATATAGATAATTATAATTTCGATTACACACAAATAATAGGTGATTAGATGAAAGAAGTAGAATGTATTTCATGTAAACAAGAAATTCCATTAACCGGACCTTTCGTTGAATTTGAATGTCCTGTTTGTGGAGCAAAAATAGCAAGATGTGAAAAATGCCGTACTTTCGGTCATGCTTATAAATGTGAATGTGGTTTTGAAGGACCATAAATACTTATTAATGGAGGAATATTGATGGGTGAAGTTGTAGCAACTTTAAAAATCATGCCAGAAAGTCCTGATGTAGATTTAGAAGCTTTAAAAGTAGATATTCAAGCAGCTATGCCTGCTGAAGCAGAATTCCACAAAATTGAAGAAGAACCAATTGCATTTGGTTTAGTTGCATTAAACCTCATTTTCATTATTGAAGATGGTGAAGGTGGAACAGAATCTACTGAAGAAGCTATGGCACAATTAGCTGATGTAGCTAGTGTAGAAATTACTGATACTAGAAGATTAATGTAAATCTTCTTTTTAATTTACTTTTTTTTATATTTGCAAATTATTGTTGTACATAACAACATTTATATATTATTTTTCAAAAAAATTAAACCAGTTAATAATTATTGATTAGTTTCAATAGATTATATATGGTTTTTTATAAATTTTAATGGTGTTTTTCAATGTATACAACAGATGATCTTATTAGATTAAGTCCCCATATGATTTGTCATATAATAAGCCTGCATTCTTTCCATGATATTTTTATTAATCAGTATCTCAAAGAATTTGACATTAATAAAAATCAGTATTATATGCTGATGCATATCTTTTATAATGATAGTTCAACCCAGTCAGATATTGCAACAGCCTGTTTTATGGACAGGTCTGGAGTTTCAAGGGCATTTGGTGAACTTGAAGAAAAGGGAATTCTGACCAGAACTTATACTGAGGAAAATAAAAGAGCTTATAAAATTGACCTCACTGAAAAAGGAAGAGTATGGGGTAAATTTTTCCGTGATAAAGAAGCAGAATGGGAAAATGAAATTGCAAATGAAATAGAAATGTCTAGGGGAGAGCTGCTTGTAACATTAGAGAGATTAGCTTTAAAGGCATTGGAATTTGACAGACAAAATGTTGATAATTTCAAATATTAATATTCTTTTTTTGAAGCATTTTTTTAAAACTAGCTAAATATTCTCATTTGAATTAAACAAAGTATAAATTATAGTTAGTTTAATCAATAGCTATGTTAGAATTAGTATTTGCTTGTTTTATAGGAATTTCAATTGGAACTTTAACTGGAATGATTCCGGGGATTCATGTCAATACTGCCGGCGCAATACTGTTTGCATCATCTGCATTTCTTTTAGGGTTTCTATCTCCGGAATTTTTATGCGTTTTAATGGTATCAATGTCTGTAGCTCATGCATTAACTGAATTTGTACCTTCAATGCTTTTAGGAGTTCCACAGGAAGGAACTGCAACATCTGTTCTTCCCGGCCATAGAATGGTTTTGCAGGGAAGGTCAAAGGAAGTTATAAGAATAGTGGCTATTGGGGGATTTGGGGCAATTGTAATTACAATTTTGATGATGCCTGTTTTTGCAATAACCTTGCCTTTTTTACATGAGCTTACAAAGCCATACACTTGGATTATTCTGCTCTCAGCTTCAGTTTATTTAACTTATGCACTTACGAACTCAAAAAGAGACTTTGCATGGTCATTACTCCTGTTTTTACTTTCAGGAATTTTGGGATGGACTATTTTTCAGACTCCAATTTCATCAGGTGTTTCCTTGATGTGTATTTTTTCAGGATTATTTGGAATAAGTACTATTTTATTTAGTTTAAATGATAATTCAACTATTCCTCATCAGAACAATTTTTATGAGCTAAACATAGATTTAAATAAATTTAAAAGCATTTTTGCCGGAGGAATTACAGGAGCTATTTTGGGATTCCTTCCGGGTTTCGGTCCTGCTCAGGGAACTGTAATAGCTCAGGCAGCCAGCGGTACAAATGATAATTCTGAAGATGATACAGTTAATTTTTTACTGGTTACTTCAGGTTTGAATATTTCAGATTGTCTTTTTTCTTTAATGGCAATTTATATAATTGGAAATCCCAGAAGCGGCATTGCAGTTTATATGTCTTATTTAATTTCAGACATGTCCATTAACCATCTGATGATCTTTATTTTTGCATCATTGATAGCAGTTTCAATATCTTTGGTTCTATGTTTAAAATTAGGTGACTCTTTTTCAAAGTTAATGGGTGGAGTTGATTATCGTAAATTATCAGTAGCTGTGATTATTTTACAAATTGGGATTTTATACATTTTCACATTATATTATAAAGCCCCGATTTTTTATATGGTGCTGGCTTTAATTACATCAACTGCTCTTGGAATGCTGCCTCATTATATTGGAGTTGGAAAATCTCATCTGATGGGAGTTTTAATAATTCCAGCTATTGTAATTTATATGCAAATGTTTATTTAGATTATTAATACATTGTCAGCTATTTTCTCGGCTTTTTTGATAATTTCTTCAATATCTGTCTGGGGATAGCTGTCAATTACACACAAATCACATTTTTCAACTTCCAAATCTTCAAATGCTTTATTGTAAATTTCATAATTTCCGAGTATTTCATTAACTTCAAGATTAAATTTCAGATTTTCAATAGCTTCGCTGTAAATATCATTGAATATTACTTTTTCAAATCCGTATTTGAGCAAATAGATTCCAATTGATCCGTTACCGCACATTCCATCAATAGCTATTCCTTTTTTGACATTGCTGTTTTCCAGGTAATTGTGAAGCTTAATCAGCTTTTCTTCTGTTGTTGGTGCTACTTCAATATGGTGCTGGTGCTGATTTTTGTTTATAATTATTTTTTCCAGTTCTGCCTCATTTTTAATAAGTGTTCTCATAACATCTGAACGCTTATCACAGCCGGAGAGTAATTCAAAGTTTTTTATAGGGGAATCTTTGTTTATCATGCCGTTTACTTCTTGAGGATTTCCTTTTAAAACTCCTTTTACTTCATCTACTTCATTGTTTAATCTTTCGGCAACTTTTTTATTGAAATCAGGGTGGATTAAAATTACTGAATCCTTGCCTATAAACTGTGCCATCTGTGTTGAATAATAAAAGCTTGGAAGTGGAATCGGGCTGTGCCTTCTTAGTGTTGCATTTTGAGGAACTATTTCCTCTTCAATCATTATTTTTAGAATATGGCTCATTACAATGTCAATAGGCCTTTTTCCGCATTCGCATTTTTTATAATCTGAATCAAGCTTATTGAAGTCAATTAATTCATTTATTGGACTGAATTTTTTTATTGTAATGTCTTCACACTTTTCACATGGGTTTAAATCAGCTATTTTGTCAGCTATGTTTTCTTTTGTTGTAATACAGTTTTTTCCACAGAAGCAGTTTTGTGTCATATTCTTGTATATTGATGTTAGTATGTAATTATTATTTGGAAAGTAATAAAAAATTTATTAATTAGTATTACTAATGTCTAAAATAGATTTAAAATCGTTTTAGGTTGTAAATATGAACAATAATATAATTAAAAAGCAATTTGGCAGTATTGGGGGCAATTTTGATGTTGTACCACAATATAATGTTTTTAAACAAAAATACTCTTCTGAGGAAAAACTTCTTTTAAGTGAACTTCGTGAAAATTTAGTTGATTTAGCTATATCATCTGATGAATCTCTTCAGGTAAATGAAGACAAGCTATTGAATGATATTAAGAACTTTTTATTTGCAAAGTTGGCAAACAACTCTCAAAATAATGACATTTCAAATGAATATTTAGACAACTTAGCAAGAAAGCTGTTTCAGGATCTTGTAGGTTATGGTGAAATTGACCCCTTAATTCGTGATGATAATCTTGAAGAGATTATGGTAATTGGTATGAATAAGCCGGTTTTTGTTTATCATAGGGAATACGGTATGATGAAAACGAATATTCTGTTTAAAGATGCTGATGAGCTGATGAACCTGATTGATTCCATAGCCAGACAGATAAATCGTAGAATAGACCAGGAATCACCAATTTTAGATGGTCACCTGTTGGACGGTTCAAGAGTTAATGCAACAATTCCTCCAATTTCAGCAGACGGTCCGTCAATGACAATACGTAAATTTAAAAGAGATCCGTTAACTATAATTGATTTGATAAATTCAAAAACAATTTCAGTTGAACTTGCAGCATTTTTCTGGCTGTGTTTTGACGGTTTGGGAGTAAAATCAGCTAATGCAATAATATCCGGGGGAACCAGTTCAGGAAAAACCACAACATTAAATGCATTATCTTCATTTATAAATCCGAAAGAGCGGATAATTACAATTGAAGACACTCTGGAGCTTCAAATACCTCATGAACATGTCATTAGAATGGAAACCAGACCTCCAAATGTTGAAAACAAAGGTGAATTAACAATGAATGATCTGGTTAAAAACTCACTAAGACAAAGGCCAGACAGAATAATCGTTGGTGAAGTTAGAGGAAGTGAAGCAATTACACTTTTTACAGCACTAAATACAGGACATTCCGGATTTGGAACACTTCATTCAAATGATGCAAGAGAAACAATCACAAGATTAACAAATGCTCCAATGTCTGTTCCGAATATTATGATTTCAGCTATTGATTTTATAATAATGCAGAACAGAATTTATAAACCGGATGGGGTGTCATTTAGAAGAATAAGTGAAGTTGCTGAAGTGTCTGGAATAGAGGAAGGTGTAGTTCAATTAAACAAAATTTTTGAATGGGATCCTCAAAGTGATACAATTAAAAATGTGGGAATTGCCAGTAAAACATTGGCTGAAATAGCTAAAGTCAGTGGAAATTCCTTAAACAGTCTTCATGAAGAAATCAAAAACCGTGAAATTGTTTTGCAGCATATGGTTAATCAGAATATCAGTTCAATCAGAGATGTCAGTACTGTTCTGGAGATGTATTATCTGGACCCTCAAAAGGTTTTAAATAGAATTTTATTGACTGGACAGTGATAATGTGTTTGGCAATTTCTTTATAATTGTAGCTGATGTGTTTTTAGATATTTTTAACTTTTTTAAAAATTTCAATTTTAAAAATATAAAACTTCCTAAAAGAAATAAAGTAAAAAAAGAGTTAAATCCCAAATTATTTGCTAAAATTAATTTCACTGAAGTCAAAAAACAAAAAGAATCCCAGAATAAACTGTTAAATAAATCACGAAAAGTATTCTTGAAATATTTTTTAAGAAAAAAAGCAATAGCTATTGGGGTTTTAATATTTTTCATATTGTTTATAACTGCAGAATTTGAAATTGCAGGAATTTATTTAACGTTAATGGTTATGATTTATATTTTTATGCTGTATTTTCCAAAAATCAGTCAGAAACATAAATATGATGATTTGAATTTTGAATTGCCTTATGCTTTAAGGCATATGGCAACTGAACTAAAGGCAGGAAAAGGATTGCATGATACATTGCTTACTGTATCTATGGCAAATTACGGATCTCTTTCAGGGGAGTTTAAAAGAGTTTTAAAAGAAATCAAATATGGTAAATCAAGTGAAGATGCATTAATGGAAATGTCAGGCAGAGTATCATCAGAGGGTTTGTCAAGAGCAGTTCATCAGATTGTAGGAACTTTGAGAGTTGGCGGAAATTTAGCCGGCAGCTTAAATGTGATTGCTGAAGATATTTCATTTGATATGCAGATTAAACTAAAAGAATACTCTCAAAAATTAAATGGTTTTATTCTGATTTATACTTTTGTGGCTATTCTGGCTCCGGTTATAATTTTAATCATGTTAATGGCAGCATCAACAGTTGTGGGGGATATTGTATCTGGAGAAATGGTACTCATAATGTATATGTTCTTTTTCCCGTTGATTGTAGTTTTCATGGCTTTGTTCATTAAAAAAATGGAGCCAAAAATTTAAAGGGATGTTTATAGGCAAACATCCTTTTTTGTAAAGTAGATATATGAAATTGTCATTCCGATTGCAAATGTGGCCAGTATTATAGCTAGTGAAGTTGCTGTGCTGCAGGAATAGTTGGATATTTCATTTGATCCGATCAGATAAGGACTGCACCATGGAATATATGGAGTATATTTGGTTGAATAAACAAATAAGTTTATAATACTGAATATAGCACCTGTAACCATTGAAAAAACCATATTTGGCATAACCAGTGAAAGAAATACAAATGGAGAAAAGCTTAAACAGAGTAAAAACACTGAAATTAACATTTCCTTATAGCTATTTAATCCAGCAGACAGTGTAATATCTGAAATTCCGCCGAAGTATGCAGCAAGTACAGTGCCTGTAAATGTAATTGTAGTGATTATAAATGTCCATATGAAAAACATCAGATATTTTCCAAACAGCAGTTTTGTTTTAGATAGTGGAGCAGTTAATACTGTTTTTAAAGTATGTTCCGTGTATTCTCTACCAAAAAGATAAGCTATAGTGATTGTAAATATGATTATATAAAACAGTGCACATGCATAAGTGGCACAATAGTCAAGCAGACCCTGAAATGTTGCATATTCTCCTGTAAGAAGAGCAATATAGAGTAAAGCAGGAATGCTAAGTGCTCCAAGAACGGTCAGCAGGAATATTTTTGAATGTTTCAGTTTTATAAATTCTGTCTGAATAAGTGTTATCATTGTAAAAACCTCTGTTAAAGGATGTTTAAATGTAAACATCCTTTTTTGTAAAGTAGATGTATGAAATTATTGTTCCTGCCGCAGATGCTGCTAATATAATAGCTAGTGAAGTTGCTGTGCTGCAGGAATAGTTGGCTATTTCATTTGCTCCGATTAGATATGAACTGCTCCACGGAAAATAGGGAGCATACTTGGTTGAAGAAATCATGAGATTTCCAATGCTGAATGCAGCCCCTGTAACCATTGCAGCTACCATGTTCGGCACAATCAATGATAAAAACACAAATGGGGTGAAACTTAAAAATAACAAAATATTTGTAATAAATATTTCTTTACAGCATCCAATAGCTCCTGTTAGTGTTATATGGTTGACTCCACCAAGATATCCGAAGATACATGTGGATAAGAATGTAATAGCTACTAAAATCATCGTCCATATGAAAAACATCAGATATTTTCCTAAAATGAATTTTCCACGGGATATGGGAATTGTCATCATTGTTTTTAAGGTATGTTCTGTGTATTCCCTTCCAAATATGTATGAAACTACAATTGCAAAAAGAACAATATTAAACATTGATCCTGTAAACTGATTACATGCCCGAAGCATACTTTCGAATCCGTCAGCAGTTCCGCTGATTAAACTTAAATAAAGCAGGAACGGAAATGTAAGTGCTCCAAGAACAGTCAGCAGGAATATTTTTGAATGTTTAAGTTTTATAAGTTCACTTTGAATAAATGTTATCATAATAATCACCTATGAAAAACGTACATCATTGCCTATGAGTCTTGTAAAGAATTCTTCCAGGTTTTCTTCACATAATATTAATTTTGATACTTTAATCCCGGATTTGACAAACTCTTCATTAATTTCATCTCTTGAATCCAAATGACTAATTAAACGGATCAAAAGAGTATTTTCTGGAGTTTTTTTAACTGCAAAATCAATGTTTTCTCTAAATCCTGTTTGTTTAAGAATTTCTGAAGCTAGCTGAATGTCTGAAACTTCAAAATCAACATACTTATTTAATCTGTTTTCCAGTTCTTCTTTAGACAGTTCTTCAATGAGATTTCCATGGTCCATAACGCCGATAACATCAGCAATATGTTCAATTTCACTTAGGATGTGGCTGGAAATAAGAATTGTTGTTCCGTAGTCATTCGCCAATGTTTTTAAAAGGGATCTTATTTCTTTAATTCCAACGGGATCCAGTCCGTTTATAGGTTCATCTAAAATCAACAAATCAGGACTGTGCATTATAGCTGCAGCTATTCCCAATCTTTGTTTCATGCCTAAAGAAAAGTCTTTAAATTTTTTATATTTTGCATCATATAAACAGACAAGATTCAGAACTTCATCTATTGTTTTTCTGTTGTAATTGCCTCTTAATTTAGCTATTATCTTTAAATTTTCAACTGCATTGAGGTTTTCGTAAAATCCTGGAGTTTCAATTATGGATCCTGTTTTGGAGTAATTTTCTTTTTGGTGTTTTTTGTAGTCTTCTCCAAAAAGCTTAATTTCACCTGATGTTGGTTCTGACAGATTTAGAAGCATGCACATAGTTGTAGTTTTTCCAGCTCCATTTCTGCCAAGTAATCCATATATTTTCCCCCTTTCAATTTTCATATTAATTGAATTAACTGCAATATCTTTTCCAAAGCGTTTTGTTAGGTTTTTTGTTTCTATAATGTATTCTGTCATAGTATTACCTTTTTGTAATAGCAGTAGGGTCTTTGTTATTAGCTATTTTATAACTTGTAAATGTAATATATATTTTACATATATGGCAAGTAGGAAGTGATACCTGCTGTAATTTTGATTTAAAATTCAGGATTTTAAAAAATAAAATATGTAATATATACATTACATATGTAAAAATTAGTTTACATTATATATAAAGTTTTCTTATAAAAATTGAAAATATGCTATTTAATTTTGTTTAAATTTTAAAAAATAAGGATATAATGAAAGTAATTTCCATTATATTAAATTATTAATTCCTTTGGAAGCAAGTAAACCTACAAATGCTCCTTGAGGTTCCATTACAATATTTCCTTTTGAATATTGGTCTAAAGCAGCATTAATCATTTCTGCTTTTTTAATGGGGTCGCTTGCTGCGTGACCTGCAGCTTTTACAATATCCATTACTGCAGCTCCTCTAGTTTGCCCACCATTATATTGTTCTTCTCTTATTAGGTCAATACCACTTGCATTCATTTGAGTACCATTAACATCTAATGTTCCAGCACTTTTCAATATTGCATCTAATGCTTCACTGTTAACAGCTACAACAGCATCAATATTTTCACTAGTATTGTATTCTACAATTTCTTTTGCTAGTTGCATTGATTTTTTAGTGTCATTATCCCAGAAGGAATCATGAAGTAACAATTTTTCGCCAGCTCCTTGTTCTTGAGCTTCTTGTGGCTCTGAAGCATTAGGGTGAGTCATTCCATGAGGATATATTTCAGTATAATTGACAAGTTCACCATCTTGTAGTGATACAATAAATGCCATATCACAAGCACCCATTCCAGGTCTTGGTTCACTTTCATCAATTGCACATACAAGTATATTCTTTGAACCTTGAGCTAATTCGTTGTCCTGTGGTAAGAATAATGCACCGGCAATTACTGATATTAATCCAATTAGAATAACAAGTAAAATGGCGATAATCAATTTTTTTCTTCTTCTCATATTACGCCTACTTAAAATTTTATTAATATTGTAATTTATTTATCTTTTTCATTATACTTAAATGTTTATTCTGTTTTTATCATGTTTATTGTTTATATTTTTTTTAAAAAAAGCCTTTATTGTATTAGTTCTATTAAAATAATGCTATTAAATAATGGTTTTGTTTAGTTTTTGAAATATTTTAAAAAAAGTTTATAATAAAATTAAATAATTTTTATAATTTTTTATTTTTTATTTTTGCAGCATCCGAAGAAGAAATTAAATACTTTTTTAATATTCTTTTTTACTTTGCTTGTTTCTTCTTTTGGTGCTTCGCAACAACTTGGTCTTACACCCATAAGATCATCTCCATATACTTTGATTATTCTGTTTAATCTTAAAAATAAATATTTTATTTGATAGGTGAAATTAAATATGATAATACATATTTAATTTCGTGAGAGTAGTTATATGCTTTTTATTAAATTAGAGAAAGAGAGTATAAACTAATTTAATAACAATCGGAGTGTAGTAATATGGTTTTAAACCAACAACACATTAGTAATTTCAAATTAGATATTTTTAGGTATACCTAATTTTCATCACCAGTTATACTGTAGTTCATGATAGTATATAAATGTTTTTATTTTTTTAGGTTTACCAAAAATTCATATATAAAAATAAAATTAATTTTTTAAAAAGAGAGAAGTAGGTGTTTAAATTGATGTTTGTCCGATTTTAAACACCTAATTTGAGGAAAATAATATGGAGGTAAAATATTAAATTAGGGAGTGGATTGTTTTAATTTAATATCTATTTGGAGACCATATTCATTTTATTTTGACTGATATAGGTAATTTTAAATTAAGATCCCAATAAATTTAGGCATGCCTAATTTCAATCACCAGTTATACTGTAGTTCGTGATAGTATATAAAGGTTTTCATTTTTTTAGGCATGCCTAAAATTTTCAGATAAAAATTAATTGTTTTTTAAAAAGAGATAATTGGTGTTTAAATCTAAGAATTCATGTTTTTTAAACACCTTGTGTTTTTTTGTCATGGAAACTTGGCAGTGTTGTTTCCATGTTTTTTTATATTAAATTAGAAAATTGTGAAAACCAATTTAATATAATATAATTTTGGAGTTTTATTATTTGACTAATAATGTGTTTTTTTAAGTAGTTGTAATTTTAGGACCCTATAAGTTTAGGTGTGCCTAATTTTACACCACTATGTATTAGGTTAGTTGTTGTGGTATATAAATGTTTTCATTTTTTTAGGCATGCCTAAAATTTTCAGATAAAATTTAATTGTTTTTTAAAAAGAGATAATTGGTGTTTAAATCTAAGAATTCATGTTTTTTTAAACACCCTGTGTTTTTTTGTCATGGAAACTTGGCAGTGTTGTTTCCATGTTTTTTTATATTAAATTAGAAAATTGTGAAAACCAATTTAATATAATTTTGGAGTTTTATTATTTGACTAATAATGTGTTTTTTTAAGTAGTTGTAATTTAGGGATCCTATTAATTTAGGTGTGCCTAATTTTACACCACTATGTATTAGGTTAGTTGTTGTGGTATATAAAGCTTCCTATTTTTTTAGGTACGCCTAAACTTTTTACTTACTTTTAATAATTAATATAACTATTGTTATTGGATAGTATATAAATTCTTCGATATTTTTGGCTTACCTAAACATTTAAATAGCATTAAAACAAAAGTTAAGTGTAGGTTTAGGCAAGCCTTATTTTTAAGTTGCAAATATTTGATAAATTATAATAAATTTTTAAACTTAAATTTAGGTATGCCTAAATTTAAATTTTTATTTAATTAATATAAAATAGAATTTTTAATAAAAATTCGTTCTAACAAAAATAGGAGAATGGTTAATGAAAGAATGTATTGTAGGATTAGCAGGAAACCCGAATGTGGGTAAAACTACAGTATTCAATCAATTAACAGGTATGCATCAGCATGTAGGTAACTGGCCCGGTAAAACTGTTGAAAGGGCAGAAGGTCATTTTGATTATGATGCTACTCGCTTTGATGTTGTTGATTTACCTGGTAATTATGCATTAAGTGCTCATTCTATTGAAGAAATCGTTTCAAGGGATTTCATTGTAGATGATGATTCTGATGTGATTGTTAATGTGGTGGATGCTGCTAATTTAGAACGTAATTTGTATCTGACTGTTCAAATGATGGAATTAGGTGCAAACTTAGTAATGGCTCTTAATATGAATGATTTTGCAAAGAAAAAAGAACATATTATTGATATTAAATTAATGGCTGAGTTATTAGGTTTTCCAGTTGTTGAAATTAATGCTAAAAATAAAGATGGTTTTGATGAGTTATTGTCTACAGTTAAAAAAGTAGCAAATAAACATATTGACACCACTCAAAAATTGGTTTATGGCCCTGAATTAAAAGAACATTTAGGAGATCTTCAATCATTAATTGAAAAAGACAGTAATTTAACTGACGTTCCAGCAATGTGGACAGCAATAAAATTATTGGAAAAGGATGCTATTGTAATAGAAAAAGTTCAAAAATCTAAAAATGCTTCTCAAATATTGAGAGAAACTGATAAAGTAGCTGCACACTTAGCAGATATTTATAATGAAGGTGCAGAAGAAGTAATAGCTAATGCGAGATATGCATTTATTGATGGACTTATGAATGAAGCAGTAAGTAAACCTGCTGTGGAAAAACCAACAGTATCTGATAAGATTGATAAATATTTAACTAACAGAATTTTAGGAATTCCTATATTTTTAGTTATTATGTATATTATGTTCCAGCTTACTTTTACAATTGGAGCACCTTTCCAAGATCTGATTGATGAAGGTTTTGGTTTATTAGGTGAAGCAATTGGCGGAGTATTAGGTGATTCAGTACTTTCATCTTTTATTGTTGACGGTATTATTGGAGGAGTAGGTGGAGTATTAACCTTTTTACCAATTATTATCATCATGTTTTTATTCATAAGTATTCTAGAAGACAGCGGTTACTTAGCTAGAGCTGCTTTTGTTATGGATAGAGTTATGCATAAATTAGTTGGTCTTCATGGTAAATCTTTTATTCCTATGATTTTAGGATTTGGTTGTGGTGTTCCAGCAATTATGGCTACCAGAACAATGGAAAACGAATCTGATCGTTTACTTTCCATGATGCTTGTTCCATTCATGTCATGTACTGCAAGATTACCGGTATATGCATTATTAATTTCAGCATTTTTCGCTGCAAATCAGGGTCAGGTATTATTCTCAATTTATTTATTGGGAATCGTTGTTGCACTTATTGTTGCAGCTATTCTTAAAAGAACTATGTTTAAAGGAATGTCTTCCCCATTTGTTATGGAACTTCCAACATATAAAGTTCCATCCTTAAAAGGTGTATTATTACATACATGGGATAAAACTAAAGGATTCCTTAGAAAAGCAGGAACTATTATTCTTGCAGCATCCATTATTGTATGGGTTTTAAGTAGTGTACCATTTGGTGTTGAATACGGATCTCAGGAAAGTGCAATTGGTCAAATAGGTACTGCAATAGCACCAATTTTCGCTCCTCTTGGTTTCGGAGAATGGCAACCAGCTGTAGCAATCTTATTTGGTTTAGTTGCTAAGGAGGTTGTTGTATCTACATTCAGTTCACTGTTCGGTGTAGAAGAAGAGGGTTCGGGTATTGATGCAGCTGTTCATCAATTGTTCACTCCGCTTTCAGCATATGCATTTATGGCATTTGTACTGCTGTATGTTCCTTGTTTCGCGGCTATCGGTACAATCAAACAGGAAACCAACAGTTGGAAATGGCCGTTAACTATGTCTGTTATCACATTAGCAACCGGTTATATTGTAGCACTTATAATATATCAAGGCGGTTTGTTACTGGGTTTTGCTTAGGTGATGATTTTGCGTAGTAAAAGTGGTATTAGGGGTATCAGGATCCCTAAAAATAAAAAAGTGGGAGGAAAATCTCCTTCCAAATAATTTTTTATATTATTTTTGGATTACCTAAATATTTATATACTATTTTTTCTAAATATTAGATTAGATTTTAATTAGGTATAACTAAAAAACTTTATTTTAGGTAAGCCTAAATTTTTATAGATATGTCATGGAGTTGATAAAATGGTAAAATCTTTATTAGATGTGAACGCTGGTGACGAAGTAACTATTGTAAAATATAATGATGGTGGAAACACTGATTTAAAAAGACATTTATTAGGTATGGGATTCGTTAGAGGTTCAAAAATTAAAATCCAAAAAGTTGCACCTTTAGGCGATCCTATTGAATTCAAAATTAAAGGATATGATGTTTGTCTTCGTAAAGAAGAAGCTAAAAACATCATAGTAGAATAAACCCTTTAATTTTTATTTTTTCTGGATGATTTTTATGAAATGTAGAATGTGCGGATATGAATTTGACGAAAATAATGTTCCCAACAGGGGCTGCTCTGGTTGTGGAAAACACGGATGTCAATCTGTTCATTGCCCTAATTGTGGATTTGGTAACTCACCAGAACTGGATGAAGAATTTGATTTTATTATAAAACTTAAAGATAAAATTAAAAATAGAAAAAAAGCTACTCATTAATTTGTTTAGCTTTTATAATTTCTGCACATGTGTCTGCAACGCTTATTTTTTCGGTATTAACATTTAAACCGGATTCTTTTAAATTGTACAATATTTCTGTTGTTAATGGTGTTCTTAAATGAGCTTTTTTTAATAATTCTCTATTTGAAAATATTTGGTTTTTATTTCCGGATTCAATTATCTCACCATTATAAAGAATAAATATTTTATCTGCATATTTGCTGATCATATCTATATCATGAGATGAAATGATTAAGGTCATTCCTTCTTTATTAAGCTGATTCATGATATTCAGAACTTTTTCTACTCCATCAGGGTCAAGTCCCGCTGTTGGTTCATCTAAAATCATTATTTCAGGTTTCATAGCTATTATTCCGGCAATAGCTATTCTTTTTTGCTGTCCTCCACTTAAATGGTGGGGGGTTTTGTTTTCATAATTTTCCATTCCAACCATTTTCAGTGCATCTTCAATACGTTTTTCCACTTCGTCGTAGCTTAAACCTAAATTCATAGGTCCGAAAGCAATGTCTTCTTTAACTGTTGGTGCAAACAGCTGGTCATTTGGGTCTTGAAATACAATTCCAACTTTTTGTCTAACTTTAAGCAGTTCATCCTTCTCAAAAGAGATAGCTTTTCCTTCTATTTTAACACATCCTGAGGTAGGCTCTGTCAAACCGTTGAAGTGTGAGAAAAGTGTTGATTTTCCTGCACCGTTAGGTCCGATAATAGCTACTTTTTCTCCTTTTTCAATTTCGATATTGATATTTTTTAAAGCCTGTGTACCGTCAGGGTATGTGAAACTTAAGTTTTCAGTTGATAATTGTATATTTGTCATGTTATTTTCCTAATTTTAATTAATTGTAAGTTTCATTCCTAAATAACCTAACTGATTTGTGTACTTGTATAATATAACTTCAATAACAATCATGAGGGTTATTATGGAAATTAAATAAATGTAATCTGATTTTTCAAGCTGTGTTTTTTCATTGAATAGCTGGGAAGTATCTGAAAATCCACGGCTGATCATGCTTTTATGAACTCTTTCTCCCTGTTCATAAGATTTTAAAAACATCATAGCTATTGTATAGCCAACTTGCCTTACTATCCATCTGTAAGGAACTAACTTGGAATGAATATTAAAGTTTCTGGATTTTTGAGCATTTCTGATAGTTGTTAATTCATCAATAAATACAAATAAAAATCTTACTGTAATACTTAAAATCATAGCTAACTCTTTTGGCATTTTTAATTTTCTAAATGATGCCACAATTTCCTGCATCGGACTTGTAGAAGATAAAAGTACGATAGCTGTAAGTGATGTAATCAGTCTTCCGAATAATAAAATCGCCCAGTTTAGCCCGGCATCAGTTATTTGCATCCATGAATATGCCCAAAGTACATTTCCGGGATGGATAAATGGTTGAAATATTATGATAGCTCCACCAAAAGGCAGCAATAATACTATTCTTTTAAATGCATCTTTTATAGACACTTTTGATAAATATAAAATAAGCAGTAAAAATATTTCCATTATTATTGGAACAATAATCTGCTGTGAGAAAACAGTAAAAACAATGATTATAATTGCTGAAATTAGTTTTACAGGTCCATTTAAGTTATGAATTATGCTATCTCCTGATGCAATATCATCTAACTTAAGTGTTTGAGTAATGTCTGCCAATTATTAATCTCCAAAAAATTTCTAAAATATAGTAAAAAATATGAAAAAAAGAAGTTATAAATTTAACCTCTTTTTTCTATAATTTTTCCAACAATAAATCCTCCTGCAAGGCATATTACAGCACCTAAAATGAGGACTCCAATTTCACCAAGTGATCCTAATGGTTCAAAAGTGTAGTCTGGGAATGGGGATGAGTAAATTTCATTTAATCCGTCAACACCATAGTCTTCAGCTAATCCAGCATCTTCTGCAGATTTTTCAAGACCATCTGGGTTTCCAGAGGCAATAAATGGGGATAAACAGCTAATTATAATACAGATAATAACTGCTACAATTATTAAGTATCCGTCTTTTTTACTAAGATTCATTTATTTTCCCCCTTGTGATTGTTTGTTCCACATAAGTAAATCCGGTCTGTATTTTTCTAAAGCCATTATTACAATTACAGTTAAAACAGCTTCGATAATTCCTATAAACACATGGTATAATACCATTGAGTAGATTCCTAAAGTAAGTGGGAATGTTCCAGCTATTGCGAGTTCAACAGCAGCTGCTGCTGCAGCTACTACAGTTGCTAACCATGCAGCAACTCCAACTGCAGGGTATTTTCCGATTGTATTTTTTAATCCTTTAAATGTGTATAATCCAACACATCCTCCAATTATTCCCATATTCAATACATTGGTTCCAAGGGCAGTAAGTCCGCCATCACCGTAAATTAATGCCTGTATAAGTAATACTATAGTAAATACTAAAACTGCAGCTTCCGGAGCACAGAATACTAATGCCACTAAGCATCCACCAACCATGTGTCCGCTGGTTCCGAATGGTATTGGCATATTCATAGACATGATTGCAAAGATTCCTGCAGCAAGTATTGCCATAAGTGGGACATGTTTGTCATCAAGGTTCTTTTTAGCCCATTTTGTTGCAAAATAAAGAGCTACAATTAAAATAACATAGTATATTGCACATTGTGTCCATGGTATAAATCCATCAGGTATATGCATATTTTTTCCTCCATTTTCCTATATTGAGTAATACTTTTTTTTAAAGAAATTATAGAAAAGTATTACTTTAATTGGTTTATTTGTATTGATTTATTAAAATATCATGTATTCTCTACTTATTCAAGAAATAACCTTTTTGTAGTTGTTTTTATCATGATACTATATATAATTATGGAGAATTGTCTTATATAAAGGTTATTAAAGTATTACTATTTTATATTATTTTTTGATAAAAGTAATACTTAATTTACTTTTCAAAATATTTGATATATTCTCCATAACCTTCTTTTTCCAAATCTTCAAAAGCTATGAATTTTAAAGCTGCGGAATTGATGCAGTATCTCATGCCTCCCAATTCTGAGGGTCCGTCATTAAATACATGGCCTAAATGAGAATCTGCTTTTTTACTTTTCACTTCTGTTCTAATCATATTGTGACTGGTGTCTTTTATTTCTTTAATGTTGTCTTTTAATAGAGGTTTTGAAAAAGAAGGCCAACCACATCCTGAGTTGAATTTGTCCAGGGAAGTAAATAATGCTTCACCACTTACAACATCGACATACAATCCTTTTTTATTAAAATCATTGTATTTTCCGCTAAATGGAAGTTCAGTAGCACTGTTTTGTGTAACTTCATATTCAATATGATCCAACTTTTTGATATTTTCCTTTATTTTTAATTTTTCTAAAGATTCATCAATTGCCGGAAGTTTGCTTAAATCAATATGGCAGTAGCCATTAGGATTTTTTTCCAAATATTTCTGATGGTAGGTTTCTGCGGGATAAAAATAAGTTAAAGGCATTACTTCAACAACTATTTTTTTGGAATAGTTTAACTGTTTTTCTTCAATAAACATTTCAGCTATTTGCTTATCTGCAGTATCTGTGTAATAAATTCCTGTTCTGTACTGTGTTCCTATATCTGGGCCTTGTCGATTAATTGCAGTCGGATCTATTATTTTAAAAAATTCTTCCAATAACTCTTTTAGGGATATGAAATCTGGTGAGTAAATCACTTTTACGCATTCTGCATGTTTCGTATCAAAGTTGCACACTTCTTCATAAGTTGGATTTTTTGTGTTCCCGTTTGCATATCCGACTTCTGTTTTATATACTCCCAATATTCGTGATATATAGGTTTCAACGCCCCAAAAACAGCCTCCTGCCAAGTATATTGTTTTCAGGTTTTCTTTGTTAAATTGTATTTTATTGTTTATGTTTTCTAAAGACATACCAAAACCTCCAATAATTGGGGATTTTTTCATAAAATAGTATATAATATTAAAAAACATTTAGTATATAAAGATTTTTATTAAAAAATAGTAGGATTAGCATTTATCTGATTTAATAATAAATGCTAAATAAATAAAAATAGCTACTGCAAAGTATAATAAAACCTGAATATCTAATATTCCTGTTTCAACACCTAAAATTGAATATGTTAAAAGTAAACTGTAGAGTCCAGTGTATGCAAAGTCATTGGTTTTTTTCATTATTTTATATCCAATACCTAAAATAAATCCAAGTCCGCACATTTCAACAGCTACTCCGACTTTACCGAAGTCAATTACCATTTGTCCAATTAATGTTGGTGTTACAGTAACTTCTGTTCTCCAGGCTATTAATTTTCCAATCATCATTCTTGGTCCAAGGTCACTTCCGGGTATGGAACTGGCCAGTACATTTCCATGTGTTACTCCAAAGTTTCCTCCAATAAAATCAAGGAGGTTCAATACATTTAATGTAAAATCAGCCCTGCTTTCTAATGTGTAAAAAGGATTGGTAGCTGAAGTGATTGTATATTCTTCAACTGATCTGAAATAGCCGATTCCTATAATTGCACATACACCAATTAGGGCACCTACCACAACTTCCCACACAGCTAAGATATTTCCATAGTAACCCATAATTATCATGATAAGTAATACTGCAAGTAGTGGTGTCCTGTAACCTAAAGCCAATAAAAACACACTGCTGATGACTATCAAAATCAGGAATCTAAATCTTGTCTGTGAACGGGTGATTTTGTTTTCCTGAAATTTTTTTAAATAAACACTTGCCAGTATACAGACTCCTGGAATTATTAAAAACACAGGCATTGTAAATAAAGGTTTTAACTGATATCTTAAAGAGGTTTTAAGAATTGGAATTCCGCCAACTGACGCTACACTTACAAAAAAGAATAATATACTTATTAAAACAAGGCAGAATCCGATTGAATACAAATCTTCACTTTTAAATTGGATTGCCGGTTTTTTGAAGTCTTTATTTAAGAAGTATCTTGGCAATATTGCAGAGCCTATAAAAAATGCAATAAATGCAATAGCTAGTGTAATAGCTAAACTAGCTGAAACAGCATTTATAGACAATATTAAAAAGACTCCAAATACAATAAGCACAATCAGCGGATTAAATACTTGTGAATTTAATATTTTATTTTTTTTAATAAATCCTAAAAAGTTTTCACCAGGATAAAGTCCTTTAAAATAGCTATTGACCCATGCTTTTTCAAAATAATTTAAAATTGAAAAAATAATTGTAAATAAAAGGGATTCATGAAACAGCTGTGATATTTTATTTACAATTGATGTTAATTTTGCATATATTAAGCTCATAAGCTACACATCTTAAAATGTTTTGATATTTGTAACATTATAGTTATTTTCAATAGTTTTTAAGTCTTGTTCACTGCAGTCATAAATTCTAATTGTTATTGGGCTTGTTTTACCATCAAAATTTCCTAAAATATTGTCTGCAAGATTTATTTCTTCGCTAGTTGCTCTAGTTATAATTAATTGGTTGTATAATCCGGTATTTGATCCTTTTAGGGATATTCTTTTATCATGTGAATAAAGGTTGTTAGATAAATCTTGATAATCTATTGTACTTAATTCATCAACTGATACCGTAGTTGTAATTTCATAATCGGTATTGTTGTCAATTCCTGAAATTAAATCACTTAATGAAGTAATATTTTCCGGATTAATTGTTACTTCTGTTAAATTGTTAAATTTATTTCCGTCACTCTCAAGAGAAATAGTATCTATATAAATGTCTGCATTAGGAATATCTTTGTATAATCCTGCTAGGTATTCTTTTCCATTTGAATTGATTAATACTTTGACATTTGATCCTTTATCATCATCAATCCATGTTATATTTCCATGTAATTCAACTGATTCTCCAGTACTTGCATTATATCCGCTGACAGTTGTTTCTACTATATTTCCTTCCATATATAATTTCAAATAATTTTCAACTATTTTATTCATTGTAGATGAGTCATATGAAGATGTTTTTACATCATCTGAATCATCAGTAGTAATATGGATAAATGCAAAAACAATTGCACATATTACTGCGATAATTATAATGTAGTCAACAATTGTAAGTTTATTTAATATTCCTTTTTTCATAATCTCAAAATCCTTGGTTATTCATCAAAAATAGCACCTACTGGACAAATGTCTACACATTCTCCACAGTCATCACATTTATTTTCATTAATTTCAACTTTAAATGCTTTTTTTATGATAGCTTCTTCAGGACATACGTCTATGCAGTCTTCACAAACTCCACATTCTTCATTATCGATTTTCAAGGTAAACACCAATTTTTTAATTTAATATTATAAAACCGTAATATTTATATATTTAATTAACTCAATATTAATATATCTTTTCTATGTACTTTTAGTTATGTTTGTTTAATTTAATGACTGAAACATAACATTTATATAGTATTAGATACAATCTTATATTGTATGTAAATCATATGCAAGGGTGCCCGAGCGGCCAAAGGGGGAGGACTTAAGATCCTCTGGTATAGGCCTTCGAGGGTTCGAATCCCTTCCCTTGCACTATTCTTTAAAACTGTATTTTTTTCTCGATTTTGCCTTAGTGGCTCAGCCGGTAGAGCGCCACCTTGGTAAGGTGGAAGTCGGGGGTTCGAATCCCCCCTAAGGCTTCTTTAAAAACTATTTTTCTTAATTAATTTTATAAAAAAAGTTTTGATAATTTATTTTTCTATAATTTTTATATTATTCATAGATTCAATAGAATCAAAATCATCATTTAGAAGAAATAAAAGGATTTTTACACATTTTTCAATTCCATTTTCCTGTCTTTGGAATAATTCTTCGCTGTTGTTTTCTCTTAAATCACTAGCAATATCACTGGTTGTTATAATTGTATAATCATTAGTTACAATAGATATTCCACCTCTTCCGATTCCTGCAGTAGTTCCAATAGCTATATCACAATCAGTTATTTTTTTTACAGCTTCAGCCATAATTTTGCTGACCTTTTTATCTTCTGCTTCATTGTAGCATTTGATTCCTTTAATTAATGTTGTAGGTTCCGGAGGATTTTCAATTTGCAGAACACTTTTTACAGCTTCAATAGTTGGTATAAAAAGACTGCATATTACACTAAGTTCATTGTAGTTAAAATTTCCGTAGCTTTCAGGATTTTCAACGTAATCTCTCCCAAAATTACCTGTGTATCCCTGAGCTATTGCATGAAGTTCTCTGCCTATTTTTCCATGCGTGAAACATTCTGCTGTAGCTATTTTAATCATATGAATCCTTCAATAATTTTAAAGAAGTTTTTGTTATCTGTTTTGCAACTTCATCTAATGTATATGGAGTAATTGGCTCTTTGTCTCTTAACAATTTATTTGTAGTAACAATTAGATGGTTTTCGGTTATTCCTTCTTTTCTAAGCTCATCTACTGCAGGGTTGTCTTCAAATTCTGAAATATCTCTTACTTCCACAGTTTCATCTCCAAATCCAAATATTCCGGCAGTGCTTATTGTTTTAGCACCTCTTTTTTGTGCATGTTTTATAATTTTAGCAGCAATTGGTATTGTATTTCCCCCAGCTATCTGTATTGCAACTACATCTCCTTTAATTAAATCCAGATTATCTGGAGTAATGTCTTCACAAACGCTGATGATTTTTCTAAAGCTTTCATCATGGGTGCATAATTTATTTAGGAAATCTGATTTATATTCTCCGACTTTTGCACCTTTCATTGTAAAAATAATATCTCCACCATCTATCTTTTGCCCATCGAAAACTCCAATTTCTTTTGGCCCGCCTCTGTGTACTTGTATTAAATGGATTCCAACTCTTAATCCTAATCTTCCAAATCCAATTAAGTCTATTCTGCCTTTTGGAATTCTTGAATTTTCTATTTCCTGTATCATTTCAATATTCTCCAGATTTTGTATAACTATTGTTATTCTAATTATATTTTATATATTTTCCCAGGGATTTATATTAACAACTTCACATTTAACATTAAGCGGTTTTAACAATTCTTCTAATTTGTATAATCCGGGAACTTCGCTGCTGTGATGGCCCAGGTCAATTAAAGTAATATCCAAGTTTTTAGCTAAAATTGCACTTTCCTGAGTTAAATCTCCAGATATCAGTAAATCTAAATTTAATTTCTTGGCTAATGTGACATACTCTGGATTTTTAAGACCGAAGCCTGAAATTATTCCAATTTTATTAAGTTTTTTGTTGTTGGGAGGTTTATTTACAATTCTGATTTCTTTAAAACTATCTGAAATATCTTTTTCAAATTTACCAAATGTTTTGTCTGTTTTGCAGATTCTTCCAATATTTGTAGTTTTGTCAAATGGTGATATAACATCTAATTTTAATGTTTCAGCTAGTGCTTCATTAGCTCCTCCATTAATAATGTCCCAATTTGAATGAATTGTGTAAGTTGGTGTTTTCGGATTGAATAATGGTGGATGATGAGTTAGAATTAAAGTATCTGCTTTTTGAGTATCAAATTCAGGATATAAATCCATAAATATTTCAATGGAGTTTATATTCTGATTCAAATCATATTCTTTTCTAAAACCTATTTCATCATTTTTTAAAGCCAGATTTTTAGGTATATTCTCATCTATAAACTCAATAATTTCTTTAAGTTTCATTTAAATCATTTTAGATTCAATTTTATCTAATTGTGTTTTTATTAAATCATCACAGCTGAAAGGGTCGATAGTTGATATTTTCATAGCATTTTTGCTAACTAATTCGACAAACTTTGGAATATTTTTTTCTTTGAAAATAACTTCTTCAAAAAAGCCCATTTCGCAGGCACTATAAAGAACACCTTCCCTTTTTTGGGATTCCTGTAATGCATTTGTCAAAACACCAATAGTTAAAGTCATTGTTCCTGATGTTTTAGTATTTATTCCTTTAGTTTTTAGGATAGCTTTATTTGATGAATTAACTGAATTTATTCTTTCATGAATATTGTTTTTATCTTTAAGTAAGCTATCATTATCTTCAGCTACTGGGTCTTCTATTAAAAATACTTCAGCATTAATTTCAGATGACTGTTCAACATTTAATCCTCCAAAACCTGTAGTGTCAATAACCACATCTCCAGTTTTAATCAGCTCCAGATCTGTTGAAAAATTTATACTGTTTTTATAATTTCCACCAATATTTGTGTCCAATAATTCTTTTAAGTGAGGATAAATATCAATTAGCAGAATATTGTTGTATTTTTCGCTTAATTTTTTGACAATTCCCATTCCAGTAAAATAAGTTCCCACAACAACAATTTTAGTGTTTTTATCTAAATTCAAATTATCAATATAATTTAGACAAGCTTCAGATTTTTTGTTAATTATATTATTAAAAATATCTATTAGTCTGGTTTCAGATTTTATAGTAAAAACTTCAGAAGTTATTCCTGTGTCAACATCCATATTTTAGCCTTCTTTTTTAAATCCGATTTTTTGCAGAGCCTCATTTGCTTCTTCATACACAGCATCTTCAAGAGTTTTTTGACTAATTGCATGAGATGGGGATGTTCCGCAGGTCAGTATTCTTCCTTTATTATCTACAAAAAGTAAAAGTGATCCTGAACCTGGCAATCCTAAACGACCTCTTGCTATTATTAAATCAGCATCACACACATCCAATGCCATAATAGCTTTTGCAAAAGCAGGGCTGCGATTGCTGTCTGCTTCATTGGTGTTTATTTTGAGTATTTTGGCGGCAGGTAAATTATATTCTCTTAAAACTTTATTTAAAACATCAACTTTAATTCCATTTTTGTTTGGAATATAAATCTTTTCAGCATTTTTAATATAGTTTTGAATTTCCTGTACTTCATCTAAAGTATCTCCTAAACGGCAGTTATTTCTGGATTCGTCTAATGCCTTTTTAATCATCTCTTCAAAAGCCATAGTTTAGCCTCAAATTCTTTGTGGTGTTAATCCTAATTTATTTATAACAGAAACCACATCATCATAGTTTCCGCAAATAGGGGATCCTACACCTTTTACTTCTAATGGATAATTATCAGCTATCACGGTAGCTAAATTATTAGCTCCAGCATTTAAAGAATATTCCACATTTTTAGGACCGATAGTTGGAGTAGGTACTGTAATCCTTATCTCAGGATACATTATACGTACTACTGCAATAATTTTCAGCTGTTCTTCCAGTGGGGAAGGTGGATGATTTGCCATTGGAGTATCTTTATATGGGTTAAATCCCATTATTGGAATTTCCCCAAGTGTTTCAAAATTATTTAAATAACGTAAGTGAGCTATTCTGTCTTCCAGAGATTCTCCAAGTCCAATTAATAATCCTGATGAAAGTTCAATTCCGGCATCACTAACTCTTTGACAGGTTTCAATTCTGTCTTTTAAGGTTTCTCCAGGTTTTACAAAGTTAAAAACATCTTCATTAATGGTTTCCAAATTACAACATACAGTATCTGCATTTAAATCAGCCAGTTGGTTAATTGATTTTTCAGTTAAATCTCCTCCAACATTTACTAAAATCTCTAAAGAAGTATTGCTTTTAACAATTTCTGTTGCATTAACTGCTTGTTTGCCTTTGTAACCGTAACCTCCAGAGCAGCTTACTCTAGGGATTCCTGCTTCTTCAATGGATATTGCAGCTTTAAGTATTTCTTCATCTGTTTTATAAAAAGAATCATAATATCCTTCGCTAGAGGTTTTTGGTGCAAATCCGCAATATTTGCATCTTGGTTGAATGGTACATTTATTTGTAATATGTACTGTTGATGTCAATTTAATTAGTTTTGAATGTTTGTTTCTGATAGCGACAGCAGTTTCGCATAATTTTTTCAAGTCTTCTTCTTTATTTATTTTTAATAATTGAAGAAATTCTTCATCACTTATTTTTTTATTATTTACAGCCTTTTTTAAAATTTCATCAATCAATTTCGAACCCTCGGTTGAGAATATTAATATAATAAAAATCCGTATAAAAATAGTAAACTTATTTTTTAATAGCTAATTTGACTCAATTATTAAAAAATAAGTTTCATATGTTGATATAAAATCAACATGAACTTATTTTAAGTGTTTCACTTAGCTTCTTTTTTCTAAGTTTTCTAAAACAGTAGGTACGATTTCTGCTAATGGACCGAAGTTCATTGAGTCAGCAGTACCGAGTAATGCACCAGGGTTTAAAGCTTCATCCATTTTGTCAATACCTTCATCTTGCATTAAAGCAGTAACTTGGGTTAAAGCTTCGTTAGCCATCATTTGTGCAAATCCAGCAGGTGCACCTAAAATTTGAGTTACAGTGTCTCTGTAAGCTAAGATACCTGCGTAAGTAATTGCAGTTACAGCGGAACACATATCACATACAGGACCTAATAAGTTTGCAGGTAATGTGAATGCAGATCCTCTTGCTTTTTCACCTAATTCTAATAAAGTTTTGATGGATGCTTCATCAGCATATCCTTCACCGATGTATGCTTGACCTTTCATTTCAGGTACAGCACCAGGGTGGTATGAAGCTACGTTTACGTTTGCTCCACATTCGTCGAATATTTTTTTGAATTCGGTGGTAGGAATGGTACATGCGTGAGTGAGGATAGCTCCTTCTTTGAGTTCTCCTGCGAATTTTTCGATGATAGGTTTTTGCATTCCACCTTCTGGTAACCAGGTCATTACCCAGTCAGCGTCAGCTACTGCTGCTGCATCATCGTTCATGGTTTTCATTCCTAAATCTTCAGGATCTACGAAGTGTATAGCTGCTTTAGGTGGTGTAGGGAGGGATTCAGCTAACTCATTTACTTTTGCTCTGATGTCAGGCATTACATCTTCTGCTTTACCAGCTTTGTGTGCTGCAATTACTTCTTGGAAATCGAAGTCATCTACTACAGTAAAGTCGTTGTCAAATACAGGGTCAGATACAACTACTTCGTCTACTCCAGCAAGGTGTAATAATTCTGCACCCATTTCGATAGTAGAGTGAGTCATTGCGATTTTTTCTTTTCCGGTTTCTTCTGCAACTTCACAAGCTCTTGTAAAGTTTGTAATACCACTTGCAGCATGAGTTCTGTAACATCCTGCACCTAAAATTGCTACTTTCATTATTTTGTCTCCTTTAAAACATATATACATTTTATTTTTTAAGTTTCTTAAAAAACATTTACTACATAATAATTATTTAAAATGTGCCTTAATAATCTCCCTATTAATTATATAAAAGAACTTCATGTTTGTTAGCAAACATCTATTCTAATTTTTAAATAATTTTCGCTGAATTCAGCAGTTGTAGTAACAATTAAATTATTATATCTTTACAATATATAAGTTTTTACATCTGTTTTTTTAGTAGTATTAACTTATATTTTCGTTTTTTTATTTTTGTATTACTTTTGATTTTTTTAAGTTATTTTGGCCTTTTTTTAAGTATTGCTATTATAATTCTATTCGTTATAGCTTGTTTTTTTATATGCGATTTTTAAAAACTTATTATCGTACTTAAGTTAGGATATTTTTAGCTATTGGAAATAAATTGTTCTTAACTTATAAAACAAAATTTATTTATTTGATATGTTCATATAATATATTTAATTAAATTTAGAGGTTGTAATCAAATGTATGATTTAATTAAAGAAGCTATTGTTGATGACGATGCAGCTATTGAATTATCTAAAATGGATAAAAATGTAGTTGAAGTTGTTGATGCAATTTCTGAATTGTCTTTAGAGGACACAATGAAATTGGGAATGAAATTTAAAAGATTTCCATTAGGCTGTGATTTAACTGAAGCTGTTGTTGGAACATGTGCATCTGACTTGGAATTAATGGAATTACTTGGAAACTGCCGTTTATCAGATATGTTGGGATTGCCTATTCATATTTGTGCATATGCATTTGCAGATATTGCTGAAAAACATGGGATGCGTGGCATTGAAGTAATGAGGAAGGTATATGATAGTGTTGATGTTCCACTTGATTTAGATCATTTTGGTGAAAACGGACCTATGAGACTTCCACAAAATATTGTAGGATGTGGTGGTGAATGTTATAATAAAGGACCGGTTTATACTGAATGTCCGAGAGACAGAATTCATGAAAGATTAATTGATAAGGAAAAAGCAGAATCTTCAGATAAGGAAGAATGGGTAAAATTATCCTCTTCAGTAGCTATTAATTTAACTAGTGAGCAAACTGGTGAAGGTCATGCAGCACCTTACAGAGAAGCAGTTGATATAGCCGACTTGGCTAAAAAATATCAGAGAGGCCTTGAAGCCATCATGTTTATTGGTGATGGTTATGATGATCTCATTACCGGTTTTGAAAAAGCTATTGAAATAGGTGCGGATGTTTTTGTACTTGAAGGAGGACCATATAATGCTGCTAAAAATCCTGTTGAAGCATTTGCAAAAGCAGTTGCAGCTTCAAGAATATTATGTCCAGGTAAAGTTGTAGGTACTAATGGTGCTTATGAAAGGGAATGTAGAGTAGGCCTCAGATCAGGTCTGAATGTTATTATAACTGGTTTTCCAAAAAATCATCATGGATATATGTGTGGTTATGAACCTGGAACTGCAAGAAGAGGTAAATTCGGCCTTCCAAGAATAATGCAAATAATGAAGGAAGAAGTCCATAATCCTAATGTTCAGGTCCCGGTTTTAAAAGAAGATTTAATACCTCTTACAACAGCTATTAAAATAGCTGGAAGAGATTATATTTATCCAAAAAAGATTGGTGCATATACTGTTGGGGATGCACACTGGGCTACTTTAATTAATTCAAAAATGTATAAAAATCTTACTTTAAAAAATGATTTAAATGATATTGTAAATTCTGTTAATGGAAATAGTGTAGCATTGCTTGGTGGAAGGTTCCTTTCCTGGGTAATAGCTAATGAATTAGATAAGCAAGTTGATGAAATTATTATCTCTGATGCAGACCCATGGGTTCAACGTATGACTGTTGAGAATTTACAGGATGCATTAGATGCAACTATTATTCCTGGAGATGGTGATGTAAATAGTGCCAATCAAGCAGACAGTTCTATTATATCTTCAACAGTTCTCGGCATTAGTAATAAAATTTTAAATAAAGTCCCAAATGCATTTAATATTGTATAAACCTAAACTTATAAATTAATTAAATAATAAAATGTAATAAGTGATAAAAATGTTTATTACATTTTTTTAATTATATTAAATATAATGAAGGTGAAAATTTGAATCATTCAAAAATTATTTTAGTGGCTTTTATTTCAGCATTTGTAGCTATTACTACTGCAGTGCTTGGAGTTGCGGGGACTATTATTGGTTCTGTATTGTCTTCCGTACTTTACAATGTGCTTTCAGAAGCATTGCAAAAACCGGTTGATAATGCAAAGCTTAAAGCTAATTTTGAGTGGGAAATAGCATATTCATTTCCATTAATTGTTATGGCATTAATTCAGCTATTGTTAATTTTTGCTATGTTGTCTGAAATGGGATTTTTACCGTCAACATTTTTAAATGTGTATTTATCTCTTCAAAATGTTGCAGATAATAATTTATATAGAGTTTTAGGTTTCTCTTTGTTAGCTATGAGTGTTTATCCATTTGTATTAAAACCCGATTTTATTAAAAAATCTCATGGAGGTTTAATTGCATTTATTGGATTGATATTTTTAGCTAAAGGTTTCTGTGATAGTGGATTTTTAGTGTTATATTATATATTCCATTATTTTGGTTTCCCAATAGCTTTAATTGCATTTATATTATTATCCTCAGTAATTTATAAGATTTTAATGTCTGCTAAAGAAGCTAAAAGCGAAATTAAAAAACGTCCAGTTAGTCAACAAAATTTGGACGACCTTAAGTTAATACAAATTCATCAAAACAGAAGGAATGTATCTTCAAGGGATAGTAGTTATAGGGAGCATGGTTATAGGGAAAAACCAGTAACACATAAAGTTAGACGAAATCAAATAAACAAATCTTCTGAAAACATTCAATTTGAAACTAATGAGTTTTTAGATGACTATAAAAAGTAGATAGTATGAGTAAAAAAAATAAAACATTGAAAGATATTTTGGATTGTATCTTATATGAAAACCCCGCTACTCAAGATGAAATAGCTGAAAAACTGGGGATAACACGCCGTTATGTTACTCAGCTACTTCAGCCTCTTGTAAAAGATGGAACTGTTAAAAGAGCATACATGGTTGATTTAAAAGTATACGAAAAGTTAGCAGAATCTTTTGGAGATTATGCTCCAAGTAATGATTCAGGATATGTTTTAGTTAATGATATGTTGTCTAACATGGCTAAACATGTTCAATCTCAATTACAGGAGTCATTTGATGCTGTTTATGAATATGATGAAAATAAAGCTAATGCTGCTTTAGAAATGGATTATACTACTAATAATATGGTTGAAAAAGTAAGAACATCTGTTGAAACTATTGTTAGTATTAATCAGCATTCTGAATTATCAAAATCTATGCTTTATAATGAAGTGGCTTATGATTTGGAGCGTATAGGTGATTATTGCGGGCATATTGCAAAGTTCGTAATTGAAGATGTTTATGAAGTTGATGAAACTATTCTTAAAAATTTAAAGAAAATGTATAAAACTGCTCAAAAGATGATCAGATCAGCTATGCTTGCATTTTTAGAAGGAAAAACTAATCTTAAAGAAGATATTATGGATTTTGAAGAATCTATGCATATGCTTCAAAACAAATCCATTAATATAATAGCTACTCAAATGGCTGAAAATTCATTTGATGAAAAAGAACGTTCTAATTATTTTATGTACTTATTTAGGGTTGTTAAAGCCTTTGAAAGAATAGGGGACATTTCTATAGAAATTATTGATGTAGCTATTGAATTCCATAAGAATATACCTAGATCTACCACTCCTCGCACATTTAGGTAATCTCATTATTTTTTTATTTTTCTATTTTTATTCACTTTTTGAGAATTTTATTTCATAAAAAATACAGTCTTCTAAGACCTTAATTTCACTAATTGAGAACATTTATTCACAAAAAGCAACATTTATATATGGCTTTGTTAAAATAGTTATGTGAGGAGAAAAATGAAAAAGAAAAATAAATATTTAATTGGTATTATAGCAATTATTGTTATAATTGCAGGTGCTTTGATTATTTCTGCAGATGCAGGATCATCAAAAGTTCAAGTGGCAGGATCAACCTCAGTTCAACCTGTTGCTGAAAAGTTAGTAGAAGTTTATAAAGAATCACACCCTGATGCTCAAATCAATGTGCAAGGTGGAGGATCTAGTGTAGGTATCAAAAGTGCTGAAGATGGATCTGCTGATATTGGTATGTGTTCAAAAGCTTTAGACAATAACAGTTCCTTAAAACAATATGAATTAGGAAAAGATGGAATTGTAATTGCAATAAATCCTCAAAACCAAGTTTCAGATTTATCCGATGAACAACTTCAAGGAATTTTCTCTGGTAACATTACCAACTGGAATCAAGTAGGTGGAAGTGATGGAAAAATAAATGTCATCACACGTGAAGAAGGTTCAGGTACTTTAGATGCATTTGAAAGTATTGTTATGGGTGACAGCAAAATTAAAGATGATGCTGTTGTTCAAAGTTCTACTGAAGCAGTAAAACAATCTGTTTCCCAAGATCCTAATGCAATTGGTTTTGTATCTTATGCTCATATTAGTGATGATATTAAAGCAGTTAATGTAAATGGAGTTGCACCGTCTGATGCTACTATTGCAGATGGTTCATACGAACTTCAAAGACCATTCTTATTCTTAACCAATGGTGAACCTACTGGCGAGACCAAAAACTTCATCGATTGGGTATTAAGTGATGATGGTGGTAAAGTATTAGCTGATGAAAAAATTATTAAAACTTCAAAATAGATTCATAGTGGTTTGATGGAAACTAAAAACTTTAGTGAATTTTTTATTGAGAAAGGATTGTTTATAACAGCAATCTTTTCCATTTTTGTTATTTTTGTTATATTGGCATTTATTGTTAGTGAAGCAATTCCTGCATTTCAGTCATATGGATTTTTCCATTTTTTAACAGGCAGTAACTGGGCTCCTAATGATGGTCAATTTGGTGTTTTCCCAATGATTATAGGTTCAATATTTGTAACTTTACTTTCATTGGTGATAGCTGTTCCATTATCTTTATTATGCGCTATATTTATGGAAGAAATAGCTCCTGATAAAATAAAATTGTTTTTAAAACCGGTTATCCAAACATTATCTGGAATTCCTTCAGTAGTTTATGGATTTTTTGGTTTAACAGTTTTAGTGCCTATTGTACGTCAAAATTTTGGAGGTACTGGATTTAGTGTATTTACAGCTGCTTTAATTTTATCTGTCATGATATTACCAACAATCATATCAGTTTCCCAGGATGCAATTAAAGCAGTTCCTGGTGAGTATAGAGAAGCCGCATTAGGTCTTGGATCTACTCATTGGCAAACAATTCGCCATATAATTTTCCCATCTGCATTGCCAGGAATAATTACCGCAATCATTCTTGGTATTGGAAGGGCGATTGGTGAGACTTTGGCTGTAATTATGGTGGCAGGTAATGTTGCTCAAGTTCCAGGATCAATATTTGCTCCGGTTAGGACACTTACAACAAATATTGCATTGGAAATGGGTTATGCAACCGGATTACATTATAATGCATTATTCGGTACTGCTGTTGTATTATTTATTATAATCGCAGCTTTATTATTAGTAGCAAATTATGTTCAAAATAAATATGGTATTGGTGCGGAGGGGATTGAATGAAGAGTTTTTGTTCTCCTAAGACTTCCCAGAAAATAATGAATGGTGTATTTGTATTATCTGGTGTTATCACATTACTTATATTAATTATCATATTAGGTTATATTCTTGTTAAAGGAATTCCGGTTATTAATTTTGAGTTTTTATTCTCAGGTCCGATTGATGCAGGAAGAGAAGGCGGAATATTCCCTATGATTATTTCAAGTATATATGTAGTTTTCATTGCTGCAGTAATAGCTACTCCATTAGGTGTTGGTGCAGCTATTTACATGTCAGAATATGCATCAAACCAAAAAATTATCAAATTTATCCGCTTCGGATCAGAAACATTAGCTTCAATTCCGTCTATTGTATTTGGTTTATTTGGTTTAGCATTTTTTGTTGTGTTCCTGAAATTAGGCTGGTGCATATTATCTGGAGGATTAGTTTTAGCATTAATGGCTATTCCAACTATTTTCCAAGTTGCTGAAGTTACATTAACCTCCATTCCAAATTCCTATAAAGAAGGAAGTTACGGATTAGGTGCTACAAAATGGCAGGTTATCTATTCAGTTATATTGCCTGCAGCATTACCTGGAATAATTACTGGTGTTATTTTAGCTATGACTAGGGCTATTTCTGAAGCAGCTGCAGTTATGTATGCTGTAGGATCTGCATTAACAGTACCTATATCTATATTTGATCCAGGTAGGCCTTTGCCGCTTCATTTGTATGTATTAGCTACTGAAGGTGTTTCACTCCAGAATGCATATGGAACCGCTGCAGTACTGGTAATTATTGTATTAATATTAACTGTTGCAACTAATTTAATTGTTGAGAGATATCAAAAGAAAATTATGGGGAAATAAATAATGAAATTGGAAGTTAGAAATTTAAACACATTCTTTGAGGATGCTCAAATTTTAAAAAATGTAAATATGGATGTTCCGGAGAATTCTGTTACTGCACTTATTGGACCTTCAGGTTGTGGTAAATCTACATTCATCAGGACAATTAACCGTATGAATGACTTAATTCCAACATTTAGTCATAATGGTAATATTTACCTGGATGGTGTAGATGTTTATGATGATTCTGTAGATGTTGTTGATTTAAGAAAAAAAGTAGGTATGGTTTTCCAAAAGCCAAATCCATTTCCAAAATCTATATTTGATAATGTTGCATATGGATTAAGAATTCATGGAGAAGAAGATGAGGATTATATTGCTCAGGTAGTTGAAGAAAGTCTAAAATCAGCAGCTATCTGGGATGAAGTTAAAGATAAATTGGATAAGTCTGCAATGGGATTATCCGGTGGTCAGCAACAAAGATTATGTATAGCACGTACAATTGCTGTTAGTCCGGAAGTAATTTTAATGGATGAACCCTGTTCTGCATTAGACCCAATTTCCACATTGAAAATTGAGAATTTAATCCATAAACTTAAAGAAAAGTATACTATTGTTATGGTTACACATAATATGCAACAGGCTACAAGGGTATCTAAATACACTTCTTTCTTCTTAAACGGGGAAATAATTGAAAGTGGTTTAACAGATAAACTATTTGTAAATCCAAAAGAGGAAAAAACAGAAGAATATATTACTGGAAGATTTGGTTAAGGTGATTTGATGGAGAATAAGGAATATCCTACTTATGTATTTGAAGAAAGGATGGAATCAATTAAGAAAAATCTTAGAAATTATTGTAATGACACATTAGAGTTACATAGAAAAGCAACATCTCTATTATCTAACTTTGATGAAGAAAAAGCTGCAGAGGTTGTTGAAAAAGCTAAAGAATTAGATATCTGCGGTCATGAAATTGAAAGGAGTTGTATTAGATTTATAGCTATGGAACAACCATTAGCTACAGATTTAATGTATATTGAATCATCAATTAGAGTTATTTCTCATGTAAAAAGAATAGCTTATTTATGTAGAAATATTGCAGAATCAGCAGCTACTATTGAAGGAATGAAAGTTTCAAATAAAATAATGAGGGACTTGGAGTACATGGCTGATTATGTTCAAATCATGTTAACTAGAGGATTTGGATCTTTTTGTAATCAGGATATGGACGTTGCAAGAGAGTTAGCTAGTGATGATGATAAAGTAGATGATTTATTTGATATTATATTATCCCACACTACTGAATTATTAACTGAAAAAACCCAGGATGCATTAGAAATAGTTAATATTATTTTCATTGCAAGGTATCTGGAAAGAATAGCTGATAGGGTAGTTAATATTGGGGAAAGAGTTATTTTCATCAATACTCATAAAAGACCTCGTATTGAGAAATTAAAAAAAGAAGAACAATAAATTGATTATTTTAAATAATCAATCCTATTTTTATTTTTTATCATAAATTTTAGTTGTCGCATGTCTGTCTGCCCAGCATTGCACACAAACACCAATAGGCAGTCCTGCAGTATGTGTATGTGCTTTTAGAATTTTAACATCTAATGTTGTTGTTTTACCTCCAAGACCCATCGGACCGATTCCTGAATTATTGATTTCTTCAAGAATTTCTAATTCTAGTTTAGCTATTTCTGGATCAGGATTTCTTTTACCAACTTCTCCGAGAAGTGCTTTTTTACCTAATTTTAAACATAAATCAGAGGTTCCTCCAATTCCGACCCCTATTACTGTTGGGGGGCAAGGTTTTCCTTTTGCTTTTAGGACAGATTCAACTACAAAATCTTTTATGCCCTGAATTCCTTCAGCTGGAAGAGCCATTTTCATAGCATTATTGTTTTCTGAGCCGAATCCTTTAGGTAAAATTGTTATTTCGAGATAATCTTCATCTATTAACTCAATATCTATTGGAGGGATGTATGATCCAACATTGATGTTTGTATTTTCTCTTGTTAAAGGATCTACAATATTTGGCCTAATTGGAATTTCTTTTGTAGCTTTTTTAATTCCTTCTTCAATTCCAGCTCTTAAATTTTCAACTTCAACATTTCCTAATTTGACAAAAACTACTGGCAAACCTGTATCTTGACACATTGGAATTTGTTTTTCTTCAGCAAGTTCAATATTCTTTAAGATAGCTTCAATATTTAACCTTGCAAGTTCATTATCTTCTACTTTAAGAGCATCTTCTAGTGCTTTTTTCACATCATTTCCTAAAACGATTACTGCTTTTTTGTAAAGTTCATAAACAGCATCTTTTATCATGTCTTGTGTAATCAAAATAAAAACCTTATTTAATATTTTTTTATAAAAAGAAAAGTTAATTATAATTTTATATTTTAAGCTTTAATAAATTTTTTTAAAAAACAGCTATTTTATAATTGCATCTAAAATGCCTAAAGGACATACTTTTGTACATTCTCCGCATTTATTGCATTTATTTTTATTTAAAGTAATTGCCCCTCCAATGCTTTCTATTGCTTTTTCAGGACAAACTTTTAAACAAGGAGCTTCATTAGGAGCACATTCCATGCAAAATAAGGAAATATCATCAACATCCATAGGATGTTGACATTTTCCACAGTTTATACAATTTGCATGAAGTTCTCCAGCCATGTTTTTTCCTTATTTATTCATCAAGAGCTAATCTTGCTCTTGCAGCACTTGTGATGAAGTGTACAAAACTGCGGTTGGATGTGCTTCCAATATCATATTCTCCAGCAAGTTTTGCAAGATATTTTTCCTGATTTTTAATTTTGATTTTTGCAGGATCAATAACTGAAATAGCTCTTTTGGTACATGCTTTTACACAAGCAGGACCTTCTTCTCTATCTGCACAGAGGTCACATTTTTCAGCTACACTTTCTGCAATAGTAATTGCACCAAACGGACAAACAATACTGCATAAGCCACATCCGATACAATCTTCAGTTTTAACACCTTTTGTAGTCATTGCATTTGTCGGACAAATTTTTACACAAGGTGCATTTTCGCAATGTTGACAAACTAAGGAATAATATGCGGAATCATGCTCTATAATTTTAATTCTAGGAGCAGAGTGAATAGATGCACACATGTTTACACAATTGTTACATCCATCACATGCATCTCTATTTACAAATATTTTTTCCACTATTATTCCCCCTTTATAAACCTAATTCTTCGCAGGATTTATCAACATATTTTTGTATTTTGTCTATGTGTTCATCATCAAGATGTTTGAATCTTTTTTGAGGAGCTAAATATTCTTTTACAGGTTTTCTTTCTTCAGGTCTGTAAGTGATGTTAAATTCACCATTTTCAACTTCATATAAAATCCATGATCCGGTTTCAACAGCTAATCTTCCCATTTCAATGGTTTTTTCTGAAGCAAATCCCCATCCTGTAGTACATGGTTGGTGTAAATGTATGTATGCAGGACCTTTGATTGCAGCTGCTTTTTTAACTTTATTGACAAAGTCTTCAGGATATGCAATAGATGCAGTAGCTACATATGGGATTCCATGTGCTGCCATTATCATCGGCATGTCTTTTTTAGGTTTGTCTTCTCCGAAACTTCCGATTCCTTTTGGTGAAGTTGTAGTACTTGCACCATAAGGTGTTGCACCACTTCTTTGGATACCTGTGTTCATATATGCTTCGTTATCGTAACAGATGTAAGTTAAGTTGTGACCTCTTTCCATTGCTCCGGATAATGATTGCAAACCAATATCTACAGTACCTCCATCTCCTCCGAAAGCAATAACATTAATGTCATCTTTTCCTTGAATTCTTAAAGCGCTTTCTACTCCAGATGCAACTGCTCCAGCATTTTCGAAAGCTACATGCATCCATGGAATTTCCCAAGCAGTTTCTGGATAAGGAGAGGTCATTACTTCAAGACAACCAGTAGCTGAAATAGCTACAGTGTTTTTTCCTAATGCATTAAGAGCTAATCTAACTCCAATGGAAGCTCCACATCCTGCACATCCTCTGTGTCCTGGTGCTAAATATTCTTTATCAGATATCTCCATTTTTATTCCTCCTTAAGTCCTATCCAGGTAACTTCTTTTTCTGGATTTTTTGTTTTTTCATAAACTTCCAAGATTGATTCTGGAGTAATGTCTCTTCCACCTAAACCAATAATAAATCCGTATGCTTCTTTATGGATTTTTGCTTTAATATCAGTGTAAAGAGCACCACCAATTCCGAATGTTACATTTTTATCAAGAACTGCTAATTTTGAAGCATTTTTAACAGCTTCATCAATAGCTTCAACAGGGAATGGTCTGTAAGCTCTAACTTTAAGCAAACCTACTTTTTCACCTTTGTTTCTTAATTCATCAATCATAACTCTTAAAGTACTGCACATTGAACCCATAGCCACGAAAATGATGTCTGCATCGTCTGTTTTATAAGTGTCAATAAGACCATACTCTCTGCCAAATATTTCGGCAAATTCTTTGCAGGTTTCTTCAATAACTGGAATTGATTTTTCCATAGCTACTTGCATATCATGTCTTGCTTCAAGATAGTAATCAGGATCAGCTAATGTACCTATAGACATTGGTTCATTAGGATCCAAGAAAGCATGTTTTGGAACATATGGAGGTAAGAATTTATCTGCATCTTCCTGAGTTGGAATTTCTACAGGTTCTACAGTATGGGTTAAAATAAATCCATCTAAACATACCATTGATGGAAGTAAAACATCATAGTTTTCAGAAATTTTATATGCCATTAATGTAGTATCTAAAGCTTCCTGTGCACTTTCAACATAAATTTGCAACCATCCCGCATCTCTTTGTGCAATTGAATCTTGTTGATCATTCCAGATATTTAATGGTGCAGATATTGCCCTATTTGCATCAGCCAATACAATTGGAGTTCTCATACCTGCTGCTGCAAATAATATTTCATGCATTAACATTAATCCTTGTGAAGATGTTGCAGTAAATACTCTTACTCCAGCACTACTTGCTCCGACAGATGCACTGATTGCACTGTGTTCAGATTCCACTTTCACATATTTTGCATCAATTTTTTCATCTGCAACATATTGTGCAAGGTATTCTGAAATTGTTGTTTGAGGCGTAATTGGATAAACAGGAATAACTTGTGGTTTAGCTAATCTTACAGCTTCTGCAACTGCTTTATTTGCTGTCATAACTTCTTTTGTCATTTCTTCACTCCCTATTCTTTAATCATTTCGATTGCATCTGAAGGACATTCATATGCGCAAATTCCGCATCCTTTACAGTAATCGTAATTAATGTCATGTTGTTTATTTACACTGGAGTCCGGACAGAAAATAATACAATTGTCACAATCGATACATTTTTCTTTATCTAAAACAGGTTTAAAAGTTCTCCAACTTCCAGTTTTGTTATTTTTACTACTTCCAGGTGTTTTTATTACACATCCGATAGCTACCATTTTTAATTCACCTTCTCCTTATGTTTTATCCCATGTCATAAGCTTTTCTTGTAGCTTCTGCATTTAATTCCCCAACTTTTCCAGGGAATGTTTCTTTAATTACTTCAATAAGTGATTCGATACTTACAACGTGAGTTTTTTTAGCAAAGTATCCTAAGATAATTGTGTTAACAATATTGCGGCCTAATAAATCTAATGCAATTCCTGTTGCATCAATGCTGTGAACTGGATGTTCACCAGATCCTTTAAATTCTTCAGCAATATTGATAATTACTTCAGTATTTTCTTTTATTCCAGAAAATACATCCACCACATTCATTAATCCATCATCAAGAACTAATACATAGTCTGGATTGTATACTTGGTATCTTATGTCAATTGGTTTGTCATCAATTCTGGTAAAAGCCATTACTGGTGCTCCCCTACGTTCAACTCCAAAGAAAGGGAAAGATTGAACATATTTACCATCTTTAAAAGCAGCTTTTGCCAAAATCTCAGCAGCAGTTACGGACCCTTGTCCACCACGTCCGTGAAAACGAATTTCAATCATTTAGTCTCCTCCATAGTTTATCATGTATAATCATTATAAATTACAAAATATATAAAGTTTATCATGGATAATCATTATAGATTTTATAATCGTTTTTTAGTTAATATTTTATATTATTTATGTTGCTAAATGATGTATATTGCTTTGTTTTGTAGTTACTTATAATAATTAAATAGTCATATAACTATTAATATTATGAATAGGTGGGGGAGTTTATGAAAGTTTTAATTATTACTGGAAATTTAGCATATCCTTTAATTAAAAATGTTGTAGCTAATGCTAATGTTGAGGTTATAATTCATATAGCTGATAATACACAGGTAGCTGCATTTTTAACTCCTAGAATTATTATTAATGAAATAAAAACTCATTTTGCTAATCAGTTAGATGAAATTGATATGATTTTAGTTCCAGGTTTAATAAAGAAAGGAACCAGGGAAATAACAAAAGAATTGGGAATTCCTACTTTTAAAGGTTCAACTGACGGAGCTGATTTGGCTATGGTTTTAAATTTAATTGATCAAATTGAATTGTCTGAAGATAAACCTGCAGATAAACTAATTGAAGAGGAAAAAAGAAAAGAAGCTTTAAAATTCATTGATGATTTTGAAAATGATGAAAAAACCATTGAAAAATTATTGGAAAAACCTAATAATATTCTGGTTGGAAATCTCCCGGTAGGTGAAGATTTTCCAATGAGAGTATTGTCTGAAATAGCTAACGCCCCATTTTTATCAAAAGAAGCTTTAATTCATAAATGTCAGTATTTTGTTGATTCGGGAGCTGATATGATTGATATTGGTATGGCAGCAGGTGAAGATTTTTCAGATAAAGTTCCGGAATTGATTGATACATTAAGGCCAATTGTTGGAGATAGGCCATTAAGTATTGATACATTAAATGCAAAAGAAATTGAAGCAGCTGCAAAACATGGTATTGATTTGGTATTAAGTTTGGATTTGGGAAATAATTCTAAAGTACTTGATATTTTAAAAGAAACTAATACTCCGGCTGTTTTGCTTCCAACTAATTTTTCAGAAGGTTTCACTCCAAAAACTCCTGAAGAAAGAGTTGATGCAATGAAACAGCTAATTGAAGATACAAAAGGCATTGATTATGTTGCAGATTTAATTTTGGACCCTGTAAACAGCAGCAGTATTGTTGAATCAATTATGGCCTGTTTCGAATTTCATAAAATAAATAAAGCACCAATGTTTTTCGGAGTTGGAAATGTTACTGAACTGATGGATGCAGACTCTGGAGGAGTCAATGTTCTGCTTGCAGGAATAGGGATGGAATTAGGTGTAAGTATATTATTTACTCCAGAAGAAAGCGGAAAAACAAGAGGCAGTGTTTATGAATTATCAACTGCATCTAAAATGATGTTTTTAGCTAAGCATAGAGGTTCTATTCCAAAGGATTTGGGAATTAACCTTGTTGCATTTAAAGATAAACATAAACGACTGGATATTATTGAAACTGAAACTGATGGAGTTCCGGAAGTTAAACAGACCAAACCTATGAAATTTGTAAGAGACAAGGCAGGGAGCTTTAAAATCAGTGTTGATTATGGAACTACAGTTAAAGCCAGCAGAATTATAGCTACACATTTTAAAAAGAACAAAGCTGATTTGGTGATTGTTGGAGATACTGCAAAAGAAATTTATGAAGAAATAATAGATAAAAAACTTGTAACAAGAATGGAGCATGCTGCATATTTGGGAAGTGAGCTTCAAAAAGCACAAATAGCCATGATTACTGGAAAGGAATATGTTCAGGATTTTGATTTATTTAAAAATCCTGATGAATTCAAAACTTAATTGGATTCACTATCTGCACTTTCCTGAACACTTTCTCCACTATCTTCACTTTCACCAGCTACTTGGGATGGTTCTTCAATTTGACTGGAGCCACCGGAATCAATAGAATTGGAACTGTCATAAGAAATTTCTGAATTATCATTTCCAGAGTCGGTATGTAAGTTAATGTTTCCAAGTGTAAAAATTCCAGTAGCAACTATAATAATCATGATTAATATTATAATAATTGCATTTTCTGTTTTCATAATTCAACCTCATTATCTATTATTTCAAAACTTTTAAATAAATGCATCATTATACTTGTAATTATATATAAAATAAAGAAGGTTTGATTGTGCAAATTGACGATTTATCTGTTAAAAAAATTGACAAAATTCTTTTAAATGAAAATTATGTCCCGGATAACGAGATTTCAACAACATTATATTTATCTTTTTTACTTGGAAAACCAATGCTTATTGAAGGACCTCCAGGTGTTGGAAAAACACAGTTAGCTAAAGTAATAGCCAGTGCTTTTGACATGGATTTCTTTAGGATTCAGTGTTATGAAGGTATTACTTTTGAACAAATTGTTGGAGAATGGAATTATCAAAAACAATTGCTTCACCTTGAAGCAGCTAAAAACGAGTCTGATAATGAAGAAAAAATATTTCATGAAGAATTCTTTATAAGACGTCCTTTATTAAATGCTTTTTTAAATGAAAAGGATTCTGTTTTACTTATTGATGAAATTGATAAAGCAGATGAGGAAGTTGAAAGTTTTTTACTTCAGGCATTAGGTGAAAAAGAAATAACTATAAATGATTTAGGAACATTCCAGTTAGCAAATGATTTAATTGTTATTTTAACTTCTAACTCTCAAAGGTCTTTACTTGATGAAACTAAGGACAGATGTTTATTCTTATATATTCCATATCCTTCAGTTGAACGTGAAATTGAAATTGTTAAATCAAGACTTCCTGAAGCTGAGAATGAAACAGTTTCAAAAATAGTTAAAATAGTGCATGAGATACGTAATCTTAATTTAATGAAAAAACCGTCTGTAAGGGGAACTGTAGATTGGGTTAGATCAGTTTCCAGTTTAGGTACTAAAAATTTCAATAAATCTTTAGAGGATAGTATTGGTGTTGCTATTAAAACTGAAAGTGATAAAAAAAGAGTTTTAAAAGACGTAATTCATAAGAAATATTAATTATAATGATATTATGATTGATAAAGTTGCAGAATTGTCTCATCAGTTAAGAGAAGTAGGTTTACCTGTCAGTATTAGGAGTACACACTCAGCTGCTCAAGTTTATCAGGATTTGGGCGAAAATGATAGAAATCTTTTAAAAACAGCCTTAAGAGCAATTTATGTTAAAGATAAGTATGATATTCCTAAGTTTAACAAGATTTTTGAAAATGTTTTCAAAAAAGAAGCCCGAAAAAAAGAGGTTCTTGATGCTGAACAGAGAGGTAAAGCTTACAAAGGAACAGGACCTAAATCCAATAAGTATATTATTAAAAAACAGGGTAATGTTTCTACAAAACTCAAAAAAGAAAAAATTAACAATGAAAAACTGAAACAGTTATCAGGCCAGCCTTTACTTGATGAAGTTCAAAAACTTGAAAGAGACGGGGAATTATTAAATAAGGATTTGACAAAACTTAACAAATTCGATCCAAGAATGCTTGAAATCTGTCAAAGATTAGGTAGGAAAATAGCTAATAAACGTTCAAGAAGGAAAATCCAGACAAGTTCAAATAGAATAGACATTAGAAGAACCATAAGAGTAAATATGAAATATGGCGGTGTTCCTTTTGAACTGATTAAGGCTAAACCACGGCCTCACAAAAATGAACATTTGTTTCTAAATGATATCAGCGGGTCCTGTGAATGGATCAGCAGCTGGTTTTTCATGTTGATGTTTTCAGCTCAAAGTGCATTTAAAAATTCAAGAACTTTTGAATTTGATAATAAGGTTATTGAAACAACTAAAGCTTTAAAAGAAGAGTATTTAATTGATGCATTTACAAAAGTTAAAGATATGAGACTTAAAAATGCAATGGTTCATGGAACATCTAATATGTATACTTCATTTGAGAAATTTATGGATTTGGCTAAGTTAAATAACAAGTCTTATGTTATTATACTGTCTGATTGCAGGGATTGGGCAGGACCTAAAGTAAAAGGTGTTCCGGCCAGTGTAGATTTAGTTGGTGAAATGGTTAAAAATTCTAAAAAAGTTGTAATATTAAATCCTGAAGACAGAAATAAATGGGATATTGTAGATAGTTGTGTTTCATTATATGAAGATGCAGGTGCCCATATATTTGAAGTAAATACTTTAAATCAATTAGCTCAATTTGTAGAGCAAATGTAGGTGTAGTTATGCAGTGCAGTAAATGCGGTAATTCGCAGGTTATTATTAAAAAACACCAATCCGGTCAATATTTATGTAAGGATTGTTTTATTGAATCAATTGAAAAAAAAGTTATTAAAACAGTTAAAAAGGAAAAATTATTGGATAAGGGAGACAAAGTTTTAGTTGCACTTTCAGGAGGTAAAGACAGTGTAACAACTTTGGAAATCTTGAACAGTTTCCGTAAAAGAAATATTATAGACATCTGTGCAGTAACTGTTGATGAAGGAATTGATAACTATCGTCAGGAAGGTGTAGATATAGCTACCCGTCATGCGAAACGTTTAGGTATTGAACATAAAGTAGTTTCTCTTAAAGAAGAACATGGTATAACATTAGATGAGATAATGCAAAAAGAGAATCATATTGGATCCTGCAGTTACTGTGGTGTTTTTAGAAGAACTATAATAAATAAGGCTGCCCGTGAAATGGGAGCTACTAAAATAGCTACAGGTCATAATTTGGATGATGAAGTTCAGGCCATTATGATGAATTATCTTGAGGGAAATACTGATAATTTAACTAAGTTAGGTGCTAAAACATCTTCAAAAGCTAAAGAATTCACAGTTAAAATTAAACCTTTACGTGAAATTCCGGAAAGGGAAATAGGTTTGTATGTAGTTGCAAAAGAACTGGAAGTTCATTTTGACAGCTGTCCTTATGCACAGCAGTCATTTAGAGGTGAAGTTTCAGATTTGATAAATAAACTTTCTGAAAAACATCCTACAATAAAATATTCAACACTTAGGGGATATGATAAGATTAAGGAAGCTATTGGTGACGGTTTTAAAAAAACTTATCCTCAGTCAAGGTGTGAAAGGTGTGGTGAACCTTCAGCCAACAGATTATGTAAGGCATGTACATTTTTAGAGGAATTGGGAAAGTGATAATATGACATTTACATTAAAATTTAAAGATATTGATGAGAAAAGAGACATACCAAAAGAAAATTACACAATTAAAGATTTATTAAATGATTTGGAGTTATCTTCACAAACTATTGTTCCAAAACAGAACGGGGACTTGGTTATTGAAGAAAGTGAAATCCGAGATGATGATGAAATACAGTTAGTTCAAATTATTTATGGTGGTTAAGTGAAAATCAACTATGAATGTGGTGCATGTTTTTTAAGACAGGCAAAAGAGGCTATGGATTTGGCTAGTGATGATGAGGACCTTAAAATAGAACTTATGAATGATATTTTCACATTTTTAAGTTCTAATTTCTATAAAACAACCAATTCAAATAAAACAGGTTCAGTTATTCATAACATGATTCAGGAAAAAACAGGCTGTGAAGATCCATATATTAAAGAAAAAATTGCAGGTAATCAGATAGCTTTAAAATATTTGCCGACAGTTAAGGAAGTTCTCAAAAAGAATAACAGTTTGGAAAACTATGTGAAAATAGCTATTATAGGGAATATTCTGGATTTTGGAGCATTTACTATAGATACTGATGTTGGAAGTTTAATAAGTTCTGCTTTAGAAAGAGATTTGGCTGTTAAAGATATTGATGAGTTTGAAAATGCCTTAAAAAAATATGATAAAGTATTGTATTTAGTGGATAATACTGGTGAAATTGTATTTGACAAACTTTTACTTTCTAAAATGAAGCAGTACGACTTGGATATTACAATAGCTGTCAAATCAAGACCAATTATAAATGATGCATGTATGGAAGATGCAGTCAATGTGGGATTAGATGAATTTGGAGAAATTGTTGAAATAGGTGCTGGAACTGTCGGATATGTGGACAGTGAAATTTCAGAGGAATTTAGAGAAATTTTTTCATCTCATGATTTTATAATTTCTAAAGGAATGGGAAATTATGAGGGGCTAACTGAAATAGATTTGTCATCTAAGGAAGTTTTCTTTTTATTATGCTCAAAATGTACAACAATTTCAAAAGATATTGGTGTAAACTTACATGATATGTTGCTTTTAAAAAATAGAAACTAATATATTTGATAATTTATTATAATATATTCATGAAAAAATGTAGTTTATATTTCATTATTTTCATAATACTTGTCATTATTGCATTAAGTGGATGGTTTTCAATTAATGGGGATTTTGAAAAAGAAGAAGCTTCCGAATCAGAGTTTAACATTATTGATACTGCAGGAACTTTGTCTGAAGCACTTCAAAAAGCTAAAACTAGTGATAAAGAAGTTTTTGCTGTTTTTGAATCAGATACCTGTACTTATTGTCATCAGTTAAGGCAGAACACCCTGAATGATGCACAAATTATGGATAAGCTTAATGAAAGTTATGTAGTTGTTATAATTAATGTTAATGACAATCCTGAAATAGCTGGTAAGTATAATGTTTATTCAACACCTACTATGCTTATTTTAGACAGTGAAGGTAATGAATTAAAGTCTATTGAAGGTTATTATGGTCCGAAAGATTTAATAAACATGATTTGAGGGGATATTGTGGAAATTGTTCTGGCGGTTTCTTTTATTACAGGAGTAATTTCAATTTTATCTCCCTGTATTTTACCCGTTTTACCTATTTTTATAGGATTTAATTTAAAAAAAAGAAAGAATACAGAGATCATTTCATTTGTTTTAGGTTTATTTGCTATTTTTGTAGTTATACTATTTGCAACAGTATATTTTACAATAGCTATTTATAAATACTTAAATTATATTCGAGTTATATCGGCATTTTTCCTGCTTTTAATTGGAGGATTTTTATTAACTTCCTGTTCCTGCAAGTTTCCAGCATTAACTTATAAAAGCAGAGATAATGCATTTATTTTAGGATTTCTAACTTCTTTATCATGGGCACCATGTTACAGCGGTTATCTGATTTCACTTTTAACATTGCTTGTAAGTTCAGGAAATCCAGTATTTGTAGCATTCAACATTCTTTTGTATTGCCTTGGTTTCGGATTAACATTATTAATCTTGGGATATATAATTTCTAACATTGATATCTCAAGGTTTGCTAAAAAAACTGAATATATTCAGAAAATATTTGCAGTATTAATTATAATTGGGGCTGTTTACATGTTAATAACTGCTCTTGGAGGAATTTTGTGAAAATAGGATTTATAGGTTTTGGAAAGGTAGCTAAAAACTTAACAGGATTGATTGACTCTGAAAATATTACTTTTTTAACATCTGCCCAAAACAGGTCAGAAAATACAATTGAAAATATGAAAAAATCAGATGTGGAAATTTTAGATACTTTTAAAGAGGTAGCTGCTTTTTCAGACATTTTAATTTCTGCTAATAGTCCCAGTCAGGCACTGGACATAGCTGCTGAATATGGAAAATATTCTAAAGGGATCTACATGGATTTAAATAATATTTCTCCTAAAACAACTTTAAAAATCAATGAATATGTGGATAATTTTGTAGACGGAGCAATTATCGGAAAAATAGATGCTGCAAATCCTGTATTGTATTTGTCCGGAAAAAACTTGGAAAAGCTGGATTTTCTGGATGATTTTTTGGAAGTTCACAAAATTAGTGAAAATCCAGGTGATGTATCTAAGCTGAAATTACTTAGGAGCATGTATACAAAGTCTCTTTCAGCTGTTTTAATGGAAAGCTTTGAAATAGCTGAAAATTTAGATTTGAAAGATGAATTTTTTGATATTTTAACTTTAACTGAAGGCAATGATTTTAAAAAAAAGGCTTTGTCAAGAATTAACAATACAAAAAATGCTAAAAAAAGAAAGGCGGAAGAATTAGAACAGATTATTGATTATTTTGAAAATCATGATTTAACAATGGTTAAAGCTTCTTTTAAAAAGCTTAGCCAATAGTTATATCAACTTTATATCCTTTTTTATCCTTTCTGATGCTGGCACTTGTCGGGATGAAGTTTGAATCCATAATGTATCTGAGGTAAGTCACTTCTTTTGCAGGTAATCTTAAATTGGTTTTAATCTTTTTACCTTCTGCTTTTAGCTGAACTGAAATTTTATTGTCTTTATCAATATATAAATCAGCATTCAGTCCTTCTGAAATAATTTTAGTTTCGAATTTAGTTAAATTTAAACCGGCACGAATATTTAAAGGAGGATTATCAACTTTAATATTTTTGCTTCTAAAGGTTTCATTGGCTGTTTTAGCATTTACTCCTTTTTCACTTTCACTTGCAACATACCATGCTCTATCAATTACTCTTTGAACTTTCTGACCTTCCGGAATAACGCCTTTTGCTTCATAACTTTTCATCAGGTCCATTACTTCTTTTTTAGTGACTTCTTCTTCAATAGCACTTACAGCCAGTCTTGTCATAACAGGTCCGTAATTAGCTCTTCTAAATACTGCCCAAATTGACTCGGGATCTCTGTAAACTCTTCTTTTAATTATTTCATTTATGGTGTTCCCGTTCAGGTAAGCTATCTTTTCAAGATTTCCTCTTGAATATGTATTCATTCTTTTATAAATTTCAGCCCAATTGCGCTGGCCGGGAATTCTGCCTGCAGCTATTTCATCTTCAAGAATGTCAATAGTTGTTTTTGGAAGTAATTTTCTGGTTTCTTTAGGAATTACCATATCATTATCTAAAATAGACTTTCTGATTTTTCTTCCGGAATATTTTTCTTTGTTAAACTCAGGAATCACATGATATTCTAAAGGAGATCCCAGAAATTCATTTAATGCATACCAGCGTATTTCATTTCTGTTGGGATAATTTTTAGGCATTCCAACGAAATTTCCCTCTTTAACAAATTTTTGAGCTTTGTTTTTAATTTCATCAAGTGAAATATGTGCTGATGTAATATAATCAGTAGCACCATCTTCATACATTTTATTTAATCTGATTGGAACACTATAAGATAAAACAAGTCTGTGATGAAGTCCTTCAAATGATTTTACTTCATCTGCCCCAAGAGCTAAAGCCATATCACGTCTGGCTTCAAAATTTACAAAAAATGGGCCGTGATTAGCACTGTATCCTTTATTTAAATATACTACTAGCTTTTTTTGCTTTTCATCAGCTAGTTTTTTTGCTTCTTTAATTAATTTTTCATGACCTTTGTGTACAGGGTCAAAGTCTGCACTAATAGCTATCAATTTCAACACCAAAAAAGAAAAAGTGGATGGGGATTAACCATCTATAATTTTTAAAACACCGGTTATTACTAACCATAATCCGATTAAAGTACCTAAAATAATAGGATCTGCAACGTAAGTACCAATGATTATGTAAACTAAACCTAATATTATTCCGCTTATACCTATATAAAATCCGAATCTTGCATGACGGTTGTTAACTAAAGCAACAACTCCCACAATAATCAGTACAATTCCTGCAAGATAAAGTGAAATTTCTGCAAGAAATGCAAATAGATTAGGATTGAATATTAAACCAAGACTTAAGAATAATAGTATAATTCCTAAAATTAAATCGATAATTGCTCCGGATTTATTATAATCTATAATAGCTACTCCTACAACAAGCAGATAAATAGAGATTAAAAGAACAGATAAACCTATTAAGGAACTAGTTCCAATAACACCAATCATTGGAAATGCGATGATTATTATTCCTAAAATGATAGCCAGTAAACTAACAAATTTATTTTTCATCTTTTTCCTCCGTATTAATTTTAATATTTTATATATTCATATATTTTTTCTTTAAAGTAGTTAAAATTATCCATGCAAAATTTTATCATACTGTTTGGATAATATTAATAATTATTGATTTAGCCGGAAATAGTGATATGAATTTTAAAAAATATATTAAGTATATTCCTTTTTTGATATTTTTAATGATTTTGTTGTGTTATCATTGGAAATTAGCAGTAGTTACTGCAGATTATCCTACTTTCCAAACAATAGTTTCAAAGCATCCTTTATGGTCATTAACTAAAGACGGATTTTTAAGCTACAGGTATGCAACTTGGAGTTCAAGGTCTCTTATAGAATTTGATGTAGGTATATTGGTATCTGTTCCTGCAGAAATTTGGAGAATAGTGGATTCAGTTATTTTTGTAGCTATTGCTGTACTGTTAAGTAAATTACTGGTTAATGATGATGAAAAAAGCTTCTTTTATAATTGTCTGGCTTGCTTTTTTGTAGGTTTATTCATAATATCTTTTTCTAAGATTTTGGAATCTGCAGGATGGTTAGCAACTACAACAAATTACATATGGCCAATTTGTTTTATATTGCTGCATTTTTATTTGCTGAAAGAATATGTATTTAAAAATAGGGATTTGTCTAAATTTAAAAAAATAGCACTATATCTGATTTTAATTGTCACATTAATGGAAGCTGTCAGCTCTGAACAGTTACTGGCAATGGTTGGTGGAGCATATGTATTTGTTATAGGTTACTGTCTGTATAAAAAGATTGAAATTCCGAAGGTGATTTATTTATTTGTAGGTTTAATAGTTTTGAATTTCATTTATGATTTCTGCTGTCCGGGAAATGTAAACAGGGTAAATGTAGTTACTAAACTTGGATTTCCAGATTATTCCAACTTCAATATTATAAATAAACTGGATGTAGGAATTAATTATTTCTTCAGCTGGATTTTAATGGCAAAAGACATATTTTCAGTAATTTTCCTTGCTTTACTTGCGGTTTATAGTTATCTGATATCTGATAAAAGGAAAATAATGCTGGTTACTTTTATTCCTGCTTTGATTGTATTGTTTTTTGCAGCAGCAGGTTTTGCAAATTTCAGTGATGTCTATAGCTATTTTGATTTGACTAATCTGAAATACGGTTTATTAAGTTTAGGATTTATAAGAATGATAAGCTGCAGTGTTCTCTATCTTATAATTGCATTGGTGCCGTTATATTCAGTTTATATGATTTATAAAAACAATAAAGAATTGGGTTATTTTATATTTGCACTATTGGTGCTGGGTTTCGGATCTGTGATTATTTCAGGTTTTACACCTTCATTAACAAGTGATGATAGAATATATCTGAATTATCTGTTTATAATGGTGATTTTGGATTATCTGCTGATTAATAAACTATTGGAATTTAAAAATAAAAATTAAATCTGATACTTTTATCATATCAGAAAAAAACACTTTTTTTAATATAATGGGAGATGTTTTACAGGTACAGCTGATTTATTCATATCTGCATTATTAACTTCGGCCAGCCATTTGTTTTTACAATCACAGTCATAGTCAATTGGAGTTTGTGTTAAGTTATTGGCTATTATCATGTGTTTTAAATCTTTATTGCATTTTTTACAATTGTAAGGACCACGTCTTGAACCGAAACCTGAAGTGTCAAGTAATGCGGGAATATTTAACTCTTTACGTACAGTATTTATAATTTCAATACAGCTCCAAATCCATGGTGGATGATATGCTCCTTTTCTCCACATTCTTTCAATTAAAGTTCCTCCATGTATTGTAGCCGGACAAAAGGACACTCTGTCAACATTATGGTCGGCACAGTATCTTGCAGTTTCAATAGCTTCATCAATAGCTTCTTTTTCATTTAAAAGAATAGGTTTTACAAAAATATATGCTTTGGATTTAAGATTATAACCTTTTTTGCTGTTTAATTTTTGAATTAATGAAACTGCTTTGTTGAAATCATCAAGAGTGAATCCCTTATTTATTTTTTTAAGTCTGGTATAATCATTGGAAGTTTCTAAACCCATACTAATTTCAAATAAAGTATCTCCGATAATATCTGTTATTTCATCAATGTATTCTTCCTTAACATATTCTGCTCTTGATTCAACTACAATTTCATGAACATTACCTAAATCCATTAAAATATTTAAAATTTCATCACGGGCATCTTTTGGAAGTTCACGAGGATTTAAAAAACTTCCTGAAGCAAATAATTTAACGGTTATCTTATCTTCTTCGTTAATAGGAAAACGGTTAAGGTGCTCTTTGAATATAGTTACTATAGTTTCGCTGTCAATCGATTCCAGTGTGCAGTCTGAAACATAGCTGCACATTGTACATCCTCCGCTGTCACCTATTGCCCAGGAACATCCTGGAGTAGGTAAAATAATAAACAGGGTTTTTGCAACTCCGTCATAAGTTAAATCATCATTATACCAGCTAGCAGCTACCTGATTAGGTGTTTTCGGATCTTTTCTCTCAAATGCCCTAGCTCTAATTTCTTTAGTTAAGTTTTCAATCTCCATTATATATACCTTATAATAAAATTAATATTAATATTTAAGGTGTTGATATAATTAAAAACTTTGCTAATAGTGATGATATAATTCTGAAAAAATACGGATTCGAAAATAAAAAAGTAAATTCAATTTTCAATAAACGAAAAGGGAAAAGAAATTTTAATCTCTTTTTGGAAGATTATACTATTAATCCCTATATGGGATGCTCATTTGACTGTGTATACTGTTATATAAATGGAAGCAAATATGCAAAGAAAACCAATAGCTATTATGTAAAATCCAATGCCTGTGATTTGGTTTATAATAAATTAAAGAAATTATCCAGAAATCACGAAAGAGCATTTTTGAATTTAGGTTCGGCATCTGATCCATATATGGAAATAGAAAAGGAATTGGAATTAACCCGGGAAATTTTAAAGATATTTCTAAGGTTTAAATATCCGGTACATATTATAACAAAATCTGACTTAATTTTAAGAGATATGGATATTTTAAAGAAGCTGAATGATGCAGCTGTATTGCCTGATGATTTGAAAAATTTGAAATCCAGAGTCTGCGTAACTTTTTCATTTTCAACAGTTGATGATGATTTAGCTAGTTTAGTTGAGCCAAATGCACCTTCACCTTCACAAAGACTAAAAGCAATGAATATATTAGCTAATGAAGGTTTTCATGTAGGCGCTGCATTAATGCCGATATTGCCCTATATAAATGATGATTCGAAAAATATTGAAAATTTTGTTAGGGTATTTAAGAAAAACAATGCAGGATATTTAATTCCGGGAGCACTGTCACTTTTTGGAAGCAGTGAAAATTCCTCCAGAATAAAATATTATAATTTTGTTAAAAGTAACTTTCCTGAAGTACTGGATGATGTAAAAGACTTATTTTATAATAAAGAGTATCCTTCAAACAGGTATCAGAATAATTTATATAGAAAAACAGCAGCTATTTGCAAAAAACAGGGTATTAAAACAACTATGCTTTAAAAAAATAAAAAAAGAAAAAATTAGGAGTTTAGAAACTTGCGATTACTTCTCCTAATAATTTGATGGATTCTTCTACATCTTTTCCGATTGGAGAACCAGCTACGTATTGGGTTACACCCATTTCAGCTAATCCTTCTACTTTAGGGATGAATTCATCAGGAGTACCTGCTACGGAGAATGCGTGGAGTAAGTCATCATCGATTAATCCGATAGCTCCACCGAAGTCACCTTTACCTAAGCAAGCACCGATTTTTTCGTTAATACCTTCAGGTAATCCGTGTCTGTCGATAACCATAGGAGGGGAACCAGCTGCAATGAAAGCAACAACAATTTTTGCTGCGTTTTTAGCTTTTTCAGAATCGGTTCCGATAGAAGTTGCAGTGTATGCACCTACATCAAAGTCAGCTACGTTTTTACCAGCATTGTCGATTCCTTTTTTAATAAGTGGTAATGCTGCTTCGTAATCTTTAGGGTTAGATGCGTTAATTAAAACACCGTCTGCAATTTCTCCAGCGGTTTCTAACATTTTAGGTCCTTGAGCACCCATGTAAATTGGGAGGTGTTCTTGAACAGCTTTTACTCCACCTAATGCTGCACCGGTTTCAGTTTTGTCACCAGCAAGTAAAGTGTTAATGTCAGCAATAGCAGATTTTATTGTGGATACAGGTTTTTCCCATGGGATTCCTAAAGCATCAAAGGTTGCTTTGTCTCCTGGACCAATACCAAAAGTAGCTCTT